>NZ_WAGX01000001.1 GCF_008830185.1 Candidatus Galacturonatibacter soehngenii
ATTAACATTTTCAATGACCGACTTGCGAGGGTGTAAAGTATAAATCATTCTTTCATAGTTATCTTTAAATATATCCTGAAGTATGTTGCTCATAAGATTATTATGAAGGATTTGTAGCAAAAAGAAAACCCCCTAAATCCCCTCAAGATTGAGGGGGAGGGGAGTTGAAGTGTCGAAGACACTTTTTTAGATGCGTCATGGAAAAATATATTTGTATATAAAGGTATTTTTGCTTTGTGTGCAGCTATCAGTGATAGCTTGGCAATTGGAGTTTTATCTATAAGCCATGGTCCAGTTAATGTTCAAGAAATATTGAGCAACTATGTAATTGCAATGCAAGGAATTATGTTATCAAAAGCTATTAATATAATGATGGTTTCAATTTTTGTAAAGAGATTTGGTAAGGAAACGAATCGATACTCTATGTCCGAAGTTCTTATTTTGATGCTTCAAGGAATTTCTGGAATCGCCTGTTTGTTAATGGTAATAGAATTTTCATACTATAATATATCGACATATAAAGTTTCATCTTTTTATTTGATAATAGTTTCAATCTTAATTCTAGCATCCTACATTGTGTTTTATAGTGTTTTTGAAAGCTATGTAAGAAAAAGAAACGTTGAACAAGAAGCGATGAAGATACAATTCTACAACCAAGGACAATATGATTATTATGCCGCCTTAGAACAAGAAAATGTAAATGTAAGAAAAATGTATCATGATTTAAAGAATCATTTGTTAGCCATTCAAGGCTTAAGCAATGAGCAGTCTGGTTCATCTGAGGATTATCTTCAAAGATGTTTAGAGGCGGTAAAAGGATATGATGAATTCTATGACACAGGCAATCAACTTGCAGATATAATTTTTTATGAAAAATGCAATGCAGCAAAAGTAAACAACATAAAAACAAAAATAATGATACAAAAGAATAGTTTAAATGATATTGATATGTTAGATTTATGTGCCATATTGACTAATAGTTTTGATAATGCGATGGAAGCTTGCAGACAATGTAGTGGAGAACGTTATATTCAAGTAAAGACAATCAAAAATGAGGCCGCTATCATTATAACGGTAAAGAATAACTATGAGAATGAACCAGTTTTGAATGAAAAGGGTGAGTTGATTACCAGCAAAAAGAATAAAGCAAAGCATGGAATCGGAATGCAGAGCCTAAGAATGGCAGCTTCAAAATATAATGGTAATGTGGAAATAAGCATAGACAAGGAAAAGAAAGAATTTTTATTAATCATAATGATACCAATTGCCTATCAAAATACATTATAAAGAGGGAACACTTATGAAGATAAATATTGCAATTTGTGATGATAATAAGATTTTTTGCAATCAGTTGAAAGAATTCATAGAACGTTACAGTCATGACAATGATACAAGATGTAAAGTGAGTTCTTTTAATAGCGGAATCGAGTTGCTTGAGCAATATACAGACGATTATAAGATTATCATCCTTGACATCGAGATGGAGGGTATGAACGGTATCGAGACAGCATTGGAGATACGTAAGAAGAATCAAAAAGTAATTATGTGGTTTTTAACCGTTTCGGAGGCATACGTAATGGATGGTTATAAGGCGGAAGCTTTTCGATATTTAATTAAGCCACTAAGTTACGAAGAATTTGCGGAACAGTTTAAAGAGAGTATTAAATGGGTAGAAGAAAAATATGTTACTCCAATTATAGTAGAGTATAAAAATGAGACTTACCATTTGGAAGAAGATGACATACTGTTTATTGAAGTATATGGACACAAACTAATTTATCATTTACATAATAAACCGATTACTACAATTGATTCTCTGAAAAATATAGAGACTAAGCTTAGTAAATCTAGTTTTGTTCGAATACATAGAAGCTATCTGATTAATTTAAAGAAAGTTAAAACTTTTAACAAAGTAGAAATTATAATGCAAAATAATGAAAAAGTTCCAATTAGTAAGTACAAAGAAAAAGAATTTAAACAAGCTTATACGCAGTTTTGGGGTAAGATATTAGGATAGAGAATGTTTTAGCAGTAGTTTTACATAAATCACACTTCAATTTAACAATCGATTGCTATACTATGCCAAGATTAGTTAAATGGAGGAAAACTATGGGCGAACAAATATCTAAGGATTCAGTTGAAAAAGATTTGAAAAAAGGTTTTAGGACTATAATGATACTATCTTTTATTGTTTATGTTTTCATGTTTTTTTCAATTACAGGAATGTATTATAACTATCGAAAGTTGGAAAATAATAGCTTATCTTTTGTAAGCTATATCAATACAGCAAGAAATACCAGTCTGTATGTACAAAATACAATATACAAAATGTGTTTGGCTCAAGAGGAAGAACAACAAAAGCAATTTAATGAAGAAGCGAATGAATACGATATTCAACTTCAAAAATATTTAAATCTAATTGTGAAGATTAAGCCTGAATATAAGAAAGATATGGCAGACATCAAAAAAATACAACAGGAAGCTTTTACTTATCGAGGGCAAGCAATTTTATTAAGTAGTCAGGAAAGAAAGCAGGATGCAATTGAATTGCTAGAAGATAATTACTTTGTTAAAATGCAGGATATAGATAATATATTTGTATCAGTAACAGAACAAACGAATCAAAAGCTTGAGCAAACGATTCGAACAGTAGAAAAAGGAATTGTAAGTTTACTAATATTTACAGTATCATTAATAGGAATCATTATAAGATATTCAATGATAAAAGCGAGTAAAGTCATAAGGAGCATTCAGGTTCCACTTGAAGAAGTAGGATGCGCGATGGAAGAAGTGTATCAGGGGAACTTGGATTTTGAATTACATTATCAATCGCATAATGAATTAGGAATATTAGCAAATAGTGTAACAAATACCAAAGAAGAGTTAAAAAGATATATTTCCAATATTGACAAAGTATTAGGAGAGTTATCTCAAAAGAATTTTTCCGTTTTGGTTGATATGGAATATAAGGGAATGTTCAAACCAATCGAACAATCCATGAAAGAAATTATTCGGGTTTTACATAATGTATTAGAATCAATGGTGAATACAAGCAAGCTTCTTACCGAAAGTGCAAAGGCAACGAATGAAATTGCAGACAATATGCTTCAGGATTCAAATCTGCAAGCGGCAAAAATGAAAGAGTTATTGACCTATCTAAAAGTAATTGGAAATGATATAGAAATAAATGCAATGGATACAAAAGAAATCTATCAAGATAGCAATAATGTAAAACGATTGCTAGAATCCAATGAAGAAAAAATGAACGAGCTGGTTGATGCAATGACAGAGACGCTAAATTCCTCTGACCAGATATTTGAGATTATTACCATGATTGAAGCAATTGCAGAACAAACTAATCTACTTTCGTTAAATGCTGCAATTGAAGCAGCGAGAGCGGGTAATGCAGGGAATGGATTTGGAGTAGTAGCAGCTGAAATAAAGAAATTAGCTGAAAGTACTAGTATAGCAGCCATTCGAACTAAGAACCTCATCGACAAAAGCAATCAAATGGTATATGTAGGCAATAAAAAGGTGAAGGAAATCAATGAAAGTCTAGAATTTGTCAAGACAACGGTGGAAGAAGTGACAAAAAAGTCTATCCATGCTTTTGATACATCCAAGCTTCAAATAAACAAACTAAAAAAGTTAGAAGATGTTATTGATTCTGTATCAAATGTGATACAAAACAATTTGGTATTAGCATCCGATATACAATATAACAGTGAAAGTTTAAAGAAAAAATCATATGAATTACATGATATGTTATTAATGTTTCGCTTATAAAAGGAGTAAAATACAAGTAAAACTTGTGCCAAAACTCCTTTTTGTCGACACTTCTTGCAATATTTTAAGGAAAGAGTAAGGAATATTTAAAGAATAATTTGTGAAAACGTTGTATTATCTAATAAGATAGTTAATTAAAATGAATAAGGGAGAATCGTATGAAAAGATTTTATAAAAAGCTAACTTTACTAGGCGTGGCTATTGCTATGTGCGTATCATTAACAGCATGTGGTAAAAAAGAAACAAGTACATCAGTCAAAGACCAAAAAGAATTTGTATATGTTCCAGAATATCAAGAAATATCTGAAAAGGATGATTTAAGTAATCTGGTAGTTAGTAATAATATGATTTATTACACTACTTGGTCATATGACGAAGCGACAGAAACGACTTCTTCATCTATTAAAGCATTGGAAATCGGTCAGACAGAATCAAAGGTATTACCGATAGAACTTACTCAAGACGAAAATGTTTCAATGATGAATGTAGATAAAGATGGAAATCTAGTTGTTGTTATCTCATCCTCTATACAAGGTGAGAATCCAGAGGATTATACACAAGTAGTAACATTAAAAAAATTCGATAAAGATGGCAAAGAACTCATGGCAAAAAATCTGGAAGAAGTGATGAAGGATACAGGGGAATTTGGAATGTATATTCAATATCTAACCCTTGATGATGAAGGAAATATTTATTTATCAAATGGTGATTCCAAGATTTGGGTTTTAGATAATTCTGGAAATGAGTTATTTACAATCAGTACAGATAGCTACATATCAGCAATGGGAACAAGCAAAGAAGGAAAAGTGGTTGTTTGTGTATATGAGCAAGATAAAGTAGTCTTACGTGAGATTGATAAAACGAGTAAAGCACTTGGTGCAAGCTTTGAAAATGTACCAGACCTTTATGGAAACTTAAGTTTGTTAAAAGGTGTAGAAAAAGGATTCCTAGTTAATTCAGGTAATACATTGTATGAATACGACCTTGATACACAAGAGAAAAAAGAAATTCTTAATTGGATTGATTGTGACATAGACAGTAATTCCCTTGCTGCTATAGTAGGCTTGGAAGATGGAAGAATTTTTGCGGTAACAAGAGATTGGAGCGGGGAGAATACCAAATCAGATATCGTTTATTTAACAAAAACCAAATCTTCTGAAGTGGCTCAAAAAACAATAATTACATATGGCGGTCTTTATCTAAGCTCAAATGTCCGCTCAGCAATTATCAACTTTAATAAGACACATGATAAATATCGCATTCAGCCAAAAGAATATATTTCAGATGATTATGAAGCAGGCATGGCACAATTGAATTCAGACATTGTATCTGGAAATGCACCAGATATCATTGATTTATCAAATGGGAGTGTAAATCAATATATAGAAAAAGGAATTTTAGAAGATCTCTATCCTCTTTTTGATAAGGATAGCGAACTTAAAAAAGAAAATTATGTTCAAAGTGTATTCAAAGCATATGAAAGAGATGGAAAATTGTATGCGGCCATGCCTACTTTTTCAATCAATACTATCATTGGAAAAGCTTCTGATGTAGGAAGTGACATGGGTTGGACTTTGGAAGAATTAATGGCGTTAGTAAATAGTAAGCCAGAAGGTACTGAGGTATTTAGTTATGCTACAAAAGAAAGTATTCTTTATTCTTTATGCACTTACGGTTTAACAGATTATGTTGACTGGAGCACAGGTAAATGCTCTTTTGATACGGAAAACTTTATTAAGGTTTTAGAATTTTCTAATAGATTTAGTAGCGATAGTGAATATGCTTATGATGAAAGTGCTCCAAGTATGCCTACAAAGATTAGGAATGGTCAACTTTTACTAATGATGACAAACGTCAGTGATGTTGCCTCTTATCAAATGTATGAAGCTATGTTTGGTGAACCGATTACGTTTATTGGATATCCATCTAGTTCAGGTACTGGTTCTTCCATATCAGCAAGTGATGTATTACTTGGAATTTCCTCCAAGTCAAAAAATAAAGAAGGTGCATGGGAATTTATTCGAACATTTTTAACACCTGAATATCAGACTAAAGATAATATGTGGGGATTCCCAGTGTTGCAGTATGCATTAGATGATGTATTTAAAAAGGCAATGGAACCTGAGTTTTATACAGATGAATCAGGAAATCAAGTTAAAACTATGAAGACTTCTTGGGGATATGATGATTTTAACTTTGATGTATATGAGGCAACACAAGAGCAAGTAGATAAAGTGAAGAATTTAATTGATAATGCAGATTCTGTATATGAATATAATGATGAGATGTATAAGATTATCTCAGAAGAAGCAGCAGCTTTCTTCGCAGGGCAAAAGTCTGCACAAGATGTTGCAAGTGTAATACAAAGCAGAGTGCAAATTTATGTAAATGAAAATAGATAAGGTGGTATACGATGAAGTTACTTGGTAAACAAAGAAATGCAAAATTTAAAAATATGCAAAGCAAAGAACTTCATGAACATAAAAAAATTAATCAAAGGAAACACAAACGTGTTTCCTTTGATATGAAGCAAAGACGCCGATTGAGTTTGGGGCTATATATGGCTCCAAGTTTGACTGGCGTTTCCATATTCTTCATCCTTCCTTTTATCGTAGTATTTTATTATTCCATGGTGGATAATCCAATCAATAATGAGTTTGTGTTTTTTGATAATTTTATTAATGTGTTTAGCAATGGAGCTTTTCAGCTTGCAGCTATGAATACACTCAAATTTTCTATGGTTGCGGTTCCACTTGCAGTTCTTTTGTCACTTGGATTAGCTATGCTTTTAGACCATAAAATACCGTACCGAAGTCAATTTCGTACCTTCTTTTTGACGCCTATGATGGTACCGGTTGCTTCTGTTGTATTAATATTTCAAGTAATCTTTCATTACAACGGAGCGATGAATGATGTTTTATCTATATTTGGTATCAGTAAAATTGATTGGTTTAAATCAAGCTATGCACAGGTAGTAATTATTATTTTATTTTTATGGAAAAACCTTGGATATAATATGATACTTTTTATGGCGGCAATCAGTAGTATACCAAAAGATATTCTGGAAGTAGCGGTATTAGAGAGTGCTTCTCCTTGGCAGGTTTTTATCAATATTAAGATAAGATATTTGTCTTCAACTATTTTATTTGTTACTATTTTGTCCTTGATAAGTTCTTTTAAGGTATTTCGTGAAATCTATCTTCTTACCAGCGATTATCCATATGATACTTTATATATGCTTCAGCATTTTATGAATAATACGTTTAGAAGTTTGGATTATCAGAAGCTATCAGCAGCAGCTATTATTATGTCAATCTTTATGATAATAATAATTGGAGCTTTATTTATAACGGAGAATCGTTTTGGAAAGGATATGGAGGAATGAAAGAGAAACGAATTAGATTATACATTGCAACAATCGTAGCTGCAATCATCGCCATATTATTTCTAATGCCTATCATACTAACCATATGTAACTCATTTATGTCGGCCTCAGAAATATCATCTAATTATGGAGCAATATTTGAGACAAATGAAAAGGGTGGAAAAGTATTTATTTCTGAGAAAGTTAACTTAAAGTTTATTCCTGATATGGTTTCTTTTAGCCAGTACATAACAGTGCTTTTAAAAAGTCCTGAATATCTGTTGAAATTCTGGAATTCGGTAATCTTAGTTGTACCAATTATGGTATTCCAATTGGGCGTAGCTTCCCTTACCTCTTATGGATTTACAAGATTAAAAGGAAGGCTAAAAGAAATAGTATTTTTTATGTATATTATTTTAATGCTGATGCCTTATCAGGTTACATTAGTTCCAAACTATCTAGTATCTAGTTGGTTACATATTATCAATACAAAGTGGTCAATATGGCTACCTGGTATTTTCTCTCCCTTTGCAGTATTCTTACTTACCAAGTTTATGAGAAGAATACCAAAGGGTGTGATAGAGGCGGCACAAATTGACGGCGCTGGAGAATGGCAGATATTTCGTAAAATATGTATGCCTCTATGTAAAGGAGCATTATGCTCAGTAGCAATTTTGGTTTTTATTGATTATTGGAACATGGTGGAACAACCTTTAATATTACTATCAGATCCAGAGATGCATCCTTTATCCATTTTTTTATCCAAGATTAACAGTGGAGAAATTGGATTGGCTTTTGCGGTTGCCACAATATATATGGTGCCGTGTCTATTGGTATTTTTATATGGTGAAGATTATTTAGTTGAAGGTATTACCTATCAAGGTGGAATTAAGGGATAAGAGAGGACGAGATTAAGATGAACGAAACTGCAAGAAAGAGAAGAGAATGGGTAAAAAATGCGGCAATCATATTTTTATCAGTAATGCTGGTTTTGACCTTTTTCTCCAATACATTTATGAACTATTCGCTTCCAGAGGTGGCGACACAGACAGTCACATCAGGTTCAATTACAACAAAGGTTCGTGGAACGGGTGCTGTAAGTGTGAGCGAACCTTATAATGTATCAATCAAAGAGAGCCGCGTTATAAAGGCGGTTGCAGTAAAAAAAGGTGATACAGTAGAAAAGGGAGCTGTGCTTTTTGAATTAGAAGATAGTGACAGTACGGAACTAAAAGAGGCAGAAGCTACGTTGTCACAGTTGGTATTGGATTATCAAAAGGCAATCTTAAACGGAGATACTTCTCTTAATAAAGTGAACCAGATTGAAAATGGTCAGCTTACGGATATGTCTACCATGCAAAAACAAGTAGAATCTGCTAAAAATGCAGTAAAAGCGGCTGAAGATAATGTGGCAAACTGGACGGCAGAGGTAGCATCTGTTCAAAAGCAGATTGATTTGCTCAATAACGAAGTAGTAGATACTTCTGATGAAGAAGCGGCAGTTGAGAAGGCACAGTCTAAACTTGAAGAAGCAAAATCTAATTTAGCTGAAGCGGAAATTAATGTAACAATGGGAATTGAAAACGCTACTGTTAAAAGGGTTAGAAAATCATATGAAAAGGCAAAAGCAGCTCTTGATGAAGCTCAACAGTTATATGATGAAGCCAAAAAAAAGTGGGATAATGATCCAACTAATAAAGCATTGGAAACAGAAGCGTCAAGTCGTAAGACTACATTGTCACAAATACAAAAGGAAAATGAAAATATATTAAGTAAAAGAAAAGTTTTGGAGAACTATGATAAAGCGGCTGAAAAAGTTGACAAGTATCAAAAAGCCTTAGATAAAGCTAATAGTAATCTTAAAAGTGAAACAAATAAAAACAAAAACGAACTAGCAGATTTAAACAGCCAGCTCATTGAAGCAAATTCACAATTAACACAGGCAAATGCAGATTTAACAGATGCACAGAAAAATCAAGAAGAAATATTAAAGAAAGTCCTAGAAGAAGTTGATTTAGGTGGACAAAATGAGAAAATAAAAGATCAACAAGAATTGGTTGAGAAGCTTCGTAGCAAAGCGATTGGGGCGACAATTGAAGCACCTGTTGCTGGAACAATTACAACCATCAATAAAACAGCAGGTGAGACCACGACTCCAGATGAAGCAATGGCTGTCATTCAAGTAGCGGAAAAAGGATATTCTATGAGTATTTCTGTATCCGATCAACAATCCAAAAACGTTAAAGTTGGAGATAAAGCTGAGATTCAAGATTCATGGAACTATGAAGGTGTAACTGTTACATTAGCTGGAATCAAGCCAGATCCAGAAAGTGGTGGAAAGAATAAATTATTAACCTTTGACGTGACAGGAGAAATCCAAGAAGGACAGCAGCTAAATATATCAGTTGGAAACAAGAGCGCCAATTATGATTTGATTGTTCCAAGCAGCTCCATTAGAGAAGATAAAAATGGTAAGTTTATATTAACCGTAGAATCAAAAAATAGTCCACTTGGTAATCGATACATAGCAACAAGGGTAGATGTAGAAGTGTTAGCTTCTGATGATACACAAACAGCGGTATCAGGAGCATTATATGGTTATGAATATGTAATAACTACGGCAACAAAACCAGTAGAAGCAGGAAAACAAGTCAGACTGGCTGATAATTAAGGAGAGTGAGTCGTGATGAAAAAATTAAAGGGCTTCACTGAGAAAATTACAAGGAAACAGATAATACTTTCTATTGTTGTTGCTATTTCCTTGTTTCTGTTTCTTGTGGTTCAAATTCTATCGCTTCACTTGAAAAACTCATTGTCAACACAACAAATGGCGAAGCGATGGGATTCTTCTGGAAAGTCAGCGCAAGTAAGTTGTTTTATTTCTGAAAATGCACAGATTACTACTCAGCAGTTGACCAATCTAGAGCACGCGGTAGATGCAGCATTAATAGAGATATCAATTTCAAAAGAAAAAGAGAGCGAAAGACTTTGGGTAGATGCTTATAGTGCAAGAGGAGAATTAACCGTAGAAAGCGGTAAAACCTCCGTTACTTCGACGGCAATTGGAGTGGGAGGAGACTTCTTCTTGTTTCATCCATTAAAGTTAGTAAGCGGCTCTTACTTTTCAGATGAAGATTTAATGAAAGATTATATCATTTTAGATGAAGACGGAGCATGGCAATTGTTCGGCTCAAGTGATGTTGCAGGAATGCAGGTTGTAATCAAAGGTGTTCCTCATATCGTTCGCGGAGTAGTGGAAAGAGGCTCTGGACGAATGAATGACAAAGCTGGAAATGATAAGGTAACGTTTTATGTATCCTATGACAGCTTAAGTAAATATGGGACTTCAAAGGGAATAAATGCATATGAGATTGTTATGCCAAATCCGATTTCTGGTTTTGCACTCACTACCATAAAAGAGAAAATAGGCATCGATGAATTAAGCTTTCAGGTAGTAGAAAATTCAAAACGATATTCTATGTTTTCCTTATTGAAGGTGTTATCTGAATATGGGATACGATCTATGAATCACAAAGCAATTGTATATCCATACTGGGAGAATATAGCAAGAGGTTATGAAGATATCTTAGCAACTCTTTTACTATTAAAATTTATTTTTTTGTTGATACCAGCCATTATATTATTCGCATATATCATTTATCGCTATCGTCATAGAACCTGGAATATGAAAACGTTGTTGGTACTAGGTATGGAATGGAAAGAAAAGCTTGTATTAAAGTATCAAAATAGTGACAAAATAAAGATAAAGGGTTCGTTTCATACAAAGAGAAAGAAGATAAAAAACTTTCTTAAAAATAAAGTTGACAAATAAGTAAAATAGAAGTAGTATTAAGCTGTAAATTAAATACGGAAATTCTTCGGGGCAGGGTGATGCATAGAGCAAATTCCCGACCGACGGTGATACACATATGTGGCAAGTCCGTGAGCTGCTTTGGCAGTTGAGTAAGGTGAGAATCCTACACCGACAGTATAGTCTGGATGAGAGAAGATAGCTTTTATTTCATTGGAATAATAACTTTTTATACCCTCGAATTTTTTTGAGGGTATTTTTTTGTATAATAGAAAAGTTTCAAACTTCCCTATTTACAAAATCCTCCAAGAGGTTCGCAAAGGCGTGAATAAAGAAACTATATTCTAATAAATAAAAGCAGATAGACCTTGGAATTTCCTTTATCAGAAAAGGAGAATGATTTATGAGTAACAACACAACATCAATGACGAATCATCAAACGTCAATCAAAGTAAGAAAAATGGTACAGATAGCCATGTTATCGGCAGTATCTGTAATTCTAATGCTATTTGAGATTCCCTTGTTTTTTGCTCCAAGTTTCTATAAGATTGATTTAAGTGAAGTTCCTGTACTAATTGGAGCATTTGCAATGGGACCGATTGCAGGAGTGATTATTGAATTGATAAAAATAGCATTAAATTTAGTGATAACAGGTAGTTTAACTGCTGGTGTAGGTGAATTTGCAAATTTCTTAATTGGTTGTGCCTTCGTCGTTCCGAGTGCAATTATTTATAAAAAATATAGGAATAAAAAGAGCGCAATCGTTGGAATGATAACAGGAACAATATTTATGACAATTGTAGGTGGATTTTTAAATGCGTATCTATTATTGCCTGTTTATGCGACAGCATTTGGAATGCCAATTAGCGCTTTGGTAGAAATGGGCTCCGCAGTAAATCACTTGATCACTAATCTAGCAACGTTTGTATTATTTGCAGTTGTCCCATTTAATCTATTAAAAGGAGTTGTTGTTTCGCTCGTTGTTATCCTTATCTATAAGAAGATAAGTATTGTATTAAAGTAAACTTTGCGAAAAATTTAAGGTTTTATTAATTTTTGGTAAAAATTACATTTCATATTGACAGATAGAACTCAATGTATTATTGTATTAAGTATCTAGTACAATGATACATTGAGTTTTTTGTGTTTTTTAATATGAAAAAGTAATTTCTTAAATAAAAGAGGGACTTTGGTAATAAAATGTTATGATTGTATATCAGTTAAAGGCAGTGATAAATAAAAAGATGATAGAGAGGAGGAGCTAATATGAACGCACTTGTAGATGTTAAAAATATTTGTAAAATTTATAACCCTGGTGAGAATGAAGTAAGAGCCTTAGATAATGTGTCTTTAAGCATAGATAAAGGAGAGTATGTAGCTATTATAGGACAATCCGGTTCAGGTAAGTCGACTTTGATGAATGTATTGGGGTGTCTGGATGTTCCAACATCTGGAGATTATTATTTAAATGGTTCAAATGTATCTGAATTAAGTGATGATGAGTTATCTGATATCAGGAATTTAGAAATAGGATTTATATTCCAAGGATTTAATCTAATTCCCAATCTGACTGCAATTGAAAATGTGGAACTTCCATTAATATATAGAGGAGTTGGCAAAAAGGAAAGAAATCAATTGGCAATCGAAGCACTTAACATGGTGGGATTATCACATAGAATGGATCATAAACCATCAGAAATGTCAGGAGGACAGCAACAAAGAGTTGCAATAGCAAGAGCAATCGCGGCAAAGCCACCTGTAATTTTGGCAGATGAACCAACTGGTAATCTAGATTCATCTTCTAGCAAAGATATTATTAAAATATTAAAGAATTTACATAAAGACGGAAGAACTGTAATTCTAATCACACACGATAATGAAATTGCAGACCAAGCAAAAAGAGTAATTCGAATCATAGATGGTAAAATAGAAAAAGATTACATAAATGAACATTTTGCTGAGGATTAAATAGAGGAAGGAATGGTAGAGTTATGTTTAAAAAGAAAAAAGATGATGTTTCCACAGACTTAAAAGAAATAAAACCGGCAAAGAAAAAAAATAAAAAGTTAGTAAAGCGAATTGTGATTGGTGCAGTGATTGTAGTGATACTAGCACTTATGATTGTTCCTAGAATGTTTGCTCCAGAAGTATTACCAGTTGTAAAAACGGAGAAAGCAATCACAGGCGATATCGAACAGGTATTATCAACGAGTGGATTTGTTGAAAGTGAAGAAACAAAGACATATTATTCTGATGTAAATGCTCGAATTACAGAATTTGATCTTAAAAAAGGCTCCACTGTTCATGGGGGGGATTTACTCGTTACCTATGATACAAATGAGCTAGAGAATCAATATAAACAACAAGAATTACAAGCCAAAGCAAGTAAAGCGGATTATGCGCAGGCATTAGCAGATTCAAGCGAGAATGCAACGAAATATCACAATGCATCAACAGATGTGAATGTTTTAGAACAACAGGTAGAAGATCAGCAAAATGCAGTTGAACATATACAAATGAGTCTAAATGATGAAGCAAATTATTTGTCAGGGCTTCAATCAAAGCTTACTGAAGTGCAAGCAAAGTTAGAAGAGGCAAGTACAGCGAATAAAACATCAAAAATTGAAAAGTATACAGAGCAATTAAAAGACATAAAGAGTAAAATTAAAGATTCCACTAATTATAGTACAGATTTAAATAACAACTTGATATCTGCTCAAAACGAATTAGCAATGCTACAGTCAAACCTTGCAGAACAAAAATCAATTAAATCTTCTTCAGAAAATGCGATACTAAGCAACAATCAAAAGACACAAAAAGCGGCTACTACTGAAGTATCTTCCTTAACATTAGAGCAGGCAAAGGCAAATCTTGATAGAGCAAAGGCAGGAGTTAGTGCAGAATTTAATGGTATCATTACAGATGTACAGGTTGCAGAAGGTGCTACAGTCGCGCAAGGTACTCCTTTGTTTACAATTGCAAGTAATGAAGTAGTAAAATTAACAGTTGCACTTACTAAATATGATTTAGAAGATGTAAAAGAAGGGCAAAAAGCAGACATTACATTAGGTGGCAATTCCTATACAGGAGAAGTTTCTAAAATTAGTAGAGTAGCAACAACCAATTCAGCAGGCGCAGCGGTAATCAATGCTGAAATACATATCGAAAATCCAGATGATAATATTTATCTAGGAGTTGAAGCAAAGGTAAAGATTAAAGTAGGAAGTGCTACAAATGTGGTATTAGTGCCAGTTGAATGCATTAATACAGATAAAAGCGGAACATTTTGTTATGTAGTAGAAAATGGAATTATAGTTAAGAAATCAGTTACTACAGGACTTAGCTCAGATGAATATATAGAAATAAAAGAAGGAATTAAGGAAGGCGAAGAAGTAGTAGGTGAGTTTAGTGCTGATGTAACAGAAGGTACTAAGGTTACTAGTATGCCAGCAGAAGGTATAGTGAATGGCGAACCATCTGTTTCTGAAGAAAATACAGATGCAAAGAATACAGATGCTGATGATACAAAAAATAGTGATAAAGAAAATGCAGATACAGATAGTAAGGATGCAGAAAAAGATTCTGAACCGACACAAAAATAGTCTAGAAGCATTTAGAACGATTGTTCAGGAAGGAGAAATCGTATGACTCAACTTTTAGAGTATTTAAAAATGGCGGTTGATAACTTAAGATCGAATAAAGGACGTTCCTTACTTACCATGCTTGGTATTATTATTGGTATTTCATCCGTCATTATGATAATTGCTATAGGAAATGGAGCACAGTCTCAGATTACCAATGAACTTAATAGCATGGCAGGCGGTCAGGTCTATGTTACAATCAATGATAGTAAAGCACAAGAAAGTGATTTTATTACGCAAGATGATATTGATGTAATTAAGGAAAAGGTTAAGCATGTAAAAGGTATTTCCCCTGCTTTGTATTTTTCAGGGACAGCTTTAGGAAGCAAAGGAAACTTTGATGCTGAAATAACAGGTGGAACGGCTGACTTAGAGTATTTTTTGACCAACGAAAAAATTGTAAGAGGTAGGTTTTTTTCGGAAGAAGAATGTTTATCTGCCAGAAATGTATGTGTAATATCTGAAAAGGATGCAATTAAGCTTTTTGGAACGGCGGATGTTATAGGAATGAGTATTGAACTCACACTTTATAATGTGACACAAGATCTCCAAATAGTGGGAGTAACGAGATCAGAAGCAAGTGCAATGCTTTCCTCTTTTATGTATTCCACCGAATCTGTTACGATAAATATGCCTTATACAATTTTAGAATCTTCTTTTGGTGGATACTTTAGTAATTTTAGAGCAATCTATGCAATTACTGAGAATCCTGCAAATGCAGGTGAGATGGTTTCCTCCATGGTAAAAATACTAGAAGGAAGACACAATAATCGTGGCCAAGAGGTCTATAGCTTGCAAAATGCAGCAGATTCAATAAGCAGTATTACTTCTGTTTTAAGTATAATTACAGTATTTATAATATTTGTAGCCGCTATCTCATTATTGGTTGGTGGAATTGGTGTTATGAATATTATGCTGGTATCTGTAACAGAACGAACAAGAGAAATTGGTATTCGAAAGGCACTAGGAGCCAGAACAAAGTCAATAATGTTACAATTTTTGTCTGAATCAGCAATTATAACATTATGTGGCGGACTCATTGGAATTATAATTGGAGTCATGGGAGCATATGCAATCTGCTCACTTCCAATGCTTGGATTCGCACCTCAGGTTCATTTTTCAACCGTTGCCCTAGCGACCTTGTTTTCGTCTGGTGTGGGAATTTTCTTTGGAATTTATCCTGCCAAGAAGGCGGCAAAACTAAGTCCGATTGAAGCATTAAGAAGAAATTAAATAAGATAGCTAGTTTAAGCCTTGATATATCATATGATTTATCAAGGCTTGTTGCTTGTCATACAAATTTCACTGTGCTATAATCAAAATGTTTAAAGATAGGAAAGGAAGGTACTTCATATGGAGGAGATTACAGTAGAGGTTAAAATAGATGTAGGTGATATGTATAATTTTTTTATGTACCATACATACAGTAAAATGAGTGGAGTGTTTAGTATCATTTTTGGTTTAGGTATGATAGGATTAATGATTTTAAGTTATGGACAAGTACCGATAGGACAAAGTTACCTGTATGTCTTGTTCGGAATATTTTTTATCGTATTTAATCCGATTAATTTTTATGCAAAAGCGTATAAACTGGTAAAGAATACTCCTGCGTTTCAAGAGCCTATTTTCTATAATTTTAATAAAGAAGGCATAATGACAAAGCAAAATACTCAAAGTGCTACTGTAAAGTGGGAAGAAGTCCAAAAAGTGGTTCATTCAAAGAGAAGTATCATTATTTATATGAGCAAAGTTAGAGCAAACATTATACCTAAACAAGCAATTGGTGATAATTATAATAGCTTATTAGAGTTAATCAGAAATAATGTAGAATCAGTAAAAGTTAAAATAAAGTAATTTTAATTAATAATTACCATATAGAAATGGAGTAAAATAGAATGCTACAAATTGAAACATACTCAGCAATTGAGACTTATCAATTTGGTGAAAAGCTTGGAGGATTAGTCAAACCAGGCGATGTGTTTTCACTTATTGGCGATTTAGGAGTAGGTAAGACCGTTTTCACACAAGGTTTTGCCAAAGGACTTAATATTGAAGAACCAATCAACAGTCCAACATTCACAATTGTGCAGGTATACGAGGAAGGCAGATTACCCCTCTATCATTTTGACGTATATCGCATCGGGGATATTGAAGAGATGGATGAGATTGGGTACGAAGATTACTTTTACGGAAAAGGTGTCTGTCTAATCGAATGGGCGAACCTTATAAAAGATATATTACCGCAGAATATAATTGAAATAACAATTGAGAAAGATTTGGATCAAGGCTTTGATTACAGAAAAATAAGAGTAGAAAATATGGGAGATAGAGAATGAAAATATTAGCCATAGACAGTTCAGGGCTTGTGGCCTCCGCAGCAATTATAGAAGAAGATACTATGGTAGCAGAGTACACCATTAATCATAAGAAAACACATTCACAAACACTTCTGCCTATGATACATGAAATTGTAAAAATGACAGATACAAAATTGGAAGAGATTGACGCAATTGCCATTGCAGGCGGTCCAGGTTCATTCACAGGTTTAAGAATTGGATCTGCAACTGCAAAAGGATTGGGGCTAGCACTTAACAAACCTCTAATTTCAGTCCCAACGGTAGATGGTTTGGCTTACAATTTATTTGCAACAGACAAAATAATATGTCCAATTATGGATGCCAAAAGAAACCAAGTTTATACTGGGATATATGAATTTAATCAAGAACAGTTTCATATTATAGAAGAACAGATGGCAGTATCCATTGATGAAGTGATAAGTAAATTAAATGAAATTGGTAGAACGGTTATTTTTGTAGGGGATGGCATACCAGTGTATGCGGCAGCGATAAAAGAAAAAATAAAGGTAGATTATTCATTTGCCCCTGCCCACCTAAATAAACAAAGAGCAGCAGCAGTAGGAGCTTTGGCAAAACAATATTATTTGGCGAATAAAATGGAGAATGCCACCGAGCATAAACCAGACTATTTAAGATTATCCCAGGCAGAAAGAGAACGATTGGAAAGGGAACTATGATTCAGATTCGATTGATGACAAAAGCAGACATTGACCAGGTAAGTGAAATAGAAAAAATTACATTTTCTATGCCCTGGTCCAAAGAAGCATTACTACAATCCCTTGAACAAAAAGGAAGTATTTACCTTGTGGCCTGTGAGGAAGAAAAAATTGTTGGATATTGCGGCCTTTTTAATATTGTAAATGAAGGAAATATTAATAATGTGGCTGTGTTAAACGAATATCGGGGAAGGCATATTGCAACCGCAATGCTAAAGAAGTTAATTGAATTTGGAAATCAGGCGCAGATTACTGCCTACACCTTAGAAGTAAGAACCAGCAATGAACCAGCAATTCAATTATATTTAAAATTTGGCTTTACTATAGAAGGAATTCGAAAAAATTATTACGAAAACCCAACAGAAGATGCCTATATCATGTGGTATTATCCACAAGGGGTTTCCAGATAGCAAACCAGACAAAATAAATACAACGAAAAATGCTGCCAGATTTGGAATGCAAAACTCCAATATCAGCATTTTTTTCTATTTACAGAAACTATTTCCACTATATTAAATAACAATAAGAATGTATAATATAACATATCGGAAGAAAATCAAGCGCGAACAAAGTGAGCATTTGATTTTACCCGATATGTTAGCGAATGGCGAAGCCATGAGAAAGCGAAAGCTTGTATCGGAAGAAAATCAAGCGCGAACAAAGTGAGCATTTGATTTTACCCGATATGTTAGCGAATGGCGAAGCCATGAGAAAGCGAAAGCTTGTATCGGAAGAAAACAATGACGGTATATTAGGGAGGAGAATATATGCGTAGATTTATAAATCAAAATAAGCAGCAGATTAAAAGCGTATATTGTAATTTGTGTGGTAAACAAATCAAAATAGAAAAAGGAATCATTACAGAAGGGGTGGCCACTGTTGAACAACATTGGGGGTATTTTTCCGAAAAAGATGGACAAATACATTCTTTCGACTTATGTGAAAAGTGTTATGATATGTTAACAGAGAAATTTGTACTCCCAGTTGCAGTAACAAATGAAAAAGAATTAATATAATAAATATTATTTTAGTAATAGATGGAGCATTCTATGAATGGGCGTTTAACTTGTCAATTCATAGGATGTTCTTTACATTTAAAGATAAAACTTTATTTTTTATGAAAACGAATGTAAATCCATATCCTTGTTAGCATGAAAAAAATATGTTAAAATATAGATAATAAATGAAAAAGAGGATTTATATTATGCTAGAAGTATGTTTACTAGGGACAGGCGGAATGATGCCACTACCAAGAAGAAAATTGACATCATTAATGACTAGATATAACGGTAGTAGTCTTTTAATTGATTGCGGCGAAGGAACACAGGTTGCGATAAAGGACAAGGGGTGGAGCTTTAAACCAATTGATGCAATATGTTTTACGCATTATCATGCAGATCATATTAGCGGATTGCCTGGACTTTTGTTAACGATGGGAAATGCAGAAAGAACAGAACCATTAACATTAATTGGACCAAAAGGTTTAGAACGAGTTGTAAGTGCATTAAGAGTAATTGCTCCGGAATTACCATTTGATATAAAATATATTGAATTATCACAGGAAGCAGAGAAAATAGAAATCAGTGGATATATCATACAAGCATATAAAGTGAAACATAATGTAATTTGTTATGGATACAGCATCGAAATACCACGAGCAGGAAAGTTTCAATTGGACAAGGCAATTAATTTAGGGATTCCAAAGCAATACTGGAATAAGCTACAAAAGGGTGAAGTGGTTGTAGAAAAAGATAGTACTTATCATCCTTCCATGGTTATGGGGAATCCAAGAAAGGGGATTAAGATTTCATACTGCACAGATACAAGGCCAACCAAATCAATTGTAGATTATAGCTATGAGGCTGATTTATTTATATGTGAAGGCATGTATGGAGAAAAAGGAAAAGAAGAAAAAGCGTCCGAATATAAGCATATGACATTTAGTGAAGCGGCAACGCTAGCAAGTAAAGCACAAGTGAAAGAATTATGGTTAACACATTTTAGCCCATCTCTTATAAGACCAGAGGAGTATATGAACGACGTTAGAGAAATATTTCCAAATGCCAAAGCTGGTAAAGATGGGAAGACAACAGAGCTGATTTTTGAAGAGGAAGAGGTATAAGTATTACGAAGGAGGAGGTTGTTTTTATGAAACAGTTTCGAAAAATAGTTGTAATTGTTATATTGGCAGGACTTGCCTTGGGTTACTATTTTTATTTATCCAATAGAACAGGAGTTAGTGAAGCCGATAAAGTAGTAAATACAACAAAAATTGATAAAATATTGGACAAAGATATATCATCGGTGACAAATACACCTAAATCTGCAGTTAAATTTTATAGTGAGATACTTGAATGCTTGTACAACGAAAGCCCTAGCGATGAGCAGATCACACAATTAGGCACCAAGGCAAGAACGGTCCTTGATGAAGAACTGAATAATAATAACCCAACAGAAAGCTATCTAATTGAATTGAATAAAGATGTGCTTGAGTATTCCAAAGCAAACAGAATTATCATGAGCTATACAGTTGATTCGACAGATAATGTACAATATTATAAACAAGATAACAAAGAGTATGCAGTTGTAAACGCCACATACACACTTCGTGAAACGGACACTTTTACCAAGGTAAATGAAGAATATATATTAAGAAAGGACGAAGAAGGTTACTGGAAGATACTTGGATGGCGTGTTTCATCTAACGGTATATCAGATGACAAAAATGACAATGAATAAAGAAAATAAATTAGTACTAGCAATAGAGACTTCTTGCGATGAGACTGCAGCAGCAGTAGTTCGAAATGGGAGAGAGGTTTTATCTAATGTAATATCGTCTCAAATTGAACTTCATAAATTATATGGAGGCGTTGTCCCTGAAATAGCATCTAGAAAGCATATTGAAAAGATTAACCAAGTAATCACAGAGGCACTTTCAACTGCAAATGTAACATTGGATGATATTGATGCAATAGGGGTGACCTATGGACCAGGTCTTGTAGGAGCGTTGTTAGTAGGAGTGGCAGAAGCAAAAGCCATTAGTTATGCAAAAAAAATAGATTTAGTAGGTGTACACCATATAGGGGGGCATATATCAGCTAATTATATTGAGCATCCAGATCTAAAACCACCTTTTATGTGTTTGGTGGTTTCAGGTGGACATACACATTTGATAAAAGTAAAGGATTATGGTGAATACGAGATAATTGGACGAACCAGAGATGATGCGGCAGGAGAAGCGTTTGATAAAGTTGCAAGGGCAATTGGACTTGGATACCCTGGTGGGCCAAAGATTGATCAATTATCAAAAGAAGGCAATCCAGAAGCAATTAAATTTCCAAGAGCTCATATTGATGATAATGAAAATGATTTTAGTTTTAGTGGTGTAAAGTCTGCGGTGTTAAATTATATTAATAGTTGCCAGATGAAAGGAATCGAAATAAATAAAGCAGATATTGCAGCCTCCTTTCAGATGGCAGTTGTCGATGTATTAGTCAGTAGAGCCATACATGCTACTAAGAAGTTTAATATGGATAAGCTTGCAATTGCAGGTGGAGTGGCATCAAATGCTACATTAAGAAATGCAATGCAAATTGCTTGTGAGACAAATGGCTTAAAGTTCTATCATCCATCACCAATATTTTGTACCGATAACGCGGCGATGATAGGTGTTGCGGCTTATTACGAATACGAAAAGGGTGTAAGGCATGGATTAGATCTTAATGCAGTACCAAATTTAAAGTTTGAATAAATAAAGAATGATATATTTTGTAAACTGTAAAGCAAAGATGGTTGATATAGTCTTAGGATAAATGTGAAAGAATGTATATTTTTATAAACACTCTTTCACATTTGCTTGCTAGAAAAGTAGCGGTTTATGATTTAATGCTTTTAATAAGTTATAAGATTAGAATAGGTGAATGTATGAAAAAGAATAAGTGTGTCGCTGTTGTTTTAGCAGCCGGAAAAGGAAAGCGAATGGGCAGTGATGTGCCAAAGCAATATATTGAGTTAGAAAATAAGCCAATCGTATACTATTCCCTCAATGTATTTCAGAAATCAGAGGTTATTGATGAGATTATTTTAGTTACTGGTAAAGATGAAATAGAGTATTGTCGTGCTAATATTGTAACTAAATATGGTTTATCGAAAGTAACCAATATAATAGAAGGTGGAAAAGAGCGATACCATTCCGTATACCAAGCACTTCAAAAAATAAGTAGCTGTGATTATGTTTTTATACATGATGGAGCAAGGCCCTTTATTGAAGAAGAAATAATAACTAAGTTGTATCATGCTGTAAAAGAGTATAAAGCATGTGTTGTTGGAGTAAAGACAAAAGATACAGTTAAGATTGCAAATCAAGAAGAATGGATTGCTAGTACTCCAAATCGAAATTTGATATGGAATGTACAAACACCACAGGTCTTTGAATATGGAATAATCAAGACAGCTTATGAACAACTGATTGAAAATGGCTGCGAAAATGTAACAGATGATGCGATGGTAGTTGAAAATATGCTTCAACAGAGAGTGAAGTTAATAGAAGGTAGCGATCAAAATATCAAGGTTACGACTCCTTTTGATCTAATAATTGCGAATGCTTTTATGCATATAAAAAAATAGTAAAAAAAAGTAAAAAAAGTGATTGACACTATTATACAAAGATGTTACAATAACAAATGTCGCTGGAGAGGTGTCAAATAAATGAACTCAAAAGTGTCAAAAAGAAAGAAAAAATAAATAAAAAAAGTACTTGACAAAAACAATTCATTATTGTAAAATATTCAAGCACGATATGGAGAGATGTCCGAGTGGTTTAAGGAGCTGGTCTTGAAAACCAGTGATTCCGAAAGGGACCGTGGGTTCGAATCCCACTTTCTCCGTTCAATTAAAACCAGCATAGCTGGTTTTAATGTTGAAAAGGTTAGCTTTCTTGGAGAAGTACCCAAGTGGCTGAAGGGGCTCCCCTGGAAAGGGAGTAGGTCGTTAATAGCGGCGCGAGGGTTCAAATCCCTCCTTCTCCGTTGGGATTTAAGAAGCTAAAAAAAGTAAAAAAAAAGAGTTGACAAACTCTGGCTCACATGGTAAACTAGTCGAGCTGAATGAAGAACCTTGATAATTAAATAGTAATTACAACCTTGAAAATTCAACGGTTTTCAAAGAAAACCAAGAGAAAAATTCAGAACAAAGTATCCATCTTAACAGATGAGATACGACCTAAAAAACAGTAATTAACGGAAAATAAGCTAGCAGCTTTTTGACGTTAGGATATAAACTTTTATTGAGAGTTTGATCCTGGCTCAGGATGAACGCTGGCGGCGTGCTTAACACATGCAAGTCGAACGAAGCACTTTTTCTTCTTCGGAAGAGAAAGCGACTGAGTGGCGGACGGGTGAGTAACGCGTGGGTAACCTGCCTTATACAGGGGGATAACAGTTGGAAACGACTGCTAATACCGCATAAGCCAACGAGGCCGCATGGCCTAGTTGGAAAAGATTTATCGGTATAAGATGGACCCGCGTCTGATTAGCTAGTTGGTGAGGTAACGGCCCACCAAGGCGACGATCAGTAGCCGGCTTGAGAGAGTGAACGGCCACATTGGGACTGAGACACGGCCCAAACTCCTACGGGAGGCAGCAGTGGGGAATATTGCACAATGGGGGAAACCCTGATGCAGCAACGCCGCGTGAAGGAAGAAGTATTTCGGTATGTAAACTTCTATCAGCAGGAAAGAAAATGACGGTACCTGACTAAGAAGCCCCGGCTAACTACGTGCCAGCAGCCGCGGTAATACGTAGGGGGCAAGCGTTATCCGGATTTACTGGGTGTAAAGGGAGCGTAGGTGGCGATGCAAGTCTGATGTGAAAACCCGGGGCTCAACCCCGGGACTGCATTGGAAACTGTGTTGCTAGAGTGCAGGAGAGGTAAGTGGAATTCCTAGTGTAGCGGTGAAATGCGTAGATATTAGGAGGAACACCAGTGGCGAAGGCGGCTTACTGGACTGTAACTGACACTGAGGCTCGAAAGCGTGGGGAGCAAACAGGATTAGATACCCTGGTAGTCCACGCCGTAAACGATGAATACTAGGTGTCGGGAAGC
>NZ_WAGX01000002.1:0-140000 GCF_008830185.1 Candidatus Galacturonatibacter soehngenii
CAAGAAAAGCCGCTATTGTTTTTATTGTACCCGTACCGTAAACCGACACAGGTGGATGAGGAGAGAATCCTAAGGCCGACGGGAGAAGCATTGTTAAGGAACTCGGCAAAATGACCCCGTAACTTCGGGAGAAGGGGTGCCTGGTGAAAGCCAGGCCGCAGAGAATTGGCCCAAGCAACTGTTTAGCAAAAACACAGGTCTATGCAAAACCGAAAGGTGAGGTATATGGGCTGACGCCTGCCCGGTGCTGGAAGGTTAAGGGGAGAGGTTAGCGCAAGCGAAGCTTTGAACTTAAGCCCCAGTAAACGGCGGCCGTAACTATAACGGTCCTAAGGTAGCGAAATTCCTTGTCGGGTAAGTTCCGACCCGCACGAAAGGCGTAATGATTTGGGCACTGTCTCGACAATGCACCCGGTGAAATTGAAGTACCAGTGAAGATGCTGGTTACCCGTGCCAGGACGGAAAGACCCCATGGAGCTTTACTCCAGTTTGATACTGGGATTCGGTACTGCATGTACAGGATAGGCGGGAGACTAGGAAGGTATGACGCCAGTCATACCAGAGTCGTTGTTGGGATACCGCCCTTGCAGTATTGGATTTCTAACTAGCCACCATAAACTGGTGGGAGGACAATGTCAGGCGGGGAGTTTGACTGGGGCGGTCGCCTCCGAAAGAGTATCGGAGGCGCTCAAAGGTTCCCTCAGAATGGTTGGAAACCATTCGCAGAGTGCAAAGGCATAAGGGAGCTTGACTGTGACACCGACGGGTGGAGCAGGTAGGAAACTAGGACTTAGTGATCCGGTGGTATAAAGTGGGATTGCCATCGCTCAACGGATAAAAGCTACCCTGGGGATAACAGGCTTATCACTCCCAAGAGTTCACATCGACGGAGTGGTTTGGCACCTCGATGTCGGCTCATCGCATCCTGGGGCTGAAGTAGGTCCCAAGGGTTGGGCTGTTCGCCCATTAAAGCGGTACGCGAGCTGGGTTCAGAACGTCGTGAGACAGTTCGGTCCCTATCCGGCACGGGCGCAGGATATTTGAGAGGAGCTGACCTTAGTACGAGAGGACCGGGTTGGACGAACCGCTGGTGTATCTGTTGTCTACCAAAGGCATGGCAGAGTAGCCAAGTTCGGAAGGGATAAACGCTGAAGGCATCTAAGCGTGAAGCCCCCCTCAAGATGAGATATCCCATAGCGCAGGCTAGTAAGACCCCTTGAAGACTACAAGGTAGATAGGACAGAGGTAGAAGTGCAGTAATGCATGTAGCTGACTGTTACTAATCGGTCGAGGGCATGACCAAAGAGCTTAGCAGGTGAGAGCTTGCTAAGAGAGTCGTCATACATTATTCGAATTTCATGTGCAGTTTTGAAGGTATAACCTTTAATCCTTGATAGCTCAATGGTAGAGCACACGGCTGTTAACCGTGGTGTTGTAGGTTCGAGCCCTACTCAGGGAGTTTAGCTTAGGCTCCATGGTCAAGCGGTTAAGACACCGCCCTTTCACGGCGGTAACAGGGGTTCAAATCCCCTTGGAGTCATATTGTTTGTGCCGACATGGCTCAATTGGCAGAGCAGCTGATTTGTAATCAGCAGGTTATCGGTTCGAGTCCGATTGTCGGCTTCCCTAATAGAATAATAATAGTATTAGAGAGTTTGGACCTTTAGCTCAGTTGGTTAGAGCAATCGGCTCATAACCGATCGGTCCTGGGTTCGAGTCCCCGAAGGTCCATTATTTTAAGAAATATTGTAATTGTTTTAAGGCCCAATGGCTCAGTTGGTTAGAGCGCCGCCCTGTCACGGCGGAGGTCGTGGGTTCGAGTCCCATTTGGGTCGTTGATAATTAAAAATTGTTTTACCCATGGGATCATAGCTCAGCTGGGAGAGCATCTGCCTTACAAGCAGAGGGTCACAGGTTCGAGCCCTGTTGGTCCCATTACTTATTATAAGAGTAAAATATTTGAAGTTTTATTTTAGATAATAAGTAACCAAAATACTTTAGTTTAAGTATAAGATGGTTATGCCGGCGTGGCGGAACTGGCAGACGCACAGGACTTAAAATCCTGCGGGACTTATACTCCCGTACCGGTTCGATTCCGGTTGCCGGCAGTAAGCAATAGAGTAACGTTCTATTGCTTTTGTATCTTACTGATACAATATGTATCATAGGACATATTTAGTATAAGTGCGATTAGCTCAGCTGGATAGAGCGTCTGGCTACGGACCAGAAGGTCGGGAGTTCGAATCTTCTATCGCACGTAGTAAAACCCATACACAAAGTGTATGGGTTTTTTGTATAGGTAACTTTAAGAACTTTCCAATTAGATAACAACCTCCAGGGGATTGTAGGTGCGTGGACATGGAAGTTTTTGCTTTGCAAACTTAGATTAAAGAGTAAGGCTAAAGAGTATCTACGTAACTTTCTTCGTAAGATTCAAGTGATGTGATAAAAGAAGTTTTTAAATTTTTTTCTAAAGGATAATGTAATAGTTCAAATGTTCTTGATAATGCATCTAATGTTTCTGCTACATCATCTATATTACAATTCTCTCCCATGTGTCCGATACGAATCACTTTATTCTCAAGAATATCAAAGCCTCCGGCTATCAGTATATGATACTTTTCCTTAAGTATAGTCAAAATATCACAACAATTTAGTACATCAGGTACTTTTATGACTGTTACAGTACTTGAATAACCGCTTTTTATATAAAGTTCTAACCCGGATGAAATCACAGCATTTCTAACACAACTTGCAATTTTTTTATGTCTTTGGTAAATTTTTTTATCTTTCTTAATATTCTCAATTGCAGTTTGTAAACCATAGATATCACTGATAGGCATAGTATAAGGAAACCATTTTTTCTTATAATAATCTTTAAAATTTAAAATATTTGCATAAAATGATGCAATTGGTGTTGTCCTGTTTTCCATACAATGTAAAGTAGATTTACTCACGGTGAGAAATGTCAATCCAGGAGGAGCAGATATGACTTTTTGAGATGCACCGCAGAGGATATCAATTTTGCTTTTGTCAACATCAATTGGTTCACCAAACATAGATGAGACGGCATCAACGACAGTCATAATTCCATAGTTATGTAGTAAAGGGCAAATCTTATCTATTTCATTTAGAACTCCACTAGGTGTATCACAGTGAACAAGTGTTGCATATTTAAAATCATGATGACTCTCTAAAAATGAAGCCAGACGCTCAACATTAATTTCATGCTCATAGGAGTCGCTATAATAGACTGGAATACCTCCGTAAATAGATACAAAGTCGCCAAAACCTTTACCAAAGATTCCATTATCAAGAACCAACACCTTATCGCCTGGTTCCGTTATTGAGGCACAGGAAGCCTCAAGCCCTAGAATTCCTTCACCACTCATGATGTAAACAAGGTTCTTTGTGTGTAACATATCACCTATTTGTTTGCAGAGTGCATGGTAATCATTATAAAAATCTACATCTAAATCTGGATTGGTTGTTTCCATACTTCTTGATAAACGTACGTTTTCTCTTACTTGAGTAGGACCAGGAGTCATAAGTTTAATCATTTTGAATACCTCGTTTCAGTGTATTTAGTATTGGAAGAACAATAATAGCAGCAAGAGTGACTTGAATTATATTCCCGGGAATGGAAGTAAGCGGAGAATAGATATTATGGTATAGTATTACCTCAGCCACATAATAACCAATCACTTTTATCAGGCAAGCAAATACAAGTGCGATAAGTTGATAAAAAATACCTTTTTTCTTTTCGGTAATAAACCCAATAATATAACCCATTGCTCCCACAATGATAAAGGTAAAGGGAGCCCATATAGCCCACCCAGATATTAAGTCAAATAATCCCATTCCACAAGCTCCAACGATAGCGCCACTTCGTTTTCCGAATAATAATGCACAGACAAACAAAGGAATATTTCCTAAGTGAATGAGGCCACCATTTGAGGCAATAGGAAGCTTGACATTTATATAGGCAGTAGAAAGTAGTGTTAGAGCAATAAACATTCCGTTTAATGCCAGTGTAGATAAATTGGATTGCATAGTTGTCATAGTTTTTGTTTTACTCATTTACGATATCCTTTCTTAATCAAATTAAATTTATGTTTTTTATTAATTCGAATGATATAAGAAAAGTGGTATATTTAAAAGAGCCAGATTAAATAAAAGTGACCATGCCAGATTGCTATGGGTGAATCCATTTTATGAATCATCAATTAAAGTTCTAAATGTTAAGAGAAAAAAGTGATTTCAAATTTTGTAATCATGAATTAATTGTGAAAGTATAGTATTTTTCTCCTTAATAGTATATAATAAAACAGAATTCAAAGATAAAAAGGAATAAATAAGCAATAAATAAGTTATGCTTTCTAATATTTATTTAGGAGGAAACAATGAGTAAATATGAGTTTTTAAATATATTACAAGTAACTTTAGATGGCGAGGTATCGCAAGATGTCATAGATGAGAATCTTTTGTACTATAACAATTATATCGATGATGAAATTCGAAAAGGAAAAAAAGAAATAGACATTCTACAGTTGTTAGGAGAACCACGTCTGATTGCTAAGACCATTATTGAGACAAGTAGTGTGACAAAATCTACAAGAACATATACCTATAGCAATGAAATGGAAGATGAGATGCAAGATAAGACAAATCAAAGAGGTTTTCATGCATCTTATGATGAGCATGAAGGTTGGGATCTTAGATACGGAAAGTTTAAAATTAATTCATGGTATGGAAAAATGATTTTAATCATTTTATTAATTGTTGTTTTGTGTTTGGTAGGACAAATCGCAGTGGCCATACTTCCAATTATTTTTCCAGTGGTGGTAATATTTTTGCTGGTGTCTTATTTTACAGGGAACCGCAGATAAGTGATTAATGTAGTATAATTAGAGGATATAGAAATGTTAAAACATACAGGAATAACCCCGTATGTTTTTTTATTATTTAAAAATCCATTCTCGTATGTCATGTATTTTTGTAAGAATTGGTAACAATGCAAGTGTTATGATAATGCCTGCAATGCCTTGCATAAGATTAAAAGGGATACCAACCGCTGAAGCAGAAATAGCTGAAGCGAATAGGGAAGCAGAGTTACTTTGAGCAGCTAGCAAGGTAAGGAATACTTCATATATAAAATAGCCAAATACCATTAAAAGCTCACTAGGTATACCCGATAAAATTGTTTTTTTTGTAAGTGCACCATTTGCTTTATGAAATATAAATCCAGCAAGTGCAGCAGTTAATGCCTTAATAATTAAAGTGGCTGGTGCAAAGGATGCATAGCCAGCGAATATATCAGCAAACATAGATCCAATACCTGCCGACAAGGCACCACCAATCGGTCCCAAGACAATTCCACATAATAAAACAAGTCCATCACCTAAGTGAATATATCCAAAAGTAGGAGTAGGAAACTTGATTACCATAGTTGCAACCGTAGTAAAGGCACATAGCAGCGCGCCTATTACTAACTTCTTTGTTTTATCATTCATTTTATTCCTCCATATATAAAAAAAGTTACGTTAAATTGAATTACTTATAAGTTTAAGTAATTATACATAACACTTGGTATCTTTAAAATAGCCAGTTTTATAAAAACTTACAATACCAGTTTTAATATTTATATGTAGAAATAAATAAAAAAACAAAGATCAAAGGCTTGGTAGGGGAGCTACCAAGCCTTTAATGAGGGGAGTATAAATAATTAATAAGGGGTTATATAATGTAAAAAAAATTCTTTGAAGGGTAAATTCTTTTTACAATGTAATTATATTATAATTTGTCAAAAAAAGCAATAAAAAAATCAAAAAAACTATTTTATGTAAGTTATGTTAATAAAGAGAGTTTTTTGCAGGGTTCTTTTGTGAATAATAAATATAGTTATTGGGATAATAAGACTTGTAGATAAAATATTTATGATAGGAGGAACTCGACATGGCAAAATCTAATACTACAAACACACACACTACGAGTAAAAAATCATCCAGCTCTAAAAACGCAAGTGATAACACATCAAGAAACGCAAATAATGCAAATAATTGTAAGGATTCATCTACTGACTCAACATCCACAAAAAATAAGGAGTCCTCAAAAACTACTTCAAAAAGTTCAAGCAATAAAATGAACTAATAGTGTCTAATGGTTAGATTCATAAAAGAAGCAATGGTTTAAGTGCCATTGCTTCTTTTCATGCGATAACAACCTAAAATGGGAATTGATTTATGACTGAAATAGGATTGTAAAATAATTTTCATTAACATTTAAGAAACAAACATAAGTGTATGGAATATAATAAATGTAAAAGCAAGGGAACTGTAAAAATGAAATTTGAAACTATTTCAGCCAAAGATTTGGATCAATATGTTAATAATAGTAGTTATTTAATCGTAGATTTAAGAGAAAAAAAAGATTACGAAAAAGGACATATTGAAGGTGCAATTCATATGGATTATGATGATATTGAACATAATGCTGTTTCATTGCCATATGATAAGATTATTATTATGTATTGTGACAGAGGAGGATTAAGTTTGATGGCTGCTAAAAAATTAAGTGTTTTAGGATATCGAATTATAAGTGTAATTGGTGGAATGAAATCATATCGTGGAAAAAAACTTGTTTAATACAAATAAACTTATTGACAGTATATTTTGTGGGAGATAGTATAGAATAGAGTAATCATTTTTATTAACTTGAATTACGGATTATGTTGAATTGTTATATGATTTAAGGATTTCACATAATGGAAAGATACAAAAGATTGAAACGAATAAAGTATTGGAGGATATACAATTGAAACTAATGTTTGCATCTGATATACATGGATCTGCATTCTATTGTGAGAAAATGATAGAAGCATATCAAAAAGAGAAAGCTGATAAACTTATTCTTTTAGGCGATTTACTTTACCATGGTCCAAGAAATGATTTACCTAAAGATTATGCACCTAAGAAGGTGATTACGATGTTAAATTCGATAAAGGAGGAGATATGTGCGGTAAGAGGAAATTGTGATGCGCAAGTAGACCAAATGGTATTAGAATTTCCAATCTTAGCAGATTACGCCATATTATATTGTAATGGTAGAATGATTTATGCTACACATGGTCATAAATATAATACAGAGAATTTGCCACCTATGAAAGACGGAGAAATTTTAATTCAAGGGCATACGCATGTTTTAATGGCAGATATGATGGATAACAAAATAGTATTAAATCCTGGCTCAGTTTCTTTACCAAAAGAAAATAATGTACAGACTTATGGTATAATGGAACAAGATGAATTTCTTATTAAGAGTTTTAATCATGAGATAATTAAAAAAATAAACCTGTAATAAAAGGATTACAAAAAGAACGAAACGGAGAAATACAAATATTATGAAGAAATATCAACTTGTTGTACCTTGCCACTTTGGCTTAGAATCGGTTTTAAAAAGAGAAATCATTGATCTAGGCTATGAAATCAGCTTGGTAGAGGATGGAAGAATTACATTTGAAGGAGATGCAGAAGCAATTTGTAGAGCTAATATATTTTTACGCAGTGCAGAGCGTGTATTGTTACAGGTTGCTAAATTTAAGGCGTATTCTTTTGAAGAGCTGTTTCAAAATGTTAAGGCAATACCTTGGGAAGAGTTTATTCCAGTGGATGGAAAGTTCTGGGTGACAAAAGCTTCGAGTGTAAAAAGTAAGCTTTTTAGTACTTCAGACATTCAATCCATTGTGAAAAAAGCCATGGTAGAACGTATGAAACTAAAATATAGTGTTTCATGGTTTGATGAAGATGGATGTGCCTATCCAATCCGCGTTTTTATTATAAAAGATGAAGTAACAGTGGCAATTGATACAACAGGAGATTCCCTTCATAAGAGAGGGTATAGACTTAATTCCGCGATTGCACCTATATCAGAGACCTTAGCGGCTGCACTAATCATGCTGACACCATGGAAAAAAGATAGAATATTAGTAGACCCATTTTGTGGAAGTGGAACCTTTCCTATTGAGGCAGCTATGATCGGAGCTAATATTGCACCAGGAATGAATCGCTCCTTTTTGGCAGAAAATTGGACAAATCTGATTGATAAAAAAGAGTGGTATGAGGCGGTAAATGAAGCAAATGATTTAATCAATCTAGATGTTGACATGGATATTCAAGGATACGATATTGATCCAAGTGTTGTTAAGAGTGCAAGAGAAAATGCAAAGTTAGCAGGTGTAGATCAATTGATACATTTCCAGCGAAGAGAAGTTAAGGACTTAAATCATCCGAAAAAATTTGGATTTGTTATTTCAAACCCACCTTATGGGGAAAGATTAGAGGATAAAAAAGATTTACCTCTTTTATATCATGAAATTGGAGAAGCTATGAAACGATTAGATTCATGGTCTACTTATTTGATTACAAGCTATGATGAAGCAGAAAAATACATCGGGAGAAAGGCGGATAAAAATCGCAAGCTTTATAATGGAATGATAAAAACTTATTATTATCAATTCCTAGGACCAAAACCGAAAAAAAGTGGGAGATAATCTTGAAATATTCGATTAAGTATATAGTTTTTGCTGTAATAATCATAGGTTTGTGTAATGTAAAAATTGATATTATACCGAAAGATAACGTAGTGGAAAAGAGTGAGCACGTTTCATATGAAAAAAGTGTTTGGAATCCTTATATATCCCAAAGTGTAAACGATAAAAAAATTACATTGTTAATAGATGGTGTAGAGGCTGATATCAATCAAGGAGAAATTTTCATGGATGAAAATTTAAATCTTATGATATCCTATAAAAAGTTGAGAAACAACTTTGATTGTGCGGTTAATTTCTATGATAAAGATCGATTGGTATTAGAAAAGTATAATACAAAAATAGAAATGGTTTTAAATTCGAAGGTAGCATACATAAATGACAATGAGATAGAACTAGAATCACCGTTGTATGCAGAGGAGGACGATATCTTTGTTCCTTTAGAGCTTGTTGCAAAAGAGCTGAATTATAATTTTCAATGGGATGTTGCCAATAATCGTATTTTAGCCATGAATAATTCAGCCGATACACGTATTGTACCGTATTTTTATGATCTTAGAGATGTATTTCGAAACAGTAAGGTTAAAAATCAAGGGAGATTTGGGACTTGTTGGGCATTTGCATCTTTATCTGCAATCGAGAGTGCTCTATTACCAGAAGAAAGATTGGAGTTTGCACCTGATCACATGACATTGCAAAATAGCTTTAGTACTTCTCCTAATGATGGTGGCGAATATACCATGGCAACCGCTTATTTAACGAGTTGGCAAGGACCCGTAAATGAGGAAGATGATCCTTACGGCGACGGTATATCAGATGATACCTTAACAGCAGTAAAACATGTACAAGAGGTACAGATTATCCCAGAAAAAAATTATGAGAAGATAAAAGAAGCTGTGTATAAGTACGGAGGAGTTCAATCTTCCTTGTATTTATCCTTAACTAGTCCAAATAGTAAGTCCGTATTTTATAATAGAAGGAATTATGCTTATTGTTATAAAGGAGAAGAAAGACCAAATCATGATGTTGTTATAATTGGTTGGGATGATAATTATCCAAAGGAAAATTTCAATATGGACTTAGAAGGAAACGGTGCATTTATCTGCCAGAATAGTTGGGGAGAAAGTTTTGGAGATAATGGGGTATTTTATATTTCTTATTATGATACCAATATAGGCGTCCATAATGTTGTTTATTCTGTAGTAGAAGACGTAAATAATTATGATAATATTTACCAAGCTGATTTATGTGGTTGGGTGGGACAGCTTGGCTATGGCAGAGATAGTGTGTATTTTGCCAATGCATATACAACCAAAGGAGAAGAAGAGATTAGTGCAGCAGGATTTTATGCTACGGGAGAAAATACCGAATATGAATTGTATTTTATTAAGAACTTTGTAAATGCTGATTCACTGGATGTAAGTAATCGAAAACTAATAAAAAAAGGTAAGTTTGATAACGCAGGATTTTATACAGTTAATTTTGATGTACCTGAAAAGGTGAAGGCGAATGAGAAATTCGCAGTTATGGTGTATATCACTACACCAAACTCAATACATCCTGCCGCAATTGAGTATAAGGCGGATGAATCAACACAAGATGTTGACCTTAGTGATGGAGAGGGATATATTAGCAATCGAGGAAAGAGTTGGGACAATGTAGAGGAGACACAAAGCTGCAATTTATGTCTCAAGGTATATACAAAAGATGTGAATTAAAATAGAAAGAAACAAAAGAGAGGAGTTTTATAATGTAATGACACTAGAAGAGAGACTGATAAGAAAAACAGCTATTGGAAGTACGCTATTTGCCATTGGAGTTTCCATTATTTTATTTCAGTTACCGAATCAGATAGTAGTTGTTCCAACTATTGTTGAACAAGAACCAGTTGCTGAAGTAGAAGAACAGACCGATACGATAAATTATTATGATGAAACAAACGCCGGGGATACTTCCCAAGGTGTAAAAAGTTACCTAAAGATTCCATTGCCAAGTGAAGTTACAAAAGATGATATTAATATTGAGAACAGCTATATAGACCAGACAATAAAAATTTCAATTGATAACATTGATGAGAATTTCTTTCAAAAAAATCAACTGGTTGGAAGTAGTGATCATATCAGCGATATTGTTTATGGCTCAATAGATGGTATGGCACAAGTCGAATTAGTTTTAGATAGTGTTTATGAGTATAATGTTGAGTTTGTTGACAATAGCTTGAATATGAGCTTTGTAGAGCCTAAGAGTATGTATGACAAAATTGTTGTAATTGATGCCGGACATGGAAGTAAAGCAGCTGGTACCGTACACTTTAATATATTAGAAAAAGAAATCAATTTGGATATGGTTTTAAAATTAAAGGAATTACTAGATGCCTCTGATATAAAAGCGTATTATACAAGAATTGATGATAGTAATCCAAGTTTTGCTGCTAGGGCAAATCTTGCAAACAACGTAAAAGCTGATTTTTTTATCAGTGTACATAATAATGGCGATACGAAAGCTTCAAGTTCGATTGGAACAGAAGTATTGTATAATGAAACAGAAGAGGAATCCAGTTTTGGCAGTAAACAATTGGCACAGATATGCCAAGAGGAAGTAGTGAAAGAATTAGGTTCAAGAGACAGAGGTATCGTAAAAGGTAGTGAAATTTATATTATTAGAAGTTCAAACGTTCCAGTGGCATTAGTAGAGGTTGGTTTTATTACCAATAAAGCAGAGGCAGCAAAATTAAGTAGTGAAAACTATCAGGAAAAGGCTGCATTAGGAATTTTTAATGCAATAAAAAGGGCTTATGATGAAAGAGATAATGGAAGTGGAGCTAAGGAGTAAATAGCATATGGATCAAAGAATTATATTTGCGACAAATAACGAAGGAAAAATGAAAGAAGTTAGAGAGATATTAGCAGATTTAGGGATGGAGGTATTATCCCTAAAGGAGGCTGGTATTGCTATTGACATTGAAGAAAATGGGACAACCTTTGAAGAAAATGCATTAATTAAAGTAAATGCCATTAAGGAATTGGTGGATTGTATTGTTTTGGCAGATGATTCGGGGCTGGAAGTAGATTATTTAAACAAAGAACCAGGTATTTATTCAGCACGTTATATGGGGGAAAATACTTCATATACCATAAAAAACAATAAAATATTAGAATTACTTCAAGGGGTTCCAAAAGAGAAGCGTACGGCAAGATTTGTATGTGCCATTGCAGCAGTTTTACCAAGTGGGAAAGTATTTACCACCAGAGGAACCATAGAAGGAATCATTGGAGATAAGATTGAAGGAGAGAACGGTTTTGGGTATGATCCTATCTTTTATTTACCAGAGTATCATTGTACAACTGCCGAACTTAGCATGGAGAAGAAAAACGAGTTAAGCCATAGAGGGAAAGCATTAAAAGCAATGAAGGAGTTACTTAGAAAAGAGGAAAGATAGATGAAGGTTTTAATTGTAAGTGATACTCATCGACAGAATAGAAATTTATTTGATTTAATGAAAAAAATTGGTTCGATTGATTTGCTGATACACTTAGGAGATGCGGAAGGTAGCGAGGATGAAATAAAGTTAGAGGCAAAATGTCCTGTAGCAATGGTTGCTGGAAATAATGATTTTTTTTCAGGCTTGGACAAAGAGATTGAGCTTCAGATAGGTAAATACCGTGTTTTATTAACACATGGGCATTTTTATTATGTAACAGTTGGTACTGAAAATATTAAAAAAGAAGCAATTAGCAGACAATTTGATATTGTTATGTTTGGTCATACGCATAGACCATTGTTAGAAATCGAAGATAAGATCATAGCACTTAATCCTGGTAGTTTGTCATATCCACGACAAGATGGTAGGATGTCAACATATGCGATTATGGAAATAGATGATAAAGGTGAGGCTCATTTTACAATCAATGAGTATAAAAAGTGCTAAAGAGTAATAGATATTTTTAAGTACGTAAAAAGTATATGGAAGAATCATAGTTAGCATTAACGTGATAAGGTGGAGGTAAAATTGAGTAATTCTATCGAGCAGGAAGTTAAAAATATCGTACAATTAATTATGGATGATTACAAAAAACCTGGAGCAATAAATAAGGGAGATACATTTAATCAACCAAATAAGGATGAGATAATTCATATCATTAAGAATTTACAATATATAATTTTTCCAAGGTATTTTAATAATAAAGTATTAAAAAGCTATCATAAGGAATATCAGCTTGGAGCTGTAATTGAAGATGTAACGTATCAACTTAATAAACAAATTAGCTTTGCGCTTCGTTATCGTCCGATATTTGCTGAAGCAGCAAAGGAGACTGTTGATAAGGCATCAGAGGAGATTACGATAGCCTTTATGAAGAAGATACCTGCGATTCGAGAATGCCTAGAAACGGACGTAGAGGCGGCATATGAAGGTGATCCAGCGGCTTACAGCAAAGATGAGATTATATTTTCATATCCTGGTATTTTTGCTATTATGATTAATCGTATTGCACATGAATTATATATTCTTGATGTACCACTTATTCCTAGAATAATGACAGAGCATGCACATAGTATTACAGGAATCGATATTCATCCAGGTGCCACCATTGGAAAGTACTTCTTTATAGATCATGGAACGGGAATCGTAATCGGAGAGACCACAAAAATTGGTGAACATGTAAAAATCTATCAAGGTGTTACTCTTGGTGCAGTATCTACGAAGGGTGGTCAGAATTTAAAAGGGCAAAAAAGGCATCCTACAATTGAAGACGGTGTTACAATATATTCAGGAGCCTCAATACTTGGGGGGAATACAATGATTGGACAGGAAGTTGTTATAGGCAGCAATGCGTTTGTAACGAGCTCAGTACCTTGCATGACAAAGGTAAGTACAAAGAATCCCGAACTTCAATTTAAGACGAATAGAGATACAACATTTGAAGTAAAAGAATTAGAACAAAATGGATTTTTAGATTATATTATATAATTCTCTGGTAAAGATAAGGTGGTGATTGAAAAAAGTCGCCACCTAATTATTAAATTTCATATTGTTTTTTGAAGAAAAAAGTCGAATTAGAATAATTTTTTTAATTGTTAAAACTATAAAAATTTTTCGAATTAAATAAAAAACTTTTCAAAAAAGAGAAAAATGAGGAAGAAAAAATCGCTGAAACCCGCATAAATACTGGATTTATAAAAAAATAAAAAAAGTTTTAAAAATGTGTTGACATTATAGCGTTCCTCATATATAATATATCTTGCGTCACAGGAAAGCAGTGACGCAAAAGAAAAAAGCGGGGTGTGGCTCAGCTTGGCTAGAGCACCTGGTTTGGGACCAGGGGGTCGCAGGTTCGAATCCTGTCACCCCGACTTATCAATTAAATATAAAACATGCGGGTGTAGTTCAATGGTAGAACACTAGCCTTCCAAGCTAGATACGTGGGTTCGATTCCCATCACCCGCTTTATGATACGCAAGATTTATGGACAAGATGTATCATGCAAACTATTTTAACCTGTGTTTGTAGCTCAGTTGGATAGAGCAACGGCCTTCTAAGCCGTGGGTCGGGGGTTCGAATCCCTTCAAGCACATTTTTTTACGCCAAAATGGCATATGGTGGGTATAGCGCAGGTGGTTAGCGCGCCAGATTGTGGCTCTGGAGGCCCAGGGTTCGAATCCCTGTATCCACCCTGTTTTCTAGGAAAAAACAAATAGTGGGCTATCGCCAAGCGGTAAGGCACAGGATTTTGATTCCTGCATTCGCTGGTTCAAATCCAGCTAGCCCAGTTTAATATCAAATTAAAATATGGGATATTAGCTCAGTTGGTAGAGCACTTGACTTTTAATCAAGTTGTCCGGGGTTCGAATCCCCGATGTCTCAGTTGTTATCAACTGATAACATATGCGGATGTGGCGGAACTGGCAGACGCGCTAGACTTAGGATCTAGTGGGAGACCGTGCAGGTTCGATTCCTGTCATCCGCAGTATCAAGAGTTTCAAGACTTTGAAAAAGGTTTTGAGGCTCTTTTTTTAAAACGGATATTGATAAAAAAGTCAACTACATAAAAAAGTAAGACTATGTAAGTTAAAATTAAAATAAAAGAAGGCAGGTTAGACTATAATAATTTATATAAACAAAATTATATTTATACTCTAAGCTAAAAACATAAAGGAAGGAACTCTTATGTATAAAAAAATAACATTAATAATAGCAATTATTATAATGTCATTATCCATGAATTATTTGTCAGTTGAAGCTGCCTCTACATATAAGACGATTCGCTTAGGGGAGACAGAAAAGCTTACAGTTAAAACAAAGAAAAAAATTCAATGGAGCTCTTCAAATACAAATATTATATCAGTCGATAGCAAAGGAAACATTACAGCAAATCAAATTGGAAAGGCAACGATTAAAGCTAAAACAAAGAAGAAGACTTATAAATTCATTATTAGAGTCAAAGATACATATTCAGATAGTACTATGATACATAAGTCAAAGGAGCATAAGATTAAGATGATTGCTCATAGAGGAATGTCCTCGTTAGCTCCAGAAAATACGTTGGAAGCAATAGAATTAGCTGCTTCTTATGAGTTTGAGATAGTTGAGTTTGACATTTCAGAAACTGCGGATGGTAAATTCATTGTTATGCATGATAGTAGTGTCGATAGAACAACAAATGGAACAGGGGAAATCAGTGAACTTACCTATGAGCAAATAAAATCCTTTCATATAGATGGAGGAAATGGTTATGACAAATGGTATAAAAGTGTAAAAGTACCATCCCTTGAAGAAGCCTTAAAGGTATGTAAAAAACGTAATCTAACGCCTTTGATTCATATAAAACAAGTAAAGGATACCTCTAAGCTACTAAAAGTAATAAAGAAGTCTGGATTTAGTAAACAAGCAATCCTGTGTAGTAGCAATACGAATATTTTATTAAAAATTAAAGCTATCAATAAAAAAACAAAATTAATGATTGTTGCATCACGAGATGCAAAAAAAGTTGTAAGCTTTGCAAAGAAAAATAAGTTAACTGGAATTAATATATCTTCAAAAGCATTAAATCTTGAAATAGCTAACGCAATAAAACGAAACAAAATGACGCTATATGTATGGGATGTGTACTCAAAGAAACGATTTGATAGAGTAGTAAAATACGGCATTGATGGAGTTGTTAGCGATGGAATTTTGAAATAACGAAAGAACAAATGTAAGCATATGTGGCAGAAGAATAGGAAATCTAAATAAATTACAGTAAATTCTTAAAAAATTACATTCCTAATTTTCTATAGATATTCCATAATGATAGAGTGGATTTATTTAACGAATAATCAGAACAAACAACAATCACTCAAATTTATTAGGAGGATACTATGGCAACATTATGCTTGAAAGTTTTAGACGTAAATGGAAATACAATCGCTGTAAATCGGGGAGAAAACGAAGTAAATCTAGTATGCACTAGAGAGTATAAAGAAGGGGATAAAATTGTTCTTGAATCTTCCGAAAAACATATAAATATCTGGCTACAGTTAGACGATGCATTAGGTAAATCAATGGTCTACATAACGAATAATGTTGAATATAAGATACCATTTGCAGAACGAAGAATTAACTTATCTCCAAAAGTATTTTGTGGAGAATTACATTTATTAAGTGCAAAAGTAGCCAAAGAATATGAACGAAAAACATATCGAAATCTAGCTATTAATGTAAACGATCAACATGGCGAAGTCAATTGCTATCCGCATGCGTCCGCTAATGTGGAGACACGAAATGAGGTTGTTTTTGCCGCAAAAAATGCCATTGATGGAATTACGGTGAATTCAAGTCATGGAGAGTGGCCGTATCAGTCTTGGGGGATTAATAGACGTAAGGATGCTGCGATTAAAATAGAATTTGGGAGAAAGGTAATTGTTGATACGATTGCGCTGTATACAAGAGCTGATTTTCCACATGATAATTGGTGGGAGAAAGCTACCTTTACTTTTTCGGATGGCAGTAATTTAAAGGTCGATATGAAAAAAAGCAGTGAAGCTCATGAATTTAGTTTCGAATCAAAGGAGATTGAGTGGATTGAATTAAGTGAACTGATTCAGTCACCTGAAGAATCACCATTTCCAGCTCTTACGCAAATAGAAGTATATGGATATGAAAAATAATATATAAAAAGGACGTTTCTTTGCGAAAGAAACGTCTTTTTATTGATTTATTTTATTACTTACTTTATTTAAACTGTAACGTCAATTGGAAAGATATTTCTTCTTCCTTTAGTTGATATTTTTCAAGTAATACAGGGCCACAGGAATTGGAGCCTACGCCACTCATTTTATAATCAAGACATAAGACGGTAGAGTCTGATTGTTCCAGTTCGTAATTGTGAGCCTTATTTTCTAATTCTTCCTGCGTATAACGGCTTGCGTTAAAAGAAAATGGAACAGAAGCGCTTGCATGAATGGATTTTCCTATTGCAGATGTTAATACCACTTCTTCACAATTAAAGTGGCTTGCATGTTCTTGTGGCTTAATATAATCAACATACATATCCTCAACCTTTGATTGAAATCTACCAAACCAAGAGGAGCGGTGCTTATCCATATAACTTTCATTTGGCCCGTAACCCAAGTATTCAACATTTTTGTAATCCTTAGGAAGGAATAAACGAATACCAAGTCTAGGAAGGAAAGGTAATTCAGTATTTCGTTTTCCGTCCATTTCTAAAGTAATAGTACCATTACATCCAATATACCAGCGTACATTTAAGTCTAGAATATGCTGAATTTGAATTGCATTTATTGCCAAACGACTCTGAATGATTACCACATTTTCAAGCTTTGAAACAGATGTTTCATAAACGCGTGTAAGGGCTCTATCATATCCAGCTTTTTTCCATTCCTTACGAATATTTCTATCATTATCAATTGGTGCTCGCCAAATATTATAAGTAAGAGGCTTTTGAATCATGTTACAATGATCAATCACAATGGAATCAAAGTTAGCGCTTAACTTATTATATACATAAGTAAAATTCGAACCCTTAATAACTATCTTGGTAGCATTTTCTAAAAACTCAATAGGAGAAGCATTTTCTTGCTTTGCGTGTATAAAGTTAGGTTCACTTTCCTTTAAGATAAGTTGGTCAAATCCAACACAATGCCCAACTTTAGTTAGTGCTTTTTCAACGGACTGTGTATAAAGGAGTTTAACACTTAGGCTTTTATTACTTGCTAGATATTCATCTTTTATTGGTAACTTCACAGTAGTCTTTTTATGAGGTGCCAAATCAATACTTCCGAAATCAAAAGATTCAACTACTACACCATCTAAAAGAAGTTCAGCTGTAACTGAGATATAGTCTTTTAAGTTTGTAAAGTCTAACTTGTTTTCAAGTTCTATGATGCCAGTTTTCACATCAATCAGTGATGCTCTTACTGGACGAATTACATTCTTGTATTCAGCAAGAGCTGGATGTGGTACACGGTCTGGAGCGACCATACCATCAACACAAAAATTGCCATCATGAGGAAATTCACCTGAATCACCACCATAGTGGAAGATTTTTTTTCCATCGGTTGTGATACCACGATAAATTGCATGATCACACCATTCCCAAACAAATCCACCTACAAAACGATCATGACGATAGATGCATTCAAAATAGTCCTCAATATCACCAGGGCCATTTCCCATGGAATGAATAAATTCACAAAGCATATATGGCTTTTTATGATTTGCTAAATAATTTTCAATGCTAGCAGGAGATTCATACATTGTACTATAGACATCAAGCATGGAAGTATCATTTTTATGACCACCTGTTTCGTGAATGCTGCCTTCATAATGAAGTAATCTCGTTGGGTCATATTGTTTGATGAATCGACCAGTGTCTTCAAAGGCTTTACTATAGCCAGCTTCATTTCCCATAGACCACATAATAATACACGGATTATTTTTATCACGTATTACATTTCTTTCGTTGCGATCAAGTATAGCATTGGCAAACATTTCTTTTTGCACCAAATCGCCATAAGTATCAAAAGAGCTTCCGCCATAGAACTTAGTTGCACCATGTGCTTCCAAATCGCTTTCTGAAACCACATAAAAACCATATTCATTGCAAAGCTGAACAAACCAAGGTGCATTAGGATAATGGCTGGTTCGAATGGCGTTAATATTCGCTTCTTTCATCAATGTTAAGTCTTTTAATGCTTGCTCCTTACTAATGGTGTAGCCAGTAACAGGATCGCTGTCATGACGGTTTACACCCTTGAATTTTACCTTAACACCATTGATATAAATGATATCGTCTTTTATTTCAATGCAACGAAAACCTACTTGTTGTTGAATTTTTTCCTCAGGTGTTTCAATGGTTAAGTTATAAAGGTAAGGTGTTTCTGCATCCCAAAGAATTGGATTTTCAACTGGAATAGAAAGAAAATCATTTTCAACCATACCCTTTGCTACAAGAACACCGTTTGCGTCAGATAAGATACAAGTGGTTGGTATCTGATTGCCTGTATAATGAAAATCAATGGTTAAATCGGCTTTCGTATAATCTTTTGATAGGATTGTCTTTACAAAGAAATCTCTGATGTGATTGGCAGGACGATGAATCAAATATACGTCTCTAAAAATTCCAGTCATACGAAACTTATCTTGATCTTCTAAGTAACTACCATCACACCATTTTAAGACAACAATGGTAAGGTCGTTCTTTCCTTCTGTTACGAAAGAAGTAATATCAAATTCACTTGTAGAGTGAGAGACTTGACTGTATCCTACAAATTTTTGGTTGATATAAACATAAAAACAAGAGTCGACTCCTTCAAAGTTCAAGTATTGATGATAAGATAAATCCCTTCTCTCTAATTCAAAAGTTCTGTGATAGACACAAGTTGGATTTTCCTGTGGTACATAAGGAGGGTCATATGCAAATGGAAAATTTACATTTGTATATTGATGATGGTCATAACCATACATTTGGATACAACTAGGTACCGGGATAGAATGAAACGATTCAAAGGAATAGTCATTTTTGGTAAAATCTTCAATCTCTAGCGGCGTCTCATAGAAGCGAAAGTCCCAGTTGCCATTTAACATCATAAGCCTCGAACTTTCTTGTTGATCAGTCGGCGCAAAAGGAATATAGTAACTACGATTTTCCTCACACCCTACATGGAGCGTGGCTGGATCTTCATAATATTTTGGTAACTTTAATTCTTGAAGTAACATGAGAATCTCCTTTCTTAATAAGCATAAAGTTTACATAAAAAGATATCAAAGTAGGTTACAATTGGTACTTAACAATGAGTTTAATTGCTTATTCTTAGTAGAATATATCAAAAATAAAATAAATATTCCATACATAAAATTTATTTACATATGCACAAAGTTTTCAAAAAGCTTTGACAAAAGTATTTTCTTATTTTATGATGATAAAAAATAGAAGGGAATGAAAAGATGCAGACAGTAGTAGGGTATTATGATTGGCAATCAGGAGAGAAATCAGTCTCTGATAAAGAATTTTTTGTACATTGTAGTGGTAGATATCGTTTAATTCATAAAGAAAGCTTTAAAACAGAGCGCCCAAATGGAGCAAATAATTATCAGCTTTTGTATATTGCAGATGGAAAAGCAAGATTTCGTTTGGAAGGAAAGATGCACATACTGGAGAAAGGAAATTGTGTTTTATATCGTCCGCAAGAGGAACAATATTATTATTATTTTTTAAAGGATAATCCAGATATCTACTGGGTGCATTTTTCATGCAAAGAGGAAAACGAATTCTTAGCGAAAACTGGATTTTTAGAAGGCAAAATTTATTACGTTGGTACGGATAACAGCTATGTGCGTATCTTTGATAATATGATTTCTGAATTGCAATTAAAGCAGCCTTTTTTTGAGGAACAATTGCAATTTTTAATACAGGAATTATTTATTAAAATGGGACGAAATCAGATTAGGGAAAACACGGTTTTTGAAAGCTATAATAAAGAAGTGGAAGAAGCGATTCGTTTATTTCATTTGGCTCCAGAAAGTGATTTCACGATTAAAGAATTCACAAAAGAAAGAGGACTTAATTATTATCGATTTATTGATACCTTTGCCCACTATGTGGGAGTATCACCTAGGCAATATATTATTAACATTCGTATGACAATTGCAAAGGATTTGTTAATGAATTCTATGTTTCAAATTTCAGAAGTAGCAAGGTTAACTGGTTATGAGAATCCCTTGTACTTTAGCAGGTTATTCAAAAAAACATGGGGAGTATCACCTACTAACTATCGAAAGGAGTCAAATCCCTTGCTACTCATTGAACATGAGTCCAATCGGAAAGGATTTAAAAGTTAACAAAATTCTTTCAAAAATTGAGTCAATGCTTTTAATTTTTCAGGAGACAAAGTCTTGCTTAAATCAAGTAAAGTTTTTAATTCAGGAGTATCAAATATTTCCTGTGCTATTTTTCTTGTTTCATCATTTAAATAGTAATCAATATTTTGATCTCTTTCAATACCCATTAAGTAATCAACAGTAACGTTAAAATAATCTGCAATCTTTTGAAGCTTATCTTGCTTAGGATTACTAATGCCATTTTTCCAAGAGCTAAAAACAGATTGAGCAATTCCTGTTTCCTTTGATACTTTATAAGTCGATACGTTATTTTTGACTAACAATTGTTCAAAAATTTCATACATTTTTATTCACCTTTCACAAAACAACAAAATACTTCAAAAAACATAAATAAACAATGTTGACTAATTATGAATTATGATGTATATTGTAAGTATACTTCATATATTAACAGTAATAATAAGGGGTTAAAGATAAAACGATGCAAAATAAAAACTGTTTTAGTATATGAAGTATATCAAAAAACCGAAGTATTTTCAAGTGGACTTTAAAGGTTATTACGAAATGAGGGGATACGCTTGTATGAGAATTTCGAAAGAATCATTAGAGAGAGGGGTATTACCTCTTATCGAGTTGCCAAAGATACTGGAATAGCACAATCTTGTTTAAGCGACTGGAAACATAGAAGGAGTATTCCAAGAGTCGATAAACTCATTAAAATTGCGGCATATCTGGATATATCTTTGGAGGAATTAGTACAGGAAAAGGGGGAGAAGAATGGAAGAAATCATTCAAAAAGAATTAGGTAATATGACAGATCGAGAAATTCTAAGGCACCAATTAGAACAATTAGCAGAGGTTTCAAGGGACTGCTTACCGGAAGAATTACCTGACATCACGAAAGAAATGATAGCCATCGTATCATATCTGGAACATAATATAAATGTGTAAAAAGTTGTGTTTAACCACAGCTTTTTTTGTATTATTGGAAAGTTTGTAACCGAACTTTTTGTTCTTGTAAAATAAAATTTATTGTATAATTAGTCTAAAAGTATTATGATACTAATAATAAATTCTGCGATCATAGAAGTAAATTTTATTTTGCAATAGGAAGGAAGCTTTGATATAGGCTTAGGCATAGGACACAATGAAAAAAAGTCTGAAAGAAACAAAATGGCATAAATTAGATAACACAGCTAAGATTTTTCCAGTGATAGCTAGTGAAAATCTTAGTAACGTATTTAGAATATCGGTCACATTAAAGGAAATGATTGATCCAAATCTTTTGCAAGAAGCACTGGACCTTGTTCTTCCTTGGTTTGATGTATTTAATGTGAGACTTAGAAGAGGGATATTTTGGTATTACTTTGAAACAAATCGGAATAGAGCAATTGTGGAGCAAGAAAGCAATTATCCTTGTCGATTTATCGATCCTTATACGAATAATAAATTTTTATTTCGTGTATCTTATTATCAAAAAAGGATTAATTTAGAGGTGTTTCATGTTCTAACAGATGGAATGGGAGCGGTTACGTTTCTAAAGGAATTAACCTACCAGTATTTGCGTCTATTCGATGACAAAATGAAAGAATGTGTAGAAGCGAAACCAAGTAGAGAATGCTCTCTTAATATTGAAGATAGTTATTTGAAATATTACAAAAAATGTGATGCCAAGGGCTATAAAACAAAAAGGGCATATCAGTTAAAAGGAAAGTTTTTACCTCCCACCGTAATGGGAGTTGTACATGGTTATATTAACATTCCCGATTTAAAGCGTGTATGTAAAATAAATAATGTAAGTATCAATCAATATTTGGTTGCAAATTTGATTTGGAGTATCTATACAGAATATTTAAACAAGCAGATTTGCAAAGAACCAATTTGCATTAATGTACCAGTTAACTTAAGAAAGATTTTCGAGTCTACGACTACAAAGAATTTTTTTGCGGTATTGTTGGCAGAATTTGAGGCAGATAAAGAAGATTATACCTTTGATGACATATTAACAAGAGTATCAGAGAATCTTAAGTCACAGATGACAAAAGAACATTTAGAAAGCTTGATTTCATATAATGTTTCCAATGAGAAAAATTTATATGTTCGAGCCATTCCTTTGTTTATTAAAAATTTAGCTATAAAAATGATTTATCATAATTCGTCAAAAGCATTTACAACAACAGTAACGAATTTGGGTAGTATCAGTGTACTAGAGGAGTTTGAGAAATACATTGAGCAGTTTCACGTTGTTTTATCCGTATCCAAAAAACAGGATTTAAAGTGTAGTGTTTGTTCTTTTGGAGAGGAATTGGTATTCACCTTTTCATCTGTTTTGTCAGATATGAATTTGGCAAAGGCATTTTTTCGTAATCTGGCAAGACAAGATATTAAAGTTATGATAGAAAGTAATGGTGTTTATAATGAAGAGATGTAATGAATGTAAGGTGGAAATACTGGAGAATATTAGTGTTTGTCCTTTATGCCAACATGGATTAGAGCAAATAACATCAGATAAAAAGGAACCCATGTATCCACAGGTAGAATTTAATAATCAAAAATTTAAATTATTAATTCGCATTTTTGTTTTTGTATCCATTATTCTGGGTGCTGGTTTGTTTACTATAAATCTAGCGACCTATAACGGCGTATGGTGGTCTTTTATTTGTGGCGGAGCAATTGCATATTTTTGGATCACAGTCCGCTATTCGATTCAAAACAATACCAATCCTGCGGGGAAAATCTTAGTACAGACAATTGGAGGAATGGCGTTATGCCTATTGATAGATATGGTAATCGGTTACCAGGGATGGTCAATCAATTATGTGATTCCCTCCATTATTTTAGTGGCGTATTTTGCAATTGTTATTTTAATGATTGTTAATTTTATGAATTGGCAAAGTTATATTTTATTTCAGATAACACTAGTGATTTTTAGCATGATTTTAATGGTGCTATATTTTTTCCGTATTATAACAAATCCGATTTTATGCTATGTGACAGCAGCGATTACACTTGTTATATTCATCGGAACGGTTGTGTTTGGAGATAAAAAAGCAAAAACGGAATTAATTAGAAGATTTCATATCTAGGAGTTAAGATGAATAAAACAGTACAAAGCATACAAGGTAAAATTCTTAAAAACCTAGTGGCAGATATTACATCCATGCATGTTGTAGGAAAGAAAATTAAAAGTGGGGAATATCGTAAAAATCCAATCGAGCCAGCTTGGAAATGTCCCAAGGGCTTCTTGGTAGAAAAAATAAGCATGGAGCATTTTGACATGGAGTATCTTTGCCCAGAAGACGCAGATAACAAACGAGTTGTGTTGCAGTTGCATGGTGGAGGATACATTGGGCCAATGAAAAATATTTATAGAAATTTTGCGGTGATGTATTCTAAGGCAGCAAAAGGAGCAAATGTTCTTACAATTGATTACCGAGTAGCACCTGAATATACTTATCCAGCAGCTTTAGAAGATGCAATCCGTGCTTATGAATGGCTACTTGAAAAAGGGTATATGGCAGAGCAAATTATAGTAGTTGGTGATTCTGCTGGAGGTGGACTTGCCTTAGCACTTTCTTTATATCTAAGAGATAATAACAAGCCACTGCCAAAGGGAATCATCACCATGTCTGCTTGGGCTGATTTAACTTGTGAAGGAGAGTCCTATACAAGCCAATATAAGTTGGATCCCTTATTTGGAAATACAAAGGACAGCATGATTTTTAATAGTGCTTATATAGGAGAGCATGATCCAAGGCATCCATATCTATCACCTGTTTTTGGTGAGTTTTATGAATTTCCTCCAATCTTAATGCAAGTTGGAAGTAGTGAAATGCTTTTAAGCGATACGTTAGAGGTTGCAAGAAAGATAAAAGAAGAGGGCGGGAAAGTTAGATTAAGAGTCTATGAAGGAATGTTTCATGTATTTCAAATGTCTATGAATTTAATTCCTGAATCAAGATTGGCATGGAAAGAGATCCGACAATTCTTCAAAACGATATAAATTAAGTTAGGAAAATGACGTGAAAAGGAATAACAGAACGAGAAAAAAGAAACAAAATAAATTATTATCCAGTATTATAATAAGCATTATTATAATTGCTAGTACAATCTGGAGTAAAGAAAATATTGAAAATACAAATAACAATTCATTGGCTAATGATTCTTTTGCAGTTGCTAGTATGCAAGTTCATTTTATTGATGTAGGACAGGCGGATAGCATATTGATTCTGTCAGACGATGAAGCCATGTTAGTAGATGCAGGAAATAACGAAGATGGAACTTATCTCGTAAAATATCTAAAAGAGCAAGGGATTAGCAAATTAAAATATGTAATAGCAACACATCCTCATGAAGACCACATTGGTGGAATGGATGACGTAATTAATAATTTTACAGTTGAAACAGTTCTTATGCCAGATGTTACTCATACGACAAAGACTTTTGAAGATGTATTAAATGCAATGAATGAGAACGATTTAGGTATAACGATTCCAAGTGTGGGAGAGGAATATGAAATTGGAAAAGCAAAATTTGTAGTGATTGCACCAAACAAAGAAATGGATGAAAACAACTTAAACGATGCATCCATTGGAGTTAAGCTTATGAATGGAAACAATCGTTTTATTATGTGTGGAGATGCCCAAAAATTTTCAGAAAAAGAAATGTTACAAAGTGGAATAGATCTATCTGCGCAAGTTTATAAAGTAAGTCATCATGGAAGCAATACGGCAACTACGGATGCGTTTCTAAAAGCAATATCACCTGAATATGCTATTATTCAATGCGGAGAGAATAACAGCTATGGTCATCCTCATAAAGAGACGTTACATAAGCTTGAGCAGATGGGAGTAATCGTACTAAGAAATGATAAGAATGGTACCATTATAGCTATTTCAGATGGGAATAAGATTCAATGGATTACAGAAAAATAAAACAAGGTGTGAGCTTTGCTCATGCCTTGTTTTATTGAAAATGAAAGATTTCGTTGTAAACATTTGGCTCTTGCTACAATAGATTGGCTTGTAACAGGCGGTGACGAATCATAGGACCGATAATAATTGCAATCGCAATTTTAATTGCATCTGCGATTAGATAAGGGAGTACCCCAATGGTCAGTGCTTGATAAAAAGTTATATCAAGTTGATAGGAAAGCCAGGTAGTTCCTAACAAATAATTAGCAGCGCTAGCAAGAACTAGCCCCAGTATGTACATATTTATCTTACCATAGAAACGTTCGATAAAGAGTCCGCTAATAAAAGCCATTAATATAAATCCAATTAAATACCCACCTGTTGGGCCCAAAAGTTTACCAGGTCCTCCTGAGAAATTACTAAAGATTGGAAGTCCAACAAGTCCTAATAATAAATAAATTAAATAACTAAGTGTACCTTTTTTCCATCCTAATATAAAAGCAGTTATATAAATCACAAGATTCGTAAATGAAATAGGAACAGGACTAAAGGGAATAGGAATTGAAAGTGGCCCTAATATACAAGTAACTGCAGTCATAATCCCTATAAGAGCCATTTGATAAATGGAACCTTTAAACATAACAGATGAATTGGCATTGGTTTTTTCATTCATAATTTATAATCTCCTTTCAGATACATACCAAGATTATAAAAAAATAAAACCTAATTGTCAACCTAAAAAAAATACAGGTTAACAATAGGATAAAAATCCAATATGCAATATTGGATTTTTATCAAACTTCAATTCTCTTTTTTGTTTCTTTTCACTTGATTTTTATATTTACAAGATACAAAGAGTCTTATGTCTTCTTGATCTTGTGGACTTAGCTTTTTGTAATTGCTTAAGAAATTAATATCGTTTTGGGTAATGGATTGGATATCTAGGGGAGGAGAACTGTTTAGCAATAAAATGCCCAGATCCTTTAACTTATAAACGTCAATTGAATTAGTGGCAGGATATGCAGCAGATGAATCAGAAAGAAAATTATCAGATACTGAAATAATGTGAGGATTAATTAATTGATTAATACTAATATTATATAGTTCTGCTAGCTTTAACAAGCTCTCACTGCTTGGGACTCGTTTACCTGTTTCATATTGTGAGTATCCTCCACGAGAAATATGGATATAAGAACTTACATATTCTTGTGTATAGTTATGCTTTTTGCGTAATTCGATTAGCTTAAGCGGTAATAATGAGAGTGACATATGTATTAATCCTTTCCTTCATTTTAAACTAGTACAATACATATCATGATTATAGCAATTTTTACCATTAATTACTCTAAAGGAAACAGATTGAATCGTAAATGACTTCACTATAAAAAGCAACGAAACGTTGCAAGGTTTCGTTGCTTTTTGCTAAGGATAACATCCATGAAGGGCTATAAAATACACTCTAATACGATTGCTGTTCTAATAATTTATTAACACTTATTAGTTTTACGCAAAGTGTGAAAATCAATGCAGCTTGATGCATTTCATCAGGAGTTGGGAAGGAAGGTGCAATACGAATATTTGAATCATATGGATCTTTTCCATACGGATAGGTAGCACCTGCATCTGTCATAACAACACCAGCTTCTTTACATTTGGCAACTATAGCTTTGGCACATCCTTCTAACGCTTCAAACGATATGAAATATCCACCTTTTGGCTCTAGCCAGCTACCAATCTCAAGACCACTTAATTCATCCTGCAATACCTGAAGTACTACTTCGAATTTAGGTCTTAAAATCGCAGCATGCTTCTTCATATGCTCTTTTATACCATCAATATTTTTAAAATACCTTACATGTCTTAATTGATTTATTTTATCGTATCCAATGGTTTGTATCGAAAGAAATTTTTTCATTTCACTTAGGTTAGCGAAGGAAGAGGCAACAGCCGATATACCGCCTCCAGCAAAGCTGACTTTAGAGGTAGATGAAAATTCATAGACCATATCAGGATTACCAGCTTTTTCACATTCGCTTAATATTTCAAGCAAGGAGGCCTGATCGTTATCATACAAATGGTGAATTGCATAAGCATTATCCCAAAAGATTCGAAAGTCTTTTGCAGCAGGCTTAAGCTTAGCAAAACGACGAACCGTCTCATCGGAATAAGAAATACCCTGTGGGTTTGAGTATTTGGGAATACACCAAATGCCTTTTATACTCTCGTCAGATGCGACTAATTGCTCTACCATCTCCATATCTGGACCATTCTCTGTCATAGGGATAGGAAGCATTTCAATACCAAATAACTCTGTAATTGCAAAATGTCTATCATAACCTGGAACTGGGCATAAAAATTTTACTTTGTCCAATTTAGCCCATGGAGTATGACCAAGAACACCATGCGTCATGGAACGAGAAATGGTTTCATACATGATACTTAAACTTGAATTACCACATACTACGACATGGTCAGGTGATACTTCCATAATATCTGCCATCAGTTTTTTTGCTTCAAAAATGCCATCTGATATTCCATAATTTCTACAATCCATACCATCTTCGGTGTAAAGATTACTCTGACTGTTTATCACATCCATCATACCCATTGCCATATCAAGTTGGGGGATTGAAGGTTTTCCTCTTGACATATCAAGTTTTAGTCCTTTTTCTTTTGCATCTTCAAATTTTGCTTCCAGCTCTGCCTTAAGCCGTAACAACTCATCTTTCCCCATTTGTTTTAACGATTTCATAATAGCCTCCTAAGTTAATAACGATTTAAACTTTCTTAATTCTATTTTATTCGAGTCAGTGTGTCAAGCGTAAAAATAAACGAATATTGCATGATTATACGTTAAATATCTTACTACTTAAATAACTGTTATGATATTCCTTGGAAAATGTTACATCTTTTTCAAACCAATCGGGAGGTATGAAGGCTTTTGCTTGTTCCTCGGAATCAAATTCTACTTCTGCTAGCATTAATGTTTCAAAGGGTTCTAAAAAGAGATCCAACTCAATGGTAAGGTTCGAATCGTATGGAATGAGGTATCTTTTTTTACTTATAATATTACCATCGGCTTTTTCTCTTAAATGATAGTAGGAATCTTTTGTGAGAGGCATATTGTACTCTTCTCTAGATAAAAATCCTTTTGATTTGTATGTTAATGTATAGTTATCGTTTGATTTTCGTACTCGGACAACTGGATCAGTTGACAAATAGGCTTGTTCAATTGCAATACAAGCATATTTTTCTAAGTTATCAGGAAGATATTTAATTAAAAATTTTCGTTCTATTTCCATATTGACTCCTTTTCATCACACACATATGTTTTTAAGACTGGAATTATCATAGTATAAGAAGCAGGCTTTGTAAAGTGATTCACAAAATGTATCAGTAAAATTTGTAAAATATTGTATAGAAATAATTGTTTAAATATAACTAATATCGTAGTATAACTATCTTAAAGGGAAATTAAATGAAGAGGGAATAAATGTAGAAAGAGGTATAGACATGAAAAGGGAAAAGTTACACAAAGACAAACAGACTTTTAAAGTAAAAAGTATTCCAGAAGATGAATATAATGAGAAAATGCTAGAAGGAGTAGAGCCTTTATTAAATCAAATTAAAAAGCATGGGTATTTTGCTAGGACTACTGATAAGAATATTTATTATGAAAAATACATAAATCCCAAGGCAAAAAACAGCATAGTGATATGTCATGGATTTACAGAAAATGCAGAAAAATATAAAGAAATGATTTATTACTTTTATAGAGAAAATTGTAGTGTGTTTGTTTTGGATCATCAAGGTCATGGTAAATCGTATCGAATGGTAGAAGACTACTCAGTAACACACGTGGAAAAATTTACGGATTATGTGGAAGATTTAAGAATGTTTATGAAAATAATTGTTGAACCAAGTAGTAAAAAAATACCAATTATTTTATATGCGCACTCAATGGGAGGAGCAATTGGAGCAACTTACTTAGAAAAATATCCAAGTGATTTTAATCGAGCAATCTTTTCTTCCCCTATGTTTGAAATTGACTCAGGAAATGTTCCAACCTGGATGGGGCGAATTATGGCTAATTTTAAAATACTAACTGGTCATAAAACGGATTATCTTTTTGTACATTCTACCTTTAATGAAAAGGAACGATTCGAAGATAGTTGCGCAATATCAAAAGTGCGTTATGATTATTTTTTTAATAAGCGATTAAGGAATAAAGAGTATCAAAATTATTGTGCATCTTATTCTTGGTTTAAACAATCGGTGTTAGCTACTAGAAAGCTACTAAAACCAGCAAATTTAGCAAGAATCAGAATTCCAGTCATTGTGTTTCAAGCAGAAAAAGATACGGTTGTAAAAGCACGTGGCTTGTATCGTTTTGTAAAAGGTGTAAAACACGCACGTTTTGTTTTTGTACCAGAAAGTAAGCATGAGATATTTATGGCAACAAGTGAGATTATTACACCTTATTTAAATAAAATATTTGACTTTATTCATTAAACAAGTTCATTGGTTTTTCGATATTGGAGGGGAGATATCCCCTTCATTTTTTTGAATACATCTCCAAAATAGTTGCTGTCAGAAAAACCACAGGAGAATGCAATATCCGTAATGGATTCATTTGTCTCAAGAAGAAGTTTGGAGGCTTCTGTTAGACGAATTTTACACAAATATTCTTTAAAACCAAACCCCGTGACAGCTTTAAATTTTTTTGAAAAATAAGTTGTACTCATATTGGCATACTGAGCGGCTATTTCTAAAGTGATTGGTTGATTGTAATTACTTCGGATGTATTTTGCTGTCTTTTGAATGACCTCATCGGTTAAGTTTAGGGGGATCTGAGATTGCGCCTCGTTTTTTTGATAACGCAATAAAAATATAATTAATTCTTGCAAGTAACTTTGGATTAAGTGCTCCGAGAAATCATCTAGTTGATTCGATTCATAAATTAACTTTTTAAAAATATCTTCAATATAATCACGTCGGTTATATTGTATGGTTAAAAAAGGGTGTGTAAAACAAGCAAGTATATCTTCCTTAGAATACTCCTCATATAAAGAATTGAGATATTTATCTGAAAAATTAATAGCAAATCGCTCATGTGTCTCGTCAGAAATAAAGGTGGTACGATGTAATACATTTTTGTTAATCAAAACCATATCGCCACGATTTAAAGTATATAAGGTATCGTTGACAAAAATTCTTCGTTTTCCAGAATATAAATAATAGATTTCATAGTAAGGATGAAAATGGGAGTGTTGCATCTTAAAATATTGTTCCCTTTTTCGTCTGTCCGCAATAAAATCCAATTTCTTATCTTTTAACATGTTCCAATCCTTTCTAAGTGAAATGTTTATGGTTATATCATATTAACATAAAAATGACAAATTATCAGTAATATCTTTAAAGATACCATTAAAATTAGTAGAGAATACATGAAATTTGTTTTACAATGTCTATACATAAGAAAAATAAGAGTAATTTATTTTTACATCATATAGAAACTAAGGAGTGTATCATGTCTAAGACAGAAGTAATTATATCAAAAAAAGATGAAAGCTTCCGCGATTTTTCTTTAAACGGAAATATGTGGATGGTTATATTACAAGTAGGATTTCCATTAGCACTTTATCAGGAATTAATTCAGTTATTTAAAATATTAGATTCCATGATGGCATCACATATCAGTGCCACCTCTGTTTCAGCAGTGGCGTATTTGTCCCAGATTAATATGATGCTTGCTGCAATTGGTGGTGGGCTTGCAGTAGGAGGAAGTTTAAAGATAAGTCAGGCATATGGAGAAGGAAACTATGAATTGGTAAAAAAAAGAGTGAATAGTTTATTTGCTCTATGTGCAATACTTGGAGTTAGTTTATTGGTTTTTGTGCTACCTTTTACGGTTCCCCTTCTAAGATTGGCAAACACACCAGAAGAGTTAATTACAATCGGCAGTAAATACTTTGCAATTGAACTAATTGGACTAGTAATAACCTTCTTTAATAATGTATATATATGCGTGGAACGTGCAAGAGGAAATTCAAAACGAATATTAACCTTAAATATAGTGGTGATTGGAGTCAAATTGTCGCTAACTGCATTATTTGTCTACGTCCTACAATGGGGGATTACGATGATTGCCATGGCAACAATCATCTCTCAATCCGTTTTATTGATTGCAGGAATGATTTCTTTGAATAAAAAAAATAACGCATTTGGATTATCTTTTGAGTACATGTCGTTTAAAAAAGAAATTACAAAACCTATGCTTTCTTTATCTTTCCCAGTTATTGTAGAAAAGGTAGCATTTAACTTTGGAAAAGTAATTATTAATTCTATGAGTGGAATATATGGCTCGTTAACCGTTGGTGCACTTGGTATTTCAAATAGCATAGGGGGCTTAACAACGAATCCACAAAATGGGTTTCAAGAAGGAGCAGCAGCGATTATTAGTCAGAACTTAGGAGCAGCAAAGCCAAAAAGATCGTTGGATGCCTTTAAGAAAGTCTTGGTGATTAATATTATAGTTGGTATCTTAGGTTTTATATTAACAAGACTTTATCTGAATCAAATTAGTGATGTGTTTTCAAATTCAGTAAATGGAGTGGATTACCAATTTAAGGAATTGATTTATACTATTTATCGTTTCGAATCCTTAGGCGGCTGTATTCCTTTAGGAATCAATGCAGCAGTGATTTCGTTGATGTTAGGTTTTGGTTATACAAAATGCACCCTGCTCATTAATTTTTGCCGTGTATTTGTGTTTCGTATTCCGATTTTGTGGGGATTGCAGATGTTTACCTCTCTTGGAAGTGAAAGTGTTGGAGTGGTCATGATGGTAAGTAATGTGCTGGTGACTTTATTTTCTTGTATAGTTGCAGTCATCGTAATCAAAAAAATATGTAGAGAATATCAAATTACCTTCTTTTAAGTAACATATAAGTAACATAGGGGCTAGCTTGACAGTACTTTGATTCTATTGTATTCTTTTAAAATCAGAAAATTAGATGTAGCACCATAGGAGCAGTAATATGATTACGAAAGAAAGATACAATGCTTATATCAATATATTAAAAGAAGAACTAATTCCTGCAATGGGGTGTACAGAACCCATTGCAATCGCATATGCAGCAGCAATAGCAAGAGAAACCTTAGGAGAAATTCCGCAGAAAATAAAGATTGAAGTAAGCGGAAATATCATCAAGAATGTAAAAAGTGTGGTGGTACCTCATACAGGAGGATTAAGAGGGATAGAAGCTTCTGTTTGCGCAGGAATTATAGCTGGAGATGCCAAGAAAGAACTTGAGGTAATTGAAAGTGTATCCAGTGAACAGATAGAAGAAATTAAAAAATACCTAAATCGTAATATCATTCAAGTAGAATATGCCAATTCTCCATATATTTTTGACATTATACTCACGGTATATGCAAGTGAAGATTGTGTAAAAGTTCGTATTTTAGATTATCATACCAATGTAGTTGAAATAAAGAAAAATAATGAGGTTGTTTTAAGTAAGAAGGTTCAGGCGAAAAAGTCTTTGCCCCAAACAGATCGATCATTATTAAATATAAAGGATATCGTTGCCTTTGCAAATGAGGTATCCATACCTAAAGTCAAGGAAATATTAGAACAACAAATTCTGTATAATACGGCAATTGCAGAGGAAGGACTAAAAGGTAGCTATGGAGCGAACATAGGAAAAGTACTTCTTAAAACCTATGGTAGCCAAGATGTGAAAGTTCGTGCAAAAGCAAAAGCTGCCGCTGGGTCCGATGCCAGAATGAATGGCTGTGAGCTTCCTGTTGTCATTAATTCTGGAAGCGGAAATCAAGGGATTACCGCTTCTATACCAGTCATTGAGTATGCGGATGAATTAAAGGTATCAGAAGAGACAAAATATCGAGCGCTTATTATCTCAAATTTAACTACGATACATTTAAAAACAGGGATTGGAAGATTATCTGCTTATTGTGGTGCAGTGAGTGCGGGTTGCGGAAGTGGCGCGGCCATTGCCTATCTATATGGTGGAGGATATGAAGAGATTGCTCATACGGTAGTCAATGCGCTTGCGATTGCATCAGGAATTATATGCGATGGGGCAAAAGCCTCTTGTGCCGCAAAAATATCGGCTTCTGTAGATGTTGGTATACTAGGATATTATATGTATAAAGAAGGTCAGGAATTTGTAGATGGAGATGGAATTGTAAAAAAGGGTGTCGAAAATACAATTACAAATGTTGGAAAACTAGCAAGAAATGGAATGAGTGAGACAGATAAAGAGATCATCAAAATAATGCTAGAATCCTGTTAAAGAGTAGTCTTTGAAGGTGAGTTTTACGCACCTTCAAAGACTACTCTTTGCATTGCGGTATCCACCAATCGCTCAAAGAGAGGAAGCATTGCGTTGCCAACTTGAATAAAGTTTTCAGGATGCCATTGTACACCAACTTGAAAGGGATGAGAAAGCATCTCTAGTGCTTCGATAATCCCATCATCTGTAAATCCTGATGCTATTAAGTTGTCCCCTAATTTGTTTACTGCTTGATGATGATAACTATTTGTATAAACTTCATGACCAAATAGTTCTTGTAGAATTGTACCCTCTATAAAGGTTACTTTATGAGTTACAAAGTGCCTTTTTGCTTCGGACTGCATATGCTTGATTGTAGAATTACCAGTCAAGGAAAGGTCTTGATAGATAGAACCACCACAAGCAACATTTAATATCTGGATTCCACGACATATGCCAAGTACTGGTTTGTTTGCAGATAGAATTTTTTCCATAAGAAAAAGGTGAAATTGATCAAGTTCTACATGGCCCGAACCATTGAGGGCATGAGGATTTTCACCAAAGAGCAAAGGATTAATATCTCCGCCGCCACAAAATAAAAAACCTTGACATAAGGTAACATAAGTACAAATATCTGCGTGGTTTAGCGTAAATGGAATCAAGATAGGTAACCCACCAGATTTTTTAATAGATTCAATATAATGACATCCCACCACATTTTGCTCTAAGTGAAAGCTTGACTCAACGGTTAGATTCGAAGCAATACCTATCAGTGGTTTCATAAAACAAGACCTCCAGTTGAAGTTAAAATTAATACTATCATATGCAAATGAAAAAAGAGTGTGAGCTTTACTCACACTCTAGTGTTTAAATTACGTGATATTCCTTTAGTAATTTTTCAATATCTGTGCCTTCGATTTTCTTTAATAGATCTTTTAATGCCATTTTTTGTTTCAAAGTAAGAGACATGTCAAAAAGTGTTTTGCCATCATTTATTTTAACAGTGGCGTCTAACAAATCTCTTACATCAAAGGTACTACCCCACACTTCTGGTACACCTCGATCTATATCCAAGAGTGTGTAAACTGCTTCCATACCAGTTCGAACAGAATATTCAGTCGTGAAAATAGTATCACGTACCGTCTCAGCAAACTGTCCAAGAAAAGCAAAATTCACACTGCCTTTTGGTACGACGAATGGGCGATCACCTGCTTCACGTGGCATAAAAAAGGCTGTAATATAAGGCATCATACAAGGAACTGTATTTGCACTGTTTTTTGCCATATCCTCGATTTCATTTTCTGGTACACCAAGGTGATAGAGCCATTCCATACATATTTCCATTCCAGTACAATCACGCATTGGTTTTTTGATGTAATTTCCTGGTTTGTCACTAAATAGTCCATAAATCCATCCAACTAACTGATCTTTTGGCTGATTGCGAAATTGAGGTTGACGATTAAAGGTCCAGCTAAGAAGCCAATTAGAGTCCTTTACCGTTACAATACCACCAGTTACAACAGTGCCAGCAAATGGATTGCGTTTACATATAGACTGGACATAAGGAGGTATTTTATCATCTAAGGTCGTTACGGTTGCAGACATCCAATTCGTTTGTTCTGCATCATAGCAGAATTTATCGGGATTTCCAAATGAAGGGTCGCAAGCTGCAATCTTTCGCCACATATCCCAGCCGCCACCAGGTTTTAGCTTTGTATTGAATGGGGCAGGAGTAAATTGATCACCTAAAGAGGAATTCTCCACACAACCCCCATTGGTAATAAAAATTAAGTCATTTTCTGTAAGGTCAATATATTCTGTTGTACCGTTTTGTATTATAGTAATGCGCTTTGCGGTTTTTTTGTCTGGTTCAATATCAAATTCTATATTTTCAACTTTTGTATTGTAGTGAAACTGGACGTGATGCGATTCCAGATATTTTATCATTGGCAATATTAAGGATTCATATTGATTATACTTAGTAAATCGTAATGCTCTAAAATCAGGCAAGCCTCCTACATGATGAACGAAACGTTTAATATAAAGCTTCATTTCTAAAGCGCTATGCCAGTTTTCAAACGCAAACATGGTACGCCAATACAGCCAAAAATTAGAATTCAAAACCTCATCGTCAAATACATCGGTAATACGTTTGTTATAGAGAGCCTCATCTGGTGTAAAGAACAATTTCATGATTTGCATAGCACCTTTGTCAGACAATTCAAATTTACCATCGGTATGAGCATCTTCTCCACGATTTATAGTCGCACGCATAAGGGAATAGTTTGGATCTTTTTTATTAAGCCAATAATATTCATCCAATACGCTAATCCCTTCTGTTTCAATAGAGGGGATAGAACGAAAAAGGTCCCACATGCATTCGAAATGATTATCCATTTCTCGACCTCCACGCATCACATAGCCAATATGACTATATTCATAACCATCACATGCTCCACCAGGGATTGGATCTTTTTCTAGAATATGTATCCTTTTTCCATCCATTTGTCCGTCACGCACAAGAAAGCAAGCGGCTGAAAGAGCAGCAAGACCAGAGCCTATAAGATAAGCTGATTTGCGATCCACGCCTTTGGGTTTTTCGGGGCGTGCAAAGGCTTCATAATTTCCACTGGAATAATACATAATAATACCTCCTTAAAAATAGTTTGTGATAACTATATTTTAATAAGACAGTAAGAGATTCACTATATACAATAAAAGTGGCATGATAAAATTTTAAACAAAAGATAAAAAGTGTATATTTTTTAATCAAATATTTGATTATGATAAGAAGTGTTACTATATTTAATTAAAGCTCTTTTGATATCACCATTGATTAACGTGCTTAATCGATCAATGATGTTTATTGGATCTTCACGCATATCTTTTTTTATCCAGTCAAGCATTAGACCAACGAAAGCATATTTATAAAAATTGGCGATGAATCTCTTATCAGAATCAGACACGTCAAGACCTTTGGCCTGTTCTTCTACTACGCCAATCAATAAATTATATGTAATGGTATAAAGATAGCCTTCCACTTGTTCGTGGTTTACGGAATGATAAACGTTTGTAATAAATGGTTTATTTTCAAGTACAGCTTGAAAAATTTGTAGAAATCCCTGTTGCCAGGTATCGTAAGTTTTATTACCATCAAGTGCTTTTGCAGCATCTTCAATACACGACCATTCTACTAAGTCATAAATGTCCTTAAAATGATAATAAAATGTCATTCGATTCATACCACAATCCGATGTAATATCTGAAATCGTTATTTTATTTAGTGGCTTCTTTAAAAGCATTTTTTTAAGGGACTCCTCCAAAGCTCGTTTTGTGATTTGAGACATGTCATAACCTCCTTATACTAGAATTAAGGTTTAACTGTAACATTTTTAATACAATTAGTGTAACATAGGAAAGAATGAAAAACTACCACTAGGAAAATGATGCAAGAGGCAAAGTTAATAAAAAATATTTCCTTTATAATAGAATAATGATAAAATATATGTAAATCATGGAAATAGAAAGAAATGATGTATCTGTAATAAAAAAAAGTAAAGCACACATATAATTAGCTGGGAGGAAAAAAGTGAGTAAAGTTGGTATATTTTTAGCAGATGGGTTTGAAGAAATAGAAGGACTAACCGTTGTTGATTTACTTCGAAGAGCAGAAATAGAAATTGATATGATATCAATTACAAAAAAAAGAGAAGTAACAGGGGCACATCAGATTGTTGTTCTAGCAGATAAATTATTTGAAGAAGTTTCTTTTGAAACATATGATATGCTAGTTTTGCCTGGTGGAATGCCGGGAACAAAAAATCTTGGGGCTTGCGAAGGACTAGTCACACTTTTAAAACAATTTGCCAAAGAAAAAAAGAATATTTCTGCCATTTGCGCGGCTCCATCTGTATTAGGGGATAATGAAATATTGAAAGGAAAACATGCCATTTGTTATCCAGGTTTTGAAGAAAGATTAAAAGGCGCAGTAATTGAAGAAAAAAATGTAGTAGTAGATGAAAATATCATCACAAGCAAAGGAATGGGAACGGCCATAGACTTTGGACTGGCAATCATTGAGAAGTTAGTCAATCAGAAAACAGCTTTAAAACTCAAAGCTGCAATCTGTTATAAAAGTGAATAAAAGGAGGAGTTATTATGAGGAATAGAGCAGGGTTAAAAGCCAATGCAAAAGAAAATTTAAAAAGATATTATTGGCCAGCCTTTTTGGTTTGTATTATCTCGGGTATTTTTAATGGCGGAGGTGGAAGTTACGGTGGTTATAATAATATACAAACAAGGTATGATAGCCAATACAGTTCGTTTCAAAGCTTTAAAGAGAACTTATTACAGCCAGATATGTTGTGGTTGATTGGTATTGTAGCATCCGTTGGACTTATTGTTATATTGATTTCAATTGCTGTAAGTTTATTGGTAGGCAATCCCTTACTGGTAGGAAAAAACAGATATTTTATGTGTAGCAGAGATGTTAAAACAGGAGTAGGAGAAATTGGATTTGCATTTTCTTGCGGATACTTTTGGAATATAGTTAAAATAATGTTTCTTATGGTCATTGCTACTAGTCATTCCAGGTATTATAAAAAGCTATGAGTATGCTATGGTTCCATACATACTTGCTGAGAATCCAGGCATTGATTCAAAAAGAGCTTTCGAGCTAAGTAAAGAGATGATGATGGGAGAAAAATGGAATTATTTTGTTTTAGGGCTCTCCTTTATTGGTTGGGCAAGAGAGAAAATGATTGCAGTTGGTTACAGTAACCATATTGAATTAAAAGGATTTGGAGAGGGAGTAGAGTTTTGATTAAAAGGAAAAAGAGTATAATTACATTAATAATCAGTATTCTTTTGGTAACCTTGTTAAACGGATGTTCCACCATTAGCTTACTGACAAAGGGTGAGTTTGATGCGTCAGGATATGTACAAGGAATCTTGGATGCAAGCTATAAAGGAGAATTTGAAAAATATATTAAATTAACAGAGGATACAGAGGAAAATGCAAAAACTGCCTATGAAGCTGTAATGCAGACAAAAGCCGAGGGGCTTGCAAATTACACGGCCGTTACTTTAAATGATGAAATGAAAATTAAGTTTGTTGAGTATAGTAAACAAATTTATCAAAGAGCAAAATATGAAGTAGCTGAGGCCAAAAAAACAGATAAAGGTTTTACTGTAGATATTGCAATTTCTCCCATGTTAATACTTCAAAGTATTTCCAATGAAGGGAAGGAATACGTAGAAGAGTTTAATGAAAAAAATGAAAATGGGGATTTTGCTGAATTATCGGATGATGAATTTGCGGCCGAATATGGAAAAGGTATCATGCAGATTTTTGAAAACAATATTCCAACGATACAGTATGATGAACCAGTAACGATCACTGTAAATGTCGTATTACAAGAGGATAATGTATATACGATGGAGGCAGAAGAATTCACAAAGATAGACAGTGTTATCCTAAAACAATAGAGACTGGAAAAAAGACTAGTAATTTGAAAAAGCTTATGTTATACTATTAAAATGACTGTAAGTATGGATAAGTGTAGAAAACTTTTCGCATATATTTTAAGGAGGAAATTGTTAAAATGAGTTTACAAGTAGAAAAATTAGAGAAGAATATGGCGAAGCTTACAATTGAAACTTCTGCGCAAGATTTCGAAAAAGCTCTTCAGAGTGCATATCAGAAAAATAAAAACAAATTTAATGTTCCAGGATTTAGAAAAGGCAAAGTTCCTAGACAGATGATTGAAAAAATGTACGGAGCAGCTATTTTTTATGAAGATGCAGCTAACGAAATTATTCCAGAAGCTTATGCCAAAGCTGCTGATGAAAGCAAACTTGACATCGTTTCTCAGCCTGAAATCGATGTAACACAGATAGAAAAAGGGAAAAGTTTTATTTTCACTGCTGAAGTAGCACTAAAACCAGAAGTTACTTTAGGTGAATACAAAGGAATCGAAGTAGAAAAGGTAGCAATTGAAGTTACTGAGGAAGAAGTAAATGCAGAAGTTGATAAAGAAAGAGAAAAGAATTCAAGAGTTGTAGAAGCTCCAAGAAGAAAGAAAGTAAAAGATGGAGATATTACAACAATTGATTTTGAAGGCTTTATTGATGGAGTTGCTTTTGAAGGTGGTAAAGGTGAAGATTATTCACTAACAATTGGATCTCATTCATTTATAGAAGGATTTGAAGAAGCTTTAATTGGAGCTGAAATCGGAGTAGAGACTGATGTAAATGTAACCTTCCCAGAGAACTATCAGGCAGCTGAATTAGCTGGAAAGCCTGCAGTATTTAAAGTAACAGTAAAAGAAATCAAAGTAAAAGAATTACCAGAAGCAGACGATGATTTTGCTAAGGATATTTCAGAATTTGATACAATTGCTGAATACAAAGCGGACTTAAAGGCTAAATTAGAAGAAAAGAAAACAAACGAAGCAAAAGCTGCAAAAGAAGATGCAGTTATTGAAAAAATTATTGAAAATGCGACTATGGAAATTCCAGAAGCAATGATTAAGACCCAAGTAAAGAGAATGATAGATGACTTTGCACAAAGAATTACATCACAAGGATTATCCATCGAACAATATTTTCAGTTTACAGGTTTAGATTATGATAAGCTTTCTGAGCAGATGAATCCACAAGCTGTAAAACGTATTCAAAGCAGATTGGTGTTAGAAGCAGTTGCAAAAGCAGAGAATATTGAGATTACAGAAGAAGCCATTGAAAAAGAGATTGCAGATATGGCAGCAGCTTATAAGATGGAAGCGGATAAATTAAAAGAATTAATCGGAGATAACGAAAAAGAGCAGATGAAGGCAGACCTTGCTGTACAAGAGGCTGTTAAGCTTGTTGTAGATTCTGCAGTTGAAAAGTAATTAAAACAGTATTTTTAATCGGAGGCATATTGTATATGTCTCCGAAGAGTCTATTCACGCAAAATAAATCAGATTGTTTTTTTCTTGATACTTTATAGTAGGTTAAAATAAGGAAGAGACGATAAATAGCTATAGAATTTTTGATTCGACTAGTTTAGAAGGAGGAATCAGTATGAGTTTAGTACCATATGTCATTGAGCAGACAAGTAGAGGCGAAAGATCTTACGATATTTATTCTAGATTATTAAAAGATAGAATTATATTTTTAGGTGAAGAAGTAAATGAAGTAACTGCAAGTCTCATTGTAGCTCAGTTATTATTTTTGGAATCAGAAGATCCGTCAAAAGACATAAATTTATATATTAACAGCCCTGGTGGTTCTGTTACAGCAGGAATGGCTATCTATGATACCATGAACTATATTAAATGTGATGTTTCAACGATATGTATTGGTATGGCAGCTAGCATGGGAGCTTTCTTATTAGCTGGCGGAAAAAAAGGAAAAAGATTTGCTCTTCCTAATGCTGAAATAATGATTCATCAACCACTAGGTGGTGCGCAAGGTCAGGCAACTGATATTAAGATTGCAGCAGATCACATTATTAAAACACGTAAAAAATTAAATGACTGTTTAGCGGCTAATACAGGGCAGCCATTAGAAATTATTGAAAAAGATACAGAAAGAGATAATTGGATGAGCGCAGATGCTGCAAAAGCATATGGCTTAATCGATGATGTAATTGTAAGTAGATAGCTTACAAAATTCAAATTAAAGTGAGGTGAGAGTATGGCTGGAAGAAGTGGCGACGATAAATTAAGATGTTCCTTCTGTAATAAAACGCAAGAACAAGTTCGAAAGCTGATAGCAGGCCCAAATGGTGCTTATATCTGTGATGAATGTGTTGACATCTGTGCCGAGATTATCGAAGAAGAGTATGAAGAAGAACCAAGAAGTGCGGAAGAAATCAATCTTTTGAAACCAGAGCAAATCAAAAGTTTTTTAGATGACTATGTAATAGGACAGGATGCAGCAAAAAAGGTTCTTTCGGTTGCAGTTTATAATCATTACAAGAGGATAACATCAGAAAAAGATTTAGATGTAGAACTTCAAAAGAGTAATATATTAATGCTAGGACCAACTGGTTCTGGTAAAACATTATTAGCTCAAACCCTTGCCAGATTGATAAACGTACCATTTGCAATCGCTGATGCAACAGCATTGACGGAGGCAGGTTATGTTGGAGAAGATGTTGAGAATATTTTATTAAAATTAATTCAAGCAGCTGATTATGACATTCAACGAGCAGAATATGGTATTATATACATTGATGAAATTGATAAGATTACAAGAAAATCTGAGAATGCTTCTATTACAAGAGATGTTTCGGGTGAAGGTGTTCAGCAGGCATTGCTTAAGATATTAGAAGGCACAGTTGCATCTGTTCCTCCGCAGGGTGGAAGAAAACATCCACATCAGGAGTTGTTGCAGATTAATACAACAAATATTCTATTTATCTGTGGCGGTGCATTTGAAGGTCTTGATAAGATAATTGAATCGAGAATGGATCAAAAATCCATAGGCTTTAATGCAGAAATTAGAAATAAAAGAGAAGAAAACATTGGAGAGCTATTACGCCAGGTATTGCCGCAGGATTTTGTAAAATTTGGATTGATACCAGAGTTCATTGGTCGTGTGCCTGTTAATGTATCTTTAGATCCGCTTAAAAAAGAGGATTTGGTTCGTATTCTTACAGAACCAAAGAACTCTATTGTAAAGCAGTATAAAAAGCTATTTGAATTAGATGGAGTAAAGCTTAGTTTTGATGATGAAGCAATTGAAGCAATTGCACAACGTTCCATTGAAAGAAAAACTGGAGCAAGAGGGCTTCGTTCCATTATGGAAAGTGTAATGATGGATGTCATGTATACAATTCCTTCTGATGAATCTATTGTGGCTTGTATGATTACAAAAGAAGCCGCACAAGGAATTGGAGAGCCAGAAATAGAACGTAAAGAAATAGGTCAGGCAAAGAAAAAATCGATTGCACAAAAGATTCTAACCAAAGCAGGAGACGAAAGTGCATAAGCAAAATAAGTAATAGATTCGAACATAAGGTGTCTCGTTTGGGACACCTTATGTTGTTATAAAAAACAAAGGAGAAAGACTATGGATGATTTTAAACAGATAAAATTGATGCCAACAGTCACACTCAGAGGAATGACAATTCTTCCAGATATGGTGATACATTTTGACGTAAGTAGGAAAAGATCAATTAAAGCCGTAGAAAAAGCGATGTTAGAGGATCAAAGAATCTTTCTTGTTACTCAAATTGATGTAGATGACAATGAACCAGACATGGAAGGCTTATATAAAATAGGTTGTATAGCAAGTGTGAAACAGGTAATTAAACTGCCAAATAATATATTAAGAGTGCTTGTAGAAGGCGAAGGGCGTGGCCAGTTAGAAGCCATAATTGAGGAAGAAGAATATATTCTTTCAGAGGTGTCAATACTGAAAGAGGACACGGCATTAAGGCTTTCTCAGCTAGAACAAGAGGCGATGGTTCGAAACTTAAAAGAATTATTCACCACCTATTGTAATGAGAATTTTAAAGTAGGAAAAGAGATGTTAAGACAAATCTTAGAATACGATGATTTACAAAAATTGGTGGATCAGATTATTATTAATTTATCGCTTCATTTTGAGCAAAAGCAAAAAATGCTATCTGCTGTTAACTTAGAAGAACGTTATGAGCTTTTAACCATTCTTTTGAGTAATGAAACTGAAATATTTAAAATAAAAAAAGATCTACAAACAAAAATAAAAGAAAAAGTAGATAAGAATCAAAGAGAATATTTACTTCGAGAACAACAAAAATTAATAAGAGAAGAACTTGGTGAAGATAATATTGAGTCAGAAGCAGAACAGTTTCTAGAACAATTAAAAAAACGTAAAGTATCAAAAGAAGTGAAAGAAAAAATTGAAAAAGAAATAAAAAGATTCAAAAGTATTTCTTACAATTCATCAGAAAGTGCTGTGATTAGAGGCTATATTGAGACTCTTTTAGAAATGCCTTGGAATAAGGCGTCAAAAGATAACACAGATTTAAGATTTGCAAAGAAGGTTTTGAATGTTGAGCATTACGGACTTGAAAAGGTCAAAGAAAGAATACTGGAATTTTTGGCGGTAAGAACGCTCACTCAAATGGGACAAAGCCCAATCATTTGTTTGGTAGGTCCTCCTGGAACAGGGAAAACATCAATCGCAAGAAGTGTTGCGAGGGCACTTGGTAAAGAATATGTTCGCATTAGTTTAGGTGGTGTAAGGGATGAAGCAGAGATTAGAGGACACAGAAGAACCTACGTTGGTGCAATGCCAGGTCGAATAGCAAATGGACTAAAGCAAGCAGGCGTTAAAAATCCACTGATGTTATTGGATGAGATTGATAAGGTAAGCAGTGATTATAAAGGAGATACCTCGGCAGCTTTACTTGAGGTACTAGATTCCGAACAAAATAATAAGTTCCGTGATCATTACATTGAACTACCAATTGATTTGTCAGATGTATTATTTATTGCAACAGCCAATTCATTACAAACCATACCAAAACCTTTGCTCGACCGAATGGAAATAATAGAAGTAAGTAGCTATACAGAAAATGAGAAGCTTCATATAGCAAAAGGACATCTAATGAATAAACAGCTATTGAAGCACGGATTATCACAAAACCAGCTAAGCATAAGCGATAAAGCACTTGCATCTATCATTCGATATTATACCAAGGAAGCTGGAGTAAGAAATCTAGAACGTAAATTAGGTGAGATATGCAGAAAGACTGCAAGACAAATACTAGAAAACAATGCAAAATCAATTAAAATTACGCAAACAAATTTAGAGAAATTCTTAGGAAAGAAAAAGTATCGTTATGATATGGCAAATGAAAAGGATGAGATAGGAATTGTTCGAGGATTGGCATGGACAAGTGTTGGAGGAGATACGCTTCAAATAGAAGTCAATGTTATGCCTGGAAAAGGTGAAATCTTATTAACAGGACAACTTGGAGATGTTATGAAAGAGTCTGCAAAAGCTGGAATTAGTTACATACGTTCTATGAGTAAGACATATCAAATAGAGGATACCTTCTTTAAAGAAAATGACATTCACATTCATATTCCAGAAGGTGCTGTGCCAAAGGATGGACCATCTGCGGGTATTACGATGGCAACTGCTATGATTTCCGCGATTACTAAAATTCCTGTAAAAGCAAGCGTAGCAATGACTGGTGAAATTACGTTGCGTGGAAGAGTTCTTCCAATTGGTGGATTAAAAGAAAAGACAATAGCTGCCAAAAATGCAAATATAAAGACGATACTTGTTCCGGGTAAAAATAAAAAAGATATGGATGAAGTACCAGATGAAATTAAGAAGGATTTAAAAATTGTTTTCGTAGATCAAATGGAAGAAGTATTAAAGGAAGCTTTGGTACAGAAAGAGGATGTATAATGATAATTAAAAATGTAGAATTAGAAACCGTATGTGGAATCACCAGTAAGTTACCAGATAATACCTTGCCTGAAATCGCTTTTGCTGGAAAGTCTAACGTGGGTAAATCATCATTAATCAATACTCTTATGAATCGAAAATCACTAGCTAGAACTTCAGGACAGCCTGGTAAGACACAGACCATTAATTTTTATAATATAAACAAAGAGTTTTATTTAGTTGATTTACCAGGGTATGGTTATGCAAAAGTATCACTTGAAATAAAAGAAAAATGGGGAAAAATGATAGAACGCTATTTAAAAAATTCAAAGCAGTTAAAAATCATTTTTCTCTTAATTGATATCAGACATGAACCCTCATCAAATGATAAAAATATGTATGAGTGGATTCTTTATAATGGATACCAGCCTGTCATTATTGCAACAAAATTAGACAAAATAAAAAGAAGTCAGGTTGAAAAGCATATTAAAATGATTCGTCTTGGCCTAAATGCTAGTAAGGAAGCAATTATTATTCCATTTTCTTCTGAAACAAAGCAGGGTAGGGATGAAATATTAGAGTTAGTGGAAAGCTATTTAGAAAAAGACGAATAAAGATAACTGTAACATATAAGCATTAAGGATGAAGGTGATTGTTTGAAGGCATCTACAAAATATTTAAAACTTTTCGTTAATATTTTATTTTTTGTTATATCGTTACTCCTATTGGTATATGTAGTTCCAAGATTATTATGGTTTTTCTTACCCTTTGTAATTGGCTGGATTTTATCAGTAATCGCAAATCCGTTGGTAAAATTTCTTGAGAAACGGGTCAAATTGGTAAGAAAACATAGCTCCATGTTGATTATTATTGCAGTGCTTGCATTGATTTCAGTTGGAGGATATTTTGCAATCGCAAAAATAGGAGGAGAAGTATTTCGTGTTCTAAATGATTTGCCAGAGATATATGAAAATACAGCGAATGAATTCAATAAAGTAGGGGATAACTTACAGGTTGTCTTTGAACGTTTACCCCAAAATGTTCAGTCGCAATTTTTGGAAATTAAAAATAATTTTTCAACCTATTTTGGAAATACCATCGGTGTATTTGGAAAGCCAACCGTTGAAGCTGCTGGTAATTTTGCAAAACATCTTCCCTCCAGACTAATTTCAATTATAATGACAATATTATCTGCTTATTTTTTTATCGCAGACCGTGAAAAAATTATTGCTTTTGTAGATGAACATACCCCTTACACCATACGTAAAAATTGGGGAGGAATTGCTAGTGATTTTCGACACGCAGTAGGAGGATATTTTAAAGCTCAATTTAAAATCATGTTTGTTGTGGCTATTATTTTGTTAATTGGTTTTAGCATATTAAAAGTGGAATATGCAATTTTGCTAGCTTTACTGATTTCCTTTTTGGATTTTCTTCCTTTTTTTGGAACAGGTACCGCATTGATACCTTGGGCTTTAATTAAATTTTTATCATCTGATTATAAAACAGCAGTAGGACTAGTGATTATATACGGCATTAGTCAGTTGGTAAGGCAGTTGATTCAACCTAAGCTTGTTGGAGATAGCATTGGCTTAAATCCATTGTTAACATTAATATTTATGTACATTGGCTATAAGATAAAAGGGGTTCTTGGAATGATAATTGCGGTTCCTCTAGGAATGATTTTTATTAATCTTTATACAAATGGCATTTTTGACAATATGATACGAATTATCAAAGAAGTGTTAAAAGACATCAATGAATTTAGAAAAATGTAAGATTGAGTGGATGGGATGTGAGAGCGATGAAAATATTTGTATACAATTATAGAAAAGACGATGAAGAAGCGTTTTTTGATTTGTTTTCTAACCAATATGATGTGACTCTTGGAATCAGTGAGAAAACCCCAACCGTAAAAACAGCAATGCTTGCAAAAGGTTATGATTGCGTTAGTGTAATTACATCAAAGATTGATGCACCAATTCTTGAAGCGTTTAAAGAGGCAGGAGTGAAATTCATATCCACAAGAACGATAGGATACGATCATATTGATTTAGAGAAAGCAAAAGAATTAGGAATCAAAGTAGGAAATGCAACGTATTCTCCAAGCAGTGTAGCAGACTATGCCATTATGTTAATACTCATGAGTCTTCGTAAAATTAAATTGATTATGAATCGAGCAGCTTATCAAAATTTTAAATTAGATGGAGTAAGAGGAAGAGAGCTACCAAAGCTTACAGTTGGTGTCATTGGAACAGGAAAGATTGGAAGCTGCGTAATCGAGCATTTAAGTGGCTTTGGATGCAAAATATTAGCTTATGATTTATATGAATCGGAGAAGATTAAAGAAAAGGCTTCATATGTTTCTTTTAATCAACTAATCAGTGAGTCAGATATCATAACCTTACATGCACCATCAACGAATGAAAATCACCATCTAATTAATGAAAAGACCATTAAAATGATGAAAAATCAAGTTGTAATTGTGAATACTGCAAGAGGTTCACTTATTGATACAAACGCGTTAATCGAAGCAATTGAACAGGGTAAGATTGGTGCTGCCGCGTTGGATGTCATTGAAAATGAAACGCATATTTATTATAAGGACTATAATGAAAAGATAATTAACAATAGAGAACTGTTGCTCTTAAAAAGTTATCCAAATGTCATTTTGACACCACACACTGCATTTTATACCGATCAAGCCGTTAGTGATATGGTTGAAAATTCAATCAGAAGTTGTCTATTATTTTTAGAAGGAAAAGAAAATCCTTGGGAAGTTGCTTGACATAGAGTTAACTCTAAGAGATATAATGATGTTAAGAAATAAAATAAGTCATTTCATAACAGAAAGGAGTCTATGATGGAGAATTTTAGATTTAATGCTTATACCGAAATTCTATTTGGAACAGGACAAATTGAACATTTGTCAAGAAGTTTAGAGCCTTACGGAAAAAATGTTTTATTAACTTACGGAGGAGGAAGCATTAAGAAAAACGGAATTTATGATAAGGTAATGGAATTACTCAAAGACTTCAATGTAATCGAGCTTGATAAGATTGAGCCGAATCCTAGAATTGAAAGTGTAAGAAAGGGAGTAAAACTTTGTAAGGAAAACAAGATTGATGTAATTTTAGCAGTTGGTGGTGGAAGTACGATTGACTGTAGCAAAGTGATTGCGGCAGGAAATTATTACGAAGGAGACCCTTGGGATATCGTTGTGAATCCATCCTTAATCGGTGAGGTATTACCAATTGTAACAGTACTAACGTTAGCTGCAACAGGTTCTGAGATGAATAAGAATGCAGTAATATCAAATATGGAAACGAATGAGAAGTTAGGAACAGCAAGTACTAAAATGATTCCTCAAACCTCCATATTGAATCCAGAATATATGTTTACTCTTCCAGCCATTCAAACAGCAGCAGGAACAGCAGATATTATGTCTCATATCTTGGAAAACTATTTTCAAAAGACAAAGGGCGCATACGTTCAAGATAAAATTTCAGAAGGATTACTACAAACATGTATCAAGTACTGTCCAATTGCAATCAATGAGCCTACTAATTATGAAGCAAGAGCTAATTTAATGTGGGCAAGTTCTCTTGCGTTAAATGGCTTATGTGGATGTGGAAAGAGTGGTAGTTGGACTTGTCATCCAATTGAACATGAATTAAGTGCTTATTATGACATTACACATGGAGTTGGACTTGCTATTGTAACACCTAGGTGGATGAGATATATTCTAAGCGATGATACGGTGGATAAGTTTGTTGAATATGCTTTGAATGTATGGCATCTACCACTATCAGAAGATAAGTTTGCACTCGCTAATCTTGCAATCGATAAGACGGAAGAATTCTTTAAGAGTTGTGGAATACCTTCAACATTAACAGAACTTGGAATTGATCGTTCTAAATTCGATTTAATGGCTGAGAAAGCTGTAAAATTTGGCGGGTTACAAAACGCCTATGTTTCTCTTACACCAGAGGATGTAAAGAATATCTTAATAGATTGTTTATAAGAAGAAAGAAGAAAAAAGAAAGGATTTGACGATGAATCCTTTCTTTTTTTTATAAAATTATTTAAGATTATCTTACGTTTCAAATCCGAGTGAAAGAAAACGAGCAAACTGGCTTATTTACTGGGTTTATCAAAAATTTAGTTTTCAAGCAACAGGGTGGAATAATTTGACAAGTACCAAGAAACATACTATACTTTTTCATATGAAAGACTAAAAATAGTCTGGAGAAGGGAGCAAAGAGCTATGAGATTGTTAAAAAAATCCACTATTTTAACTATTTTAACACTGGCATTTGTTTTAGTAGCCACCATTTTTTCAACGAACACAGCAGTAGCAGCAACAAAACCTTACTTAAATTCGTCCAAAGGTACTGTGTTCTTATACACAGAAGATACGTTGACGGTAAAAAGCATACCAGGAGGGCTTCAACGCATTAGTTGGGATTCAAGCAATAAATCCGTGCTTAAGGTTAAATCCAATGCTAAAACCGGTGTAGAATGCACACTAATTCCTAAAAAAACAGGAACTTCTACGGTAACATGTACAGTTGAGACTTTGACAAAGACCTATAAGTTAACATGTGAGATAAAAGTAAAGAAAGCAAGTCCATTTAGTAAGATTTATATTGATGGAAAAAATAATTATAAATCAAAGACATCTTTCATTACTTATAATACAGAAAAATCTAGTATAAAAGTAAGTTCGAAAGTAAAAAAAGGATGGTCACTTGTAGCAAAAGAATATCAAGTATATAATACGGCTACCAGTGCAAAAGATGTGAAAAAAATACCAAGTAATGGTAAGGTGCCAATTGGTAAGTATCAAACAAAGGTATATTTTACAGCAAGAAACAAAGACAATGAGTTTTTTGTTTACACAGTGGTATTAAAGAAAACTACAAGTGAAAAGGCAAAACCTAAGTTTGCAAAAAAATCAGATACCATATTCCTTAACACAAAGAACAACGAAGTCCAAGTGAAAAACTTCCCTAGTGGTGCAACAGCAGTTTGGACATCTAGTAACAAAGCGGTTGCTACGGTAAAGAAAAGTAGCAGTGAGGAAGGAATTGGTTTACTTACACCAAAGAAAAAAGGTAAGACTACCATAACTTGTATTGTCACTAAGAAGGATAAAACTGTCAAAAAGATATCCTATACATTAAATGTCAAAGGAAAAGTAAAACCTCTTGAAGCAGTTGAAATAGACGGAGACAATATTGTTAATGATACGAAAAATAATTATTTTAAATTTTCAACTACAGATCACTCTGTTTTAGTACAAAGTTATGAGAACAGAGGTTGGACGATTACTTCTGAGACCTATACGGTATATAAAACTCCAAAAAGTTTTGGTACAGAACAAAAAATTACTGGTATTGGTACAGTACAAGTTGGAAACTATAAAACAGTTGTAACGGTAAAATTAAAGAATAGCTCAGGAGCAACTTATACATTTACATTAGATATTTTTAATTCTAATTATAAAAAATAATATATTTGAATAAAATATGATGCTGCCCTTCATAGGTTAAAGTTAACTTATGAAGGGCAGTTTATATGCTAACCAAAACGGAATAAATAATTTTCTATAAATAATATTGACAAATTAGTGAAAAGTGATAAAATGAACGTATGAACAGTTATTCATATGAAAGGAGATGAGAAAATGACAAAGAAAAACGAAGTGGAACAATGTGAGTTTATATGTATCCATGAGAATGTAGTAAAAAAAGTACAAGACCATATGCCAACAGAAGAAAAGCTAATTGATTTAGCTGATTTTTTTAAGGTATTTGGTGATACGACCAGAATTAAAATTTTATATGTATTGTTTCAATCTGAAATGTGTGTATGTGATATAGCGAATTTATTGAATATGACACAATCTGCAATTTCTCATCAATTAAGAACGTTAAAGCAGATGCAGCTTGTAAAGTTTAGAAGAGAGGGAAAGACAGTATTTTATTCTCTATCAGATAGTCATATTAAAACGATTATAAATCAAGGTATGGAGCATATTAATGAGTAAGTGGTTTAATCATGTGGAACCAAATAGTGATGTTTGATTATAATAAAGCAAAAGGAAGGAAAAAAGTATGAAAAAAATATTTATTTTGGAAGATTTGGATTGCGCAAATTGTGCTGCAAAAATTGAAAATGGAATTAATGAATTAGATTGTGTTAATAAAGCGAGTGTAACATTTATGACTAAGAAACTGGTTCTTGAGGCAGATGAAGACAAGATGGATAAGGCGATTGAAGAAGCAACTAAAATTGTTAAGAAGATCGAACCAGATGTAGTAATGAAAGCAAAATAAGCAGCAATATTAAAAAGGTGCTATTGTATTGTGACTGTCAATTCAGTTATGGTTCGATGGCCCTTTTATATTTAACAAACTGATATCATTTAATGATAAAAAATTGTAAAATGAATGAAAAATATTAAAATAGTAATTGACATCTCTGCTGCTAAATGATAACATGAACATATGAACAGATATTCATATGAAGTCAAACTAATATAAAAAAGAGGGTAAGGCTATGATTAAGACTTTAACAAAAAAAATGAAAAGACAGTTAAGAGATATTTTAGTAGCGGCAGTTGTTTTTCTAGTAGGTATATTGCTTCCTAAATTTATGTATGTGAATGGCAATATAAAGTTAGTCATATTTTTAATCGCATATATTGCAATTGGAAGGGACATTGTAAAAAAAGCTGGTAAGAACATCTTGTCAGGTCAGATATTCGATGAGAACTTTCTAATGAGTATTGCAACAATTGGAGCATTTCTAATCGGTGACTATGCAGAGGGTGTAACGGTTATGTTGTTCTATCAAGTTGGAGAGTTTTTTCAAAATTACGCCGTGGAAAGGTCAAGAAATTCAATTACCGAGCTTATGGATATATATCCTGAATATGCCAATCTAAAAGAGGGTGATACCATAAGACAAATCGATCCTGATGAGGCTGAAATAGGCAATATTATCGTGATTAAGCCAGGAGAAAAAGTACCATTGGATTGTAAAGTGTTAAAGGGAAGTACTACATTAGATACAAAGGCACTAACGGGTGAATCAGTTCCAAGAGAAGTAGAAGTAGGGGATACTTTAATCAGTGGATGTATTAACCTTAATGGTGTAGTAGAAGCAGAAGTTTTGAAAGAATTTGGTGAATCTACGGTTAGCAAAATATTAGATTTAGTAGAGAATGCGACCAGTAAAAAAGCAGAAGCAGAAAATTTTATAACAAAGTTTGCAAAATATTACACTCCAGTTGTAGTAATGAGTGCGGCATTGTTAGCAGTGATTCCTTCGTTGATTTTTGGTGAATGGTCCACCTGGATCTATAGAGCGTTGTCATTCCTCGTTATTTCTTGCCCTTGTGCCCTTGTTATTTCTGTACCTCTAAGCTTCTTTGGAGGAATTGGTGGAGCATCTAAATTTGGCGTATTGATTAAAGGAAGTAATTATTTAGAGGCTTTGGCTCAAACTGAAATTGCAGTATTTGATAAGACAGGAACTCTTACAAAAGGAACCTTTCGTGTAAAGGAAATTAAAAACAACAAGTTATATAGTGAAGATGAACTTATTGAGTATGCAGCATATGTAGAAAGCTATTCCAATCATCCAATTGCAGAGGCACTAATGAATGCATACGGAAAAGAAATTGATAGCACAAAAGTGCAAAATGTAGAAGAGATAGCAGGTCATGGAGTAAAGGCGACTATCGATGGAAATGAAGTATATGCTGGTAACAACAAATTAATGAGAAAGTTAAATTTAGACTTTGAGGAGATGACAGTCGCTGGCACTATGGTGCATATTGCAATCAATGGAGAATATGCAGGTTGTATTATTATTGCGGATCAGGTAAAGGAGGATTCAAAGCTTGCAATTGACTCTCTTAAGAAGGCAGGGGTAAAACAAATTGTAATGCTTACAGGAGATAGCAAGCTTGCAGGTGAAGCAGTAGCCAAAGAGCTTGGAATTGATACAGTATATACAGAATTATTACCAAGTGATAAAGTAGATAAAGTAGAAGAGCTTTTTAGTAAGAAATCCGATTCAGGTAAGCTAGTATTTGTTGGAGATGGAATCAATGATGCACCAGTTCTTGCAAGAGCAGATATTGGCATTGCAATGGGAGGACTTGGTTCTGATGCTGCAATCGAAGCAGCTGATGTTGTAATCATGACAGATGAGCCATCTAAGATAGCAAAAGCAATACGCTTATCAAAAAAGACACTGGGCATTGTAAAACAAAACATTGTCTTTGCAATTGGCATAAAAATATTTGTATTAGTTCTAGCCGCAATTGGTTTTGCGTCTATGTGGGCAGCAATTTTTGCTGATGTAGGAGTATCTGTTATAGCGATACTCAACGCAATGAGAGCTTTAAAAATAGAGAAATAATATAGAAAAAGGATATCTTATAACGATAATGTTGTAAGATATCCTTTTTTATTTCATGAACAATTAGTTTGGTTGTAATTAATCAAAAAAGAACAAGATTTCCATAGACCTAAGATTTTCTTTATATGAAATGAAATGTATGATAAAATCAAGTACATATTTTATGAAAAACTAGTAAAAAATAGATTGACATTCACGAAAAACGTGTTATATTAGTTATAGAACAAACGAGCTTTGTGTGTTATAATTATTTTATTGAGGAGGTGGGCTTATGAATATAAGCAAATTCACACAAAAATCAATGCAAGCTGTAAATGCGTGCGAAAAGCTTGCCTATGAGTATGGTAATCAAGAGATAGATCAAGAACATTTGTTATATAGTCTATTGATACAAGAGGATAGCTTAATACTCAAATTAATTGAGAAAATGGAGATAAACAAAGAACATTTTCTTGATAATGTGGAAAATTACATTAAAAAAAGAGTAAAAGTTTCAGGCGGTCAGGTTTATATTGGGCAGAACTTAAATAAAGTGTTAATTCACGCAGAGGACGAAGCAAAGCATATGGGAGACGAATATATTTCTGTTGAGCATTTGTTTCTAGCTTTGATGCAGTATCCAAATCAAGCCACAAAAGAAATTATGAAAGAATATGGAATTACGAGAGAACGTTTTTTACAAGCACTTTCTACTGTTAGGGGAAATCAAAGAGTAACCACAGATAATCCAGAGGCTACTTATGATACGTTAAATAAATACGGGTATGATTTGGTGGAACGTGCAAAAGAGCAAAAGCTTGATCCCGTAATTGGACGTGATAGTGAAATACGAAATGTAATTCGAATTTTATCAAGAAAAACAAAAAATAACCCTGTGTTAATCGGTGAACCTGGAGTAGGAAAGACAGCAGTCGTAGAAGGTTTAGCACAAAGAATTGTTCGGGGTGACGTTCCAGAAGGATTAAAAGACAAAAAGTTGTTTGCCCTTGATATGGGGGCACTCGTTGCAGGCGCTAAATATCGTGGAGAATTTGAAGAAAGATTAAAAGCTGTATTAGAGGAAGTAAAGAAAAGTGAAGGACAAATCATCTTATTTATTGATGAGCTTCATACGATTGTGGGTGCAGGGAAAACAGATGGAGCAATGGATGCAGGTAATATGCTAAAGCCAATGCTCGCAAGAGGTGAACTGCATTGTATTGGAGCTACCACGCTAGATGAGTATCGTATGTATATTGAAAAAGATGCAGCATTAGAAAGAAGATTCCAACCTGTTACAGTGGATGAACCGACCGTAGAAGATACAATTTCTATACTTAGAGGATTAAAAGAAAGATACGAGGTCTTTCATGGTGTAAAGATAGCAGATTCCGCACTGGTATCAGCGGCTATATTATCCCATCGTTATATTTCTGAACGTTTTTTACCAGATAAGGCAATTGATCTTGTAGATGAAGCGTGCGCTCTTATTAAAACAGAGCTTGATTCTATGCCAGCTGAACTTGATGAATTAGCAAGAAGAGTCATGCAGATGGAGATTGAAGAAGCTGCTTTAAAAAAAGAAACGGATCGATTAAGCAAAGATCGACTAGAGGCTCTTCAGAAAGAATTGGCAGAATTAAAAGATGAATTTAATAATATGAAAGCGAAATGGGATAATGAGAAAAATGCCATAGAAAAGCTGCAAAAGTTGCGTGAGGAAATTGAGGAAGTAAATAAGGAAATTCAATTGGCCCAGCGCAATTACGATTTAAACAAAGCAGCAGAGTTACAATATGGCAAACTTCCAAAATTGGAACAACAACTTGCTATTGAAGAAGATAAAGTAAAAAATACAGACCTGTCACTTGTACATGAAAGCGTTACAGAGGAAGAAATAGCAAGAATCATATCAAGATGGACAGGAATACCAGTTACGAAGCTAACAGAGAGTGAAAGAAGTAAAACGCTAAATCTTGATAAAGAGTTGCATAAAAGAGTAATTGGGCAAGAAGAAGGAGTCCTAAAAGTAACAGAGGCAATTATTCGATCCAAAGCAGGAATTAAAGATCCTAGTAAACCAATTGGCTCATTTTTATTCTTAGGTCCTACTGGTGTAGGAAAAACAGAATTAGCAAAATCATTAGCGGCTATTTTGTTTGATGATGAACAAAATATGGTTCGTATTGATATGAGTGAATATATGGAAAAATATTCTGTATCTCGTTTGATTGGGGCACCTCCTGGATATGTAGGTTATGAAGAGGGAGGACAACTTACGGAAGCTGTAAGAAGAAAGCCTTATTCGGTTGTTTTATTTGATGAAATCGAAAAGGCTCATCCAGATGTATTTAATGTATTGCTACAAGTGTTAGATGACGGTAGAATTACTGATTCACAAGGAAGATGTGTTGACTTTAAAAACACGATCTTGATTATGACCTCTAACATTGGTTCAAGCTATTTATTGGAAGGAATTGATGCACAAGGCAATATCATTCCAGCAAATGCTAATATGGTGATGGAGGATTTAAGAACGCATTTTAAGCCAGAATTCTTAAATCGACTGGATGAAATCATCATGTTTAAACCTTTAACTAAGAAAGATATTGGTTCCATTATTAACCTTTTAGTTGCAGATCTTAACAAGCGTCTGGAGGACAAAGAGCTGGAAATTCAGATTACAGAGGAAGCAAAGGCATTCATTGTGGAACATGGATATGATCCAGTCTATGGAGCTAGACCTCTTAAAAGATACTTGCAAAAACATGTGGAAACTCTAGCTGCCAAGCTTATTTTAAGTGATCAGGTTTTAGCTGGTAATACAATCCTTATTGAGGTGAAAAATGACACATTAACGGCAAGAGTACAAGAATAAGAAAGAGGCATGATATGTTACCCAAAGATCCTATGATTTTATTAAGTTATATTAATACACAATTAAGAGATTTTTATCCAAGTCTTGATGAAATGTGTAAAAGCATGGATTTGAATCAAGTAGAGATAGAGAAAGCGTTAAAGTCAATTGATTACGAATATGACAAAGCCCTAAACAAGTTCGTTTAGGGCTTTGTGTGATTAATTGGAGATATTATACATATAATGATTATATAATATCTTATGAAAAGGCTTATAATATGAAGGGTAAGTGTCTCATTCTATTTTGCATTGATTTGTTATTGTTTGTGATATTGATTGCATTAAATGTACATAATTTCGTAGTGGAACAATCGCGAATCCAGACATCCATTGAGTTATCTGATGCAGGTAACGTTAACAACTCAAAAAAAATTGCGCTTACTTTTGATGATGGCCCTCATCCGATTTATACACCACAATTGCTTAAGGGGCTAAAAGAAAGAAATGTAAAAGTTACCTTTTTTGTAATTGGCAAAAATGCGCAACTTTACCCTGATATCATAAAGCAGATTAATGATGAAGGACACTTAATTGGGAATCATACGTATAGTCATGCACAATTAAACAGATTAAGTTCAGAAAAGCGATGTGAAGAGATTAATATGACAAATGAGGTCGTACATAGTATCACTGGTGAATATCCAGAATTTATACGTCCCTCCTTTGGAGAATGGGATAAGAATTTACAGTGCGATTTGATTCCTGTATTTTGGACGGTAGATACACTGGATTGGACGACTGAAAATGTAAATAAAATTGTAAAGAATGGAACAAAAAGGATTAAAGATGGAGATATTATACTAATGCATGATTATTATAAGTCGTCGGTTGAGGCAGCATTAAAAATTATTGACGAATTACAAAGTGAAGGATTTGAATTTGTAACAGTTGATGATATGATACTATAAGAGGGTTTTCATGATAAATTCTACATAGGGGAATGATAAAGGAGAGTACAATGGATTTATTTGACTATATGAGAAGTAATACATTACAAAAAGAATCGCCTTTGGCTGCGAGATTAAGACCGAAAAAGTTAGAGGAGGTAGTTGGGCAACAACACATTATTGGTAAGGATAAACTTCTTTACCGAGCAATAAAAGCGGACAAGCTTAGCTCTATTATATTATATGGTCCTCCAGGTACTGGTAAGACTACAATAGCTAAGGTAATAGCAAATACGACTAGTGCCGAATTTACACAGATTAATGCTACGATAGCTGGGAAAAAAGACATGGAGCAAGTAGTGGAACAAGCAAAAAATAATCTTGGAATGTATGGCAAAAAGACAATTTTATTTGTAGATGAAATTCATAGATTTAATAAAGGGCAACAAGATTATTTGCTACCTTTTGTGGAAGATGGAACTTTAATTTTAATTGGGGCAACTACAGAAAATCCTTATTTTGAAGTAAACTCAGCTTTGATATCTAGATCAATTGTATTTGAATTAAAGCCACTTTCCAAAGAAGATATTATGGAGTTAATTCATAGAGCTGTTTATGACAAAGAAAAGGGAATGGGAGCCTATGACGTTTTAATCGAGGAGGAGGCAAAAGAATTTCTTGCAGATATCGCAAACGGTGATGCAAGAAGTGCATTAAATGCCATAGAGTTAGCAGTTTTGACTACCGAAAAATCTGTAGATGAAAAAATTCATATTACGATAGAAGTAGCACAAGAGTGTATACAAAAAAGAGTAGTTCGTTATGACAAATCAGGGGATAATCATTATGATACGATTTCTGCATTTATTAAGAGTATGAGAGGTTCTGATCCAGATGCAGCAGTATATTATTTAAGTAGAATGCTTTATGCAGGTGAGAGCATTACCTTTATTGCCAGAAGAATTATTATTTGTGCTTCAGAGGATGTAGGAAATGCAGACCCAAATGCCTTGTGTGTTGCAGTTGCAGCAGCACAGGCAGTAGAGCGAATTGGTTTGCCAGAGGCTCGAATTATCTTAGCACAGGCTGTTACTTATATAGCTACAGCGCCGAAAAGCAATGCAGCCATTCTTGCAATTGACAAAGCAACAAATGTTATGGAGGCGACGAAAACGGCATCTATACCAGCTCATCTACAGGATGCACATTATAAAGGCGCAAATAAGTTAGGACACGGATTGGGATATCAATATGCACATGATTTTAAGAACCATTATGTAAAACAACAATACCTTCCAAATGGTTTAGAAAACATGGTGTTTTATGAACCAAGTACGAATGGATATGAAAAACAAATTAGTGAGCATATGAAACGAATAAAAGAAGAGGCTAAATAAAAAGAAGAGAACACTCTTCTTTTTATTATTTCATCAACTTATCCATGAGATAAGAATAGATCTCCTGATTTTCTATTTTCCAGTTATTACAAATGGCATTTGCCTGCTCTTTTGTAGGTACTGTTAACATTAAACTTATTAAATCCGAATTTTTTTCCCTTACTTTACATTCAACAGCATAATCATTGTTCGTCGTCTTATAATAATCAGCAGTTGTGGATACTTCATCTAGTAAGGAATACTGATTTGTAACCAAATACTCATCAATATCGGCTACGATAGAGGGGGAGATTTTGTTACCAAAGTATTCCAAGGTACTTCGTCCTTCCTCTGTTATATGATAGTGTGAGCTATTTCGAAAGGTTTCAACTTTTATTAGGTCGGCATCAATAAGTTCTGAAATAGCTTGTCTAAGTGAAAAATACGTGGTATATTCTTTCCCTAAAATAAAATCAGTAATTTGAGCCTCAGTCAATGGAAAATTGACTTTATCAAGCATATATAAAACAATTAATTTATAAAGTGTTAATGATTCAGACATATATTATACCTCCTGTTATTTCTTGTATCACACGAGCTTTCCTTGCCAGGTATCTTTTTGTTTAAACTGTCGCTGAATATGATTTAATACTAATTTTTTATTCAAGCTCCATTTAGGTTCTATTAATAGTGATTTTGGCCCATCACCAGTTATGCGATGTATCACAATATCATCTGGCATTCGTTCCAGTATTTGAATTACTATATCAGTATATTCTTCTAAAGACAAAATATGAAATTTATTTTCTTCATAATAAGATGCCAAGTCGGTATTCTTTAATATATGAAGAAGCTGAAGCTTAACTCCATTAATTGGTAATTTGCTTATATAAGCACCAGTTTCAAGCATGTCGCTAAACGTTTCATTTGGCAACCCCAAAATAACGTGAGCAATAATAGGAATATGAAGAGCAGATAACTTTTGAACCGCTTCTTCAAAGCAAGCAAGAGTATACCCACGACGAATGAAAAGCTCTGTTTTTTTATGGATGGTTTGTAGCCCTAGTTCTATCCATACAGGTTTTATCTCGTTTAGTTTTGCAATTAATTCTAAAACTTCCAGACTTAGACAGTCAGGTCTTGTTGCAATGGATAAAATTACAACATCAGGATGGTTAATTGCTTCATAAAAAATTGAACGAAGGTAAGAGATTGGTGCATAAGTATTTGTATATGCTTGAAAATAAGCAATGTATTTGCAACTTGTAACCTTATTGGAAATTAACTCTTTTGCAGCTTCAATTTGTTTGGTAATGGATAAATCTTTACTAGAAGCAAAATCTCCCGAACCACCTTCACTACAAAAGATACAACCTCTAAATCCAAGCGTACCATCACGATTTGGACATGTCATTCCTGCGTTTAAAGATAGCTTATAGATTTTTTCCTCATATTTATCTTTTAAATAATAATCAAGAGAATGATAACGTTTATCATTCCAGGTTTTTCTAGTATTCATATTTACTTTATATGATCCTTAACCGCTTTGCTAACAACTTCGGCCACTCTTGCATCAAAGGCCTCTGGCATGATATTGTCTTCGTTTAATTCCTCATCAGAAACAAGTCCAGCTATAGCAAGTGCAGCCGCTAACTTCATTTCTTCTGTAATCTTTGAAGCACGTCCCTCCAGTGCACCTTTAAAGATTCCAGGGAATGCAACCACATTATTTACTTGGTTTGGAAAATCAGAGCGACCAGTTCCGACTACTTTAGCACCAGCTGCTTTTGCAATGTCTGGCATAATTTCTGGAACAGGGTTTGCCATTGCAAAAATAATAGCATCTTGATTCATGGAAGCAACCATTTTGGCTGTTACAATATCTGGTGCAGAAACGCCTACAAAAATGTCTGCATTTATTAATGCATCAGCTAAAGTCCCTTCTTTATTCGTATGATTTGTTACCTCAGCCATATTTTTTTGCATCCAATTCAAATCAGGTGTATTCCTGGAAATCATACCAAAGCGGTCACACATAATAATATCTTTAAAGCCATAGGAAAGTAATAGTTTTGTGATAGCAATACCAGCAGAACCAGCACCATTTACTACAACGTGACAGGTTTCTTTATCCTTTTTGGTAACCTTTAATGCATTGATGATACCAGCAAGTACAACAATGGCAGTCCCGTGTTGATCATCATGAAAAACAGGAATGTCAAGAAGTTCGTTTAATCTTTCTTCTATTTCAAAACAACGTGGTGCAGAAATATCTTCAAGATTGATACCTCCAAAAGCAGGTGCAATATTTACAATTGTCTTTATAATTTCTTCCGTATCTTGCGTATCAAGACAAATAGGAAAAGCATTTACATTGCCAAATTCTTTAAAAAGTACAGCTTTTCCTTCCATAACAGGCATGGCAGCATAAGGACCGATATTACCAAGTCCCAAAACGGCACTTCCGTCGGATATAACTGCAACTGTATTAGATTTTATTGTATATTTATAAGCCGCCTCTTTATCGTTTGCAATCACTTTGCAAGGTTCAGCTACGCCAGGAGTATAGGCAAGACTTAAATCTTCTCTGGATTTGACAGGTGTTTTTGATATTGTTTCAAGCTTACCTTTCCATTCTTCGTGAAGAAGCAAAGCTTTTTCGTTTGTTGTCATAATAGCCTCCATCTTTCGCAAATGCGAATGTAATTCATCATTTAAAAAAGTAAAACTAGAATTGTGTTCTTATTTTAATCTCTTTGAATAATAATACCATTTACTCTAAATCAAATCAAGGTTAGCTTATTTTATTAAAGGATAGATCATCTACTAATTTTAATTTCCATAATAAAACGAAAGAAGGTTATTGACAGGTACTTTGATTGATGTTATAGTCTAAGTAACTTAATAGGTAGCAGCAAGAGCTGCTTTGGTAGAGGTTGCGTTTAACATAAGTATATTGTTTGATATGTCAGGCATAGTTGAGAACAATAGAAAGGGGACAACGCCGAAGTAAAGTATATCCTGAGTATATTTTGCTGGGCATACAATTAAGAATTGTATGACTGTCATCTTATAACTATAAGATGGTGCGCTATCTAAAAGAAAGTACTGAAAAAGAAATCTTTTTGGAGTCTGATGCACCGCGTCGACTCTTTTTTTTCGTACTAGAAGTTATTGAAAAAGGTCGTTATGCAGATGCACAAAATGAGGAATTTATGGATAGACTATATTACCATAACAATTAAGTGAAAATGAGGATTGTTTAAGGAGGATATTTAAAATGGCAATTTTTAAAGGAGCAGGCGTTGCAATTATCACACCTTTCAAAGAAAATCTTGAGGTAAACTTTGAAAAATTAGAAGAGATGATTGATTATCAAATTGATAATGGATCAGATTCTATTATAATTTGCGGAACAACAGGTGAGGCGTCTACACTTACACATGAAGAGCATTTGGAATGCATTAAGGTAGCAGTTGATAGAACGAAGAAAAGAGTTCCAGTAATTGCAGGAACAGGCTCCAATTGTACGGATACTGCGATTTATTTATCAAAGGAAGCACAAAGCTACGGAGCAGATGGTGCATTAATTGTAACACCTTATTATAATAAAGCGACCCAAAAAGGTCTGATAGCACATTACACAGAAATTGCTAAAAATATTGATATGCCAATAATTATGTACAATGTACCAAGTAGAACTGGCTGTAACATTCTTCCTGAAACAGCAGCAACACTTGTAAAAGAAGTTGATAATGTGGTTGCAATAAAAGAGGCAACAGGAAACATTTCACAGGTTATAAAATTAATGCAGCTTACTAATGGTGATATTGAGTTATATTCCGGAAATGACGATCAAATTGTACCATTATTATCAGTAGGTGGACTTGGAGTTATATCGGTACTTTCAAATATTGCACCAAGAGAAACCCATGACATAGTAGCAATGTATCATGCAGGGAATAAGGAAGAAAGCTTAGCGCTTCAATTAAAGGCCATTCCTTTGATTGAACAGCTATTTTGTGAAGTAAATCCAATTCCTGTAAAAAAAGCAATGAATTTAATGGGATTTGAAGTTGGACCACTTAGAATGCCATTAACAGAGATGGAAGAGGCACATGCAAAAAATCTTGCACAAGCAATGAAAGATTTTGGAATTTCAATCGCTTAGATAGCAAGAATCAAAAGATAGAAAATAATGAGAGGTAAAGAATGATAAAAATTATAATGCACGGTTGTAACGGACATATGGGTCAGGTTATTTCAGAAATTGTAAAAAATGATGAATCAAGTACAATAGTTGCAGGAATTGATTTAAATACAGAGAGAAAGAATGATTATCCAGTATTTCAATCATTTTCAGAGTGTGATATAGATGCAGATGTAATCATTGATTTTGCATCGGCAAAAGCGACGGATTCCCTTCTTGACTTTTGCTTGCAAAAGAGTATTCCTGTAGTGCTTTGTACAACTGGTTTATCTAATCAGCAAATAGAAAGAATTGAAAAAGAAAGCAAAAAAGTAGCCATTCTTAAATCCGCAAATATGTCACTTGGTATTAATACGTTGTTAAAACTTTTACAGGATGCGGCAAAAGTATTTGTGCCTGCTGGATACGATGTTGAAATTATAGAAAAACATCATAATCAAAAAATTGATGCACCAAGTGGAACCGCACTTGCATTAGCAGATTCTATTAACGAGGTATTTGACAATGAATACGTTTACAAATACGATAGAACACTTGAACGAGAAAAACGTGACAAAAAAGAGATTGGAATGAGTGTTGTAAGAGGCGGAACCATTGTTGGAGAACATGAAGTGATTTTTGCTGGAACGGATGAAGTAATCGAAATAAAGCACACGGCGTATTCCAAAGCTGTCTTTGGAAAAGGAGCTGTTGAAGCCGCTAAATTTTTAGCAGGGAAAGCTCCTGGCCTTTATAATATGAGTGATGTAATTAAATAGAGAAATCAAGGGGCTGTTACAAAACGAAATGGTTTTGCAACAGCCCCTTGTGGCTCCTAAATTTACTTTTTCAGAACAGGAATCCAGATTTCACTTTTATAATCGGACTTATTCATATCCAAACCTTCGTTCCAAAGAAGCTCAGGTCCTTCAATTAGCTCGTATCCAGAAGATGGAAACCATTCACCATATATTCTAGACCAAGTTTCTTGTACCGCATCTGGGAATTTTCCTATTACTTTAAAAACCGCCCATGTGGATGCTTCAACTGGTAAAATATCAAAAGAACTGTTTATTTCTTGGGTAGTTGCAACACCAATATATTGATCAAGTTCAGAGTTTTCAACAGTGCGTTCTGAAAAATTAGCAGAAACGCTTATTATTCCACTTGGTTGTGTATCGGATAGACTTTTTAATGTAGTGATTACATCTGGAGTAAGGTGTTTTGTCAATTCCTCCATATGTGGATTTACACCTTTAAACTGTAACGAAATTCTTTTTTTAAAACCTATAATATAGAAGGCTTCTTTTTCTACGATTCGATAATTCATTTCTATTCCTCCTCTAAGAGTTAACTGAAAAGTCAATGGTGGTAAAATTTTTAGTTCAACATTCTTATTTTTTGCCTGAGATGGGGTAACGCCATGCATAGATTGAAATGCTTTACTAAAAGCTTCTGGTGTTTCATAGCCAAATTGTAAAGCCAAATCAATTACCTTTATCTTTTCCGTTTGCAAGAGTATGCCTGCTTGTGATAATCGGCGACGACGAATATACTCACCAAGAGGCATTCCAGCGAGAAACGAAAACATGCGGCGAAAATGATATTTGGAACAACCAGAAAGAATGGAAATTTGAGTCAAATCAATATCATGCATCAGATTTTTCTCAATGTAGGACATTGCTTCATTAAAATGTGCTAATGGATTCATTTGTAACCTCCTTTCCTATAAATGATAATCTTATTTAAGAAGTATTTCCTGTTCATTTTGTTGCAACGATTCACGGATAAATTTACAATAACATTTATTAGAAAGAGCTACAATATTAATAATAAAAATAGAATTTCATATTTACAAGCATACTAAGTGTGTTATAATAGAATAAAGAACAAAAAATATGTTTTAAAACAGAAAAAATAATATATAAAGGAGAATAAGAATGAAGAAGGAACTAGTAAAGAAGTTTGAAGAGATTTTCGGGGATAAAGGCGAAATTAAGTCATATTTTGCTCCAGGAAGAGTAAACTTAATTGGAGAACATACAGATTATAATGGGGGGCATGTTTTTCCCTGCGCTTTGACCATTGGAACCTATGCAATTGCAAGAAAAAGAGCGGACAATAAGCTTCGTTTTTATTCTATGAATTTCGAAGAGTTAGGTGTATTGGAATCTAATCTTAATGACCTTGTATTTCGTAAAGAAGCAGATTGGACGAATTATCCAAAAGGTGTAATATGGGCATTTATTGAGAAAGGATATCCAGTACAAAATGGTTTTGATCTTCTTTTATATGGAAATATTCCAAATGGATCTGGTTTATCTTCCTCTGCATCAGTTGAAGTGGTAACTGGATTTATGTTAAAAGATATGCTTGGTTTTACACTTTCCATGGTAGACATTTCATTAATTGGTCAATATTCCGAAAACCATTTTAATGGAGTTAACTGTGGTATCATGGATCAGTTTTCGAGTGCTATGGGGAAAAAAGATCATGCTATTTTCTTAGATACCAGTAATCTATCTTATGAATATGCTCCAATTAAATTAGAAAACAGTAAAATTGTGATTGCGTCTAGTAATAAAAAGCGTGGACTAGGAGATTCCAAATACAACGAAAGAAGAAGCGAATGCGAGACGGCATTGTCAGAGATTCAAAAAGTAAAGGATATTAAAACATTAGGAGATTTAACAAAAGAGGAGTTTGAAGAACTTCAGACAGCAATTAAAGACCCAATTCGTAGAAAAAGAGCAAAACATGCAGTTTATGAAAATCAAAGAACGATAAAAGCGGTAGAGGCTTTAAAAGCGAATAATTTAGAATTGTTTGGAAAATTAATGAATGAATCACATATTTCCTTGCGAGATGACTATGAAGTCACAGGAATGGAACTTGATACTTTAGTAGAAGCAGCCTGGGAAGAAGAGGGTGTAATAGGTTCTAGAATGACAGGTGCAGGTTTTGGTGGATGTAGTGTTAGTATTGTAAAAAATGATAAGGTAGAAGATTTTATTTTGCATGTGGGCAAAAAATACAAGGAAAAAATCGGATATGAAGCAGATTTTTATGTAGTTGACATTGGAGATGGAGCAAGAGAAATATAGAGTAAAAAGGAGAGATATATGAATATATTAGTACTTGGTGGAGCAGGATATATCGGAAGTCACACGGTATATGAATTAATTGATAAAGGACATGAAGTTGTAATTATTGATAATCTAGAGACAGGGCACAAAGAGGCAGTTCATAAGAAGGCCAGATTTTATGAGGGAGACATCAGAGACAGAGCTTTTGTTGACTATGTGCTAGATAATGAAAAAGTTGATGCGGTAATTCACTTTGCGGCAAATTCATTAGTAGGAGAGAGCATGGTAGATCCGCTTAAATACTATGATAATAACCTGTGTGGTACGAAGGTGTTATTAGAATCCATGATTGCACATGATGTGAAAAAGATTGTTTTTTCTTCAACCGCAGCTACTTATGGCGAGCCAGAACGTATTCCTATTTTAGAAGAGGATAAGACAGAGCCAACGAATACGTATGGAGAAACAAAACTTTCAATGGAAAAAATGTTCAAATGGACAGACAGGGCACATGGATTAAAGTATGTTTCTCTACGCTATTTTAATGCTTGCGGAGCACACAAAAGCGGAATGATTGGCGAGGCACATAAACAAGAAACGCATTTAATTCCTCTTATTTTACAAGTACCTTTAAAGCAAAGAGAGGCCATTACTATTTTTGGAGAAGATTATGATACGAAGGATGGAACTTGTATTAGAGATTATATTCACGTTACCGATTTGGCTCAGGCACACATTCTGGCAGTGGAATATCTAATGAAGGGAAATGACAGTAATATATTTAACCTTGGAAATGGAATAGGTTTTACAGTAAAAGAAGTAATTGATACAGCAAGAAAGGTAACAAAGGAAGAAATCAAAGCGGTTGTATCGAAAAGACGAGCAGGAGACCCAGCAAAACTCATTGCGTCAAGTGATAAGGCAAAAACAATTCTTGGATGGAAACCAGAACATGCAGACTTAGAAGAAATTATAGCCGACGCTTGGAGATGGCATAAAGCCCATCCACAAGGCTTTCAAAGTATTTAAGGAGATATGACATGATTAACAATGCAATCAAAGAGCTTATTACGTATGGATTAGAAGCAGGTCTAATTGAAAAAGAAGATGAAATCTATGCGACCAATCAAATCTTAGAACTTCTTAAACTAGATGAATATATGGAGCCAAAAGAAAATAAAAAGCGTTCATTGGAAGATATACTGGAAGAGATTTGTGATTATGCGCTCCAGCAAAAAATAATTCATGACGATTCAATCGTAACACGAGATTTATTTGATACGAAGATTATGAATACATTGGTACCAAGACCAAGTGAAGTAATTAAGACCTTTCAGGCACTATTTGAAAAATCACCAAGAAAAGCAACCGATTACTTTTATAAATTAAGTCAAGACAGCAATTACATTAGACGATATCGTGTTAACAAGGATATGAAGTGGATAACAAAAACAAAATATGGAGATTTGGATATTACCATTAACCTTTCAAAGCCAGAAAAAGATCCAAAAGCGATTGCAGCAGAAAAGTTAGCAAAGCAAAGTGGTTATCCAAAATGCTTGTTGTGCAAAGAAAATGAAGGTTATGCAGGTAGAATCAATCATCCAGCCAGACAAAATCATAGAATTATTCCAATTGAAATAAATGAGAGTAGGTGGGGATTACAATATTCACCCTATGTATATTATAATGAGCATTGCATTGTTTTTAATGGCGAGCATGTTCCAATGAAGGTAGACAAGGCAACGTTTCGAAAATTATTTGATTTTATTAAGTTGTTTCCACATTATTTTATTGGTTCCAATGCAGATTTGCCGATTGTAGGAGGATCTATTTTAAGCCATGATCATTTTCAAGGCGGTAATTATGAATTTGCTATGGCAAAAGCACCAATTGAAAAATATTATAAAGTAAAAGGCTTTGAGGATGTGGAAGTGGGAATTGTACATTGGCCACTTTCTGTACTTCGTATTCGATGTGAGGATGCAAATCGTTTGATAGACCTAGGAGATCATATCTTAAAGAAATGGCGTGAGTATACAGACGAAGCAGCATTTATTTTTGCATATACAGAAAACGAACCACATAACACAATAACTCCAATTGCAAGAAAATCTGGTGACAAATTTGAACTAGATTTAACCCTTCGAAATAATATTACAACAAAAGAATGCCCACTTGGAGTCTATCATCCTCACAATGAACTACATCATATTAAAAAAGAAAACATTGGATTAATAGAAGTCATGGGACTGGCCGTTTTGCCTGCTAGATTAAAAGAGGAAATGCAAGAGTTAGCACAATACATTCTGACAGGAAAGAATATACTAGAAAATGATAATATAAGAAAGCATGCTAAATGGGTAGAGGAGTTCTTGCCTAAGTATGGTGTAATCAATGAGGAAAATATTATGGATATCTTAAAAGAAGAGATTGGCATTGTATTTTCAAAAGTATTAGAAGATGCAGGAGTTTATAAATGCAATGAAGAAGGAAGAGATGCATTTGAACGTTTCATAAACTCCTTATAAAATAGTAAGATGACATAGATATCCTTTTGTTTAGTAGTTTGCTAAGAACAAAAGGATATCTTTAATATTATCTGTATTTCTCATAAAATTAATGTTATAATAGCGTCATGGGTTTTTAAAAGAATTTTTAAAAGTTTAAACGGAGGATAAAATGAAGAAATTTTTGTTCATAATAGTAATGGTAATCGTGACGCTAGCTGGCTGTGGTAGAACCAGTGAAGAGCCCTCCTTTACAAAACAGGGAATGGATGCAATAGATAATAAAAGTTATGATGAAGCGTTGGCTTATTTTGAAACAGCTGCAAATAAAAAGGAAGATGCACAGCTAGTATTTCGAGGAAAAGGGATTGCTTATATTGGAAAAGGTGATTATGAACCAGCGATTGAGAATTTAAAACTTGCTTTAAAAAAAGCATCAGGAAAAGTAACGGATTTGGAGATTGATACATCGTTTTATCTTGCATTAGCACAATACAAAAATAGTGATCGTGCAGGAGCTATTTCTACCTATACGAATATACTTAATTTCAATGATAAAGATGCAAGGGCATATTATTTAAGAGGATGCGTTTATCTTGCAGATGGAGAACTAGAAAAGTCGTTAGCCGATTTTGATAATGCAATAAATACAAATGTAAATGATTATGAGATGTATATCAATATTTTTAACAACCTAAACAATAAAGGCTATGTAGACCAAGGAAAAGGATATTTAACCAAAGCATTAGGAATTAAGGACAGCAAAGATGATGGACTAAATAAGGGTATGATATATTATTATTTAGGAGATACTGAAAATGCGATGAAGTTTTTAAATCAATCAAAGGATTCTGGTAATCAAAAGGCTTTGTTGTATCTAGGAAAAGTATATCAACTACAAAAGGACAACGATAGTGCAGTGGCTTTATATGAAGAGTACATTGCAAAAGCTCAAAATACACAAGGGCTTGGAGCAGTCTATAACACAATAGGAATGTGTAATATGGAAAGTGGCAACTATCAAGAAGCCTTAACTAATTTTAGTGCAGGGATTGCATTAAATGAAGGCGAATCGATTCAAGAATTATTATTCAATGAAATCGTAGCATATGAATATCTAAGTGATTTTACAACAGCTTCGCAAAAGATACAAGAATATATAAGCTTGTATCCAAACGATAGCTTAGCACAAAGAGAATATGAGTTTTTAAAAACAAGATAGTAATAAAGTGAGGTATCGTGCGTGGCTGAATTAATCGAGCTTAATGAAATACAAGAAAATGTAATATTAATCGGTGTGAGTATCAATGATGAAGATGACACAAGACAGTCGTTAGAGGAACTTGCAGATTTGGTAAAGACGGCAGGAGCAAATGCAATTGCTACCATGATTCAAAATAGAGAATCCATTCATCCAGGTACCTATATTGGTAAAGGAAAAATGGAAGAGACAAAAGAATTGATTGAAGAGCTTCAAGCTACGGGTGTTGTATGTGATGATGAATTATCACCCGCACAGCTTCGTAATCTAGAAGAGACACTTGGTACAAAAGTTATGGACCGTACTATGGTAATTCTTGATATATTTGCAAAAAGAGCCACAACACGTGAAGGAAAAATACAAGTCGAACTTGCGCAACTAAAATACAGTTTAGCCAGATTGGTCGGACTTAGAAGTTCTTTATCAAGACTTGGAGGCGGTATTGGAACAAGAGGTCCAGGAGAGAAAAAGCTTGAGATGGATCGAAGACTTGCTAAGGATCGTATCTCACAGTTAAAAAGAGAGCTTGAAGAAGTAGAACGTCACAGAGAAGTGGCAAGAAGCCAAAGAAGTAAGAATAAAACACCAGTGGCGGCTATTGTAGGTTATACCAATGCAGGGAAGTCAACCCTTTTAAATACTTTAACAGGAGCAGGTGTACTGGAAGAGGACAAGCTTTTTGCTACACTAGATCCAACTACAAGAATGCTTGTATTACCAAGCAAACAGCAGGTTTTAATTACAGATACAGTAGGGTTTATTAGAAAGCTGCCACATCATTTGATTGAGGCATTTAAAAGTACTTTATTAGAAGCTAAATATGCAGATATTATTATTCATGTAGTGGATGCGTCAAATCCTCAAATTGAGAAACAAATGCATATTGTATATGAGACGCTTGATAGCCTTGAGATTAAGGATAAACCAGTTATTACACTTTTTAATAAACAAGATAAGTTGGAAGAAAAAATCAATTTGAGAGATTTTCGTGCAGATCAGATTCTAAATGTATCTGCAAAAAGCGGTGAAGGTCTGCTATCACTGCAAAATGAATTAGAAGAAATTTTAAGAAAGCAAAATATTTTAATTGAACGATTATTTCCATATGATGAAGCTGGAAAAATTCAGATGATTCGAAAATATGGAGAACTTTTAGAAGAAGAATACAAAAATGATGGTATTTATGTAAAAGCTTATATACCGATGAGATATTATGAAACAGTCATAAACTAAGTGGTTATGGAATGTCAAGTAGAAAATACAAAAGCACTACATATTGTGTATTATTAACAAAAAGCACAATATGTAGTGCTTTCTGTTGACGAAGGATTTTTTATTTGCTACAATTTTTGGTAACGAAATCATTTGTATTTTTGAAATCAAGGAGGAGATTGTAATGTTTCATGTGGTAAAACGGGATGGTGAAATCGCTGAATTTAATTTAAAAAAAATAACTGAGGCAATTTCAAAAGCATTTAATGCAACACAAAAGCAATACGATAACGATATTATTGATTTATTGGCATTGAGGGTAACAGCTGATTTTCAAAAGAAGATGTCTAAGACACAGGTTCATGTGGAAGACATTCAAGACAGTGTTGAGACAATACTAGAGCAAGCTGGTTATACAGATGTTGCGAAAGCATACATATTATACCGAAAACAAAGAGAAAAGATCCGTAATATGAAATCCACAATCTTAGATTACAAGGATATAGTAAATAGTTATGTTAAGGTAGAAGATTGGCGAGTAAAAGAAAATTCTACGGTTACTTATTCTGTGGGAGGACTGATTCTAAGTAATTCAGGAGCAGTAACGGCTAATTATTGGTTGTCTGAAATATATGATGAAGAAATTGCTAATGCACATAGAAATGCAGATATTCATTTACATGATTTATCAATGTTAACAGGATATTGTGCAGGATGGTCTTTAAAGCAATTGATTAAAGAAGGGCTTGGAGGCATAACAGGAAAGATTACTTCCGCACCCGCAAGTCATCTTTCAACACTTTGTAACCAGATGGTTAATTTCCTTGGAATTATGCAAAATGAATGGGCAGGGGCACAGGCTTTTTCCTCCTTTGATACCTATCTTGCACCATTTGTAAAAGTAGATAATTTAAGCTATTATGATGTAAAACAAGCCATTCAGTCCTTTATTTATGGGGTGAATACTCCAAGTCGCTGGGGAACACAAGCACCTTTTTCTAATATTACTTTGGATTGGACCGTACCAGATGATTTGGCGGAGCTAAATGCAATTGTAGGTGGAAAAGAAGTAGATTTTAAATACAAAGACTGTAAAAAAGAAATGGATATGATTAACAAAGCCTTTATTGAGACCATGATTGAAGGCGATGCAAATGGAAGAGGATTCCAATATCCAATTCCGACTTATTCTATCACAAAAGATTTTGACTGGTCAGAAACAGAGAATAATAAATTACTGTTTGAAATGACAGCAAAATATGGAACTCCTTATTTTTCAAATTATATCAATAGTGATATGGAGCCAAGTGATGTAAGAAGTATGTGCTGCCGCTTGAGATTGGATTTGAGAGAGCTTCGCAAAAAGACAGGCGGATTCTTTGGCTCAGGAGAAAGTACAGGTTCAATTGGTGTAGTTACAATTAATATGCCAAGAATTGCATATTTATCAAAGAGTAAAGAAGAGTTTTATCAAAGGCTAGACCGCATGATGGATCTTTCTGCACGTTCGTTGAAAATTAAAAGAGATGTTGTTACTAAGTTGTTTTATGAAGGTCTATACCCATATACAAAACGTTATTTATCCAGTTTTGATAATCATTTTTCTACAATTGGACTAATAGGTATGAATGAAGTAGGCCTTAATGCAAGTTGGCTTCGCAAGGATTTAACCAACAAAGAGACACAAGAGTTTACAAAAGATGTCTTAAATCATATGAGAGAGCGTCTTTCTGATTACCAAGAACAATATGGTGATTTGTATAATTTAGAAGCTACACCAGCGGAGTCAACAACCTATCGCCTTGCAAAACATGATAAAAAGCATTTCCCAAATATTATCACGGCTGGTCATGAGGGTGATACGCCATACTACACCAATAGTTCTCATTTACCAGTCGATTATACAGCAGACATTTTTGAAGCATTGGATATACAAGATGAGTTACAAACTTTATATACGTCTGGAACCGTATTTCATTCCTTCTTAGGGGAAAAATTACCAGATTGGAAAGCCGCTGCCAAATTAGTCAAGACAATTGCAGAAAATTATAAGCTTCCATATTATACGATATCACCTACATATTCTGTATGTAAGGATCACGGATATATCAGCGGGGAACATTATAAATGTCCTACTTGTGGAAATACAGCAGAAGTCTATAGTCGAATTACTGGATACTATCGACCTGTACAAAACTGGAATGAAGGCAAAGCGCAAGAATATGTGAATCGTACTACTTATGAGGTGGATCATTCTTATCATGGTAATGTATTAAAAGAAACAGCTTGCAGCAGTGATGAAAATGTAACTTCTAATAAAAGTTTTGTTACCATTTCAAGTGATGAAGTTACCATTACACCAGCTAATCAGGGAACCAAATATTTATTCACAACAAAGACCTGTCCAAATTGTAAAATAGCAAAAGAATATTTGACAAATGAAGACTATCAGCTAATTGATGCAGAAGAAAATATTACTATGGCTCAAAAATTTGGTGTGATGCAGGCACCTACCTTAATTGTAATTGAAAACGAAGATGTTTCAAAATATGTAAACGCTTCTAATATTAAAAAATATGTAGAGAGTAAGCATAAAGAATAATAATTCTATATTAATACAAATCCCCTTTGGTTAGATGATTCATCTAACAAAGGGGATTTGTTATAGAAGCAGGAACGTTCTTAAAATTTTCTATCAGGCAATCTCATTGTTCTACATCTTACACGATTAACATACGAAATAGCCCATAGACATCAACTTTACCATATCCCCAAATATTATTGGGATAAGTTATGGTAGGGTAACGTTTTGCGCCACGTATTAGCAATTCCTTTACAATAAATCCATTGATTAATACATAATTTTGCTCAACCGCACCCCATTCTAAGACCATTGCCACAATGCCAGCTGTATGGGCGGCTGCAACACCTGTGCCAGAGACGCTACCGTAACTGTTGTTAAGAGTAGGACAGGTTAGGTTAACACCAGGAGCAGCAAGGTCAGGCTTAATTCCTCCAAGTCTTGTATATCCTCGACTTGAAAAAGTGGCAATACCTTCTGTGGTTGGATCATAAGCGGTAATGGTTGCAGGATCTTGTGAGTTTCCAGGAGAAGAGATGGTAGTATCAGGATTTGAGTTTAGAAAATACGTTTCTTCTGATATCAGATTCCCTGAGGGCAACCATACGTTAAAGTCTGATTGGGTACTTTCAATGTTTCGAACACCAAATCTCCAAATTCCTTCTTGAGCGTTGGAAAATCGCACTAAAATAAGCTGGTCGCCCGATTGGATATCAAAGATCATATTATTCACATAAAGAATAGTTGGTTCAAAGATAAAATTAATTTCAATACATTCTTCTAGCGTTGGATAAATCGGTGCAATATATTCCCCAGTCGGAGAACGTATATCCAAAGATAAACGATAGGGAACTTGCTGCCATATTTCCATAAAGAATTCTCTATCCTGATTTCCTACTTTTACTTCAAATTCAGTTGTTTCGTTTGCTAATCTTGTCGTTCCAAAGAAATGTCTTTTGGAATTACCCTCATTTCCAGCTGACGTTACTACACCAGTACTTGGAAGCCTTGTTACATAGCCCAAATATCTGCTTAAGGCTCCATACCCATCATGCCCTCCTTGACTACTTCCTAGCGCAATACATATAACCAAGGGACGATTAAGAGATTGAGCAACTGACAAACAATAACTAACTCCAAACATAATATCACTTTCCTGATAACATAGTTTATCAGCAGAAACAGATAAAATTTCCTTGTTAATTAATTTGGCTGGCTTTAATTTGGCGACAACAATTTGTGAATCTGGAACAATTCCACTAAAGTTTTCAGATACATTTGGAGTTCCTGCAATAATTCCTGCTATCATTGTGCCATGTCCGTCTAAATCCGTGGAAGGAACGATGGATAAAGGGTCATCACTTTCTAAAGCAGCATCAATTTGTGATTTTGTATACTCCGTACCAAAAGTAAAGCCAACGGGAGAAGGCCCGCCATCGTTAATGGTTTGATCCCAAATAGATATAATCTTACTAGTTCCATCTCTTCCAAGAAAAGCTTCGTGTTGATAATCAATTCCAGTATCGACTATTCCAATTAAGACACCTTGGCCATAAAGGCTAAAGTTGGGATTTAGTTGAATTTGCTGGACACCAGATTTCTCAAGACTTATAGTAGATTCTAACGTATATAGAATAGGAAATACAGAATAAGGAAAAAGTCCTTTGCCTAAACTGCATTTGTCAAAATTACTTTTCGGAACATGAAGGACAGAATTAACAAAAGCAATAGTGGTGGAGTTTACATTATTGAATAAAGGCAAAATTTCGTTATCTACCAATATGTCGATATAATCCTCACTGATTATTTCATTAGCCAATATATTCCCTCCAATATTACTCCAATAAGAATTATTTTTATATCATATGATTTGTAGTGACCAGTTATGCCCAACTCAAAATGATAAGAAGATTTTAATTGCTATGGAAATAAAATTATGATAGGGTTATAAAAGAATTTTAGTATGACGATGAAGGAGAAAAAATGATAGAGAATTTGAAACAGTCATTCTTATATCCAAGTGAAGAATTTACACCATATCCTTTCTGGTTTTGGAACGACAATTTAACAGAAGAGAAAATAACCAACCAAATTAATGACTTTTATCAAAAAGGAGTAAATGGCTTCGTCATTCATCCACGCATTGGTATTCCAAAAGAAATAGAATATTTGTCAGATGAATTTATGAAATATGTACTCCTTGCAGTAAAAGAAGCAAAAAAGCTAAATATGAAGGTAATTCTATATGACGAAGCAATGTATCCTTCGGGTTCTGCCCATGGCATGGTTGTAAAGAAGAATCCTTCTTATGCAAGTAAAGGACTAAAGGTATTGGAATATCCCTATACAAAAGAAGGGATACAACTTAATGACAAAAAAGAAGGAGAAACAATCATATCTACTCTTGCAGTTCAAAAAGTTTCAGATAATGAAATCCTTGCAGATAGTATAAAAAAAGTAGATGTAATAAACCAAAGGGTTCATTTTGACACAAAAGGAGAGGCAAACTGGGTTGTACTAGTTTTTGTTGAAACATTTACAAAAGGAAACATTCGAGGCATTCATTTTGGAGAGGATGATGGAGAACCCTTTGCACCTGCTTCTGCAGATCTTTTAAATAGCGAAGCAATGAAAGAGTTTATCAAGCTAACCCATGAACGATACTATGAAGTTCTTAGTGAATATTTTGGAGATACAATAATAGCTATGTTTACCGACGAACCTTGTATTATGGGAAGAGGGGATATGACAGGTTTGATTCCTTGGACAACTAATTTTCTTACGTATTATGTCAAGCAAGGGAATAAAGAGCTTGATTTGCCTTTTTTATTCTATCGCTCAAATGATATCGCCAATATGACAGTGAAACAGTATGAAGAAGCAATCCATAAAAAAATGGAGGAGAGCTATTATCATCCGATTTATACGTGGTGTGAACAGCATAAAATAGCTCAGACGGGTCACCCACATGAAAGTGATGATATTGGATTTTTAAAGTATTTTCATATTCCAGCACAAGACATAGTGTGGCGCTGGGTTGCTCCAGAGAATGGATTAGCAATTAGGGGACAACATAGTACCATGGCAAAGTGTACATCAGATAGTGCAAGACATCGTAACGTGCGACGAAATGGGAATGAGTGTTTTGCTTGTTGTGGCATAGACAATATTGAATGGGCTTTTACAGCAGAAGATATGAAGTGGTACATGGACTGGATGTTTGTAAGAGGGGTGAATTTATTATTTCCTCATGCATTCTATTACTCTATCGATGGCCCTAGACGAATAGGAGAAAGACCTCCCGATGTTGGACCAAATAACATTTGGTGGCCATTTTATAATCAAATTTCTGATTATTGTAAGCGAATGTGCGAATTAATAACGGATGCAGTAAATCAAGCGCAAATAGCAGTTTTGTGTGGGACACGTAATTTGCCTTGGAAAATTGTAACCTCTTTATACGAGAATCAAATAGAATTTAATTATCTCGAAAACGAACTCTTTACATCTACACAGTGTAGAATAGAAGGAGGACAGCTTAAGATAGAAAAACAAAATTATCGCATCATACTAATTGAGGATTACGAATTAATCAATGAAAGCAATAAAAAGAAGCTTACGCAGTGTATAAAAGAGGGAATTAAAATTATTGTATTACATAACGAAAAGTCAGAAAAGATAGCTGGAATGATAGAGTTAGATAAGGTGGAAAATGCAGCAGATATTGTAGTAAAATATTTAAAAAGAGATTTTGTAACAAAGACTCCTGTAAAGGAGCTTCGAATGACACATCTAAAAAAAGGTGACTGTGAATTCTATTATTTTGTAAATGAAGGAGAAGAAGCAATTAAAACAGACGCTACGATTCATACCATAGGTACGATTGAAAAATGGGATGCAATGCTTGGTGAAATAAAAAAAATAGACATCGTTAAGGAAATAAATGAAGATAGTATGAAAATCGAGTTAGTGCTGAAAAGACGAGAAGCAGTGATTTACTATATTAAGAAAGAAACATTACCAACGATTAAGAAAATATATCAAGAACCAGAATGTACAACGATTGATTTAAAGGATTCATGGAGAATGGGGACGACGTTAGATTCTATGAAAGAAAACAATGAACTGATACCCTTTAATGAAATCGAAGAATACAAGCATTTTTCAGGAACAATGCTTTATCAGACTACTTTTTCTTTTGAAGGCAGAGAAAAGCAGTTTATTGAATTGGATTTGGGGCAGGTACATGAAATTGCACAGGTTAGTTTAAATGGAAAGCAATTAAAGGCAGCATTGTGGGGGCCATATGTCTTTGATATTTCCAACATACTAATAAATGGCATGAATACACTTTGCATTGAAGTGAGGAATACAAGGTCCAATCAGATTTGTAAAATAAGTCGAACCTCTGGATTGATTGGACCAGTAAGAATTCATATATTTACCAAATAGGAAAATGACGTTTTATCGTTTTATTAATCAAACGACCAGAAATGTATAATAGTTCAATACTTAATAAAAGCGCTACGATTTCATATTGTGACACACTTGGTAGTGTGATACAATAAAAAGAAATATTTGTAATGATTGATTTAGAAAGGAACAAATATGAGGCTGTTAATTAAGAATGGTAGAGTGATTGATCCTGGCAGTAAACAGGATGAAGTGATGGATTTACTCATTGAAGACGGTAAAATAGTAAAAAAGAAGCTTTCGATTGAGGATAACTTAAAAGAACTTGTCACAATTGATGCAACGGGTTGTTTTGTCATGCCTGGATTTATTGATTTGCATGTGCATTTAAGAGAGCCGGGCTTTGAACAAAAAGAAACAATAGCCTCTGGTGCGAGTGCGGCAGCAAGAGGAGGATTTACAACTATTTGCGCCATGCCAAACACAAAACCTGTCATTGATAATGCGGATAAAGTGAGGTTTGTCTTAAATAAAGCGGCGCAGGTTGCACCTGTAAATGTATGCCAAGTCGGAGCAATTACAGTTTCTCAGCTTGGGGAAAAACTAGCTGATATAGAAGGGATGGCAAAGGCAGGAGCGATTGCTATTAGTGAAGATGGCAAGTCTGTCATGAATGTCAAATTATATGAAGAGGCTATGAAGCTAGCAAAAAAATGTGAGATTCCTGTAATGGCACATTGTGAAGATAAGAATTTGGTTGGTGCTGGTGTATTAAATAAAGGAGAAAAAGCCACGCAGCTTCAAGTTGAGGGAATCAGTAATCTGGTAGAGGACGTCATAATAGCCAGAGATATCATGATTGCCAAAGAAACAAATGCCAAACTTCATCTTTGCCACTGTTCTACAAAAGATAGTGTAACGCTAGTGGAAGAAGCAAAGAAAAAGGGCATACAAGTAACAGCAGAGGTTTGCCCACATCATTTTGCATTAACAGAGGACGATATTATTAATGGAGATACAAACTATAAGATGAATCCACCTCTAAGAACGAAAGAAGACGTTAAAGCTTTAAAATTGGGGCTAAAAAATGATATTATGGATGTAATAGCGACAGATCATGCTCCACATCATGAAAGTGAGAAAGCAAAGTCCTTAAAAGAAGCTCCTTTTGGAATTGTTGGACTGGAAACGGCAGTTGGGCTTACGATAACTGAGTTAGTGGATAAAGGCTATTTGACTCCGATGCAGATGGCAGAAAAGCTAAGCTATAATCCAGCTAAGATAATAGGACTTGATAAAGGAACTTTAGAAATAGGAAAAGTCGCTGATGTCGTAATTATTAACCCAGATATGGAATACACAGTAGATGTAAAAGACTTTGCATCCATGGGTAAGAATACACCTTTTGCAGGCATGAAATTAAAAGGACAAGTTATGGCTACCATCGTAAATGGCAAGGTAGTTTATCAATATACAAAATAGATGTGATAAAGGAGTAAATATGATAAATAAGCTGATTCAAAACATTCAAAAAACAAATGCACCAATTGTTGTTGGACTTGATCCGATGTTAAATTATATCCCGCCTCATATTCAAAAACGTGCGTTTGCAGAATTTGGAGAAACCTTAGAAGGTGCAGCAGAGGCAATTTGGCAATACAACAAAGAAATTGTTGATGCAGTTTATGATTTGATACCTGCAGTTAAACCACAAATAGCAATGTATGAGCAATTTGGAATCGAAGGCTTAAAGGCATTTCAAAAGACCGTTAATTACTGTAAAGAAAAGAATCTAGTTGTCATTGGTGATATTAAAAGAGGAGATATTGGCTCTACATCAGAAGCATATGCAGTAGGTCATCTTGGCAAAGTACAAGTGGGATCAAAACGCTATTCCTGCTTTGATGAAGATTTTGTAACAGTAAATCCATACCTTGGATCAGATGGAATCAAACCATTTGTGGATGTTTGTAAAGAAGAAAAAAAGGGGCTCTTTATTTTAGTTAAGACCTCAAATCAATCAAGTGGAGAGTTTCAAGACAGGTTAATTGATGGAAAGCCGTTGTATGAACACGTTGGAGAAAAAGTAGCGAAGTGGGGAGAAGATTGTATGGGAGATTCCTATAGCTACATTGGAGCGGTAGTCGGAGCGACTTATCCTAAGATGGGTGAAATACTTCGAAAAATCATGCCAAAATCGTTCATACTTGTGCCTGGTTATGGAGCACAGGGTGGAAAAGCAGAGGATTTAAAACCTTATTTTAACGAAGATGGTTTGGGTGCAATCATTAACTCCTCCAGAGGAATTATTGCTGCATATAAGCAAGAAGCATATAAGCATTTTGGAGAGACAGCTTTTGCAGATGCTTCAAGACAAGCAGTACTTGATATGATAGCGGATATTAATCAGGCCATTGGGAGATAACAATTATGAATATGTCAGAAAAATTTCAAGAAACAGCATTGATTTTGAGTCAGGATACATTAGCAACTGGTGTTTATAGCATGTGGATAAAGACAAAGAAGATTGCTAAAGCAGCAAAACCTGGGCAGTTTATTTCGGTTTATTGCAAGGACGGTAGCAGGTTGCTTCCAAGACCTATTAGCATTTGTGAAATAGATAAAGAGAGAAACGCGTTAAGAATTGTATATCGAGTTTTAGGAAAGGGAACCGAAGAATTTGCAACTTATCAGGTAGGAGATGAGATAAGAATTCTTGGCCCGCTTGGGAATGGATTTCCAATCACAGATAAAAACGCAATTATAATTGGTGGAGGAATTGGTATTCCACCTATGGTTGAGCTTGCCAAGGCATTAAAAGGTGAAAAATATATTGTTTCAGGATATCGTGATGAAATATTTTTACAAGATGATTTAAAGAAATATGGAGAACTTTTTATAGCAACAGAGGATGGAAGTATTGGTACCAAAGGAACCGTCATTGATGTCATAAAGGAAAATAAGTTAAAAGCGTCAGTTATTTATGCCTGTGGACCAACTCCAATGCTAAAAGCAGTCAAAGCATATGCGATGGAGCATGATATCGAGGCATGGTTATCTTTGGAAGAAAAGATGGCATGTGGGATTGGTGCCTGTTTAGCGTGTGTTTGCAAATCCAAAGAAAAAGATGAACACACCAATGTTCATAATAAAAGAGTATGTAAAGAAGGCCCTGTATTCTTAGCGACGGAGGTGGAGTTTGAATGAATCTAAAAGTTAATCTAGCAGGAGTGGAGTTTCAAAATCCTGTTATGACAGCCTCTGGTACGTTTGGATCAGGTGAAGAATATAGTGAATTTGTTGATTTGAATAGACTAGGTGCAGTTATTACTAAAGGAGTTTCCAATGTTGCTTGGGCGGGCAATCCTACTCCTAGAATTGCCGAAACAAATGGTGGAATGATGAATGCAATTGGTCTTCAAAATCCAGGCGTAGAAATCTTTGCAAAGAGAGACATTCCATTCCTTAAGAAGTTTGATACAAAGATTATTGTAAATGTATGTGGAAAAACCACAAAGGATTACTGTGAGGTTGTGGAAAGACTTGCAGATGAGCCTGTGGATATGCTAGAAATTAACATATCTTGTCCAAATGTAAAAGAGGGAGGCATTGCATTTGGTCAAAATAGTAATTCTGTGGAAGCCATTACAAAAGAAGTAAAAAAATATGCAAAGCAGCCAATTATTATGAAGCTAAGCCCAAATGTCACTGATATTACAGAAACTGCAAGAGCAGCAGAAGCTGGTGGCGCAGATGTTTTATCCCTGATTAATACACTGACAGGCATGAAGATTGATGTGAATAAAAGATGCTTTGCTCTAGCCAATAAGACAGGGGGATTATCAGGTCCAGCTATCAAGCCAATCGCAGTTCGCATGGTTTATCAGGTTGCAAATGCAGTAAAGCTTCCAATTATTGGAATGGGAGGGATTGCAACCTATGAAGATGCATTAGAATTTATTCTTGCAGGAGCAAGCGCCGTGTCTGTTGGAACAGCTAATTTTGCAAATCCCTATGCGACAATTGAAGTACTGGAGGGAATGCAAAGTTATATGAAGCAGCATAGTATTCAAGAGATAAAAGAGTTAGTCGGAGCAGTAAAGTAAGTAAAGAGAAAAGAGGAATGATACGGTGAACGATTATAAGAAAGAATTTATAGAGTTTATGGTGGATTGTGGTGTACTTAAGTTTGGAGATTTTGTTACGAAAAGTGGAAGAAAGACACCGTTTTTTGTAAATACGGGCTTTTATCGAACAGGTGCGCAACTTAGAAAGCTTGGTGGATATTATGCGCAGGCGATTCATGATAAGTTTGGAGTGGATTTTGATGTGTTATTTGGGCCAGCTTACAAAGGAATTCCATTAACCGTAGCAACCACCATGCAAATCAGTGAAAAATATAATAAAGACATCAAATACTGTTCCAATCGTAAAGAAGTAAAAGATCATGGAGATACTGGTATTTTACTTGGAAGTCCTATCTCGGATGGAGATAGAGTAATTATCATTGAAGACGTAACAACAGCAGGAACCTCCATTCAAGAAACCTTACCAATTATGAAAGCACAGGGGAATGTAGATGTAATAGGACTGGTTGTATCAGTGGATCGAATGGAACGAGGACAAAAAGAAAAAAGTGCTTTGGCTGAGATCCAAGAAACTTATAACATCAAGACAACTGCAATTGTAACAATGGAGGAAGTAGTTGAGCATTTGTATAATAAACCTTATAACGGTAAGGTGATAATCGATGATAATCTGAAACGTGCAATTGATGCATACTATGAGCAATATGGCGTAAAATAGTTTAGGAGGTGTATTAATATGGGTGAAAAAGCGTATAAATCAATGAGCAGAGTAGGAGCGTTGAATATTACGGTCGGAATCGTTGTGTTGGTTCTAGGAGTGGTTTCAGGTATCTTACTTATTGTTGGTGGAGGCAGACTTCATAAAAATAAATCAGAAATAATGTTTTAAATATAACAAAGTGGATAAGAAAGGGACAAAGCCTACTTGTCCACTTTGTTACTAAGAGGTTTGCATTAAGCTTTAGCTGTAATACGAAAAGTGCTGGAAAAGAGGAAGTGAATTTGAAAGAGAAAGAAGCAAATAAGGTAAAAAAGATAGGAACTTTGCTTTTTATTATATATATAATTTTCTTGGTATATTTCTTGTTTTTTGCAGAAAGCATGGGAAGAACCATTTATGATAGAAAATATTCTTATAATCTTATTTTATTTAAGGAGATTAAAAGATTTATAAAATATAGACGAGAACTTGGAATGATGGCTGTATTTACCAATATTTTTGGGAATATCATCTGTTTTATCCCTTTTGGATGTATGCTTCCAGTCCTTAGCACAAAAATGAGAAAGCTTTCTTTGGTTACTTTAGTTAGTTTTGAGTTAAGCTTAGTGATAGAAGTGACCCAACTCATTTTTAAAGTAGGAAGCTTTGATGTTGATGATTTGGTACTGAATACAATTGGGGGAGTTATCGGATATCTCCTATTTGATCAGGCGGTAAAAATATATAGAAAGTGGTTAAAAAAGTGAAACGGAGAAAAAAATATATAAAGTTTACGGATAAAAGCCATGCAGTAAATGGTGTTGTTTCTACTATTCTTGGGAGTATATCCATTATATTCATGTTAGCTTTGGTGATGTTTTCCTATATGTATAAAGGAGAAGCAGGTATTTATATCGGCTCGATTGGCTTAATGGCATTCATCATTGCGCTTGTTGGTTTGGGAAAGGGAATCAAAAGCTTCCAAGAAAGGGAGCGTTATTATCTTTTTTCCAAAATCGGTTCCATTTTAAATGCTATAATCATCACCTTGTGGATTGCTATTTATGTGATAGGAACTTGGTATCTATAATAAATAGAATGAGATTGTATGGATACACGCAGTAATTTTGAACTAAAGGAGAAGTATTATGAAGTATTATGAGTTATTTAAAGAAGAAAATGACAATATTATGGAAAGATATGAGCTTTCCATGGAAAGAATAGAGAGTATATTGGATGAAAACAGTGTGGATATGCCATTTCTTGATTTTTTTCATAGAACAGCTAGGTTTATATTGCAAATAAAAGACCTAGTTAAAATGGTTCAACAAGATGAACTCAAACAGAAAACATTGGATGAGTTAAAGACACTAAATCATGCATTATATGAAGAAATTTTAGGACCAAACTATGATAAGAGTTATGCCAATCCAACATATGCGGTGAAAATGCTTGGTGAGGATTATGCGACATATCTAAGCTTTTTATATGCTGAAATAAGAGGTATGATTGTGTATGCATTTGAAAGTAGATTAACGGATATTACAATTCATAATGAATTATTTATTGAAATCTACAACCTATTTGAACAAGTGCAAGACTTATCCGTGGAAAAAGTAAAGAGTGTCTTGTATTGGTTTGTTAGTGATTATTCCGATATGACGGTAGAGTATAGAATTAGAGAGCAACTTGATACGGATTTATCTTTTGCGACTGATATCATTTTAAATAGTGATTTAAATGATATACGCTATTTGTATCAATTTGGTGAATTCGTAACAGAGAATGAAATAAAAACAGCAATGCATTTAAATTCTATGAGCGAAGAACAAATTGATGCTATGGCAAGAACCTATACACAAGGATATCGTATGGGCTTTATACTAGGAAATAAGGATCTTTCTAAAAAAGAAATTGTGAATATTCGATATCATTTAGGATTTGAACGTATTGTAAAAAGAGCCATTGAACAGTTTAAAGAAATGGGCCTACGTCCTGCCATTCATCGATCGGCCGTTAATTCGATTAATAAAAAACAGCATCATAGATTAGGTTATTATGGAGCGATTCCAAACAAGCAATTTGATTATGATCATAAAGCGGACAATGCCATTTACCTTGACAAAGCATTTGTGGAAAGGAAGCTAGGTGTTCTTAAAGTTTCCTATGAAAAATATAAAAAAGAGGCATCTAAATTTGCAGGACCAGCAGTGATGGAGATATTTGGAGAACATCCTTTTGCTCCAATTAGTAAGAAAGAATGTTTTCGTTTATCTGACAAACAGCAAAAGCTTTCGGTTGAATATGATAGGGAATCTGGACAGATTACAAATCAATACATCAAAGGAGAAGAAAGAAGCTTTACAATCATTGCCTATCCAATTCCAGATATTGGAGAAAATTACGAAGAAATCTTTGATGAAATCGTTAAGATTAATACACTAGATTATAAATTATATGAAGGAATACAGCAAATTATAATTGATGCTCTTGACCGAGGCACACATGTTGTCATTAAAGGAAGAAATGGAAATCGTACCAATCTTACCGTACAATTAAATACATTAAAGGACAAAAACAAAGAAACCAATTTTGAAAACTGTGTTGCAGATGTAAATATACCAGTTGGGGAAGTATTTACATCTCCAAAGCTTACAGGAACAAATGGTATCTTGCACGTAAGCCAAGTGTATTTAAATGAATTAAAATATGTAGATTTGGAAATAGAATTTGAAGATGGTAAAATAAAAGACTATCGATGCAAAAATTTTGAAACAGAAGCTGAGAATAAAAAATTCATCAAGGAGAACCTATTATATAATCACGAAACACTTCCAATGGGAGAATTTGCCATAGGAACGAACACAACTGCTTATATGGTGGCGAAAAAATACGACATTGCGGATAAACTTCCTATCTTAATTGCAGAAAAGATGGGACCTCACTTTGCAGTAGGAGACACCTGCTATAGTTGGTCAGAAGATAATGTGATATACAATCCAAATAAAAAAGAGATTGTAGCAAAAGATAACGAGATTTCTATTTTAAGAAAAGAAGATATAAGTAAGGCGTATTTTAACTGTCATACAGACATTACCCTTCCTTATGAAGAATTAGGAGAGATAGCAGTTGTTACAGAAAATGGGGATATGATTACCATTATAAAAGATTCTCGTTTTGTATTAGAAGGAACCCAAGAATTAAATAAACCATTTGACGTGATTGAATAAAGCACGTATTACTCCGTTTTACAAAAAAGGTTTTAATGCCAAGTAAAGCGGAGTTTTCCTTATATTCACAGTATCAAAAGATTCTTAATATTGATTAGAAAATCTAATAGGAGAATGCTTTGAAAACAGTTGACTACTTTCGAAAGACCTAGTAAAATTACTTATAAATAAAGTTATATTTAGCAATTAGACTTATAAGAAAAATTGTTTTTTAAGGAGAACGTCATGAAAAGAATCGGTATCATAGGTGGTGGACAGTTAGGAAAAATGATGATTTTAGATGCAAAAAGACTGGATTATTATTTTGTTATCTTAGACCCTACATTCAATTGTCCTGCACATAGCATCGCAGATGAACATATTGTTGCTAGCTTCGATGATCACGAGGCAATCAAGCAACTAGCAAGTCAAACCGATGTAGTTACCTATGAATTTGAACATATCAGTTTAAAAGCCTTACAAGAACTTGAAGCTATGGGGCATCAGGTTTATCCTACTAGTAAGACTTTGTCCTATATTCAAAATAAATACACGCAAAATAATTGGCTCAGAGAGCATCACATACCAATCCCAGATTATATATTGATTTCAAATAAAGAAGAGCTATTAAAAGCGCATGAGACCTTTGGATATCCAATGATACTTAAGACTTGTACGGGAGGATATGATGGAAAAGGAAATGCAGTTATTTTAAAAGCAGGGGAAGAAGAAGCTGCTTATGAAGCACTAGGTGCTGGGCGAATTCCTCTTATGATAGAAGAATTTATTCCCTTTAAAAAAGAAGTATCAATATTAGCATGTAGAAGTATTCATGGTGAGATTGCAGTCTTTCCAGTGGCAGAAAATGTGCATAAAAATAGCATTTTAGATGAAACCATTGTTCCGGCTCAGATTACAGAGCAAGCGAAAGAAGAAGCGTTTCAAGTTGCAAAAGCCTGCCTAGAAGCGTTTGATGCATACGGGATGATATGCATTGAGTTATTTGTGACTAAGGATGATAAAATACTAGTTAATGAATTAGCTCCAAGACCACATAATTCTGGCCATTATACGATAGAAGGATGCTATACTTCTCAATTTGAACAACACATTCGAGCAATTCTTGGATTGCCACTTGGTAATCCAAATCTAATAAAACCAACCGCCATGAAAAATATCATCGGTGATAAAACGGGAGAGGCACAGTTAAAGGGACTGAAAGAAGCATATCGTTATGGCAACGTAAAGGTTCACATCTATGGGAAAGAAACCGTTTCAATTGGCAGAAAAATGGGACACATAACAGCAACAGGTGAGACAATAGAAGAAGCACTTTCTTATGTACGAGGTGCGTTTGATCAGTTAAGTTATTAGTGAGGAGCATTTGGTTTAACTTAGAATGGAGGAAGTTATGAACAGTGTAGTTGGAATTATCATGGGAAGCGATTCAGATTTACCAGTGATGTCGAAGGCGGCTGAAATGCTTGATCAGCTTTTGATACCTTATGAACTTAGTATTGTATCAGCACATCGTACGCCAGATAAATTATATCGTTATGCAAAGACAGCAAAGGAAAAAGGATTAAAGGTTATCATAGCAGGAGCAGGAGGAGCAGCTCATTTACCTGGTATGGTAGCATCTATGACTACGCTTCCAGTTATTGGTGTGCCAGTACAGACAAAGTCATTAGGTGGAGTGGATTCACTTTATTCAATTGTTCAGATGCCACCAGGAATACCAGTGGCTACCGTAGCAATTAATGGTGCTCTTAATGCAGGGTTACTGGCGGCAAAAATTCTTGCAACAAATGATGAAGAATTATCAAAAAGAGTAGAGACTTATGCAAAAAGTCTGGAAGATATGGTAGAAAATAAGTCTTTCAAATTAGAAGAATTAAAATACAAAGCATACTTAGAACAAATGTAGATATAAAAAGGGAAACCAAACAAATACAGTTTGACCTAATCTAGGAGGAAGAAAAATGGATTACAAAAAAGCAGGCGTAGATATTGAAGCAGGATATCAATCAGTTGAGTTAATGAAAGAGCATATAAAAAAGACAATGCGTCCAGAAGTTTTAACGAATATTGGAGGGTTTTCGGGTGCCTTTTCAATGGAGGCATTTAAAAATATGGAAAAGCCTACCTTAGTGTCAGGAACCGATGGGGTAGGAACAAAGTTAAAGCTTGCATTTCTTTTAGACAAGCATGATACGATTGGCATTGACTGTGTTGCTATGTGTGTCAACGACATTGCCTGTGCAGGTGGGGAACCATTATTTTTCTTAGATTATATTGCTTGCGGAAAGAATGTACCAGAGAAAATTGCTACGATTGTAAAAGGTGTAGCCGAAGGTTGCAGCCAGTCAAATGCGGCATTAATTGGTGGTGAAACAGCAGAGATGCCAGGCTTTTATCCAGAAGATGAATATGATTTAGCTGGCTTTGCAGTTGGAGTGGTAGATGAAAAAGATTTAATTACTGGAAAAGAATTACAAGCGGAGGATGTATTGATTGGAATAAAATCCTCAGGTGTGCATAGCAATGGTTTTTCCCTCGTTAGAAAAGTATTTGATATGACAACAGATTCCTTAAATACGCATTATAAAGAACTTAATCAAACGTTAGGAGAAGCGTTGTTAGCGCCAACTAAAATATATGTAAAGGCACTTAGAAATGTAAAGAATGCAAACGTAAGAATAAAAGCATGCAGCCATATTACAGGGGGAGGTTTTTATGAAAATGTACCTAGAATGCTTCCAGAAGGAAAACATGCGGTAATTCGAAAGGATAGCTATGAAGTACCTGCTATTTTTAAGTTATTGGCTAGTAAAGGTGAAATTGCAGAAGAGATGATGTATAACACCTATAATATGGGAATTGGAATGATTCTAGCAGTGAAAAAAGAGGACGTTGAAAAGACACTACAAGCAATTAAAGAAGCAAACGAAGAAGCCGTAATCATTGGACATATTGAAGATGGCAAAACAGGAGTAACATTATGCTAAAGATAGCAGTACTTGTATCTGGTGGGGGGACCAATTTACAAGCAATTATTGATGGAATTAATCATAAAACAATAACCAATGCTAAGATTGAGGTAGTAGTCAGCAACAACAAAGGTGCATATGCATTAGAGCGAGCAAAACAAAATAACATAAAGGCAGAATGTGTGTCTCCAAAGGATTTTAAGTCAAGGCAGTTATTTAATGAAGCCTTGCTAGAAAGAATTGATTCTTATCAGGTTGATTTAATCGTACTTGCAGGATTCTTAGTTGTATTACCTGAAAAGATGATAAAGGCGTATACGAATCGAATCATTAACGTTCATCCGTCCCTAATACCTGCATTTTGTGGCATAGGATTTTATGGACTGAACGTTCATGAGTCAGTTCTTAATCGAGGCGTAAAAGTAACAGGTGCAACAGTACATTTTGTAGATGAAGGTACAGACACAGGACCGATTATTCTTCAAAAAGCGGTAGAAGTAAAGCAAGGAGATACTCCAAAGACATTACAACAAAGAGTGATGGAAGAAGCGGAATGGTCTATTTTGCCAGAAGCAATTCATTTAATTGCTAATCATAAAGTAGAAGTAATAGAAGGAAAAGCTGTTATTTATAAATAAGGAGCAAAGGAGGAAGGAAATGAAAGTATTAATTGTTGGAGGAGGCGGAAGGGAACATGCTATCGCAAGGCAGGTTGCCCAAAGCAAGAAGGTAGATAAAATATATTGTGCCCCAGGTAATGCTGGAATTGAGGAATATGCAGAATGCATTAATATAGGAGTTATGGAGTTTGATAAGCTAGTCTCTTTTGCAAAAGAAAAAGAGATTGACCTAACAGTGATAGGACCAGATGATCCTTTGGTAGGTGGAATAGTAGATCCTTTTGAGGCAGCAGGATTACGTGTATTTGGACCAAGGAAAAATGCTGCCATTTTAGAAGGGTCTAAAGCTTTTTCAAAAGATCTTATGAAAAAATACAAGATTCCAACCGCTGCCTATGAAACGTTTGAGAATCCAGATGCGGCAATTGCTTATTTAGAACAAGCCCAATATCCGATTGTATTAAAAGCAGATGGCTTAGCACTTGGTAAGGGCGTATTAATCTGTAATACCTTAGAAGAAGCCAAAGACGGAGTAAAACTCATGATGCTTGATATGCAGTTTGGTGAAGCGGGAAGTCGTATCGTAGTGGAAGAATTTATGACAGGAAGAGAAGTATCTGTTTTAGCTTTTGTGGATGGAAAAACCATTAAGACCATGACATCTGCGCAAGATCACAAAAGAGCCGAAGATGGTGATAAAGGGTTAAATACAGGAGGAATGGGAACTTTTTCTCCAAGTCCTTTTTATACAAAGGAAGTTGATGATTTTTGCAATCAGTATATTTACCAAGCTACAGTGGATGCTTTGGCTTTAGAGGGAAGAGAATTTAAGGGAATAATTTTCTTTGGTCTTATGCTGACTGAAAAAGGACCAAGGGTATTAGAATATAATGCACGTTTTGGAGATCCAGAAGCACAGGTGGTACTTCCAAGAATGAAAAATGATATAGTTGAAGTATTTGAAGCATGTATTGATGGAACACTAGATTCAATTGATTTAGAATTTGAAGACAATGCCGCAGTTTGCGTTGTGTTAGCATCCAAGGGTTATCCCGTTTCATATGAAAAAGGAAAGGTTATTAAAGGCCTTGAGTCTTTCAAAGAAAAAGAAGGATACTATGTATTTCATGCTGGCACATCAAAGACAGAGGATAAAATTGTAACAAATGGGGGACGCGTTCTTGGTGTAACGGCAAAAGGTATTGACTTAAAGCAAGCAAGAGCCAATGCTTACGAAGCGACCAAATGGATAGATTTTTCCAATAAATATTGTAGAAGTGATATAGGAAAAGCAATTGACGAAGTATAAATATTCTAAGTATGACAGAGAAGGTTATCGAACTCTGTCATATTTTGTATTATTTTGCGATAAAAACAAGACTATTTTAATAAATTGTATTGAAATAAAAACAATAAATGATATAATAATATTAAAGTTAGAATAATCTCTAGCTTTAAGTTTTACAAGTTATTGCAAACGTTTGCAGATGAGGGAAGATTACCATCTCAGGCAACTGAGAGGGATCTAATAAAATGAAAAGGGGTAAAGAGAATGAAGAGGGTATTTAGTATTTTAATGACATGCGTGATGTTAGCTAGTTTGGTATTAATCAGTGAGGTTCCAGTCATTGCGGCAACCAATTATTATGTTTCACCAAGTGGAAGTGATTCGAACGTGGGAACCAGTTCGAGTAAACCGTATAAAACGCTGGCCAAGGCAGTATCAAGTGCCAGTGCTGGGAGCACAATTTATATGATGAGTGGAACACACAGCTATTCCTCAACGGTTAAGTTGTCTAAAAATGGGACTTCTAGTTCGCGAATTAAGATAACTAACTATAGTGGAAGTACACCAGTAATTGATTTTTCAGCGATGCCTGAAAATACGAGCAACAGAGGGCTTCAAATATCTGGAAGCTACTGGACGATATCAGGCTTAAAAATTCAAGAGGCTGGAGATAATGGTATTTATATTACTGGAAATAATAACATTGTTCAAAATTGTGAAATTACAAAATGTCACGATACTGGTTTACAATTGAGTAATGGAGCATCAAACAACCAAATCATTAGTGTGACATCCACGTATCATTATGACAACGCAACGAATGGTGAAAATGCGGATGGATTTGCAGCAAAACTAAATATTGGACCAGGTAACACATTCACTGATTGCAAAGCATACTACAATTCAGATGATGGATTTGATTTTTATCAAGCAGGTAATGCGGTAAAGGTTTATAAAAGTGAAGCTTCCTACAATGGTCGTGGTGATGGCAATGGTCAAGGATTTAAGGTTGGTGGAAACTTTACAGCTGACAAACATTATTTGGAGAATTGTACTGCAATTGGAAATAAAGCAAGAGGATTTGACCAAAATAACAATACAGGAGCAGTTACACTAGTCAACTGTACAGGAACAAAAAATAAAGTAAACTTTTACTTTCCAAAAGCACCAAGTTCAGGTTCCCATAGTTTTACAGGATGTATATCTAATAGTGGTAGCAGTAAAGATGTAGTAGTTGGAAAAATAACGAAGTGCTCTTTTAACCAATAAAGAAAGATACAATAGCGAGAAGGAAGAATCTTCCTTCTCGCTATTTGTACCTATAAAGACAAAGGTATTAGTGGTTAATTAATTAACGAACTAAAAGGTTTCCATAGCATAGTTTTTATGTTAAAGTATATAAGGAAAATTATTATAAAACCAAAAGAATCATAGGAGTGAACTTAGTTTATGGAGGCAATAGAATGAATGATTTGGAGCTAAAATATTTAAAAAGTATTGCGAATCTATATCCAACGATAGCGTCGGCTTCAACGGAAATAATCAATCTGCAATCAATCCTTAATTTACCAAAAGGAACAGAGCATTTTTTGACTGATATTCATGGTGCAGATGAGCAATTTTTGCATGTACTTAAAAACGGATCAGGTTCCGTCATTCGTAAAATTAATGACGCATTTGGAAATACGTTAAGCAGCAGAGACAAAAAAATGCTTGCAACGTTAATTTACTATCCAGAACAAAAGATAGAAATTGTTTTAAAAGAAGAAGAAAATATTGAAGACTGGTACAAGATTACATTACATAGATTAATCCAAATTAGCAAACGAGTAGCATCTAAATATACCAGATCAAAGGTAAGAAAGGCTTTACCAAAAGATTTTGCATACATCATAGAAGAATTAATTACAGAAAAAGCCGAGGTCTTGGATAAAGAAGCGTACTACAATGAGATTATCAATACGATTATTCGAATAGGTAGAGCAAAGGAATTTATTATCGCCTTAAGCAAGTTAATTCAAAGACTTGTTATTGATCATTTGCATATCATTGGTGATATTTTTGACAGAGGGCCAGGGCCGCATATTATTATGGATACCCTAATGGAATACCATTCCGTAGACATTCAATGGGGCAATCATGATATTTTATGGATGGGAGCAGCATCAGGGCATCTTGCATGTATTGCGAATGTTGTGCGTATTTCTGCAAAGCATGGTAATTTAGATATGCTAGAAGAAGGCTATGGAATTAATCTCATACCGCTTGCAACTTTTGCATTAAATACGTATAATGACGACAAATGCAAATGTTTCCACATCAATAATTCCTCACGAGATTATGATAAAGACTTGGATTTAGACAATAAAATGCACAAAGCAATTTCAATCATTCAGTTTAAGCTTGAGGGACAGTTAATTAAGAGAAGACCAGATTTTCAAATGAATCATAGGTTGCTTTTAGATAAGATTAATTTTGACACGAATCGTATTCTAATAGATGGAAAAGAATATGAGTTGTTAGATTCCAACTTTCCAACCATCGACAGACAAGATCCTTATAAGCTTACAGTAGAAGAAGAACAAGTTATGGAGCGCTTAAAGTCGGCATTTTTAAAATGTGAAAAACTGCAAAAGCATGTTCGTTTCTTATTTTCAAAAGGTAGCTTGTATAAAGTTTATAATTCGAATCTCCTCTATCACGGCTGTGTTCCTCTAAATAAAGATGGAAGTTTTAAGACCATTACATTATTTGGAAAACAATACAGTGGAAAAGCTTGGTATGATTTTCTTGAAAATTATGCAAGAAAAGCTTATTACTGTGAGGACGATATTGAAGTTAGGCAAAAAGGACAAGACATCATATGGTATATCTGGTCGAATGAAAACTCACCTTTGTTTGGAAAAACGAAAATGGCTACGTTTGAACGATATTTTTTAAGCGACAAAGAGATGCATAAGGAGCAAAAGAACTACTATTATTCTCTATTAGAGGAGGAAGATGTAGTCAATCGAATTCTAGAGGAATTTAATGTAGACAGTAAAACTGGACATATTATAAATGGGCATATGCCAGTGGAACTTAAAAAAGGTGAAAATCCAATTAAATGCAATGGAAAACTATTGATTATTGATGGAGGGTTTTCTAAGGCATATCAAAGAAAAACAGGAATAGCAGGTTATACTTTAATTTCTAACTCCGTAGGTCTTCGCTTGGTTTCTCATGAGCCATTCGAATCGGCAGAGGATGCCATCGTAAATGAAAAGGACATTCATTCAGATACCACAATTGTTGAGAGTTTCTCTAACAGAAGATGTGTAGGAGATACCGATATTGGAAAAGAATTAAAAGAAAAAATAAAAGAATTAGAGGCTTTACTTCGTGCTTATAGAAGGGGTACATTAATCGAAAAAGAGCTTTAAGAAAAGATATTTATAGTGTAAAAAACAGTCGAATGAGTTCACGAAAAATACACAAAAATATTTCATAAAAAACACATTTTATTACTATGCTACTACATGGGTAATAAAGTGTGTTTTTTTCCAATTTAAGCACACACTTTGTTCTAATAATAATTCTAGGAGGGACAAAAGTTGATAGAAGTAAAAAACCTTGTAAAAAGGTATGGTGACAATATCGCAGTAGATCATTTAAACTTTACAGTTGAAAAAGGACAAATCTATGGTTTCCTAGGACCAAACGGTGCGGGTAAATCAACTACAATGAATATCATTACAGGCTATATTGCAGCCTCTGATGGGGAAGTAATCATCAATGGTCATAATATTTTTGAAGAGCCAGAGTTGGCAAAAAAATCGATTGGATATTTACCTGAAATACCACCTCTTTATGTAGATATGACACCATATGAATATTTAAAGTTTGCAGCCGAATTAAAAAAGATTGAAAAAAAAGAAAGAAAACAAATGATTGATGAAGTAATGAAACTTACAAAAATAACAGATGTAAGTAATCGACTCATTAAGAATCTGTCAAAAGGGTATAAGCAAAGAGTAGGACTTGCCCAAGCAATACTTGGATATCCAGAAGTAATTATATTAGATGAGCCAACGGTAGGATTAGACCCAAAGCAGATTATTGAAATTAGAGATTTAATCAAAAGCCTGAGTAAAAAACATACGGTTATATTAAGTTCACATATTTTATCGGAAGTAAGTGCAGTTTGTGACCACGTTATGATTTTATCGAAAGGAAAGTTAGTTGCCAGTGATAAGCCAGAAGAATTAAGTAAATTAATGGTTGGCTCTAATACTTTAGAACTTACGATAAAAGAAGAAGAGGCAAAGGTTAGAGAAATTCTAAATGAAATGACAGAAATTATAGAATTTAGTATACATAGTTCAGTTGAAGAGGATGCAGTTGATATTACATTAAAAACGAAGCAACAAATAGATATCAGAGAAAAAATCTTTTACGAAATGGCGAAAGAAAAATGTCCTATTTTAGCAATGAAAGTATCAAATATGTCACTTGAAGATGTATTTCTTGAGTTAACCGCCACAGATAAAGAGGTAAGACAAAGTCAGCTTATATTAGAAAATCAGTCTATTGAATCAAAGCAAAATGAGGAGGAACAAGAAGATGATAGCAATTTATAAAAGAGAGTTAAAATCATATCTCACATCTATGACGGGTTATATTTTTATGGCCTTTATCATGTTTTTGGTTGGGATTTATTTTACGGCATATAATTTGACATATGGATATTCGCACTTTGGGTATGTATTATCTTTGTCTGTCTTTGCTTTTTTAATAGTTGTACCTATTTTAACAATGAGATTGCTGGCGGAAGAAAAGAGACAAAAAACAGATCAAATTTTATTAACGGCACCTGTAAGGGTAATGGATATTATTTTGGGAAAATACTTTGCAATACTTACCATATTTACTATTCCAATCGTCTTATTTTGTTTCTATCCATTGTTGTTATCAAGGTTTGGTACGGTATCATACTTGATGGCTTATACCTCAATTATCGGCTACTACTTTTTAGGAGCCGCCTATTTAGCAGTTGGAATGTTTATTTCTTCCTTAACAGAAAGTCAAGTAATAGCAGCAGTTCTTTCTTTTGGAGCGTTGCTTGTAAGTTATATGATTACGGGACTTAGTCAATTTATATCGAGCACAGCATTTGCCTCATTTATGGGATTTTCCATTCTAATTATCATAATTGCTGTGATTGCTTACAGCATGACTAAAAATATGGCATTTTCAGCTGGATTGGCACTTGTACTAGAATGCATCACAACAATATTATACTTATATAAAGCAACCTTGTTTGCAAGTTCCATTTCAAAATTATTAAATGTCATTGACCTAGCATCACGATACGAGAATTTTGTAAAAGGAATCTTTGATGTGACAGGAATCGTTTATTATGTATCCGTGATTTTAATATTTATATTTCTAACGGTTCAGTCAGTACAAAAAAGACGCTGGAGTTAATGGGAGGTGAATGAAAGATGAAGCATTTTTTGAATCAGAAAAAAGAAAGAAAAGAGCCAAAGTTAATCAATAAAAAGAGCCTTAGAAATGGTTCCTATAGTATGGTTATTACTGCATTTGTATTAGCGATAGTTGTAATAATGAATCTAGTTATTCATAACTTGCCATCTACATACACAAAGTTTGACTTAAGTGATACCAAACTTTTTACTATTTCAGAAGAAACAAAGAACGTAGTAAGCAATATGAAAGAGGATGTAACCCTTTATTTGATTGCACAGACAGGTAGCGAAGATAAGACGATTGTAACCCTTTTAGATCAATATAAGGCACTCTCCTCCAATTTATCCGTTGTATATAAAGACCCTGTACTATATCCTAATTTTGTCTCAGCTTATACATCAGACGGACTAAATGAAAACAGCATAATAGTTGAAAGCGCAAAACGCTCCAAGGTGATTGATTATAGTAGTATCTATCAGGTAACAACGGATTACTCCACTTATGAAAAAAAAACAGATTTTGATGGAGAAGGACAGCTTACCAGCGCAATTGATTTTGTAATCTCTGATAATTTACCAATTATCTATACGTTGGAAGGGCACAATGAACAAAGTCTTTCAAGTGAACTAAAAGAGGCGATTGAAAAACAAAACATTACGATTCAATCTCTTAGTCTTGTAACAAATGAAGCAGTTCCTAGTGATTGTAAAAGTTTATTGATTTACTCTCCGCTTAAAGACATTTCAACAGAAGAAGTAGAAAAAATAAAAGATTATTTAAATGCAGGTGGAAACGCATTTATCGTTTCGGGCTATACAGAAGATGAATTAACGAATTTTAATCAATTACTAGCGGCGTATGGAGTGGCAAAGACAAATGAAGTCGTGTTTGAAGGAGATGCAAATAATTATGCAAGACCTTATAATCATTATCTTGTTCCAGTGATTGAAAGCCATGAGATTACCTCTCCTCTCATTTTGGCAAAGGAAAAGATTTTGCTTCCTTATGCACTTGGTATTACCCAATTAGAGACAAAGCCTGAAACAGTAACCATTGAGAAGCTGTTAAGTTCAACAAACGCTTCGTATGGAAAACTTCTAACCTCGAATACCTCGTCTACGGAAAAAGAGGCAGAAGATATAGAGGGCCCATTTGATTTAGCTGTAGCCATTACAAATACAATTAATGAAAATACAGAAAGTAAAATGATTTTGGCAACTTCTGATTATTTATTAGATGATTCAGCCAATCAAACTGTAGCGGGGGGGAATCGTGATTTTATTTTAAATTCCTTGAAATGGATTTGTGAGCAAGAAAGCACTATCACCATACATGCAAAAAGCATGGATAGCCAAAAGTTAGTCTTAAATGCAGCCCAGATAAACTTCTGGAGTCTTATTATTATGATTTTATTACCTCTTATCGTAATTGTAACAGGAATCGTGATATGGCTAAAAAGGAGAAAAAAATAATGTCAAAGAAAAGTAAAATGAGAAAACTTATTTCATTATTTGTTTTATTGGTTCTTTTCATTGTACTTTATTTTGTAGTAGAAACAGTAAATAAGGGAAAAGAAAAGGCAAATGAAGCAAAGAATGAAGCCAGTATTTCCATTCACAAAATGGATGTTGCAAACATAATATCCTTTTCTTATCAATACGAAGGGATACAATATCTATTTCAAAAAGAAAATGATGTATGGATTTGCACAAACGATACAAGTATTGAGCTTGATCAGAATTTAGTGGATAATTTAATTCATAAATTCAAAGACGTATCAGCAAGTCGAATAGTAGAAGAAAATTCGTCTGATTTATCGCAATATGGACTTGATAATCCTACCAATATCATTAAAGTAACCGATAAATTTGATAAAACCGTCATTTTTAATATTGGAAATGAAAACAAAATCGTAAATGGATATTATATTAAAACACAGGAAAATAATACGGTTTATTTAATTGATAACTTTCCTACTTTTTTTAATAAAAATTTAGATGATTTAAAAAAAGTTCAAGATGACTCAAACTCAACAGATACAACAACGCAGGAATAAAAAATTATGTATAAAAGTTTGGTTTTAAGTGCATATTAATATTGAAATTCAATATGTAATTATGTAAAGGAGAAACCAATTATGAAAAAGTTGAAAAAAATTTGTGTTGGAGCGCTTTTGGTAGTTTCAATTGCTTGTTTAACTGCATGTACAAATGATGCAACAAAGGACAATGCAAAAAATAACACAAAGACTGAAAGCGGAACAAATTCAACAACTGATACCAATAAAGCCAATGGCAATACTGGTACCACAACAAATGATAGTACCACAGGTAGCACAACTGGAAATACGACAGGAAGTACCACCGATACAACTGGTACAACAGACACCACAGGCACTACAGGCACTACAGATAAGGGTGTTGTTGGTGAAGTGGCTGATGATGTAAAAGATGCAGCTGATACAGCAGGTGATAAAGTTGAGGATGCAGTGGAGGGTAACAATACCACTACGACCGATAATAATACTTCAACAACAAAAAATAATTAATTAAGATTCTTGTTTTGTACGTATAATTTGGATATAATAATAAAAAGCTAGGTAAAACAATTACTAAGTTTTACTTAGCTTTTTATTATTATAAAGAATGGATGGAAAAGAAATGAAGTTCAGACCTTGTATCGATATACATAATGGTAAGGTAAAACAGATTGTTGGTGGTACTTTAATAGATTTAGGTGATTTGGCAGTTGAAAACTATGTATCAGAACTGGATGCATCCTACTATGCAGATTTTTATAAGAAAGATCAAATGAAAGGAGGACATATTATTCTTCTAAATAATAAGGACTCCGTTTTTTATAACAAAACAAAGGACCAAGCAATAAAAGCGCTTAAAACCTATCCGAGGGGACTTCAAATTGGGGGCGGAATGACTCCAGATAACGCAGCATATTTCCTGGATGCTGGAGCCAGTCATATTATTGTGACCTCCTATGTATTTCAAGATGGAAAAGTAGATATGAAGAACCTAGAACGCATTCGACAAGAAGTAGGTAAAGAAAATCTTGTTCTAGATTTAAGTTGTCGCAAAAAGAACAATCAGTATTATATTGTAACAGATCGTTGGCAAAAGTATACCGAAGTGATAGTAAATGAAGAAACATTAGATTTTTTTAAGGACTATTGTGATGAATTCTTAATCCATGCAGTGGATGTGGAGGGAAAAGCACAAGGAATCGAAGAAGAGCTTGTAAGTATGTTGGGGAGATGGGCAAAAATACCAATTACTTATGCAGGTGGTGTTGGAAATTTTAATGATTTACAAAAGCTTAGAGAACTAGGAAACAATCATTTAGATGTAACCATTGGTAGTGCCCTTGATTTGTTTGGAGGAAATATGTCCTATCAGGAAGTCCTACGTTATATGAAAAAAGTGTGAGCATTTGCTCACACTTTCATATTTAGTCACTTACAATAGCTTTAATCAAAAATAAAAAATCAAACGAAATTTATATTAATGAAAAAGGCACATTTTGAAATAACTGATTATAATTTGTTTACGTTTGTAGCCTGAGGACCTTTTGCTCCGTTAACGATTTCGAACTCTACTGCTTGTCCTTCTTCTAATGATTTAAATCCGTCCATAACAAGTCCTGAATAATGTACAAATACATCATTGCCTTCTTCGTCAGAAATAAATCCGTAACCTTTTTGGTTGTTAAACCATTTTACTGTACCTTTGTTCATAATGATATACCTCCATAATAAATAAAAAAAATAATAATTAGTTTATATTGTGGTATCTTCCACAACATGGTTAAAGGATATCATAAAATTTCCCAAATGTAAAGAAGAAAATTTAAAAAAATGGTATAAAACTAACAATACATATAATGAAATGATACTATTATTTATGAAAAAATAACAAATAAATACAAAATATGACATAAAATTAAAATAAGTTCCAAAAGCAGTGTAACTTCGACAGCTTGATATTGTTTAACTAGAAAAAGTTATGAATATATAATTGATGGATAGGAAAATAGTTTTTTATAAAAAGAAAAGGTATAATCTTGCTATTAGCAAGATTATACCTTTTTTGAGCAAAGAAATAGATTAATTTAGCAATATACTTGTGTTATATTAAAGAACAGTGATAATTTGAGAAGCAATATTAAACATACAATTATTGGAGGAAAAGATATGGGAAAGACAGCGTTAATTACTGGGGTAACAGGTCAAGATGGTTCTTATCTTTCAGAACTATTATTAGATAAAGGATATGAAGTTCATGGAATTGTTCGTAGAAATAGTAATTGTAATATGGAAAGAGTAGAACATTTGGTAGAGGATCGTCAACTATGTGATGATAGATTTCATATTCATTATGGAGATTTATCCGATTCCAGTAATATCAATCAGCTTTTACATAAAATTAAACCAGATGAAATATATAATTTAGCGGCACAATCTCATGTTGGGGTATCATTTGAAGTTCCAGAATATACGGCTGATGTAACAGGGCTTGGAACATTACGCATGTTAGAAGCAATACATTTATTAAATGCAAATACAAAATTTTACCAAGCATCTACATCTGAGCTATTTGGAGGGCTACCAGAAACAGCACCTCAAAATGAAAATACAAAGTTTTATCCAAAAAGCCCTTATGGTGCTGCAAAATTATATTCGTACTGGATTACTGTTAATTATAGAGAATCTTACAATATATTTGCTTCTAATGGCATATTATTTAATCATGAATCACCTAGAAGAGGAGAGAACTTTGTTACGAGAAAAATTACGAAACAGGTAGCAAGTATTCATCTAGGGCTTAAAAATAAATTATCTCTTGGTAACTTAAATGCAAAAAGAGACTGGGGATATGCAGGAGATTATGTAGAAGGAATGTGGAGAATGTTGCAAAAGGATAAACCAGGAGATTATGTTTTAGCAACAGGAGAGACACATACCGTACGAGAATTCGTAGAACTAGCATTTGAAGAGATAGGCGTAAGCTTAGAATGGACAGGAGAAGGGATTGCAGAAAAAGGATATGATAAGAAGACAGGTAAACTATTAGTAGATGTAGATCCTGCTTTTTTTAGACCTGCAGAAGTCGAGTTATTATGCGGAGATGCAACAAAAGCAGAAAAAGAGCTTGGATGGAAAAGAAAAATTAGTTTTCAAGAATTAATAACTATGATGGTACAGGCTGACTTAGAGCAATTAAAAAAAACTATGGTAAATCAATATAGATATATGGAACGAATTGGATAGGTAATGAGGTAAGAGGATGGAAAAGAATGCAAAAATATATGTAGCAGGACACAATGGAATGGTAGGCTCTGCCATTGTAAAACAATTAAAACTAAACGGATACCATAATATTTTAGTAAAGACTAGAGCTGAACTAGACTTAACAAGACAAGAACAGGTTGAAGAGTTTTTTGCAAAGGAAAAAATTGAGTATGTTTTTTTAGCAGCGGCGAAGGTAGGAGGAATTATGGCAAATAGCACTTACCCAGCCGATTTCATGTATGAAAACATGATGTTAGAGATGAATGTAATCAAAAGTGCGCATTTGCAAAAAGTAAAAAAATTATTGTTTCTAGGAAGTTCTTGTATTTATCCTAGAATGGCAGCTCAGCCTATAAAAGAGGAATATTTGTTAACAGGTGAACTTGAACCGACAAATGAAGCATACGCCTTGGCAAAGATATCAGGCATGAAATACTGTGAATATTTAAACAAACAATATGGAACCAACTTTATTAGTGTAATGCCAACGAATCTATACGGACCAAAAGACAATTATCATCCAACCAATTCTCATGTTATGGCAGCTATGATTCATAAAATGCACCTTGCAAAAGTAAACAAAAGTGAAGAAGTCGTAATATGGGGAAGTGGAACGCCTCTTAGAGAATTTCTTTATTCAGAGGATTTAGCGGATGCATGCATTTACTTAATGAATCATTACAGTGAAAGTAAAACCGTTAATATCGGAACGGGGAAAGAGATTTCTATTGAAAATTTGGCTTTATTGGTGAAAGAAATCATAGGGTATGAAGGAAAACTAGTATTTGATAAATCAAAGCCAGATGGTACACCACGTAAGCTTTTGGATATTGGAAAGTTAAAACAACTTGGTTGGAATTATAAGACACATATTAGAGATGGGATTCGCCTATCCTATGAAGATTATCTAAAAAATAATAATAAATAAAGTTAGTTTTTGAATTTTGAATAAATTAGATTACTTTTAGGGAATATGTATAGTGACATATTATGATATGGTGAAAGATTTTGCTGTATTAATTGTTCTTAAAAGGATATAAATTTGTTCAAAAGGAGAAATGATTTATGGATAAAAAAGCTGTAAAAACAATAGCGGCCAGCGCAAGTGCAGCAGCTACAGTCGCTGCAATTTTGGCAGTAAAAAAGAATGCCAAAAATCAGGAAATAAAAAAAGCGGAAGATAAAATGAAACATTTTGAGCCAGGAGAGAGAAAAGCATATTTTGTGGGTGCGGGACTTTCTAGTATGGCAGGAGCCGCTTACTTGATTCGTGATTGTAATTTTAAGGGCGAAAATATTACAATTTTTGAAGGAAAACAAATCATTGGAGGAAGCAATGATGGCATGGGGACACCAAAAAGTGGTTTTGTATGTCGAGGCGGCAGAATGCTAAACGAAGATACTTATGAAAATTTTTGGGAACTCTTTTCAACTATACCATCACTAGATAATTCAAGCAAAAATGTCACAGAAGAAATCATATCTTTTGACCATGCTCATCCTACTTATGCCAAAGCAAGATTAATTGACAAGGACGGTAAAATTGTTGATGTAAAAAGTATGGGCTTTCAAAAAGAAGATAGAATCGCTTTAGGAAAGCTTATGGTGATGTCAGAAGATACGTTAGATGATATGACAATTCAGGATTGGTTTAAGAATACCCCTCATTTCTTTGAAACGAATTTTTGGCTTATGTGGCAAACTACCTTTTCATTTCAAAAGTGGAGCAGTCTATTGGAATTCAAGCGATATATCGAGCGAATGATATTGGAGTTTAGTCGATTAGAGACACTTGAAGGAGTCACTTGGACACCATATAATCAATATGATAGTGTTATTCTTCCAATTAAGCAGTTTCTACAGGATAATGGGGTTAATTTTATCACAGATTGTGTGGTTACAGACATCGATTTTAAAGATGATAGTACAATTACAGCGACCACATTGCATCTAAAGCGAAATGATATGGATGATATTATCTTGCTAAAAGATGAAGATTTGTGTTTTATGACCAATGGATGTATGACAGATTGCTCTTGCCTTGGTAACTATACAACGCCTGCAAAAATGGATACTGCAAATTCTATGTCGGCAGATTTATGGAGTAAGGTAGCAAAAAAGAAAAAAGGGCTTGGAGATCCAACACCATTTTTTACAAAACCGGAGGAAACAAATTGGGAAAGTTTTACCATTACATGTAGAAGTGATAAATTGATCAAATTAATTGAAAATCTTTCTGGAAACATTCCTGGAAGCGGGGCACTCATGACCTTTAAAGATTCCAATTGGCTATTAAGCATTGTAGTTACTGCACAGCCACATTTTAAAAATCAACCTATCGATGAATTCATCTTATGGGGGTATGGACTTTATACAGGAAACACAGGTAATTATGTACAAAAGCCAATGAGAGATTGTACTGGAGAAGAAATTCTAGATGAATTATTATATCACTTACATTTGCAAGAGAAGGCAAATGAAATAAAAGCGGATATTGTAAATGTGTTTCCTTGTATGATGCCATATGTGTCTGCACAATTTCAACCTAGAAAAATGAGTGATAGACCAATGGTAGTGCCAGCAAATTCAACAAACTTTGCTATGATAGGACAATTTGTTGAAATACCTGAAGATATCGTATTTACTGAAGAATATTCAGTACGTGCTGCTAGGATAGCGGTATACAAATTACTAGGATTGCCTTTGGTTAAAATATGTCCGGTAACCCCTCATAAAAAAGATCCTATTGTTTTAGTTAAGGCTTTAAAAACTGCATATCGGTAAAGAACTTTTGTTAAAAATTTTTTAATAAGGAACGTATAAGCACGTGCCTTCAGGCTGTTAACTTTGTTGACAGCCTTTAAAATGCCATAAATTTTGTGTTGACGAATAAAAATTATTGAACTATAATTAGTTAGAAGTCAAACTATTAAGGAAGGGTGAGCTATGTACAAGAAAAGGCATATAGCCAAGGTAATCATCGATTTATCCTATCAATTGAAGCGAGATCTTGAACAAGCCGCTGCGAAGCATGGGCTGACTCGAACACAGGCAGTTATTATGAAGTATTTGGAGGTAGAAACAAAAAAAAGAGATGTATTTCAAAGAGATATAGAAAAAGAATTTCGAATAAGAAAATCTTCGGTTACAAGCGTATTACAATTGTTAGAGAAAAATGGATATATTACAAGAGAAAGTGTAATAGAAGATGCAAGATTAAAAAAGTTAGTCTTAACGGATAAGGCAAGAAATGTAAACGCTATTATAGGCGATGGCTTGGAAAAAAGAGAAGAAAAATTCTATGAAGTATTATCAGAAGAAGAAGTAGAGCGTTTTTTTCAAACAGTAGAAAAAATTACAAGTACCTTAGAGTAGTGTTTTTATTTTTTAATTAGATGGTTAGAAGACGAACTATTACAGTTAGAACCATTCCTCTTGCAAGGAGATAGAAAACATTAAAATGGAGGAGAATATGTTAAAAAAATTATACAGTTATATTGGTGAATTCAAGAAAGAAACTTATCTTACACCAGTATTTATTATGTTAGAAGTTATATTTGAAATTTTTATACCGACATTGATGTCATGGATAATTGATAAAGGTTTAGAAAAGCAAAATATAGATTATGTAATAAGAATTGGATTATTTATGGTCGTAATATCTATATTATCGTTAGTAAGTGGAGCTTTGGCAGGAAAATTTGCCGCTACAGCATCAGCAGGATTTGCGAGAAATCTTAGAAAAAATATGTATGAAAACATTCAGAAATTTTCTTTTTCAAATATCGATAAATATTCCACGGCAGGATTAATCACAAGACTAACAACAGATGTAACCAATGTGCAAAATGCATTCCAAATGGCAATTCGAATGTGCGTTAGAGCACCTTTTATGCTAATCAGTGCAATGATTATGTCTTTTATTATCAATGCAAGACTTGCACTTATCTTTTTGATAGCAACCGTTTTTCTTGGAACGGCACTTTATTTTATTATGACTGGGGTACATCCGTACTTTGTTAAAGTATTTAGAAAATATGATGATTTAAATGCGAGTGTACAAGAAAATCTGACTGGCATTCGTGTGGTAAAGGCATATGTAAGAGAAGAACATGAAATAAGTAAATTTGAGAAAGCTTCCAAGGTAGTCTATGATAATTTTATAAAAGCAGAAAAGATTATTATTTGGAATGCCCCACTGATGCAATTCACGATTTATACTTGTATCATGTTATTATCTTGGTTTGGTGCAAAAATGATTGTTGGAGGAAGTTTAACCACTGGACAATTGATGAGCTTTTTCTCTTATGCAATGAGTATCTTAATGAGTCTTATGATGATTTCTATGGTATTGGTCATGGTAATTTTAGCAAAATCATCTGGAGAACGTATCATTGAAGTACTAGAGGAAAAAAGTGATTTGGCAAATGGAAAAGCTCCAAAATATGAAGTGAAAGACGGATCAATTGAGATGCGCGAAGTGTCTTTTAGTTATAGCAATGATCCAAATAAATTGGTCTTAAATGATATTAATATTTCCATCAAATCAGGTGAGACCATTGGAATTATTGGAGGTACTGGTAGTGCAAAATCAACTTTGGTACAGCTGATTCCAAGACTTTATGATGTAACCAGTGGAGTGGTAAAAGTTGCAGGAGTAGACGTAAGAGAGTATGACATTGAGAGCTTAAGAAATCAAGTATCAATGGTACTACAAAAAAATGTCTTGTTTTCTGGAACGATTATTGAAAATTTACGCTGGGGAAACAAAGATGCAACCGAGGAAGAGATAAAAAGAGTCTGTAAACTGGCACAAGCGAGTGAATTTATTGAAAAATTTCCGGCTCAATATAATACATATATTGAGCAAGGCGGAAGCAATGTCTCGGGAGGACAAAAGCAAAGGCTTTGTATCGCCAGAGCATTACTTAAAAAACCTAAAATATTAATTTTAGATGATTCCACAAGTGCAGTTGATACCAAAACAGATGCTTATATTCGAAAAGCGTTTTTAGAAGAAATTCCAGAAACTACGAAAATAATCATCGCTCAACGAATTTCCTCCATTCAGGATGCAGATCGCATCATTGTTTTAAATGAAGGAGTGATTGATGGATTTGGTACGCATGAAGAATTGTTAAGTACGAATCAGATATATAAAGAAGTATATGAATCACAAGTAAAGGGGGCAAAAGCATAATGGCGGGAACAAATAATAATAAAGGCCCTGTAAAATTTAGTGCAAACACGGGAAAAACCATGAAAAGACTATTGGCTTATATTTTTAAAGAATATAAACTTCCTTGTTTTGTTGTTGCAATCTGTATTTTTATCAGTTCTTTCGTAGGTGTAATTGGAACACTTTTTTTAAAAAAACTAATTGATGAATATATCTTACCCTTGCTTGGAAGCGAGGTACCAGATTTTGTTCCATTATTAAAGATACTTGGAGTTATGGCTTGTATTTATTACACGGGAGTGATCTCTACTTACGTGTATAATAGAATCATGATTCAAGTAACGCAAGGGACTTTAAAACGTATTAGAGACGATTTGTTTTCACATATGGAGACACTTCCAATACCTTTTTTTGATCAAAATGCACATGGAGATTTGATGAGTCTGTATACCAATGATACAGATACGCTAAGACAAATGATAAGTCAGAGTTTGCCACAGCTAATGACTTCTATTGTTACAGTTATCAGTGTTTTCATTTCAATGATTATACTAAATATTCCCCTTGCAGTACTCTCTTTCGCATTCGTTATCATTATGCTCCAGGTAACAAAACGCGTAGGCGGAAAGAGTGGTAAGTATTTTGGGGCTCAACAAAGAGATTTGGGAGCTGTGAATGGTTATATTGAGGAAATGATGGAAGGACAAAAGGTAGTTAAAGTATTTTGTCACGAAGATGAGGCACAAAATAGATTTAATGAATTAAATGATAATTTATTTGAAAGTGCAAACAATGCAAATATTTTTGCAAACATTCTAATGCCAATTATGATGAATCTAGGTTACCTTAATTATGTATTAACAGCCGTAATTGGTTCTCTTCTGGCAATAAAAGGGGTAGGCGGTTTTAGTCTTGGCGCACTCGCTTCGTTTTTACAGTTGACTAGAAGTTTTAATATGCCAATTTCACAAATGTCTCAGCAGATAAACTCTGTTATTATGGCACTTGCAGGAGCAGAGAGAATATTTAAAATTATGGATGAACAAGCAGAAGTGGATGAAGGTTATGTAAAGCTTGTGAATGTAGTCGAAGATGAAAGTGGAGAAATAAAAGAAGCAAACGAACGCACTGGAATGTGGGCTTGGAAGCATCCACATGAAGATGGCAGCGTAACTTATACAAAACTATTGGGTGATGTTGTATTTGAAGAGGTGGACTTTGGATATACAAAAGAAAAGATGGTACTTCATAATATTAACTTATATGCAAAGCCAGGACAAAAGGTTGCTTTTGTAGGTTCGACAGGAGCAGGAAAGACCACAATTACGAATTTGATTAATCGCTTTTATCCAATTCAGGATGGTAAAATTAGATATGATGGTATCAATATTGATAAGATTCATAAATCGGATTTAAGACAATCCTTAGGAATTGTTTTACAAGATACACATTTATTTACGGGAACGGTAGCGGATAACATACGCTATGGAAAGTTAAATGCCAGTGATAAAGAGGTAATAGAAGCAGCGAAGCTTGCGAATGCAGATGGCTTTATCAGACATTTGCCACAAGGCTATGATACTATGCTTACGGGAGATGGAGGTAGTTTGTCACAAGGACAAAGACAATTATTAGCCATTGCAAGAGCCGCAATTGCCAATCCACCAGTGTTAATCTTGGATGAGGCAACATCAAGCATTGATACAAGAACCGAATCGATTGTACAGCAAGGTATGGATCGACTCATGGAAGGAAGAACTGTATTTGTTATCGCTCATAGGCTTTCAACTGTTAAAAATTCAGATGTCATAATGGTGTTAGAACAAGGTGAAATAATAGAAAGAGGAAGTCATGATGATTTAATTTCTCAAAGAGGAAAGTATTATCAACTCTATACAGGAGCATTTGAGCTGTCCTAGAGCAGATTAGAAAGAACACACGAGTGATTAGCTAACTCTAATAACTTGTGTGTTTTTTTCTATACTCTTTTGGAAGGCAGCCATACGCTTGTTTGAATTTTCTATAAAAAAAGCTTATATTTTCATAGCCGATGTTATTGGCTATCTCAGTGATTGGAAGTTGCGTATTTGCTAAAAGTTTTTCTGCATATTTCAAGCGTTGGTATTGAACCAACTCTTTGTAAGACATTCCTGTTTGTTGTTTTAACAAAGTGGTAAGATAATTTGGATTCATATTAAAGAAGGCAGCAGTGCTATCAAGGGTACAAGTTTTAAAATTACCTTCCAGATAACGCAGTATCGCTATAATAGATATTTTGTTGCTTAGCTTAATATTTTGTTTTTCCATATCATTTTCATAAACATTAATTAGTTCTGACAATATTAAATTAAATAAGCTATTAATCATATCATTGGAATTGAGCGAAGGATCAAAAAATTCACATAACAATTCCTTGAAAAAAATGGGAATCCTTCTACTATGGTTGGAGTGAAATAGGATATAATTATTATGATTGGTATTGTGAGCAATGGCATTAATAAAAAATTGGGACAAGATACTGTCTTTGGACATACGATTAAAAAAATTAGTATTTAAGTAATCTTTGTCAATCAAAATACTAATCATGATATCATTATCGCCAAGTGCTTGGGTTGAATGAGGGGTATCTGTATCAATTAGTATAACCTGCCCTTCTTTTAGTATATAGTTTTGGTCATTAATGGTCTGAGGGCATGAACCAGAATACATATAATTAATTTCTACCCATGTATGTGTGTGTAAAGGACAAGGAGAAAAACGAGATTGTTTTTTTACACTCAGTTTATGAATGGAATCAGACAAAGAACCAGTAGAATTAAACAAATAAACTGGTTTATCATTATAATACGATACGGGTAACTTTTCCCAAAAGTTAGATTGAAATCCTGCTTTGTATCTTAATTCACTTTTGGTATACATACGTAAATTATCATCGAGAGAAGTTAGATTCATAGTTCCTCCATTGACTTAAAGTAAGAGATAAATAGGTAAATCAAATATATTAGTCTCATTCTAATGAGTTTATAAAGAAAAGTCAATTTGAAAGTGTAATAATCTGAAGTTTGGTCAATATATTCATGAAAAACCGTTATTATACAAATGAAAAGCAAGTGTTAGTATGAAGATAACAAATCATATGTTTGCATGAAGATGGTAAAGGAGAGGATTGTTATGGATCACAAAAAACTAGCAGAAGAGATAATAGAGAAAGTGGGGGGAGCTTCCAATATTATTAGCATTACCAATTGTATCACCAGACTTCGATTTGTGTTAAAAGATGAAAAATTAACACAGACAGCACAGTTAAAAGAAACGAAAGGAGTTCTTGGAGTTGCGATACAAGGGGGACAATATCAAGTCATTATCGGTAATGAAGTCGCTAATGTCTGCGCAGCTGCAAAAGAGATTCTAGGAATATCAGAGGATATGCCAACACAGATAGATCAGGAAGGCGGTAAAAAAGATACGCTATTCAATCGCTTTTTTAAGACGATATCTGGATGTGTATTTCCAACACTTGGTGTTATGATTGCAGCAGGTATTATAAAGGGATTTTTATCCGTTTTAACTTCAACAGGAGTTTTAACCGCAGATAGTGGAACTTACATGGTGCTATATGCAGCGTCTGATGTATTGTTATATTTTTTCCCAATTGTCATTGGGTTTAGTGCAGGAAAGGTATTTCAGTGTAATCCTTATGTAACGGCATTGATTGGAGGGTCTTTGGTTTATCCAACTATGATAAGTGCTTACAATGCTGGAACAGCATTAACTTTTTTAGGGATTCCAATTGCCTTGACAAGTTATACAAACTCTATCTTTCCTATTATAGTAGCATCTTGGGCAGCTTCTAAGGTAGAAAAATTTGCAAAAAAAATCATTCCTAACATATTACAATTAATGTTTGTACCATGTTTCGTTATCATCATTATGGTTCCACTTACTTTCTTAGCCATAGGACCTGTAATGAACTTAGTATCCGGTGCACTTGCAACAGCTACTATGGCTATTTTTAATACGAGTCCACTTTTTGCGGGATTATTGCTAGGCGCATTTTGGCAGGTAATTGTTATTTTTGGTTTGCATTATGCTTTTATTCCTGTATTAATCAGCAATTTTACAACAATGGGTAGCGATCCTGTAAATGCAGTTTTAGGAGTTACTGTATTTGCATTATGTGGAAGCGCGTTTGGTTATGTGTTAAAAGTTAAAGATAAAGAAAAAAAGGCACTTGGAGTATCAAGTTTAGTATCAGGTTTGCTTGGTGTTACAGAACCAATCATCTATTCGATTGCCTTACCACTTAAAAAACCATTTGTATGCGCATTTGTGGGAGGGGGTATTGCAGGAGCGATAACCGCAGTACTTGGAGCTAGAACATATGGATTTGGTGGAGCAGGATTATTGGCTGGTCCAGTTATGATTAATCCAGCAGGAATCGATAGTAGTTTTACTACTTGGTTAATTGCATCTAGTGTAGCTTTTGTTATATCTGCAATTCTATGCTTTTTGTTTGGAACGAATAAAGAAGGAAAATAATATCAAAAAAATGGAAGGCACGGCACTTTAGCGTGCTTTCTATCTGTTAAGGAGAACAACAGAATGAAAAAAATACAACAAATATTACAAAACAAGTATGATAATCACATATTCCCATTTCTATGGATGCATGGTGAAGATGAGGTTGTTATTCGTGAATATATGAAACAAATAGAACAATCGGGAATCAAAGCAGTTTGTATTGAGGCTAGGCCACATCCAGATTTTTTAGGGAAGAAGTGGTGGGCGGATATGGATTGTATCCTAGAGGAAGCCAAAAAAAGAAATATGAAAGTATGGATCTTAGATGACTCGCATTTTCCAACTGGGTATGCAAATGGAGAAATAAAAAAGAGTTATCCTCATCTTAAAAAGAGATTTCTAAAACTTTATCAATTGGAGTTTGTTGGTCCAATACAAAATGCTAAGGCAATTATAAAATATGCATTTCAGGATGATAACGATGAATTAGTAGGTGTAATACTTGGAAAGAAGAACAGTTATCAAGAGGTGGATGCGAGTACCTTAATCAATATCACTCATTTGGTAAAAGAAAATAAGACGCTTGATTTAGACCTTGGCGAGGGTGTATGGAAAGTAATGGTGTTAGTGGCAACCTATCATGGTGGAGAAAAACAAACAGAGGATTATTTAAACCCCATTGACCCTGAGGCTACGGATGTGTTGATTCATACCGTATATGAGGCACATTACCAAAGATATAAAGAAGAGTTTGGTAATACAATTCAAGGATTTTTTTCCGATGAGCCTAGATTTGGTAATGTGCATGGCGCATTAAGTTCAATTGGAAGAAATGAAATGGTATTACCATGGCGAAATGATATGTTAGAGCAAATGGATCAAAAGATGGGTGAATCCTCACTCATTTATCTTCCTTTGTTGTTTGTGGATGCAGGGGAGAAGGCACATAAAGTACGTTATGCCTATATGGATTTGGTAAGTGACCTATACTCGAAGCATTTTAGTCAAAGAATTGGAGCATGGTGTGAAGCACATAAAGTATCTTATATTGGACATACAATAGAAGATAATAATGCACATGCAAGACTTGGATATGGTGCGGGACATTTTTTTAAAGCTATGAAAGGGCAACATATGGCAGGAATTGATGTAGTACTACACCAACTCTTGCCAGGAATGGATCACGGATATTTTAAATCAATGACAAGTTCTGGATGGGATGGCGAGTTCTTCCACTATGTTCTTGGTAAATTAGGAAGTTCCCTTGGTCATCTGGATGAGAATAAAAAGGGTAAAGTCATGTGTGAAGTATTTGGTGCGTATGGTTGGGCCGAAGGAATTCGTATGATGAAGTGGATTACTGACTATATGCTAGTAAGAGGGGTAAATGAATTTGTACCGCATTCTTTTACACTAAAAGAATATCCTGACCCAGATTGTCCGCCACATTTTTATGCGCATGGGCACAATCCACAATTTAAAGAATTTAAGATACTAATGGAATACATGAATCGCTTAAGTGAATTATTCAGTGACGGAATTCATAGGGCACCAATCGGCTTACTTTATCATGGAGAAGCTGAGTGGGCAGGTGAATATATGCTTATGCAAAAGCCAGCAGCACTTCTTACTAGAAATCAAATTGATTTTGATATTTTACCAATCGAAGCAATACTGAAATCTTTTGTGAATGAATTAGGTGTAGCAATTCATAAAGAAGTATTTCAAGGACTTGTCATACCTTATTCACAAGCCTTACCAAATGATTTGCTTCATAAGCTTTTAGCCATAGCAAAAGAGGGACATAAGATTTATTTTATAGATGCCTTACCAGAAAGAGAAAGTATGGGAGAGGATATAACGCCTTTTCTTTTCGCGTGTGAGAAAGAAACAAATATAAAAGTGATTCCTTTAGAAAAGCTAGTTACTACAATTAAAGAAGATGGGTTGTTTGATATTTCAACAACTTCATATGAGCCATACTTAAGATATTATCAGTATGAACATAATAATGAAACAATAGTAATGTTTACAAACGAACATCCATATCAAACAATTAATACGAAAGTCATAGTTCCTTTCACGAAACCATGTTACCAGTATGATGCTTTTAGCAATGCATTGCATAGCAATATTCTACTTCAAAAGGAGAAAGAAGGAAGAAGTATTTCGCTATCTTTAGAAGCATATGAATCAAAAGTATTCGTATTTTCTGAAGAAGAATATAACTGCAAAGAACATCAAGACCTGACATTGGTTAAAGAAGAAATATTAAAAGGAAATGTAGAAGTTGATCTTTTAAAAGCAAAATCTTATCCACAAGTGTATGCAAGCGAAAAGATAGACCGTTTTGGTAGTAGAATGAAACAGAGTTTAGATGACTTTGCTGGAATCATGCGATATGAGACTTTGTTTGAGCTTAATGAAATACCATCAGCATTAAAGTTAAGAATAGAGGGCATTTATGAAACCGCACACGTATATATAAATGGTATGGATGGTGGAAGTAAAATCTGCGGACCGTATTGCTTTGATGTATCCCAAATCGTGAAAAAAGGAATTAATACGCTAGTGATTGAGGTGACCACTACGCTAGTAAGAGAAAACTATGACTGGCTGTCACAATTTATGCTGATAGAACCAATTGGAATAAATGGGGATGTCATTCTTGAATATTATAAAGAATAATATCTTTTGAAAAAGGTGTACTAATTTTCATCAAAATGATTTATAATAACGTTAGTGATTATATACAGAAAGGATAAAATTATGATAAACGACGATTACATAACACTGACGCTTAATAAAAGTAAAAACATTGCCTTAATTGCGCATGATAATATGAAAAAGGATTTGATTGAATGGTGTATCACACATTATGATATACTAAAAAATCATAAGTTATGTGGGACTGGAACGACGGCCAGAATGATTACGGACAAGTCAGGATTGCCTGTAAAGGGGTATAACAGTGGCCCATTAGGAGGCGATCAGCAAATTGGAGCAAAGATTGTGGAAGGTAAGATTGACTTGATAATCTTTTTTTCCGATCCATTAACAGCTCAACCACATGACCCTGATGTTAAGGCATTGCTTCGAATTGCTCAAGTATATGACATTCCGATTGCAAATAATAAAGCAACAGCAGACTTTATCATTACATCTACTTATATCAATGAGGTATATGAACACCAAGTAATTAATTTTAATAAAAACATTAAGGACAGAGCAGAGTCTTTATAATGCAAGAATATGAGAACGTTACGTTCTTAAGTTCTTTGCTTTCATAAAGCGTTTGTCTATACTTTGAATCTATCTATTATTTCATAATAGGTAGATTTTTTTTAATAGGAATGTTCTTCGAACTTCCCTGTTATAAAATACATATATACAAAACGGCATAAAAAGGCTCGTTGAAATTTAAAAAACTAGTTAAAAACACAAAAATAAAATATTAAATTTGATTCTAGAGGTTAAAAATGATTATTTTATTGTAAAAAACAAGGCGTAAATTGTTAAAAAATAATAAATAGATTGTTGAAAAACAACTAAAATAGATTAGAATATCCTAAAGTACTGATAAAATCTATAAAAAAACGAGAGTTAAAAGTGATAGGTAGTATCAAAAATGAAGATTGAAGACAATTTAATATTAATGGTATATTTTGGGCGTAGTAAAATACAGTTGGAGAGGAGAGGTATTCTTTATGAAACCCAAAATGAAAAAGGTTAATTATTACTTAAAGAATGTGCTGGCAATAGCGTTAATTGTAGCATTGGTTGGGGGCAACCTTTTAACGCACTCTATTACAGCATATGCAACAGAAACAACACAAGTAATAAATAACACCGAAACAAGCGAAACAAAGGAGGAAAGGAAAGAAGAGCCAGTTACAAAAGATACTGACGCAGATGAGGAAAAAGAAGAGGTAGAAGATGTTACTACTACAGAGGAATCAGGAAAGGATTCTGAAAACAATAATTCAGAGACTTTGCCAGAGGAAGCAAAAGACATTACAGATAAGACGGAAACTTCAAATGGAGAAGAAAACAAAGAAACAGTAGAAGCAGAAACAAAGGAGAAGGTAGAATCTTTTGAGGATGCAAAAAAAGTAGAAGAAAAAGCCCTAAAAACAGGAGAAAAATTAAACACAGAAAAAAAGACTTATTATCTTGGAGCTTTAAAAGATATTACAAAGGATACACTTTACAGTGAAGAGATAGGGTATGGCTTTAGTGACCAAACTTATCCAGAGGAAGCAAATGGGTGGGTAGGAAATGTTTATTATCCAAGAACAGCAAGTAAGGAACAAGGGATTGCTTCTTTTGTAGAAAACGCCGAGAATTATTTAACAATTTCTAGTAAGGTGTGGACAGAAACGGAAAGTACGGGATATGGTGTATACACCTATGAAAATACCTCGACGTTAGATTTTAGTCTGGAACCTGCTAACTATAAGGTGAATGTTACTCTTATTAATCCTACAGACAGTGAAATATCAGTATATTTAGAGGCAGAGGACATTACGAAAGCAACTGACATTAAAGTGCCAGCTGGTGAAACAAAACAAGTAGAATTCATTGCTTGCTTAGTAGATGATATTTTAAATCTAAAATTTTTAGCACCAAGTACAGCTACAACTTACGAAAGTGCCCAAACAAAAAGTGTTTATGTAGAAAGTGTAGGCTTTGAAAAAGTAACAAATGAGGAGGGAAGCAAACCTACTATTTTTATTGCTTCTGACTCAACAGTTCAGACCTATGAAGCCTTCTATTATCCACAAATGGGATGGGGACAACAATTATTCAATTTCTTTGGTGAATTTGTAGAAGAAAGGGAATGCGAAGATGCAAATTATAGCCAATGTCAAACCTATGAAACAAGTAATGTTATCATTGAAAACCGCGCGATTGGTGGAAGAAGTTCCAAATCTTTTGTAGAAGAAGGAAAGCTTGATGATCTGCTAGAAGATGTGAAACCAGGCGATTATGTATTGGTGCAATGGGGACACAACGATGCGACCTATTCAAGACCTAACAGATATGTTTCTTCAGAAGAATTTGAACAGTGGATTCAGTATTATGTAGATGGTGCAACACAAAGAGGAGCAACCTGTGTACTTGTCACTCCAGTTGCAAGATACAGCTATACAACAACTCCTGATGGAACACTAGATAGTTTTGCTAGCAATTTTGAAGCATACCAAAATGTTATGAAGAGAATTGCCAGTGAACAAAATGTACCACTGGTAGATTTAACGGCATTATCAATTGAGCTTTGCAATTCCTTTGGAATTGAGGGGGCAAAGTCTTTATTTCTTCAATTAGCAGCAGGAGAATATGAAGGTTATTATGCAGGTGGTGTTTCAGATGCAACGCACCTTCAAGAATACGGAGCATACAAATTTGCGCAATGTGTTGCAAGAGGAATAAAAGAAAATGAACAATTAACTAGTCTGGCACAGGCTGTAACACTTACCTTACCAACAAGCACGCCAGAAAAGCCAGCAAGTCTTACTACAACATCGGTAGGAGCTTCCAGCATTTCTATGACTTGGGAAGCATCAAAAGAGGCAGAATTATATTATGTCTTTAGACAAGTATTAGAAGAAGGGGAAACAGTTGATGACGTTGATTTTACCAATGCAACCAAATATTCAGTAAGTTCAAAGACTTTCTATACAGATTCCGCTTGTGAAGGTGGAAAGACCTATGTCTATGCAGTTGCAGGCTTTAACGAATTGGGAACGGGTGAAGTGTCCGATAAGATTGTAGTTTCTACAAAATCATCCGCATATAAATTTGATTTTGGAGTAGCAGCCAGTCCAAACGTGATGGAGGGATGGACTGAGGTAACGGAAAATCAAAAGTACACAAAGGAAGCGGGTTATGGATTCATCAAAGCTCCTGGAAATGGACGAATTCGAGCCAACAATGGCAATGCAGCTTCTTCTGCAATGGCAGATGATTTTTGTCTTGGAGAGGCAGAGTTTGCACTTGATTTACCAAATGGTGATTACGAGATAACCATTTATGCATGTGATTTATTAAATGGTACAAGTACCATTAAAGCAAGTTACACAGGAGAAGGATTATCCATTGGAACGATTTCCACAAAGCAAGCGTTGGCTTCTATAACATCAACTGTTCGTGTCTTAGATGGTCAGCTTAATATTGGAATTGGTGGAACAAACGCTTATATCAATGGCATGGAAGTAACACCAATTTTAGGAACTCCAACTCAGCTTGGATATTCTGAAATGAATTTCACAAGCACACAAGCTTCCTTTTTGATTAATTTTACAGGAATTGTTGAGGCTTCTTACTATAACGTATATCAAAAAGCTTCCACAGATGCTACATTTACGATAGTAAAGAAAATTGAGGCACAGGATTTAGACAAATTAGATGCTCGTGCCATGGTTGCTACACTTGGAGAGACATATCAATATTATGTGACTGCGGTGACAGCTTTAGAAAATGAAAGTGCACCAAGTAACACAATAGAAGTAGAAATGATTGATAGCAATGTCGCACTTCCAAAAGCACCTCAAAATGTAACGTGTGATAGTGCTCAAAATGGTAAAATTACTATTTCTTGGGATCAGTCAGATGATTCTTCTTCTTATATCATTTATCGTTCTGCAAAAGCAGAAACAGAAAAAGGATTTAAAGAGTTTACAAAAGTAGGAACTAGTACACAAGCAAGCTTTACAGATACAGATCGTGATTTAACAACGAATATACACTACTATTACAAAGTGCAAGGGAAAAATGCAGGTGGTGTTGGTGCATTATCGGAAGCATGTCAAACCCCTATTAATGGAGAACTGGTTGCAGCAGCACCAGAAAAGCTTACAGATCGAGGTGTTGTTGCAGTCAATCTTGCAGGAAGTAAAGGTGCTTCTACAAGTCTATCTGCAACGGATAGTAATGGGAATGAATATACAAGCGGTGTTTATGTAAGCTGGAGAGCCTTTGAAGGTGATTTTGATAGTGCAGGTAAAGTATCTACGACTTTTACAGTGTATCGTAACAATGAAGCGATTGCCACTGATGTCTTGATTACCAATCTCGTGGATCAAGGTGGACAAGCAGGTGACAGTTACAAAGTAGTGGGCAGCAATGATGCAACACTTGGGTTACATGCAAAGGATACAGCCGTATGGAATGACCAGTTTCTTGAGTTACAACTTTATAAGCCTGCTGACCAAACTATGCCAGATGGAAGTACTTGCACTTATGAAGCAAATGATATGTCTGTCGGTGATGTGGATGGAGACGGAGAGTATGAATTATTTGTAAAATGGTATCCAAGCAATGCACAAGACAACTCAAAAGCAGGCTATACAGGAACGACATTTATCGATGCATATGATATTAATATGTCTACAGGAAATGTTTCGCTGTTATATCGCGTAGATCTTGGGGTTAATATTCGCGCAGGAGCTCATTATTCACCGTTTCAAGTATGGGATTTTGATGGAGATGGTAAAGCAGAGCTTGCAATTAAAACAGCAGACGGATCAACGATTTATCAAAGTAGCGATGGAACAGACCAAGGATTGATTGAGACTGGTTATGTAGGAGAGTGTAATGCAGAAGCACTTCCTACGAATAAAATAAGTAGTACAAATGATTACAGAAATTCATCAGGGTACATATTAAGCGGTCCAGAATATTTGACTATGTTTGACCATGATGGAACTATTCTATCGACAGTCGCTTATGTTCCAGAGCGTGGTAATGTTTCGGCATGGGGGGATGGATATGGTAATCGTGTCGATCGTTTTCTATCAGCTGTTGCATATTTAGACGGAGAGACCCCATATGCAGTATTTGCAAGAGGATACTATTCAAGAACATGTTTAACAGCATATGCGCTATTAGATACAAACAATGATGGTATCGGAGATACGCTTGATGTGTATTGGAAATTTGATACAAATGATTTATTAGGAGAGTATGAGAAAGAATTAATTGAAGCACAAGGTAACCATGGACTTAGCGTTAATGATGTGGATAACGATGGAAAAGATGAAATTATTTATGGTTCTATCACCATAGATCACAACGGTACATTAAAATATTCTACAGGGCTTGGCCATGGGGATGCAATGCATGTGTCGGATTGGGTTGCATGGAATGACGGTTTAGAGGTGATGCAGGTACATGAACATGATAATGTAGCTTATCATGTGGAGATCCATGACGCACAAACGGGTGAAATTTTAATGGGTTATTATACTGGAAAAGATACAGGAAGAGGGGTTGCGGCAGACATTGATCCAACCTATCCTTTTGCAGAATTTTGGTCCATTGCAAGTCCAAGCTATGTGTCGGGAGAGGAACCTTCTTGGGATTCAAAGGACGGCGGTGTGTATTCTACTTCCTCAACTTTGGATAACCTAGTTACCATTACACAAAAATCACCAGCAGCCAACTTTACTTTGTTTTGGGATGGCGATCTTCTTAGTGAAATATTTGACCATACCTTTAATTCAAGTGCTTATGTTCCATTAACAACAACAATTGCGAAGTGGGATTATGAAGATAGCAAAGAAGAATTATTATTTGAATCAGGAGAAGTTTTAACGTCTAATGGTACAAAAGGAAATGCTGGATTAATTGCAGATATTTTAGGCGACTGGAGAGAAGAAATAATTCTTAGAAGTGCGACAGACAATAGTAAAATAAGAGCTTACACAACCACAATTCAAACAGATTATGTTGTTCCATGCTTGATGGAAGACTTGGCATACCGCGAGGGAGTTGCATGGCAAAATGTAGGATATAATCAACCTGCTAATCTAAGCTATTTATTGTCAGAAGGATTAATTACTGCTTTGGTTACAGCAAAAGAGACAACAAAGACATCTGCAACCATTGAATTTACGCCTGCGAATGACGGAGTCTACGGTCATGAGATAGAAGGTTATGAAATTTACAGAGCAGTTGCTAATAGCAAAGACTACACTTTGATTGCAACAGTTCCAATGGATAAGCTAACAATAAAAGCAGGAACATCTGGCGCGGACACAGTTTATACGTATTCAGACACTTCTGTTGAGGCAGGGGCTAGTTATCAGTATAAGGTAGCAGCTATTGTAGATGGTAAGACCTCATTTCTTTCAAGAGCAGTAAGTGCAAATACGTTAGTTGATATCAAAGAAGTAAAAGAGATTACATTAGAGCCGATTGTTGAAGACACGGTAATTAAGGAAGGAGAGACTGTCGCTGACTTATTACCAAAAGCGGTAACGGTTATTGATTCGAAAAATAACGAAGTATTGGCTGATGTAATCTGGGATGTGTCAAAGGTTGATATTTCTACACCAGGAACCTATAAGGTATATGCAACGGTATCAGGTTATCTAGAAACCGTTGAAACAACATTGCTGGTAATAGAAAATACGGTAACAGGATATACTCCAATCAACGATATTAAGGCAATCATTGGAACCAGTATCAAACTTCCAGAAACCGTAGAAGTGACATATTTAAATGGCACAACCAAAAATGTTAATATAACAAAATGGAACGGTACTCTTGATAATAATAAACTAGGTACTTATGTCTTAACAGCAGAACTAGAGGATGCAACACAAGTAGAGGTAAATGTAAAAGTTATTGTAGTAGATGATTATGTAGTTTCTTTTACAGAAGGGTTAGAACCAATCGAACTTGTTGTAAATGCCAAGGTCAAAGCAAGCGATTTGCCTGCGACCATTCATGCAAAATATGCAAGTGGAAATACAGGAGCAGCAGCTATTACATGGAAAACGAATGCAATTGATACTTCAAAAGCTGGAGTGATTCAAATCTTTGGTAGTGTAAAAGATTATGATTTAGATATTATATTACTTGCACGTGTTGTTGATTACAAAGCGTTATATAAGTTTGATTTTGGTATTAGCAACACAAATGTGGCAGACGGTTGGACAGGAATTACAGTCAATCCGAAAAATGAAGTCGTAAGTGCAGCAGATTTAGGTGTTGTATATGATGTTCAAAAAGGATATGGATTTGCAGTAGAAGAGAATACGATCATCAATGGACGAACAGAAATCTTTACGTATACGCATCAAACCTACCCATTACCTAGCTTGGTATATAATGATTTTGCACTACCTCAAGGACTTACTTTTAATGTAGACTTAGAAAATGGAAAATATATAGTAGAAATAATGGGAGCTACAATCACTGGTTCCAGTGAGGTAAAAGGAACTTTGGAGCAAAGTGTGAGCTTCTCGGTAAAAAATTCAAAGAATCAATATGCAGTGGGAGTCTATGAAGTTGAAGTGACGGATGGACAGTTAAATGTTGTATTTGATAAAAGTACAGTGTCAAGACTTGGTTCTATTATAATCCGTTCCACAAATGTAACGGATCCAACGGATCCAACAGACCCAACAGATCCAACGGACCCAACAGACCCAACGGACCCAACGGATCCAACAGACCCAACAGACCCAACGGACCCAACAGATCCAAGCACTCCTGTGATAGAAAAGTATACAGTTAGTTTCCACTCTAATGGAGGAAGTGAGATTTTATCACAAAGTATTGAATCAGGGAAAGTAGCTAAGAAACCAGCAGACCCTGTAAAAGAAGGATATGTATTTGAGGGATGGTATAAAGAAAGTTCACTTAAGACAAAATGGAATTTTTCAAAAGATGTAATCAACCAAAATACAATTCTATACGCAAAGTGGAACGCAATTTTGGTTACCGATATTTCACTTAGTAAAAAGTCATTGACAATTGGGGTTGGTACAAGTATAACTCTAACCACGTCGATTACTCCAAGTAATGCTGCAAATAAAGAAGTTTTATGGTCTTCTTCCAATAGCAAAATTGCAACAGTTTCTACCGATGGTGTAGTAAAAGCAAAGAAGAGAGGAACTGTAACAATTACTGCAACAGCAAAAGATGGTAGCAATGTAGGCGCAACTTGTAAAATTACGGTAGGTTACAAGATTACGTATAAGTTAAATGGTGGAAGTAATAGCCAGAAAAATCCAACAGGATTCGTAGGAAATAAAACTGTGAAGTTAAGCAGTCCAACTAAAAAAGGTTTTACCTTTAAAGGTTGGTATACAGATAAGAATTACAAGACAAAAATATCAAAAATTAAAAAGGGAACAAAGAATAATCTTACCTTATATGCAAAATGGGAAAAGATTAAAGTTGAAAAAGCTTCCATTAAGAGTCTTAAAAATTCTGGTAAAAGTAAAATGAAAGTAACCTTTGATAAGGTGAATGGAGCAAAAGGTTATGAAATCACATATGCGACCAACTCTAAATTTACTAAGAATGCTAAAACGATAACTACAACTGCTAAAAGTAAGGCAATTAAAAATCTTACAAAGAAATCAACATATTATGTTAAAGTTAGAGCATACAAAGTGGATGCATCTGGGAATAAGATTTACGGAAAGTATAGCACAGTAAAATCAGTACAAATAAAAAAATAAGCCTTAAAAAAGAGTCTTCGTGGTGTTTTTTTATTAACATCACGAAGATTTTTGTTGTCAAAAAAGCATTTATTTGATAATATTGAACAAAATCGGAGGCTAAAGTTTGAAGAAAATCACGAAAAAATCAAACAACTTTGACATTAATGCCTTGGTATGGTATCATAAGTTCTATAAATAGTTTGTTTTATTTATATATTATTAATAAGATTTGGATTGTTACTGGTAAAGCAGGCTAAACCAACAGATTTGGACAAAATTCGTTTGTTCTAATTTCGCATGGTTTATTTTTTGAATTGTTTGAATAAATCCGTTGGTAGCAGGAGATATCATAATGAAAATTGAGAAGATTATTAATAATAACATAATTAGTTCCTTTGATGAAAAAAACAGAGAAATCATCGTAATGGGAAGAGGTCTTGGATTTGGGCGCAAACAAGGTGAAATAATTGATGATGCCAAAATCGAAAAGATTTTTCGCATGGACAGTGAAGTTGAGTCAGAGAGACTACAAAGTGTATTAGCCGATATACCAATTGAGCATATACAAATCACAGACGAAATAATTACTTATGCAAAGACAATTATAACAAAGAAGTTAAATAAAAATATTTATATTACCTTAACGGATCATATCAATTTCGCAATTGAGAGATTTAAACAAGGTGTTAATTTTAATAATGCTCTTATTTGGGAAATCAAAAAATTCTATGGTCCTGAATATGAAGTAGGAAAGATGGCACTTAATATCATCAAAGAAAGACTTGGCTATGAACTGCCAAGTGATGAAGCAGCTTCCATTGCAATGCATTTTGTAAATGCTGAATTTGGAACAGAGATGCCTAATACAATTGATATAACCAAACTAATTCAAAATGTACTTAAAATAATTAAATATAATTATCAAATGGAGCTGGATGAAGATTCATTGAACTATGAAAGATTTATTACGCATTTAAAGTTCTTTGCACAAAGAGTTATTACAAACAGAGCAAATGCAGGGCACGATGAGGAGTTTCATTATATGATTAAGAATCAATATAATTCAGATTACAAATGCGCAGAAAAAATCAGAAAATATATCGAAACTGAATTTAATATTCAAGTTCCAGAAGAAGAATTAATCTATTTAACCGTTCATTTAAAAAGAATAACATCATCTAATTAGGATTGTTACTGGTCATGCAGGCAAAACCTAGACTTATAATTTACGCTATAGGTCTAGGTTTTTTTATATAACAGGAAAGGAAAAGTAATGGAAAAGCTTGTTTTCGTTGATATAGATGGAACACTATGTGATTTTAGTGGAGTAGTGCCAGATTCTGCAATCAAAGCAATAAAGACTGCACGGAAAAATGGTCATAAGGTTTTTGTATGTACAGGAAGAGCAAAGAGTGAGATTTATCCATTTATTTTAGATATAGGATTTGATGGACTTGTCTGTTCCGCTGGAGCATATGTAGAGTGCGAAGGAAATGTTATATTTCATAAAAGCATAGATGAGAATTTGAGAGAAATGTTGGTAGGGTATTTGCAAAAGGATAATACTGCATTTCTTTTAGAAACAAATGAAGGCGTTTATATCCAAGAGAAAGACGAAACTGTATTAAATGATATTTTTTTGGCGAGTGGAGAAGAAATAAATATTGATTCAAAAGAATATCTTAAGATCTTAACGGTAGCCAAAGATATCATGCAAGTCAAACAGGTTAATAAAGTTTTATACTTTCAATCCAATAAGAGTTTAAAACAAATGCAGCAAGACCTTGGAGAACATTTTTTGATTTTGCCAAATAGTATTGGCGTATTTGGTAGTAACAGCGGAGAGATATCAGATAAAAAAATAAACAAATCTACAGGGATACAGAAAGTTTTAGCCTATTATGGTAAGAATAAAGATACGGTTATTGCGTTTGGAGATGGAGCCAATGATGTTGAAATGCTTACATTTGCTCAAATCGGGATTGCAATGGGCAATGCGTGGGATAAATTAAAAGAATATGCAGATGACGTAACCGATTCGGTTTCAGAAAATGGAATTTATAATGGCTTTAAAAAGTATAAGCTAATATAAGAATAAACAGAAAGAAGGAGAAAGATATGGCATTAAATTTTCCAGAAGATTTTTTGTGGGGAGGCGCAGTTGCAGCTAATCAATGCGAGGGTGCTTATCTTGCAGATGGTAAAGGGTTAAGTATACAAGATGTTACACCTAAGGGAGGCTTGGGACCAGTTACACCAGAGCCTACCGAGGATAATATGAAGTTAGTTGGAATTGATTTTTACAACAGATACAAAGAAGATGTTAAGCTATTTGCTGAGATGGGATTTAAAGTTTTTAGAACCTCAATTGCTTGGTCAAGAATATTCCCAAATGGAGATGATACAACACCAAATGAAAAGGGCTTGGAATTTTACGATAACCTATTTGATGAATGTCTTAAATATGGAATTGAGCCTTTAGTTACAATCTCTCACTATGAGACACCACTTAATCTTGCCAAAAAATACGATGGTTGGCGTGACAGACGCTTAATTGGATTTTATGAAACTTATGTGCGAACCATATTCGAACGATATAAGGATAAAGTAAAATATTGGCTAACTTTCAATGAAATCAATTCAATCGTACATGCACCTTTTATGAGTGGTGGAATTTATACAGAAAAAGATAAATTAACAAAATCAGATTTGTATCAGGCGATTCATCATGAATTAGTAGCAAGTGCGCTTGCAACCAAAATTGGACATGAAATGATGCCAAATGCAAAAATAGGCTGTATGATTCTTGGAATGCCAGTTTATCCGCTGACACCTAATCCAGATGACGTAATAAAAATGCTAGAAAGAGATAGAGAAAATTTATTATTTTCTGATGTCCATGTAAGAGGTAAATACCCTGCATATGCAAAACGCTTATTTAAAGAGCAAAACATTGAAATTAAAATGGAACCAGGTGATGAAGAAATTCTATCAAACACTGTCGATTTTATTTCATTTAGTTATTATATGAGTATTTGTGAGAGTGCTGATCCAACAAAGGTTGCAGGAAAAGGCAATCTTATGGGAGGTGTTCCAAATCCATATCTAAAAGCGAGTGAATGGGGTTGGCAAATCGATCCAAAAGGTTTAAGATATATATTAAATACATTGTATGACAGATATGAAAAGCCACTATTTATAGTAGAGAATGGACTAGGAGCTGTTGACCAGCTAGTAGAAGATGAAACAGGTAATAAAACAGTAATTGATGATTATAGAATTCAGTATTTAAATGATCACTTGGTACAAGTAGCAGAGGCAATTGAGGATGGTGTGGAAATAATGGGTTACACTACCTGGGGATGTATTGATTTGGTTAGTGCATCCACTGCTGAACTAAAAAAGAGATATGGATTTATTTATGTAGATCGAAACGATGATGGTACGGGAACATTGGAAAGATACAAAAAGAAATCTTTCCATTGGTATAAAGAAGTTATTAAAACAAATGGTAAATCACTTAAAAATTAAAGTGTAAAAAGAAAGGAAGATAATATTATGAAAAGTTTTAAGTATGTAATCAAAGATGAAATAGGAATTCACGCAAGACCAGCTGGATTATTAGTAAAAGAATCAGGAAAGTTCCAATCCGCTATTACATTAAAAGCAAATGGTAAAACTGGAGATGCTAAGAGAATCTTTGGAATAATGGGAATGGCAGTGAAACAAAATGATGAAGTAACGGTAGAAGCAGAAGGTGCAGACGAAGAGGAAGCAATTACTACACTAAAGAAATTTTTTGAAGAAAATCTGTAGTAGAAAAGGAAAATTAGGATGATAGTATTAGAAGGTAAAAGCGTTTTCAATGATATTTGTATAGGAAATATATCATTCTACAAACGAAATGAAAGTATCATTAAACGATATAAAGTAGAAGATACAAAAGCCGAGATTAATCGTTTTCATGAGGCAAAAGAAGAAGGAAAAAAACAACTTCAAGCACTCTATGAAAAAGCGTTAGAGAATGTCGGAGAAGCAAACGCTGCAATATTTGAAATCCATCAAATGATGCTTGAGGACTTAGATTATTGTGAATCAATCGAAAATATAATTACGACTCAGGGTGTTAATACAGAATATGCAGTAGGTACGACAGCAGATAATTTCTCAGCTATGTTTATGGCTATGGATGATGCGTATATGCAAGGAAGGGCAGCGGATGTAAAGGATGTTTCTGAACGCCTTATAAAGATACTGACCAATGCACAAGAAGGATTGAATACATTAGTAGATGATGTTATTATTGCTGCGGATGATTTGGTTCCAAGTGAAACCGTTCAGCTTGACAAAGATAAAGTATTAGGCTTTATTATGCAACAAGGATCTGCGAATTCACATACAGCTATTTTAGCTAGAAGCATGGGGATTCCTGCTATTATAGGACTAGGCAATGAATTAAATGAGTCCTTAGATGGAACATTTGCAATCGTTGATGGCTTTGAGGGAAAGGTTTATATCGACCCAGATGAAGCGACATTAACATCAATGAAGAAAAGACAAAAAGAAGCATTAGAACGAAAAGAATTATTACAGCAGTTAAAGGATAAAGAAGACATTACCCTTGATGGTACTAAGATTAATATCTATGCAAATATTGGGAATCCATCTGATGTTGGCAATGTATTAAAAAATGATGCAAATGGTATTGGCTTATTCCGCAGTGAATTTTTATATCTTGAAAACAGTGATTTTCCTACAGAAGAACAACAATTTATTGCTTATAAAACGGTAGCTGAAAACATGGCAGGTAAGAAGGTAATTATTCGTACTCTTGATATAGGTGCTGATAAACAAGTAGATTATTTTAACCTTGATAAAGAGGAAAACCCTGCGCTAGGTTATCGTGCAATAAGAATTTGTCTTACTAAAAAGGAAATATTTAAAACACAATTAAGAGCGCTATTTCGTGCAGCAGTATTTGGCAATATTTCAATTATGTTTCCAATGATTATCGCTGTAGAGGAAGTGTTGGAAATTAAAGAAATCATGAAAGAAGTGCAAGAGGAGTTAAGAGAAGAAAAGATTCCATTTAAAGAAAACATAGAAATTGGAATTATGATTGAAACACCTGCTTCTGTTATGATTAGTGATGAATTGGCAAAAGAAGTTGATTTCTTTAGCGTTGGAACCAATGACTTAACTCAATATACACTTGCAATTGACCGTCAGAATCAAAAACTAGATCGTTTTTATAATGCCCATCACAAGGCAGTGCTTCGAATGATAAAACTAGCTGCCGATAATGCACATGCACATGGAAAGTGGATTGGCATTTGTGGTGAATTAGGTGCAGATACTTCACTTACAGAGGAATTCTTAAGAATGGGAATTGATGAATTAAGTGTATCACCTAGCATGGTACTTGAAGTAAGAAAACGAGTACGTGAAATCGATTTGTCAAAATAGTATAAATTAAGTCAATCTAGACTGAAAAAGAGAGCAATGAAATTGATTTTGACATTGCTCTCTTTTGTTTTGTTCTTATTTGCGTTTCTCTTTCAAATGGTGCTATAATATTATAAAAATTTGAATGGTTTAGAAGCATATTATCAATAAGAAAGAGAGATGAAATGATGGGAAACTATATTTTAGCAATTGATCAAGGAACCACAAGTAGCCGAGCTATTATATTTGACAAGGAAACAAATATTGTTGCCATTTCTCAAAAAGAATTTAATCAGATTTTTCCAAAGTCTGGATGGGTAGAACATGATGCAAATGAAATATGGTTGAGTGTCTTATTTGTGATTATGGATGTAATAACGACATCTGGTATCAATCCAGAAGAAATCAGTGCAATCGGAATAACCAATCAAAGAGAAACAACAGTAGTGTGGGATAAACAAACAGGTGTTCCGATTTATAATGCAATCGTGTGGCAATCAAGGCAAACTGCCAATATATGCGAAGAATTAAGAAGCAAAGGTCTAGAAGAAGTCATTCATAAAAAAACAGGTCTGATTATTGACCCTTATTTTTCAGCAACTAAAGTAAAATGGATTTTAGATCATGTAGAAGGTGCTAGGGACAAGGCTGAAAGAGGAGAGCTTTTATTTGGTACCATTGACACTTGGCTAATATGGAAATTATCAGGACAAGTTTGCCATGTAACAGACTATTCCAATGCATCTAGAACCTTATTGTTTAATATTTATGATTTAAAATGGGATGAAGAATTATTAGAGATTTTTAAAGTACCGAAAACAATGCTTCCAGACGTATTGCCTTCTTCATATTTATACGGGTATACTGCCTCCTATCATTTCTTTGGTCAAAAGATACCAATTGCAGGAATTGCAGGAGACCAACAAGCAGCTTTATTTGGTCAGGCGTGTTTTGAACCGGGTATGGTAAAGAATACGTATGGCACGGGTTGTTTCTTGCTTATGAACACAGGCGAAAAAGCAATCGAATCCAAGCATGGCTTGTTAACAACAATAGCGTGGGGATTGGATGGAAAGGTAGAGTATGCACTAGAAGGTAGTATATTCGTAGCAGGAAGTGCAATATCGTGGCTAAGAGATGGGCTAAAGATGATTCATACAGCACAAGAAAGTGAAGAAGTCGCCTCAGAAGTCTTAGATAGTGATGGCGTGTATGTAGTACCTGCTTTTGTTGGACTTGGAGCACCTTATTGGGATGAGAAAGCAAGGGGAGCTGTATTTGGACTTACAAGAGGTACAACAAAAGGTCACTTGGTTCGAGCGACGCTGGAATCTCTTGCCTTTCAAACCAAAGATATTATTATAGCCATGTCAAAAGATAGTCAAATTGATTTGAAAAAATTAAAAGTAGATGGCGGAGCTGTAAAAAATGATATTTTAATGCAATTTCAAAGTGATATTCTAAATACTTTGGTAGAGCGACCTGTGGTAAGTGAGACAACGGCACTTGGTGCAGCCTATCTGGCAGGGCTTTGTGTGGGCTTTTGGTCAAGTAAAAGTGAAGTGGTTGATTATTACAAAATTGATACTGTTTTTGAACCAAATATGGAGGAGCTTAAAAGAGAGAAGCTTTATAAAGGTTGGCTACAAAGTGTTAAAGCTACTTGTATGTTCCATAATGATTAGAAGAGGTTTCAAATAGAAAAGTTATTGTTATTTTGTATAAAAACATGTAATAAAAATCGTGTATAATATACAAAGTTACAAAAATAGTGTTGACAAAAAAGCAAACGTATAGTACCATATGTCTATAGTGAATATGAAAAAGGTTTGCGGATTGTTACTTTTAGGGAGGCAAAACCCAAATCAAATTTAGGTAGACGCGTATACTTAGGTTTGATTTGGGTTTTTCTATTTCATAAGTATAGGCCTACTGCTTTCGTTTTACAATTTATTCACTTAATAACATAGTTGTTATAAAATTGGAAAACATATAAGAATAACAATAATGGGAGGACGCGAATATGAATAAATATGATGGATTAGCAAGAATCATTATTCAAAATGTAGGTGGTAAGTCAAATATTATTAGTCTAACTCACTGTATCACCAGACTTCGTTTTAAATTAAAAGATGAGAGTAAAGCAAATACAGATATATTAAAAAACACAGAAGGTATTGTAACCGTAGTTCAAAGTGGTGGACAATATCAGGTAGTAATAGGAAATCACGTGCCAGATGTTTATAAGACGGTTTGTGAAGTAGGACATATTCAAAATACATCTTCTAGTGATGTGGAAGAGGAAGAAGATGACAATCAAAACTTATTAAATAAGTTTATCGCTATTATTTCAGCAGTATTTACTCCGTTCCTTGGAGTTCTAGGAGCGGCTGGTATGATAAAAGGTTTTAATGCTTTATTTGTGGCAATTGGATTATATCCTAATACAAGTGGTACGTATATGGTATTACAGGCAACTGGCGATGCGTTCTTTTACTTTTTACCTATTGTATTAGGTTATACAGCTTCTAAGAAGTTCAAGGTAAATGAATTTGTAGGTATGGCAATTGGTATGGCAATGCTTTACCCAGATTTAGCAGCCAAAATGTCTGGTGAATCGATAATGACCTTGTTTGCAGGAGTACCTATTGTAGAGTCATCAGTGTTTATTACATTTTTAAAAATTCCTGTAATTTTAATGAACTACTCTTCAACAGTTGTTCCAATTATCTTGGCAGTAGCACTAGCAGCAAAGGTTGAAAAGTTCTTTAAGAAAATGATACCTGATGTAGTTAAATTATTCTTAGTTCCATTTTTTACTTTGCTTATTTCCGTACCGCTAACATTAATTATTGTTGGTCCAATCGCAACTTGGTTGTCAAACTTAATTGGTGCAGGATTAAGTGCATTAATCGCAGTTAGCCCTATCTTAGCAGGACTTATCTTAGGTGCATTGTGGCAGGTATTTGTAATTTTTGGTTTACATTGGGGCGTTGTTCCAATTGCATTAAATAATATGATGACATTAGGTTATGATACTGTTTTATCAGGTGTATTTGCAGCATCCTTTGCACAAACAGCAGTTATCATTGCAATCTTTATAAAGACAAAAGATAAAAAATTGAAATCATTAGCAATTCCAGCAATTGTATCAGGTTTCTTTGGTGTAACAGAACCAGCTATCTATGGTATTTCCTTACCTAAGAAGAAGCCGTTTGTTATCAGTTGTATTGGTGCCGCAATTGGTGGTGCTATTGCAGGATTAACAAATCTTACAGGATACACACTAGGCGGTTTAGGAATCTTTGGTTTTACTGGTTATATTAATATAAGTAACGGAGATACAACCGGCGTATTATATGCGGCAATTTCAGCACTTGTAGCAATGGTAGTTTCATTTATACTTACAATGGTAACTTATCGTGATGAAGAGAAAGCTAGTCAGAATAAAGTGACAACAACTTCTCAAAACAAAGTAACAAGTATTGCATCTCCTGTAACTGGAGAAGTAATGGATTTAAGCAAAATAGAAGATGATGCATTTGCAAGTGGTGCCTTAGGAAAAGGTGTGGCGATTGTGCCGACAGATGGAAAAATCGTTGCTCCATGCGATGGAGAAATATCTACATTTTTCCCAACAGGACATGCATTTGGAATTGTATCAGACACAGGTGCAGAAGTACTAGTTCATATTGGACTTGATACTGTAAAATTAAATGGAAAATATTTTAATGTAAAAGCAAAACAAGGTGATAAAGTAAAAAAAGGACAGCTACTTCTTGAAGTTGATTTAAATGGAATTCAAAGTGAAGGTTATTCTATTCATACACCAATCATTATTACAAATTCCAATGATTATGTAGACGTAGTTTATGATATCAATAAAAAAGTAAGCAGCGGTGAAGATTTAATTCAATTACTGTAAAAATATGAGTGTCCGTTTTACGGGCACTCTATTCAATCTAAGAATTAGATGTGACTTTAAAAACACAAGAAAGTAATACAAAAACGAGAAAGGATGGGTTAATCAATGAGTGTAAAAAAATTTCCAGAAGGATTTTTATGGGGAGGGGCAACAGCGGCAAATCAATGCGAAGGTGCTTATCTAGAAGGCGGAAGAGGTCTTGCTAATGTAGATGTAATTCCAGCGGGAAAAGATCGTTTTCCTGTAGCGTTAGGACAGCTTAAAATGTTAGAATGCGATAATGAGCATTACTATCCTGGTCATGAAGCAATTGATATGTATCATCATTATAAAGAAGACATTGCGCTATTTGCAGAAATGGGATTTAAGTGTTATCGATTATCAATTGCGTGGTCAAGAATTTTCCCTAATGGAGATGACAAGAGTCCAAATGAAGAAGGATTGCAGTTTTATGATAATCTATTTGATGAATGTTTAAAATATGGAATTGAGCCATTGGTAACCATTTGTCATTTCGATGTTCCAATGAATTTAATCAAAACCATTGGTTCATGGAAAAGTCGCAAAATGATTGATCACTATGTAAGATATTGTGAGACCATATTTACTCGCTATCAAAACAAAGTAAAATACTGGTTGACTTTTAATGAGATAAATATGTTGTTGCACCTTCCATTTATGGGAGCTGGTATTTTGTTTGAAGAGGGAGAAAATCAGGAAGAAGTAAAATATCAGGCAGCTCATCATGAGTTGGTAGCAAGTGCCTTGGCTACTAAAATTGGACATGAAATCAATCCAGAATTTAAAATTGGCTGTATGCTTGCAGCTGGCAATACTTATGCCAATACTTGCGCACCAGAAGATGTATGGAAATCCATACAAAAAGATAGAGAAAATTATTTCTTTATTGATGTACAATCAAGAGGGGAATATCCAAACTATGCCAAGAAAATGTTTGAGAAAAATGGATTAAATATTAAAATGGAAAAAGAGGACGAAGAGATTCTTAAGAAATATACGGTTGATTTTATTTCATTTTCTTATTATTCTTCAAGACTAACCAGTGCCGATCCACAAGTAAATAGCCAGACAGAAGGAAATGTGTTTGCTACCTTGAGAAATCCTTATCTAAAGGCAAGTGAATGGGGATGGCAAATTGATCCACTTGGCCTAAGAATTACGATGAACTCTTTGTATGACAGATATCAAAAGCCGTTATTTATTGTAGAAAACGGACTAGGAGCTGTGGATATCCCAGATGAAGAAGGGAAAATTAATGATGCATATCGCATTGAGTATCTAAAAGCTCACATTAAAGCCATGAAAGATGCAGTAAATGAAGATGGAGTAGAATTAATGGGATATACGCCATGGGGATGTATAGACTTAGTAAGTGCAAGCACAGGTGAGATGAAAAAACGATACGGATTTATCTATGTAGATAAAGATAATGAAGGCAATGGAAGCCTGAAACGTTCAAAGAAAGCCTCCTTTGATTGGTATAAAAAAGTAATTGAATCAAACGGAGAATGTTTGTAATATAAAAATGAGAGCTCAGTCGATTTTATTGACTGAGCTTTGCTACATCTAAATAGATTTAAGACAGTTTTATTTTATACGTTTTAAATGGAAAGTATTCCAATCAATGATAATAATACTCCTATAGTCATGCCAATGTAGTATTTTCATAAATACCTCCTTATTCAAATATTTCTCCAATTAAACGATCTAGCATAAATTCAAAAACTTCAAAATGATAATGTCTTGACAAAGAATCGTGCATTTAGAGTGGAAAAATCAAGAAAATAAGAGTATTATAAATGTAATTACAATTTCAGGGGATGATAACATGGATAAAATTTTAAAAAGTACAAAAGCAAGCTTTATTTTAACTACAATTTTAAGTATAAGTTTTGGAATCGTACTATTAATTGAACCAAAGATAACTACAACGGCAATTAGCTATGCACTCGGCGTGATTTTAATGATTTGTGCTATTTTTCATGTAGGTCTATATTTTAAAATGAAAAACAAACATAGCCTAGCTGTATTAAATATTTTGGTATCGATAATAACTGGAGTGATTGGAATATGTATAATAAGTAATCCCTCTAGTGTCACGAACATAATACCTTTTATTTTAGGACTCCTGCTCATGATTGGGGGAATACTTAATATTAAGCTGGCCATCGAATTAAAAAGTAAATATTATAAGTACTGGTGGATTGCCATGCTTCTAGGAGTTATGAATTTTGCTTTATCAATACTTATCTTTTACAACCCATTCAAAACAACAGAAGCGTTTTCAATAATAAGTGGAGTGAGTTTTCTATACAATGGAATTGCAACTGTTTGGATCCTATCTAGATTGATAAAAGCTTCCAAAGAAATAAAAGAGTCATTGAACACAATAAATAATGCATATATTGATGAAAAGCTGTAAAAAAAATATTGCAAATATTTCACAGTGTGCTACTATATATATAACAGATAAAATAATAAATTACTGAAGAAGGTGATATCGTTGTTTATTGAAATTGATTTTAATAGTGAAGAAGCACTATATATTCAACTTAGAAACCAGATTATAATAGGAATCGCAACTTCGAGAATTCAAGAAGGAGAGACATTACCTTCTGTTCGACAGTTAGCAGATAATATAGGAATAAACATGCATACTGTAAACAAAGCATACTCGGTATTAAAGCAAGAGGGATTTATAACCCTAGACCGACGAAATGGAGCAATTATAGCATTAAGTTGTGACAAAATTAAGGCACTGGATGAAATGAAGAAAGAATTAACTGTGCTGTTAGCAAAAGGATGTTGTAAGAACATTAGGCGCAATGAAGTGCATGATTTAATAGATGAAATATTTGACGAATATAATTAAGTGGAGGGCATAATATGCAAGATAAATATACACAAAAAGCCAAGAATGCGCTGGATTTAGCAAAAAGAACTGCAAAACAGTTAAAACATGGATATATAGGAACAGAACATATCTTAGTAGGATTATTAAAGGAAAGCACAGGTGTAGCTGCGCAGGTATTATACAACAGTAATATAGAAGAAGATTCATTACTTGATCTCATCGAACAACTTATTGCTCCATCTGTTGATAATACTGTGATCTTAGAAAAAGAAGGGTATACGCCAAGGGCAATTAAAGTATTGGAAAATAGTGAAAAAGAAGCAAAAAGATTTCGTTCTGAAAAGGTAGGTACCGAGCATATACTGATAGCTATTGTTAAGGAAACAGATAGTGTAGCAGCTAGACTACTCACAACCCTTGGCGCCAATATGCAAAAAATATATGTAGAGATCCTTGTTGCAATGGGTGAGGATGGAAGCCTTTATAAAGAAGAGTTTCAAAACGGAAAGCCAATCAAGAAAAAAAGTAAATTAGAAACACCTACTTTAAATCAATATAGTAGAGATTTGACTGAGTTAGCAAGAAGTGGTCAATTAGACCCTGTTATAGGCAGAGAAAAAGAAATAGCAAGAGTTGTTCAAATTCTTAGCAGAAGAGGAAAGAATAACCCATGTTTAATTGGTGAGCCAGGTGTTGGTAAAACTGCAATTGCAGAAGGCCTTGCTTCACGCATGATAGCAGGAACCTTGCCAGATAGTGTAAAAGATAAAAGATTAGTAACCCTTGATTTATCTGGAGTTGTAGCTGGCTCAAAATATCGTGGTGAATTCGAAGAACGTATCAAAAAGATATTATCAGAAGTAAAAGAAGCAGGAAATATACTTTTGTTTATTGATGAAATTCATACAATAATTGGAGCAGGGGGAGCAGAAGGAGCAATTGATGCATCCAATATATTAAAACCTTCTCTTGCACGAGGTGAAATACAATTAATCGGTGCTACTACAATCGAAGAATATAGAAAATATGTCGAAAAAGATGCGGCATTAGAAAGAAGATTCCAGCCAGTTATGGTGGATGAACCTTCTATAGAAGAGACCATTGAAATATTAAAAGGGCTACGTTTAGAGTATGAGAACCACCATAATGTGGAAATTACAGATGAGGGTATTGAAGCAGCAGTTAAAATGTCTGACCGATATATCAACGATCGCTTTTTACCTGACAAGGCAATTGATATCATTGATGAAGCATCATCCAAACTTCGATTAAGTGGAGCAAAAATTCCTGATAGCTTAGGAGAAATTGAAGAGCATGTTAAAGAATTGGAAGAATTCAAAGAAGAGTTAATCAAATCTGGAGATTTTGAAAAAGCCGCTGAAATTAGTGAAAAGCAAAAAGCAGAGAAATTAAAGCTTGATAAAATGAAGGGAAAACTATCAAAAAGTTTACGTGACAAGCGATTGGTTGTAGGTGAAAATGAAGTTGCGGGAATTGTATCAGACTGGACCAAAATACCAGTTAAAAAATTAGCTGAAGAAGAAACAGAACGCTTAAGAAGATTAGAAACCCTACTTCATAAAAGAGTAATTGGACAGGAAGATGCAGTAAGTGCAGTTGCAAGAGCGATTAAAAGAGGAAGAGTAGGATTAAAAGACCCGAATAGACCGATTGGATCGTTTTTATTCTTAGGACCTACTGGTGTGGGTAAAACAGAATTATCAAAGGCACTTGCAGAAGCGTTGTTTGGAGACGAGCAATCAATGATACGAGTAGATATGTCAGAGTATATGGAAAAACATAGTGTTTCCAAAATGATTGGTTCTCCTCCAGGATACGTAGGTTATGATGAAGGAGGACAATTAAGCGAAAAAGTCAGAAGAAATCCTTATTCGGTAATTCTTTTTGATGAGGTAGAAAAGGCACATCCAGATGTTTTTAATGTATTGCTACAAGTATTAGATGATGGACATATTACTGATTCACAAGGTAGAAAAGTTAGCTTTAAAAATGCAGTTATTATCATGACCTCTAATATAGGAGCTAGAGCCATCATATCACCAAAGAAACTTGGTTTTGGAACGATTGATGATGACAAGAAAAATTATGAAGCCATGAAAAATAACGTAATGGATGAAGTAAAGCAGACCTTTAAACCAGAGTTTTTAAATCGTATCGATGAAACAATTGTGTTCCATTCACTGAGTAAAGAGCATGTGAAAAAGGTAGTAACAATTATGTTAAAGAGCTTGGTAAATCGATGCAAGAGCCAGATGAATCTTGATCTTGTAGTGAGAGATTCTGTTAAGAAGTTTATAGCAGAAAGTGGATATGATGAAAAGTACGGTGCAAGACCTTTAAGACGTGCAATTCAAAATAATATAGAAGATAAACTAGCAGAAGAAATATTAAAAGGAACGATAAAAAATGGAGATACGGTAGCTGTTGGTATGAAAAATAAACAAGTCGAATTTTCTGTGAACGAGTAAGAAACATCTAGCAAAAAATGAGGATTTATTATATAATAGAGATTAGATTGAAAGAATGATTCAGTCATAACCAATAGAAAAATTTCTGTTGCCATAATAGGAGGGCTATAAGATGGCGGTAATAAAAGAGCTGATACGCAGTGAAGTTGATGGAACTATTAGTTTTGGAGATTATACATTAGATAAAAAAGCTAAACTTCAAGACTTTGAACATCAGGGTGATTTATATAAGGTAAAAACTTATCATGAAATTACTAAGTTGGAACGTAATGGAATGTTTGTTTATGAGTCCGTTCCAGGAACTGCAGTTAACCATATGAATGTAACTGAGTCAGGAGTTCAATTTTATGTTGAAGGGGCAGAAGATGCTCAGATAACAGTAGAGTTAGCAGAAGATACAGAATATAAGATATTTATTGATGATACCAATGTTGGAAAGATGAAAACCAATCTAAGTGGTAAGCTAGCGTTAAGTGTTGAGCTTAGTAAGGATGACCAGTCACACGTTAAGATTATTAAATTATAAAGACAAGCATAACTATTATATGGAACAAGAATAAGAGTGTTACAGAATGACTCAAAAGTCTAACTGTAACATTCTTTTCTATAGAATAGAAAAATACTTAACAACTCTATTCTATAAAAAAGTTACGCTGCCAAAGAAGTATATAAAGGAAGAATAAGGAGAAGGATGATATGGCGAAGGGGAAAAATAGTGTTTTTTTCTGTCAAAATTGTGGATATGAATCAAGTAAATGGATGGGGCAATGTCCAGCTTGTAAGGAATGGAACTCTTTTGTTGAAGAAACAGTATCAAAAAGCACGAATGGAAAGATAAAAAAAATTGAATATACCGAACCTTCAAAGATATCTGAAATTGAGACCAACGAAGAAGAAAGAATAAAAACAGGTATGCAAGAACTAGATCGAGTACTAGGGGGAGGAATTGTACAGGGTTCATTAGTGTTAGTTGGAGGCGACCCTGGAATCGGAAAATCTACTTTATTACTTCAGGTTTGTCAAACGCTAACAACGCAAGAAAAAAAAGTGCTTTATATTTCAGGAGAAGAATCACTTAAGCAGATTAAGATGCGAGCGTTAAGAATTGGTCAGTTTACAAATGATCTTCTTATTCTATGTGAAACAAATTTAGACTTAGCAAGTGAGGCAATAAAAAAGTTAAAACCCCAGGTTGTTGTAATTGATTCCATTCAAACCATGTACAATGAAGCTATATCTGCCGCACCAGGAAGTGTGTCGCAAGTAAGGGAGTCTACATCTTTATTAATGCAGTTAGCTAAAGGAAATGGAATTTCTATCTTTATTGTAGGGCATGTTACAAAAGAAGGAGTAGTAGCAGGACCTAGAGTACTTGAACATATGGTCGATACCGTATTATATTTTGAAGGAGATAGACATGCCTCATATCGAATTCTTAGAGGAGTAAAAAATAGATTTGGTTCTACCAATGAAATTGGCGTTTTCGAAATGGCAGAAAAGGGATTAATAGAAGTTACAAATCCTTCGGAATATATGCTAGAGGGAAGACCAGAGAATGCTTCTGGATCAGTGGTTGCATGTTCAATGGAAGGAACAAGACCAATATTAATGGAAATTCAAGCTCTGGTTTGCCAAACTAATTTTGGATTGCCAAGAAGAACGGCAGTTGGAACTGATTTTAATAGAGTGAACTTGTTAATGGCTGTCTTAGAAAAAAGATTTGGATTACAGCTATCATCTTGCGATGCCTATGTTAACATTGCAGGAGGAATTAAGATAAATGAACCTGCTATTGATTTGGCAATTGTAATGGCTATTGTGTCAAGTTATCAAGATAAAGTGATACCTGAAAAGACGATTGTATTTGGGGAAGTAGGCTTAAGCGGCGAAGTTCGTTCTGTAAGTATGGCTGAACAAAGAGTTCTAGAAGCTAAGAAGCTAGGGTTTACTAGGTGTATTATTCCTAAGGTATCCTCACAAAACCTAAAAGAGATCAAAGGGATTGAAATTATAGGAGTCGGAAATCTTAGAGATGCGATTCATGCAATATAAGATACATGTTTTTTGGATAATGTGGAGTGCCATTAAAACGTCATTTAGTGAAAGTTAAATTGACACACA
>NZ_WAGX01000003.1 GCF_008830185.1 Candidatus Galacturonatibacter soehngenii
GAGAATGCCGGAATGAGTAGCGAGATAGAAGTGAGAATCTTCTAGGCCGAATATCCAAGGTTTCCAGGGTAAAGCTGATCTGCCCTGGGTAAGTCGGGGCCTAAGGCGAGGTCGAAAGACGTAGTCGATGGACAACAGGTAGAAATTCCTGTACTGCAATAAAACAGAACTGTGGGGACGCAGAGAGAAAGCACAAGCCGGGAATGGAAAGACCGGTACAAGCGAGGTATCTGGTGTATAGGCAAATCCGTACATCAATGAGAAGGCGTTACGTGGACCGAAATTAAAGTAGGGAAGTGTGTGAGCTAGCTGCCAAGAAAAGCCGCTATTGTTTTTATTGTACCCGTACCGTAAACCGACACAGGTGGATGAGGAGAGAATCCTAAGGCCGACGGGAGAAGCATTGTTAAGGAACTCGGCAAAATGACCCCGTAACTTCGGGAGAAGGGGTGCCTGGTGAAAGCCAGGCCGCAGAGAATTGGCCCAAGCAACTGTTTAGCAAAAACACAGGTCTATGCAAAACCGAAAGGTGAGGTATATGGGCTGACGCCTGCCCGGTGCTGGAAGGTTAAGGGGAGAGGTTAGCGCAAGCGAAGCTTTGAACTTAAGCCCCAGTAAACGGCGGCCGTAACTATAACGGTCCTAAGGTAGCGAAATTCCTTGTCGGGTAAGTTCCGACCCGCACGAAAGGCGTAATGATTTGGGCACTGTCTCGACAATGCACCCGGTGAAATTGAAGTACCAGTGAAGATGCTGGTTACCCGTGCCAGGACGGAAAGACCCCATGGAGCTTTACTCCAGTTTGATACTGGGATTCGGTACTGCATGTACAGGATAGGCGGGAGACTAGGAAGGTATGACGCCAGTCATACCAGAGTCGTTGTTGGGATACCGCCCTTGCAGTATTGGATTTCTAACTAGCCACCATAAACTGGTGGGAGGACAATGTCAGGCGGGGAGTTTGACTGGGGCGGTCGCCTCCGAAAGAGTATCGGAGGCGCTCAAAGGTTCCCTCAGAATGGTTGGAAACCATTCGCAGAGTGCAAAGGCATAAGGGAGCTTGACTGTGACACCGACGGGTGGAGCAGGTAGGAAACTAGGACTTAGTGATCCGGTGGTATAAAGTGGGATTGCCATCGCTCAACGGATAAAAGCTACCCTGGGGATAACAGGCTTATCACTCCCAAGAGTTCACATCGACGGAGTGGTTTGGCACCTCGATGTCGGCTCATCGCATCCTGGGGCTGAAGTAGGTCCCAAGGGTTGGGCTGTTCGCCCATTAAAGCGGTACGCGAGCTGGGTTCAGAACGTCGTGAGACAGTTCGGTCCCTATCCGGCACGGGCGCAGGATATTTGAGAGGAGCTGACCTTAGTACGAGAGGACCGGGTTGGACGAACCGCTGGTGTATCTGTTGTCTACCAAAGGCATGGCAGAGTAGCCAAGTTCGGAAGGGATAAACGCTGAAGGCATCTAAGCGTGAAGCCCCCCTCAAGATGAGATATCCCATAGCGCAGGCTAGTAAGACCCCTTGAAGACTACAAGGTAGATAGGACAGAGGTAGAAGTGCAGTAATGCATGTAGCTGACTGTTACTAATCGGTCGAGGGCATGACCAAAGAGCTTAGCAGGTGAGAGCTTGCTAAGAGAGTCGTCATACATTATTCGAATTTCATGTGCAGTTTTGAAGGTATAGTATAGTGACTAGTAATAGTCACTTGTCTTGTATCATAGTATATGTGCAGAGGGGAATCATCCAGTGGTAGGATGACAGTCTCCAAAACTGTTCACGGGGGTTCGAATCCCTCTTCCCCTGCTTAGAGCTAATAAAATTATTTATTAGCTCTTTTTTTGTACAATAAGGAAGTTATTGCTTCGCATAAATTAATATAAAAGAAGGATCAATAGATTGTTAAATGACAATACAGGTATGTTAAAGGAAAGTCAATAATTGACGAAGAATAAAAGAAATTAAGAGTTTAAGAAATATATTTTTTTAAATAATTATAATATAAGTATATATTATTGAGTCAATTTACTAGTTCCTTATACAAAATATATAAAATAGTTAATATATTTAAAATGAAAAATTTGTCTAAAAATTCACAAACACAATTGTATAAATGATAGTTGTGTGATATACTGAATAAGTAAAAACAATTAAAATAACATAAATCAATCATTAGGAGGTATTTCATTATGGCAAGATTTACATTACCAAGAGACTTATACTATGGAAAAGGCAGCCTAGAAGTGCTTAAAACACTAAAAGGGAAGAAAGCGATTATTGTAGTTGGCGGTGGCTCAATGAAACGCTTTGGATTCTTAGATAAAGTATTAGATTATCTAAAAGAAGCTGGAATCGAAACACAATTATTTGAGAATGTAGAACCAGATCCTTCTGTAGAAACGGTTATGAGAGGCGCAGAAGCTATGAGAAAATTTGAGCCAGATTGGATTATTTCGATTGGCGGTGGTTCTCCAATCGATGCTGCAAAGGCAATGTGGGCATTTTATGAATACCCAGAAACAACTTTTGAAGATTTAATTACACCTTTTAATTTTCCAGAATTAAGACAAAAAGCGAAATTCCTTGCAATTCCTTCAACATCTGGTACTGCAACAGAAGTTACAGCTTTTTCAGTAATAACAGATTATTCTTCTGGAGTGAAATATCCATTGGCTGATTTTAATATCACACCAGATGTAGCTGTTGTTGATCCAGAATTAGCAGAGACAATGCCTCCTACATTGACTGCACATACAGGAATGGATGCACTAACACATGCAATTGAAGCATATGTATCAACTTTAAATTCACCATTTACAGATCCACTTGCATTAAAAGCGATTCAAATGGTATTTGAAGAATTAATTGATTCTTATAAAGGAGATAGCAAAGCAAGAGAGCAGATGCATTATGCACAGTGTCTTGCAGGTATGGCATTTAGTAATGCATTACTTGGAATTGTACATTCTATGGCTCATAAAACAGGTGCAGCGTTTTCCACAGGACATATTCCTCATGGATGTGCAAATGCAATTTATTTACCATATGTTATCCAATTTAATTCTAAAAATGAAGAAGCAAAAAGCCGTTATGCATACATAGCTAAATTTATTGGCATTACAGGAGATTCCGAAGAAGACTTGATTCATAAACTGTGTGCAAAGATTGATGATTATAATGTAAAATTAGGAATTCCAAAAACGTTAAAAGAGTTTGGAATTAACGAAGAAGAGTTCAAAACTAAAGTAGCTAAAATTGCAGAGCTTGCAGTAGGCGATGCCTGTACAGGATCAAATCCAAGACAGATTACTCCAGACTTAATGGAAAAATTATTTAATTGTATCTATTATGGAACAGAAGTTAATTTCTAAATTATACATAGAAGGGATTGCTTTGCAAATTAAATACTTAGATGATTTTATAGTAATTTTCTTTTAGAGGGGTGTATTTTAAAAGTATAGGATTACTGTTTCTATAATAAAATCTAAAAAAGGGCATATTGCCCTTTTTTAGATTTTATGCCTACTTAGTTAATTTCTAATCATACATGAGAAAATAAGCCGCTTATCTTATTTCGTATCATGCATAAGTTTAAATTTACTTAAAAAGAGATCTAACGTGAGCAATTTCTTCCTGAGAAGCTTTAGAAGCAGGAACATAGTATGATTTACTTCTTGCGATTTGGTATAATTCTTCCTGAGAAGCTTCACATTGATTACGAAGCTGCTTTAAAGTTTGTTTTAACTGAGGATTTTCAGTTTGGGTAATCATTTCTGCATAACGTGTAAGTTCACCATTGATTCCAACTAAAGCATCACTTACCATTGTTTTTTCCATCATCATAACTAACACCTCCTATTGTAAAAACTGGATTAATTGTTGTTTTGTTTGTTCAGCGGATTGAGCTGATTTTTGAAAAAATTGTTTTACCTGTGAATCGTTTGCCTGTTCTGCATAAGCAGAAAATTTACAATGAGCGGTATCATGTCCTCCGATCAAATGTCTTAAATTCTGTAAATCAAGTTCTGAAATCTCTTGCATTGTTTTGCCTCCTTTAAATAAAATAAGTTGATTTAGATAACTTTATCAGTTACTTAGACAAAATTAGTATGCCCAAGAAAAATAAAAAAATTAATAAAATAAAAAAATAAAGATATTCAAAAGAACATCTTTATTTTTTCGTCTTTTATAAATTATTATTTGATTACGATAAAATCCTTATTATAAAATTCAGCTATTTTATAATTCGCATAATTTTCTTTATCAGTTGTAATATCATCAAAATAAATTAATTCAGGGTACACTGTTAAAGGTGAGATATAAACTTCTTTTAGGGAATCATCATGATAGAGAGCCTCACGTTCATCCATTTGTTTGTCAAATTCTTTTGCCTCTCCGCTAACAATTGATTTCACAGCTCGCACACCAGTGGACAAACTAATTTCAAGTGTTGTTAAGTGAACAATACCATATAATACAAATGTAAATAAAATCAAATTACCAATGATAGGCTTTACATTCACATAATGCTCACCCAACCAGTTACTCTGCTCTAATTCATTTATTTTAGTTCTTAACCATCCAGCATAGTAAATAATATTAGTTGAGAAAAATAATATTGCTCCAAAATAAATAATATCCAGATAACGAGGTGCAGGAATTCCGTTTGTTGAATAATAACCAGGCATTAATAAAACTGCATACATACTAAAGGTAACTAAAGTAAAAATTACTGGATATTTAAATTTATAGTTTACTTTTTTAAGACCTATAAAGGCGATGATACCTATAAAAAGTATTCCCATGAATACAACTGTATTGGTATATAATTTAGCATATCCAAGTCCATGCAAATATGATTTTATAATTGTTTCAATAACGGTTTGTTTCTCAGTAAATGACTCTTGGCGTCTCATATTACCTGGAGCACCAACGCATAATGCAAATCCAATCAGATAAACAATAGTATTAATCCCATATTTTATCTTAAAGGATTTAGATAGATTTTTTTTCAAGATAGATTCAATAAATAAAATAATTGTACAGACAAAACCAAGCAATGTAATAGCAAAATGTCCTCCTGCGACAACGAACGATAAGATACAAAGTGCAATGCAATTAGCTGTACTTAATGTTTGTGTATGAAAAGCTAATAATGATTTTCCAAGTAATATAAAGGCTAAATACAAGAAAAATGTGTATCCGACACCACCGGTATACCAAAAGAATCCTTCTACTGGATTAGGAAGATATTGAATTGATAAAAAGGCAGTGGCAGATGACAAAATAATATAAATATATTTGTCGGTACCTAACATTTTATATAGTAATACATAATATAGGTAGAAAATAGATACGATTAAAATTCCAATTAGTATAACAGAATGTAAAAATGTTAACTGTTCAGAAAACAGTGACGGACGAAGCGCTGCAAAAAAACTCATAGCATAAGTCCCTTGCCAAATGCCCCAATAGCTGGTCGCTCTTTCAATTGCAGCAGCAATCACTGCAAAAAATGCTGATATACCAGTATTATTCCTTAAAGCAGCGCCCGTTAAAATGGTATAGTTAAAATCATCTGCACTTGGATGATTATAAAAACCAATGATAAAAAGCGGAAGAGTTGAAACAATCAATACGATAACTGAAATAAAAGCAAAAAATTTTCTTGAAAATACTATTTTATGAATGTATTTTTCCCAAAAAAACTTACACATATCAAATAACCAAGTCACAAAAATGCCTCCTTAAGAACATTTAATTTATTTAAAACTGTTTTTTAAAACCAAGCTGCAAAGCTAACTTTGATTGTAGCAATATTTATAAAATATGGCAAGCGTTTGTACAATAATTAAATGAATTGTAATCTTTTATTGATATTAAATTATGATATAATAGTATAGGTTGTTTTTAGGAGTGTTGATAGGAGCAACAATCTAAAGTAAGCATAGAAAGTTAGAGGAATAAATCATGCGGTTACCTGAATTATTTGAGAATAAAATGAGAGAGATTCTTAGTGATGAATTTGATGATTATTTAAAAAGTTACAACTATAAACGAATGTATGGACTACGAGTGAATACAAATAAAATATCAACGCAAGAATTTGAAAAAATATGTCCTTTTAAAATAGATAAGATACCATGGATTCCAAATGGATATTATTATGATGGAAGCAAGGAACATCCTGCAAAGCACCCTTATTATTATGCTGGTTTATATTATCTACAAGAACCAAGTGCAATGACCCCTGCATCACGTCTAGAGATAAATCCTGGTGATGTGGTACTTGATATGTGTGCGGCACCAGGAGGGAAAGCTACAGAATTAGGTTCAAAACTTAAGGGAGAGGGGCTTTTAGTTGCTAATGATATCAGTAATTCCAGAGCAAAAGCACTTCTTAAAAACATTGAACTTTTTGGAATATCAAATGTATTTGTAGTAAATGAGACCCCAGATAAACTTCTTAATTATTATGAAGAGTATTTTGATAAAATTTTAATTGACGCTCCATGTTCTGGTGAAGGAATGTTTCGCAAAGACCCAGCTATTATTAGCAGTTGGGAGAAAAATGGACCTGAGTTTTATGCAAAGATTCAAAGGGATATTATAGTACAAGCTGCAAAAATGTTAAAACCAGGTGGGCTCATGTTGTACTCTACGTGTACTTTTTCTCCAGTAGAAAATGAGGGGACCATCCAATTTCTTCTAGATGCGTATAAGGATTTTGAATTAAGAGAGATAGAAGGGTTTGAGGGATTTTCAAAAGGAAGACCAGAACTTGTAAATGGAAGTGAAGAATTAACTAAAACGGTTCGTATATGGCCACATAAAATGGAAGCCGAGGGACATTTTCTCGCATTACTTCATAAAAAAGGAGAAAAAACATCCGATATAACTACTGATGAGTCATATCAGATTACAAAGACAGAGTCGGATATATTAGAAGCGTTCCTTAAAAATGTTCATATGGATATGGAACGTAAATATATTGATATAAAAGGGGAACGAGTATTTTATGTATCCAAGTACATGAAGAATTTAAAAGGGGTGCGATTCCTTCGTTCCGGTTTGTTGCTTGGAGAAATTAAGAAAAATAGATTTGAACCAAGTCAGGCTCTTGCCTTGGCTTTAAGAGAAGAGGAGTTTGATTTTACTATTAATTTTTCAGTCGAAGATAATAGAGTGATTAAATATCTAAAGGGAGAAACACTTGATGTTAGTGACATTGTAGAGAAGGGGGAATCAGGTTGGCAACTCATATGCGTAGACCATTTTCCGCTTGGATGGGGAAAATTAAACAATGGAATTTTGAAGAATAAATATAGTTCTTCATGGCGCTGGCAATAATTGCTCAAGTGGACTAGTTGTAATAATAGTTAAAATATAGTAATATTACTAGTAGTGTTGTTTATGGATACAAATTTAAAGGGGATTGTTTTATGAAAATATACGGCAGTAGTTTTATGAAAGTTACCATTGCAATTTTATTATCGTTTATTCTTACATTACCGGCACAAGCATCTTCTAAAACAAGTATATCAAATCAAATAACTGACATTAATAAGCAGAAAAAAAACACAGAAGCAAATATTAATGATGCAAAAAATAAAGTCAATAATTTAGAATCGGCAAAGAATAAGTTAGAGACTTATTTGAGTGAATTAAATGCTAAGCTTATGGAATTAAGTGAACAACTAGAGGATTTAGGAAATCAGATTACAACAAAAGAAGAAGAGATTACAACGACGCAGCAGGAATTAGATGATGCAAAAGCCAAAGAAGAAAAACAATACATAGATATGAAGACTCGTATTAAATTTATGTATGAGAATGGTGACACTACATATCTTCAGCTCTTTCTTGAAGCAGAAAGTATATCAGAAGCCTTAAATAGAGCAGAATACATTATGCAGATATATGATTACGACCGTGATATGCTAACGAAGTTTAAAGAAACAAAAGAAGAAATTGCAGAGAAAGAGGCGTTGCTTGTAAAAGAGCAAGAAGAATTGCTTGCATTACAAAATGAAGTTGAGGTAAAGCAACAACAGGTTGCAGAGGTAGTTGCTTCCACTTCTACCAAGATATCTTCTTACTCTAGTGAAATCGAAGCAACTGAAAAGAAAGCAAAAGAGTATGAAGCAAAGCTAGCAGAGCAAAACGACAAGTTAGAAAATCTAAAACAGCTACAGGCTCAGCAAAAGGCAGCAGCAGAAAAAGCAGCAAAGGAAAAGGCTGCGAAAGAAAAAGCAGAAAAAGAAGCCACTACAAAAGGTCAACAAAGTGCATCTACAGATTCTGAAAATAATGCAGGAGGAGCCTCTTCAAGTTCCGCAGGTGATTTGGCAATGCTTGCAGCAATCATCCAATGTGAGGCTGGTGGCGAAAGTACGGAAGGCAAACTCGCCGTTGGATCCGTTGTCATGAATCGAGTTAGAAGTTCTTCCTATCCAAATACAATAGTAGGAGTGATATATCAAAGTGGCCAATTCTCTCCAGTAGCAAGTGGGAGATTTGCACTGGTTTTGGCGCAAGGTGCGAACAGCAGCTGTGTATCGGCAGCGCAACGTGTATTGGATGGACATTCCTCTGGTAGTTGGCTACAATTTAGAACTGCCAATTCTATGATTGATGGAACGGTAATTGGTAATCATGTGTTTTTTTGATTCATTACGACTGTTTACAAGGTGCCGACGGAGTCGACACCTTTTTGTATCTAGGATAATTCTATTAAATATACAATCCGCTCGCTTATTGCAAGTTCTAACTATAAATTGTAATGAATATGGTTGAGTAGAGAATAAGTTAGGCTTGCTCTGTTTGGGAGGCGAAGCAGAAAGGAATCAAAAGGCATGAGTAAGAGTAAAAGGATTTTACTTACTTTAATGGCTGGAATAGGAATTGTCGCTATTGTAGGAGGAATATGGGTCGTAAAGCTTAAAATACAAAAAGAGTCACAACCAAAATTTGAAGCAGAAAAAAAGATTACAGTCTTTAGTTCCAATATTATTGTAAGTGAAAATCAGGAATTCGATAATATTACTCCTCAATTAAAGCTAGAGGAGAAAATGATAAATGATTTTGCAGTCGCAAATATTCAATATAAATTTGGTGAGGACACAGAAGTAGTAGATAGTGAGCTGATTAAAAAATGGATTACAGTTGACGAGAAACAAGTTCTATTAAGAGAAGAAAATGTAAAAGAGTATGTAAAAGGTCTGGCAAAGAAATATGACACGGTGGGGATTGAACGGCCGTTTGTCGATTCTCATGGTGATGTAGTTACTGTATCAGGAGGGCCTTATGGCTGGGAAATTGATCAGGAAGAAGAGACAAAAGAATTGCTTGCCCTTATTAATGAGGGAAAATCGATTAAAGATAGAGAGCCAGTCTATAAGCAAAAAGCTTTTGCTAGAGGAATGAATGACATTGGGAATACTTATGTTGAAGTTAACATGAGTGAACAAAAAATGTGGTTTTATAAAGATGGTGAACTAATCGTCTCAACGAATATAGTTACAGGGAATCTAGCGAAAGGGCATGGGACTCCAACAGTAGTTGGTTATATTTATAATAAAGTGAGAAATACAAAACTTGTCGGGACAGGGTATGTTGCATTTGTAAATTACTGGATGAAGGTTTATGGCTCCATTGGAATTCATGATGCATCATGGAGAAGTAAATTTGGGGGTAATATATATACGACAAATGGGTCACATGGTTGCATCAATACTCCTTATGACAATGTTAAAATGATATTTGATAACATTGAGATAGGGACACCAGTTATCATATTTTATGAAAACGAGAAAGATTAGAACGAGAGATAAAAAATGAAGATTCAAACAAATTTCTATAAAAATGTATTTTCTTTAGTAATACCGCTAGCATTGCAAAATTTAATCAATGTTGGTGTAACAACGGCTGATGTAGTGATGCTTGGTAAGGTTGGGGAAACGTCACTTTCTGCTTCATCACTAGCTGGTCAGGTTCAATTTATTATGACACTTATATTATTTGGTCTTACATCAGGTGCAGCGGTGCTTACTTCACAATATTGGGGGAAAAAGGACATTGATGCAATCGAAAAAGTAATGGGAATAACACTTCGAATCGGTATCATGGTTGCACTTGTATTTTCGTTTGCAGCTATTTTAATTCCCGAAAAATTAATGAGAGTTTACACAGCTGATCAAGTACTTATTAAAGAAGGAATAAAATATTTAAGAATTATTTCCATTGCATATACATTAAATGCTATCACTATGATATACTTAAATATTATGAGGAGTATAGAAAAGGTTATTATTTCCACGGTTGTTTATTCCATTTCTTTACTTGTCAATATTATATTAAATGCTATTTTTATCTTTGGGCTATTCGGATTTACAGCCATGGGGATAGAAGGAGCGGCTCTTGCTACGTTGATTGCAAGAGCAGTTGAATTGTGCATTGTTATTGGATATGAAATCAAAGGTAAACATGAAGTTCATTTGCGTTTTTCTCATATCTTTAAAATGGACAAGACATTATTTAGAGATTTTTTAATATTATCCTTTCCAGTATTATTGAATGAATTGATGTGGGGAGCTGGTTCCTCTGCTAATACGGCGGTAATGGGCCATATGGGTAGTGCGGCAGTGGCAGCTAATTCTGTTGCACAAGTTACGAGGCAGCTAGCTACTGTAATATCATTTGGAATTGCGTCTGCTGCTGCGATTATGCTAGGTAAGACAATCGGTGAGGAAAAATATGAAGAAGCAAAAATCTATTCAAAAAGATTTGTGAAACTAAGTATTTTATTTGGTGGATTTGGCGCAACATTAATTATTTTAATCAGACCATTTATTATAAGCAGTCTTAGTCTGACAGATGCTGCTAAAAGTTATCTTGGATTTATGCTTTTGGTAATGGCATATTTTACTTTATGTCAGGCTTATAATACAACCATGGTAGTAGGAATTTTTCGCTCGGGAGGAGATACCCGTTTTGGCCTTATATTAGATATATTAAGTATGTGGGGTGGATCGATTCTTTTAGGAGCACTTGCTGCTTTTGTATTTAAATTTAGTGTACCGATTGTTTACATTTTATTAATGAGTGATGAAATACTTAAATTGCCATTTACAACAATAAGGTTTCGAAGCTATAAATGGTTAAAAAATATAACAAGATAGGAGAATGAAAGATGTCAGAGAAAAGTTGTAATAATTCAGAATGTTCAAAGGAAAGTTGTGAAGGATGTCCAAGCAAAGGCGCTACACAAAGTTTCTTAGTTGAACCTAACATTCATTCAAATGTTAAAAAAGTAATTGGAGTAGTAAGTGGCAAAGGTGGTGTGGGTAAATCAATGATTACTGCTTCCTTAGCCACACTTATGCAACAACAAGGGTATCAAACAGGAATACTTGATGCGGATATCACTGGTCCATCGATTCCAAAAATGTTTGGATTAAAAGGACCTGCACAAGGAACAGAAGAAGGAATTTATCCTGAGGAAGCAAAAAATGGAACTAAAGTTATGTCTGTCAATCTGTTAATGGAGGATGAAGAGGCTCCTGTTATATGGAGAGGGCCTGTCATTTCTAATATGGTGAAGCAGTTTTGGAGCGATGTAATGTGGGGAGAATTAGACTTTTTATTCGTTGATATGCCACCAGGAACAGGAGATGTACCTCTTACCGTTTTCCAATCACTTCCAGTTGACGGAATTGTTGTAGTAACCTCTCCTCAAGATTTGGTAAGTATGATAGTGAAAAAGGCATACCATATGGCAAAAACAATGAATATACCAATTATAGGAATTGTTGAAAATTATAGCTTTATCAAATGCCCAGATTGCGATAAGAAGATAAAAGTATTTGGAGAAAGTCATATTGATGAGATAGCTGGCACGCTAGGACTTGAGGTATTAGGTAAGGTTCCAATTGAGCCAGATTATGCTAGTGCAGCAGATGCGGGAGAGTTTTATCGTATTAAAAATGATTATATACAAAAGGCTTCGCAGATATTAACAAAGCTATAACAGACCAGCCAAAACAGTTTAAATACACCTTGTTTTTTTAGTCTCACAATTTCATAAAAAAATTAAATTGCTTGTTGAAATATCTTGGAATGTGTAGTATAGTGTTTAAGGCAATAAAGTTGAAAAGTTTGAAAGCGGATAATTAATATCCGCTTTACTTATGAGGAGGCAAGCATGGATAACAAAAAAAGTTATAATCAAAAGATTATACTTGGTATTCAACACGTATTAGCGATGTTTGGTGCTACTGTATTAGTACCTGCTTTAACCGGTTTGAATACTTCAATCACACTATTTTGCGCAGGATGTGGAACTTTAATTTTTCATTTAGTTAGTAAGAAAAAAGTACCTGTTTTTTTAGGTTCAAGTTTTGCATTTATGGGAGGAATTATTTCTGTTATAGGTTCTTCAAGAATGGGAGACCCAGATTTTCTTGAGAAACTTGCAACAGTTAAAGGGGCATTGATTGTAGCGGGATTGATTTACGTTTTATTTGCAGCTTTGATAAAATTAGTTGGATATGATAAAGTAAATAAATTGTTACCACCTATCGTAACTGGACCGATTATCATAGTAATTGGTTTAAGACTTAGTAGCTCAGCTATAAGTTCAGCATTCTATTATAACAATGAGTTTAGCCTAAAGGCAGTTTTTGTTACAGTAATTGTTTTAACAACGGTTATTTGTATTTCGGTTTTTGCAAAAGGTATTTATAATCTAATGCCAATTCTTTTTGCTATTATCATTGGATATATTGTTAGTATTCCTATGGGATTTGTTAATCTTGATCCTGTAAGAAATGCAGAATTCTTCTCTTTCATGGACTCCAATATCACAACTCAATTATTCCTTATGCCTGTTTTTAAAGTAGATGCCATTTTAGCGATTGCACCTATTGCACTTGTAACTTTAATTGAACATGTGGGTGATATTACAACAAATAGTGCAGTGGTAGGTAAGAACTTTATGATTGATCCAGGTGTACACAGGACAATCTTAGGAGATGGCTTGGCTACTGCGTTTGCAGGTTTGCTTGGAGGGCCAGCAAATACTACTTATGGTGAAAATACTGGTGTGTTAGCAGTAACAAAGAATTATGATCCTTCTATTATTCGTATTGCAGCAGTATTCGCAATTATTTTAGGAATATTTGGAAAGATTGGTGGTTTGATTACAAGTATACCTGGACCTGTAAGTGGTGGTATTAGTATTGTTTTATATGGTATGATTTCTTCTGTTGGTGTACGTATCTTAATCAATGCCAGACTTAATTTTGGTAATAGTAGAAATCTAATGATTGCTGCACTTATCCTTGTACTAGGTATTGGTTGTGACAGTGTCCCAGTGGTAGGTACTGTAACCATTTCTGGACTTGCACTAGCAGCAATTGTGGGTATGTTCTTAGCAGCGATTTTACCAGAAGGTAAAGATAGTATATTGGAGTAGATATAGAAGCCAAATAAAAGCAGATTGTGGTATAATTTATATACTACAATCTGTTTTTGCATAGGATACAGCCTGCTTGATGCACTTAGTAAGAAAGCAGATATTTGTACAAGAAGAAAGGTGAATTGTGATGAAGAAATATGATATTATTTTATTTGATGTAGATGGAACTTTACTGGATTTTCATGCGGCGCAGGAGAATGCGTTAAAAATGGCTTTTGAAAAACATAATTATGAATTAAATGATAATGTAAAAACAATTTATGATGAAATCAACCATAGTCTTTGGAATCAATATGAACAGGGGAAAATCACTAAAGAAGAGGTTATTTATACGCGTTTTGTTACATTATTTGCTCGACTTGGCTTAGAGGGAGATGGTGTTGCATTTGAAGATGAATATCAAGAGCTACTTGGACAAGGTCATGATTTGATAGATGGTGCAATGGAAATTATTGATACTCTCTCAAAGACACATGATTTATATATCGTGACAAATGGGGTTACTAAAACACAAAGAAGTCGTTTGAAAGCTTCAGGAATTGATCAATATATGAAAGATGTGTTTATTTCGGAGGAAACAGGATTTCAAAAGCCGATGAGGGAATATTTTGATTATTGTTTTGCCAGAATTCCTGATATTTGTCAAGAAAGGACATTAATTGTTGGTGATTCGCTATCGTCAGATATTTTAGGAGGGAATAATGCTGGTATTGACACTTGCTGGTTTAATCCTTTTCATTTATCATGTGATTTAGATGTTAAAATAAACTACGAAATTAAAAAATTATCAGAACTGCTTCACATAGTAAATTAGTTGCAAAAAAAGAATGTAACAACTATAATAATTACGAATGAATGTTATAAAGCAAAAAGCGAGTGGAGGTTTGAATGAGAAACAGAATCGGTAATGTGTTATGGGGGCTAGTTTTTATAATAATCGGAATCGGGTTTTTAGGAAATATTTTATGGGGATGGAATTTTGAATTGTTTTTTGATGGATGGTGGACGTTATTTATCATTGTTCCTTGCGGAATTAGCATCATTCAAAGAGGAGCAGGGGTTGGTAATTTAGTCGGAATTAGCATTGGAATATTACTTCTTTTATCAGAAATATATGATAGCTATCAATTCTCAAGGTTAATTTTACCAACTATATTTATTATCATAGGTTTACATATTATTTTGAAAAACAGTGGGTACTATCATAAAAATAAAGATTATTATGAACAGAAAAAGCATATAAAAGAAATAGATAATGAGCAAAACAATCATACATATTATAAAGGAGATACTTTTAAACGTTCGAATCTAAAAGGGAATCAAGCAACTTGTGTGTTAAACTCTAAGGTAGTTGATTATGCAGACCAATTATTCGAAGGTATTACTCTGAATTCTGTATTGGGTGCAATTACTCTTGATTTAAGAAATGCAGAGATTAAGGATCATTCCTATATTGATGTCGCAACTGTTCTTGGTGGTGTAGATATTTTTGTTCCAGCTGATGTTGAAGTAAGGGTAGAACAAGTTCCTATTCTTGGCGGAGTGTCAAATAAACCATATACAGGTAATTATACAAGCGTTATTTATTTGAATGCCACATGTATTCTTGGTGGTGTTAGCATTAAATAAAGTATAAAGTAAACACCCTTGGGCTTTTGTAATTGGCTCAAGAGTGTTTTATTTTTTATGAATAATTTACTTAAAAAAAGCCAATAACTTTACATAAACTTATTGGTTTAAAACAAGTTTAAGATGCTCCTTTAAAATATTAAGTGCAGTCAAATTCTCGCCTCCTCTAGGGATAATGATATCTGCATATTTTTTAGAAGGTTCAATAAATTGCTCATGCATTGGCTTTACTGTATTAGAATATTGTTCCATGACCGAATCAATCGTTCTTCCTCGTTCTTTCATATCACGTAGAATTCTTCTCATCAAACGCTCATCTGCATCGGTATCCACATAGATTTTGGTATCCATTAAATTACGAAGCTCTTCATTTTCTAAAATGAGTATGCCTTCTACAATAATAACCTTTTTGGGATAGAGTGGGATTGTTTCTTTTGTTCTGTTATGTATTGTATAGGAATAAACAGGGCGATGAACAACCTCACCATTTTTTAACTTCAATAAATCAGAAATTAATAAATCAGTATCAAATGAATTGGGATGGTCATAGTTTAATTTTTCTCTTTCTTCAAAAGGCATGTCATAGTGCGCTTTATAGTAACAGTCATGGCTAATCAGTTCTATATCATTTTTAAAAAAGTCCTTTAAATTATTTACAATGGTTGTTTTTCCAGAAGCAGAGCCTCCAGCTACGCCAATTACGTATATTTGATTCATGGTAATCCTCCGATTTTTTATTCATGTGTTATTATAGAATATAAAAAACCAGACTGCAAGTAGAAAAGAATGGAGTTTTATATAATTGTGTCAAAACTTGAATAATTAGATACAGAGATGTTTTACATGCTGCTAGCGATGGACACTTATGATCGTTTGTGATATAATTTCTATGGTAAAAGTAAATATTTTGTCAAATAAAGTAAACAAGTTCAATACGTTGATACATTTATTAAATAATTGGGGGTATGTTATGCAGAAACAATATGATGTTATTATAATAGGAGCGGGGCCTTCAGGAATTTTTTGTGCATATGAATTAAAGGAAAAACAAAAAGATATAAGTATATTAATGATAGAAAAAGGCAGAAGAATAGAAAATAGAAAGTGTCCAAAAAGACAAACGAAAGTCTGTGTAGGATGCAAGCCATGTTCCATTACAACTGGCTTTGCTGGCGCAGGTGCTTTTTCCGATGGAAAGCTTTCCTTATCACCAGACGTAGGGGGACATTTGCCAGAAATGTTAGGTTATGACAAGGCATTGGAATTAATTAATGAATCGGATAGCATTTATTTGAAATTTGGAGCGGATACCAATATATATGGAGTGGATAAAGCCAAAGAAATACAGGAAATCAGAAGAAAAGCAATAAACGCAAACTTAAAATTAATTGAATGTCCAATCAGACACTTAGGAACCGAAGAAGGATACAAGATCTATAACAAACTTCAAAATCACCTTCTAGAACAAGGGGTTGAAATGATGTTTAATACAATGGTAAACGATCTGATTATCGAAGATAATAAGGCTAAGGGTGTCCTAACAGACAAAGGAGAGACCATTTATGCAGGAGAAATTGTATCGGCTATCGGTCGAGAAGGATCCGAGTGGTTTAGCCATATTTGTGAAAAATATAACATTGCAACACAAGTAGGCACGGTAGATATTGGTGTTCGAGTAGAAGTCAGAGATGAGGTAATGGAGTTTCTCAATAAAAACCTTTATGAGGCAAAACTTGTTTATTATACTCCAACCTTTGATGATAAAGTAAGAACTTTTTGTACCAATCCATCTGGAGAAGTTGCGACAGAATATTATGAGAATGGTTTAGCTGTAGTAAATGGGCATGCATACAAATCAAAAGAATATAAAACGAATAATACAAATTTTGCTTTGCTTGTTTCGAAGAATTTTACTGAGCCATTCCGCACTCCAATTGAATATGGAAAGCAGATTGCGCAGTTAAGTAATATGCTTTGTGACGGAAAAATATTAGTACAGACCTTTGGTGACTTTCAAAGAGGTAGACGTACAACGGAAGAAAGACTTTGCAGAAATAATTTAATTCCAACCTTAAAAGATGCTGTTCCTGGAGATTTATCTTTGGTATTCCCGCATAGAATTATGGTGGACATTGAAGAGATGATTCTTGCACTAGATAAAGTAACACCTGGTATTGCAAGTGATGAAACCCTTCTTTATGGCGTGGAAGTAAAGTTTTATTCTAATAAAGTAGTAGTAAACAAGGATTTTGAAACAAGTATAGAGTGCCTTAGAGCAATCGGTGATGGAGCTTCTGTGACTAGAGGATTACAGCAAGCATCTGCAAATGGTATCAGTGTGGCAAGAAGTATTTTAAATAAGAAAACTGAGGTTAAGTATTGATGAACACTAGAAAAAGAAGAAAGACTAAATTTGGATTTATATTAATTGCTTGTTTATTAATTGGAGTAATTGTAATAGGATGTACCTCTAAAAGTACATCAATTATTTTTGTTGATAAGCTTGGTGCAAAAGATGTATTTCGCGTTAACGATAGTGTATGTACCTTATCAGAAGCTAAAATTTATCTGACTAATCTACAAGATCAATACGAAAGTGTATATGGCTGTGATATGTGGAAAACAAAGTGTGGAGATTTGACCATTGAAGATTATGTAAAAAAGACAGTGATTGCACAGCTAGCACAAATAAAAAGTATGGCACTATTCTCAAAGCAGTATAATATAGAATTGACACAAGAAGAAAAAAACACTTTAAGTCAAGCTGCAAAAGAATATTTTAGTGGTTTGAGTGATGAACAAGTAAAGGATATGGATATTACAGTAGAGGATGTTGCAAAGGCATATTCCGATTACCTGCTTGCAAGTAAGGTTTACTCATCACTTACGACAGAAACGAATACAGAAGTAAGTGATGATGAAGCACGAGTAGTTACAGTGCAGCAAATAGTAATTAACAAGCATTCACTAGACCAGTCAGGAAGTATAGTTCCATCTACAGAGGAAGAAGCAAAAGAAGCCTATAGTAAAGCGAATACAATTTATGAAAAAGCTAAGAATGGTGAAGATTTTGCTAATTTAGCAGAAAACTATAGTGATAATGATACTTGCGAATTATCGTTTGGTAGAGGAAAATTGGAGAATTCTGTAGAAAAAGTTGTTTTTAATATGGAAAATGATGAATTAAGTGATATAATAGAGACAGAAGATAGTTTTTACATAATGAAATGCATAAACAGTTATGATATAGAAGCAACAGATGCCAATAAAGAGGTTATCATTGAACAAAGAAAAGCAAAAGCTTTTGATGAAGTTTATGAAGTTTTTTTAAATGGACTTGTATCTGAGTTTAATGAAGAACTATGGGATACTGTTACGCTAGGAGACGATGGTGATGTTAAAACAGTCAATTTTTTTGATGTTTACAATCAATATTTTGAAGAGTAGTAATCAATATCTTCTTCGCTCTAACACTGTGGTTTCATAGGTACAAGAACATGAAATTATGCGTGCTAAAATCGACTTTGAAGTATAAAGAGGGGGAACTGTAGATGCAAGAGCACATATTAGTAATTGATGATATGTTGACCAACCTAAAAATTGTAGAAAGCTTTTTAAAGCCGTATTATAAAGTTTCACTTGTTAAATCAGGTGAACAGGCACTAAAATTTATGGAAAAGAATAGGCCAGATTTAATTTTACTAGATATCCAAATGCCGGGAATGGATGGTTTTGAAACGATTCAAAGATTAAAGGAAAATCCGGATGATAGAAATATACCGGTCTTATTTTTGACGTCGCAAGAGGATATTGATAGTAGAATGAGAGGATTTCAACTTGGAGCAACAGATTTTATTCTTAAGCCATTTATGCCCGAAATGGTATTAAAGGTAATTGCTGCCAGGCTAAAGAAAAAAGAAGAAAAAGTCTAATCTAAGGTTTATAACGAAAGCGCTCTGTTAATGGTAGAGCGCTTGTTTCATGTTGAATATAAGAGAGAAGGTAATTGAAATGTACTTATGATACTATTTAACTAAATATATAAAGATATTGTAAAAAAGGGTTAAAAAAGAATGAAATCGCAAAGTTTTTTAAAAATAGTGCTATGATTAGAGTAATTATATTTGAAATTAGGAGGAATTGATATGTTTAAATCAATTAAGTTTAAGTTATTAGGATTTGTAATCCCAGTTATTCTGATATCTTTTACATGTTTAAGTATTTATAGTATTCAAACAAGTAAAGATATTGTGAGGAAACAAATTCAATCTACTATGGAAAGTGAGCTTGGTGGACAAATAGCCATTATAAAAAAAGAACTGGAGGAGATTTCTCAAATCTCTGAAAGTATTGCAGATGCGATAGCAGCAACCTATCAAAATTCAAGCTTGACAGAATATGAATCTTTTTTAAGTAATTTGATATATAACAATGATATGATTTTAGGAAGTGGTATTTGGTTCGAGCCATACATCTATGACCAATCTCAAAAGTATATTGGTCCTTATATCTTCAAAGAAGGGGGAAAGGCGAAAATTACATATGATTATAGTAATTCTGAATACGACTATTTTCAATACGATTGGTATACGCAATCAATCACTACAAAAGAAACAAAAATAACAGAACCTTATTTTGATGAGGTAAGTAATTTGACCATGTCCTCTTGTTCCACTCCTATTATTACAAGTGATGGAACTGTAATAGGAATCATCACTGTAGATATAGAATTGACTGCAATTCAAGAGATTGTCAACAATATCAAAATTGGTGAGGGTGGTACTGCCTTTTTACTAAATAGTGAAGGCGTTTATTTGGCTAGCAATGATGAAACAAAAATTATGACTGTAAATATGAAGGATGAGGAGAATCCTTATCTGGCGAAGATTGGAAACGAATTATTATCTAAGAAAAGTGGAAATGGTGAATATAGTATTGACAAAGAAAAATATACTCTATTTTATGATACCTTAGAAGGTTATAATTGGAAACTAGGTATTACGATTCCACAAAAAGAACTATTTTCTTCGGTTAATCGTATGTCAACAAGCCTAACAATCATATCAACATTATCTATTTTAATATGTATTGTGATAATTTCTCTTGTGATTTCTTCTATTGTTAGTGGTATTATTAAAATCAATAAATCGATTACATTATTAGCTGCGGGTGATTTTTCAAAAGAGCCTGTTAAGATAACATCAAAGGATGAGTTAGGTAAAATGAGTAAGGCTTTAGCGATAATGTATGAGAACAATAAAAATATCATAAAGAATATTACTAGTAGCACAACCGTGATGAATGAAAGCAGTATGCAGTTAAACAAGGCAGTAGGAGAATTATCTTCTCAATTTGATCAGATTAATTCAATTATGCAAAATGTGAACGGAGATATGATGTCTACAAGCGCTGCGACAGAGGAGCTAAATGCTTCGGTAGAAGAGGTGAATGCATCTGTTAATGTATTGGCTGTCGAGACAGAAAGCAGCGCTGAAATGGCGGTGGAGATAGAAAATAAGGCAATCGAGATTCAAAATAGTAGTCGAAATTCCTTTGAACAAGCTGAGAAGTTGGTGGATGTTTACGAAGAAAAATTAAGCGCAAGTATTGAAAATGCAAATGTAGTTGCAAATATAGCAACGCTTGCAAATGTAATTTCTAGCATTGCAGAACAAATCAATTTGTTATCGTTAAATGCTACAATAGAAGCGGCAAGAGCAGGAGAGCAAGGAAAAGGTTTTGCAGTTGTGGCAGGTGAAATTGGTAAGCTAGCTACAGAAACAACAAAAGCGGTGGAAGAAATTAAGAATACAATTGATCAAGTAACGAATGCCTTCAATGGATTGACCATTAATATGAAAGAAATACTAGTATTTTTAACCCAGACGGTGACACCTGATTACAATAATTTTGTAGGTGTGGCTGAGCAATATGGAGAAGATGCAAAGAAATTTAAAGCACTATCTCAAAAAGTTTCAGAGATGTCTTCTAATATTGAGTTAACTGTAACAGAAATTACGAGTGCAATTCAAAACATCACTGAATCAGCACAAAATACGGCACAAAATGGAGCAGAGGTAAGTCAGGCAATCCAACTGGTTTCAGATGTAGTAGGAAACGTAGCAGATCGTTCAGTAGAACAAGAAAATACTGCCATTGAATTGGATGAAATGGTAAGACAATTTAAGCTTTAGATAGAAGTAGGAATAAGAACAGAGTGTGAGCAGATATTACACTCTGTTTTATTTTAGTTCTAAAATGTTAATAGGTCGAATATAATAGTAGTAACAGTAGATGGATTGTGTACAATAGCTCTTTGAAAATATATGATTTTTATGGAGCCAAGGATCCGACAATCGTTTACTATGGCGGAAAATACCATGTATTTTACACTGGTGCGAATCAAAGTGGTGGGTGGCAAATGCTTTATACTTCTGCAAGTACTATATCAGGATTAAAAACAGCAAAGCGTACATATTTGAGTAAAATAGGAGAAAGCTATTTTTGTGCTCCACAAGTATTTTATTATGAGCCACATGGATTGTGGTACCTGGTATATCAAGATGGAACGTATGGAGCAGCATATGCAACGACTAAAAATATTGCGGATCCAACATCTTGGTCAGGACCAAAATCATTTGGAATTTCTGGAAATATGGGCTGGGATTACTATATTGTTTGTGATGATACAAATGCATATATGTATAACACACCAAGTGATGGCTCAGGTAACCTTTATATTAGAAAAACATCTCTATCTAATTTCCCAAGAGGATGGAGCAAACCATCTGTTTCAATTAAAAATACATTCGAAGGAGCGCATGTATATAAGGCAAAAGCAGATGGTAAATATTATCTCATTGTAGAAGATTCAAAGGATGGACGGTATTATGAATTGTGGACGTCAACAAGTGCAGGTGGACCTTGGACACAAGTTGCTGAAAAGTGGGCTCACAGAGGTAATCTATCTTACAATTCAACCAAGTGGACAACAAATGTATCTCATGGAGAATTAATACGCTCTGGTTACAATCAGAAATTAGAAATCAATGATATCAATAAAGTTGATTTTCTAATTCAAGGAACATTAAGCTTATCAGGAGAATATCAAAAGCTGAGATGGGACCTTGGTATGATTCGAAATTACAAGTAAATTTGATGAATGTTGTAGGGGTGTAAAATAATGATGAATCAAAATCATAAGAAATAAGAGGTATACCAGTCAATAGAATTCAAAGAAAGTAAAAGACAAAATAAAAAATAGAATGATACCTATATGGCAAAGCAGTTGGATATAGAAAAGAAGTGATGCTACATTAATAGGCATCACTTCTTTTATGATTTATTTTGTAAGAAGCATCATAATTTCATTGCTTCGAGCAATAAATTTAGTCATTGCTTCAGAGGCAAGTGGCTTATGACTAATCATAGCTAAATCATAAAGCTGTTCACATATCATAGGTACTTGTTCAGAATCTTTATGCTCTAAGATATATTTAACAAGCGCATGATTTGCATTTAAGACTAAGGTTTCATTTGAACCAAACATATTAGGATCCATACCATACATATTGTACATTTTCATCATATCCTGCATACGTCTGCTTTCTTCAGAAAGTGTTATCATGGATGAAATTGACTCATTCTTTAACTTTTCTACTTTCACATCAAGTTTATCATTTTTTAATGCTTTCCTAAATGTTTCAGTTAAAGTATCGATTTCTGCCTTCATTGCTTCAACATCAATTTCTTCTTTAAAGGTTTCTGTTAAATCAGCATCAATTCTTTGGAATTTTAAATCATCATTCTTTTGTTCTAACTGAGTTACAAATGGAGAATCTATGTTATGCGTTAATAATACCGCATTTAAGTTTTCTTGTTTGAACATATGAATGTACTGACTTTGCTGTTGCTCATCTGTTACATAGTAAATTGTCTTCTTTTCTTTTTCCTTTGTTTCATCTGCAGAATTATCTTTCGCTTCATCTGCATTTTCAACAATGATATCTTCGTCTGTTTTAGGAAGATTGGATTCCTTGTATTCGTTTAAGGTTAAGTACTTAGCATTTAAATCCTTAAAAAGAATGAAGTCTGTCATTTTTTCACAGAATTTTTCATCTTTTAAGCAACCAAATTTAATAAATGGACTGATGTCATCCCAGTATTTTTCATAGGATTCACGGTCGGTCTTACACATTCCAGAAAGCTTGTCAGCAACCTTCTTAGAGATATAATCAGATATCTTTTTCACAAATCCATCATTTTGTAGAGCACTTCTTGATACATTTAGTGGTAAATCAGGACAGTCAATTACACCTTTTAACAATAAAAGAAATTCTGGAATCACTTCTTTGATATTATCAGCAATGAATACCTGATTGTTATATAATTTTATAGTACCTTCCATAGAATCGTACTCGGTATTAATCTTAGGGAAATATAAGATTCCCTTTAAATTAAATGGATAATCCATATTTAAATGAATCCAAAAAAGTGGTTCTTTATAGTCCATAAATACTTTACGATAAAAGGACTTATAGTCTTCTTGCGTACAATCATTTGGATGCTTTGTCCAAAGTGGATGTGTATCATTTAATGGAACTGGACGTTTTAATATTTTTAGTTTTTCTGTTCTAGGAGAAATTTCAACAATTTCTTTTTCTCCATTTCCATTTTCTTTTTCTTCGGTTTTTGCTTCCTCGATAATGGTTTCGATTACAGTATCTTTATCTGTCTTTTCTTCTGGTAATATTGTTTCGTACTCTGGTTCTGCCGTTTCATTAATTAAGTAGATTTCTGTAGGCATAAAAGAACAGTATTTTTGAATAATTTCTTTTGCACGATATTCATTTGCAAACTCAAGACAATCTTCATTTAAGAATAAGGTTATCTCTGTTCCAACGCTAGTCTTAGAGCCTTCTTCCATATCAAATTCAGTTCCGCCATCGCACTCCCAATGAACTGGTGTTGCCCCTTCCTTGAAAGAAAGTGTATCAATGTGTACTTCATCTGCAACCATGAAAGCAGAGTAGAAGCCTAGTCCAAAATGTCCAATGATTTGGTCTTCATTTGTTTTATCTTTATATTTTTCTAAAAAGTCAGTTGCGCCTGAAAAAGCGATTTGATTAATGTATTCATTCACTTCCTCGGCTGTCATACCAAGTCCATTGTCAATAAATTTAAGTGTTTTATTTGTAGGATTAATAATTACTTTCACCTTAAATTCATGATTTTCAGGTATGGTATATTCGCCCATGATTTCTAATTTTTTTAACTTTGTAATTGCATCGCAGCTATTTGATATTAATTCACGAAAGAAAATATCATGATCGGAATATAACCACTTTTTAATAATAGGAAAAATATTTTCGCTATCAATTGATAAACTACCGTGTTGTTTACTCATTTTTGTACACTCCTTTTGTCATTCATTTTTACCATTTCTTATATCATAATACCCATTATTTCAAATGTCAAGACAAAATTAGCACTCAATTAGATTGAGTGCTAACAAGAGTTAAATGACTTCAAATGCGATTTCATTTGATTTTAAGAATTTTTGAACCATCATATCCCATTCGTTTTCTAATGACTTATCAAGTGTAAACAATTTTAATGAAGTTCCAGTCGTACAATGTACTTCATTGTTATTGTATTTTATATTTAAGAACAGGCCGTTGATGTCGTTGACACCCAATCCAATGTTAGTTTGATTTAGAAGCTTTTCTACATTGGAAGGCGATAAAAGAAATACAATTTTAAACCCGAGAGGCGTTTTCTTTCCCTTTATAAGTCCAAAGCAGTATGGTTGTATGGTTTCCCAATAAGACATAGATTGTTCTAAAAGATTTTTTTCTTCTAATTCTTCTTTGCTGTAATATTCTTTGTTGATATGTCCATCTATTGTGAAGGAATTATAGGTATTTATCGTTGCTTCCGATAGCATAAAACGATGAAAAGTATCTGAAATTAATAATTTTGACATAAAATCTTTTACGTCAATGATTTTTAATGCAATCAAAGTTATCCCCCAAGTCTTTACTAAAATAATATAGTATCGTATACTGTAACTATTTAAAGCGTTTTTATATTTTGTATACTACCATTATACAGAAATGTTTTTAATAAGCAATAAAAATAAAACAGTTTGTATATTAAAAAGCGAATTGGTGGCATAGAATAACCATAAGAAAAAACAAGGAAGATTTTAACTATTGTCTGATTTTACAATAATTTTATTGAAATTAATTAAAAATAACGTTATAGTAAAGATATAGAGATAGCATATGTTGCGTTTAATTTTTGTTTTATACCAAGTATCTATATAAAATGAAAAGGATGTGGTCTTGCATGAATCAAGTTTATAGTAAGCATTCGTACAACATTTATAAGGTTTCTGATGGTTATATCGTTCACAATACTGTGAAGGACTTTCAAAAGGGTCATACCCATCTCAATAGTTTTAAGTCTGCCAAATATCTTATTGACTTAGCTGTTCATAGGAGTGTTCCGTATCATTTGGACCGCTATCGGTTAATCAGTTTATCCCGAATCACAGATGATGAAGAATATAGAGCCAAGATTTTGGAGCTTGTAGGAAATAAGAAAAACAAATTAAATTATGTCAATAGCATAAGAAAGTGTGGCTAGTTTTTTAGCTCAAATTGCGAAAGAGAAAGTGACAGTTTGGAGGAAGACAATGAGTAAGAAAAGTAACATTGAAAAATTAATGCATCTATTAGAACATGCTACATCACCGTATATGGTTGTAGAAGAAAGTATCTTGCAATTAAAAGAAGCAGGGTTTCAAAAGCTATCATTAAATCAAGACTTTGGACTTAACAGTGGAGGAAAATATTACATTGAACATCATGGCTCCAGTCTATTTGCATTTACAATTGGAGATAAATTTGCATTTCGACAGGGATTTAAAATAGCAACAGCACATACTGATTTTCCAGGATTTCGCATCAAACCAAATCCTGACATTACAACAAATCAATATAGACAAATAAATGTTGAAGTTTATGGAGGACCAATTTTAAATACATGGCTTGATAGGCCATTATCGGCAGCAGGTCGAGTAACTCTAAAAAGTAAACATGTATTTAAACCCGAAATAAGAATAATTGATTTGAAAAAACCTTTGTTTACCATACCGAATGTAGCAATCCATTTGAATCGTGATGTCAATAAAGGGATTGAATTAAATAAACAAACAGATCTCCTTCCTTTGGCGGCTATCGTGAATGAAGAACTTGGAGGTGGAAAATTTATTTCCTATCTTGCAAACGAACTTTCGGTAAAAGAAGAAGATATTCTAGATTATGAATTAAATTTATACAATCTAGATAAACCTAGCTTTTTTGGATTAAATGAAGAATTTATATCTGCACCAAGGATAGACAATGTATCAAGCGTGCAAGCAGCCTTGACAGGAATCATTGAAGGAAATACAAATAATGGAATTAATGTGATTGCATTGTTTGACCATGAAGAGGTTGGAAGTAGAACAAAACAAGGGGCAGGCTCTAGTATATTAGCACTAATCTTAGAAAAAATTCTTCTTAGCTTTGGTAGAGACCGTGCAAAATTTTTATCCGCACTTACGGATAGTTTTATGCTTTCAGTAGACGTTGCACATGGATTGCACCCGAATAAAATAAGTAAGCATGATGTAACAAATCAGCCTGTTTTGGGAAGTGGATTTTGTATAAAAGAGGCTTGTTCACAAAGTTATGCCACAGATAGTGAAGCAATCGGTATTGTTGAACAGTTAAGTATTTATGGAAATGTTCCTTATCAAAAATATATCAATCGATCAGATATTCCTGGAGGCAGTACAATCGGTGCAATCGCATCCATGCATCTGCCAATGAATATTGTAGACGTTGGAATTCCTATTTTAGCAATGCATTCAGCGAGAGAGACTATGGGAGCGAAGGACTATGATTCTTTAACTCTTTTATTAAAAACATTTTTTAGCTATGATAGGTAGAGAAAAAATACTTGGTTTCACGACCAAGTATTTTTTTTGCGTTACGGCGAATACTATTTGTAGTAAGTAAGCTTTTTGTTTAAACTTTTTGCAATAATTGTAATATAAAAATACATAAAAAGCTTTAAATTATTTTATATGTATGCTATTATTAGTAGTAATGAAAACTATATTATGTAGTTAATATAAAATTTGAATAATAAAGCTACTATAAGAATACATATTGGTGGTTTTCTCATAAATTAGGAGGTAACTATGAGCTATAAAATAATTGTAGATAGTTGTGGAGAATTTACTGAAAGATTAAAGAAAGATGAACATTTTGTGAGTGTACCGTTGCAGTTACAGGTAGATGATCATATTATTGTAGACGATGATACTTTTAATCAGGCAGAATTTCTTAGACTTGTGGCAGAAAGTCCAAACTGCCCAAAATCTTCTTGCCCATCGCCAGAAAAATATATGCAAGAATATACGAATGAAGCTGAAAATATTTATGCTGTCACATTATCAAGTCAGTTGAGCGGTTCTTATAACAGTGCTGTATTAGGTAAAAACCTTTATCATGAAGAAAAAGGTGATAAAAATATCCATGTATTTGATTCAAGATCCGCCTCTATTGGTGAAACATTAATTGCCTTAAAAACTGAAGAGTGTGAAAAGTCTGGAATGAAATTTTCAGAAATTATTAAAGTGGTAGAAGAATATATTGAAGGTCTAAATACGTACTTTGTCTTAGAATCTCTTGAAACCTTAAGAAAAAACGGAAGACTTAGTAATCTAAAAGCATTTGTTGCAGGAGCACTAAACATTAAGCCAGTCATGGGTGCAACAAAAGAAGGTACGATCTGTCAATTAGGTCAGGCGAGAGGGATTAATAAAGCACTCGATAAAATGATTAACTTAATTGTAGAACAGGTGAAAGACTCAGAAAATAAGATTCTTGCAATTTCTCACTGCAATTGCCGTGAAAGAGCATTGATGGTGAAAGATGAACTACTAAAAAAATGCAAATTTAAAGATGTAATCCTATGCGACACCGCAGGAGTCAGCAGTTTATATGCAAACGATGGTGGAATTATAGTAGTAGTTTAAAAAACGCATTTATTTTATCCAAAATTTATTGTATAATGTAACTTATCAAAAGAAAAACAAGCGGCTGCGAAGCAGACATTTGTTTTTCTTGATAAGTTAACGAAGGAACAAAGTTCTTGAGTGGATAAGAAGTGCTTTTGCTTCTTATCCCATACTTATCAAAAGAAAAACAAGCGGCTGCGAAGCAGACATTTGTTTTTCTTGATAAGTTAACGAAGGAACAAAGTTCTTGAGTGGATAAGAAGTGCTTTTGCTTCTTATCCCATACTTATCAAAAGAAAAACAAGCGGCTGCGAAGCAGACATTTGTTTTTCTTGATAAGTTAACGAAAGAACGAAGTTCTTGAGTGCATGAGTACTAAGAGAGGATTACACTTTTTAGTATTCATAGCCATGCTATTAAAAGGAGAAGATGAAATGAGTCAGGAAAAAGTAGAACGATATAAAAAAGAAAAAGCCAATCGTAAAGAAACAATAAAAAAAGAAAAAAGAAATGCACTAATTGCTAAGACTGCTGTTAGTCTAGTATTGGTGGCTACCATTGGTTGGATTGGTTATTCTGCTTATGGAGTGATTCAATCCAATAAGCCTGTAAAAGTAGTTGATGTAAATTTAGATTCTGTTAATGGATATTTAGCAGAACTGTCAACCGATTCCTCTCAATAATAATGAATAAACTAGAAGAGATTTTAGCAAATATTACATCTACCCATGTATATATTCAGACTCATAATTTCCCTGATCCAGATGCGATTGCGAGTGCGTATGGCCTACAAAGATTGCTAGAGGTAAAAGGGATACAATCGACTATTTGTTATAATGGAAGAATTGACAGAGTTAGCACAATTCGAATGATTGAGGAACTAAAAATCAATTTATACAATGTGCATGAACTTTCCCATATGACAAAAGAAGATGAAATCATACTTGTTGATTCGCAAAAGGGCAATATAAATGTGGGAGACATGAATGGTCAGATTATCATATGTATTGATCATCATCCATCCAATCACGTGAATAATTATAAATTTACGGATATTCGTAAAGAGATTGGTGCTTGTGCGTCTATTGTGGGAGAATATTTCGTTGAAAACGAGATTGAGATGGATACATTGACTGCAACCGCATTAATTTATGGACTAAAGATTGATACGGCAAACTTAAGCAGAGGGGTTTCCAAGACTGATTTAGATATGTTCTATTATTTGTATCCAAAATGTGATATGGATATTGTTCAAAAACTAGAACATAGTGTATTACAAATCGAGGATTTACATGCTTATGCAAATGCCATCAATAGTATTGAGATAAAGGATGGAATCAGTTTTGCAAACACTGGTGTTGACTGCCCAGAAGCTTTAATTGCTAATATCTCAGATTTTATGATGTCGATTGCAAATGTATATTTATCGGTTGTATATGCTAGAAAAGCAGAAGGATTTAAGTTGTCGGTTAGAAGTAAATATAGCACCTGTGATGCAGGAGAGTTATGTAAAATTGCATTAGAGCATTATGGCAATGGCGGAGGACATGCTCACATGGCAGGAGGATTTATTCCTTTTAACGGCAATAAATTAGAGGAAGAACAACTAATTCAAAAGATTCAAGAGCGCTTTTTGTTTTACGCTGAAAAAATGAGTTCGTAATAGGATTAAAAATATATAGCACCTTTTTTATGGATTCATCCTGTAAAAAAGGTGCTTTTTATCAAACAATAAGAGACTCGTATTTGGCACAAATTTTAGTGATTTTATAAGCTGGAAGCTCATGAATGGAAATAGGAGTATTTACGTTCTCTTGATAGTCACGAAGATCTTTTTCAAGCCAGGTCACATCGTGCCACTGATTGAACTTATAACCAATATTTTTAAAACATGCAAATTCAGTAAATCCCAAAGCCTCATGCAGCTTTATACTAACTGTATTTGCAGAGGTAATGATACTAATAATCTTGTAATAACCTTGTAAATACAGCAAATCAAATAAACAATAATAAAGAGCAGTTCCAATTTTTCTTTTGTGATATTCTGGCGCCAGATAAATAGAAAGTTCTGCATTCCATTGATATGCCATACGCTCAAAAACAGGCCCTGCATAAGCATAACCTGCAATTTTACCATCTATTTCACATACTAACCATGGATATTTTTTTGCGATAGTATGAAAACGGCTTGTAAATTCATTCAAGGAAGGAACGGCATACTCGAAAGTAAATGCCGTTCCTTCCACATATGGCTTATAAATACTAAGAAGTGCAGGAATATCAGAATCAAGTGCCACTCTAATATGAACGCTCATCTTATTTGTCCTTATTTAACTCAGCCATTTTCATTGCACGAACCTTTAGAGATAGGCCGAATAAGTTAATGAAACCTTCTGCATCATGGTGATCATATAACTCACCAGTGGTAAAACTTGCTAAAGACTCACTATATAAGGAGTATGGAGAAGTTGTTCCTGCTTTTATGATATTTCCTTTGTAAAGCTTGAATTTTACTTCACCTGTCACATATTGTTGTGTTGATGTAATAAATGCCTGAATTGCCTCACGAAGTGGAGTAAACCATTTACCTTCGTACACAATGTCTGCATAACGATTCGCCATTTCTTTCTTAAGAGAAAGAGTGGCACGGTCTAAAATTAATTCTTCTAACTGTGTATGAGCTTCCATAAGAATGGTTCCGCCTGGTGTTTCATATACACCACGAGACTTCATACCAACTACTCGGTTCTCTACAATATCGATGATACCAATACCATGTTTACCGCCTAATTCATTTAATTTCTCAATGATTTTGGAGGCTTTTAAGGTTTCGCCATTAAGGCTTACAGGAATACCTTTCTCAAACGTCATAGTAACGTATTCTGCTTCGTCAGGTGCTTTTTCAGGAGTTACTCCAAGTACTAATAAGTGCTCATAGTTTGGTTCGCTTGCTGGGTCTTCTAACTCAAGACCTTCATGGCTGATATGCCACAGATTTCTGTCACGGCTGTAGCTTGAGTCCGCTGAAAATGGTAAATCGATACCATGCTTTTTACAATATTCGATTTCGTCTTCACGAGACTGCATGTTCCAAGTATCATTGCATCTCCAAGGAGCGATTATCTTTAAATCTGGAGCAAGTGCTTTAATTCCTAACTCAAAACGAACTTGATCGTTTCCTTTCCCTGTGGCACCGTGGCAGATAGCAACCGCACCTTCTAATCTTGCAATTTCAACAAGTCTTTTTGCTATTACCGGTCTTGCCATCGAAGTTCCAAGAAGATATTTATTCTCATAAATGGCATTTGCCTGTACGCAAGGGATTACATAATCATCTACAAATTCATCCACGACATCTTCAATATACAGCTTAGTAGCCCCAGATAATTTCGCTCTTTCTTCAAGGCCATCTAATTCATTTCCTTGTCCTACATCTATACACACACATACAACATCGTAATCATAATTTTCTTTTAACCAAGGTATAATAGCGGTTGTGTCAAGTCCGCCAGAATAGGCTAAAATAACTTTTTCCTTCATATAAAATGCCTCCTATTGTTTATTATCTGTTACTTAATATACAACAACAGAATTAGAAATGCAAGTGTAAATTTATACAGTCATATGTAAAAATTATGCATTGTCTTGTATATTTTCGATAAATGAATAAAAGAAGGCAGGTCCGTGTTTAGGAATGAGTTAAGGGATACGATACGCAGTATCAATCTCGCATGTAAATTCGTTTCCAGCATTGCAATTCCGAATAATTACCCTTATAATATTTCTAATCTTTTATGAAATAAGAGGGTATATATATTTATCATGGAACAAAATTATGGAGAAGCGATTCCAAAATATAAGGGTAATCTATGAAAAAGGAAGCAGATTTTTGTTTTTATTTATAAGAAGTGAGGTAACGTATTTTATCTTACATAATAAAATCAACATGGATAAAGAGAACTACGGTAAAAATAGTTTATAAATTTTAAAGAAATTTGATAAAATATGGGTTGCATATTATACGAGATGGGTGTATAATTATGCAATGATTATAAAAGGAGATGTTATTATGGTTAAAGTAGGTATTGTTGGATCAACTGGATATGCAGGTGGGGAATTAGTTAGAATTCTTGCAAGACATAAAGAAGCAGACATTATATGGTATGGATCCAGAAGCTACATTGATCAAAAATATGCTAGAGTGTATCGCAATATGTTTCAGATTGTGGATGCTTCTTGTATGGATGATAATATGGAAGAGTTGGCGAGTCAGGTTGATGTAATATTTACGGCAACCCCACAAGGATTATGCTCATCTCTAATCAATGAAGAAATCTTATCAAGGGTTAAAATCATTGACTTAAGTGCCGACTATCGAATAAAAGATGTTAAGACCTATGAAGAATGGTATAAAATAGAACACAAATCACCAGAATTTATAAAAGAAGCCGTGTATGGTCTATGTGAGATCAATCGAGAGGATGTAAAGAAAGCAAGACTGGTAGCGAATCCAGGTTGTTACCCTACTTGTTCTACACTTTCCATTTATCCGCTTGTAAAAGAAGGTATCATTGATGCCAATACCATTATCATTGATGCCAAATCAGGAACCTCAGGTGCAGGAAGAGGCGCAAAAGTTGACAACCTGTTTTGTGAGGTAAACGAGAATATAAAAGCTTATGGAGTAACCACACATAGACATACACCAGAGATTGAAGAGCAGTTATCTTACGCTGCATGTGAGGATGTAAATATTATCTTTACCCCGCATCTAGTACCGATGAATCGAGGAATTTTAATTACTGCATATGCTTCTTTAAAAAGAGAAGTATCGTATGAAGAGGTAAAAGAAATTTATGACAAATATTATAATGATGAAGTATTTGTTCGAGTATTGGAGAAGGATTTAACGCCAGAAACCAAGTGGGTAGAAGGCAGTAATTATGTAGATGTTAATTTTAAAATTGATACTAGAACGAAACGAATTGTTATGATGGGCGCGATGGATAATCTTGTGAAAGGCGCAGCTGGCCAGGCAGTTCAAAATATGAATTTGATGTTTGGACTTGATGAAGGGATGGGACTTGAGTTAATTCCAATGTTCCCATAAAGGAAAATATATGATTAGAACGATGACAATAGAAGATTATGATAAAGTTCGTGCTTTGTGGGACAGTATAAAAGGCTTTGGAATTCGAAGCATAGATGATTCTTATGACGGAGTAAAACGATTCCTAAAAAGAAATCCAACGACAAGCATTGTGGCAGAAGAAGACGGAAAAATAATTGGAAGTATTCTTTGTGGGCATGATGGAAGACGAGGTTGCTTTTACCATGTATGTGTCGATGAAGGCTACAGAAAGCAAGGAATTGGTAATCAAATGGCCTTGGCTGCCATAGAAGCTTTAAAAGAGGAAAAGATAAATAAAGTTTCTTTGGTTGCTTTTAAGAAAAATGCAGTAGGCAATACGTTTTGGAAAGAATTAGGCTGGGATTTAAGAGAAGATTTGAACTATTATGAGTTTACATTAAATGAGAGTAATACCACGAAATTTGTTTAGAAAGGACGTAAACCAATGAAAGTAATAGAAGGCGGAGTTACATCAGCAAAAGGATTTTTAGCCACAGCTACAGCAGCAGGCATTAAATATAAAGACAGAAAAGATATGGCACTCATCTATAGCGAGTCTGCGTGTGTCTCAGCAGGAACCTATACGACCAATGTCGTAAAAGCGGCACCTGTATTATGGGATAAAGAGTTAACTGAGCATGCACCATTTACACAGGCAGTTGTAATCAATGCAGGGATTGCAAATGCTTGTACGGGAAAAGAAGGATATCAATATTGCAAAGACACGGCAGCTACAGCATCGATGGCGTTAAATATACCTGAAAACAGTGTGCTTGTTGCCTCAACTGGTGTAATTGGAAAACAGCTTCCAATGGATAAAATTGAAGCAGGAATTAAAGCAATGGCACCAACGCTTGGAAAAACGGTAGAAGATGGACATATGGCGGCACAAGCAATTATGACGACAGATACCTGTCCAAAGGAAATCGCAGTTGAAATCACATTAAGCGGCAAGACAGTGACCATTGGAGGCATGTGTAAAGGTTCTGGTATGATTCATCCAAATATGTGTACCATGCTTTCTTTTATTACAACGGACGTTGCCATTTCAAAAGAGCTTTTGCAAGAAGCATTGCGTGAAGACGTAAAAGATACTTATAATATGATATCAGTAGATGGAGATACCTCTACAAATGATACCGTATTGCTTATGGCAAATGGATTAGCAGAGAATGAAGAAATTACTGAGAAGAATGATGATTATAATACCTTTTTGAACGCTCTTAACTACGTAAATACCTACTTAGCTAAGAAAATTGCAGGAGACGGAGAAGGTGCAACCGCTCTTTTTGAAGTAAAAGTAATTGGCGCCAAGTCAAAAGAGCAGGCAGTAACACTTAGTAAATCGGTTATTACCTCAAGTCTAACAAAAGCAGCCATTTTTGGGCATGACGCGAACTGGGGACGAATCCTTTGTGCAATGGGTTATTCTGGTGCACAGTTTGATCCAGATAAAGTGGATTTATTTTTTGAAAGTAAGGCTGGAAAACTTCAGATTATCGAAAATGGTGTTGCACTTAATTATAGTGAGGAAGTGGCAACTAAAATTTTATCAGAGCCAGAAGTAACAGCCATTGCTGATGTGAAAATGGGAGAAGCCACTGCAACTGCATGGGGCTGTGATTTGACTTATGACTACGTTAAAATAAATGCGGACTATCGTTCTTAAGAAAAGAGGAAATAAAATGGAAATGGAATTATGGCTTCAAAAAGCGCAGGTATTAATCGAAGCACTACCTTATATACAAAGATTTAATGGAAAGACAATTGTTGTAAAATACGGTGGAAGTGCTATGGTAGATGAGGAATTACAAAAGAATGTAATCAAAGATGTGGCACTACTAAAACTAGTTGGTTTTAAGCCTATTATTGTTCATGGCGGTGGAAAAGAAATTAGTCGCTGGATAAAGAAGGTTGGAATGGAACCAAATTTTATCAATGGACTTCGAGTAACCGATGAACCTACGATGGAAATCGCTGAAATGGTGTTAAATAAAGTCAATAAGAGTCTGGTTCAAATGATGGAAAGTCTTGGAGTGAAAGCAGTTGGTATGAGTGGAAAGGATGGATCTACCATCATTGTAGATAAAAAATTATCTGGTGGCAAAGATATTGGTTTTGTAGGGGAAGTAAAGGAAGTAAAAGCAGACCTTATTAATACCTTATTAGAAAATGATTTTATTCCAGTTATTTGCCCAATTGGAATTGATGAAAATTATCAGACTTACAACATCAATGCGGATGATGCGGCTTGCGCCATCGCAAAAAGTGTAAAAGCAGAAAAGCTTGCCTTTTTAACAGACATTGAAGGTGTTTATAGAGATCCACTAAAGGCTGAAACATTAATTTCTGAGTTAACCATACCAGAAGCGAAGGAATTCTTAAAGAGTGGAAACGTGGGAGGCGGTATGCTTCCAAAACTTCAAAATTGTATTGATGCCATTGAAAGTGGTGTATCCAGAGTACATATTTTGGATGGTCGAATTGAACATTGTCTATTGCTTGAGTTCTTTACCAATAAGGGAATTGGTACAGCAATCTTAAGTGAATCAGAAAGTAGGTATTATCATGAGCACGAATAATTATATGGAACAGGCAGAAGCAAACCTGTTGCATACTTATAACCGTTATCAAATCGTATTAGAAAAGGGAGAAGATGTGTACCTGTTTGATACTAACGGCAATAAGTATCTAGACTTTGCAGCAGGGATTGCGGTTAACTCACTTGGATACAGCAATCAGGAATACAAAGACGCATTAAAAGAACAGATTGATCGATTAATGCATGTATCAAATTTGTATTACAATCAACCATTGGCAGAAGCAGGGGAAAAGTTAATCAAAGCTTCAGGACTTGATAAAGTGTTTTTTACAAACAGTGGAACAGAGGCAATTGAAGGTGCAATTAAGGCAGCTAGAAAGTATGCTTATGATAAAGATAAAAAGACGGATCATGAAATAATTGCTATGAACCATTCGTTTCATGGAAGAAGTTTGGGTGCTTTATCAGTAACGGGTAATCCCCATTATCAAGAAGCTTTCAAACCACTAATTGGAGGAATCTCGTTTGCTGATTTTAATGATTTGGAAAGTGTGAAAGCATTAATAAATGATAAGACTTGCGCTATCATTTTAGAGCCAATTCAAGGAGAAGGCGGCATTTATCCAGCAACACAAGAATTCTTAGAAGGCGTAAGAAAATTATGTGATGATAACGATATCCTACTGATTTTTGATGAGATTCAGTGTGGTATGGGTAGAACGGGAACTATGTTTGCATGGCAAGGATACGGTGTAAAACCTGACATAATGACTTGTGCTAAGGCACTAGGTTGTGGTGTACCAGTTGGAGCCTTTGTTATGAATAACAAATCAGCTTCCCTAGTACCAGGAGATCATGGAACCACATATGGTGGGAATCCATTGGTTTGCACTGCTGTAAGTAAAGTTTTTGACATTTATGACAAAGAAGGAATTCTAGACCATGTAAAAGAAGTAAGTGAATATCTCGTTCAAAAGCTAGATATGCTGGTAGAAAAGTATGAGTGTATAACACAAAGACGTGGTGCAGGTTTAATGCAAGGATTAATCCTTAATAAAGCGGCGAATCCTGTAATATTAAAGGCATTAGAAAATGGATTGATTCTTATCACGGCAGGCGAGAATGTAATTCGTATCGTTCCACCATTGGTTATTACAAAAAAACATGTGGATGAAATGATTGGAAAATTAGAAAAAAGTTTAGTATAATAGTCATATAAGAAAAAGTAAAGTAAGAGTCTCTCATGATAAATGAGAGGCTTTTATTGAATCTTTCAAGATATTAAAACAGCAAGATATTGAAAATATAGTTGAAAAAATAGTGGAAATAAGTATATACTTATTTATACTTGTATTACTATAGGAGATAAAAATGAAATATATTAAAAAAAGATTAATAAGTATAGGTATGTGTGCTTGTCTGCTATCAACGCTTACTGGATGTGGCACTTATTTTGGAAATGAAGCAGTTGAAACTACAACTTTATCGAAAGAACCAAAAGAATTGGTACTTTGGTACACCAATGAAGAACTAAGTGAATATATTGAAAAAACTGTATCAGAATACGAAGCAACAAATCATGTTTCAATAACAACAAAGTTGGTTTCAGGTATTGATTATATCGAAAATATGAATCAGGCAGTTTTATCGGAAGATCAAGCACCTGATTTATTTATAGCTGAAAATAGCAATCTAGAAAAAATATATCTTGCGGGACTTTCAACGGATATTACAGATGAAGTTTTGAATGAGAACAATTACTATAAAACAGCTTTAAACGCCTTTACGTTCAAAGATAAAATACTTGCTTATCCAATGTATTTTGAAACAAGTTACTTGTTATATAATCAAGATTATGTACAACAGCCTCCAGAATCGATAGAAGATATTCTTTTATTTGCAGATGAGTTTGACGCTCCAGAAGGCGTAGAATCCATTCTTAACTGGGATGTAACAGATATACTATGTAATTATTTTTTTATTGGAAAATATTTAAATAATGATGAAATTAATAATGAAAATTATATTGTTGATAAAGAAAAATTAACAGAAGCATTCGCATATTATCAAAATTTAAATCAATATTTTGCGATTGATTCAAGTAGCATAGATTATGAAATGGCATTCCAGAATTTTATAGATGGAAAAAGCGTATTTACTATTGCAAAAACGGACAAACTACCAGAAATAGAAATGATAGAAGGTGATGTAAATGAAGAAGTTCAAGCAGACTCGGATGCAAAAGATAATGGGAATAGTAACACAATTAAAAACGGATCTAATGAAGCAGAAGAAAATGCGGATGAAAAGGCGCAAAATGAGGAGAATGTTAACAAAAGTGTTAAAGAGACTTCCAAGAACGATGAGACAGACAATGAAGGTTCTTCAAAAGAATCAGTCAAAACTGCGAAAAGCTCTTACGGCTTAGAGGAAAGTTATTATGCAGGTATTGAAAAGGTTTTAAGAAAAATACCAAAAGAAGAGACAAAAATAGAACAGCCAGAGCAAATTGAAGAGGAAAATGAGCTCGAACAAGATGAATCAGAGCAGAATTTACCAGTTAAAAGTGAGAATGACAAATTTAAAATTGCAGTACTTCCAAATTTAACAAATAATTTAGAAAGTGCTGGAATTTCGATTAATTATGGTGTGGCTGTAAGCGGATACACTAAGGAAATGGAAGAATCAAAGGCTTTTGCAAAATTTTTAGCGTATGAAAATGCCCAAAATTTATATAAAGAAGCAGGTAAACTTTCATCAAGGAATCATTTGATATATGAGAATGAAAATATAGAAGCAGTCTTAAGACAGTATGAAAAATCTGTGTGTGTGCCTAAAATCATGGAAAATGGAGATTATTGGTTAAAATTAGAAATCTATTTTTCGAATATATGGAATGCCACACCTGTAGAACAAATAATTGATGAAATGATTCGCTAGTTTAAAAGGATACTAAATTTACGAGTGTTAATTTAGTATCCTTACTTGTTTTCTATAAAAAGAAAATTTGCATACATTCCAATTATATGGAGATAATTTACATATACATGATATGGAGGTTATTTAATAATGATTGGAATAATTCTTGCACTAATTTCTGGCGCTCTAATGAGTATTCAGGGAGTATTTAATACAGAGGTAACGAAAAATACGAGTATTTGGGTTTCAACAGGTTGGGTGCAAATCAGTGCGTTTGTTGTCTGCATTGTTGCATGGTTTTTTACTGGTCGAGAAAGTATAGAAGGATTGTTGCAGACGCAGCCTAAGTATATGCTGCTTGGAGGGGCAATTGGTGCATTTATTACTTACACGGTGATAAAAAGTATGGGGAGTCTAGGACCAGCAAAAGCGGTTATGATCATAGTGATTTCTCAACTACTTGTAGCTTATTTGATTGAAGTGCTTGGAATATTTGGAGTAGAAAAAGTTGGATTTGATTGGAAAAAACTTTTTGGAATGATTTTAGCCATTGCAGGTGTGGTAATATTTAAATGGGAATAGTCCATATAATAGGTAAATAAAGAGTTTTGTAATAAATTTAGGAAAAAAGTAACTTGTAATAAAGGAATATTTTAGTTACAATAAAGAAGTCTGGTATAGAGGGAAATCCATAAATTATTATGGAGGAATTATGCAGAAAGACAAAGTGATTAAAATCGGTATTTTATTTATTACAATTGTTGTTTGTGGATTCTTGTATAGCTGTAGTGATGGTCAAAAAACTAAAGTTATGATTGAAGAGCAGTCTGCTGCGTCAAATGAAATAGAAAAAGTTGACGTTCCTAGCGATACACAAGCACAAACAAAAGAAGATACATTAAGTTATGTTTATATTTGTGGAGAAGTAATGTCACCTGGCGTGTATCAAGTAGAAGAGGGAGCAAGGTTGTATCAGGTAGTTGAGATGGCAGGTGGATTGCTCGAAACAGCGGCACCCAATTATCTTAATTTAGCTGAGAGCGTTACAGATGGACAAAAGATTGTAGTCCCAACTATTGATGAAGCAAATGAAATGGCAATTGTTGAAAGCGAAAGTGCAGACGGTCTTGTTAATATTAATACAGCAAATGAAGAGACTCTTACAACGCTACCAGGAATAGGAGCTTCAAAAGCAAAAAATATTATCAAATATAGAGAATCCAAGGGAGGCTTTCAAACAATTGAAGAGCTAATGGAGATTGACGGGATAAAAGAAGGAGTCTTTCAAAAGGTTAAGGATATGATTACAGTAAAATGAGGTGAATGTTATGGCGAAAAAGGTACTCGTAGTAGATGATGAGAAGTTAATTGTAAAAGGAATTCGTTTTAGCCTAGAACAAGATGGGATGGAAGTAGATTGCGCCTATGATGGGGAAGAAGCATTAAACTTTGCAAAGGAAAAGGAATATGACATTGTACTTCTTGATATCATGCTTCCAAAGCTCAATGGATTTGAAGTATGTCAGCAAATAAGAGAATTTTCAAGTATGCCTATTGTTATGCTTACTGCAAAGGGGGATGACATGGATAAAATTCTAGGATTAGAATACGGTGCAGACGATTACATAACAAAGCCATTTAATATATTGGAAGTCAAAGCAAGAATCAAGGCAATTATGCGCCGTACCAGTAAAAAGGCAGAGCAGGTAGAAAATAAGAAGATTGTTGTTGTTGGAGATTTAAAATTAGACTGCGAAGGACGAAGAGTGTATATTGCTGGGAAAGAGATTAACTTAACTGCAAAGGAATTTGATGTTTTAGAGTTATTGGTGTTTAACCCGAATAAGGTTTATAGTAGAGAAAATCTTTTAAATATTGTTTGGGGATATGAATATCCAGGCGATGTAAGAACAGTTGATGTGCACATTCGAAGACTTAGAGAAAAGATTGAATCGAATCCAAGTGAGCCAAAATATGTTCATACAAAGTGGGGCGTTGGATATTACTTTCAGGAGTAAAACAGTAGAATATAAATTATCGGGAAATGTAGCTAGAATTGCTACATTTCTTTTTTTAAGGTTAATGAATTATTTCAACAAGATTGACAATTGAAGGAAAGGAAAAGAAAGAGGATAGCTTGTTCGAATTATTTGAAGAGGTAATAAGATTTTGTTTTCAAGGACTTGGGATAAATTAGAGCATTGGTATCATTGTATGAATCAAGTACTAAAGGAGAGGGAGTAAAATATGGCAGTAAAGATCTATAAAAATAAAAAAGCAAAAGAAAAGGTTATGGATACATATCAACAATTATTAAAGCAATGGGAGGTTGAAATAAGCGAATTTGATATTCATACATTTTATGGAAGTACTCATGTCATAACAGCAGGTAGGCAAGATGCCCCGCCCTTGGTATTATTTCATGGGGTAGGGGATAATTCTGCACTTATGTGGATCTATAATGCAAAGGCCTTAGCAAAGCATTTTCGAATCTATGCAATTGATACGATAGGTGGACCAGGTAAAAGTTGTCCAAATCAAAATTACAATAAAGATTTTGATGATGGTATTTGGTTAGATGAGGTAATAGAAAAACTAGAACTTATGCAAATTTCTATAGCAGGAGTGTCAAATGGAGCTTATTTAGCCCAGTATTATGCAATACATAGACCAGAAAGGGTTCGAAAAATAGTATGTATGGCTGGTTGCGTAGCAACTGGTGGTTCCAATACACTTAAGACAATGCTAAAGATATTTTTACCCGAGGCATTATTTCCTTCACGTAACAATACAGTTAAGTTATTACGCAAATTAACTGGAACAAACGATAAAGTATTTACGGAAAATGAAATTGTATTAGAACATTATCACCAGTTGTTGAAGGGATTCAACAATATGGCAATGAGATATCACAAAATCAAAGGTTTTTCAGAGGAAGAGTTAACATTAATTCGTGAAAAAGCATTGTTTTTGATTGGAGAGGAGGATCCATTTGTAAAGCTTGGAGGAAAGAAAGAATTATTGAAATATGAGATGCAATATCAATTTTTTCCTGATACGGGACATGGTATTAACCATGAGCGTAGTGAGCAAATCAATCAGATATTAATTGAATATTTAATTGAAAGGTAAATATAGGAAATAGGTAATTGACAAAGACTAGTGTGTATACTATACTCAAAATATTGAACTGATTGAAGAGGTAAAGGAGGTAGATGTGAATTGATAATTATTATCGGTTCATTTTCTACCTCCTTTTTATTATAGTAAAAGCACAAATTTTTACTTTTAGAGGAGAAAATAATGGAGAAAAGACCAATTATTGAATTTAAATCATTTGGCTTTCAATATTTTAGTCAGGCAGAACCCACATTAGAAGATATTAATCTGACCATATATGAAGGGGAGAAGATATTAATTGTAGGACCGAGTGGAAGCGGCAAAAGTACACTAGGTAACTGTATCAATGGATTGATTCCTTTTGCTTATAAGGGAGAAATAAAAGGAAGTCTTGAAGTTGCTGGTGTAAATACACAGCAAATGAATATATTTGAATTATCCAAAAAGGTTGGAACTGTTTTACAGGATTCGGATGGTCAGTTTATAGGACTGACAGTAGGAGAAGATATTGCCTTTGCACTCGAGAATGATTGCGTGTCTTTAAATGATATGAAAGATAAAGTAGCCAAAGTATCTGCAATGGTTGACATGAATCATCTTTTAAATGCATCGCCATTTGAATTGTCAGGTGGACAAAAGCAACGAGTATCTTTAGCAGGGATTATGGTAGACGATGTGGAGATTCTACTCTTTGATGAACCTTTGGCAAATCTAGATCCTGTGACGGGGAAAAAAGCCATAGAACTAATCGATGAAATTCAAAAAGAGACAAATAAAACAGTTGTTATTATTGAACACCGCCTAGAAGATGTGCTGCATAAAAGGGTAGACCGCGTAATTGTAGTAAACGAAGGAAGAATAGTGGCGGATATGACTCCAGACGAATTGATTTCCTCTGACATCTTGACTGGATATGGAATTCGTGAACCTCTCTATGCGACGGCACTCAAATATGCTGGGGTAAAATTACAACCAGATATGAAACCAGGAATGTTAAGCTCATTACTAGTAGATAAAGTGGCCCATAACTTAGTGAACTGGAATGAAAAGCAGTTAGTAGAAGAATCGATTGATACCAGACCAGATATATTAACATGTGAGAATCTATGCTTTCAATACAATAAAAGAAGAAGGATTTTACAGAATATTAACTTTCGTATCAAAGAAGGTGAAATGGTAAGTATCGTTGGAACGAATGGAGCGGGCAAAAGTACTTTGGCAAAACTTATTTGTGGCTTCCTTAAGGAAGATGAGGGTAAAATTTATTTTCAAGGTGAGATTTTCAGTGATAAGACAATTAAAGAGCGTTCCAAGCTAATTGGCTTTGTAATGCAAAATCCTAATCAGATGATTAGTAAGTCTATGATATACGATGAGATTGCATTGGGATTAAGGATACGAGGAGTTTTGGAAAAGGAGATCGAAGAGCGTGTCGATAAAGTATTAAAAATATGTGGTTTATCACCCTTTAAAAAATGGCCTATTTCAGCGCTTAGTTACGGACAAAAGAAACGAGTTACGATTGCTAGCGTTTTGGTCTTAGATCCAAAGATTATTATATTAGACGAGCCTACAGCAGGACAAGACTTTCATCATTATACAGAAATAATGGAATTCTTAAAGGAACTTAATAAAAAAGGAGTTACCATACTCTTAATTACCCACGATATGCATTTGATGCTTGAATATACACCGCATGCTATTGTTCTTGCAAATGGAGTAAAGGTTGGGGATTCTAGTGCTGTTGATATATTAACAAACGAAGAGATAGCCAGACAAGCAAATTTAAAAATCACTTCCTTATACGAAATAGCTAAAATGGCTGGTATTTATGATGCGACCTCCTTTGTCTCAAAATTTATTCAGCATGATCGAAAGGAGCTAGCATATGAAAAGTAAATTATTTGATTATGTAGAAAGAGACAATCTAGTCTTTCATTTAAGTGGGGTTACGAAGTTGATTTGCTTTATTTGTCTCACCTTTTCAGTCATGTTTTCTTATGATATTCGAGTAATTCTTTCGGTAATGATATTATCACTTATATTTTTTAAGGTATCTGGACTTGAATGGAAACAAATAAAACTTATGGTGATATATGTAATTGTTTTTTTACTGATAAACTTTGTACTAACTTTTATATTTAGTCCACAATATGGAGTTGAGATATATGGAACAAAACATGAAATATATCGTTTCAATAGCCGTTATACAATTACGCTAGAGCAACTTTTGTATCAAATCACAAAATTAACTAAATATGCTTCTGTCGTGCCTTTGGGGTTGATTTTTTTGCTAACGACAAATCCAAGTGAGCTTGCAGCATCGATGAATCGCATTGGTTTGAATTATAAAGCTGCCTACGCACTTTCCTTAACGCTTCGTTATTTTCCAGATTTGATAAGAAATTATCAGGATATTTCTTTGGCGCAGCAAAGTAGAGGGCTTGATTTATCAAAAAAAGAAAAGCTTGGAGTGCGGATTAAAAATATCATGAATATTTGTGTACCACTTATATTTTCTACCTTAGATCGTATTGAATTAATAAGTAATGCCATGGATTTAAGAGGATTTGGTAAGCATAAAAAGCGAACTTGGTATGCTTCAAAGAGATTGAAGCGACAAGATTATATAGCTATTTTAATTGCAGTATTTGTTTTGGTTGGCTCGATTTGTATTAGTGTATTTATCAATCGTTCAAGATTTTATAATCCTTTTATTTAAAAGAGCTTGAAGAGAAAAGGAGAAAGAAAAATGAAACCTATTTTAGTTTTTCAAACAGACTTTACTTATGCAGAAGGCGCAGTAAGTTCCATGTATGGAGTCGTAAAAACAGTAGATAGAGAATTAGAGATATTTGATGGGACACATCAGTTACCTCAATACGATACATGGAGTGCAAGTTATAGACTATATCAAAGCCTACAATTTTGGCCAGAAGGAACGATTTATGTTTCTGTGGTAGACCCAGGGGTTGGAACATCTCGCCGTGCCTGTGTAGCAAAGACAATAGATGGATATTATATTGTGACGCCGGATAATGGAGCATTGACTCACGTAAAACATTTTATTGGTATTGAATCAGTGAGAGAGATTGATGAAACAAAAAATCGATTAAGAGGAAAAGGAACAGAAGGTGTTGCAATCTTTCATGGCAGAGACTTATTTGGTTATACTGCTGCAAGGCTTGCAAGTGGAATCATTGATTTTGAAGGTGTTGGACCAGAATATAGCGTTGATGAAATTGTAACGCATGAAATATTAAAACCAAATGTTACACAAGGAAAAGTACAGGGAATATTTGAAATTAACGATCCAAACTTTGGAAATTTGTGGACAAATATTCCGTTACAGGCGTTTCAAGAAGCAGGCTTTACCTATGGCGATTATGTTAATGTGACGATTTGGCATGAAGAAAAAGAGGTCTATTCCGAAAGAGTATTATTTCATCAAAGCTTTGGATTTGCAAAAAAGGGTGATGTAATGATTTATAATAATGAACTAATGAAGGTAGCAATGGCTGTAAGTCTAGGGAATTTTTGTAAGAAATACGGTCTGGACTTTGGCCCAGATTGGAAAGTTGAATTTACGAAATAACGTAAATATAAATAAAAAGAGGAGGAACTATCAATGAAGAAACTTTTTGAATTTAAGACCAAGACAATTGTTGCGACAGGCCTTGGTGCAGCATTATTTACGCTGTTATTCATGTACGTAAAAGTACCGACTGGAATCCCGGGGACGGATATTCAAACAGCGTATGGAATCGGAGGGTTCTTTGCAGCATTGTTTGGACCAATTGCAGGGGGGCTCATTGCTTTTATTGGTCATGCACTATCTGACTCCATACAGTATGGATCTGCTTGGTGGAGCTGGGTAATTGCAAGTGGCTTAACTTGTTTTTTAACTGGCCTTATATATCCAAAGCTTAAAGTTGAGGAAGGCGAGTTTAGTGTTAAGTCTGCAATATTTTTTAACGTATATCAAATTATTGCGAATGCAATATCATGGATTATCATAGCACCAATCCTTGATATTGTAATTTATGCAGAACCTGCTAACCTTGTGTTTACACAAGGGGTAGTAGCCGCAATATCTAATGCAGTTTCCGTTGGTATTATTGGAACGCTACTACTTACATTATATAGTAAGACGCGCTCGAAAAAGGGAAGTCTGACTAAGGAGTAACACCAAAGAAAAGCAAGCAAAGGAATCTACTAACAATAAATGGTTATTAGATTCTTTTTTTGCGATACTGTTTTATTTTTCTAGTTAACAGTATGATAAATTAGTTGAATTAAATGCATGAAGATGCTAATATTGTTGTAGCGATGAGATGAAAAGTGGGTGTTTATTATTAAATTACGATTTATAAAAAAAGGAAAATTTATACGAAGTCTAAAGTTTCGACTTATGCTAGTATTATCTTTTGTTGGTATTGTTCCTGGCGTTCTTCTAAAAAATGGGATAATTGATAGCTACGAAGATAGAGCTGTTTTACAACGAAGCATTGATGTATCCAATCAATGTAAAATTCTATCCAACCAAATATATACATATGGTTATTTGACAGATTCCTATTCTGAAGTAATCAATGCTGAAGTTGAACAATTAGCAGGAATGCTTGATGGAAGAATCATGGTTATTGATAATACCTTTAAAATAGTAAAAGATACTTATGTTTTAGAGCAGGGAAAGACAATTGTATCGGAAGAGGTAATTAAATGTTTTAAGGGCACCAATACATCCAAATATATGAAGAAAGATAACTATATTTCGTTAACCGTTCCAATCACAGATACGATAACAAAAGAAACCATTGGAGTTATCTTAGTAAGCATGTCAACTGACAATATAAAGGATAGCATAGTAATCCTTCAACAAAAGGCAACGGTACTTCAGCTTGGTATGGGAATCGTTATACTTACACTGGCATTTTATCTTGCAAGAATCTTAGTAAAACCTTTTGCAAGAGTAAGCAATGCGATTGAGGCGCTAAATGAAGGATACATCAATGAAAAGATTTCTGTTTCAGATTATACGGAAACGGAACTGATATCTGATGCCTTTAACAAAATGATGGGAAGAATGAAAGTGCTTGACGATTCAAGACAAGAGTTTGTTTCCAATGTATCTCATGAATTAAAGACACCACTTACATCGATGAAAGTATTAGCCGATTCCTTAATTGCTCAAGAGGATGTACCAACAGAGCTTTATAAAGAATTTATGGTTGATATTGCAGAAGAAATCGATCGAGAAAATAAAATTATTAATGACTTATTAGCGCTTGTAAAGCTTGATAAAACAGCAGCAGATTTAAACATTACAACAGTAAACATCAATGGACTTTTGGAACTAATTCTAAAGAGATTAAGGCCTATTGCGGCAAAACAAAACATTGAATTATTATTTGAAAGCTTTCGTCCTGTAACCGCAGAAATTGATGAAGTAAAGATTACACTTGCGATATCAAATCTTGTGGAAAACGCAATTAAATATAACACAGAAAATGGATGGGTTCATGTTTCATTAAATGCAGATCACAAGTATTTTTATATAAAAGTAGCGGATTCTGGTATTGGTATTCCAGAAGAATCCCTCGAACATATTTATGAGAGATTCTACCGCGTGGACAAGTCACATTCCAGAGAAATTGGCGGAACAGGACTTGGATTATCCATTACTAGAAATGCAATCTTGATGCATCGTGGTGCAATAAAAGTATACAGTAAGGAAAGTGAAGGAACCACATTTACAGTGCGTGTTCCACTTAATTATATATCCCAATAGGATTAGCGTAGGAATGGAGGAAAGTATGAAAAAGTTAATGCATGGAGTCATCTATATCGTCCTTTTCCTTACTTTGATTGGATGTGGCAATAAACAGACAGCTACTTCTAGGTACAACATGTACTACATTAACAAGGAAGAAACAAAAATCGTATCGGAAGCATATACACCAACTGCCACAACAACGGATGAACTGGTGGAAGAGTTTTTACAAAAGTTAGATGAAAATCCGCAAAATACAAATTATAAAAAAGCAAAACCTGATGAAGTTCACTTACTAAACCATTCGATTGATTCAAAACAAGTATATTTAACCTTTGATGAAAGTTATTACAATATGTCAAATATTTCTGAGATACTATTTCGAACATCCATGGTACGTATGTTAACACAGATTCCAGGAATTGAATTTGTTTCTTTTTATATTAATGACAAGCCACTTTTGGATTCAAATGAAAATGTAGTTGGGGTTATGACAGCGCAAAATTTTATTGAGAATACAGGGGATGAAATCAATTCCTATGAAAGAACGAAGTTGACACTATATTATGCCAATGCAGCAGGGAATAAATTAGTAGAGACATCGGTTGATGTAGTATATAGTACCAATATTTCGACTGAAAAGCTAATCATAGAGCAATTGATTAAAGGGCCAACCTCAGATAAAGTATTTCCTACGGTTCCGCCAGAAACTAAGCTTTTAAGTGTTTCAATAAAAGATGGTGTTTGTTATGTTAATTTTGATGAAGGCTTCTTAAGTCAAACTTATGAGTTGACAGAATCAGTCCCAGTTTTTTCCGTAGTGAACTCGTTATTAGAGCTTGGCAATATCAATAAAGTCCAGATTTTAATAAATGGTGAGACAGATGTTACGTACAGAGAAGTCATTAATTTTAACACGCTATTTGAGAGAAATCTTGATATTATAGAAAACGATTCAGTTGTAACAGAAGGAAAGGAAGATATAATCAATGAATAGACGCCCATTGTGTATTGCGGCTCTTGTTTATATCATTGTGATAGGTATGACCCTTCTTATTGATACGCTTCAAATTGCCAATATGCCACTGACGCTTAATGAGTCAGTGGCGGCAGGTTTGGTGAAAGACAAAGAGATGGTAAGCATATCCGGCAAAGTTTATAAACAAGAAAGCAAAAATGACAAATTATTACTCTATCTTAATGAAACAATTCTTTATCAAAATTCTAGCCACATTAAGGCAAATCACATCATTGTATATACCAATCAAATGACACAAATCCCAAACGGATATAAAGTTTTAGTAAAAGGAAAAGTAAAAAAGTTTCAAAAAGCATCTAACTTAGGGCAGTTTAATTCCTATTTGTATTATAAAAGTTTAAATATCGATTTTATTGTGGTGACAGAAACGATATCAATACTTGAAAACCAAGATAACTTTGTAACAAACACGCTTTATCAACTAAGAAATTCCTTAGCAAACAATTTCGATTTAATAACCAAAGAGGATACGCAGAGTGCTACCTTTAAGGCAATGTTACTTGGAGATGCATCGGAATTTACAGGAGACCTCAAAGATTTATATCAAAAGGGAGGAATACTTCACATTGTCTGTATCAGTGGAACTCATATTGGTATTGTTGGTATGTTCTTATTTGCATTACTTAGAAAATGTGGCGTTGATTTTAGGCTGTCTTGTTTGCTTTGTATTGTAGTCGTGATTCTATATGGTATTATGACTGGCTTTGGGGTTTCTGCTTATCGGGCAGTGATTATGTTTGCCATTGGTATGTTAGCAAAAGTTCTCGGAAGAACGTATGATTTGCTATCGGCGTTAGCTTTAGCCGCTATCTTAATCTTAATTGAGAATCCCTATTATATTTTAAATCTTGGCTTCTTGTTATCCTTTGGAGCAATTCTTGGAATTGGAGTCGTTTCTCCTGTCATAAGTAAGGGATTTGATGTAAAGTCAAAAATTGCAGGTGATTTTCTTACCAGTGTTAGTGTAACCTTTGTAACGTTACCAATCTTGTTATATTTCTATTATGAATTTCCCATTTATTCTATTTTATTAAATTTAATTGTGATTCCAATCTCAAGTATTGTGTTGGCTTCTGGAATACTAGGTTTATTTTGTGCAGAATTTAGTATATCCCTTGGTACTTTTATGCTTGGAATTGGTAGCTATATTTTAAAGCTATATGAATTATTATGTAAAGTCAGCTTAAAACTACCATATTCAAGTATGATTATTGGAAAGCCAAGTGTCATTCAAATTCTCATTTATTATGGAATTCTTTTTGGAGTATTATATGGTCTAAAGAAATGGAAGCAAAAATATCTAACCGTTCTCTTTCTTATCATGATTGCAGTTGTTACAATTCGTTTGCCACAAGGATTTTGGGTTACCTTTTTAGATGTGGGACAAGGAGAAGGCATTGTAATACATACAACGAATCATACGACATACATGGTAGATGGAGGAAGTAGTAATGTAAATGAAGTGGGAAAATATAGAATTCTTCCATTTTTAAAGGCGAAAGGAATAAGAAAGCTAGACTATAGTATCTTAACGCATCCAGATGGAGATCATACCTCTGGTATCATTGAACTTATCAAGTCGGGTTACCCCATTGACACCTTAGTTTTACCAGAAATCGGGATAAAAGATGAAGCCTATATGGAGTTGGAACAATTAGCAGTTGATGCTGGAATTCAATTATTGTATTTACATAAAGGAAGTATAATAAAAGACGGTCAATTACAAATGGAGTGCCTACATCCCTATAAAGAGTATCTGCCAAAATCACAAAATGACTATTCTATTGTATTAAGTTTACGATATGAAAGCCTTAATATGTTACTAACAGGTGATTTGGAAACAAAAGGAGAAAACGAAGTAATGAAATTATTAAAGGAAGATTATGATATTCTAAAAGTTGCACATCACGGATCAAAAAATTCCACATCAAGTGCATTTTTAAGAAAGCTACAAGCCGAGTATGCGATTATTTCATGTGGAGAGAACAATCGATATGGACATCCTCATGAAGAATTGCTCGAACGATTAAACGATAATGACATGCATATTATGACAACAAAAGAGGATGGCGCAATTACAATTGAGGTAAAAAATAAAACAATCAGCTACTCCTTATATGGAAAATAGTATGTAAGTTGTGGTATGATATAATATAAATAAAAATTTACAAACAGTGATTGAAATTATAGAATTAGTACTTATTAATATGGAGGGATAAGAAATGCAAAAAACCAGACAAATAGAAAACGAAAGACTTCTTATAAAAGTCAATGATCATGGAGGAGAATTAGCAGGAATTTATGATAAGTTAAATAATAGAGAACTCATTTGGGATGCGAATCCGCAGGTATGGAATCGACATGCGCCAATTTTATTTCCTTTTGTTGGCGAATTATTTCAGAAAGAATATTACTATAACGGCGTTACATATCCTATGACCGCACATGGTTTTGCAAGGGATAGTGAATTCTTATTTAAAGATATAAATGACAATCAGATAACACATATTTTAGAAAGCAATGATGAAACAAAGAAAATCTATCCATTTGACTTTAAATTAGAAGTAAGTCACAGGATAGAAGAGAATAAAGTGATTGTAGCATGGAAGGTGGTTAACAAAGGAAAGAGCGAAATGTTATTTAGCATAGGAGCTCATCCAGCTTTCAATGTACCAGCAATGGCAGGTGAGCTACAAAAAGATTATTTTTTAACCTTTGGCAATCAAAAAGAGTTAGATTATATTCGTATTGCTAAAGATGGAGGAACAGCGTTATTTGACGAAGTTCACAAGCTTAAGTTAAAGGATGGAAGCTATCAAGTAGGAGAGCATCTATTTGATGACGGAGTATTAATTTTTGAAAATCATCAGCTTTTGGAAGTGGGAATCGCATTCCCTGATAAAACACAATATGTGACCATTAAATGCGAAGATTTTCCTTATGTAGGTGTTTGGACGAAACCAAATGCACCATTTATCTGCTTAGAACCATGGTATGGACGTTGTGATAATTATGGATTTACAGGAGAATTAAAAGATAAGACTGGAGTACAAAAACTAGGTTCTAACGAAGAATTTAATGTAGAATACGAAATCATAGTCGGTTAGAAACGTTTGACAAGGGAATAGCCCGTATTTGCATACGGGCTATTACTTATGAGGGGGGAGATAGTGAGTTTGTTTTCAACTATCTGACCTTATTATAAGGGTTAAATATGTTCATTTTGTGTTTAAATTCTTAAAAAAAACGAAGTATTCCTAATATTTTATTACGTTTTTTAAAATATTTTTAATAAATCAACATAGGACACTTATAAGGTGTCATTTCATATAATTGTAACGATTTGTTACAAAGAAAGATTAGTTAGGAGAATTAAAGTGGAAAAGTGGTTTATACAAACGAAGAAGGCTGATTTCCATCAATTAGGAAAAAAATATGGCATTGATCCTGTCATTGCTAGGATTATTCGCAATAGAGATATCGTTCATGAGGATGAAATTGATATGTTTCTAAATGGAACATTAAATAATCTACATAGTCCTTGGCTTATGAAGGATATGGAAAAAGCCGTTAAAATAATTAGTGAAAAGATTGAACAAAATAAAAAAATTCGAGTCATCGGAGATTACGATATAGATGGGGTTAATGCAACTTATATATTGCTGAAAGGATTGAGCCGATGTGGTGCAATCGTTGATACCGATATTCCAGATAGAATGAAGGATGGATATGGGATTAATGAAAGTTTGATAGATTCTGCTATCGAAGCGCAAATTGATTTAATTATTACCTGTGATAATGGAATAGCAGCGATTAACCAGATTGCATATGCAAAACAAAAAGGGATTACTGTAATTATTACAGATCATCATGATATTCCTTACGAAGAAATTGAAGGGATAAGGAAGGAAATTTATCCTATGGCTGATGCTATCATTAATCCAAAACAAAGTGAATGTCACTATCCTTTTGATCGAATCTGCGGAGCAGTGGTTGCCTTGAAGCTAGTACAAGCCTTGTTTGAAGTCTATCAGATACCTGAAAAGGAATGGCATCCTCTCATTGAAAATGCAGCTATGGCAACAGTTGGTGATGTCATGGATTTGGTGAATGAAAATAGAATTATAGTAAAAGAAGGCTTAAAGAGAATCAGCAAAACAAGCAATAAAGGGCTTTCCTCTTTGCTTTCTTTAAATGGATTAGAAGGAGATATTAGTTCTTATCATATTGGCTTTGTCATTGGACCATGTATCAATGCGGGAGGAAGGCTTGATACAGCAAAAAGAGCATTGGAGCTTTTAAGCAGTGAATCAATAGAAGAAGCTGGAAGGCTTGCAGGGGATTTGAAGAGTTTAAATGATAGTCGAAAAGAGCTAACCTTAAAAGGCCTCGAAGAGGCGCTACATATCATTGAAACGACAAATTTAAAAAATGATAAAGTGTTAATTGTTTATTTACCAGATTGTCACGAAAGTCTTGCGGGTATTATAGCAGGAAGAATCAGAGAAAACTACAATAAGCCTGTAATCGTCTTCACAGATGCTCATGAATGTGCCAAGGGATCAGGTCGCTCCATAGAGGCTTACAATATGTTTGAAGAACTTTCTAAATTTAAGGATTTGTTTCTAAAATTTGGAGGCCATCCTATGGCTGCGGGACTTTCCCTACCAAAAGAAAACATTGATTTATTAAGAGAAAAGTTAAATCAAGAAACTACACTAACAAAAGAGGATTTTGTTGCTAAGATTTTAATTGATGTTCCAATGCCAATACACTATATTACCGAACAACTAGTAAAACAGTTAGAGATATTAGAGCCATTTGGAAAAGCAAATGAAAAACCCACCTTTGCTGAAAAGAATCTAAAAATAATCACAGCAAGGATATTAGGTAAAAATCAAAATGTATTAAAACTATTGATACAAAATGAAGTGGGATGCAAGATGGATGCCATGTTTTTTGGAAACATCGAACAGTTTAATTCGTTTCTGACACTAAAATATGGTGAGGCAGAGTTAAATAAAATGTATGCAGGCAAAGAAAATCAAATACGACTATCGATTACATACTATCCTTCTATTAATGAGTATAATGGAAATAAAAGTATTCAGGTGATTATAAAAAATTATAACTGAACCCCTACCGGCTTTAGCCGGTAGGTTTATTTTAGTGAAAAAGTGGTCTAAAGCTGTCTAATATTAAAGTTATTGGATTTCATTTTTTCTACCATGTCCTGATTTTTGGTTTATTCCGTCTGTTCTTTCTAGAATTGTATCATATATTAGAAAGCTAGAACATTGCACGTATGATATAAATATCATATTGTGTGGATAATAAAGTATCGAAAATCAGTTATCTCTAGTTTTATTTTATATCTAAGTTTAGCATCTCTCTTTTAGCTTTTTTTACTTAAAGTTATGAGGTTGACCAGAAGGTCAATAAAATGTGGCTATTCAGAGCACAAATTACAATGTTACTATCTTTGAAATAATATGAACGTAGGAAATATTAACTCCATATTCTTAAAGCGTCGAAGAATGCAATAATATGACAATAAGAAAAATTGACAGTAAAATAAATTATGATAAAATATTATTTATAGAAAAGTAAGTATAAATGATACATATTAGTGGAATTAAAACACAATTATGAGATTTTAATAACAATACAAAAAAAGGGGATTTATTATGTTTTATATTAATAAAAAAACTAGCCCTATTTGCTCTTTTATTTGGAAGTTTGCAATTATTTATTTCACAAAAGTTTTCTAATAAAGTAAAAGAAATTAATAGAGAACAAAAAGAAAAAGAATCTCAAAATCTTGATTTTTTAGCACATTTATATAAAAATGTGAAAATTAATAAAGCCTTTAAAATATAATAATAATAAATTTTATCAATAATAAGACTCTGCCCAAAGAAGCAATTTTGTAACCCTGTTTTCTATAAATTTTAAACTGTTATAAATGAATGAATCAAGATAAGGAGGTAACAAATGTTTGAGTACAAATTTATTCGTATTGATATTTCAAAATGGAACAACGAACCTAAAAAAGATTATCAGACCATAATAATGGAAGAAGCGAAAGCGGGGTGGGAATTGGTGCAAATTTTTGCTCCGTCTCTGGCTGCTGCAGGATTTAGTAAGTATATCGAAATAATATTGAAAAAAGAAGTATTAAATAAATAATTAGGGTGTAAAAAATGGGAAAAATCAAAAAAAATAACAATGGAGAAATAAAAAGAATTAATGGTTGCAAACCAAAATAAGATATGATAAGATTCTTAATAAATGCAAATGCAATGATAGAGACTCTAATTTGTGCAACATTAGTTGCAGTAGTCTTTTAGAGACTAGTGATAACCGACAGGAAGGAAGCGTCACCGACTGAGAGCGCTTCGAAGGGGAAACAGATATAAGGGAACACTCTGGAGCAGATTTATCGAACCAATATGGATTTATTTATATTCTAGTAGGTAAATACGTAGCACGCGTTAAGTGTATGAGTGGAGATAGAATGTTTCGTTCAATCTCAATGCGGGTGGTACCGCGGGAAACTTAATTATCCCGTCCCAGAATTTTTAAATTCTGGGACTTTTTATGTAATAGGAAATTAGTATAATAAATAATAGAAGAGAAGGAGAATGAAAATGGCAAATATCATAACAGATGAAACAATTGAATATGTAGGTATCTTGGCAAAATTAGAGCTTTCTGAGGAAGAAAAAGAACAGGCTAAAAAAGATATGGCAAACATGCTCGATTACATTGATAGACTGAATGAATTGGATACAGAAGGGGTAGAACCTTTGTCACATGTATTTCCAGTAAATAACGTTTTTCGTGAAGATATTATTACAAATGAAGATGATAGAGAGAATATATTGTTGAATGCCCCAGAACAAAAAAATGGAAGTTTTCAAGTTCCAAAAACAGTAGAATAGGAGGAGACAGATGAATTTGATGAGTTTAACTGCCGTAGAGCTTGGCAAGAAAATAAAGGATAAAGAAGTAAGTGTAGAAGATGCTGTAAAAGCAGCTTTAGCACAAATTAAATCAGTTGAAAACGATGTAAATAGCTTTGTTACAATTGATGAAGAGGGGGCTTTAAAAAGAGCAAAAGAGGTTCAAAAACAAATTGATAGTGGTGAATTAAGTGGCCCATTAGCTGGGGTACCAGTAGCCATTAAAGATAATATGTGTACAAAGGGAATGCTAACTACATGTAGCTCAAAGATTTTAGAGAATTTTAAACCAACGTATACAGCGGAAGCAGTGCTTCATTTAGAAAAGGCTGGTGCTATTATCATTGGAAAGACGAACATGGATGAATTTGCAATGGGAAGTACTACAGAAACCTCTGCGTTTGGAGCAACAAAGAATCCTTGGAATTTAGGGCATGTACCAGGCGGTTCTTCAGGAGGCTCTTGTTCTGCAGTAGCGGCAGAAGAATGTTCGTTTGCATTAGGGTCTGATACGGGTGGATCAATTAGACAACCTAGTTCTTTTTGTGGTGTAACTGGAATTAAACCAACCTATGGAACTATTTCAAGATATGGTTTAATTGCATATGGGTCTTCTTTAGATCAAATTGGACCAGTTGCAAAAGATGTAACAGACTGTGCAACTATTTTAGAAGTAATTGCATCACATGATACAAAGGATAGTACATCCATTAAGCGTGATGATTATGATTTTACTTCTGCTTTGGTAGACGATGTAAAGGGCTTAAAGATTGGTATTCCAATAGATTATTTGGGAGAAGGCTTAGATCCAGAAGTTAAGGAAGCGGTTTTAAATGCAGCAGAGGAATTAAAGAAAAAGGGTGCGATTGTAGAAGAATTTGATTTAAGTCTAGTAGAATATGCAATACCTGCTTATTATATCATTGCATCAGCTGAGGCAAGCTCTAATTTAGCTAGATTCGACGGTGTTAAATACGGATACCGTACCAATGACTTTGAGGGACTTCATAGCATGTATAAAAAATCAAGAAGTGAAGGATTTGGGGCAGAAGTAAAAAGAAGAATTATGTTAGGTTCTTTTGTATTAAGTAGTGGTTACTATGATGCATACTATATAAAAGCATTAAAAACAAAAGCACTCATTAAGAAAGCATTTGATAAGGCCTTTGAAAAATATGATGTTATTTTAGGACCAGCGGCTCCAACGACAGCTCCAAAGCTTGATGATAGTTTAAGTGATCCAATAAAAATGTATCTAGGTGACATTTATACTATCTCGGTGAATCTTGCAGGACTTCCAGGAATCAGTGTTCCTTGTGGACGTGATTCTAAGGGACTACCAATTGGTCTACAGTTAATAGGAGACTGTTTTCAGGAAAAGAAAATCATTCAGGCAGCATATGCATATGAATGCACGAGAGAGTATGATAGATGTGACTTAGCAAAGAAAGGAGACAAATAAGATGAGTAAACAATACGAAACAGTCATTGGTCTTGAAGTTCATGTTGAACTGGCAACAAAAACGAAAATCTTTTGCTCCTGCAGTACAGCTTTTGGTGGAGAGCCTAATACACATACATGCCCAGTTTGTACAGGTATGCCAGGCTCACTTCCTGTTTTGAACAAACAAGTAGTGGAGTATGCAGCAGCAGTAGGACTTGCTACCAATTGTAAGATTACACAAAACTGTAAATTTGATAGAAAGAATTACTTTTATCCAGATAATCCACAAAACTACCAAATCTCTCAGCTATACTATCCAATCTGTCGTGATGGTGCTGTTGAGATTGAAACAGAAGCAGGGAAAAAGACGGTTCGCATTCATGAAATTCATATGGAAGAGGATGCGGGAAAATTAATTCATGATGAATGGGATGATTGTTCATTGGTTGATTTTAACCGAAGTGGTGTACCATTGATTGAAATCGTATCCGAACCAGATATGAGAAGTGCAGAAGAAGTAATTGCATATTTGGATAAATTAAGATTAATCATACAATATCTTGGCGCATCGGATTGTAAGTTACAGGAGGGTTCTATGAGAGCCGATGTCAACCTTTCTGTTCGTGAAATTGGAGCAACCGAGTTTGGCACTCGAACAGAGATGAAGAATCTTAACTCTTTTAAAGCCATTGCAAGAGCCATTGAAGGCGAAAGAGAGCGCCAAATCGACCTAATAGAAGAAGGAAAACAAGTTATTCAAGAGACCAGACGTTGGGATGATGCCAACAGCTGTTCTTATGCAATGCGTTCCAAAGAAGATGCACAAGATTACAGGTATTTTCCTGAACCAGATTTGGTTCCAATCGTAATTAGTGATGAATGGTTAAGAGAAATCAAAGAGAAACAACCTGAACTACGTGATGAGAAGAAAGCTAGATATAAAAAAGAATTTGATATTCCAGATTACGATATCGATTTGATTACAAGTTCGAAAAAAATGGCTGATTTATTTGAAGAAACCATAGCGATATGCAATAATCCGAAAAAAGTTTCCAATTGGCTGATGGTGGAGACGATGCGCTTATTAAAAGAACACAACATGGAACCACAAGATATCTCTTTTTCACCTAAAAACTTGGCAAAGTTGATTCAGTTAGCAGAAGACGGTACCATCAATAGTAGTGTTGCAAAAGAAGTATTTGAAGTGATTTTTAAGGAAGATATTGATCCAAATCAGTATGTAGAAGAGAAGGGGCTAAAATCAGTAAATGATGAAGGGGCTCTAAAAGCTACAATAGAAGAAATTATTGCTGCCAATCCACAATCTGTGGAGGATTATAAAAATGGAAAGCAAAAAGCAATTGGATTCTTAGTAGGTCAGACAATGAAAGCAATGCAAGGAAAAGCAGATCCAGGAATGATCAATAAGATATTGAAAGAATTATTATAATAAAAGTGAACTAATATAACAGCAAACAATAATTATATTATATTATATTATATTATATTTGCAAGGCTCTACAGTAGAATAACTGTAGAGCTTTGTTGATTTTAAAAAGTAATTACTCACTTTTTGGATTCGAAATAACATGGAAGAAAGGTTCCATATAAAGGATAACATTGAAGTTAGGCTTAAATTTTGATATCATTAGACTTAAGAAATAACAAGGAGGCTACTATGTCATTACAATTATTGCTTGGGAATTCAGGTGCAGGAAAATCTTATCAATTAAATCGCTATCTTATCGAACAAGCTATGGCAAATCCAGATAAAAATTATATTATTATTGTACCAGAGCAGTTTACCTTGCAGACGCAAAAGGATATTGTTTCCATGCATCCAAGGCATGGTGTTATGAATATTGATATTGTAAGCTTTCAAAGACTGGCCTACCGAATCTTTGATGAGGTAGGGGGCAATCATCTAACCTCCTTAAATGATACGGGAAAAAACCTAATTATTCGAAAGGTTGCATCAAATAAACAAGGTGATTTAAAAGTTCTTGGCGCAAACCTTAAAAAGCTTGGTTACATTAGTGAAATCAAATCGGTTATATCAGAGCTTACCCAATATAATGTGAAACCAAATCAATTAGAGCAAATCATAGAGCAAACACAAAATAAGCCATCTCTTAATTATAAATTGCAAGATATTCATTTGCTATATCAAGGGTTTAAAGAATATTTAGAAGATAAATTTATTACAGCAGAAGAGTTATTATTGGTGTTGTCTAAGGTAGTGCCAAAATCAGAGCTTCTAAAAGACAGTGTAATTGCAATTGATGGATTTACTGGATTTACACCTGTTCAATTTGTGTTAATCAAGGAGTTAATACAAGTTTGCCATAAGCTAATTGTAACGGTAACAATAGATTCGAAAATACCTCTTAAAATAATGAGTGAGCATGAGCTTTTCTATATGAGTAAAAAAATGATTGCTTCGCTTGAAAACATAGCAAAAGAAGTGAATGTTCCCATAAAAGAGCCTATGGTAATAAAAGAGCAAATTCCATATCGTCACAAATTTGCAAAAGCGTTATCTGCGTTGGAACAAAATATTTTTCGTTATCCTGTAAAAAGTTATATGGAAAAACAGGAGGAAATTCGTATTTTTAATGCTAAAAACCCCTTGATGGAAGTGCGTGCCATTGCGGCTGAAATCCTTCGTTTGGTAAGAGAAGAAGGATTTCAATATAAAGAAATTGCAGTGGTTTCAGGAGATATTAATACATATGCAAATTATGCTTCAAAGATATTAAAGCAATATCATATTCCTGCTTTTTTAGACGATAAGAGAAGTATTTTAATGAACTCGTTTGTAGAGTTTATTCGTGCAACTTTAAAGATGGTAGAAGACAACTTTAGTTACGAGAGCGTTTTTCGTTACTTAAGATGTGATATGCATCCAATGGCAAAAGAAGAGATTGATTTGCTTGAAAACTATTGCCTTGCTTTTGGAATACGTGGAAAGTCCAAGTGGAGTAAAAAATGGGTGCGTACCTATGACTTTGTTGATACCGAACAATTAGATAAAATAAATCTGCTAAGACAAAATCTAGTTGATGTGGTTTGGCCATTAGCTAAGATATTAAAGAATCGCCAACTTTTTGCAAAAGATATGGTGAAGGGACTCTATGACTTTATTGTAGCATTAAATCTGCAAGAAAGGCTTGTTCAGATGGAAAAAGAATTTGAACGTATGGGCGAACTTTCTTTAGCAAAAGAATATTCTCAAATATATAAGATTGTCATAGAGTTGTTAGACCTTGTAGTAGAATTACTTGGAGATGAACCCTTAACATTAAAAGAGTTTTGCGAAATATTAGATGCAGGTTTTGAAGAGGCGAAGGTAGGAATCATACCTCCAAGCATTGACCGCGTCGTATTTGGAGATATAGAACGAACTAGATTAGATAATATTAAAATCTTATTTTTTGCAGGAGTTAACGAAGGGATTATCCCAAAGAGCTTAAATAAGGGAGGAATCATATCTCAACTTGAGCGAGAAATATTAAAAGACTATCCAATTGAACTTGCTCCAACCACCAGACAGGATGCTTATACCCAAAAATTTTATCTGTACTTAAATATGACAAAGCCAAGTCAAAGGCTTTATTTGTCGTTTAGTAAAACAGATGCACAGGGAGGAACACTTCGTCCATCCTATTTAATTGGTACGATACAAAAAATGTTTCCAAACATTACAATTACAGATATGGATGAGATTTTGCAAACGCAAAATGGGGTGGTGTGTGAAAGCAATGGACTTGATTACCTTACTTATTGCCTGCGAAGTTTTCGACTTGGCAATGAGCCTGTGGGATTTGGAGAGCTTTACCATTGGTACTACCAAAAAGAGGAATACCAATCGATTGTAACAACTTTAATTGATGCTGCCTATTATCAAAATCATGAGAGTAAGATAAGCAAGGCAGTTGCCAAAGCTTTATATGGAAGCATATTAGAAAATAGTGTAACTAGATTGGAGCGTTATGCGGCATGTGCCTTTTCTCATTTTTTGACCTATGGATTAGAGTTAAAAGAACGAAGAGAATATCATTTTCAGGCTATGGATATGGGAAATATTTTTCATCAGGTTCTGGAGCTTTTTGCAAAAAAAATGCTACAACATGGACATGATTGGACAAGTATTTCAAATGAAGAAAGAGATCAACTGGCAGATGTGTGTGTAGAAGAATGTATCATTGATTATGGCAATACGGTTCTTTATAGTACGGCAAGAAATGAGTACATGATTGCAAGGATCAAACGAATTATGAAAAGAACCTTGTGGGCACTACAAGAACAGATGAAAAAAGGAAAGTTTAATCCAAGTAAATATGAGGTATCTTTTTCACTGGCAGATCAACTGGAAAGTATTAATATTGCTTTATCAGAAGAGGAAAAGATAAAGCTGAAAGGTCGAATTGACCGAATGGATGTGTACGAGGATGAGGAACACATTTATGTAAAGATTATTGATTACAAATCAGGCAGTACTTCCTTTGATATGGTTGCCCTGTATTATGGACTTCAACTGCAATTGGTGGTCTATTTAAACGCAGCTGTTGAGATGGAGAAAAGCAAAAATCCAAACAAAGAGATTGTGCCAGCGGGAATTCTTTATTACAACATCAACGACCCAGTTATTGACCGAGAGGAAAATGAAAGCGAAGATCAAATAAGACAAAGAATTCTAGAAAAGTTAAAGATGAATGGACTTGTTAATAGTGATAACAGTGTAATAAGGCTGATGGATACACAAATGGAGAATAAGTCCAGTGTACTACCCGTTGCTTTTAATAAAGATGGTAGTTTGTCAAGGTATTCTTCTGCGGCATCTACGAAGCATTTTCAGGCACTTGGTAGGTTTGTAGATAAAAAAATTAAGGAACTTGGCTCAAAGATTTTGGATGGAAACATTGAGATTGCGCCTTATGAGGCTGGAAATAAAACGGCTTGTGATTATTGTACGTATAGAGGGATTTGTGGCTTTGATTTAAAAAGTCCAGGTTTTGAATATCGTAGATTAAAGCAATTCTCAGATGATGAAATATGGGAAAGGATTGTAAGAGAGGAGGAGGAAGATGGAAGTAGCATGGACCAGTGAACAAAGAAAAGTCATTGATTTGCGAGAGCGAAATATATTAGTGTCGGCAGCAGCAGGTTCTGGAAAAACAGCTGTATTAGTAGAAAGAATTATAACAATGATTACGGATGAGGAAACACCTATTGATATTGATCAATTACTCATTGTAACGTTTACGAATGCAGCGGCATCTCAAATGAGAGAAAGAATCAGTGAGGCAATCGAAGAAAAGCTTAGCAAAGAGCCAGAAAACGTTCATTTGCAAAAGCAAGCGATTCTTGTTCATAATGCGTATATTACAACTATTCATAGCTTCTGCCTTCGTGTAATCCGCAATCATTTTAATCGAATTGATTTAGATCCTTCGTTTCGAATTGGAGATGAAGGGGAATTAAAGCTTCTAAGAGCAGATGTATTAGAACGAATTCTAGAGAAACATTACGAAGGAAAAGAAGAAGAGTTCTTTCGTTTTGTAGAGAGTTACTCCACTGGAAAGACAGATAAAGACTTAGAACAAATGATATTACAGCTTTATCAGTTTGCCATGAGCTATCCTTGGCCAAAAGACTGGTTAAAGCAATGTGTGACTGGTTATGATGTAAAAGACATAGATGAGTTACAAAAAGCGCCTTGGTACATCAATATGGTAAATACCATTATATTTACGTTGCAAGAAATGGTAGAACAAATGGAGCAGTTACTTGATATTTGTATGAGAGTTGACGGCCCTTACATGTACGAAGCAACGCTGAGGGAAGAAAAGGCAATGCTAGAAAGGATGATTGCTGTTCAAGATTACGTTGCCCTTTCTGAATGCTTTGAACATTTATCCTTTGGCAGATTATCTTCTAAAAAGGATGAGAATGTATCGGTTGAGCTACGTGAGATAGTCAAAAAGCAAAGAGATGGTATCAAAAAGACAGTAAGTGCGATATCTGAGAGATATTTTTATGCACCTTACTTGCAGATATTAGAGGATATGCAAAAATGTAGAGAAAGCGTAGAAGTGTTGACGACTTTAACAGCGGAATTTATTGAGGAATATCAAAAAGTAAAGCAGGAAAAAAACTTAGTGGATTATAATGACTTAGAACATTATGCCTTGCAAATTCTGGTAGAAAAAGAGGGAAATGATTGGAAACCAAGTGAAGCGGCGAAAGAGTTTCAGGACATTTTTGTAGAAATTATGATTGATGAGTACCAAGACAGCAATCTGGTGCAGGAGATGCTTCTACAATCAGTGTCTAGAGTAAGCCAGCAAAAATATAATATTTTTATGGTAGGAGACGTAAAACAAAGCATTTATAAATTCCGACTTGCAAGGCCAGAGCTATTTATGGAAAAATATAACTCCTATTCTCTAGAGGATAGCTTGTTACAACGAATTGACCTGGATAGAAATTTTCGAAGTAGAGGCGAGGTGTTAAGTGGTACGAATTTTATATTCAATCAGATTATGATGTCTTCCATTGGCGGAATTGAATACAACAAAGAATGTGCTCTTTATCTTGGAGGAAGCTACGAAGAGCCAATCAAAGAACGAGATTATGAAGCAGAAGTAATGGTCATTGATTTGGATTCTTCGAATACCTTAGATGAGGAAAATAAAAAAAGTTCATTGTTAGAGAACAAAGATTATTCCGCAAGAGAATTAGAAGCAAAGGCAATTGCGATGAGAATCAAAGAGCTAATTAATGAAGAAAATGGCTTAAAGGTTATTGACAAAAAGACGAAGGAGTATCGTAGCGTTCAGTATCGAGATATTGTGATATTACTACGTACAATGGCTGGCTGGGCGGAGACTTTTACCTCGATTTTAATGGCGGAAGGGATTGCGACTCATACAGGTTCTCAGACGGGATATTTTTCCACCATTGAAGTTATGACTTTATTAAATCTTCTTCGTATCATAGACAATCCACTTCAAGATATTGCGTTTGCTGCAGTCTTATCTTCGCCAATTGTATCCGTAACAGGTGAAGAGCTTGCACTCATAAAAGGCTCGTATCAAAAGCAAAGTCTTTTTGAGGGATGTAGACAATATGCGATAGAAGGAAGTATGCCAAAGCTTAGGGATAAGTTAAAGTCTTTTTTTGAACAAATAAAGCGATTTCGTAAATTAGCAGTATACACTCCGATTCACGAATTGATTTGGATTATATTAGATGAGACAAATTATGCAAGATTTGTAGCGGCTATGCCAGCAGGAGAACAAAGGAAAGCAAATTTGGATATGTTAATAGAAAAAGCCATTGTGTTTGAGAGTACGAGCTATAAAGGGTTGTTTAATTTTGTTCGTTATATTGAGAATTTACAAAAATATGATGTAGACTTTGGTGAGGCAGAAATTGCGAATGAAACGGATGATACGGTTCGAATATTAAGTATACACAAAAGTAAGGGACTAGAGTTTCCCGTGGTATTTGTCAGTGGAATGGGTAAAACATTTAATAATCAAGATGCCAGAGCAAAATTAATTATGCACCCTGATCTTGGAATTGGTGCAGATTATGTAGATTATGAGTTACGCATCAAAGCTCCTACCTTAATTAAGAAGGCGATTCAAAAGCAAATACAAATGGAAAATCTAGCAGAGGAATTAAGGGTACTATATGTTGCACTTACAAGAGCCAAAGAAAAATTAATTCTAACGGGTGCGATTAGTAAGCTTGAGAGTAAGATAATAAATTGGAGTCAAAATCTAAATACAAAAGAAAAACTAGGTTATCGTGCAATCAGTGAAGCGGGAAGTTACTTAGAATGGGTGTTACCTGCATTGATAAGGCATCCAGATAGCAAAGAGTTTCTAGAGGTGTTTGAGATAGGTGTTGACTATGCTGACCTTCCATTTTCTAGGGAAGCAAAATATTTCTTGCGATTCATTGGTTTTGACGATTTGGTCAAAGAAGAAGTTGTAAAACAAGTACTTGAAGAGGATGCAAAAGAAGAGTTAAAGCAAGGATTTTGCAGTAAACAAGATGATGAAGAATTGTTGAAAAGCTTTGAGGAAAGGTTAAACTTTTCTTATCCTTATCAAGAACTTCAAAATATTCATACTAAGATGACGGTGTCTGAAATAAAGAAAATGGGTCAAAATCAAGAGGAAGAAAATCAAGGAGTTGCACTAATACAGGAAGAAGTTCCTGTCCCACTATTACCACGTTTCTTAGCAGGTGAAGAGGAACTTAGGGGAAGTGAACTTGGTGTTGCCTATCATAAAGTGCTTCAATTACTTGATTTAAAACACATCAGTAAGAAAGAAGACATTGAATTACAGTTAGAGAAAATGGTAGAAGAACAAAAGCTTTCAAAAGAAGCAAAAGAAAGTATACGACTTGTTTTAATTGAGAAATTCTTACAATCAGGTATAGGCAAAAGGATGATACATGCTCACAAAGAAGGAAGACTATACCGTGAAAGACCTTTTGTCATAGGAGTGAAAGCAAAGCAAATTAAGGAATCTTTTGATAGTGAAGAAATGGTATTGGTTCAAGGAATCATGGATGCTTTCTTTGAGGAAGAGGGAGAAATCATCTTAGTAGATTATAAAACAGATTATGTAAAATCTGAAAAAGAGTTGAGGAATCGTTATCGGATGCAAATGGATTATTATACGCAGGCGTTAGAAATGATTACAGGTAAGAAGGTGAAAGAACGCATTTTGTACGCGATTACGTTAGGGAAAGAAATTGTCTTTTAGAATATTAAATATTGTATTGTGTGGGTTTTTGTTGTATTATATAGGAAAGTGAGCAAAGGAATATGTAAAAGATTGAGATTGTCCTTTGAAAGGAGCAAATAACGTGGAATTTGATAAATTAATCAATAGTGATTCAGGTAAACTTAGAATTGTTCAGGAGTTGGTACCAGGAAAGCAAGTTACGCTGGCTCATGTAATTGCCAGTCCAGATGCAATCATATATAAAAAACTAGGACTTAATCCAAGTGAGGATTATGCGAAGGCAGCAATTGGAATATTAAGTATGAGTCCAGCAGAGATTTCCGTAATTGCTGGTGACTTAGCAATTAAGTCTGCTAATGTTGATTTAGGATTTATTGACCGTTTTAGCGGGACTTTAATATTTACTGGTAGAGTAGCAGAAGTTGAAGCAGCGATTGAGGCAATTTGTAAATATCTCAAGGAAAATCTTGGCTTTACCATTTGTGATATAACAAGAACTTGATGATAGGATAGTGAAATGAAAAAGATTATATTAATGGGTAGAAGCGAATGTGGCAAGACAACATTAAGACAGGCATTAAAAGGAGATACCATTCATTATCATAAGACACAGTATGTGAATCATTACGATGTTGTAATTGATACACCAGGTGAATATGCCGAAAATCATACACTTTCTCGCGCTTTGGCACTCTATTCATATGAAGCAGATGTAGTAGGACTATTAATCAGTGCAACAGAAAGTTATTCCTTGTATCCACCTTGTGTTACTGCAATGTCTACGAGACCTGTCATTGGGATTGTAACACAAATTGATCATAAAAATGGAAAGCCTGCTCAGGCAGAAGAATGGCTTCGCTTAGCTGGATGCGATATTGTTTTTCATGTCAGTTCCTATACAGGGGAAGGAATCTGGCAGATCCTTGATTATTTAAGAGAAGATGGGGAACTCTTACCATGGGATGAGAAAACAGCGCAGCAGCCACGGAATGTTCTATCCACTAAAAATTAACAATTGGAGGTTGTAATGTTAGATAAGTCAATACCATATAAACGTATTATTATGAAACTTGATTATGAAAAGAACCTCTCCTATGATAAAAATACCCTTCCACAAGGGTATTTTTTTAAAATGTATGAGGAAGGACTAGAAAAAGAATGGGCCAAGACGGAAACAAAAGTCTTAGAGTTTGAAAATGAGGAAAAGGCATTGTCCTATTTTAAAAAAGATTTGATTCCATATAAAGAACAACTTAAAAAAAGAATGGTATTCGTAATGAAGGAAGACAACATTGCAGTAGCCAATGCCTGTGCTTGGTATATTAATTACAAAGGAATGCATCAAGCCCAAGTACATTATGTTGCCGTACGTCCAGAATACCAAGGACTTGGTATAGGCAAAGCAGTATTCAAAGAGGCACTTTCCCTTTTTCCCATATATGAACCAGGTGAAGATATTTATCTACATACCCAAACCTGGAGCTATAAAGCAATTAAAATGTATCTAAAGATGGGATTTCAGTTAATTAAAGACGATTCGCTAGGGTACCATGACAAAGATTACCAAGAGGCAGTAAAGATACTGGAATCAATATGGGATGAATCAACAATGAAATTGCTCTATCAATAAAAACGTGTATGACACACAAAATGCAAGCTTCCACCAGTAAAAACTGTAAGGAAACAGTTACCTAGACAGCCATAATTTGCTATGCTATAATATAACCTATCGAAAGAAAAACAAGCGGCTGCGAAGCAGACATTTGTTTTTCTCGATAGGTTAGCGAGATAGCGAAGCAGAAAAACATTGAAGATAAGTGCATATAATATATAAATTTTGATATAGACTAAAATCTTATTGATAGGAGCTTAGAATGGAAAAAAGAAACTGGGATGACTATTTAAATACCGAAATTGATTGTAACTGTGGAGAAAAGCACAGATGTGATATAGATAAGATTATTGTGGAAGAAGGGGCAATTGGAAAACTTTCTGAATTTATAATGGCGGGGTTTTATCATAATACATGTGTTGTATGTGATAGTAATACAGAAGAAATTGCTGGTAAAATAGTATATCAGGAACTTAGAAATAATTTAATCCAGTTTGAGCCTATTGTATTAAAAGAGAAGAATCCCTTGGCGGATGAAAGAACAATTGGAGAAGTTATGGTGCATATTGCACCAAAATGCGACCTGATTATAGGAGTGGGTTCAGGTACAATTAATGATGTGTGCAAATTCATTAGCTATAAAATGGGAATTGATTTTATTATCGTGCCTACTGCGCCGTCGATGGATGGTTATGCATCGAATGTATCTGCTTTGATAACCAATCATTTAAAATGTACGTATGAAGTTGGACGTGCAAAAGCTATTTTTGCCGATATAAATATACTAATGGATGCTCCTATGGAAATGATAGCCGCTGGAGTTGGCGATATATTAGGGAAATATGTATGCCTAACAGATTGGAAGTTATCAAGTATTGTTACAGGGGAATACTATTGTGATTTTGTTGAAGCTTTGATTCGAGATTCATTGGAATTGGTTGTTCAGGTGTCTTCTTTGTTAAAAGAAAGAAATAAAGATGCAATCGCATCACTTATGGAAGCTTTGATTTTATCGGGAATTGCAATGAGTTATATTGGTAATTCAAGGCCAGCTTCAGGAAGCGAACATCATTTATCACATTTTTGGGAATTAACTTTTTTACAAGAAAATATTCTGTGTGCATTGCATGGAACCAAGGTAGGAATAGGAACCGTTGTTGCGCTAAAGTTATACAAACAAGCAGAACTTAGTTTAGAGAATTTAGAACAATTAAAAGCCCCTAATTTCGATGAAGCTATTTGGGAAGAAGCTATTAGACAAGTATATGGTTACGCAGCACAAGAGGTAATTGCATTAGAAGAACAAGTACATAAAAATAGTAATGAAATAGTATACAAAAGAAGAGAGAGAATAATAGAAAGAAAAGAAGAAATAATAAGTTTGATTCAAAAACTGCCAAGTGCGGATGAGATTGGTCTTATTTTGAAATCTTTGGATGCGCCATATCTACCAGAACAGGTGGATATTAGTATGCAGCTTCTTAAAAACAGCATTGTTTATGCAAAAGAATTAAGAAATCGATATGGACTGTTACAATTGCTATTTGATTTGGATGAATTAGAAAAGTTTCGAGCTCAGAGTATGAATGAATTTATAGAAATGTGGTTATAATTCAAAATAAAAAGGAGTGAGCAAAATGAAATTTTATGTAGATCCAGATGTCTGTATTAGCTGCGGATTATGTCCTGAAAAAGAAGGAGATGTGTTTCGCATGAATGATGAGGGAAAAGCAGAAGCTTATCAGGAATCAACAGCAGACAATGAAGAAAGTGCGATTGATGCAATGGAAAGTTGCCCAGTTGAGGCAATTAGTGAAGCGTAATTAGATTTTATAACCAATTTAAACATTATGGATAGAACAATGAACCATTTACCGTAGGTAAGTGGTTTTTTTTGTATAAAAAAGTTCTTTGAACTTCCCTTTTATATACAACCTTTCGGGAAATCAAAGAGGTGTGGATAAGGAATAAATTGCTTTACAAAATGAATTGTTTCTTGTGTATCAGATATTTTTAAGAAAAAAACAAAAAAAATATTGACATATAATATTATATGACATATAGTATTGTATATAGATTAATATTAATAAAATAATAATATTGAAAAATAAATAATATTAATTAAAACATAACATATTTGAATAGGAAAAGTAGTAAATTAAATTGAAAAGGAGAGGATACCATGGTATTTAATACGGGTGCGGCGTTACTTGATGCGATAGTCCTTGCGGTTGTATCCAAAGAAGTAGATGGAACTTACGGTTACAAAATAACACAAGATGTTAGAGAAGTAATTGAAATTTCAGAATCTACCTTATACCCTGTACTTAGGCGATTGCAAAAAGATGACTGCCTGGAAGTATACGATATGGAATTTGGGGGCCGTAATAGAAGATATTATAAAGTAACAGAAAAGGGCAGGATTCAGTTGAATTTATATATTTCGGAATGGAAAAGTTATTCAAAGAGAATAACAATGATGTTTGAGGAGGGCAGAAGCAATGAATAGAAAAGAGTTTATGGAAGAATTAGAAAACTTGCTTGGAAACATTCAAGATAGCGAACGAGAAGAAGCTTTACAGTATTATAATGATTATTTTGATGAGGCTGGTGTGGAGAATGAAGGTGAAGTAATAAGAGAATTAGGAACACCTGCAAAGGTTGCTGCAATCATAAGAACCAGTCTTCAAGAAAATGAAAATGTATCAGGAGAGTTTACGGAGCGAGGATATTCGGATCCTAGATTTACCATTAATTATGAGGTGATTGACAATTTTGATTCAGAAAATAAGGAAGAAAACAGTCATAGAACTTATACAAGAGAAAGAAAAGCAGGAAAAGAAGCTTCAGGAGGTAAAATAGCATTAATTGTAATCCTTTGTTTGCTAGCCATACCAGTCGGTTTGCCTATACTTGGAAGTTTATTCGGTTTGGCGATGGGGATTATTGGTGTATCGATTGCATTGTTTGTAACGATTATAGCACTGGCTGTTTCGCTTTGTGTTGGTGGAGTTGTGGTGTTTGGAGTTGGAATTGTTGCATTATTCACTACTCCGCTTACAGGCATTTTTAGTTGTGGAGTTGGATTAATGTTGGTAGGAATTGGAATTTTATTTGTATTATTATCTGCACAGATTTGCTGTCGTTTTATTCCGTGGTTGGTGAGAAGTTTCGTTAATCTTTGCAGAGTGCCATTAAGAAGGAGGGGAACAATATAATGAAATCTTTTACAAGAGCATGCTTAATATTTAGTGGAGTTGTAATATCGATAGGACTTGTATTAACGATAATTGGGGGAGTGTTAGGTGCTGGTACTACTTTTGCAGATATGGTCAGAAATGGCAGTTTTTCTTTTGGTTTTGGAAATGGTTATTCGATAAGTAATAAAAGTTTTACATCCTTTAACGATGAATTTAAAGAGGTTGATGAATTAAGTATTGATTTAAAATACGCTGAGTTACAAATTGACACAACGGATGGGGATTCTATTCTTGTGAATGCAGAGAATATTTTAGAAGGATATACATGCGTAAATGAAAATGGTAAGCTAGTCATAAAAGATAATATAACGGAAAGATGGCGCATTAAATTAAGGAATAATTATCATCCAACCATCTATCTTTCTATACCAAAAAGTGCAAGCTTTAACAAAGTAAAAATTGATATTGGCGCAGGTGAAGTTATTGCATCAAACATCAATACGGATAAGCTTTCAGTTGAACTAGGTGCTGGCAAATTAGAGGGTGATAAAATCACAAGCAAGGAGTCAGAAATTAGTGTTGGGGCAGGAAGCCTCGTTATTGATCAGTTTATAACCGATAAAATTAAAATGGATTGTGGAGTTGGCAGATTAGAGTTAAATGGAAGTATAAATGGAGATGCTGATTTGGAATGTGGTTTAGGTAATATTACACTATCATTAACCAATCAAGAGACCGACTTTAATTATGATATCGATTGTGGTGTTGGTAATGTCATAATTGGTAATCAATCAATTGGTGGTTTACCAACAAAACGAACAATTGATAATCATGCCAAAAAAAACGTAGACATAGAGTGTGGTGTTGGAAGCATTGAATTATATTTTAATGAAACATTATAATAGGAGGTAATTGACTATGGAACCAAAAAAATTATACAGATCAAGAACCAATCGAATGATATGCGGCGTATGTGGAGGATTAGGTGAGTATATGAATATTGATCCTACGATAATCCGATTATTGTTGGTATTAATAGCCTTTACAGGAGCTGGAATTTTAGCATATTTTATTGCCGCAATTATTATTCCAGATGAATATTAAAAAATAGTTAAAATGCCCCTTGCACAAGAATCGAACATATGTTATATTAAAACAAACAAACGTTCGAAGAGCAAGGGGTGTTTTTATGCTTATCCAAGAGAAAATGTCAGTAATGGAAAAACTTGAAATATTATCAGATGCGGCGAAGTACGATGTTGCATGTACTTCCAGTGGAGTAGATAGAAAAGGAAATGGCAAAAGTATGGGAAATGCAGTAGCAAGTGGAATCTGTCACAGCTTTTCAGCAGATGGAAGATGCATTTCCTTACTTAAGATACTTTTCACCAATGAATGTATCTTTGATTGCAAGTATTGTATCAACCGTTCCTCGAATGATGTAAAGCGAGCATCTTTTACCCCGGATGAAGTGTGTGAATTAACAATGGAGTTTTATAGGCGTAATTATATTGAAGGGCTTTTTCTAAGTTCTGGTATTCTTCAAAGTCCTAATTTTACAATGGATTTAATTTATCAAACGATTTTAAAACTTCGAACAGAGTATCATTTCAACGGTTATATTCATGTTAAAGCCATACCTGGTGCAGATAGTGAGTTGATTCAAAGACTTGGTTTTATTGTAGATCGTATGAGTGTTAACTTGGAATTGCCAACTGCAGAAGGATTAAAGACTTTAGCACCGCATAAGAATCGAAAAAACATTTTAAAACCGATGCGACAAATTCAGTCTCAGATAACGCAAAGTAAAAATGAGCTTATGATATATAAAAATGCTCCTTCCTTTGTACCAGCTGGCCAAAGTACACAGATGATTATTGGTGCAACACCAGAAAATGATTATCAGATTGTATCAGTAGCAGAGAATTTATATGATAAATTTAATTTAAAAAGAGTGTTTTATTCTGCATTTATACATGTAAATGAAGATTCAGCATTGCCTGCATTACCAGGTGGACCACCTCTTTTAAGGGAGCACCGACTTTATCAGGCAGATTGGTTATTGCGATTTTATGGATTTAAAGCGAATGAATTGTTATCTGCAGATAGGCCTAATTTTAATATTATGCTTGATCCAAAATGTGATTGGGCGTTAAGACATTTAGAGAATTTTCCAGTAGAAATAAATCGTGCAGATTACTACACACTTCTTCGTGTACCAGGAATAGGAACTAAGTCTGCACTAAGAATTGTGAAAGCAAGAAGACAAGCCGTTCTTGATTTTGATGATGTTAAAAGGATGGGTGTTGTATTAAAACGAGCACTATACTTTATTACTTGTAACGGAAAGATGATGTATAAAACAAAAATAGAAGAAGATTACATTACCAGGAACCTATTGAATTTAAAGGAGAGAATTCCAATTGATGTAAAAGAAGCGGGATATAAACAAATATCCTTATTCGATGACATTCGCTTTAATCCACATCCTGAAATAGTAGATCATATGCAAAGTATATATGGTCAAATATAATAAATATTCATTCATGTTATCATGGAATAAATATTTATCAGAGATTGTAGGAAATGAGGTAACCATGAATCAGAAGATATTTTTATGTGAGAATAGTATAGAGGGAATATTTACTGGAGTATATAATATTTGGGAGAGTCGATATCCAAAGGATAGTATTAAGTTATCTTGTGAGCAGGAAGGAAACTACGAATTATTTTCTGAATATATTAATGTTAACACTGATATGATAAAAGCAGATAAAGTAGCTAGAACAATCGAGCAGCGTTTTGGAGAACTTAATTATACAAATATATATCAAGCAGCTTGTTCCTATGAAAAAGATAAGGCAAATGCCATTTTTAGAACTATTCAGTATGGTTTAACTAGTAAAACACCTAGAAGACTAATGGAGCATTTAAAGGATGATAATATCTGTCGAGTATTTGAATTAAGCAGAGCAGTGGGGAATGAAAGTCATCATCTGCTAGGATTTGTTCGATTTAAAGAATTAACGAACAAAATTTTGTGTGCTGTTATAGAACCAAAGAATGACGTTGTGGCATTAATAGCACCACATTTTTCAGATAGGCTACCAAATGAAAATTGGATGATTTATGACAAAGGAAGACGTCTTGCGGTAATTCATCAAGGCGGAGGACAGTGGGGAATTATTAAGAGCAATGAATTCAATATTGATTTTTTTGAAACAGTATCAGAAAAAGAAAAGGAATTTGAAAATTTGTGGAGAGGATTTTGCGATAGCATTTCAATAAAAGAACGTGAGAATCTAAAGCTACAACGACAGAATTTGCCACTTCGATTTCAAAAAGATATGGTTGAATTTCAACGATAATGATTAAGAAAAGAGAGGTCAATCTTTAGGTTTTACATTCTGATAAATTATTAACAACTATTTTTGTGAAACAAGTAAAAAAATGAAAGTAAACTTTTCATAATAAAAAAATAATGATGATATTAAATTGCTACTAAAAATGATTTTTGTATAAAATTACAAGTAAAAGATATTAAAAATAATATAATATCTTTTATTGTTGAAAAATACGTTTATTTGAGTCAAATTTCCCGATTGACAAATGTATAAAATAATGTCATAATGACTAAACTTGAATATAGTATACATAATTATAAGTAGGTCCTTGGCAATGCCTTGTAGTGATTATAATTATGTTGCTAAAGCTTATAGTGAAACTATAAGTTGTTTTAGAAAGGATTTTGTTAGGATGGAAAAGAAGTATCAAATTAGATTAAAGGCAACTTCAGAGGTTCAGGATTTTGTGTCAGCAGCGGAAAAATGTGATTTTGATATTGATGTATTTTATAATCGAGTAATCATAGATGCAAAGTCAATATTAGGAGTATTGAGTTTGGATTTAAATAATGTATTGACTGTTCAGTTTGGTGGACAAAATACTGAATTTGAGAATGTTCTAAAGAAATATGTAGTAGCGTAAAGCTGAGAGAACAAGCATAGATGGAAAGCTGTTCAAAATGACGAGAGTAGTTATTTTGTAACAGCTTTTTTATACATTAGAAATGTTTTACCCCAACACTCAATATGTCAAAATGGTTATGACTAGGGAGAATAGCATGAATGAGGATAAGATAAATATAAAGATATCGGTTCGAAATTTAGTTGAGTTTATTCTAAGAAGTGGAGACATCGATAATCGACAGGGAAGTAAAAATGATAAAGAGGCCATGCAAGCTGGCAGTAAAATGCACCGTAAGATTCAAAAGCAGATGGGATTAGAGTATCATGCAGAATATCCATTAAAGATTGAATTGGATTTTAATGAATTTATGGTTACAGTTGAAGGTCGTGCAGACGGAATTATAATTGAAGAGAATAAAGTTACGATAGATGAAATAAAGGGAGTCTATTTGGATTTGGATTATCTTCAAGCTCCAATTGAAGTACATAAAGCGCAGGCAAAATGTTATGGTTATATTTATGGAAAAGAAGCAGGCCTTTCCCAAATAGACATTCAACTAACTTATTGCAACTTAGATACAGAAATTAAGAAATATTTTACGGAAACCATAGAGTTTTGTGAGTTAGAAGAATGGTTTCTAGCACTTATGGACGAATATCAAAAGTGGGCAAGGTTTCAATATGAATGGAATCAAATTCGAAATAACTCCATTGCACCGTTGGAATTTCCATTCCCTTATCGAGAGGGACAAAAAGATTTAGCGACCTCGGTTTATAAAACAATCAATCGAAAAAAGCGTTTGTTTATACAAGCCCCTACTGGAGTAGGTAAGACAATGTCTACCATTTTTCCTACTATAAAGGCAGTCAAAGAAGGATTAGGCGAAAAAATATTTTATCTAACAGCTAAAACAATCACACGAACGGTTGCAGAGGAAGCCTTTTCTATATTAAAAGATAAAGGGTTAAAGGGGAAAGTGGTTACGCTGACGGCGAAAGAGAAGTTGTGTTTATGTGAGGAAATGGATTGCAATCCAGTAAACTGTACATACGCAAAGGGACATTATGATAGAGTGAACGAAGCTGTTTTTTGTATGTTGTCAGAGCAAGATACGTTTTCACGAGAAGTAATTGAAGAGTATGCCATAAAATATACTGTTTGTCCTTTTGAAATGAGTTTGGATGTGTCTTTATGGTGTGATGTGATTATATGTGACTATAATTATGTTTTTGATCCAAAGGTTTCTCTAAAACGTTTTTTTGCTGATGGAGTTAAGGGTGAATATCTTTTTTTGGTTGATGAAGCCCATAACTTGGTAGATCGAGCAAGAGAAATGTATAGTGCATCCCTCTATAAAGAAGATATACTGGAATTAAAAAGGGAAGTAAAATATTATAGCAGGAAACTTGAAAAGTATTTAGAAAAATGCAATAAAAGTTTACTGGAATGGAAAAGAGAATGTGAACGGTACTTGATGATTGAAAGTATTGGAGCTTTTATACTTGATTTGATGACATTAGCAGCTGAAATGGAAAAGTTTCTAGAAGAAAATAAAGAGCATGATGTGGTGGAAAAAGTTTTAGAGTTATATTTTCAAGTCAGACATTTTTTAAATATGTATGAAAGAATCGATGATAACTATGCAATTTATTCAGAGCATGAAGAAGATGGAAGATTTAAGATTAAGTTGTTTTGTATTAATCCTTCCAAGAACTTACTGGAGTGTTTAAATAAAGGAAACAGCACCGTGTTTTTTTCGGCAACACTTTTACCAATTATGTATTATAAAGAGTTATTAAGTGGTGAACCAAAAGACTATGCTATTTATGCAAACTCACCTTTTCAAGAAGAAAACCGAATGATTTTGATAGGAAATGATGTAAGTAGCAAATACACTAGACGTAACGCTATGGAATATCAAAGAACAGCTGATTATATAAAACAAGTTTATGCAGTTCAAAAGGGTAATTACATGGTTTTTTTCCCATCTTATCAATATATGAGAGCGGTATACGAATATATGGATGAAACGATGCCATGTGTTTGTCAAAAACAAGGAATGAATGAGCAAGAAAGAGAAGAATTCCTTGAGCTTTTTACGAATAACCAAAAGGAAATTATAGGTTTTTGTGTTATGGGAGGAATATTTAGTGAGGGAATAGACTTAAAAAGAGACCACTTGATAGGAGCGCTCATTATCGGGACAGGGTTACCTCAGATCTCGAATGAAAAAGAAATTCTAAAGAATTACTTTGATGCCAAAGGAGAAAACGGATTTGATTATGCTTATCGTTTCCCAGGAATGAATAAAGTACTTCAGGCGGCAGGGCGTGTGATTCGAACCACAAACGATAGAGGTGTGATTCTTTTGTTAGATGAACGCTTTCACAGTAGACAATATAAGGAGCTGTTTCCGCGAGAATGGAATCAGCCCCCAGCTTGTACAATTACAACAGTAAAAAGTCAGTTAGATATGTTTTGGACTCGCTTTAAAAGTAGCCAATAAATTTTTCGGCAGCCTGTGATACGGGTAGGTGTTGATTATGAACGATAACCAATTGTCGTTTTGGTAGCTCTTCTGCCAAATCTACTACATATAAGTCAGGAGAATCAACTGGTACACAATAATCAGGTATAAAAGCAATGCCAAGACCGATTCTAGCCAAATCAATCAACAAATCATTGCTACTAAGTTCGATTTCTGGAACTAAATCCAATTGATGTTGTTGAAAGATATGGTGAACGAATTCACTAGTTGTACTATTACGATCAAGCATTAAAATAGGATGCGTCTGAAGTTCATGTAAGGTTACTTTTTTCTTATCTAAGTTAAAATAAGTTCGACTTGCGATAAAAACATCAGAAAAGTCTTTGATAACTTTAATTTGATTTGTGTTATTAAGCTGAGAATTAGGGTAGTTGGTTACGATTAAATCAACTTGTCCGCTTTCTAATAAATCTACACACTTAATCGAGGTTTGATTCGTAACCTTTATATGTACATTTGGGTATTCTTTATGAAAACGGTTTAAGAAGGGAACCAAAAAGTAGCGGCAAATCGTATCACTTGCTCCAATTCTTAATTGCCCACCCCCCAAGGTATTTGATTCTAGAATCTGCGCTTCTCCTCTTTTGATCAGATTCATAGCTGGCTCAATATGGCGAAGCAAGATTTCGCCTTCTGGCGTGAGCTGAACACGCTTTGTGCTTCGAACAAACAAAGTTTGGTTTAGCTTTTTTTCTAATACCTTGATTGACTGGCTTACAGCGGATTGAGAAATATATAATTGCTTGGAAGCTTCAGAAAAGCTTAAAGAAATTGCGACAAAATAAAACACCTTGTATAATTCATAATTAATATCCATGATAAGTCCTCCTTATAAATACTTGTTTCATTATAACATAAGTAAAATTATTTTACCATCAAAACAATAACAAAGAGGTTTGACTATGACAAAAGTAAAGAAGAATGTATTTGAAAAGAAACGATATGTGATTTTACTTGCACTTTTATGCACGCTGCTTTGGGGAAGTGCATTTCCAGGAGTAAAAATCAGTTATCAATATTTTGGGATTACAAATGATAAAATCAATCAAACCATGTTGCTTGCGGGGTTTCGATTTTCCATGGCTGGAATCGTTACATTAATAGTATATTTTATAGTGTCGAAAAGAGTGTTTTTACCAGAAAGGCAGCAAATGAAGGGTATTGTTATAACGGGAGTCGTACAAACCTGTATGCAATATTTATTTTTTTACATTGGGCTATCAAATATTACAGGAGCAAAAGGAGCAATACTTGCTACAACAATAACATTTTTTAGTGTTTTTATTTCTCATTTTATGTTTCATGAGGAGGATCAGTTAAATCTTAGAAAAGTTACAGGATGTATCATTGGGTTTATAGGTATCCTTATTATTAATATAAAGAGTGGAGGAAATCTAGGTAAATTTACTTTGCTAGGCGATGGATTGATGCTTCTATCTACTTTTAGTGCAGCACTAGGTGCTATGATAAGTAAAGTAGTAGCTAAAAAGATGAATCCTGTCATGTTAACAGGATATCAGATGACGCTTGGAGGAACGCTACTTATCATAGTTGGATTTTTAAACGGGGCAAGACTTAATAGTGCCTCTGTAAAAGGATATGGATTGCTCGTTTATCTTGCATTGGTATCTGCTATAGCTTTCTCTATTTGGACAACGCTATTAAAATATAATCAACCAAGTAAAATTGCTATCTTTAATTTTGCCATACCAATCTTTGGAGCAATTCTTTCAGTAATATTCTTAGGTGATCCTATCGTAAGTATTCAAAACCTTCTTGCATTATTTTGTGTATGTATGGGAATTTATGTTGTAAATAAAGTTTAAATGTTTGTTAATGATAAAATATTACAGATATAAGTGTTAAAAGCATTATTTTGTGTCGTTGATTGTTGATATAACTAGATGTATAATATATGAAAGAGGGAGTAAATGTAAAAACGTAATTCATATTTAATGGGGGATTTTATGAAAACATATAAGGGAGAAATTGCTTATTCTATCATATTATTTTTTAGTATTTTTCTTATCTATCATACATTTCATGTTGCATTTGAGGAGGTAATTTTAAGCCATGAACAAGATAAAACAAATATATTTTTATTATCACTCGGTCAATATATATATTTGACAGTTGGATTATTGTTAGTGGCTTTTACTGTTTATTTATATATGAATTTAACAGCCTATATGGCAGGGAAGTTATTTTTTTATTATCTAACATGTATCAGTATTGCTGTATGTTTATTAGTAACTACGAATAATCAAAATAGCGTGGTAAACATACTAATTGTCATATTAGTTTTTTTTAGCAATATTGTTCTGTACTATTCAATAGGATATTTGACACTTATTGCTAAAAAAAATTTTTGCATATTTATGGCTAGAATATTAATAATTATCACACTAATTCTAATTCTATTATATTTGGTTAGTGCAAACACTACTGTATTTTCTATAAAAACCAGAAATTTAATTATCACAACAGATTATTTTATTACGATGATTCTAATTCTTCTAAGTATGTTACATGGTTATAAAGAATCAAATGTTTATTCAAAAAAACAAATAAAATTCCTGTCAAGTGGTTTTATTATGGGTATAATAGTATTTATTCTTTTACAGTTTATCCCAATGATTGCTGTTGTAAAGGTTCCAGATAGTATGGGGGATTCATATGAAATAGATAAAACTGTAGAGACAGATGGAAAGGAAGACTTGTACTCTATTATTCACATGGAAAATCTAGAAGGACATCATAACATTTATCAGATTATGATTTTTTCAGGCACTGTAATAACAATGATATATTTATTAATTAAACGGGAATATCTGGGGATTAATAATAAAGGATTAAAACGATATTTGTTAAGTGTTGTATATTTGATTCTGGCTAATACATATTTTTTTATTATTCTTTCGGAGAATACTTTAGAATTTATTTTATTTAATCTTTTATTAATATTACCACTCTTAAGCTATAGTTATCAGATAAGTAAAAATAAGGATACTATTTATGGTAATTGTACATTAGAATTGATTGAAGAAGAACGAGAAAAGTTATCAATTTTTCTTCATGATGAAATACTTCAAGACTTAATTGCATTATCACACTCAATTAGACCAGAAGAAGCAAAGCAGCGACTCACATCTATAATTGGATTAATTCGTACAAAGGGTCAAGATATTTACCCGACTATTGTGGAAGATTTAGGAGTCGAGCAAGCTTTGAAGATATTTATAGAAGAAGTAGAAATTGATCATAACATTGAGCTGATATTTCGATATGAATATCCGAAGGGAGTTCTTCCTAAGAAAGTTTCACTTATTATATACAGAACGGTAAAAGAGTTAATTACAAATGCAATAAAGCATGCAAGGTGTACTCAGATTACAATAGGAATATCCAAAGGGGCAGAAGGTATTGTGTGTGTTGTATCTGATAATGGAATCGGTTTTCAAGTACCAGAAAATGAAAAGTTATTAAAAAACTCCAATATTGGACTTTATACAATTAGAAAACAAATTGCTAATTTAAGTGGAAATATGAGGATTTCCTCAGATAAAGAGGGAAGTGAATTCCAATTTTATATTCCGTTGAGGTAGTTATATGAAAGAGATAAAAATAATAATTGTAGATGACCATAAGATGTTAGCTTCAGCTCTAGCAGCTCAATTGAATAAAGAGGAAGGAATTGCTGTAATTGAAACGATTACAGACCCAACTCATTTAATCAAAAGCCTGAAAGAAAAACAACCTGATGCTTTATTAATGGATGTTCGGATGGGTGAATTTAACGGACTAGAGCTTTCAAAAAAAATAAAAGAAGAGAATGCAGAAATCAAGATAATATTAATGTCGGGTTATCATATAAGTCATATGGCTAAGGATAATGGAGCTGATGCATTTGCTTCGAAAGAAGAAAATATTTCATCTTTGGTTCAAACAATTAAAAAAGTGTGTATTGATCAAGCTAATGTATTTCCAATGTGTGAAGAGAATATGGTGTTAACTAATGCAGAAGTAAAAGTATTAGAACTTATCAGTCTAGATAAAACACGAAAAGAAATTGCAGCAGAGCTTTATATCTCTGAAAAAACGGTTACAAATCATATTTCTTCCATCTTAAGCAAATTACATGTTAGATCTCGAATTGGTGCTATTATGAAAGGCGTTGAACTAGGCATCATTGGTGCTAAATAAAGGTGAGAATAAATCATGTCAATAGGACTTTTGAGTAAATTTTTTGCTCAAAGGTCCTATTGTTATTCTGCGTTTTTATTGAGATAATTCAATTGTCGAATAATAGTTGACTAAATATTTGATAATACATAAGGCTATGGAGGTGAGGAATATGTTGTTTAAATCGAAAGTAGCAAGACGTGCTTGTATCGTCGCTGGAACAAAAAAATGTGTAGGGGTTGGATATAAGAACAAAAAGGGTGTTAAAATCTAAATTTTGTAAGGCAATGGATTATTGCTCCATTGCCTTGCACAAAGGAGTTATTCTAAATGAAAAAGCAGAAGTTATTGGAAATCCATAATCTTACACAACATTATGGTGATTTTATTGCTTTAAACAATATTTCATTTTCTATAGAAAAGGGAACAATTATTGGTTTATTAGGAAAAAATGGTGCTGGAAAAACAACACTAATGAAAACTATTCTTGGGTTGCTGTGTCAATATGATGGGGAGATAAAATTTAAAGGAAAATCAATAAATCACGGTGACCCTAAAATTATGAGAAAGATTAGCTCTCTGGTGGATGTAAGGTTTTATGAGGATATGTCTGCATATGAAAATTTAAATTATTTACTAATGGCTGATGTAAAAATCAGTAAAAGTAATAGACGGAAAAAAATTGATGAACTATTGACATTGGTAGGATTGGAGAATAATAGTTCTTCAAAAGTAAAATCATTTTCCTTTGGTATGAAACAAAGATTGGCCTTAGCACAGGTTTTTTTACATGATGCAGAACTGATTATATTGGATGAACCTTTTGTAGGATTGGATCCTGTAGGAATAGAGTTTATGAAAAGCATGTTAAAACAGATCCAAAGGGAGAAAGATGCTACTATAATCTTTTCAAGCCATCAATTGGAGGAAGTTAGTGATTTGGCAGATGAAATTGTTGCTATTTCAGATGGGACAATAAAATATTGCGGCACATTACAGGAATTACAAAATACAAATAAAAAATATAATATTTGGTTTGTTGGAAAAGAAATGAAAATAGAGATACCTTATAATTCTGAAATTTTGCAAAGAACAATTCACGAACATTTAAAAAAAGGAATTGAAATATCAAAAATTGAGGTTATTGAAAATGCACTATATCAACTATTTATTTAGGAGGAATCAATGCTTAAAGAATTGTATAAAATAATTTATAAAAAATATTATTTTTCATTGATTCTCCTTCTATTTATGCCTATGTTATTTGCTATTGGTTGTTTTTTGAATCTACCATATATGGTGGAGGAAAATAATTTGTCAACTAGTGCGCTTGATTATTGTGCTGAAATGCAAATGCTTATAAAGTACGCCTATTTTTTAGTAATTATCTATTTATCAACGGATGCTTTTTCAGGAGAACTTGAAGGTGGTCAATTAAGACTTGTCACTATACATGTGATTTCAAGGACGAAAATAGTACTACAGAAGTTAAGCGCTATTTGTCTATTTATATTGGTTTTGCATATATTGTTTTGGTTATTTAATTTTAGCATGTACTGTTTAGGGAATTTGAAAAATAATATTCCTATTGTATTTTCTAGTAAAAATATTGAAATATATATAGGAATATTTGGAGGATATTTAGTGTCTTTTTATGTATGTAGTATAATCTCTTTTTTTATCGGACTATTTATGAAGAAAATCTATACTTTAGTAGTTGTGTATTTTATATGGTTCGTTTGCCGATATGCTGATCAAATAGCAAGCATGAAGAACATATTTCCAGAATTCATGGCAGACTATTTAACTGAAATATCAGGCAATACAACTTATCAAATATCAGGGTATCTATGGAGTATACTTTTTTTCTTTATAATTCTATTAATTTTAATACGTATGTTTCATAATAAAAATATTATTTAGGAGAATATTTGAAATGCAAAAGAAAAAGAACTACTATTTAAGTGAGAATATAAAATTATTAAAAATTCATTCTATTTGGATATTATCAAATTTTGATAACCAATCTGTCATTGGACTTGATGAACAAGGAGTAACTTTTTGGAAGCAGCTAGAAAATGGCAACGTGAATAAAAAAGACATTGATAATAACGAAGAATTATATAATGCTTTATTCGAACTAGGCTTTTTGACTCAAAATAAGAGTAATATAAATAAAAGAGAATTAAGGATAACTTCAGCATATGTTCATTTACTAAATCGATGCAATCTGAACTGTGTAGGATGTTACTCTATGAATGATGAACGAAATATAGAATCGGATGCATCAGCGGATAAATGGAAATTGGCATTCGAAAGATTGGCCTTAGCCGGTGTCAAAAGTGTTGTGATTTCCGGGGGAGAACCATTATTAAGAAAAGATATCATTGAAATATTACAATACGCAAAAACTGTAGCAAAGATTGAAAATTTATCATTAATTACAAATGGGACAGTTGATTTTCCTTTTGAAAAATTGAAAGGATATGTTGATGCAATTGCAGTCTCTGTAGATGGGTATAGTAAAATGAGTCCTACTTTTATAAGAGATGAGGGAATATTTGAGAAAATTATTAAAACAGTTTCCTTGATAAGAGATATAGGCATAGAGGTATGTATTGTTCCTACATTGCATAAGAAGAATTATAATACAATGAAATTATATGACAAACTTGCAGAAGAACTTCAGGTTGCAATTAGTTTTAGCATATTTTCTGTTCCTAATAATGAAGTTTTTAGGGAATATATATTAGATGATGTAGCACTGTGTAAAATGGCTCAAGATATTGTTACCTTAAATGCTGAAGTTGAGGATATAACAACTGCTGGGGAAGGGATTTGTGCCATGAAATCTTGTGGGCTTGGTCAAGATATGATAAGTATTGATTCAAAAGGAAATATATATCCATGTCACATTCTACATGATGAAAATCTTTTGTTAGGTAATATATTTGATAATCCATTAAAAGCTGAAAATTTTAATCAAACTGTGTTGAATATGTGTAGACAGGCGAATGTTGACAATATAAAAGGATGTAAAATATGTGAATATAAATATATATGTGGTGGAGGTTGCAGGGGAAGAGCTTATCTTCAAAAAAAAAATTTGTTGGAAAAAGACAGTTATTGTAAATTGTTTTATAAATTTCATGAGTTTGAAATGCAAACAATTCAGCAGGGTTTAATAAATGAAAAATGAAAATATATTAAAAATAGCAACAGAATGTTTAATTAATAGAAAAATTTTGATTTTACTGTTAATGATATTTAAAACATGTTCAGTTGGATTAGGTATTTTTGTTCCATTTTTAGTAGGGGATGTTATTGATAATATAGATAAAATAAGTATATTTAAAATTGCATTACTTATAATATTATCTTTTGTTTCTTTAGTTATTGAAAGTATAGTAACGTATCAATTTACTTTACTGGGAAAAAAAGCTTCAATTCATGTTAGAAATAAACTTTGTCATAAAATTCTCAGTTTAGATGTGCAATATTATGACAAAATACATTCTGGAGAGTTAAGCAGTAGAATTATACATGATACTTCATCTTTATCTGAATTTTTAACGGCCTCTTTACCAGATTTATATTCTAGTATATTAACACTAATTTTAATGATTTCAATTTTAATTTCTTATGATAAATGGCTTGGAGGAATATTTTGTATTATTTTTCCTATTATTATTTTAATAATGATTCCATTAGCTAATAAAATCAGTGATTTGGCTATTATTCAACAAGGAATCTATGCAAAGTTAAATGAGATATTAACTGAAACTTTGGAACATATTAGGTTTGTTAAAGCGTATAATGCTGAAAGAAGCGAAGAAAAAAAAGTATTAAAAAAAATGGATGAATGGTTTTTAAATTCTCAAAAATATAATATGATACAAGCTATATTATCTCCACTAATGGGGGGAATAACTACTCTTGGTTTATTTGTAGTTTGTGGAATAGGTGCATACAGGGTGCAAATGGGTTTCGTAACCACGGGGACTATTATAATCTTTGCTTTATATTTAGTAAATGCAGTTGAGCCAGTAGAAATAATTGGAAATATTATAATGGAATATAAAGAATTGCAAGGAGCATTGTATAAAGTTAGTGAGATATTTGATGTTGAATCCGAAAAAACAGATGGTATTCCTTTAAATAACAAAATAAAAAAATTATCATTTTATGATGTTAAATTTAGTTATAATAGAGAGAAAGTTTTAAATGGAATAACTTTTGTTGCAAATCAAAATGAAAAAATAGCAATTGTAGGAGAAAGTGGGGCAGGAAAGACAACAATCTTTTCTCTTATAGAAAGATTCTATAATGTAAAAGAGGGGAAAATAGTATGGGGTAATAACAGTATTAATGATATCCAATTAAATGAGTGGAGAAATAATATTGGCTATGTGTTTCAGGATAAAATAATAATATCTGGAACAGTAAAGGAGAATTTATTGTATGGCATAGAAAGGGAAGTTTGCGAAAAGGAATTAATTCAAGCTGCTAAAAAAGCAAACATTTATGAAACAATTATGACACTAAAATATGGTTTTGACACATACATAGGAGAAAAGGGGGAATTACTTTCAGGTGGACAAAAGCAAAAGCTCGCTATAGCAAGAATGTTTCTAAAAAATCCTGCCGTTTTATTGCTAGATGAAATTACAGCAAGTCTCGATGCAGAATCAGAGCAACAAATTTCTAAATCACTTAATAACCTCTATATTGGAAGAATAACTTTAATTATTGCACATAAGTTACATACAGTTATGGATGCAGATAGGATTCTTGTTTTAAAAAACGGAAAATTAGTTGGAGAGGGAAATCACGAAGAATTAATGAAAACAAATAATTACTATCAAGGAGTTATTAAATATGAATTTAAAACGTAAATATGACATTATGATTTTTTTATCTGCGTTAAAAATGGAGTTCTATAAAGTGATAAGGAGATCGTCAACTAAATTATTACTAATATATGTTGCGCTTCCATTATTTTACGGAATTAGTAATATTAAGGGGTCGCAGGCAGTTACAATTGAGGGGAGTTTTTCAGCATTAGCGTTTGGTTCCGCATGCTGGGGTATGCTTGGAATGACAGGTTTAGCAAATATACTGTTTATCATTTTGATATCAAATCACTTTGGAAAAGAAAAAGAAGATGGACAATTGAAATTTATTTTATTAGAGATTGCTAATCGAAAAAAAGTATTGTGGGCGAAGGTTACTGCTGTCTTTTCCTTAATTTTCTTTTCCTATATTTTATTATATATAGCTTCTATTATTGTGTATTACACATGTATGGCTGGTTCAGTACATGGTTCAATTTTTATTGATGGAATGGATGACATTATACTGTCTTTTTCAACTGATTTTTTGTATTTGATACAACTTATTATGATAGCAAGTATTGAAATACTTATCTGTATGTATTATAAAAGTTCTGTAAGTTTATTACTTGGCGTTATAATATCCATGATATTTATAGTTTTACAGTATGTTCCTATTATTAAATTTGCGGATCCAATATATATTGCTGAATTATTTAATTCTTCTAAAATATCAACATTAGGTATAGTAATATATGGAAGTATATACTTATGTTTTGCCTATATATTAATATTATTAGCAATGAAGAAGTTTAAAAGAAGTGAGATAAAATAGATGATTATTCTAAGAGATAAAGCTCAAGAATTTCTAAAAGATATAATTGATATTGTTATTCTGGTTTGTGTTCCCGCAATGGCATTGTTATTTTTTATACTAATAAATTATATAATTATTTTTAAAATAGGAATAGTGAAAAATATATATTGTCAAATAATATTTATGTACGGAATACCAATCATTATTAGTTTATGTCTTATACCAATCAAATTAACTTCTAGTTCTTTTTCACAAATAGGAATTTGTTTTAACAGTAAAGTATATCAAAATATTATAGTTTGCATTGGAACTCTTATTTTAATTATAATATATTTTTATGAAAATAGCTTAGATAAGTTAGAAGGAGGATATGTTTTACAATTTATTTTTGTTGGCATAGGTGAAGAAATTTTTTTTAGAGCAATATTATATAATCAATTAAAACGAGTGTGTAGATCTGAAATTACAGCCATCCTAATTGTTGCCGTTATTTTTGGGTATTTATTTCATTCGGACGGAGGGATTTGGGCATTACTTCTAATAAGAATGCCTTTGAGTATTATATTTTCTTTAATATACAGGAAAACAAAGTCGTTATCAATCCCTATTTTATTACATGCGATATACGATATATTAGTTTAGGAGGATTAAATGTTAAAAAAATTTATTATTGGAGATTTGATAGCAGCAATATTAATAATTGCAGAGATTATAATTCTTAATCTATTTATTGAAAAAATAGGTACCGTTGTATACATACTATTGGATTTATTATTAATCATCCTTATTCTTTTTATTACCAATTTTCTTTTAAATAAGGGAAGTACAACAAAAAAATGTATTATAAATGCCATTGTTTTAGTAGTCCTTTATATCGCAATAAATGGAGCATATGAAAAGACATCATATGGGGTAAGATTAAATGAAACATTAAATGAAAATGCTGTTATCGATGAAGAAGTTGATAATGCTAATAATAATTTGGAAGTATCTTTCTATGATGCGGACACTTCTAGCCAAGTAATTAATTACGGATTTTATTTTGTAATTGCTTTCCTTGGTGGGAAATTAGGAATTAAAAATAGAAAAATGATTTAGACTCAACTTGAAAAGTTTTATAAAACAACGATAGAAGTTATCCATACATCATTCAGGGCAGATTCTGTAAGTTTCGTGACAGAATCTGCCCTGAATTTATAGTATTTGGTTATTTGTCACAGTAAGAAGCAGATTCGACTGGATACAACTTGAAATGTTACACGAATTGAATATTACGGACATTCTTTTCTTGACGCAGAGAGCATTTTGTAGTATATTTTTATTGAACAGTTTAGTGAATTAAAGTGTTGCACTTTAGCTTGATAACAAAATAAAATTTGATTATTTATTTATCCAAGCAGCTCACAGGTTCAAAAAAAGATTCGAGGAGAAGATACTGTATGAAAAAGAAAATTTTATCGATTACGTTAGCATTATCACTTGCTGCATCGCTTGCTGCATGCGGATCAAGCACGGGAACAAAAGAACAGCCTTCAACAAATGAGACTGTAGTAGAGAATACAGAATCAACAGATACAGCATCAGACGATACAATTTATAAAATTGGAGTATGTCAGCTAGTTCAGCATGATGCTTTGGATGCAGCGTATGATGGATTTATAGATGGGTTAAAAGAAGCTGGTTTTGAAGAAGGTAAGAATCTAAAGATTGATTATCAAAATGCACAAGGAGAACAGGCTAACTGTGCTACGATTGCATCAAAACTGGTAAACGATCAAGATGATTTGATTCTTGCAATAGCAACTCCAGCCGCACAGGCTTGTGCAAATGCAACATCAGATATACCAATTGTAGTGACTGCGGTAACAGACCCAGCGGAGTCAGGTTTGGTGGAGAGCAATGAAGCACCAGGGAAAAATGTTACTGGAACATCTGACTTAAATCCAATTACAGAACAAATGGATCTCTTGGTAAAATTAGTGCCAGGAGCAAAAAAAATCGCTGTTTTATACAATTCCAGTGAATCAAATTCAAAGATTCAAGCAGAGATGGCAAAAGAAGCAGGTGAAAAGCTTGGTTTGGAAGTGATTGATGCGACGGTATCTAGTTCAAACGAGATTCAACAGGTAGTTCAGTCCTTAGTTGGTAAGGTAGAAGCCGTTTATGCACCTACAGACAATATGATAGCAGCTGGTATGGCAACTGTAGCCATGGTTGCAAATGAAAATAATCTACCAGTAATCTGTGGTGAAGCAGGTATGGTAGAGGCAGGTGGACTTGCCACTTATGGAATTAATTATTATGAATTAGGTAAATTATCTGGTGCGCAAGCAGCAAAGATTTTAGAAGGCGAAGCAACACCAGCTAGCATGCCGATTGAATATTTAGATGCATCCAAACTTCAAGTGACTGTGAATGAAGAAGTAGCAAAACAGCTTGAAATTGAAATTCCAGCAGATTTAACGAAATAGAATTTGAGAAAAATTTTACCTTTCTTTGAAAATTTAATAAGATAAGGAAGGGAAAGATTGCAGTTAGGACAGACACCCGTCTGTCCTAATACACGTTAGATGACAAAGTATTTAGGAGGATAATTAAATGAGTTTTTTGATTTCATTATTATGGGCGACTCATGCAGCAACCGCGCAAGGAATTTTATTTGGAGTTATGGCACTAGGTGTATATATTACATTTCGTGTATTAGACTTTCCCGATATGACATGTGATGGTAGTTTTGTACTTGGCGGCTGTGTGAGTGCAGTTTTAATTGTAAAAGCAGGATGGAATCCTTATGTTACACTTATCGTTGCTGTTTTAGCAGGAGGAGCTTCAGGAGCAATTACAGCTTTTTTACATAATAAGTGTAAAATACCAGCGATTCTTTCAGGAATATTAACGATGACAGCGCTTTACTCGATAAATATTCGAGTAATGGGACAAGCGAATACAACATTATTGGGTGTAGATACAGTTGTTAGCATGGTAAAAGACATTTTACCAGAATCAATACAAGGAATTGCTAATTTCACAAATTGGGTCGTTATAGTTCTTGGATGTATATTTGTAACATTGGTTACAATGTTTATGTACTGGTTTTTTGGGACCGAAATTGGTTGCGCCATTCGTGCAACTGGAAATAATGGAGATATGGTTCGTGCGCTGGGAGAAGATACGGACAAGATGAAGATGCTTGGCTTGGTTATTGGTAATAGCTTGGTAGCACTTTCAGGAGCCTTGGTGGCTCAAAGTCAAGGCTATGCAGACGTTGGTATGGGAGTAGGAACCATTGTAATTGGTCTGGCATCTATTGTAATTGGTGAAGTAATCATGAGCCGAGCAAGAACCTTTAAATTTCGCTTGATATCAATTTTATTAGGGGCAGTGATTTATCGTGTTATCATTGCTTGGGTACTTCAAATGGGATTAAAAGCAACAGATCTTAAGCTTTTAACCGCCCTTGTGGTTGCAATCGCTCTTACAATTCCTAAAATGCTAGGGGCAACAGCTGCCAGTAAGGCTACTATATCTATGAAAGGAGGCGATAGCAATGCTAAACATTAATGAAGTATATAAAACTTTTAACCCAGGAACGATTAATGAGAAAAAAGCGTTAAATGGAGTGAATCTAAATCTAAATTCAGAAGATTTTGTTACAGTTATTGGAGGAAATGGTGCTGGAAAATCCACCATTCTTAACATGATTGCAGGAGTATACCCAATTGACAGAGGATCAATTATTTTAGATGGGATTGATATTACTTATTTACCAGAACATAAAAGAGCTCATTATCTAGGAAGAGTATTTCAAGATCCGATGAAGGGAACTGCATCAAATATGGAGATTCAAGAAAACCTTGCTATTGCGTACCGTAGAGGTAAGAAAAGAGGACTTAGCTGGGGAATTACTAAGGCAGAGAAAGAAAAGTTTCATGAAGAACTAAAAGTATTGGGACTTGGCTTAGAAGATCGAATGACATCAAAGGTAGGATTGCTATCTGGTGGTCAACGACAGGCACTCACACTTTTAATGGCAACACTTCAAAAGCCTAAATTACTTTTACTAGATGAGCATACTGCGGCACTTGATCCAAAAACAGCAAGAAATGTACTTAGTTTGACAAATGAAATCATTCAGGCTGATAAACTAACAGCAATTATGATTACACATAATATGAAGGACGCGATAAAGTATGGAAATCGTCTAATCATGATGCATGAAGGACGTGTTGTATATGATGTTGCTGGAGAAGAAAAGAAGAATCTTCAGGTATCTGATTTGCTCGCTAAATTTGAGCAGGCGAGTGGTGGAGAGTTTGCTAATGATAGAATGATGCTAGCTTAAGAATTATAGAGGAAAATTTACGAATGGATAAATTGACATAGCAATCATTTTATAGTACGATAATGATTAAAGTAAAGGCGCTCAGGAAATTGAGTGCCTTTTATTATATATAAATTGGAGGGTTGACCATGGTTAAAACAGTAGTCTGTGTTGGACTGCCAATAGATGAAAAATTATTCATTCAAAAAAATAGGCTTGCGCCAGAGTCTGTAACTGGGAAAGAAAAGAGGATTACAATTGTTACAGGAACACATGGCGATGAATTAGATGGTCAATATGTATGCTATCAATTGATAAATAAAATAAATCAGAATCAAGGAAAATTAAAGGGTATTGTAGACGTCTATCCGGCACTGAATCCACTTGGAATTGATTCTGTTTCAAGAGGAATTCCGATGTTTGAGTTGGATATGAACCGAATTTTCCCTGGATCTCGAGATGCCGCGATGACAGAAAATGTTGCTGCAGATATTATTGAAGATATCATGGGGTCTGATTTGTGTGTTGATATACATTCTAGTAATGTATTTTTAAAAGAAACTTTGCAAGTAAGAATTAGCAATGAAAATGAGAAAAAACTTCTCCCATACGCAAAATTATTAAATACCAATCTTATCTGGATACATGAATCCGTCACTGTTTTAGAAGCAACATTGGGACATAGTTTAAATTCCATGAGAGTACCTACACTTGTAGTTGAAATGGGAGTGGGGATGAGAATTACGAAAGAATATGGAGACCATCTGGTTGATGGGATTTTCCGCCTTATGGTTGAACTTGGGATATGGGAAGAGGAGTCCATTCCAATTAAAGCCCCTATCATTGCTACAAAAGACGAGGTCAAAGTTATTCATGCACAACATGCGGGCGTGTTTGTAAAAGAAATTGAACACAATGACTGGATTCGCGAAGGAGAGATAATCGGTAATATTATAAATGGCTTAACAGGTGAAATAGAAGAGGTTATCACTGCCCCAAGTGATGGTATTGTATTTACATTACGTGAATACCCGATTGTGTATACAGGCTCTTTAATTGCCAGAATCGTAGGAGGTGCGACAAAATGAGAAAGGAAACGATTTATTCATTAAAGGCACCTTATCGTGATGCGTTAAGAGTAAGCGGATATCGCTTTGGAAAAGGTGATAAGGCTGCGTGTATAGTTGGAGCAATTCGTGGAAATGAAATACAACAACTATATATCTGCTCCCAGTTAATCAAAGCTCTCACTGAATTAGAAAAGAAAGGAGCAATTGTAAATAACAATGAAATTCTTGTGATACCTTCTGTGAATCATTATTCTATGAACATAGGAAAGCGATTCTGGGCCTTAGATAATACCGATATTAATCGAATGTTTCCAGGTAATATGGAGGGAGAGACAACACAAAGGATTGCAGCAGGAGTGTTTGAGAAAGTACAAGGATATAGCTATGGTATACAATTTGCAAGCTTCTATATGCCAGGTGACTTTGTGCCACATGTCAGGATGATGGAGACGGGTTACCAAAGTGCGAGTCTTGCGAACTTATTTGGACTTCCTTATGTAGTAGTAAGAAAACCAACACCCTTTGATATGTCGACACTAAACTATAACTGGCAGCAATGGAAAACCAATGCTTTTTCCATTTATACGAACGAAACAGATGTAATTGATGAAGTGTCAGCGAGGCAGGCTGTTTCAGCAGTGCTTAGATTTTTGACTAGAATGGGTATTATACGATATAATAGCCACGGAGGATATATTGCAAATATAATTAATGAAAACGATCTTACCTTGGTTCGTAACAAAGACGCAGGAATTTACCGCAGGATTAAATTACCAGGAGAAGAAGTACACAGAGGTGACATCTTAGCAGAAATAATGAATCCTTACGAAGGTGAGGTTATATCACAAGTAATAGCGCCCACCGATGGAATTATTTTCTTTTCACATAAATCTCCCCTTGTAAATGAGAACGAAATCGTTTATAAAATAATAAGAAGGTTACATGAATGAGCAAAGGATAAAAAAGGGAGAAAATATGAACAAAGTAAGAAACAGCATTGCAATCATAGGTTCCATTCTATTTATAGTAGCTCTATTTTTTACTAGCTTTCAGATTGTACTATATGGAATACCAGGATTTTATGAACGCGAATATAGTAAATACAATGTGCTTGATGATGTAAAAATGGAGATGGAAGATGTTTTATATGTGACAGATGAAATGATGGATTATCTCATTGACAAAAGAAGTGATTTAGTAATAGAAACAAAGGTAGATGGACAAGCACGCGAATTTTTTAATGAAAGAGAAAAGCTTCATATGGAAGACGTGAAGAGACTATTTTTACAAGGTCTTTTATTACGAAACATCGCAGGTATCTTAACCATTCTAGCAATCATTGGATTGGTTTTATTAAAAACTGATTTAAAAAAAGTGTTACCAAAAGCATTTATTATTGCAACTATTGTAGTTGGTATTCTATCAACTATCTTTGCATTTTATGTAGCGAATCATTTTGCAGAGGTATTTGTACAATTTCATTTGATTTTCTTTGATAATGATTTGTGGTTATTGAATCCCGAAACGGATTTAATGATTAATATCTTGCCAGAAGGTTTTTTCTTTGATACAGTAAAAGCAATTGGTGCAACGTTTGGAGTGTTGCTAGGAGTTTTATTAGTTGCATCGGGAATCATTGTAAAAAGAAATAAAGATAAATAAGGTTAAAAATATTATAGATTAGAAAATATTATAAATACCATAAGATATATTAATTTTATTAATGATATATCTTGTGGTATTATATTGTATAGGAATTTGAACTTGGGATAAATGGAGAATCTTTGGAGGTAAATGTATGAGCGTAAAACGAATATTTGTTGAAAAAAAAGAACCTTATGCGGTAAAGGCAAAGGAGTTAAAGGAAGAGATTGAAAGTTATCTTGGGATTCAAAACGTTGCATCGGTACGTGTGTTAATACGTTATGATATAGAAAACTTATCAGAAGAAATTTACAAAAAGGCATGTAATACGGTGTTTTCAGAGCCACCTGTGGATAATCTATATGAAGAAACGTTTGATATTGGAAAGAATGCCAATGTATTTAGCGTAGAATTTTTACCAGGGCAATTTGACCAACGAGCAGATTCAGCCGTACAGTGTGTAAAGATGCTAAGTGAAGAAGAAGAACCAGAGATAAAAACTGCGGTTACTTACGTAATTCAAGGCGATATTTCACAAGAAGAGCTGGAACAGATTAAGAGCTATTGTATCAATCCAGTGGATTCTAGAGAAACAGATTTGGCTAAACCAACGACTTTAGTGACAGAATTTGAAGAGCCAGCAGATGTCATTATTTTTTCTGATTTTATTAAGATGAATCAAACAAAACTAGAAGAACTATATCAATCTTTGAATTTGGCTATGACGTTCAAAGACTTTCTCCATATTCAAACTTATTTTCAGTCAGAAGAAAAAAGAGATCCTTCTATGACTGAAATTAGAGTACTTGATACCTATTGGTCAGACCATTGTCGTCATACGACTTTTTCTACCGAATTAAAAGAGGTATCCTTTGAAGAAGGATATTACAAGACTCCAATTGTTAAAACCTATGAAAAATACCTTGCAGATCGAGAAGAGATATTCAAAGGTAGAGACGATAAATTTGTATGCCTTATGGATTTGGCTTTAATGGCAATGCGTAAATTAAAAGCGGATGGAAAACTTAACGATTTGGAAGAGTCAGACGAGATAAACGCATGTAGTATCGTTGTTCCAGTTGAAATTGATGGTAAAGAGGAAGAATGGTTAGTGAGTTTTAAAAATGAAACACATAATCATCCAACTGAAATTGAGCCGTTTGGTGGAGCAGCAACATGTCTAGGAGGAGCAATTAGAGATCCATTGTCTGGTCGATCTTACGTATATCAAGCAATGCGTATTACAGGTGCGGCTGATCCTACAATACCACTTGATGAAACATTAAAGGGAAAACTTCCGCAAAGAAAGATTGTAACTGGAGCAGCAAGTGGTTACAGTTCTTATGGAAATCAAATCGGACTGGCTACTGGATATGTAAAAGAGGTATATCATCCTAATTTTGTAGCAAAAAGAATGGAAATTGGTGCTGTTATGGGAGCAGCTCCTAGAAAAAATGTAATGAGAGAAAGCTCAGATCCAGGGGATATCATTATTTTACTTGGAGGAAGAACAGGAAGAGATGGATGTGGTGGTGCAACAGGTTCCTCAAAAGTCCATACAGAGGAATCCATTGAAACTTGTGGTGCAGAAGTACAAAAAGGTAATGCACCAACAGAGAGAAAAATACAAAGACTGTTTCGTAGAGAAGAAGTAAGTAAATTAATTAAAAAATGTAATGATTTTGGTGCAGGCGGTGTTTCCGTAGCAATTGGAGAACTAGCAGACGGACTTCATATCTATCTAGATAAAGTACCAAAAAAATATGCTGGTTTGGATGGAACGGAAATAGCGATTTCGGAATCACAAGAAAGAATGGCAGTTGTAATAGATCCAAAGGATGTAAAAGAATTTTTATCGTATGCAAAAGAAGAAAATTTAGAGGCAGTTGAAGTTGCAACGGTTACAAAAGAACCAAGACTTGTTATGCTTTGGAGAGATAAGGAGATTGTAAATATTTCAAGAGCCTTTTTAGATACCAATGGAGCGCATCAAGAGACAACAGTAGAAGTAACCATTCCAAAGCAGGAAGAGAGCTTTTTTAAAGTAGGAAAAGTAGATAATGTTAAGGAGAAATGGCTTACTACCTTAAAAAATCTGAATGTTTGCTCTCAAAAAGGTCTGGTTGAAATGTTTGATTCATCCATAGGAGCGGGATCTGTGCTTATGCCATATGGGGGAAAATACCAGTTAACAGAAACACAGTGCATGGTTGCTAAGCTACCTGTTTTAAAGGGAGTGACAGATACCGTAACAATGATGAGCTATGGCTATGATCCATATTTATCAAGTTGGAGTCCATATCATGGGTCTGTGTATGCAATTCTTCAATCAGTTGCTAAGATTGTAGCAGCAGGTGGAGATTATAAAAAGATACGATTTACATTTCAAGAGTATTTTAAACGAATGACAGAAGATCCAAAAAGATGGGGTGAGCCATTTGTCGCTTTGCTAGGAGCATATGAAGCACAAATGGGATTAGGATTACCATCAATTGGAGGAAAAGATAGTATGTCTGGCAGCTTCCATGACATTGATGTACCACCAACACTTACTTCCTTTGCGGTAAATGTTGCCAGTTACAAAGACATCATTACGCCTGAATTAAAGCAAGCGGGAAATAAGCTGGTTCGTTTTACGATAGAAAAAGATGAGTATGAGTTACCTGTTTATGAGAAGGTTATGAAATTGTATGAAGAGATTCATACCGCAATTCAAAACAAGGTAATTGTATCTGCTTATGTGCCAGATGCGTATGGTATTGCGTCTTCGATTAGTAAAATGGCATTTGGTAACAAATTAGGCGTAAAATTAGAAGATAGCATAAAGGAAGAAGAGCTATTTGCTGTTGAGTTTGGTAATATAATTGCAGAGGTTTCAAAAGACCAGCTAGATAAGCTAAATGGTAATTTCACAGTGATTGGTGAAGTAACAAAAGATGCGACTTTTACCTATAAAGATACGGTTATTCAGATGGAAGAAGCATTACATGCTTGGACCAATACATTAGAAAAGGTATTTCCTACATCATCACATGAAAAGAAGAGTGAAATAAAAACAGGTTTGTATCAAAGTAAAGAGATTTATGTTGCAAAAAATAAAGTAGCCAAACCAACCGTATTTATTCCTGTATTCCCAGGAACAAACTGTGAGTATGACAGCACAAAAGCCTTTGAAAAAGCAGGTGCAAATGTCATTACGAAGGTATTTAAGAATTTAAGTGCCAATGATATCAGAGATTCGGTGAACGAATTTGAGGAAAGCATTCAAAAATCTCAAATTATTATGTTTCCAGGAGGCTTTAGTGCAGGTGATGAACCAGATGGTTCAGCTAAATTCTTCGCAACTGCATTTCGCAATGAGAAATTAAAAGAAGCAGTTACAAAATTAATCGATGAAAGAGATGGTCTTGTTCTTGGTATCTGTAATGGTTTTCAGGCTTTGATTAAACTAGGCTTGGTACCATATGGTAAGATAGTAGAACAAAGTGTAGATTCTCCTACACTAACGATGAATACCATTGGACGTCATATATCCAAAATGGTTTATACAAAAGTTGTGACAAATCAATCACCTTGGCTTTTAAAGGCAGAACTTGGTAAGACATATTGCAATCCAGCCTCTCACGGAGAAGGACGATTTGTAGCCAATGAGGAATGGATGAAAAAGCTATTTGATAACGGACAGGTTGCGACTCAATATGTTGATGAATTAGGCAATCCAACCATGAATGAAGAATGGAATCCAAATGGGTCTTATATGGCGGTTGAAGGCATTACAAGCCCAGATGGAAGAGTATTTGGAAAAATGGCACATGCAGAACGAATAGGAGATGCGGTGGCAATGAATATTTATGGGGAACAAGATATGAAGTTGTTTGAATCTGGAGTTGCGTATTTTAAATAAAAATTGAATGTGTTATTTGTGAATTATTACGTATTGACGCTCGCATATAACTTTGATAAAAATTTAATTACTTAAGGATTGTTACTCTTCGGGAGGCTTCCCCTTTCATAATATTTTATTTATTTGAAAGGGATGTTTTTCGAAGAGTTTTTTGTTTTGTAAAAGGAGATATGCAATATGTTTGGGTTTTTAAAGAAAAATGCAGAGTGTTCGATTTATTCACCTGTAAATGGAATATGTTTTCCAATTGAAGAGTGTGGTGATCAGATGTTTGCACAAAAAATATTAGGTGATGGAGTTGCTTTTGAACTGAAGGATGATGTTATATATGCGCCATGTGATGGTGAAGTGTCAGTAATCGCAGACACAAAACATGCTTTTGGGATTAATAGCTCAAACGGAACTGAAATTTTAGTGCATGTTGGATTTGAGACAACTGGATTAATGGGAAAAGGATTTGAAACCTATGTGTCTCAGGGTGATACTGTAAAAAAAGGGCAGAAGGTTTTAAAGGTTGATATTAACTATATCAAATCACAAAATTTAAATGTGTAACACCAATGATTATAACAAGCAGCGATAATTATGATTTAGAAATTCATAATGTTTATGGAGAGGTTTCGACAGATACTTTAACAATTACAACAAAGAAGAAATAGTAATGAGGGATTGACATTGCAAGTTATTAAAAATATCAATAATAACGTGACAGTATGTATTGATTCAAAAGGTAAAGAATTAGTGGCTTTCGGTAAAGGGATTGGATTTAAAAAACCACCTTATGAAATTGAATTGTCACAAATCGAGAAAACTTTCTATGACATTGATAAGATTTTATATGAATCAATCAATGATATTGAAATTATCTATTTTGATATATCGGCAAAAGTAGTTGATTATGCAACAACGATGTTGGATACAACATTAAACAGTAACATTGTATTTACTCTTGCTGACCATATTAAGTTTGCAATCACAAAGTATGAAGAACAATTAAATATTAGCCTACCTATTATGAAGGATATAGAACACTTATATGATAAGGAATATGCAATCGGAGATTATGCAGTTAAGCTAATAAATAAACAATTAAATGTGAATCTTCCAAAGGAAGAAATAGCAGGGATTGCAATACACTTGATTAATGCTGAAAAACTAAAAGGAAGAAAAGGAACAGCAAAGAATCAAGAGGTTGTAAAAATGATGACTGATGTTATTGAAGATTATATGAACATTAAAGTTGACATGAATAGCTTTAGTTATTCAAGGTTTGTAACACATGTTGAGTATTTGTTAAAAAGGGTAGAAAATCAAACAGAGATATCAAGTGAAAATGCCAAAATGTACCAATCATTAGTGGAAGCTTATCCAGAAGTCTATCAATGCGTTGAAAAGATAAAGAGAAGATTTAATAAAGAGTTTGGAATTAGATTGTGCAAAGAAGAATTATTATATTTGATGTTGCACGTAAATAGAGTGATATATCGAGAGGATTGTGACCGATAAGGGCTTTACCTCAGCGAATGAAAGACATGATGGATATGCGCTTTCTTTTGCTGGGGTTTTATTTTAGGCAATAACAGTAATAAGGCGCGCAAGTTACTGCATATGCATACATGAATTTATACTTATGTTTAGGAGGAGATAAAATGGCTAACAATAACCAGAAAATCGCTATTAGCATTTTAGAAGCTGTTGGTGGAAAAGACAATATTGCACAGGTTGCACATTGTATGACAAGATTAAGATTGAATTTGAAAGATGAATCAATTTTAAATGCTGATGAAGCAAAAAAAATACAAGGAGTATTAGGAGTTCAAAAAGTAGGAGCACAACAACAATTTATAATTGGACAGAATGTTCCAGAAGTTTATATGGCATTTTGCGAAGAAGCAGGTATTCAGGCAGAAGCTGCAAACGATGAATTAATTGAAAATAAAAAACCAAAGGGAGTGAAGGGGTTACAAGTGCAATATTAGATGGTATCTCAGGATGTATCAATCCTATTCTACCTGCAATTACGTTGGCTGGTTTATTAAAGCTCATTGCAGCGTTGATTGGACCAAGCATGTTAGGGATAGTTGGTGATACAAGTGATATCTATCGACTGTTTAATTTTGCTGGAGATGCAGCTTTTTATTTCTTTCCAATATTAATTGGATATTCAGGTGCTAGTTATTTCCATGATCATGATTACCTGGATAATGTCTTATGTTGAAAAGTATGTTAAAAAAATCATTCCTGATATGCTTAAGAATATGTTGGTTCCGTTAATTACAATATTATTATGTTGCCAATCTCATTATGTGCATTAGGGCCAGTTGGAACGTTTGTAGGACAAGGATTAGCAATAGCCCTTGAAGCTCTGTTGCTGGACCATTTGCAACCGCGATTATAGCTGCTTTATGGCCACTCTTAGTTATGACAGGTATGCATCAAGCAATTATTGCATATGGTGTTTCAATGATTGCGATTAAAGGATTTGATAACACAATTTTACTTGGCGGATATATTTCATGTTATACTTATATTGGTTTGGGATTAGGTGCTTTAATCAGATTCAAGAATAAAGAAGATAAAAGTATGGCTTTTTCCGCTTTTTGTACCCAAGTACTTGGTGGTATCGGAGAACCAACATTATTTGGTATTATGATTCGATATAAAAAAGCAATGGTAGCTACTTTACTTGCAGGGTTTACAGGTGGCTTCTTGTCAAAAATCTTAGGAGCTAAAGTTTACTTCTTTGGAGCTACCAATTTCTTATCATTTTTATCATACGCAGGAGAAGATCCAAATAGCGTAATCATGGGATTTATTGCTAGTATCGTAGCAGCAATTATTGCATGCGTATTTCTTCTTATTTTTGGTATCGAAGATAGCGACAAAAAAATTAGAGTGAAAAAGAAATAGAAATTTATATACAATAGAAATATGACTAGTTACAAGAAATGTAAAATGTGACTAGTCATATTTTGGATAGGATAGAGGGAACAAAATGAATAAATTGATAGTAAGAATGGATGATTTAGGTATTAGCAAAGGCGTTAATTATGGTATTTATACAGCAGCCCAATATGGACTTGCGAAGGCATGTGGCTTAATGAGTAATATGGAAGATGCAGTACACGGATATGAATTAATCAAAGATTTCCGTTTGAATATGGGACTGCATGTAAACATTGTCTTAGGCAAACCAGTCTCTAATGAAAATGAAGTGAAGAGTCTTTTGGATGAATCAGGAAATTTTAAAAATAGTTGTTATTATCGAAGCAATGAAAACGACACGATTGTGTATGAAGAAGTTGTGATTGAAATAGAAAATCAAATCAAACAATTTGAAAAAATTACTGGTTTTTTACCAGAGTATATTGATTATCATGCTGTTTGCACCCAAACATTTGTAAAAGCAATAAGTGATGTGTGTAATAAGAAGAAGCTATTATATATTCCATTTCCAAACGGAAATATAAAAGGAAAAGAAGTGATTTATTGTGACATATCTGAAAATGAACCATTTGACGTAAAACCGGTTGATTTCTTTGAGAAGAATAAGAAATACATTTTAAACAATCCATTAGCAATAGCTGTTTTTCATCCTGGTTATATTGATTCAAAAATTATGAAAGTTTCATCATTAAATATGCAAAGAGCAATTGATTTAGAATATATTAGTAATAGCAGTTCAAAAGAATGGCTTGTAAATAATAATGTTAAATTAGTTGACTTCAATGAATTTAAAAAAGAAGAATGTTGAGTTTATGAGTGAAATTAAGCATGAAAGTTAAAATTATTACCCAGAATAGTAAGGAATCGACTTAAATTCTGGGTAAATTTTTATTTGGAGAAAAGTGAGAGAAACCTTGAGAAATAGGGATTTTGAGACTGAAGGGATTGCTCCTTTAATAGAAAATTATCCCAAGGCACTTCCGATTTCGCTAGAAAGACACCCAAACCTTACACAGAGAAATTAGATTCCGCCTAGATAGAAAAGAGTAAAACAAATTTTACAGACCTTATTTAGAGTGAATTATCCTTTATATGAGGTCTTTTTGCAAGGACTTATCTTAAGTGTAGTATTAAATACATTGAAAGGCATTTTATCATTTATTTGATTTGAACTTATCGACTATGGTAAAATATGGTAAGAGGGAGAAGGAAAACTGTTGACTTGAGAAAAAAACGTATGAGTCAAAATTCTAAGTAATTTTATTGAAGGGAAATACACACTCAGTGAAATAAAGTTTATCCATTCATACTATAATATTAATAAGGAGAAACAAGAATGAATAATGTATTATTAGAGGCAAAATCAATTACAAAGAAATATGATGATACTAGATATGTTCTTAAAGAGGTTGATTTGGTTATTGAAGGTGGTCAGTTTATTGCTATATTAGGCCATAGCGGTTCCGGAAAATCTACCATGCTTAATGTATTATCTACGATTTTGAAACCTACATCTGGTCAAGTTTTTTACAAAGGTAAGGATATCACAAGGTTAAGCAAACGAGATATTGCCTCCCTTAGAAGAGATGACATTGGCTTTGTGTTTCAACATTATTTAATGCTGCCTAATTTGACTGTACGTGAAAATATTCAGATTGGAAACCAAAAAGAGAATAATGATATTGACTTGGAGAAATTATGTGATTTATTAGGTATCAATCAGTTATTAGAAAGATATCCATATCAATTGTCAGGTGGTGAGCAACAAAGGGTTTGTATAGCAAGAGCACTAATTAAAAACCCAGCCATCTTATTTTGTGATGAGGCTACAGGAGCTCTTGATAGTGATAATAGCAAGAATATTATATGTATGCTTCATAATATTAAAAAAGAATATGGAACGACCATAATTTTCACTACCCATAACAAAGAGATAGCAAAAACAGCAGATCGTATCTTGCAATTGGAAGATGGTCAGATTATTGAAGATTATATGAACCAGCAGATTTTGTCACCAGAACATATGAAATGGGAGATTTAATTATGATATTACTTTTTAAATATTTATCAAGAGATTTAATTAAAAAAAAGAGCATGATATCAGTACTCTTCCTATTCACAGTATTCATTTCCTTCATGTATTTTTTTGTCCATTTTTCTATTGATAAAAATTGGCTTATCCTCAACGAAATACTTGAGCAAAACGGAAATTTATCTGCAGACGAAGCCAAATATTATACTGCATTACAAAACAACCAAATATTGATAAGAAATATTACTGTGGCTATGATGAGCATATTTTCTATCATTCTTTTTATGTTTATGAAAAATTTTATTCATAAGAACGAAACAAATATAGGACATATTTTGTCTATGGGTTTTTTGGAACATGATGTGATTATTGCACTTGTATTTGCAACAGCATGTTTTTCAATTATTGGATCGTTGGTTGGTTTGGTTTTGGGATACTTTGGTTCAAGTATTTTGATGAATGCAAATATGGAAACATATTTGATAAATGGTATCGTAAAAGGAATAAATATAAAAACATTATTGATAGGAACACTGTTAACTACGGCTGTTTTTTGTGTTGTAACATATGCTACAGGTATTGGTATGGGAAGAAAAGACGTAGCATTAATGATAAAACATATGGATAAGAAAGAACCTCACCCAGGTCTTATTGAAGCTTTAGTCTCCAGGTTTCCAATTAAAGATAAGTTCAAATTCAAGTTGACTATGAAAAACATCAGTGCAGTCTTATTCATAGTGGTAGCTGTTGTTACATTTAATATCATGTTTGTGTTAAGCGTTTCGCTTTTCTTTAGTGGGAAAAAAATCATTGAAACACAAACAACAAATCGTGATTATTCTTATGATGTGAGCTACAATAATTATATGACAAATAATAATCAAAGCGAAACAGAAGATATTTATTATTTAAAAGAGGAAGGTACGATTGAACTTGAAGGAGATACCTTACAGTATAATATCGTAGGCTTAGATCATACGAGTTCTTTATTTCAATTAGTAGATAAAAATAATAAAGCAATTAATATAGAAGAAGGTATTATACTAAATCCTGAACTAGAGGAAAATTATGGTCTTAAAGTTGGGGATGAAATTCATCTAATAGTGGCGGGAGAAGCCTATGCAATTCCAGTAGTTGCGAGTGCAGTAAATGCGGACCTAAAAACCATTTATATACCAAAGCAGCAATTAGCTAAAATGCTGAGTCAAAATAGTATGTCTTATAATGGTGTTCTAACAAATCGTAGGCTTGAAGATGGTGTTGTTACTACTTTTGAAGACAAGATAGCTACCATACAACGAGGATTAACTTCTAATAAAGCAAGTGCCGTTATTAATCAAAGTATTGGTGTTATTACAGGATGCCTACTTATCTATTTAGCTTTATTAATTGGTTTGAACAATAATATGAAGAGTATTTTGATTTTTGATTTGTTAGGTTATAATAATCGAGAAGTAAATAAGGTTTTATTGAATCCACATATGATACTTATTAATATTTTTTTCTGGATAACATTACCAATAGGTGTTTATGTGGCGAGAGGAATTCAAATTATGACCTCCATACAAACGGGTGATTATATGCCGTTTCAAATAAACATTGTAACAGTTGCATATATGCTATTCATTTTAAACTTGCTGTGTTTTCTGGTGAGAGCTTTATTTGCTATTAAGATTAAACATATTATTTATGCAGAACGACAAGCAGAATTTTTGCAAGAATGGTAATTGTGCAATGAAGATATATAAGATATGAAATATTATTTTAAACAATACGATGTTGTATATATCGCTTAAACTATAGGAAGTCGTAAGAAAAAAGTATATTTTTTGCAATTGTAAAGTATATTTTTACTGTTATAATGAAACTATGTTAAATAGGGGCTATTTTGCAACTGACTTAAGATATCGGTTTTTCATTTAACATATAACATGGAAACAGTAAGCATGAAAAAGAGGTGTAAAGTATGAGAAGAGTGAGAACAATATTATTGATTGGGTTAGCCATGGTTCTAGCAATGGGCTGTAGTGCGAAGAAAGCTTATGAAGACGAAAATAAGAGCGAGTCTGTTCAAGTAGATAATAATAAGAATGAAACGGAAACTGGTAATGACAAGATTCTAGAAATTGACGAAAAGTCAGCACAACAATTAGTATCAGAAAGACTAGATACTACGAAATATAGTGTTGAAAAAGAAGATGAGATTACAGTCGATAGTAACAGTTATTACGTGTTTAAAATTCTTGAGAATGGTAACACTCTTTCGATGGGAGTTGCTGTTGATAAGGTTTCAGGGGAATTGTATGCTTACAAAGAAGACAAAACAATTGCACCCTATAATGAATTTACCCTATATGATGAAAGTAAGGATGTAAAGGTTAACTGGGAAGGTACTTATAATAGTGCTACAGCCACACTTGAATTGTTGCCAGCAGATGATAATTCCTTTGAATTTACATTAACCGATAAAGAAAGTAACACTTCTGTTTCAGGCGTTGCACAAGGTGGCGGCAAAGAGGCAAATTACGAGGAGAATGGCTATACAATTACCTTTGTAAATGAAAAGGAGAGTATTACGATTAATGAAAGTGGTACAAGCTCAGTAGGAATTTCTTTTCAAGGAACTTTTACCAAAAAATAAAGGAATACCAATTAGTCATGTGTTTCATAAAGCTATGAGACACATGATTTTGAAATCCATAGAATACCTTTATAATCCCTTTTTATCAATAGAATAGATTCGTCTTGTTCAAAAGCAAAAATTATGGTAACATATGTTTAACAAAATGTAACAATATAGCTAATTTGACACAAAGAGAAAAGAGGGAGAACAATGCAGACAGTCGGAGGATATACAATTAAAACAGGTAGAGTCAGAATGTGTCCAATTTGTGAAGGGGCAGAATTACGTTACACAGGTGACACAAAGCAAATCAAAGAAAAAGAACATTATAGACACAGATGTATCAAATGTGGTCTTGAATTTTGGTTTGATGGTAAATACGGAGAATGATAGTGTTTTTCAGTAAAATCAAAGGTCAATTCGTAATGAATTTGATTAAAAAATATGGAAAAGGTATTGACAAAATTCATTATAATTAGTATACTAGCAAAGCAGGTGAAACAAGCCTGGTAATTATGGGATCATAGCTCAGCTGGGAGAGCATCTGCCTTACAAGCAGAGGGTCACAGGTTCGAGCCCTGTTGGTCCCATATTAATTGTAAAAATACTATATATGGCGGAATAGCTCAGCTGGCTAGAGCACACGGTTCATACCCGTGGTGTCGTTGGTTCAAGTCCAATTTCCGCTACTAAGATACCTGATATAACGTTGTTATGTTGGGTTTTTTTATTATAGTAGGAAAGTTTTTCAAACTTCCCTACTATATAACTATTTCATGCCATACAAGCGCATATAAATCTTATTTTTAATTATAATAGATAGTTACTAGTTGTTATATCATATGAATATATGTTTAGAATATAAGGAGAAGTTTCATGAGAGTTGGAATGGGATATGATGTCCATAAATTAATAGAAGGAAGAGATTTGATACTTGGTGGAGTAAAGATACCTTTTGAAAAAGGGCTTTTGGGTCATTCAGATGCAGATGTAATCACACATGCCATTATGGATTCCATACTTGGAGCAGCTGCACTTGGAGATATAGGTAAACACTTTCCAGATACAGATCCAGCATACAAAGGTGCTTCTAGCATAGCACTTTTAGAACATGTTGTAACATTAATTGAAGAAAAAATGTATATGATAGAGAATATAGATGCAACAATCATAGCACAAAAGCCAAAGCTTTTGACTTACATTCCACAAATGGTGGAAAATATCGCGACTGCTTTAAAGGTTCCTGTAAGTAGTGTTAATATAAAAGCTACAACAGAAGAGGGACTTGGTTTTACAGGAAGCGGTGATGGGATATCTGCACATGCGATTTGCTCTTTAAGTACTGTGGCTGATTACCGTTACGAAGATAGCGATACAAGATCATTTCCAGCATGCGGAGGCTGTAGCGGTTGTTCTGGTTGTCACAAAAATACACAGGAATAGTAGTCGGTAAATTGGATTCTTATGGATGGGAAGGAGGGAAATATGTTATTTAAAAGAAATAACAAACAAAAAAAAGAGAATGGTATTCAAATCGAATCTTTAACGTACAATGAACATGAGTATACTAGACCTTTGTGGGAAATGACTTTTGATGAAGATAGTGAGGAATTTATTGATTTTTATTATAACTATAAGGTGAATAATAATAGTATATGGGTTGCAAAAGAAGATGAATTGATTTTATCAATGGCGCAGTTAAATCCATATCAGGTTCACTTAGGTACGGCCATTGTTCCAGCCCACTATATCGTTGGAGTTGCCACACATGAGGAATACAGAAGGCAGGGCCTGATGCGTAATATTTTACAGGCTTCGTTTCAACACTTGTATGATAACAAAGAACCATTCACCTATTTAATGCCTGCAAAAGAAGAATATTATACGGGATTTGATTTTTTATCTGTTTATTACCAGAAAAAAGGAGTCCTTCTGACTTCTTCTGACGAAACAGAACTTTCCTATAAAATAGCATTGGATGAAGATTTTGAAGAGTTAGCACAGTTTTCCGAAACATTACTTTCAAAAAAGTATCGTCTTTTTGTGCATAGAGAGGTATCTTATTACCAAACCTTAAAGGCTCAGTTTGAGGCAGAACATGGTGGTATTATATGTGTATATGATGCAAACACATTGATTGGATATTTCTTTTTTGGAGAGCATGATACCATAGAAGTAATTGAACCAGTTTGTTTGGATTCCTATAAGGAAGAATTTACGCGTGTCATCGCTAAGATATTTAAAGAGAGTGAGAAAGAGATTCATGTTACAGCGTTTGATTACTTAAATGAAGATGATTTTAAGAATATCGTAACAAAGCCTGTTACGATGATTCGAATTATATGCTTGGATATGTTTTTTAAGTATATGAAAGCATCTGAGCCAATTGAACTAGTGATAGAGGTACAAGATCCATTGATTGAACAAAACAATGGAGTATATGAGTTGTTCATTGGTTTAAATAATACACAAATGAATGAAACAACGAAAAATCCAGAGTTGTCGCTTTCTATTAGTGAATTATGTGCGATTTGCTTTTTTGATAAGATACCAAAAGCAGTAGAGGAAAGAGCTGAAATACAAACTGTCAAAAAATTAAGTAAAATTGAGAAATTTACTCCTATTTTCCTAAATGACTTTGTTTAGGAATAAAAGTTGACAAATTGAATATTTTTGAATAAACTATATTAGGAATCAAAATATATTTTATCAAAAATGCAGTGAATGGAAAGAGTAGTCATCAAAATTACCAGAGAGGAATTGTCATGGGCTGAAAGCAGTTCTTATATTTTGAGAAACGAATGTGCATCCAGGAGCAGATTAGGCGAATACAGTAGTCTAATACGAGTGACACCCGTTACGTGTATGAGTGATAGGTATAGAAGTATACCTTTACATAGAGTGGAACCGCGGATAACTTCGTCTCTAATTTGAGACGGAGTTTATTTTATATCCTGGGAAGTTGCTTTGCAATTTCTATTTGAATTGCTCTGATGCAATCCATTCTGTCAATAGGAGGTTTTGATATGGGTATATTTCGCTATATAAAGGATGAAATAGATGTTATAAAAGAGAGAGACCCTGCAATTAAGACACCTTGGGAAGTTTTATTATATCCTAGTTTCAAGGTAATTCTAAGTTATAGATTGGCACATAAATTATATAAAAATGGACACTATTTTCTTGCAAGATGGATATCGCAAAGAGCAACAAGAAAGACTGGAATCGAGATACATCCAGGAGCGACCATTGGAAAAGGTTTGTTTATAGATCATGGAAGTGGTGTTATAATAGGAGAGACGACGATTATCGGTGATAATGTTACCTTGTATCAAGGAGTGACTCTTGGAGGGACAGGAAAAGAAACAGGTAAGCGTCATCCGACCTTAAAAGATAATGTCATGGTGAGTGCAGGTGCAAAAGTTATCGGTTCCTTTACCATTGGAGAAAACTCTAAAATAGGAGCAGGATCAGTCGTGTTAAAGGAGGTTCCACCTAACTGTACCGTAGTTGGAGTTCCAGGGCGAATCGTAAAGCAAGATAATATTAAAATACCAAGAAGTGATATGGATCAGATTCATCTGCCAGATCCAGTGTTAGCAGATTTGATGCAGCTTAGAAAAGAAAACGAAGAGTTGAGAAATGATATAGATTTACTAAAAAAATTAATTACGAAAACAGAATCGTTAGAATAATAAAGGAGAAGCGATATGAAACTGTACAATACGTTAACGAAGAAAAAAGAAGAATTTCAACCAATTGAAGAAGGTAAAGTAAAAATGTATGTTTGTGGACCAACTGTCTACAATTACATTCATATTGGTAATGCAAGACCAATGATTATCTTTGATACGGTTAGAAGATACATGGAGTACAAAGGATATGAAGTGAATTTTGTATCTAATTTTACAGATGTTGACGACAAAATTATCAAAAAGGCAATTGAAGAAGGGGTAAGTGCGACTGAAATATCTACCCGCTATATTGCTGAATGTAAAAAGGATATGGAAGCTTTAAATGTCCGTCCAGCAACGAAACATCCATTAGCAACCGAAGAAATTGGCGGAATGCTAGAAATGATTCAAACCTTAATTGATAAAGATTTTGCTTATGTTAAAGATGGAAGTGTTTACTTTAGAACAAAAAGATTTGAAGAATACGGTAAGCTTTCTAAGAAAAATCTTGAAGATTTAGAAGCTGGTAAACGAATCGCAGTAGAAGAACAAAAAGAAGATGAAATGGACTTTGTATTATGGAAGCCAAAAAAAGAAGGAGAGCCATTTTGGGTATCACCATGGGGAAATGGAAGACCTGGATGGCATATTGAATGTTCTGTAATGGCTAAGAAATACCTTGGCGAAGAGATTGACATTCATGCAGGTGGAGAGGACTTAATCTTCCCTCATCATGAAAATGAGATTGCACAAAGTGAGGCCTGCAATGAGAAACCATTTGCAAAGTATTGGCTTCACAATGGCTTCTTAAACATTGAAAATAAAAAGATGTCAAAGTCTCTTGGTAACTTTTTTACGGTAAGAGAAATCGCTGAAAAATATGATTTACAGGTACTTCGCTTTTTTATGTTAAATGCACATTACAGAAGTCCACTTAATTTTAGTGCAGATTTGATGGAGGCATCAAAGAATGGATTGGACAGAATTTTAACAGCGGTAGAGAATTTAAAGCATTTACAAGCGGCAACTACAGTTTTAAAATTAAGTGTTGAAGAAGAAGATAAACTAAAACTTGCAAATGAGTATAAACTAAAATTTGAAGAAGCGATGGATGATGACTTTAATACAGCAGATGCGGTATCAGCAATATTTGAGCTGGTTAAATTTTCAAATTCCAATACCAGTGTAGAAAATTCAAAGGAATTTTTAAATAAGCTATATGAAGAAATCAAGAATTTATGTGATATTCTTGGAATACTGGTTGATAAAAAAGAAGAGATTTTAGCTGAAGAGATAGAAAAATTAATTGAAGAACGTCAAGAAGCTAGAAAATCAAAAAACTTTGCAAGAGCGGATGAAATTAGAGATGAATTACTTGCACAAGGAATTATATTAGAAGATACAAGAGAAGGGGTAAAATGGAAAAAGGCATAGAAGAGTTAATCCCATATTTAGAGAAGACCTTTGAATTGCCAGAGGTTGATATCAAAACCTATTCTCCTTTGGTGCTAGCTTATATTGGTGATGGAATTTATGATGTGATTATAAGAACGATTGTGGTTTCAGAGGGAAACAGCCAGCCAAATAAGCTTCACAAAAAAACGAGTCTTTTTGTAAAGGCCGCAGCTCAATCAGCCATGATTGAGGCGATAAAGGAAGATTTGACAGAAGAAGAACTTAAGGTATATAAAAGAGGACGAAATGCAAAGTCTCCTACTATGGCAAAGAATGCATCTATGGTGGATTATAGACGCGCAACTGGTTTTGAGGCACTTATGGGATATTTGTATTTACAAGGGAAGTTAAAAAGATTGATAGACCTAATAAAAATCGGACTTGAAAAAAGTGAATTAAATAAGAAATAAGTAAAATACAATAAAAAGCAAATTCGGAGGTAACAGTGAGATACGAGGAATTAACAATAGAAGGTAGAAATGCCGTTCTAGAAGCGTTTCGTGCAGGAAAAACAATAGATAAGGTATTTGTGCTTGATGGATGTCAAGATGGACCGATTAAAACGATTACAAGAGAAGCTAGAAAATATGATACTATAATCAATTATGTAGCAAAAGAAAGACTAGACCAAATGTCTGAAACGGGTAAACATCAAGGCGTCATAGCGTATGCGGCTGCTTATGAGTATGCTCAAGTTGAAGATATCTTAAATCTGGCAAAGGAAAAGAATGAGCCTCCATTTGTATTGATACTCGATAATATCGAAGATCCTCATAATCTTGGAGCAATCATCCGTACTGCTAATCTTTGTGGTGCACATGGTGTCATTATACCAAAGCGACGTGCAGTGGGATTAACTGCCACCGTTGCGAAAACCTCAGCAGGGGCAATCAATTATACACCAGTTGCAAAAGTAACCAACCTAAGTAGTACAATTGAAGAGTTAAAGGAACAAGGAATGTGGTTTGTATGTGCAGATATGGGCGGTGAAGTCATGTACAAGCTTGATTTAAAAGGTCCAATAGGTCTTGTAATAGGAAGTGAAGGAGAAGGTGTAAGCAGATTAGTGAAAGAAAAATGTGATTTTGTTGCTTCCATCCCGATGAAAGGTGATATTGATTCCTTGAATGCTTCTGTAGCTGCAGGTGTATTAGCATATGAAATAGTTAGACAAAGAATGAGTGTATAAATGTTTTAAAAGAGGGTGAATATGTGGACAAGTATACCAAAATGAGCGATGAAGAATTAATTTCTTTGGCACAGAATGGAAACAATCAGGTAGTAGATTATCTGATGGAAAAATACAAGAATTTTGTAAGAAAAAAAGCATATGAACTATTCATGATTGGCGGCGACAACGATGACTTGATTCAAGAAGGGATGATAGGATTATTTAAGGCGGTTAGAGATTATAACCGCCAAAAAGATACATCCTTTTTTACCTTTGCAGATTTGTGCATATCAAGACAGATGTACACTGCCATTCATGCCTCCAAAAGAAAAAAGCATATCCCTTTAAATACATACATTTCCCTATATGCGGGAATATCAGAAGAAGAAAATGATGAACATACACTTATGAATCGTGTTTATTCTATTCACGATAAAAATCCAGAGGAATTGTTTATAGACAAAGAGAACGAAGGTTACATTGAAGAACAAATGCAAGAGAATTTAAGTACCTTTGAAATGCAAGTGATTAATTTATATTTGACGGGTATGTCCTATGTGAGAATTGCAGAAATACTCGAGCGTACACCCAAGTCAGTAGACAATGCAATTCAAAGAATTCGAAGTAAATTAAGCTTTATTTTGTCTGAAAAATCTTGAATAACCAAGGTAGCATCAGTTATGAAAGAAGGGTATTAAATAGATTGCGGTAATATAAGTATCATGCGTAGTAAAACAAATGAAAAAAATTATGTCCATGAGACAATAGTAATTGCAGATTAGGGGTTGACTTTTTGCTCCAAATATAATATATTATACAAGGTCGCTGTATAATATATGTGCTGTTATAGCTCAGGCGGTAGAGCGCAACATTGGTAGTGTTGAGGTCACGGGTCCGACTCCCGTTAGCAGCTTGATGAAAGTAGTGTAAATAGCTTCAAACGTTTATATTTAGATGTTTGAAGCTATTTTTATAACCTTTAGTTTCTTAAAAGTATAAATTTAATCTTAAAGGAGAAAGATAATGAAGAAAAAAATGTTGTTTGTTGTTTTAGTTCTTATGTTACTTACAGGGTGTTCACAAGCAGATGTGGTTTCTAATAACCTATCAAAGCAAGCGGATAATTTTAATGTCCTTAGACGTATCACAGTAATAAATGGTATATCAGATGACATCATGTATCAAATGACAGGTAAGTTTTCTCTTGTCACAGATTCAGAAGATAGAAAAATTGATTTGATTATAGAGAATGAAGATGGTTCTTACAGTAAGAATTTTATTGGATATAGCGACAATACCAACTACATTATTGAAGACTTGGATACGAATTATGTGGATAAATATAAGTTTACGATAAATTATAATCCTAAGATGTGGGTTCCAGTCGAAATAGATACGATTGATTAAAAACTAAACATAGCGCACTAAATAAAGTACATATTATCTGTTAAACAACAATAAACTATCAATATTTGCATTGGTAGTTTTTTTGTACAAAAAAATATACAGAGGATAGAGAATCTTTCATTGAGATGCTTTTTATATAATATGATAATACAAAGCAACTCCTTTTTATGTGAATTATACAAAGTGCCTTGATTGATGCAAAAAATATACTACAAATAGGATAAAATGAACTATGAAAAAAATGAACCTTTTCCTTGTATGCGTCATTTCTTATAATAAAAGTAATATATAAGTATGGCATTTAATTGGGTATCTATATCAGTCAAAAGATATTTTGACTCTATGATGTTATAACTTAAAAGAATAACTCATCAAAGGAGTAAAGACATGAACACAAATAAAATCAATCGCTACATAAAGGAATATCTTTCAACGTATAAACGCTATCGTGAAGAAGAATGGTGCTATGAAGATGGCTGTGTATATATTGGTGTAAAAGCGTTATATGAAGTGACAAAAGAGGAGTACTATTTAGACTTTATTCGAAAGAATGTAGATCCATTTATTTCAGAAGATGGAAGTATAAAAGGATATGATTTTCAATCTTACAACCTCGATAATATAAATGCAGGTAAAGTTCTTTTCTTTTTGTATGACTGTACAAAGGAAGAAAAATATAAAAAAGCAATTGAAACAATTATGAATCAAGTAAGAGAACATCCAAGAACAAAAGAAGGAAACTTCTGGCACAAAATGATATATCCAAATCAAGTTTGGCTTGACGGATTATATATGGCACAACCTTTTTATATGGAATATGAAACAAGATTTCATAATCAGGAATATTATTCTGATATTATAAAGCAATTTAAAAATGTAAGAAAACTACTATTTAACGAAGAAAAGCAGCTTTATTATCATGCATATGATGAAAGTAGAACCAGAAAGTGGGCAGATAAAGTAACAGGCTGTTCTCCGAATTTTTGGTTACGTTCTATGGGTTGGTATCTTATGGCTTTAATTGATACATATGACAGTGCATCCGATCAAATCTATGAACATTACAGAGTCTTAAAGGATTTACTAAAAGAGGCCATTCAAGGTATTTTACAATACCAAGATGAAGAAAGTAAATTATTTTATCAATTGATTGATTTACCATTGCAAGAGGGAAACTATTTTGAAACATCTGGAAGTATCATGATAGCCTATGCTTTGCTTAAGGGAAGTCGTCTAAAAGCCTTGCTTCCAGAAAAATATCAATATAGAGGACTAGAAATATTAGACTCCTTAATTGAAAATAGAATCATAGAAAGAGATAATAAGCTTTATTTGACATGGAACTGTGCGGTGGCTGGTTTGGGGCCAAAAGATGAGAGGGACGGAAGCGTTGCATATTATTTGTCTGAACCGATAACAGAGGATGATCAAAAGGCAGTTGGGTCACTTATGATGTTATATAGTGAATATCTGCGAATCAACAAATAAAGGAGGAACGCATACAAGTTGTGCAGGTGGAATAATGAAGACAAGTATCCTATGGATTAATTCTAGAAGTGTCGTTATAGAAAGAATCAAAGCTGGAAAATATAAGACAAAAAATAAATATCAAATTTATCTCAATGGTGCCTTTCTAAATGAGAGCGACAAAGTAGTTCAGAGCATAAATCAATTAACACCAAATACGTTTTATTCTCTTGAAATAAAAGATGGTGAAAAAAATGAAAAAATAGACTTTCAAACAAAACAAGAGTATGTTACATTAGATATTACGGAATTTGGGGCAAAGGGAGATGGGATTCATGATGATACTTTATGTATTCAGACTGCCATTAACTGCTGTCCAAAGAATTCAAGAGTCTACATACCAAAGGGAATTTATAAGATTACCACCTTATTCTTAAAAAGTGACTTACAGATTGAGCTAGAAAAAGATGCTATCTTGTTGGCAGATTCAGATCAGTCAAAATATCCGATTTTACCAGGAACGATAGAATCATATGATGAGAGGGAAGACTATAATTTAGGAAGCTGGGAAGGCAATCCATTACCAGCCTATGCTTCTATAATAACAGGTGTTAACGTTTCAAATGTAGTGATATCTGGCGAAGGTACGTTAGATGGTGGAGCAAGTTTTGATAATTGGTGGAGTTATAAAAGGGAGAAAGGAATGCCGTTTCGACCTAGAATGTTGTTTCTAAATCACTGTAATCAGATTGTCGTGCAAGGATTAACGATAAAAAATAGTCCTTCTTGGACTTTGCATCCTTATTTTTCTAATGATTTAAAGTTTATTGATTTAAAAATAGAAAATCCTGACCATTCACCAAATACCGATGGACTTGACCCAGAATCATGTAAAAATGTTGATATCATTGGAGTGTATTTTTCAGTAGGAGATGATTGCATTGCAGTAAAGTCTGGTAAAATATATATGGGTTCAAAGTTTAAAATACCTTGTGAAAACATAACCATTCGAAACTGCTATATGGAAAAAGGACATGGTGCAGTTACAATCGGGAGTGAAATGGCAGGCGGTGTAAAGAATCTGCTTGTAAAAGACTGTCTGTTTTATGATACGGATAGAGGACTACGCATCAAAACCAGAAGGGGACGTGGCAAAGATGCTATATTGGATCAGATTATATTTGAAGATATTGACATGGAAGAAGTAAAGACACCATTTGTAATCAATAGCTTTTATTTTTGTGATCCAGATGGTCATACCGAATATGTAAGAACAAAAGAAGTGTTGCCAGTAGACGAAAGAACACCTGTAATTAAGTTCTTGGCATTTCGAAATATTAAAGCATATCATTGTCATTTTGCCGCTTTATTTCTTTATGGGCTTCCAGAGAAAAAGATAGAGAAGGTGGAGTTAAGTAACATTGAGGTTACTTATGCAAAACATGCCCAAGCAGGCTATCCAGCCATGATGGAGGAACTTAATCCAGTATCAAAGATGGGGCTTTATGCAAATAATATAAAAGAATTAATTTTAAAAGATGTTGTGATAACAGGAGCCTTACAAGAGCCCCTACAAATCATAAATGTGGATACATATAAAAAGGAGTAAATATGAAACAAGAAAACATTATAATTTATGTTTCTAAAACAAGAAACGATAGTTGTCTAACCTTGACTGATGCAGTAAAAGAAGCATCAAAATATAAGGGGTTGCCAGTAACAATAAAACTAGATAAGGGAGTCTATAAGGAAAAGGTGACCATCCAACAAGATCAGATTACACTTGAGGGTGAGGAAATAGAAGAAACAATTCTAACCTTTGATGATTATGCTCTTCAAATGATGGAGGATGGAGAAAAAAGAGGGACGTTTCGAACACCGACTTTGTTTATTGATGCCAATGACTTTACTGCAAGAAACCTTACGATTGAAAATAGCGCAGGACCTGGAACTAAGGTAGGACAGGCACTTGCTTTGTATGTAGATGGAGATCGTATGTATTTTGAACACTGTAGATTTCTTGGAGGACAGGATACTTTGTTTACGGCTCCCCTACCAGAGAAAGCTTATGAAAAAAACGGTTTTAGAGGGCCAAAAGAATTTGCGCCTAGGACGCACGGCAGACACTATTATAAAAATTGCTATATATGTGGAGATGTAGATTTCATTTTTGGTGGAGCAACAGCTTATTTTGAAGAATGTGAAATCTTTTCCAATAATTTAGAGCAAGAGATCAATGGATATGTAACAGCACCATCGACTGCTAAGGAAGAGATGGGATATGTATTTGAACGTTGTAATTTTACAAGTAATTGCAAGGAAAAAAGCGTTTACTTGGGACGTCCATGGAGAGATTATGCAAAAGTTGCTATCTTAAACTCTAAAATAGGTGCTCATATCCATGAAGAGGGCTGGCATGACTGGGGGAAGGTGCATGCAAGAGAAACTGTGGTTTTTGCAGAATATAACAATTACGGTGAAGGGGCCAATACAAGCAAAAGACCAACATGGGTAAAACAGTTAACAAATGAAGAAGCAATGAATTATAAAATCGAAAACGTACTTGGAGAATGGAAAAAATTTAGTTAGGAGTCATGGTGGTGAAAAAAGCAAAACTGAATCACTTTAAAAGCAAATTGTTTATAAAGTTGTTTCTGTCATATTTAATTATTATTACGTTGTTTTTGGTTGCTTTCTCAAGTTTAATCATATATGATGCCGTAACCATGTTTCAAAGTAAAAAAAATCAAGAGTATCATCTTAAGATTGAGGCGTTGGCAAATTCCATGGATTTACAAATATTAAGTGCCAAGAATATCATTGCAAGCATAAATAGCTCAGAGACAATTAAACAGATGTATACTAGCGTTGTAGTAGAAAAAAAGAGTATGGACCCCTATTTATTTTACAAAGGGCTAGGAGAGCTTTCTAATATGAAAAAGCTAAGCAATAGTCTTGATATATTTAATATTATTGTTTTGTTTAATCGGTATAACAGAGCTTATACGGTTTCTTCTGCCATACTTTTGAAAGAAGAGTATCATGATGTACTAAAACAGGTTCCGTATTATGGTATTAATACCGCAAGTCATGTACTAGAAATGACTGATATGAATGAGATAATTTTTAACAAAGAAAGTATTGTGTATGGGGATAACTACCGATATTCTTCGAATGGAGCTGTAAATGGTACAATTTTGGTAATGTACAATAAAAAAAGTTTGGAAAATAAGCTTAAGAAGATTGTTGGAAATTATAACGGTATGTCGATTCGATATGAAAACAATGAAGTAATACGTTATGGTGATGCAAAAGGAATTCCATTTGTAGGATTTTCTGGTGTAGACAATAAATTAATATATGAATTGTATATCGATAAGGCAGATTTTAAGATTGGACTGGATTATTCTGTTTATATTGGTATAGGATTTGTTGTAATCACTAGTATCATATTTATTTTTTCTGCATACACCATGTCAAAGCGTTACTATTCTCCAATTGACAACATTGTTAGCATTATAAAGCCTACCGTCTTAGAGGGGAATGAGTTTGACCATATCATACAAGGAATACAAACCTTAATCGGAGAAAGAAATGGTTATCGAGAAAAAATGGTAACCATTTCACCGTATGCCAAACAAGGGATGCTGCATGGTATCCTAAATGGCAATATGGAGCAAGAGAGATTAAAGATACTAAGAGATAATAACTTCTTGGATTTAAAAAAGCCTTATTTTGAACTTATTCTAGCAAATATTGATTATCAGGGAGAAAATAGTGTACGCGAAATCTACTTTGCAGATATTATTGATATTATTCAAAGCATATGTGCTACAAAATCAACCGAGGAAACTCAAATTTTGTGCTATCTAAAGGACTCAAAGAATTTATTTTTAATTGTAAATAGCGAAGAAGAGGAACAATTGGAAGAAACTGTATATACCTTGCACAAAGATATCATCAAAGAAGTGGATGATCCAGATTTTATGATTACTTTTGGCGTTAGTAAGATTCAAGATAACATGAATAGTCTAAAAGCAGCTTGTCAAGAAACAATTGATGCACTAGATAATATGCTCACTGGTGGTAGAAATGCAGTTTATTTTTATGAAAGTTCTTATACATCAGATAAAAAAGATTATTATTTTCCAAAAGATGCTACAAGACGTGTTGCAAAGGGATTTAAGGACAGAGATATTGACGATCTTAGAAAATTTTTGGATGAAATCTATAGGCAGAATATGGATAAATATGATGCAACACCTAGAACCATTCGTTTGCTAGTAGATGAACTTCATATTGCCACACTCAATGCATTAAAAACAAACAATGTATTTAATACGACGCAGATTCAGATTGATAAAATAGAACATAATGTAACCTTGGATGAAATTTTTCATTATTATTCTGCCATTTATGAAGCAATTTGTATACAATTAGAAGAATTTGTTACTCCGAATCAAGATATTGAAAAACTAAATCAAGATATCATTGATTATTTAGATCAGAATTTTAGAAGTGCTGATATATCACTTGCACAAATAGGAGCACTATTTGGTGTAAGTAATAAGTATATTTCGCTCATGTGCAAAAATTGTCTTGGTGTTACCTACCTTCAATATATACAAGAAAAAAGAATTGAATATGCCAGAGGTCTGCTTCAAACATCAGATATGTCGTTGGAGCAAATAGCTAGTATGAGTGGATATAGTAATATGTTAACCTTTCGTAGAAACTTCAAATCCATTATGGGTATGAACCCAAGCGATTACCGAAAGTAGAAATAGGACAGGTGAAAATGGTTCAGAAAAATTTGAACCATAGCATCTGTCCATTCATTTGTCCTTTTTTAGTACTTTTTGCGTACAGATTGCCTATTATGAACCATGAAAAAAATGAATCTTTTAGAAAAAATATACAAGTAGTACAATGAATTTACAAACAAGAACGGTTTTGTAGATAAAGTGCACAATCAAAAGTGAGTATCAATAAAAACCAAGACAAGGAGTGATAAAGAGAGAATGATGAAAAAAAGTAATGTTATAAAAGTTACAAAAGAAGAAAAGCGGCAATTGTTTCAAAAGAATATAAAAAGAGATAAGTATTTAATACTCATGTTCTTGCCAGTTGCCATCTATTATTTGATATTTTGTTATCTTCCTATGACTGGACTTATTATGTCGTTTCAAGAATTTAAGCCAGGAAATGGACTAGCTGGAATTTACACAGGAGAATGGGTAGGGTTAAAGTGGTTTCAGCAGTTTTTTGAATCAGCATTTGCGTGGCAATTGATTCGAAATACATTTTTACTTTCCTTTTATTCGTTAATTTTTGGATTTCCGATTCCAATTATTTTTGCAGTCTGTATTACACAGATTAAAAATAAGCACGTACAAAGAAGTGCACAGCTTATTACATATCTTCCGTATTTTATATCTACGGTAGTAGTAGTTGGTATGATGACGAATTTTCTTTCACCATCAACAGGTATTATAAATCAGGTAATTGTAAAGCTAGGTGGTGAGCAAATCAACTTTATGAATAGTCCAGACTGGTTTCGAAGATTATACGTTATATCAGGTTCCTGGCAAACCTTTGGCTTTAACTCTATTATATTTGTTGCTGCCATTATGGGAATATCACCAGATTTATATGAAGCAATGCGAGTTGATGGAGCGAATAAGAGGCAACAAGTATGGTTTCTCGTATTACCAATGATTAAGTCGACCATAATTCTTTTGCTGATTATGTCTCTTGGTAATTTATTAAGCGTAGGATTTGAAAAAGTGTACTTAATGTATAATCCTTCTGTTTATGAGACTGCTGATGTTATTTCGACCTACGTATATCGACAGGGTATTGAAAATAAGAATTTCAGCTTTGCAACTGCAGTTGGCTTATTTAACTCTTTGGTTGGTTTTACGATTGTTAGTATCTCTAACTGGTTTAGCCGCAAATTTAATGAAACATCTATTTGGTAAAAGGAGAAGCCATGAAAAGTCAAATAAAAAGCAAAAAAAGATTTTTGAATGAATTTCGTAATGAAGTATTTGGTGACAAGATTTTTGATATCTGTGTTTGGATATTGATACTTCTTGCAGTTTGTGTGACCTTATATCCATTTTTATATGTAATAAGTATTTCGATTAGTTCTGGTACAGCAGTATCAAAGGGTGAAGTGTTTTTATGGCCGATTGGCTTTGAACTTGATACTTATAAAATAGTAATGAAAAACAAACAGCTTTGGACATCCTATGGAAATACATTTATTTACACAGTATTTGGTACTTTTATGAATGTAGTATTTACTTGTATTGCAGCTTATCCATTGTCAAGAAAGCAATTCTTTCTTAGAAAAAAATTGAACTTTTTTATTGCATTTACCATGTATTTTAGTGGTGGATTAATTCCAGGGTATATGGTTGTTACTGGACTTGGTTTGTATAACAGTAGATTAGCCATGATTATTCCGTTTTTACTTAGTACTTATAATGTCATGATTTGTAGATCTGCGATGGAAGCAATACCAGAGGATTTATTTGAGAACGCTTCTTTAGAAGGAGCCAATGATTTTCAAATTTTAGTTAAAATAGCAATCCCGCTGATTAAGCCAACCCTTGCGGTTTTGACTCTTTATTATGCGGTTGCAAGATATAATGATTTCTTTAATGCGATGCTCTATCTTGGTAAAACAGAGCTTCAACCACTACAGATGTACTTGCGAAAGACGCTAATATTAGCCTCAACTGATATATTAAAATCAGCAGGTGCAACAGGTGCGGCAGCAGCAGCACAGTCGACCTTAAAAATTAGATATGTCTGCATTGTAATTGCTACATTGCCAATACTTGCAATATGTCCATTTTTGCAAAAATACTTGGTAAAAGGAACGATGCTTGGAGCAGTAAAAGAATAATTGCTGTGTAAAAGTATTAGAAAAACAAGTGAATTGGTTATAATTGGAAGGCTAAGAATTGAAATCTTATCACTCTGATTACTAATAAAAAAATGATTAAAGGAGGATTTTTTATGAGAAAGGCAAAATTATTTATTGCTATGACACTTACACTTTCCATTGCATCTAGCGCTTTGATTGGATGTGGAAGTAAAGGGGCTGAAAGTACAAAAGGGGAGGTTGTAGAAGATACATATAACTATACTGGTTCTGCACCTATAACTGACCAAGAAGGTGCGACATTAAGCATACTTGCAAGCAACTCATGGTACTCTACAGTTGATTTGACAAGCGATGACGCCTCAATTATCAAAGAAGTAGAAAAAAGAGCAGGGGTAAATGTTGATTGGACTTTAATTGATCCAACCACTTATACAGATGCAGTAAGTCCAATGTTAGCTTCAGGATCAGATTTAGCTGATATTGTATTTTTACCAGATTTAGATCCTAACTCATCTTACATTAAATCAGCATTATTTGAGCCATTGGATGAACACTTTGACTTGATGCCTAATTTTAAAGCATATTTGGATGCAAATCCAAACATCAAAGCATCCTTAACGGCAACTGACGGTCACATATATTATGTACCAATTGTTGGACTAACTGATAATTATTTACCAGTTATTATGTACAATCAAAAATGGTTAGACCAATTAAATATGGAACAACCTAAGAACCTAGACGAATTTGTAACCATGCTAAAAGCATTTCGTGACAATGACATGAATGGTGATGGTGATACAACAGACGAAATTCCAATGAGCGTTACCTCAAGTGAAACAGCAAAGAATTTACAAATGATGTTTGGACCAGCTTTTGGCTTGAATTTACAAGATGGATTTTATGTAGATGACAAAGGTACAGTACATTATTCATATGCAGAAAGTGAGAATTATAAAAATTACTTAAACTTTATTCATGGTCTTTATGAAGAAGGTTTGTTAGAGATGGAATATACTTCACTAACACGTGATCAAATTACAGAAAGATTTGCTCAAAACAAAACAGGTGTTACCTTTGATTACAGCTGGCAGATGTCACAGTTATACAGTCCACAGTTCCCAGAATATGATGGAACAAATGGAATCGTTGTAGGTGGAGCGCCACTTTCAGGAGAATATGAAGGCTCTTATATTGGACTGAATGCAGTAAAAGGAATCTTTGGTGTAACAACAGATAGTAAGAATCAAAGCCTTGCGTTAAAATTCCTTGATTATGCAATGAGCGAGGAATGTCAGGATTTATATGTATGGGGAATTGAAAACGAGTCATTTACAGTAAATGCGGATAATACAAGATCCTTTACAGAAAAAGCATTATCAGATAACTTATGGTTACAGGCATTAGGAATTAACCCTCCATGCTTACCTTACCACAACAGTGTAGAAGCAACCAATGTATTGTTACCAAGATGGCATGTTGATGTGGATAGCAATCTTGCTACCATGACATCTGCTCCTTGGCCACAGATTTATGCTACTCAGGAAGAATCTAGTGTGTTATCACAATACCTAGTAGATATTCAGACCTATGCAGATCAGATGGCAGTTGCATTTATTTCTGGAAATACGAGTATGGATGATTTTGATAGCTATTTATCAACCTTGAAAACCATGCATGTAGATGATATCATTAAAATCAAACAAGAACAGTATGACAGATATGCAGCAGCTTTAAAATAAGATAGGATTTCATTCTTAATTATTTGTTTGCAAAACAGTTATAAATTAGAAGATACAGGTTGCCGACTGAGTCGACAGCCTGTAAACTTTATACCATCAATGTAACAGATTCTTGTTACTGGTGAAATTGCAAGATTAATGGAAAGGGGAAATATAACAAGGTGAAGCGAACCATTGAAATAAATCAATATTATGATTGTATTAATCGCTTTCGTAAGCTTTACGAGAAAGAAAAAAAGTGTAGATTAAATGGCGATACAATAGAAGAATATCATGCATGGAAAGAACAAACGAGAGAAACCTTAAAGAAACTAATTGGCCTCAATCAAATGGAATCTTGCATGCTAGATGCGAGAACACTTGAAGTAGTCGAGCTAGAGGGTGGAGTGATACGTGAAAAGGTAGTAATTCAAGTAGAACCAGATGTATACATGCCCTTTTTTATATTATTACCACCAAGGTCAGAAGATAGTAACACTTGTTATCTGGCACTACCAGGGCATATGGGAGCTGGTAAGTATGCAGTTGCTGGGTGCGATGAGATTCCAGTTGTTGCAGACCAAATAAAAGTGTTTCATTATGATTATGGCATGCAACTTGCAAAGCTTGGACATGTGGTGATTTGTCCAGATATTAGAGGGTTTGGGGAAAGAAGAGAAGAGGCATTGCAATCCGATAAAGAGTCTGATTTTATCAATGGAACTTGTTTTCATTTGGCTCATATGGCTGAGCCACTTGGACAGACAGTTATCGGTATGCATGTTTGGGATATGATGAGGTTGTTAGATTATGTAAAAGAAAGAGCAGGGTGGAATTTTGAGAAAATCGGTTGTGTAGGATTTTCAGGCGGTGGAATGATTACCCTTTGGCTTACAGCACTGGATGATAGAATTCATAAAGCATGCATCAGCGGTTATTTCTATGGATATCAGGATTCCTTGTTAGAATTAAATGGTAATTGCAGTTGTAACTATGTGCCTCATCTTTGGAAATATGTCGATATGGGAGATATAGGAGCGCTGCTTGCACCAAGAAATATAGTGATACAATCGGCAAGAGAGGACCACTTGAATGGAAAAAGAGGTCTTCAAAATGTATTTGAGCAATTAGACATTATGAAAAAAGCTTACCACATTTTTGATAAAGAAGAATGCTTATATCATGATATCAGAGAAGGTGGACATTGCTTTCACAATGAAATATTAAATAGGTTTGTGTCATTGTAATAAAATGAATAAAATAGCATTTTAATTTGAATGAATTTAAACTCCTTTTGTTAAACAAATTGTTTGACGAAAGGAGTTCATTTTATTCGGAAACAAAAAAGATTTAAGACTAGATCATTATAGTTGTTAGATTTTCGTGTCGTTATTGTGGCAATTACTTTGTTACAAACAGATAAATCCACCTCTATATTATTGTGAATTTATAACAAAAAATATCGAATAATAAATATAAATATTGACATGAGTAACAAAATGCCATATGATGAATGCAAAGTTTAGTGGTTGAACCACTCAACCACTAAACCGTATTCAAAATATTAGAAAAGGAGGTTGTTATGACAGACAATCAAGACTTACTTGCAATGACCCATTTGGGTGAAACTCCAGACAAATACATGGGTTCGGTGACACCACCGGTATTTTTAAATTCTTTACATGTGTTTGATTGTGTGGAGGATTATTTTGCTGTGGATATTTTTAAGGATGAATATTATTACGGACGGGCATCCAATCCGACGGTAACGATCCTTGAGAAAAAGCTTGCAGCATTGGAGCATGGAGAAAGGGCAGTGGTATATTCTGCTGGGATGGCAGCATGTGCGGCAGCGATTCTAGCCATTTGTAAGACTGGAAGCCATATCATATGTATTCGAGAATCTTATGGGCCAGTACAACATCTTTTGGATGATTTTTTAAAAGAAAAGATGAATATTTCCGTTACATATGTAGAAGGAAAGGAACTAAAAGAATTTGAAGAGGCCATCCGACCGGAAACAGACATGATAATATTGGAAAGTCCAACGACTCTTGTTTTTTCTGTCGTAGATTTAGAAGGAGTGGCATCTCTAGCCAAAAAGCACAAAATTAAAACATATATTGATAATACCTATGCAACACCGATCTTTCAAAAACCTCTTGATATGGGGATTGATATTGTAATGCATACTATGACAAAATACATTGGAGGTCACAGTGATTTAATTGGTGGGGTTTTAATTTCAAAAGATGAAGAATTTATGAAGAAATTGATGGTGCAACGTGATTGGTTTGGAGGGGTTCTAGGACCAATGGAAGCATGGCTTGCAATAAGGGGATTAAGAACATTGGATGTTAGAATGCAAAGGCACCATGAAACAACGTTACAAGTAGCTAATTTTTTAGAAAAGCATCCAAAAATCAATAAGGTATTTTATACTGGTCTAAAATCTCATCCACAGTACGAACTAGCTCGCAAACAGCAAAAGGGTGAGAGTGGTCTACTAAGTATTGAAGTAAAGGGTAATTTAAAAGATGTGGAGTTATTTGTGGATAGTTTGAAGCTTTTTCAAATTGGATGCTCTTGGGGAGGGTTTGAAAGCTTAGCTATTGCATACACTTACAACTGGAATGAAGAGCAGTTAAGTTTTCACAATTTGACTCCAAATATAGTTCGATTGCATTGTGGATTAGAAGGAGCACAAAATTTAATTAACGATTTAAAACAGGCGTTGGATAAAATCTAAATTCAGAGGTGAATCATGGAGAAGGTAACAGAAAAAACAACAAAGAAAGCAAATCTTTTAATGGCAGTACTCCCTTTAGTATTTATGTTTATTGTTCTTTTTGTCGGGTTAATTCTATTTAGTATTGATATAAAAATATTACTACTCATATGTGCAGCGTTTACCGTGTGCGTGGCTTTATTTTTAGGTCATACTTGGAAAGAGATAGAAAATGAAATTGTAGAAAAGTTAGCAAAAGCATTTCCAGCTATTATGATATTATTATGCGTTGGATTAATGATTGGATCGTGGGTTATCAGCGGTACAATACCATATTTAGTTTACATAGGATTACAAATAATAAGTCCAAAATATATTATTGTTACCTCCTTTCTTGTAACGGTAATTTTATCAGTTAGTACAGGTACTTCTTGGGGAGCTGCAGGAACGGTTGGAGCCGCTTTGATGAGTGTGGCAGCAGGTATGGGGGCACCTCTTCCAGCAGTAGCAGGAGCAATTGTAGCAGGAGCCTATTTTGGTGATAAGATGTCACCATTATCAGATAGTACGAATATGTCAGCCATTGCAACGAATACGAATTTATATAAACATATCGGTCATATGTTTTATACCACAGTACCAGGCTTTATCATCAGTGTGATTGTATATGTGATAGCAGGAATGTCATTTGCAAGCAGCGGAGAAATAGGACAGGTAGATGCAATTGTAAAGGCGTTAGCGCAATTGTTTCATTTGGGTATGCCAGTGGGGCTTATTCTATTAATTCCTCCAATCATTGTTATTATTGGATCGTTAAAAAAGAAACCAACCATTCCTGTCATGATGATTTCATCAGCAGTGGCAGTCGTGATTGCAATGGTGGTTCAAGGGGTTTCTTTTACAGATTGTGCAACCAGTATGGTCAGTGGATTTAAAATGGAAATGTTTACAAATCCAGGGATTGATTTAGATAACATAGTAAAAGAGGTTCCAAATCTATTACAAAGAGGAGGAATGTCCTCCATGATGAATACGGCTTTAATGGCATTTTGTGCATTTGGTTTTATTGGTGCATTAACTGTGGCAGGAAGTCTTGATGTGATACTAGAGCGTATCATGAAGTATGTAAATGGAACGGGTAAGCTTATTACAGTAACAGCAATATTGGGTGTCATTATTATAACAGTAATAGGAGAAGCATCTGTAACGTTTCTTATGTTAGGGGGATTATTCCGAGAAGAATACGTAAAAAGAGGTTTAGAGACTAAAAATCTTTCTCGTACCTTAGAAGATAGTATTACAGTTGTGGAACCATTGGTACCTTGGTCTTTGGCGGGCGTATACATGACATCGACTCTAGGAGTTGCAACCGTTGACTATGCGCCGTGGTCATGCTTGTGTTATACTGGAGTTATTTTTGCTATTTTGTGGGGATTTACAGGGTTTGGAATTGCAAAAGTGAAAGAAGGCAGTGACAACTATGAAGAATATTTACAGTTAAAAAACCAAGAGTAAACCAAAAAGGTTCTTCTTATGTTTCAAAAGAAGAACCTTTTTGCTAAGAATAAAACCATTATTGTTTGTTTTTTAAATTATATCCATAGTCATTGATCGCATCAATGGCTGTTAAAGCATCAACAATATTATTATCCATGATTGCAGTTGCTAATGTTAAATGATCTTCTACCGTAGGAAGCCATATGGAGTCATTTCCTGAATCAGAGTCTAATTGACGGATAAAACGATCCTCACGAATTTTATTGATTAGTTGGTGGATAGCTGAGTTATTGCCACTTTCATACATTTTACTATGAAAGCTGTGATCTAGGGTATGACTATATACTTTTTCTTTTGCAAGTTTTACCATTTCAGTTGCAATAAAAACTAAGGATTCCTTTTGACTTAGAGTTGCACGGTCAATCGCATTTTGTACTGCTTGGTGATCCAGTGTATTTTGTAACTCTCTAATCTCATCAATCGAACATTCATTCAAACGAATGGAAAGAGAGTTTTTCTCGCCATAGGAATCTTTAATGAAAACACCTCTGCCTGTTTTAACTACAATGATACCTCGGTCTTCAAGGATACGAAGAGCCTCTCTTACAGAGTTTCTACTGGTTTGAAGCATACCAGACATATCACGTTCAGAAGGCAATTTATCTCCCGGCTGTAAACGGTTCACTTTAATGTAACTATAGATGGAATCAGATATTCTTAGATAAAGTGATTTTTTTTCAATTGGTTCTAAGGTTGCTTTATTTTCTAACATATATCTCCTCACTGTTATCCGTACATTTATTGTGACAATAATTTTATCAGCTCAATTTTTTGTTCGTTGCTTAGCGTAGTAACGGATTTAGCAATGATATTACGCAAATTCTCAAAGGAGAGTTCCATTGTATTAGGATATGGACTGGTTTCGGCTAGTAACAAGGTCCCGTCCTTTGAAGTAAATTGAATATCATAATCTCGAATGACAGACTCCAAGCGAATATTTTTAACAAATTGATAATAATCTATTTCATAAATTTCAGTCAACTTAAGTAAAATATCTTGTTTTATTTTACGTTCTCCGCACTCATATCGTTGTAATGTTTTGGCGGCGACATGAAGTTTTTTAGCAACATCTGCAAGGCTTAAATTTTTGGAGAGACGAACTTCTCTTAATTTATCACCAAGATCATAATATAATTCAAAATCTTTTTCAATCATAGATAATCTCCTTTACTTATACTTATTTTATACCGAAAAAGGACAAAAAGCAAACTTAGCTTGTGACCAATTTTGGTTGACGAAAAGAGTTTATTGTGATAATATCTATATGTGACCGATAATGGACAACAAAAGAACTTTTGAAAAAATCACAGATTCAGTTTTAATGAATTATATTTTTATGACTCGTTTGTGATTGACCGTAAAAGGACATTTTGTTTATAACTCTTTCATTCAAACAAAAGAATAGGGAAGTAAAATGAAAAAGAACAACATTGCACATGAGAACATGCTTGATTTAATCAAACAACAGTACTTACCAGATGAAAACGAAATAAAAATGATAAAGTTGATTCTCGATTTGTTTTCTTCAAAAGGGCAATTTTATGCAGTCGTATGCGTTTATCAATATGGCGTAATACAAGGAAAAAGGAAGGCAAGGAAGAAAAAGAAGAGATGAAATAAGCTCTCATTATAGAGTCAATGAGAGCTTTCGATTTTCCTTATGTAAGAAAAGGTACTTTAATCAAACTACATCACTCACGGTATCATTATCTTTACTGCATAAGTCCCGTTTGGCAGCAATGGTAGCTAATGTATCTCCAAGTTGACTAAACACTGAGGCCATTAATGCTAATTCGTCATCATCATAGCACTTTGATATGCCACAAGCGATTCCACTGATAAATAAAACCAGTTCACATTCATCCATATTTATCACCTCTTCATAATATATTCATCAAAAGCATCCAATATCAAAGATATGCAAAATATAATATTTTGATAAAAAAATGTTATTTATATTGAAAAAGATATAAAATTTTTTATATTTATGATAATATGTACATGGATTGTAAATTTATGTATAAAAATAAGGAATATATGGTAAAGGGAAACGGAAGGGTGATTTATTATGACAAAAAAACAATACGAAAGAGCGAACAAAGCAGTCTTTCCAGTAACTATAATCGGATTAATTATGATGTTAATGGTAATTATAACAGTAATAAAAGTATCTGGGATAGTATCATGGATACAAATTGCAGTGATTCTTTTATCTTTAGTTACTAATGTGATATTTTATGTTACTAAAAAAGACACGAAGACTTGTGCAACCGCTTTAATGCTATCGGTATCATTATCTTATGCAGTTGCTATGTGTATCGGTGTCGAAAAAATTCAGTATATTTATGCATTTCCATTTCTATTTGCGTCAATGGTATATCTTAATAAAAGATATGTAATGGGTGGAAATGCAGTTGTTATAATTGCAAATGTTATTCGAACCATTCGGGCTGCATTAGCAGGAGAAGAGATGTCAGAATACTTGATTATTCTTGTCGTGTTGTTTGTTGCCGCATATTGTTCACAGGTTATATCAAGTCTCTTACAAAAATTTAACGAAGAAAATATGGAACATATTAATGAGGCAGCAAAAGAACAAGAAAATATAACGAAAAATCTAATTATGGTGGCCGACAACATTAGCGATCATTTTGTGAAAGCAAAAGATATGATTGATTTATTAGAAGAAAGCATTAACAGCAATCATTTTGCCATGAATAATATAGCAGAGAGTACGGAAAGTACGGCAGAATCCATACAAAGACAGGCTGTTATGTGTGCAGAGATTAGAGACAATACCGATACAGCCGAGAGAGAGACTGTAAAAATGATTGAGGCTTCTAATGTAACAAAAGAAAACGTTTCAGAAGGTACGAAACTTGTAAGAGGTTTGAAAGAGCAAGCAAGGAACGTCGAAGAAGCTAGTAAAGTAACAGTTGACGCAACCAATCAATTAACATTAAAAGTAGAGGAAGTTCAAAACATTATAGGCGCAATATTAAATATCTCGAATCAAACAAATCTACTTGCATTAAATGCTTCTATTGAAGCTGCAAGAGCGGGAGAAGCAGGAAAAGGATTTGCAGTTGTAGCAGAAGAGATAAGAAAGTTATCAGAACAGACAAAAGAAGCCTCCAATCAAATCACGCATATTATTGAGCAATTGATTGATGATGTAAAAAAAGCGACAGATAGTATTGATCTTTCAGCTGCCTCTATTCACAAACAAAATGAGATGATTGATACCACAAAGAATAAATTTGAATTAATCGATCAAGAGGTAAATGAATTGACAAAAACAATTTATAATACAGAAAAGATAATCAAAGAAATTCTAAATTCGACTGGGGTGATTGCAGACAATATTACACACTTGTCCTCTACAAGTGAAGAGGTAGCGGCATCTTCTACAGAAGGAGCTAAGACTTCAAAAGATGCAGTAGAAGAAATGAAAAAAGTAACGCAGGTATTAAACTCTATTTATTTATTAGCAAAAGACTTAAAGAAATATGCAAACTAATAAGAGCTGTTGCCCGTAATGACGAGCAACAGTTCTTCCATTCATAATAAGCGATATCTTAAGTTTTCAACATCAAAAGTATGATCTGTTAAAAGGATTATTAGGAACAATGGAGAAAAGAATGATAGAAGAATTATTAGAAAAAATTAAAAATCAAACAGAAGTTAGGCAGACATTAAGTGAATTACGTGGTGAAATCAAGGATAATATGAAAAAACGTTCCCTACAATATAAGCTTGCAAATCAATACGATATAATCATTCATTTATTAAAGCATGAAGATGCAAAGGTACGAAAAAATGCAGCGTTGCTTTTAGGGGACTTAGAAGTTGAACAAGCGTTAGATGCGCTTTATGATAGTTACAAGAACGAAGATAAATTATTTATAAAAAGTGCATATCTACATGCAATGTCTAAACTTGATTGCAGTAATTATCTAGATGAGCTTAGAATAAGACAGAAAAATCTTATCAAAGAAGAAATTGTAGCTGATAATAAAAAGCATATTTTAGAAGAGTTACGTGAGTTATCAAATATTCTAAACCAGTACGAAGAGATAACTCCACATATATTTACAGGATATCATGAATTGTGCGATGTGATTCTTTTGACAAATCGTAATCATATCGAAGTGACGAAGAATCAGTTGCAAGGTATGAAAGCAAAGGAATTACAGGTAGGAGTAATGGTACAAACTGAAGACTTGAGTGAAGTGCTAAAGATTCGAACCTTTCAAGAACTGTTATTTGTAATACCAGATATGAAGATATGTACGCCCGATGCTACGGAGGCTGCGACTTTAATTGCAAAATCACAATTGCTTGATTTCTTAATCAAAAGACACAAAGGTCAAGCGCCTTTTTACTTTAGAATAGAAGTAAAGAGTAAGCAAGAATTAGATAAAAGAAGTGAATTTGCCAAAAAGTTAGCACAAGAGATTGAATTAAAAACAAAGAGAAAGCTTCGTAATCACACATCAAACTATGAATTTGAAATTAGAGCAATTCAGAACAAAGAAGGTAATTACAATCTTTTGGTTAAATTATTTACCATTCAAGATGAACGCTTTACTTATCGGAAAAATGTGATTGCCACGAGTATAAAACCTGTAAATGCAGCGCTTGTTATGGAGCTTGCAAAGGATTATCTAAAGCCAGATGCTAGCATCTTGGACCCTTTTTGTGGAGTTGGTACTATGCTGATTGAGCGTCATAAAAAAGTAAAAGCCAATACCATGTATGGAATCGATATATTAGAAGAGGCTATCAACAAAGCTAGGATGAATACAAAAGAAGCTTTTCAAATAGCACATTACATCAATCGAGATTTTTTTGATTTTACTCATGAGTATATGTTTGATGAAATAATAACAAATATGCCATTTCAAATAGGTAGAATTACACAAGATGAGATAAATGTACTATATGAGAAATTTTTTGTAAAAATAAATAAGCATCTCAAAGAGGATGGAGTAATCATATTGTATACTCATGATAAAGATGAGGTACAACGTTTGGGTAAGAAAAATGGTTTCAAGCTCAAAGAAAATTTTGAAATATCAAAAAAAGAAGGTACTTATGTCATGATTTTACAACTACAATAGTAGTAAAGTAATTGCATAATACAGAATTCGACGTTTATTGATTGCAATTCACGATGAAATGCTTTAATATTTAAATAATATATGTTATGATACTGTTTATGTAAGTATTTTCATTCGTCACGTACTAGGAGGATTTATAATGGAAGAAGCAATCGTTTCCAAAAATTTTATTGAACAGATAATTGAGAAGGATTTAAGTGAAGGTTATTATGATACAGTTCGCACTCGTTTTCCACCAGAACCAAACGGTTATCTTCATATTGGACATGCGAAATCTATCTTATTAAATTATGGTTTAGCTAAAAAGTATAATGGACAGTTTAATATGAGATTTGATGATACAAACCCAACGAAAGAAAAAACGGAATTTGTTGATTCTATTAAAGAAGATATTATGTGGTTGGGTGCAGACTGGGAGGACAGGTTGTATTTTGCCTCTGATTACTTTGAACAAATGTATGAGGCTGCAATAAAATTAATCAAAAAAGGAAAAGCTTATGTCTGTGATTTGACTGCGGAAGAAATAAGAGAATATAGAGGTACGCTTACGACTCCTGGAAAGGACAGTCCATATCGTAATCGCTCAATAGAAGAAAATTTACAGTTATTTGAAGAGATGAAACAAGATAAATATAAGGATGGCGAAAAGGTATTAAGAGCAAAAATTGACATGTCATCACCAAATATCAACATGCGTGACCCAGTTATTTATCGTGTTGCTCATATGACACATCATAATACAGGAGATAAGTGGTGTATTTATCCAATGTATGACTTTGCGCATCCAATTGAAGATGCAATAGAAGGTATTACACATTCTATTTGTACCCTTGAATTTGAGGATCACAGACCTTTGTATGATTGGGTAGTAAGAGAGTTAGAATATGAAAAACCACCTAAGCAGATTGAATTTGCAAAGCTTTACTTGACAAATGTAATAACGGGAAAAAGATATATCAAAAAGTTAGTGGAAGATGGAATTGTTGATGGATGGGATGATCCAAGACTAGTTTCCATTGCTGCGCTTAGAAGAAGAGGATTCACTCCAGAATCCATTAAAATGTTTGTAGATTTATGTGGTGTTTCAAAAGCAAATAGCTCTGTAGACTATGCAATGCTTGAGTATTGTGTAAGAGAGGATTTAAAATTAAAGAAATCCAGAATGATGGCAGTGTTAGACCCGATAAAATTAATCATAGATAATTATCCAGAGGGTCAAGTGGAATATTTAGAAGTTGCAAACAACATGGAAAATGAGGAATTAGGATCACGAAAAGTACCTTTTTCAAGAGAGCTCTACATTGAACGAGAAGACTTTATGGAGATACCGCCAAAAAAATATTTTAGAATGTTTCCAGGAAATGAAGTACGTTTGATGAATGCATATTTTGTAAAATGCGAAAGCTTTGTAAAGGATGATGAGGGAAATATCATTGAGGTTCATTGTACTTATGACCCAGAAACTAAGGGCGGAACAAGTAACGATGGACGTAAAGTAAAGGGAACGATTCACTGGGTTAGTGTAGAGCAGTCCATAAAGTGTGAGGTTCGTTTGTACGAAAACATTGTGGATGAAGAAGCTGGTGTATATAACGAAGATGGAACAGTAAATGTGAATCCAAATTCACTTACTGTATTAAAGAATTGTTATATCGAACCAAGCTTTGAAGGCGCAAAAGCTTATGACAGTTATCAATTTGTTAGGAATGGCTTTTTCTGTATAGATGCAAAAGATTCAACTCCTGAAAATTTAGTGTTTAATAGAATTGTGTCGTTAAAAAGTTCATTTAAAATTAATTAAGAGGAGGGTAAGTAAATGGCAAATTTATTATCAGGTTTGGCGAAATTTGGCTTAGGAGATCTTGAAGGGGAAAAGCTCTTTGAAGAAGAAAAAAAGGTAACAGGAAATGGTGGTATCAAAGAAGCAAAAGAGACATCAGAAGAGGATTTACTATTTGATAAAACATATCAATGTCCAGTATGTGATAAAGAGTTCAAATCAAAAACAGTTCGAACAGGTAAAGCAAAGTTAGTTGGAACAGATATTGATTTGAGGGCTAGATATCAAGGAATTGATCCTTTAAAGTATGATTTTGTATCCTGTCCAAAATGTGGCTATACTACAATTACTAGATATTTTAACTCAATCACAAGTCCACAAGCAAGCTTGATAAGAGAGAAAATTAGTAGGAATTATAAGCCTTCACAGGTTGAAGAAGCTACAATATCTTATGAGTCTGCAATTGAATCTCATAAGCTTGCCCTAGTAAATGCAATTGTTAAGAAATGTAGAGCAAGTGAAAAAGCTTATATTTGTCTAAAAATAAGCTGGTTAATCAGAGGTCAGCGAGAAGAATTGGATTCTTCCTTACCAAACTACAAGGAGCTTGTTGCTAAATTAGAGCAAGAAGAATTAGAGTTTATAAAAAATGCTTACGAGGGCTTTATGGGCGCCGTTTCTAAGGAGGAGTTCCCAATGTGTGGTATGGATGAGCCAACCATGGATTATCTATTAGCTGCATTGGCTTGTAAATGCAAGCAATATGATATGGCCTCTAGATTGGTATCAAGTGTTATCACATCTAGAGTGGCAAGGAATAACTTAAAAGATAAAGCGAGAGAGTTAAAAGAGATCATTTTAAGTGAAAGAAAATAATAATTCGTAGAGAAATAAAGTTCTCTATGGTATCGAATGGAAAGCAATTATGCTTTCCATTCCTTATATTAGAACAACGAAAATAGATGGGGTGGTGTTTCATGTGTATGAATTGATGATTGAACTAGATACAAAATGCGAGAAACCTCTTTATGAGCAAATCTATGAATATATAAAAAAGGAAATACAAACTGGAAGACTTCCGTTTAATGATAGATTACCATCTACTCGATTATTGGCTAAAAATCTTTTGGTTAGTCGAAGTACGGTTGATTTAGCCTACGAACAGTTGGTTTCAGAAGGTTATATTCAAGCAATTGCGTGTAAAGGATATTATGTATGTCAAATCGACGGACTTTATCAAATAACACAGCTCACGGAAGGGTTCAATTATGAACATGATTATAAAAAAGATGATATCGAATATAACTTTTCTCCAAATGGAATTGATTTAGTTAATTTTCCGTATAATACATGGAGGAAACTATCAAAGAATGCGCTCTTGGAGGAGAATCGAGATTTGTTTCAGTTAGGTTCTCCACTGGGGGAACTTGATTTGCGAAAAACAATCGCGAACTACTTACATCAGGCAAGGGGAGTTAATTGTGTACCGAGTCAAATTATTCTTGGAGCAGGAAATGATTATCTACTTATGATACTGCGCCAGATTCTTGGTCCAAGTTATACCATTGCAATGGAGAATCCTACCTACAAACAGGCATATAGAACATTTTGCAATTTAGATTATAAAGTAAATTGTATTGAATTAGACCAAAATGGCATGAATGTAGAAGCGCTAAACGCATCCTATTCAAATATAGCATATGTTATGCCTTCCCATCAATTTCCTCTGGGGGTAGTTATGCCTATAAAGCGTAGAATGGAATTGTTAAACTGGGCTTCTATGAAAGAGGATAGATATATCATTGAAGATGATTATGATAGTGAATTTAGATATAAAGGAAAGCCAATTCCTAGTCTTCAAGGTTATGATCGAAACGAAAAAGTAATTTATATGGGAACATTTTCAAAATCCATTGCACCTGCTATCCGTGTAAGCTATATGGTATTACCAAAAACCCTTATGAAAAGGTATAATAATCATGGAGTTTATGCTTCCACTGTATCAAGAATTGATCAGATGATAATAAATTATTTTATGAATGAAGGATATTTTGAAAGGCATTTAAATAAAATGCGAGCAATATATAAAAACAAGCAGGATACGTTGCTAAATGAACTAAAAGGGCTAGAACCGATTGAAACAATATCAGGGGAAAATGCTGGAGTGCATATTTTACTGCATATGACCGAAAAGTATTCGGAAGAGATGTTCATTCATAAAGCGAAAGAACAAAAGGTTAAAGTGTATGGATTATCAAATTACTTTATTACAACAGACAAGAATCAAAATCAAAGAAAAGAAAAAGAGAAAGCCATTATCATATTAGGATATGCAAGTCTGTCAGAAAAAGATATAAAAGAAGCAGTTAGAAGATTAAAAATCGCTTGGAACTAAAAACTAAAATTTATAATATATCCATGAATTTTAAAGGCTGTCGACTTTGCCGACAGCCTCAGTGCTATAAAGCATTTAAAGCGTATTTGAATCGTTTGATTCTTGTGCAGTGTTTGTATCCGCTTCCGCTTCCGATACCGATGTTGCATCTTCTTCTTTCACTTCACTTGAATCGGCTGTATCATCTGTTTCTTTATCTAGATTTAAAGATACATATTCTCTTTTTACCGCATTATTTTCATCCTCTGTGGTAAGAGGAAAATCAAAGTCCTCGTCATCAAAGTCTTCATCTAAATCGTCTAAATCTTCATCGAAATATTCCGCATCATTCTTGTGCTTAAAATACGCAATTCCAGCAGCTATAGCAGCGCCTGCAATGGCAGTAAAAGCTAAAAATTTACCTAATTTTTTGTTTGCCATGTCTGTTCTCCTTTCATTAGCTCATAAATTCATATTCTTTATTGTAATCCATTTTCATAAAAAAGAAAAGCTATTTTTCCACATTCACCAAGTGAATCTAAGATGGGATGACTTGTAAAGAACCTTTGTTTATTATATAATCTACTCAACTATAATATGGATAGAGGAGATATAATGGCTATTATCATAGATAAAATTATCATATTTTTTATATGTTTATTTTCTTTTTTATTTTTATCTGTAAATAGAAGTTCAGTAATTATTGTATTAATCGCAGTCACTGTTAGTTCCCTTTGTTATTATTTCCGTTTAAAAAAAGTAAATACCATTTTTTTAATATTTTATTGTGGGTTGTGCGTACTAAATCCATTGTTTTGCATTTTTCTTCCGCTTATGCTTTATGATATGGCACTTTTACAGCTAAAGGTCTTGGCAATACTATCCATATTTCTTTTTCTTTCTTATTGGCATGACAATACAATCTATCATATAGGAATCAGTCTGTTTGCCCTTCTTTTATCTTACATCATGCAAGATAGAACCAATCGCTATACAAGACTTCAAGAGGAGTACAAAAAATTGAGAGATACCAGTCAAGAGCTTAACTTATATTTAAGTAAGAAGAATAAAATGTTGATTGAAAATCAAAATTATGAAATTCATTTGGCTACACTGCAAGAAAGAAATCGAATTGCCAGAGAAATCCATGACAATGTAGGTCATATGCTTTCTAGATCTATTTTACAAGTGGGTGCTTTGCTTACCTTAAGCAAAGAAGATACATTATCCCAAAGTTTAATTATGTTAAAGGATACGTTGAATGAAGCGATGAATAGCATTAGAAAAAGTATTCATGGATTATATGATGATTCGATTGATTTAAAGGCAAATATACAAGGAATCATTGAACAGTTTCAAGATTATAAGATAGAGTTTGATTATGATATGTCAGAGGGCGTTTCCAAAGAGGTAAAGTATTGCTTTATTATGATTATAAAAGAAGCGCTTTCGAATACAGCAAAACATAGCAATGCAAATAAAATAGAAATTATCATAAGAGAACATCCAGTATTTTATCAGCTTCTAATCCGTGACAATGGCACAAAAAAGAGTCAAAATGATGCAGGAATAGGAATTGAGAGCATGAAGACAAGAGTGTTAAATCTGAATGGAAACATATCAATTGATCAAAGGAATGGATTTAAAATATTTATCTCTATTCCTAAAAAAAACAAAGTCAAAAAGGAGAGGGTATATGAAGATCGTAATCGTTGATGATGATAAATTAGTGGCTTTGTCTCTAAAAACGATACTAGAGGCAAGTAACGAAGTAACGGTGTTAGATCTGGGACAAAATGGTCAGGAGGCAGTTGCGTTGTATCAAAAGCATAGACCAGACGTGCTGCTTATGGACATCAGGATGGATGGAATGACAGGAATTGAGGCAGCAAAAGGCATTATGCAAGAATACAAGGAGGCAAGAATATTATTCCTAACTACATTTTCTGATGATGATTACATAATTCAGGCACTTAATATTGGTGCTAAGGGGTATATATTAAAGCAGGATTTTGAAAGTATATTACCTGCCATTAAAGCAGTTTATAGTGGACAGAGTGTATTTGGCAATGAAATTGTATGTAAAATTCCGAGTTTAATGAATCATACATTAAAAAAAGATTACTCTTGTTATGGAATATCGGAGAAGGAATATGAAATAATCGAGGCTGTATCAAAGGGACTTAGCAATAAGGAAATAGCAGAGGAGTTATTTTTAAGTGAAGGTACCGTGAGAAATTATTTAAGTACGATATTAGATAAGTTAGATTTAAGAGATCGAACACAGCTTGCAGTATTTTATTATACGAACTAGTGAAGTATCTATATTGAATAATTTTTAGGTATGATTTATAATCGTTCTAAGAACAATAGGTATAAAAATAAAAAGAACTCGATGAGTTTTGAGGATTATAAGATGAAAATTACAAGACCAAGATATCAGCAAATTGCTGCGGATGTTGCTATGAAGATTGCACAGGGACACTATGTAGAAGGAGAAAAAATATATGTAAGATCTTCTTTGGCAAGTCAATACGGCGTTTCTTTTGAAACTGCAAGAAGGGCGATTTCTATACTAGCAGATATAAAAATAGTAGAGTCAACAAAAGGCAGTGGTGTTTTAATTAAATCAAAAGAAAAGGCAGTAGAGTTTGTACAACGCTTCCATGATATCAATCAAATGAGTGATTTAAGAGAAGAAATCTACTCTAATTTGGAACAACAGGTAAAGCAGAGCAATCAATTAAAAGAATTAATTTCAGAGTTTATGTATAAGACAGAGAGATTTCGAGCCGTTTATCCATTTACTCCTTTTGAAATAGAGATTACCAAGAATGCAAAACATATAGGAGAAAGTATCTCTAGTATACAGTTTTGGCACAACACTTCTGCAACAATAATTGCGATTCAAAGAAGTGAGCAAATTATTATATCCCCTGGTCCTTATGCAATTATTACATTAGGGGACATCATCTATTATGTAGGGGATGAAAATTGCCATGAACGAGTTAAGAATTTTTTATTTTCAATAGAAGAAACGATATGAAAAAAAGCCTTCAGACGGAGGCTTTTTTTCTGTAATAGGGAAATTTGAAGAGGTGCAAAAGTGTATATCGGATAGACACTTACTTTAAGTAAATTTGACAAATGAGAGTATAGCATCTATAATAAAGTAGCAACACATAAAAAAAAACAAGTTGTAACTTGTGAGAAAGGAGAATTTATGCCGATAATAGAAGTTAAGAATTTATACAAAATATTCGGCTCCTCCCCAAAACAAGTCATTCCTTTGCTTGAAAAAGGGGAAAGTAAATCCAGTATATTAAAAAAATACAAGCATGGGATTGGTGTTAACAAAGCGTCTTTCCAAGTTGAGAAAGGTGAAATTTTCGTAGTAATGGGGCTTTCAGGAAGTGGTAAATCAACTTTACTTCGCTGCCTGAACAGACTAATTGAACCAAGTAGTGGTGAAGTCTATATTGATGGAGAGGATATTACCAAAATCGATGTTGTGAATTTAAGAGAAGTACGTAGGAAAAAAATAGCTATGGTTTTTCAAAACTTTGCTCTTTTACCGCATAAAACGGTACAAGAAAATGTCGCTTTTGGATTAGAAATACAGGGAGTTAAGTTCGAAGAAAGAATGGATAAAGCATTAAAAATGCTTGAACTTGTTGGATTAAAAGGATATGCGAACGTAAAACCAAAGGAACTTTCTGGTGGGATGCAGCAAAGAGTAGGACTTGCAAGAGCGTTGGCAACAGATGCCCAAATACTTCTAATGGATGAAGCATTTAGTGCCTTGGATCCATTAATTCGTAAAGATATGCAAAATGAACTATTATCCTTACAAAGTAAAATGAAAAAAACGATTGTTTTTATTACTCATGATTTAGATGAGGCATTAAGAATTGGTGATCGTATTGCAATTATGAAAGATGGAACCATTGTCCAAATTGGAACATCGGAAGAAATCTTACACAATCCTGCAAATGATTATGTACGCGAATTTACACAAAATGTAAATCGAACCAAAATTGTGAGTGCAGCATCAATCATGCGCTTTGCAGAATCCATTACGCTTGAAAAAGCAGGTCTAAGAACAGCTGCTAAAAAAATGAATGATTTGGGAATTTCTAGTCTTTTTGTAACAGACAAAGAAAATGTTTTACTTGGAGCTGTTACGATTGATGAAGTATCAAGAATGCTTCGCGAACAAAAGGGAGATTTAAGAGAAATCATTGACAAAGATGTTTGCACAGTAGAGCCAGATGCCTCCATTGATCTAATAATTACAGAGTTCTTAAAATCAAAATATCCGATTGCGGTTGTGGATTCCGATAATAAGTTAGAAGGTATTGTATTTAAATCTACCGTCTTATCAGGGATAGCAGGAGAAGGAGGTGGAGAGCATGATGCTTAGTACAAAATTACCAATTGGTGATGTAATGGAGGAAATAATCCAATGGATGACAGTGAATTTTGCAGGCTTTTTTGAAGGAATGAAACAGGGATTGAGCCAGTTGATTTCTGGTTTTCAATCATTATTAAATGCAATTCCAGTCTTTCTTTTTATTTTATTATTTGTTTTTCTTGCATGGTGGGTAGCAGGAAAAGGAATCGCAATCTTTACAGGGCTAGGTCTTATTTTGATTCACAATCTTTTACTATGGAAGCAAACGATGCAGACCTTGGCGCTTGTTAGTACATCTACATTAATTGCACTTATGATAGGATTACCACTTGGTATTCTTATGTCACAAAATGATATCACATATAAAATAATAAGACCAATACTTGATTTTATGCAGACAATGCCTGCATTCGTATATTTAATCCCAGCGGTTTATTTCTTTGATTTAGGTACGGTACCTGGTGCAGTAGCAACGATTATATTTGCTATGCCACCAATCGTTCGATTAACCAACCTTGGAATCAGACAGGTGCCAAAAGATATCATAGAAGCATCCAAATCCTTTGGTTCAACCCCATTCCAGTTATTGTTTAAAGTTCAGATACCATTAGCAATTCCAACGGTACTTGCAGGACTGAATCAGACAATTATGCTTTCCTTATCAATGGTGGTAATTTCAGCCATGATTGGTGCAGAAGGACTAGGGAATATTGTATTGCAGGGAATTACGCAAATGAAAATTGGAAAAGGATTTGAAGGTGGGCTTGCGGTAGTAATCATTGCAATGATACTGGATCGTATTACGCAATGCCTTGGAAATGAGAACCCAAAAACAGGGAAAATGTTTATAAGAAACTTGCGTACAAAGAAAAAAAACAAAAGTTTACGAGGAGGAATATAGTGTGAAGAAAATTATAGCGACATTATTAATAGCAGTATTTATGGTATTTGCTCTATCTGGTTGTTCAAAAAAAGAAGAAGCTTCTAATCTTCAATCAGAAAAGAAGACAGTAAAGCTTGCATATGTAAACTGGGCAGAAGGAATCGCCATGACAAATCTTGCAGCTGCAATTTTGGAGGAGAAAATGGGGTATACCGTGGAACGTACCATGGCTGATGTTGCACCTGTTTTCACTTCTGTTGCAAGTGGAAATACGGATGCCTTTTTAGATGTATGGCTTCCAGTTACCCATGAAGAATATATGAAAAAATACGGAGAGGATTTAGTTGACCTAGGAACGGTATATGAAAATGCAATGCTAGGCTTAGTCGTTCCTTCTTATGTGGATATCGATAGCATTGAGCAATTAAATGAAAACAAAGAGTTATTTGGAGGAGAAATTGTAGGAATTGATGCAGGAGCAGGTCTTATGGAAGCTACCCAAAAAGCAATGGAAGCCTATGAGCTTGATTATCATCTCCTAACTGGAAGTGGAACTACTATGACAGCCGCTCTTTCCAAAGCGATTGATGTAGGTAATCCAATTGTTGTAACAGGGTGGGCACCTCATTGGAAGTTTGCTAGATGGGATTTGAAGGTATTAGAAGATTCAAAAAAAATATTTGGAGACGTTGAAAATATCCATATTGTTACCAGAAAAGGATTAGAGGAGGATTTGCCAGAAGTGGTAGCCTTTTTAAAGAATTTTAAATTAACAGATGAAGAACTTGGCGATTTAATGGGAGTAATCGAAGACGATGGAGGAGAGCCATTTGAAATTGCAAAAGCATGGATGAAGGATCATGACGAATTAATACAAAGTTTTTTGCCAAGTAAATAAATGTTTTGCTACTAAGTTGTAATACGTAATAGATAAAACTTCGGGTAAATGAACCAGCTTCATTTATTTCGAAGTTTTTTTTCATATAACAAAAAGTTTTAAGAACGTCCTGATTATTGCATACACTTTTAATGTTACATTTGTCATATAAAACTATGATTTAAGACACTAATGATTCCCACAAAAAAATAGTATTATTAAGATACAAGAAAAATCGGCAATATGCCATAAGGAGGATAAAGATGTCAGCAGCAGTGATAAAAATAGAAAATTTGGTAAAACGGTATCATGAATTAGTCGCTTTAGATCACTTTAACCTTGAAATTAAAGAAGGTGAAATATTTGGACTTCTTGGACCAAATGGTTCTGGAAAAACTACCACCATTAACTGTATCCTTGCCTTGTTAAGTTTTGATAAAGGAAATGTAGAAGTATTTGGCGAGGAAATGGCACCAAATAAATATCATTTAAAACAAGATATTGGTATCGTATTTCAGAATGTGGCAGTATTTAATGAACTGACGGTATATGAAAATATTGAATATTTTTGTGGACTCTATATTAAAAATAAGCAAACGAGAAAGCAATATGTAGAAGAAGCCATGGAATTTGTTGGTTTAAATGATTTTAAAAGTTTTTATCCAAAGAAGCTTTCAGGCGGTCTTTTAAGAAGATTAAATATTGCCTGTGGCATTGCTCACAAGCCCAAATTAATTATTATGGATGAACCAACGGTTGCAGTTGACCCTCAAAGCCGTAATAAGATTTTGGAAGGAATTGTGGAGTTAAATAAAAAGGGTGCAACCATTATCTATACTTCACATTATATGGAAGAAGTCGAACAAATCTGTACCAGAATTGCAATCATGGATAAAGGGAAAAATCTTGCAATCGGAACAAAAGAAGAGCTTAAGATGATGATTAAGACTGGCGAAACAATTAATATGGAGGTACTTGAAATAGAAGATAAGAATTTAGAAGAAATCAAAAAACTTCCACATGTGTATCAGGTTGAGTATAAAGAAAATAAACTTCACATCAAATGCAGCAAAGGAAAGCATAATTTGATTCGGGTTCTTGATTATATGCAGACTAACCAAATTGCATTTGGAAGAGTTTATGCCGAACTTCCAACTTTAAATGATGTATTTTTGGAAATAACAGGGAAAGAATTAAGAGACTAGGAGTAATAGGTATATAAAAAGGAGGATTTTATGTTTGTTCGACTGTTTCAATATAAAGTAAAGCGCTTGTTTCGTACCAAAGATGAATTGTTTTGGTGTCTGGTATTTCCACTTATTCTTGGAACATTTTTTTATATGAGTTTTGGAGGCTTCCAAGACAAACAAGAGACATTTCAAGCAATTAATATCGGATATATTACTACAGAGACTGGAAAAGACGAAGATTTTGATCAGGTATTAATGCTACTAAGCAAAGATGGAAAAGATCAAATCGTTCGTATTAAAACTACAAAGGAAGAAGAGGCCAAAAAGTTACTGTTAGACAAAAAGATAGCAGGAATTATCTACAATACCTTAGAGGTCACTTTGACAGTAAATGGGGAAGGAATCAATGAAAGTATATTAAATAGTTTTTTAAATCAATATATACAAAAAAGAGAAACCTTTACAAAGATAGCACAAATATCACCAGATAAGCTCAATGAAGTGTTAGAATTAGAATTCAAGGATTCATCCTATTTACAGGAGATTCGTTTTACGAATGCCTCGATTGACCCAATGACCTCATATTATTACGCTTTAATTGCGATGACCTGTTTATACGGTTGTTTTGCAGGACTAAGCAGCGCAATTGATATTAAGGCAAATATGTCTACATTGGCTTCACGAAGACTTGTGGCGCCAACCAATAAAATGAAAATTATTTTAGGTGATTTCTTTGGTGCTGTTTTCGTGCAATTTATTTGTACTTTAATTACAGTTTGTTATATAATCTTTGTCCTAAAAGTAGATATGGGGCAAAAAATAAATTACTTGATGCTAACCGCTTTTGTTGGCAGCTTGATTGGAGTCACTACAGGTTTATTTATTGGAAGTATAGGTCGCCAATCAGAAAATGTAAAGTCAGCTATTGTATTAGCAGGGACTATGGTTGAATGCTTCTTAAGTGGCTTGATGGTAGGAAATATGAAAGATATTGTAGAGCGTCATGCACCGATTATCAATCGTATCAATCCAGCGACACTGATAGTAGATTCCTTGTATAGCCTTGATATTTATGATACTTATGACAGATATATGAGAAACATGATAAGTATGCTTATTCTTGCAACTATCTTATGTATCGGAAGCTTTTTGGCAATCAGGAGGGAACGCTATGCAAGTATTTAAAGCTTATTTTAAAATATTAAGAGACTCCATACCTGGACTCTTCATTTATTTGGTGATATTTATTGCAATTTCCTTTTTTTTATCTGGGAGTGGAAAAGAAAGTACTGCGACTACGTTTACAAAAAACAAAGTAAAAATTGCTGTTATCAATGAAGATGAAGGTGGCTTGGGAGAGGGACTTAAATCCTATTTAAGTCAGATTCATACTCTTGTACCAACGGAAAATGATAAGGAAATGCTTCAAGACCAATTATACTATCGAAACATTGAATATATTTTGTTTATTCCAAAGGATTTTACGAATAAAATAAAGAACAATGAAAAAGAGCACTTATGTGAAAATGTCAAAGTGCCAGCTTCTTATACAGGTAAATATCTGGATTCACAAGTAGATCAATATATTTCTACGTTAATAACCTATGTGATTGCAGGTATTGATGATAAACAGGCATTAGAATATACAAAAAGCGATTTAGAAAAAGAAGTTTCGGTTCAGTTATTAAATGAGAGTATTAGTATATCTAAGGCAGACGATTATTATTATTTTAAATATCTTCCCTATATATTTATCAGTGTTGTAGTAATGGGCATTTCTCCTATTTTAATGACATTTTATAAAAAAGAGATAAATGAAAGAAATTTATGCTCTCCCATGACTTTAAAAACAAAGAGCATAGGATTAGTTGCTGGTAGTATAGTTACTGTTTTAGGTATTTTTGTACTTTTTTTAGTGTTCGCGTTTTTTTTGTACGGTAAAAACATGGAGTTTGAAAAGACAATTTTATATATTATAAATTGCATATCATTTTTAAGCTTTGCAACAGGATTAGGATATTTAGTCAGTATTTTTTCCTCTAATCACAACATATTGAATATGATTACAAATGTTTGTGGACTTGGTATGAGCTTTCTTGGGGGTATCTTTGTTCCAAGAGAAGTGCTAGGGGAAAAAGTGATTGCTCTTTCTAAATTTCTTCCCACATACTGGTATGTAAATGCAGTGGAAGCAATTCAGGAAGTCAAAATCAATCCTTCTATCATGAAAGAGTTTCAAATTAATATTGGAGTGCAATTATTATTTGCAATTGCGATGTTTGCAATAGCTTTAGCGGGTACAAAATATAAAAGCGATGCAAGAAAGCAGGTGAGCTAAAAATGATTGTATAAATTCCTTGACAAAAGGGGAACTCTAAACTATTATATTGTCTATAGAATTTCCAATAGATAAGGAAAAGGTAATGAGAAAGAGGAGTAAGTGAACGGACTTAGCAGAGAGAATGACCCATCGGCTGAAAGGTTGTTTTAAGAGAAGTTTTCTGAAGGTAGCTTTTGAACTGGATGGCTGAAGGAGTGAGTAAGCTGTCACGTGTTATCTGCGTTATAAGATAAGAGAGATATACAATCATTTAATATTTGTATATAAATAAGGTGGTACCGCGGATATTACGCCCTTTGCAATTGCAAAGGGCGTTTTTATATAATAGGAAAGTTCGCAAACGAACTCTTGTCTATAATAGGAAAAGTTGAAAATGCAAAAAAGAAAGGAAATTAGTTAGTATGGAAAGAAATATTGAAAAGACATATGATCCACAAGGGATTGAAGAAAAATTATACCAAAACTGGATGGAGAAGAAATATTTTCACGCAGAAGTAGATAGAAGCAAAAAACCATTTACCATTGTAATGCCACCACCAAATATTACAGGAAAGCTTCATATGGGGCATGCACTTGATAATGCGCTGCAAGATATTCTAATTCGATATAAGAGAATGCAAGGATATAATGCACTTTGGATTCCTGGAACAGATCATGCCGCTATTTCAACAGAAGTAAAGGTTACAAACCAATTAAAGGAAGAAGGCATTGATAAGAAAGAATTAGGTCGTGAAGGATTTTTAAAGAGAACTTGGGAATGGAAAGAAGAATACGGTGGTACGATTACCTCACAGCTTAAGAAAATTGGTAGTTCCTGCGATTGGGACAGAGAACGCTTTACCATGGATGAAGGTTGCTCAAAAGCGGTTGAAGAAGTATTTATTAAGCTTTATGAAGAAGGATATATCTATCAGGGAGCAAGAATCATTAACTGGTGTCCAGTATGTAAAACTACGATATCCGATGCAGAAGTAGAGCATGAAGAAAAAGCAGGACACTTTTGGCACATCAAATATCCAATAGCTGGAAGTGATGAATTCGTTGTTGTTGCTACGACCAGACCAGAAACGATGCTAGGAGATACCGCTTTAGCCGTTAATCCAAAAGACGAAAGATATCAAAATATCATAGGAAAAAATGTTATCCTACCATTAATAAACAAAGAAATTCCTGTCATTGCAGATGAATACGTAGATATGGAATTTGGAACTGGTGTTGTTAAGATTACGCCAGCCCATGACCCAAATGACTTTGAAGTAGGAAAAAGACATAACCTTGCTCAAATCAATGTATTAACTGACGATGCTACAATCAATGAAAATGGTGGAAAATACGAAGGAATGGATCGCTATGAAGCAAGAAAACTAATGGTAAGTGAATTAAAGGAACAAGGCTTACTAGCAAAGATAGAAGATCATTCCCATAACGTAGGAACCCATGATAGATGTAAGACAATAGTAGAACCTTTGATTAAGCAACAGTGGTTTGTTAAAATGGAAGAGCTGGCGAAACCAGCAATTGAGGCATTAAAGACTGGGGATTTAACTTTTGTTCCAGAGCGTTTTGATAAAACATACCTGAATTGGTTGGAAAATATAAGAGATTGGTGTATCTCTAGACAGATTTGGTGGGGACATAGAATACCAGCATATTATTGCGATAGTTGCCATGAAGTGATTGTTTCAAAAGAAATGCCAGATGTTTGTCCAAAATGCGGTGCGATTCATTTTACACAGGATGAAGATACGCTAGATACCTGGTTTAGTTCTGCGTTATGGCCATTTTCAACACTTGGTTGGCCAGAAAATACAGAAGAACTTGATTATTTTTATCCAACGGATGTATTAGTGACAGGATATGATATTATTTTCTTCTGGGTAATTCGAATGGTATTTTCAGGTTATGCACATACTGGAAAGTCACCGTTTCATACTGTTTTTATTCATGGATTAGTAAGAGATTCCTTAGGACGTAAAATGAGTAAGTCACTTGGAAATGGAATTGATCCATTGGAAATTATTGATAAATATGGTGCGGATGCACTCAGATTTACTTTGGTGACTGGTAATGCTCCAGGGAATGATATGCGTTTTCATCTAGAAAGAGTAGAGGCAAGTAGAAATTTTGCAAACAAAGTTTGGAATGCTTCTAGATTCATTATGATGAATATGGATAGTACTAAGGTAGAGGCAGTGGATCTTTCGACATTGACAGGTGCAGATAAATGGATCTTATCCAAGGTAAATAAATTAGCTGCTGAAATCACTACAAACATGGAGCGTTTTGAACTTGGAATTGCGGTTCAAAAATTATATGATTTTATTTGGGAAGAATTTTGTGATTGGTATATTGAAATGGTGAAGCCAAGGTTATATAATGAAGAAGATGAAACCAAAAAGGCGGCTCTTTGGACATTAAGGACTGTACTCATTCAATCATTAAAGCTACTTCATCCTTATATGCCGTTTATTACAGAAGAAATATTTACTACCATCCAAGAGGAAGAAGAATCCATTATGATTTCGACTTGGCCAGAATACAAAGAAGAATGGAATTTTGAAACAGAAGAAGACGAAGTAGAAATTATGAAGACTGCAGTACGAGGCATAAGAAATGTAAGGGCTGAAATGAATGTAGCTCCAAGTAAGAAAGCAAAAGTTTTTGTAGTAACGCAAAGTGAAAAACTTCGTGCAATCTTTGAAAAAGGAAAAGTATTTTTTGCATTCCTAGGTTATGCAAGTGAAGTAGTGGTACAACAAGATAAAGAAGGAATTAGTGAAGATGCGGTATCTACAGTGATTCCAGATGCAGTAATCTATATGCCATTTGCAGAATTGGTTGATATAGAAAAAGAAATAGAACGCTTACAAAAGGAAAAAGAGCGTTTAGAAAAAGAACTTTCAAGAGTAAATGGAATGCTTCATAATGAAAAATTTGTTAGCAAAGCTCCAGAACAAAAAATTAATGAAGAAAAAGAAAAACTTATAAAATATACCCAGATGATGGAGCAGGTTGAGTTACGTTTAGAGCAGTTAAAAAGATAAGTAACAAAGACTGTGAATCAAAAAGGTGGCATGGAATAGATTCCTCTATTTTGTGCCTCTTTTTTAGAGAGATATTTTATTTTAGAGGTAAAAAAGTGGATCGAATAAGAGTGTTAATCGGAAAAAATATTTATCTTAAGAAAGTACTTCATATACTAAGGAAGTTTACAGTTGTTGCATATGCCCTTTTATCAATCGGAATTTATTTTCTAATTGAGTTGTTCTCTAGACACTCAATATTAGAAGCGTTTTTATTTATGACCAAAAGCCCGATTATATTTGTGTACAATGCTTTTATGATTTTTGTTACATTTATGATTGCTTATTTTTTTAAGCGACGTCTTTTTGTAACGGCTGTCATTGCGACTTTATGGCTTGCAATGGGAACAGCTAACGGAGTTATTTTATCTTATCGTGTAACTCCTTTTACAGGTACTGACTTGACATTGATATTAGATGCAATATCCTTAATTGACACCTATATATCCATTGAAAAAATTTTATTAATCATAGTGGGTGCCGCAATCGTATTGATACTTATAATATATGGGTGGTTTAAATTACCAAAGCATACTGCCAAAATAGATTATAGAAAAAGTGCAGCACTTATGGCAATCAGTGTACTTTTATTATTCGGTTTCACAAAAGTTAATGTTTCTACTAGAATACTTGCAACCTATTTTGGAAACATTGCATTTGCGTATAAAGATTATGGATTTCCTTATTGCTTTTCTATGAGTGTGTTTGCCACTGGAATCAATAGTCCAAATGATTATTCAGAAGCTTTTATGACAAAAATCAAGAAAAGCTTTACATCAACTAATGATTCTATAGAAGCAGTTAATCATATTGATGAAATGCCAAATATAATTTTCTTACAATTGGAATCCTTTTGCGATCCAGAATTGATTAAGTATTTAAAATTTTCAGACGATCCAATTCCTAATTTTAGAAAGTTATCAGAGCAATACTCTTCAGGATTTTTAACGGTTCCATCAGTTGGAGCAGGGACTGCCAATACCGAATTTGAGATTATGACTGGAATGAGTCTGCGTTATTTTGGTCCAGGGGAATATCCATATAAAACGATATTAAAAACGACTCCATGTGAAAGTACTGCATATAGTTTAAAAAAATTAGGTTATGCAACACATGCCATTCATAACAATGAGGCTAGCTTTTATGATCGAAAAACAGTTTTTGCAAATCTTGGTTATGATACCTTTACATCTGAAGAGTATATGAATATAAAAGAATATACTCCAATGGGCTGGGCAAAGGACAAAGATCTTGTGGGACAGATTACAGATGCCCTAGACTCTACAAAGGAAAAGGATTATGTATATACCATATCAGTTCAAGGACATGGAAGCTATCCGAGTGAACCAATACTTAATAATCCTGAGATTGAAGTCTTTGGGTGTAGAAATGTGGAACAAAAAAATTCCTTTACTTACTATGTAAATCAGATTCATGATATGGATAAATTCATACAAGAATTGGTGGATGAGTTATCCAAAAGGCAAGAGCCAACTGTTTTGGTAATGTATGGAGACCACCTTCCAACACTCGGTTTAGAAGCCTCACAATTAGTCAATCATTCTTTGTTCCAAACCGAGTATGTCATTTGGGATAACATGGGATTAGAAGTAATTGATAAAAGTGTAACTGCTTATCAGTTATCAGCAACTGTTTTAGAGCGAATAGGAATACAGGAAGGTACATTGACAAAGTTTCATCAAAAGCGTGTCGGGACAACAAATTATCTTGCTGATTTGGATGCGCTGCAATATGATATGCTTTATGGGAAAAAATATATATACGGGGGAGAACTTCCGATTACTCCAACTGATTTGAAAATGGGTGTGAAACAGATACTCATAACAAAAGTGGTACGAAATTTAAAAGAAACAGTATATATAATGGGTAAAAACTTTACAAAAGCAAGCAAGGTATATATCAATGATGAAGAGCAAGAAACAACATTTATTGATAGTAGCACGCTAAAAGTGAATAGTTATAACCTAAAGCAGGGAGATGTTTTAAAAGTAAGACAAATAAACAATACTTATGGCGTATTAAGTACTTCAAATATTTATATTTCTGAAAAATAACAGAAATTTCGATTAAATTAGTTGGAAAAAATGTCTATAAATGGTATAATATAAATAAATAGTAATCTTTATAATCCGACGAGAGGGAGTGGTTATATGGCTGATAAGACTACGGACAAGACTTATGTTAGAGTTAGTAGTAATGAGATGGAAGCGTACTTGTATTTAGCAATCCCGGATGATGGAAAAGATTATACAATAGAAGACCTTCTTTTGCTGCTAAAAGAAAAAAAAGTCGTTTATGGCATTTTGGATCAAACCATAGAAGATATGGTTAAAATAAGAGCGTATCATAGGGAAGTATTAGTTGCACAAGGCCTTAAGCCAGTTGATGGTTTAGATGGAAAGTATGACTATAAATTCAACACGAATCCTTCCGGAAAGCCCTTAATTCGGCAGGATGGAACCGTGGATTATCAAAGTGCTTTTGCAGTGCAAACAGTGGCAGAAAACGACGTCATTGCGATATATACCCCTGCAACCTTAGGAACGCAAGGAAAAACAGTAACAGGCAAAGTATTAGAGCCAAAAAGGGGAAAAGAACTTCTTCCACTAAAGGGAAAGGGATTTCAATGCCTAGAGGATAAAAGAACCTATGTAGCCTCAATGACAGGCAAAATTGAATATCAAAATAATCGTATTCTCATTACGAATATGCTTGAAATCAAAGGAAATCTTGACTTTAATAATGGTAAGATTGATTTTAAAGGTGATGTCGTAATTTATGGTGATGTTGAAAGCGCTAGCACCATAAAGTCAGGTGGAAGTGTCACCATTAATGGTAATGTAGAGGCTTCTACAATTATTGCTTCGAAAGATATCATTTTAAAAAAGGGAATGCAAGGCGGAGGAAAGGCACTTATTCAGTCTGGCGGAAATATCTACGCAAAATTTATCGAAGGAAGCAATGTACAAGCAAAGGAAGATGTTCAGGCTGATGTTATTATGAATTGTACTGTTGTGGCAGGTAAAGATATACTCATTACTGGTAAAAAAGCTACTATTATTGGTGGTGAGATTAGTGCAGCAGGTAGAATTGAAGTCTTTGTAGCTGGAAATGACGCCGAAATTAAGACCAAACTTTCTGTAGGTATGGACGAAGAAGAAAAGCAAAGAATTGTTAATATTAAACTAGCATTTGATGTCATTGACAAAAAGCTTAAGGAGTTAGAAAAAGAGTTAAAAGAAATACAAGCAAAACTAGACTCAGCACCTAAGTTTTTAAAAGAAAAATTAAAAGAAAGAACCAAAGAGTTATTAAGGGATAAGATAAAATACATTTCTGATAAAGCAGAATTTAAAAATGAACTTAAGGAATTAGAAGAAAAAAGGTTGATAGCAAAAAAAGCATGTATTTTAGTGAGAAAGTGTGTCTACCCAGGTGTAACCATTAAAATCAATTCCACTCCACTTTTTATAAGAGAAAAGCAATATGCAATGGAATATCGCTTTGAGAGTGGAGAAATCAAATGTATTGATTTACATAATAATGTGTAGTTTTAATTCATATGCTAGTTCCATACAAGTAAACAAAACTTGTATGGAACTAGTTTTGCGCAATAAAAGTTTTCAGTAAAAAAGTGGTATCTCATATCCCGATATCGAATTTTGCTGTTATATGCGACATAAATTTCTTGCATATTATGGATAGTATATTATAATGTTAGTAGATTTGTAGCAGAAAAAGGAAAAGATACACGTGAAGAAATTGAACTATGAAGAAGCCGTTACGTATATATTAAATGTACCAAAGTTTACGAAAAAAAATCCAGTAGAAAATATCAAAGCCTTAATGACGGAACTAAATAATCCACAAAGAAACACAAAAGTGATTCATGTTGCAGGTACAAATGGAAAAGGTTCCGTATGTGCTTTTATAGAAAGTATACTAAATGAGTCAAAAAAGACAAATGGGATGTTTACCTCTCCACACTTAGTTAAAATAAATGAAAGATTTAGAATAAATGGTGTAGTTATAAGTGACGAAAATTTTACCGATGCCTTCGACCAAGTAATTAAGGCTGTGGATAAGATTATAAAAAAAGGGTATTCTCATCCTACTTTTTTTGAATTTTTATTCGCAATGAGTATGGTGATATTTGAAAAAGAAAATGTGGAATTTGTTATATTAGAAACAGGTCTTGGAGGACGTTTGGATGCTACGAATATGATTGAAAATCCAATACTTACTATTATAACAACAGTTGATTTGGATCATACAGAAATACTTGGTGATACAATTGAAAAAATTGCTTTTGAGAAAGCAGGCATTATTAAGCCAAATGTACCTGTTATTTTTGACGGCACGAACCTTGAAGTGAATCAAATTATAGAAGAAGTAGCCAGAAAAAATGAGGCTAAGTGCTATAAATTAATAGATAAAGAAAATTATACTCGAATTGATGATACAAACTTTTGGTACGAATTGCTTGAATTCAATGATAAAAATATTGATTTTTTGTTTAAATATGGTTATGATGGTTGTATTAGGGTTTCCTTGGGGATGATTGGGGAATATCAAGTTAAAAATTCGTCCCTTGCAATCAAAGCAGTTCAGCTACTAGAAGAGGAGAAGTTTAACGAAAGAGTGATTCTTGAAGGGGTGAAAAAGGCAACATGGCCTGGAAGAATGGAAATGTTACTTCCAAATGTATATTTGGATGGCGCACATAATGAAAATGGAATAGCAGAATTCATTAAAACAGTAAAACATTTCCCTAACCATAAAAAAGTACTATTGTTTTCAGCAGTAATGGAAAAAAGTTATACAAAAATGATTCAGGAAATATGCAATGAACTACAATTTGATCAAATTGTAGTTACATTACTTTCGAATAAAAGAGCAGTGCCACTAAAGGTATTGCAAGCAGAATTTGAAGCAAGGACAAAGAGTGTTGTTTATGCGATAGATAATGTAAAAGAAGCTTTCGAGAAAACACTCCATTTAAAGACCGAAGAGGGAATCGCTTTTTGCGTAGGGTCTCTTTATTTGGTGGGAGAAATTACAGAAATAGTAAGGAGAATAGAACATGATAAATTTTGAAGAAGAATTAAAAAAGTTTCATCCAAGTTTGGAAGTAGAGGATGCAGAGGATGCAATATATAACCACGATTTAACCGATATGACAGATATTCTTAAAGTTATGTTAGAAGAGGTAAAAGACAGTAACAGATAGACTATTTTAAAATAAGGTTAGGTGGCGAAAATATGAAATGTTATAAATGTGGCTGTGAGCTGTCAGATAAAGATTTTTGTACAAGCTGCGGCGAAGATGTAAGAGTATTTAAAAAGATTATTAAATTTTCAAATATGCATTATAACGACGGGCTTGCGAAAGCTGAAGTACGTGATTTATCAGGTGCTGTAGTTAGCTTGCGCCAAAGTTTAAAATTAAATAAAAATAATATACAAGCCAGAAACTTACTTGGTTTGGTTTATTATGAAATGGGAGAGGTAGTAAAAGCTTTAAGTCAATGGGTTATTAGCAAGAATTTATCAAGTAATAAAAACATTGCTGGTGATTATATTAAGGCAATACAATCAAACCCAAATCGTTTAGAGACCATTAACCAAACCATTAAAAAATACAATCAAGCGCTTTTGTATTGTAAGCAGCAAAGCGAAGATTTAGCAATTATACAATTAAAGAAGGTTCTTTCGTTGAATCCTAATCTTGTTGCAGGACATCAATTAATTGCATTGTTATATATCAATAATAAAGAATACGAAAAGGCGGCAAAAGAATTAAAAAAGGCGCTTAAGATAGATACAACCAATACAACAACTCTGCGATATATGCGTGAGATTGATTTGATTATAGAAAAAAATGCAGCAAATAGCCCGCAAAAATCCAAGGCAAGAGAGGATCGAATTACTTATACAAGTGGAAATGAAACAATCATTCAACCAACTGTATTTAAAGAAAGTACAGGAATTTCTACAGTTATTAATGTATTAATAGGTCTTGCAATTGGTGCAGCGCTTACCGCATTTTTGATACTTCCAGCAAGAATTCAGTCGATACAAAATGAAGCGCAAAAGTCAGTAGTAGAATATAGCAATCAGATATCTGCTAAAACAGCTATGATTACGGATCTTCAAAACCAGTTAGACGCAAAAGAAAAAGAACTGGTGAAAAAAACAGAAGAATTGGAACAGTATGTTGGAGATTCTGGTGTTGTTGAAAGTTATGAAAAGTTATTAGCGGGCATGAAGGCATATAACGATAATGATATGGTAGCAACTTATCATGCTTTAAAGCAAATTAACGCGTCAGAATTAAAGAACGATAGTTTGAGCATTTATGAGACATTAAATACCAACATTTCATCTGCTGATGCAGTGAAAAAAATTTTTGATATTGGGAATAATGCCTATAAAGCAAATGATTTTGATACAGCTATTGAAAACTTATTAATTGCAGTAGAACTTGATGAAAATAATATGAACGCACTTTACATTCTAGGCAGAGCATATCAAAAAAATGGAGATCAGGAATCGGCTAACAAGTACTTTGATATTGTTATCGAAAAATTTCCAAATACGCAAACAGCTGCCAATGCTAGGTCGAATAGACAATAGTGTATAACAAAATGAAGTGATACAAATGATAAAATGAAATACTGTTACATTACGAAAGTGGTAACTCTTTGCTTGTAGTTGTAATGTAAAAAGATATTCTTAACATATGTTTAGGAATATCTTTTTTTAAATATAAGGGGGAAATAAAATGGACAATCTTATTATTGTAAAAGGTACTTGTATGTTTGTAAAACTTCCACAAGATCTTGATTGTAACAACGCAGCAGTTATAAGAAGTGAATCAGATAAGATAATGGAAAGGGAGAGTATACGAACAATTATATTTGATTTTGAAAAAACCAATTTTATGGATAGCACTGGAATTGGTGTTATTATGGGGAGATACAAAAGCATCAAACTGGTAGGTGGGAGTGTTTCGGCAATCAATGTAAATCCTTCAGTAGAAAAGCTGCTAACACTTTCGGGAATTCACAAATTAATTCGCATCAATGAAGTATCTGGACTAAAAATGCCAGTAAAATAGGGGGATATTAAGATGAAAAGTAAAAACAGAATGAAAATTGAATTCGACAGCAATACGAATAATATCGGTTTTGCAAGAGTTTGTGTAGCCGCCTTCTTAACGCAGCTAAATCCCACACTAGAAGAAGTATCAGATGTAAAGACCGCAGTATCAGAGGCAGTTACGAATGCAGTCATACATGGGTATGATAAGGAAGAAGGCGGTCAGGTGGAAATAACGAGTGTATTAGAAGACGACATGCTTACAATTCGAATTGCGGATAGAGGTAGAGGAATTGAAGATGTTAGCAAAGCAATGGAGCCCTTGTTTACGACTAAAGCTGAGAATGAGCATTCTGGAATGGGGTTTATGTTTATGCAGGCATTTATGGACGAAGTAAATGTAGAATCAAATATTGGTGTTGGAACTATTGTGACTATGAAGAAACGGATAGGATGTGAGCAGATATAAATGGAGCATACAATCGCGCTAATTGTAAAATCACACCAAGGGGATAAAGAAGCGAGAGATATGCTAGTAGAAGAAAATATGGGTCTTGTATGGAGTATTGTGAAACGATTCGCAGGCAGAGGATATGAACAAGAAGATTTATTTCAAATTGGCAGTATCGGCTTAATCAAAGCAATTGATAAGTTTGATGTTTCCTATGAAGTAAAATTTTCAACTTATGCAGTACCTATGATAAGTGGAGAAATAAAACGATTTTTAAGAGATGATGGAATGGTAAAGGTATCTAGATCATTAAAAGAAAATGGCTATAAAATCAAACAGGCAACACAGGCAATTGCGCATGAAATGGGAAGAGAAGCAACGCTTGAAGAGCTTGCAGCAGCGACAGAACTAACAACAGAAGATATAGTTATGGCAATGGATGCCAATGTTGAAGTAGAATCCATTTATAAAACCGTTTATCAAGGTGATGGCAATCAAATTAGCTTAGTGGACAAACTAGTTGAGAAAACCGATGAACAAGAAAAATTACTAGATCGTATGTTATTAGAACAACTATTTGAAATATTAGATGAAAAGGAAAAGTTATTAATTACATTAAGATATTATCAAGATAAGACTCAGATGGAGGTTGCAAAAGTATTAGGAATTAGTCAGGTTCAAGTAAGTAGAATGGAAAAAAAGATACTACTTCGTATGAGGGAGTTGGTAACGCATTAGAAATCGCTTCATTTTCAAAAACTATGTATATTTTAGCCTTGCGTTGAAATACTAATGGTAAACATAGTAAGGGAAGTGATTTCATGGAAAGAGAAAAATTAAGAAAGTGGTTGATTTGTACATTAATAATATCACTGATAGCAATTTCAGTTTACTACGTATATTTTTTAAATAACGAGACAACGATAACAGATGGAACGTTAGTTAAAAATCAGACGTGGGAAGTTGGAATGGCTTATGAGTGATATTTTGTATTTAAAAGTCGAAAAAAGTGTTAAGGTTGAGACTAGGATCATTAAACTCAAAGATATCGCCAAGATAGAATGTGTGAATTCTTCTATTAAAAATAAGGTAAATGAACTATGCATCCTTCAACTTGATTCGAAAAAAGAATATAAATATGTTGTTTCAATTCTAAAAGTAATTGAAGTAATTCATAAACAGTTTCCTGATTTAGAAATCGATAATATTGGAGAATGTGACTTTGTTTTAGAATATGTGAACAAAAAACAAAATCTAGTATTTGAGTACATGAAAATAATATTTGTTTGTTTTATTGTGTTTATAGGTGCCGCTTTTACTATAATGACTTTTAATAACGATGTGGGAATTGCAGAGTTATTTGGACAATTGTATCAGGTGGTCATGGAGGAAGAATCCTCTGGCTTTACCGTATTAGAAATGAGCTATTCGATTGGTCTTGGAGTCGGAATTTTAGTTTTTTATAACCACATTGGAGGCAAGCGTTTAACGACAGATCCTACACCAATACAAGTAGAAATGAGAATTTATGAGGAGGATGTAAACACTGCCTTAATCAAGAATTATACCAGAGAGGAAAAAAGTATTGATGTTAATTAGACAACTGTTCTTGCTAATTGTAGGAATAGGAAGTGGCGTTGCAGTTTCAGCTGGAACGTTTGCAGCAATTGCAGGTATTGGTATTGTTCCAAGATTTGCAGATCGAACACATACGGCAAAACATGTTTTGTGGTATGAAAACTGTGCAATAATAGGTGGTATTTTAGGTAATGTTATTTTTCTTTATCAGATTAAAATTCCAGGAAGAATTATAGCTCTTATAGTTTTTGGACTTTTTTCAGGGATTTTTGTTGGATGCATGGTAATGGCACTTGCCGAGATACTAAATGTTATTCCGATTTTCACTCGAAGAATCAAAGTCACAAGCGGACTAAGATTTATTATTATTTCGATTGCATTAGGAAAGATAATTGGATCATGGTTTCAATTTTTTAGTGGATGGTAGAGGAGATAACAGATGAATGAAGATCAAAAAAAAGAGTATAACGAATATGTGAAACAAGTGACACCTACTCATAGCTTACCCGTTAATATGATAAAAGCTTTTGTTACAGGTGGTATTATCTGTACAATTGGTCAAGCTATTATGAATTTTTGCATGTCAAATCAACTAGATGAAAAAACAGCAGGATCTTGGACTACACTCATTTTAATATTATTAAGTGTGGTACTTACTGGATTGAATATATTCCCTAAGATAGCAAAATTTGGAGGTGCTGGTGCATTAGTCCCAATTACAGGATTTGCCAATTCGGTGGCTTCTCCTGCTATTGAATTTAAAAAAGAAGGACAAGTATTTGGAATCGGCTGTAAGATATTTACAATTGCAGGACCAGTCATTTTATATGGAATAAGTACAACAGCCCTCATTGGGTTAATTTATTATATTATAAAAGTACTAGGTCTTATCTAATTTATGTTATCAAAAAAATGAAAAAGATAGAAAGGATCGTGAATTATGTCAGGGATTCTTGGTAAGCAAAGTATTCAATTTGAGAACCCACCCTATATATTAGCAACTGCAAATATTGTGGGAAAAAAGGAAGGGGAAGGTCCTCTTGGGGCCCTTTTTGATGTGGTAGGAGATGATGACTTATTTGGTGAAGAAACGTGGGAAGAAGCAGAAAGTGCCATGCAAAAAAATGCTGCTACCTGGGCGATTAACAATGCGAAGCTGACAAAGGAGCAAATACGGTATATTTTTGCAGGTGATCTACTAGGACAAAATATTGCAACTTCCTTTGGTTTATTGGACTTAGACATTCCCTTGTTTGGTTTATTTGGAGCATGCTCAACTGCAGGAGAATCGCTGTCTTTAGCTGCAATGGCTGTGTCGGCTGGATATGCAGATTATGCTTTGGCCGTTACATCAAGTCACTTTGCAAGTGCAGAAAAACAGTTTCGATATCCACTTGAATATGGAAATCAAAGACCATTATCCGCTTCTTGGACAGTTACTGGTAGTGCTGCCTTTGTGGTAAGCAATCAAAAAAGTCAATTTAGGATAACTGGTATCACAACTGGTAAAATCGTAGACTTTGGAGTAAAAGATTCTATGAATATGGGAGCTGCAATGGCGCCAGCCGCCTGTGATACCATATACCAAAATTTTATGGATTTTAACTTACAACCAACGGATTACGATAAAATTGTAACAGGAGATTTGGGGTATGTTGGTAGTGATATTTTAATTGATTTATTAAAGAAAAAGGGTTTTGATATTACAAACCAACACATGGATTGTGGTAAAGTAATATTTGATCAAAATACACAAGATACGCATGCAGGCGGAAGTGGTTGTGGTTGTTCAGCAACTACATTAAGTGCATATCTATTAAAGGAAATGGAAAAGGGAAATATTAAAAAAATGTTGTTTGTACCAACTGGTGCTTTATTGTCTACGGTAAGTTTTAACGAAGGACAAAGTGTTCCGGGAATCGCGCACGCAGTTGTAATTGAAAGTTGTGACAAATAATAGATTGCTAGTTGTTATGGATTGGAGTAATTTCACTCCATAACATTACATATACGTTTAATAAAATAATTAGGCTAAAATAATAAGCAGATTTATAGTTCATATAATAGTAGTAAAATAATAAGCTAGTGTAAAGTTTTTGTAGGAAAATGAAATAGATATAAAAAGAAAGCACGATTCTGTGTTAGGATTTAAGTGACCAAACAAAAATCTAATTCAGAAAGAGGTGCTTTCTATGATTAAAAGTATACAACAGTTTCAGTCAGAAGGGGTAAAAAAGTTAGAAAATATATTTGTAGATTATTCAACAGATATGAAAAAGATAGCGGAAATGGTTCAGGGCGTTACAAAAAGTGTTGTTGATCTTGGTCTATCAATGATTGCTGAAGAATGGGAATCCTATGATGAAATGCTTAGGAGAAATAAACACATTCGTCGAGGCTGGCAGATTGTGAAAAGAGATCAAACATCACTAGTTACTTCTCTTGGAGAAGTAACTTACCACAAGACGTTGTTTTATCATCCCAAGGAGAAAACGTATGCCTATCTATTGGATAAAGTGATGCAGCTGGATCCCCATACCAGATTAACAGAAGATGCAGTTGCCCAAATGCTCAATGAGGCTGTAGACAGCAGCTATCGAAAAGGTGGAGAGAGAGTATCCATTAGTGAAACGCAAGTCAGCAAAGAAACTGTTATGAACAAAATACATTCCCTTGAATTTCCAAAAATAAAGCCACTACAAGAGAAAAAACAAGTGAAATATTTATATATTGATGCTGACGAAGACCACGTATCCTTGCAGTATCTTGATAAAAAAGGAGATATAAAGAAACCAAGAAGTAATACAATTATGCCAAGGCTTGTTTATGTTTATGAAGGTATTACAAACGATAATGGTCGAAATGAATTAATAGGAAAGGCTCATTTTGGAGGAATCTATGAAGGAAGTGCTGAAATCACAAGGCTTTGGGGTGAAGTGTATGAATATATCGAAAACTCGTATGATATAGAATATCTGGAAAAAATCTATATTAATGGAGATGGAGCTGCTTGGATTAAAAGTGGTCAGAAACTGATTCATAAAGCAAAGTTTGTCCTTGATCGTTTTCATATGCATAAATATATCATAGGAGCAACTTCTCATCTTTTAGATTCTGTAGAGGATGCACGAAGAGAAATCTATAAAGCAATCTATGGAGAAAAGAAATGGCTTGCAGAAAAAACCTTTGAAAAGATTTTAAATGTTACAGAAAAAGGCTCAAAACAAAAGACAGTCATGGCAGCCAGAGAATATATTCTAGGAAACTGGTCTGGAATCATGCAGTGGGTAAGAGATAAAAACAAGGAAGTAGAATGCAGCGCGGAAGGTCATATCAGTCATATATTAGCAGATAGGATGAGTTCGAGGCCATTGGGCTGGAGCAAAACTGGTGCTGATAAAATGTCAAGATTAAGGATTTATAAAAGCAATAAAGCAGACATATTGGAATTAGTGAGATATCAAAAGCAAGAGTTTGCGCAGGCAGTGGGTTGTGAAGAGGTAATATACAACAGTAATCAAATGTTTCAGATGGAACGTGCAAATCGAAAACGACTGGGAAACCTTGCAGATATACCCGTTTATAGTATTCCTTATACACAGATAAAGAAAATCGCAGCATTAAAGAATCATATTTGGGGATTGTAAAGAAGAGAAAAATAGAATAAAATAAGGACAGTCAAAAAATCGGAAACACATCAGGGGCAAGTCTGTCTATTAAAATCCTACTGTAAATTTACACTATCAAATAATAAAATACATATTGCCTTTTGTTAAGCAGTGTGATATTATACTAGTAGTTGAATACAACTTAGTAAGATGACGTGTTACTGGTAATGCAGGCAAGATCGGATTAGAACGTTAGTAGAGAAAGTATGTCTTTCGATACATAGATAGCGTTTTAGTTAGATCTTTTTTTGTGTTTATTTCTAACTGGCCATTAGAATAAATGAAATATAAAAGAGAGGAATGAAGTTATGGATTATAATAAAATAGCAAAAGATATTTTGAATCATGTAGGCGGAGCTTCTAATGTAAAAGGGCTCACTCATTGCTTTACGAGATTGCGTTTTGTATTAAAAGATTCTAAAAAAGTGAATAAGGTAGTATTAGAACAAATTGAAGGAGTAATCTCCGTTGTAGAAAGTGGGGGTCAATTACAAGTAGTTTTAGGTAGCAAAGTAACGAGAGTCTTTGATGCAATACTTCCGATGGTGAACTTAGAAGGATCGGAAATTAATACAGAATCAGAAGAAAAGGGTAATATTTGGAATCGTATCTTGATTGCGATTTCTACTATGTTTACGCCGATGGTACCTGCAATTGCAGCTTCAGGTCTAATGAAAGGTTTTTTAACAATAGCAAAAATTATTGTTGCAAACAATGGTGGAGACATCACGACCAATCAAACCTACATTCTATTGCTTGCTGCAACAGATGCAATCTTTTATTTTATGCCTTTAATTCTTGCCTATACAAGTGCTAAAGTATTTAAAGCGAATGAATTTATTGCAATGGCACTTGGAGGTACTATGTGCTATCCTGCGATTGTAACCTTAATGACTGGGGAAGAGGCAGTTAGCATGTTTGGAGTAACAATAACAAAAGCAAACTATGCATCCTCTGTTATTCCCATTGTAATTGGTGTATTTATTTTGTCATATGTTCAGAAGTTTTTAGAAAAAGTAATCCCAGAAGTACTTAAAATCATATTAGTACCAGGTATTTCGCTGTTTGTTATGGTACCTGCAACATTTATGGTGTTTGGACCAATTGGTATTTATATTGGTAATGCAATTAACTTTTTATATACTGGAATGATGAATATCAGTCCAATTCTTTGTGGTGCTTTTGTTGGTGGTATGTGGTGTGTATTTGTTGTGTTTGGTGCACATCGAGCGCTTCTTCCAATTGGTATTAATGATGTAGCACAATATGGGCATCAAAATCTTCTCGCTTTTGCAGGAGCAGCTAACTTTTCACAAGGTGGAGCAGCACTTGGTGTGATGTTAAAGACACGTGATAGAAATTTAAAAACGGTGGCGGCATCCTCTACCATCTCAGCAGCAATTTGTGGTATAACAGAACCAGCAATTTATGGATGTAACTTAAGATTAAAAAAGCCTATGGTATGTGCCATTATCTGCGGAGCCATTGGTGGGGCAATTATGGGGGCAGGCGGTGTATACGGTGATGCCTTTGCAAATAATGGTGTTCTTACGTTAGCTACCTATGCAGCTTTTGGATTGACAAAATTCATTTTCTATTTAGTAGGTATTGGTGTAGCTTTTTTTGGAGCCGCAATTCTAACTTATTTTGTAGGATTTGATGACCTAGGAGCTAGCAAAGTAAAAGATAAAGAAGAATCAAACCATAAAAATGAAGAAATAAAAGATCCAGATATTACAGTTGCATCTCCAGTAGGTGGAAATGCAATCCCTTTAGATTTAGTAAAGGATGAGGTGTTTTCTTCAGAAGCACTTGGAAAAGGGATTGGTATCGTACCTAAAAATGGTGAAATTGTAGCACCAGAAGATTGTACCGTATTAATGGTATACCCAACTCTTCATGCATTAGGATTAAAGTTGGATAGTGGCGTTGAATTAATTATTCATGTAGGTATTGATACCGTCAATCTGGAAGGAAAATATTTTGAAAAATTTGTAGAAGAAGGAGCTCATGTAAAAAAAGGAACCAAGCTTCTTGCTTTTGACAAAGAGAAAATAGAAGGAGCAGGTTTTGATACAGTTGTACTTGTAATTGTTAGTAATACAAATGACTATTCAAAAGTTGCTGGCCAAAGTGGTGCATTTGTCGACAATAATACAGAGATTATAATGATTAAAAAGTAATAGATCAGAAAGGAGTTACAAATGAACAAGAAATTTCCAGAAAATTTTTTATGGGGAGCTTCTTCGTCAGCTTTCCAAATAGAAGGTGCTTGGGATGAAGATGGAAAGGGACAAACGGTAGCAGATTATAATTCCTTTAAACGCTCACATTTACAAGCAGACAGTAAGGTGGCTAGCGATTTTTATCACCGTTATAAAGAGGATATTGCTTTAATGAAAGAACTTGGTTTGAAAATATATAGATTCTCTATTTCATGGGCAAGAATTATACCAGATGGTGATGGCAAGATAAATAAAAAAGGACTCGAATTTTATGATGATGTAATTAATTGTCTGCTAGAGCATGATATTATACCATTTATAACGTTATATCATTTTGATTTACCTTATGCATTGGTTGAAAAATACAATGGTTGGGAGTCTAGAGAATGTGCGTTTGCATTTGAACGATATGCTAAAATCTGTTTTGAGGCATATGGAGATCGAGTAAAATATTGGCAAGTGCATAATGAACAAAATCTTATGATTCGCGTTGACGAACGTATGAACATTAATGAATCAGATGCTTGGAAAGCAGACAAAATAAGAGCGCAAATGGACTACCATATGTTCTTAGCACATGCATTGGCAGTAAAGGCTTGTCACGATTTGGTAGAGGATGGTAAAATTGGACCTGCGGTATCATCTACATGTACGTATCCGCATACCAATAAGCCAGAGGATGTTTGGGCAGCAAAGATGAATGATTGGTTTAAAACAAATTATTGTCTTGACATTCATTTTACAGGAGAATACCCTGGATATTATATGAGATATCTAAAAGAGAGAAATATCGTTCCTGTAATGGAAGAGGCAGACAAAGACATACTAAAGTCTGCTAAAATGGATTATATTGCTTTAAATTATTATAGAACTCTTAGCGCAACCTATCTTCCAGCTGATGAAAAACATCCGGTAGGAAGTCGCGCCTTTCGAGGCAATGAAGTGGATTTTGATCAATATGGTTATTTTAGAGATGAGAAAAATCCATATCTAAATGCAAGTGAATATGGTGCACAGATTGATCCTATGGGGCTTCGAATTGTTTTAAATGAATATTACCAACGCTATCGACTTCCACTTATTATAACGGAGAATGGGTTAGGATGTGCGGATGTATTAACAGAAGATAAAAAAGTGCATGATGATTATCGTATTGAATATCTAAAAGGGCATATTGAAGCATGCGCTCTTGCAATAGAGGATGGTGTTGAATTAATGGGGTATTCTCCATGGTCTGTAATGGACTTACTAAGTTCTCATCAAGGCTTTAAAAAGCGATACGGATTTATATATATCAATCGAGAGGATCATGATATAAAAGAGTTAGAAAGAATTAAGAAGGATAGCTATTACTGGTATCAAAAAGTCATTGAAACGAACGGAGAATCTTTATAAAGCATAGAAAGCTTGGGGTGTTGAAATGCGTGTTGTAAAGGTGTTAAATAATTCTTTGGTTCTAGCTTTAGATGATTCTGGCCATGAGATAATTCTCATGGGAAAGGGAATCGGATTTAATAAAGCAATCGGATATCAATTTCGTAAGGAAGAAATTGAGAAGGTCTTTGTCATGAAGGATAAAGACCTTTCAAAGAATGTGATTCGGCTAGCATCTGAAATAGACAGTACATTTTTTGAATTAGCAAAAACAATTATTGACTATGGTGTTGAGAATTATCAAATGGAGTTAATGGAACATATTTATCTTTCATTGACAGATCATTTGGCATTTGTAGTAAAACGTATAGAAAAAGGGATTGTTTTAGAAAATTTTTATTTATCAGAGATGAAAAAATTTAGTCCAAATGAATATCAGGTGGGTGTATTTGCCTTGCAATTAATTAAGGAAAGGCTTGGTCTTAAATTACCTGTAGATGAGGCAGGAAATATTGCATTTCATTTTATTAATGCACAACATAATAATCCGTATAATGCAAATAATCGCATTATTACGGAGACGGTTAAGGATATCTTGGATATCGTTAAATATAACTTTGTTTTGAATTATAATGAAGAAAGTATCTCTTATTCCAGATTTACTACCCACCTAAGACTTTTTGTGCAAAGACTGCTTACCAATTGTCAGTTACCAGAGGAGCAAAATGACTTTTTATATGAAACAATTGTTCCTAACTGTACGAAGGAACATGCTTGTGTTAAGAAAATTGAAAAATACATTTTTGAGAAGTTCAAAAATACTTTGACGTCCTCAGAGGAATTATATCTTATCATTCACATACACAGGGTGTTAGAAGAAAATAAGCAAGAAACAAAAAGAAAGTTTGAGACAGATGGGAGTTAGGTTGAAAAAATTGAATAAAGCAAAGGAGCTAAGTTTTTTGATAATGGTTGTGCTATTTTGGTTTGCACAATATGTTTACATACCATTTCAAACAACATACTTAACTTCTTTTAATATTACGAGTAATTTTGTCGGTGCTATAATTGGAGCCTACGGGATATCCCAATTAGTATTTCGTCTGCCTGTAGGAGTGCTGGCAGATAAGATAGGTATACATAAGCCCTTCATTATAATAGGATGTTTTGCTTCGGGAGGCGCATCCTTAGTTCGAATCTTTCTACCTAGTGGCAACGGCTTTTTATTTGGCAATCTGCTATCTGGTTTCGCATCTGCAATGTGGATATCCTTTATGGTTTTTTATACACAAAGTTTTATAAAAGAAGAGCAACAAGCTGCTACGTGTAGGATTGTTCTGTTTAACAATGCAGGGATTTTGATTGGATTCATCACGAGTACATTGATATATGAACTTGTTGGTATGAGAGTTATCTGTATATTAAGTTTTTTATCAGGCATGGTTGCGGGAATCCTTGGTCTACAGATAAAAGAGGAAAAAACAGATTTTCCTAGAGTACCATTAAAAAGTCTGCTCAAGGTATGTAGAGGTAAAAGAATATTAGTATTTTCACTCATTGCATTGATTCAGCAAGGAATTCAATTGACAACTACAATGTCATTTACCTCTACAATATTAAAGGAGTTAGGTGCCACCTCAATTTCAGTAGGAGTTGCTTCTATTATATATATGATTTCGTCAGTATGTTTCTCAGGATTTGCCTCCACGAAATGCTGTAGAAAGAAAGGACCAAATTTCTGGATTCCAATTGTTTTAATTAGTGTAACAATTTATTGTATTTTAGTTCCAAGATTGTCAGCTATTCCTTTGATTCTTCTTTTGCAAATATTACCAGGATTATCGACAGGTATCCTTTTTTCCTATGCAACATCAGAAGCGATGAAAGAAGTTCCACAAAATAAAAAGTCAACTGCTATGGGATTTTATCAAGCTTTTTATGCACTAGGCATGACTTTTTTTCCGATTTTAACAGGTGAAATGGTAGAGCGTTATGATATGCAGACTGGTTATCTTATGCTAGCCTTGATTGCAGTATTAGGTTGCATACTTAGTATAATCTATTATATACTTGCTGGCAGGTTCTCGATGCAAGATAATAGGCAAAAAAATTGTATTCCACATGAATAAATGAAATGCCAAGGTCTTAAATCCAATTTATGATGGATATAAGGTCTTGGCTTTTCCTTATTTGGAATCGATAGGGGAACTTTTCGTTGTCAAGAGCTAAGTTATAGAGTATAATTATTCTTAACGTTAAATCTTAGGAGGTAAAGAAATGTATTCTTTCGATGAAATAAAAAATGTGGATGCAGAAGTAGCAAATGCAATCAATGCAGAGATGGAGAGACAAAATAGCCATATTGAATTAATTGCATCAGAAAACTGGGTTAGTAAGGCAGTTATGGCGGCTATGGGAAGTCCGTTAACGAATAAATATGCAGAAGGTTATCCAGGTAAACGTTATTATGGTGGTTGTGAATGTGTAGATGAGGTTGAAAATCTTGCCATAGAAAGGGCGAAAGAATTATTTGGATGCGACTATGCCAATGTGCAGGCACATTCTGGTGCGCAAGCGAATATGGCAGTATTTTTTGCAATGTTAAAACCAGGTGATACTGTGATGGGAATGAATTTAAATCATGGTGGGCACTTGACACATGGAAGTCCAGTTAATATGTCAGGAAGCTACTATAACATTATCCCATATGGTGTAAATGATGAAGGTTTCATCGATTATGATAAATTAAGAGAGATTGCATTAGAATCAAAACCAAAAATGATTATTGCAGGAGCAAGTGCTTATGCTAGAACGATAGATTTTAAGAAATTTAGAGAAGTAGCAGATGAAGTTGGAGCTTATTTAATGGTAGATATGGCTCATATTGCTGGATTGGTAGCAGCAGGCTTACATCCAAGCCCAATTCCATATGCACATGTGGTTACGACTACAACTCACAAAACATTAAGAGGTCCAAGAGGTGGTCTGATTCTTGCCAATGAAGAAGCAGCAAAGCAGTTTAACTTTAATAAAGCAATTTTTCCAGGAATCCAGGGTGGACCACTTATGCATGTAATTGCAGCTAAAGCAGTGTGCTTTAAAGAAGCATTAGAAGATAGCTTTAAAGTATATCAGCAAGGTATTATTGATAATGCGCAAGCGTTGGCAAATGGATTGATGAAAAGAGGAATTAAAATAGTTTCTGGTGGAACAGATAATCATTTGATGCTCGTAGATTTAACAAATACACAGTTAACAGGAAAAGAAGCTGAAAAGGTACTGGATTTGGCGAACATAACTTGTAACAAGAATACAATTCCAAACGACCCACAGTCTCCATTTGTAACTAGCGGTATTCGGTTAGGAACACCTGCGGTTACTTCAAGAGGTTTAAAGACAGAGGATATGGATGTGATTGCCGAAGCGATTGCACTTATGATTGAAGATGGACAAGCTAATGCTTCAAAAGCAAAAGCGTTGATAAAAGGATTGACGGATAAATATCCTTTAGTATAATACATGACAAGTGCTCACAAACAAGTGAAGCGGCATGCCGCTTCACTTGTCATGATAATAGAAAGTTTGCATTGCGAACTTTCTGTTGTTGTTTGTACAGGCTTGATACAATGGGAAGTGGAATATGTGTGGTTTTAAAGAAAGAAACACAGTATAAGACAGGGGAATACCAATGATAACAATCAGTGTATGTATGATCGTAAAAAATGAAGAAAAGGTTTTGGAAAGATGCTTAAAGTCATTAAAGCCAATAGCAGATGAATTCATCATTATTGATACAGGATCAAGTGACAAAACAAAGCAAATAGCATTAAAATATACCGACAAGGTATATAACTATGAATGGCAGAATGATTTTTCGCATGCCAGAAATTATTCTTTTTCAAAGGCTTCAAAAGACTACATTTATACTGCAGATGCGGATGAAGTCATTGATGATACAAATATAGAACGTTTTGTTAAATTAAAGAAAGCAATGCTTCCAGAAGTTGAAATAGTACAAATGAAGTATACCAATCAACTTCAATATGGAACTACATATAACTATGAAACCGAATACAGACCCAAACTATTTAAAAGAGTAAGGGAATTTATGTGGATTAATCCAATTCATGAGACGGTGAACCTAGAACCAGTTATTTATAATAGTGATATTGAGATTATTCATATGCCTGTTATGTCACATGCGAATCGTGATTTTAAGCAGATTCAAAAGGTGATACAAAGTAATATTAGACTTTCAAAAAAATTATTTATTATGTATGCAAAGGAATTATTTATTGCAGGCGAAGATAAAGATTTTTTAGAGGCAAAGCAATATTTTCAAAATGCTATTGAAAACGAAACAAGAGGTTTGGATGAAATAAAAGCTGCACAATGTGTTCTGACCAAATGTGCCAGATTAATGAAAGACCATAATCTTTTATTAAAAAATAGCTTAAAAAACTTTGCAGACAATAAGCCAAGTGCAGAGGTTTGCTTTGAATTAGGAGAATATTTTTTTGAAGAACAAGACTATGTGGAGGCAGCAATTTGGTATTATAATGCTGCTTTTGAAACAGAGTGTGAATTAAATATCCATTATGCAGGAGACTATCCATTAAAACAGTTGGCAAATATATATCAACTTCTGGGTAACAAAGAATTAGAAGAAGAGTATAATAGGCTTTTTTCAAAATGGGAGCTTCCTAAAAGTCCAGATGCGTAAAAACCAGGGGGGAATCAGGTAAAGCAAAGGAGGAGGAGTATTGGAGACGAAACAGAAAAAAAAGCCACAAAAGAAAAATCAGACAAAGCAGCCAGTGATTCAGGTTAGAAATTTATATAAGGTTTATTCCATTGGTCAAAACAAAGTGTTTGCCCTAAACGGGGTTGATTTAAATATTTATAGAGGAGAGTTTTGTTCCATTGTTGGAACATCAGGTTCCGGTAAATCCACGCTTCTTAATATGTTAGCTGGCCTTGAAAAACCTACAAAAGGACAGGTTGTAATTGCAGGCAGACACATTGAACATCTAAATGAAAATCAGTTGGTAAAGTTTAGAAGAGAAAGAGTTGGATTTATATTTCAGTCATTTAACTTATTACCTACTATGAATGCAGAAGAAAATGTAGCCCTTCCTCTTACTTTTAGAGGAACCGATAAAAAATTCAGATTAAAAAAAGCAAATGAGATGCTTGATTTAGTTGGTCTTACGGAGCACAAAAAACATAAACCAATGCAAATGTCTGGAGGACAACAGCAAAGAGTTGGAGTAGCAAGAGCGTTGGTGGTAGAACCAGAAATTATTTTTGCAGATGAGCCTACGGGTAATCTAGATTCAAATACATCAGCAGAAGTTATGCAACTAATGAAAAAAATAGTAAGAGAGCAAAACAAAACATTAGTTATGGTAACACATGATAATCATTTAGCAAGCTTTGCAGATCGCATTTTTCATATTCGAGATGGGAAAATAGTTAAGATTGAGGAAAAAACGAAACGTTTGGAGGAACAAAAGGGATGAGAAGGTTTGGTAAAATAGTTGTAATGTTAATGTGTTGTTTATTGTTATCTCCGATAGCAGTTCATGCAACAGAATCAAATACATCTGGATCAATTGAGGAAGATATTAATAGTGGTTCTAGTACAAAAACTTCAGATGTTGACGAAGATGATACGGATGATACCAAGAAGGAATCGGAAGAAGAATCAGAAGAGGAATCAGAAGAAAATACAAAAGAAATAAATTCTAAAATTATGCTTTGCGATAATTGGGTGATTCCAACAGTAACTTATGGACAAAAAGTTAACATTGTACTTCCTATAGCTAATATGGATAAATACGATATAACTGATGTTATGATAAGTCCAGTTATATCAACTGATACAGCCACCTTTCCTTTTGAGATTGAAAAGACAGGTTATACGGTTCAATTAACAGAGCTATTAGGAACAAACTATAATAGTGATCCATTGGAGAGACGTCAAGAAGTAACCTATACGTTTAAAGCAAGAGATGATATCAGTACAGGGTATTATGAAGTTAATTTTAATGTCATATTCACAAATGCTAAGGGGGTTGAAGAAACAGCAACCATTACAACCTATGTAAAAGCAATTGGAAAAAGAGGATCGGGCAGTAATGCAAATGCTACATCTGTTCCAAGAGTAATTGTAACTGGATTTGAGACAACTCCTGCCGATGTACGAGCTGGCGAGGATTTTACCTTAACCTTGCATATTAAAAACACTTCAGATATTACCGATATATCCAATATGAAATGTGATCTAATAGCCGCAACAGATGGAACAGATGAAAATGCAGTCACAGAAGCATTTTTACCAAAACAAGGTTCTAGTACAATATTTTTAGATCATATTGGTAAGGGTAAAACGAAGGATATTTCAATTGAAATGAATGCAAAAGCAAGCCTTACTCAAAAACCTTATGTCCTTTCAGTGAAAATGGAGTATGAAGATGAACTATATAATCAGTATACTTCAGACGCAAACGTTTCAATTCCAGTATTGCAAGAAGCAAGATTTGAACTTAGTGATCCAGAGGTAATGCCTGCTAGTATAGAGGTAGGTTCGGAATCAAATGTAATGTTTAGCATCTATAACACTGGTAAGACCACTATGTATAATGTTGCTGTTAAATTTGAGGCAGATTCGGTTACAGGCGGTGACACTTACGTAGGTAAAATACAAACGGGTGAGACAGGTAATGTGGATGCTATGTTGACTGGTCAAGCAGCAACAAGCGATGATGGAACCATCAAAATTTTAATCACATATGAAGATGAGGCTGGAAATCCTACCACGGTTGAGAAAACGATGAATCTAAATGTTGCACAACAAATGGAAGTGCCAGATGATATCGGTGTGGGGTTGGAGGATGAAATGATGGAAGAATCAGATTCTTCACCACTCGTGATTATAATCATTGTAATAGTAGTGATTGCAGCTTTAGCAGGCGTTATCGTATTTTTTAAATTAAAAAAGAAGAAAAAAGAACAAATGCTTGAAAATGAATTATTAGAGGAAATTGACGAAGATTTTACTGATACTGATATTGACAGTATTTATGAACAGACAGAAACCATTGATGAAGAAGAAGACGCAGAAGAACCTCAGAAAGAGGGGGACGACAATGAGATTTCTTGATTTACTACAAATGAGCGTTACTAATTTGTGGAGAAGAAGACTTCGAACAGCTCTTACAGTTCTAGGTGTAATCATTGGTACCGCATCAATTGTTGTTATGTTGTCCCTTGGATTCGGGCTCAATAAATCAACACTGGAACAAATCAAAGCTTCTGGAGGGCTGACTACGATATATGTATCCTTTAGCGGTGAATCTTCGTCTTCCAGTCACCAATCTGTGGAGAACGGAGAAGGTTCGAGTAAAGATAAATCTAGCGATACTCTTAAGCTAGATGATGAGGCTATTGAGGAGATAGGTAAATTAGAGCATGTAGAGGTAGCATCTCCCATATTAAATGTTTCAGCAATAGCAAGACAAGGCATCTATGAAGGGAATCTTAATATAACTGCAATGTCTATCGAAGCATTAAAAAGAATGAATATACCACTTTCAGAAGGCACGTTGCCAGAGCAAGGGGATACGCTTAAGTTTATATTTGGTAATCAGGTAATAGGAGAATTTTATAATCGAAAAACGGATGAAGGCTTTTGGGATACGGGAGAATTACCAGACGTTGATTTAATAAATAAGCCTTTATTCATCATTTTTGATACAGAAGCTTATTACAATGCACAAAATGGCGAGGGGGCATCTCCTAAAAAATATATAATTAATAATAATGCAATGGTAGAGGGAGATTTGGAAGAGTATAATGAATTCTCATGGAATACGTATGCAGATATTGATGCCATAAAGACACAATTAAAAAAAGTATTTCGTGGGAAGGCGATTCCAGGACAGCCATCTACAAAAAGTGGTAAATCATTAGGAAAATTTGAATATAATCAAGCATACATTCAAGTAGATGATATGAATCATGTAATGACCGTACAAAAAACAATTAAAGAAATGGGTTTTGAAGCTACCAGTAATGCAGAGTACTTAAAGACCATGCAAAAACAGTATCAATCCATTCAAGCAGTGCTTGGAGGCATTGGGGCAGTTTCGCTTTTTGTAGCGGCCATTGGAATTGCAAACACAATGATGATGTCGATATATGAACGTACAAAAGAAATTGGAATTATTAAGGTACTTGGTTGCGGACTAGGAAATATCAGAACTATGTTTTTAACTGAAGCTGCTTTCATTGGCTTTATCGGAGGATTTTTTGGATTAATATTAAGTTATATTATATCTTTTATAATCAATCGATTTCTCTCAGGTGCCTATGGATATGGCGATATGCAAACTTTGTCTTATATACCTTTGTGGCTTCCGTTTATCGCCTTGATATTTGCAGTTTTGGTTGGTATGATAGCAGGATTCTTTCCTGCTCTTAGAGCAATGAGATTAAGTCCATTGGCAGCAATCAGAAATGAATAAAGGAGAACAACATGATAATAATAAGGAGTTTGAAAAAAATTACGCTTGTTATGACCATAAGTTTAGTAATGGCTCTTGTTACACCTGCACTCTTACCCGTGTCAACGTCTATCACGACGGTTGAGGCAGCTGTCAAGTTAAATAAAACGAATGCTACTATTTTAACAGGTAAAACACTAAAGTTAAAAGTAAAGGGGATATCTTCAAAGAAAAAGGTGACTTGGAAGTCCTCTAACAGTAAAATTGCTACAGTATCTTCTAAAGGAGTAGTGACTGGATTAAAAAGTGGAACCGTAAAAATCAGTGCTAAGGTTGGGAAAAAAACATATAAATGTAGTGTAAAAGTAAAGACCAACCAATTTAAACAAGGTGCCCCAACAATTAAAAGTTTGGAAAGTGGCTATATTCATTTTTATCCAATGAAGGTATATTATAAAAATGGAGAACTACATTATGTTGCACGTATTTATAATAGAAAACCATTTCGAATCAGTAAGATATCAAAGGTTAAGTTAGCGATAACAGTACCAGACGGTTCGGATGAAGGGCTAATGATTGCAGAAGATTCTGTTCCAAGAGAGATTGATATAGCCTTTCTTAATAAAGACTCTTCTGGTAATCCAGTAAAATTAAACCCAGGAAAATATATTACTTATGATTTCGTTTTTTCTGGAAAAGATGTTTTAGTTAAAAACTTCGATTTGACTTCTATTAAAAAAATCTATTATGTTGCACAGTATGATTTTAATTATTAATAAGAAAGGTGTGTTATACCTTACCTATTATGATTGAGATAAATTAATAAATGGAGGAAATGAGTATGAAATATGAAATAGTAGGAAGTACTATGCCAGCAGTTGAGGTAACAATGGAAGCTGGAGAGGCAATGTTTACCCAATCAGGTGGTATGGCGTGGATGACGGAAGGAATTACCATGGATACGAACCTAAGAGGGGGATTGATGAAGGGAATTGGCAGGATGTTCGCTGGTGAATCATTGTTTATGGCTACTTACACAGCCGAAAGATCAGGCGTAACAATTGCATTTGCATCTACGGTACCAGGGGAAATTGTTCCAATTGATTTAAGTCAAAGAAATGGAATTATATGCCAAAAGGGTGCATTTCTTTGTGCTCAGCCAAATGTAAACGTGGCAGTTACATTCACTAAAAAGTTATCTGCTGGATTATTTGGAGGAGAGGGATTTATTTTACAAGAGATGTCAGGTCAAGGTATTGTTTTTCTTGAAATTGATGGAGATTTAATTGAAAAGGAATTGGCACCTGGAGAAGTAATTAAAGTAGACACTGGAAATGTAGTTGCATTTGATAAATCTGTTAATTATGAGATTGAAACGGTGAAGGGAATTAAAAACATATTTCTTGGAGGTGAAGGATTGTTCTTAACAAAACTTACTGGTCCTGGAAAGGTATTGTTACAAACACAGAATTTCAATGAATTTGCTGGAAGAATATTAAAATTGATGCCATCAAAATAAATGAAAAGGAATAACTTATATAGCTACAATAAGTTATTCCTTTTTTTTAGTTTTCATCTATAACATTGCTTTGACGTTTACTGCAAATAAATCCCATAACCAAACCTGCTAATACAATGAAAATAGAGATAAATTGAGAGGTTGATAATACGCCAACATTTCCACGAATTAAATCTCCTCTATAAAATTCTATAACAAATCGCCCAATTCCATATAAAATCAGATAACCGCTTGCAACAATACCAGATTTTGGTTTTGACCTAGCAAATAAAATAAGTACAATACCAATTGCAAAATCACCCAAACTAGAGATTAATTGTGTTGGTACCAGATGTACATGATTAGGAGCGTATAACGAATTACGAAAAACAATACTAAAAGGAGAATCCGTTTCCAAACCATAGCAACAACCTGCTAAAAAACATCCAATTCGTCCAAAACCTTGCGCAATAGCAACAGCAGGCATAAGTAAATCAAAATACGTTAAAAAGTCTTTTTTCTTATATCTACAATATAAGTAAGCAGCAATGATTCCTCCAATGATACCTCCATACACGACAAAACCATCCATAATCTTAAATATATAGGTGGGATCTTCTAAAATAGCTTTCCATTCCGTTATAAAATATAGAAGCTTTGCACCTAATAAACCAAAAATAATGCAAATAAAAGCTAAATTAAAAATAAAATCCGTATCATATCCCCTTTTCTTTGCACGATAGTCAGAAATCAAAAGAGCTGCAATAAAACCGAGTCCAATAAACAAACCATAACCATGTATTGTAATGGGACCTATTTTTAATAAATCATTATACATATGTGTAATCCTTTCAAACCGATTTGCTACAGAAAATCAAAAGTAACTTAATCGATTATATTTTTCTAAGGGTGATTATAACAAATAAGACTCTATGCTTAACATAAAGTCTTAAGAAGAGCGACAGACGAGACTCGAACTCGCGACCTCCACCTTGGCAAGGTGGCGTACTACCAACTGTACTACTATCGCACGATTATATTTATAAATTCGGTACATGAATTAATATACTATAAGCTATTAATATTGTCAAGAAAAAAATAGAAATCTTTTGTATCTCTTTTTAGTATGTATAAAAAATAAAAACATTCGAGATTCTGCTTGATATTTTTAGTGTTACTAGTTAAAATAAGAATCAGATTTGACAAGAAAATAACAAAAGAATTAAGAGGTATGGAGGTAAGAAAATGATTTTTGGTGCGTTAGAAGCAGGTGGAACGAAAATGGTGTGTGCGTTAGGTAAGGAAGATGGTACAATATTAGAACAGATATCAATCCCTACAAAAACACCCGAAGAGACAATACCATTTATAATAGATTATTTTAAAGATAAGGAAATTGTATCATTGGGAGTTGGTTCCTTTGGGCCTGTTGATGTCAATAAAGATTCAGATATGTATGGCCACATTTTAGATACACCTAAGACGGCATGGAAATATTATGATTTACTTGGCAATTTAGAGAAGGAATTAAACGTTCCGATTGGACTAGACACAGATGTAAATGGTTCATGTCTTGGTGAAATTACTTTTGGCAGCTCAAAAGGATTAGATAATGTTGTTTATATTACAATAGGAACAGGCGTAGGAGTTGGGGCGGCCGTGAATGGACAATTATTGCATGGTATGCTACATCCAGAAGCAGGGCATATTTTATTAAGACAACATCCACAGGATTCGTTTGCAGGTAACTGTCCTTATCATGGGACATGTCTTGAAGGTTTAGCAGCAGGTCCAGCCATTGAAAAAAGATGGGGGAAAAAGGCAGTGGAATTGAAAGATGTCGATAAGGTATGGGAAATAGAAGCTTACTACATTGCACAAGCACTCGTTAATTATATCTTAACACTTGCACCAAGAAGGATTATCTTGGGGGGAGGTGTTATGCATCAGAAGCAATTGTTTCCATTAATTCGAAAAGAAGTGAAGGAATTGATGAATGGTTACATCAATACAAAAGAAATAAAAGATCTTGATCAATACATTGTACCAGCAAGTCTTAATGACGATCAAGGTATTATGGGATGTATTCAGCTTGCAAAACTCGCATTGCAAGGATAACATATATAAAGAATATTAGAATTACTTATAATAAAGCGATCTACATAGATAATGTATCATATGTAGATCGCTTCTTAATTATCTTTTAAACCAGTAATAAAAACTATCTGTCTTTAATAAAACACTGTCAGCTTTGGTTAAATCAAATCCTTTTTTCTTGATTTGTTTACCTGAGAATTCAATGGTTACAGATTTTTTGTTGTTATAAGAAATATTTGTTGGAAGTCCCTTTTTAATTGTACCTTCAGCAAGTGGTATATCATTATATGCAACAGGTGAAGTATACACTCGAGCAGTTAGAGACATTTTTAACTGGTCTTTCTTTTTAAGATTAGTAATTTTAGTTATTTTCTTTTTGTTACTTGACTTATTTACAAAGTCAGCTTTACAATATAATTTTCCATTCTTGTAATAAACGCTATATGGGTAAAAATCTGTAATTCCATTTTTTACATCTTTAATTTGTACTCTTTCACCTTTAAGTTCATTAGCGATAACAGAAACCTTACATTTTAAAGTTTTCTTTCCAACCTTTGCACTTATTGTAGCGGTACCTTTTCCGACAGCTGTAACCTTGCCATCTTTAACAGTTGCAACTTTACTCTTACTTGTTGACCATTTAACCTTATTCTTTCCTTTGTTTGAAACAGTAAGTTTCAAGGTTTGGCCAGTTAGTAAAGTAGCTGAATTCTTGCTAAGCTTTGCACTTGCAGCTTCAACGGTAACTACATTAGTAGATGTTGCTAGAGGTAAAACTGCTGGTACGGTTAATGCTAAGGTCATACTAAGAGCGAAAGCAGTAGCCACTTTTTTGAGTGAAAATTTAATCATAACTCAATCCCCTTTTTTAAAATTAATTGAGACATAGTCCCTTTGATTAGTCTACCATAATATTCCAGATGGGACAATAGTACTTTTATAATAGAAAAGCTTACGATTTTATATTGTAAAAGCTTACGAATTTATAAAATAGAATTAATATGTCATAAAGAGATAGAAAAAGCCATAGAATTTTGTTCTACGGCTTTTTTGTGTTTCATTATTATTGAAAATAAAATATTTTTGTATCAAATTCGATATCGTGTAGGTCGAAAGTGGATAAATCGTATCCTTTTTTCTTGATTTGATTACCCGAAAACTCAATGGTAAACGTTTTTGTTTTTTTATTTTTAATATTAGTTGGGAAGTCAGCTTTTACTTTCCCCTGAGCTAATGTAACTGTAGTCAATTTTGGATTAAAAAGAGAGGCAAGCTGATAGGCCTTTAGGGTTGTTTTTAATTTTTTTGGTGTATTTCCTCTTTGATCTCCAAAAAATTTAATGGTTGATCCCGTATAATTGATAACAGATGTCTTACAGTAAAGTTTGCCGTTTTTGTAATACACACTGGATGGAACAAAATATACTTTTCCTTGTTTGAAATAGTTAGAAAGTAGTTTTATATTCAGAGAAAAATTATTGCTTTTTACAGTGATCTTACATTTTAATTTCTTATTACCAACGGTTGCTGTAATGGTAGCCTTTCCTTTTCCCGTGGCAGTAATTGAACCATTTTTAACCGTTGCTACTTTTGGATTACTAGTACTCCATTTTACAGATTTTTTTCCTTTGTTTGATACACTTAACTTTAATGTTTGGCCTGCAAGCAGGGTAGCTGATTTTTTATTAAGCTTTGCAGATGCAGCTTCAACAGTAACAATGTTATTTACGCTTGTTAAAGGTAACGTAGATGGTATGGCTATGGCAATTGATAAACTTAATGCCATGGCAGTGATTAGTTTTTTCATTGAAATTTTAATCATAACTCAAATCCCCTTTTTTAAAATTATAATTGATAATAAAAAGCCTACCATAAATTGTTAAAAATAACAACCTTGAAGCTAATTTCAAAGGGAGTATAAAAGTTAATCGCTAGACATTTTAAAACAGGTGAATTATAATGAAAAAGATGTATTTGAAAAAGGAGGTATCGTTGTTGTGAGTCATGCAGATTATTTATTTATAAATATGTGTAAAGATATATTGGAAAACGGTGTTAGTACCGAAGGGGAAAAGGTTCGTCCAAAATGGGAGGACGGAACAAGTGCTTATACCATTAAAAGGTTTGGAGTAGTAAATCGTTACGATTTATCAAAAGAATTTCCAGCATTGACCTTAAGAAAAACGGCGATTAAAAGTTGTACCGATGAGATGCTTTGGATTTGGCAGAAAAAATCAAACAATATAAATGAATTAAATAGTCATATATGGGATAGTTGGGCAGATGAGAATGGTTCAATAGGTAAGGCATATGGTTATCAGCTTGGGGTAAAGCATCGCTATAAAGAAGGGTTAATGGATCAGGTTGACCGCGTGATTTATGATTTGAAAAATAATCCATATAGTAGGAGGATTATGACTAACATTTATGTTCATGAAGATTTACATGAAATGAATTTATATCCATGTGCCTATAGTGTTACTTTTAATACCACAAAAGAAGCAGGAAGTGATAAACTAAAACTAAATGCTGTTTTGCATCAAAGATCGCAAGATGTTTTAGCTGCAAACAATTGGAATGTATGCCAATATGCGGTTTTGTTACATATGCTTGCGCAGGTATGTGACATGCAGGTAGGAGAACTTTTACATGTTATTGCAGATGCACATATATATGACAGACATATACCAATTATTAAGGAGTTGATTTCACGTCCAGTTTATGAGGCACCAAGCTTTTGGCTCAATCCAGAAATCAAAAACTTTTATGATTTTACAGTGGAGGATGTTAGATTGGATCACTATATAACAGGTCCACAAGTAAAAAACATACCAATTGCAGTGTAAGAAAGGAGCAAAACAATGAACTTAATTGTAGCAGTGGATAAGAATTGGGCAATCGGGAACAAGCAAGAGCTCTTGGTTCGCATTCCAAATGACCATAAAATGTTTCGAGAAGAAACAACAGGAAAAGTAGTTGTACTAGGAAGAAAGACTTTGGAGACCTTTCCCAACAAGCTTCCTTTAAAAAATCGAACGAATATAATATTATCGACAAATAAAGAATATAAAGTAAAGGATGCAATTGTAGTGCATTCAATTGAAGAGCTACTTGTACAATTAGAACAGTACAATACAAAAGATGTCTATATCATTGGAGGGGGAAGTATTTATAAAGAGCTTCTTCCTTACTGTGACGTAGCGCACGTGACAAAGATTGAACATGCATATGAGGCAGATGCATATTTTCCTAATTTAGATGAAGATAAAGAATGGGAAATCACAGCGGAAAGTGAAGAACTAACATATTTTGATTTGGAATATAGATTTGTGAAATATGAAAGAAAAAGATAATTGAAACAATGATTGACATCATAAAGAAAAAGTATAATAATTAAATATATATTTTTGGAAAAAGCTTAATTTAGTGGCTTTACAGTTTAGATAACGGAAGGAAGTAACATCATGTTGGATATCAAATTTGAAAAAACAAAAAATCCGAAGCCAATTCCAGATGAAAATAATCCATTGGCATTTGGAACAATATTTACTGACCATATGTTCATTATGGATTATGAAACGAAAAAAGGCTGGCATAATGCAAGGGTAACTGAATATGCACCTCTTACACTTGATCCATCTGCAATGGTATTTCATTATGGGCAGGAAATGTTTGAAGGGTTAAAGGCATATAAAGCAGAGGATGGCAAGATACTATTGTTTCGCCCTGACAAAAATATTGAAAGAGCCAATAACACAAATAAAAGAATTTGCATACCACAGATTCCGAAAGAGGATTTTTTGCAGGCTATTAAAGCCGTTGTTGCTGCTGATAAAGGCTGGATTCCAACAAAACCAGGAACCTCTCTTTATATTAGACCGTTTGTGATTGCAACAGATCCTTATCTTGGAGTAAGGCCATCGGATACTTATAAATTTATTATTATTTTATCACCAGTTGGTCCATATTATCCAGAAGGGCTAAACCCTGTTAAAATTTGGATTGAAGACGAATATGTAAGAGCGGTGAAGGGCGGAATTGGAGAGGCAAAAACAGGTGGCAATTATGTAGCAAGCCTCGCATCTCAGGTTAAGGCTCACGACGCAGGGTATTCACAAGTACTTTGGTTAGATGGAGTGGAGCGTAAGTACATTGAAGAAGTTGGAGCAATGAATATATTCTTTAAAATAGATGGAACTGTTGTAACCCCAATGTTAAATGGAAGCATCTTGCCAGGTGTTACAAGAGATTCTTGTATTGCTCTTTGTAAGAACTGGGGATTACCAGTAGAAGAGCGAAAAATTTCGATTGACGAAATCTATGAAGCAGCCCAAAAAGGTACACTAGAAGAAGTATGGGGAACTGGAACGGCAGCAGTAATTTCACCAGTAGGACAACTTAGATGGAAAGATCATATCATGCAGATTAATGATGGCGGTATCGGAGAATTAAGTCAGAAATTATATGATACTGTAACGGGTATTCAACTTGGTAAAATTAAAGATTCACTAAACTGGATTGAAGAAGTAGAATAGATTAAAAAGTTCGTAATAGGGGTTTATTACCTTTCTATTACGAACTTTTTTAATCTTAAAGAATTCGTAATAGAATCCTAGTTTGCTTTTAAAATATTTTTCACAAATCTATGCTAAACTTCTAGAGATGTGAAAAATTGTTTTAGTAGGTTAGAGGTGTTATTATGAAAAAAAATGAATTTGGAGAAGTTGAAAATCCAAAGAACAAGGTAAATGTATTAATTCTAGTGATTGCGATTTTTGCAGTTATTATTACAGGTGTTATTTATGCCATTAAGTTAAATGAACAGTCAGAAAAAATGAGCGCTGTGAATAAAACTGAAATTGAGTATTATCAAAATCAGCAAGGTTACATATAATAGTACTAAATATCATCTTGACAATGGAGAAACCATGCTTTCGAAATCTTTAAAAATTGCACAAGATAACGCTGTGGATCAAGGAACATTACGAGTTGATGTAACGACCCAGAACAGTTTAAGACCAATTAGAGATGCGCGCATTAAGATATCCTATACGGGCGGACCGGGTGATACAATCGAAGAGCTAACAACAAATGAATCGGGTCAAAGTGAAACAATTACATTAGGAACTCCTCCGCTTGAATATAGCCTTGCTCCATCAGAGGTTCAGCCGTATTCAGAATATACACTACAGGTAGAGGCAGAAGGGTTTGAACCGATTGTAGTATCTGGTTCACAAATTCTTCCAGCTGTGCATGCAGTGCAAGAAATTAAATTAAAGCCATTGGAACCGAATATGGTTGAAGATAATGTGGTAATTCCAGCACATACTCTATATGCAGAATATCCGCCCAAAATTGCAGAGGCAGAAATCAAACCAGTTAGTGAAAGCGGAGAGATTGTATTAAGTAGAGTTGTAGTCCCCGAATTTATTGTAGTTCATGACGGAGTACCGACTGATACGACAGCTCAAAATTACTACGTAAGATATAAGGATTACATTAAAAATGTTGCTAGTAGTGAAATCTATGCAACATGGCCAACCGCCACTATTCAGGCAAATGTTTTGGCAATTATGTCTTTTACATTAAATCGTGTTTTTACCGAATGGTATCGAAACAAAGGTTTTAATTTTACAATAACTTCTTCCACCGCCTTCGATCATAAATGGATGTATGGAAGAAACATATTTACGGAAATATCAACCATAGTAGACAGTTTGTTTACCAGCTACTTATCAAGGCCAAATGTTAAACAGCCGATTCTAACTCAATATTGTGACGGAAATCGTGTTACGTGTCCTAGATGGCTTTCGCAATGGGGATCTAAGACATTAGGTGACCAAGGATATACCCCGATTGAGATACTACGCTATTATTATGGTGATAATATGTTTATTAACAATGCAGAAGAAGTATCAGGTGTTCCAGCTTCTTGGCCAGGATCTAATCTACAAGTAGGCTCCAGTGGTGAAAGTGTCAGACAAATGCAAGAGCAGCTCAATACCATATCTAATAATTACCCAGCGATTCCCAAAGTAGCGGTGGATGGAATTTTTGGACCAGGAACAGAGGCGGCAGTTAAGACCTTCCAGTCAGTATTTGATCTTCCAGCCAATGGCGTTGTAGATTATCCAACCTGGTATAAGATATCTGAAATCTATGTAGGTGTTTCAAGAATTGCAGAACTAGTATAAATGGTATAAAATTGCATTCTAAAACTGGCAAAAACAAATAATATAAGGATTCTTTTAGTGCGTTTTGTAGAGAAAATACTTTTTTACAAAGCGTACTAAAATAAAATATAAATATTTTCAAAAAAAGGTTGAAAAATGTTTCTTAATGTGTTAAACTTTTAAAAATTTGAGCTTTTGCAAACTAGAAAAGTTCAGCAAAATCAAGAATTGGCGTTATTTAATCAGTGATAACGCTACTAAGGTGTAATCCCTTGCATTATCAGTGAATCATAGCGTAATTGCATTGGTTTGCCATAAGAAAGTAATAGTATAAACAGCGTAAATATAAAAAAGAAATGCGTAAAGTAATACGGTATTTTTTTTTTGTATAAATGCATAATATGCAGTAAAATGTATAAATATGCTCGCAAAAAGAAAGGAATAAGGTGGCATAAATGAAAGCTTTTCTAATACTAGAAGACAAAACCGTGTTTGAGGGACAGTCTATTGGGGCTACAAAAGAGGTAATTAGTGAGATTGTTTTCAACACATCTATGACAGGATATTTAGAAGTGTTAACAGACCCATCCTACGCAGGACAAGCAGTGGTTATGACGTATCCTTTGATTGGAAATTATGGAATTTGTCGTGAGGATATGGAGTCCAAAAAGGCTTGGCCAGATGGATATATTGTTAGAGAGCTATCCAGATTACCAAGTAATTTTAGAAGTGAAGATAGTATCCAAAATTTCTTGATGGAACAAGATATTCCAGGGATTGCAGGGATAGATACAAGAGCCCTTACTAAAATTCTTCGTGAAAAGGGTACGATGAATGGCTGCATTACCACCAATGAAAACTATGACATCGATAGCATAGTAAAAAAATTAAAAGAATATAAAACTGGAAAAGTAGTTGAAAAGGTTAGTTGTGAAGAAACATATATATTACCTGGTAAAGGTAAAAAAATAGCCTTACTTGATTTAGGGGCGAAAAATAATATTGCCAAATCTTTAAATAGCAGAGGATGTGAAGTTACAGTATATCCTGCACTTACGAAAGCCTCTGAAATTATCAAAGCAAATCCAGACGGTATTATGCTTTCTAATGGACCAGGGGATCCTAAGGACTGTGAAAGTATCATAAATGAAATCAAAGAATTATATCACACAGATATTCCAATTTTTGCAATCTGTTTAGGACATCAGCTCATGGCTCTTGCAACAGGCGGCGACACACATAAAATGAAATATGGACATAGAGGTGGGAATCATCCAGTGAAAGACTTAAGTACTGGAAGAGTTTATATTTCGTCACAAAATCATGGATATGTAGTAGATGTAGATAAGATGCCAGAAGGTGTGGCAAATGTAAGTTTTATCAATGTAAATGACGAGACAGTAGAAGGGCTTGATTATATTAATAAAAATATTTTTACAGTACAGTTTCATCCAGAAGCATGCCCTGGTCCACAGGATTCTTCGTTTTTGTTTGATAAGTTTATAAAGATGATGGAGGGAAAGAAAGATGCCTAAGAATCTAGAAATTAAGAAAGTACTAGTAATCGGTTCAGGACCAATTATCATCGGTCAGGCGGCAGAATTTGATTATGCCGGGACGCAGGCATGTCGTTCTTTGAGAGAAGAAGGCGTTAGTGTAATATTAGTAAATTCAAATCCTGCTACTATCATGACGGATAAAGACATTGCAGATATGGTTTATATTGAACCATTAACAGTAGAGGTAGTGGAAAGTATTATTTTAAAGGAAAAGCCAGATAGTGTACTTCCAACGCTTGGAGGACAAGCAGCTCTTAATCTCGCTATGGAACTTGCTGAGTCAGGTTTTTTACAAAAGCATAACGTAAAACTAATAGGAACAACTCCAGAAACTATAAAAAAAGCAGAAGATAGAGAAGAGTTTAAAGATACCATGGAAAAGATTGGAGAGCCTTGTGCCGCTTCTATGGTTGTAAATAATGTAGAAGATGGAATTGCTTTTACGAATACAATTGGATACCCGATTGTACTTCGTCCAGCCTATACTCTAGGTGGAAGCGGTGGAGGAATCGCTCATAACGAAGAAGAATTGGTAGATATTTTGTCCAATGGTCTTCGTTTAAGCCGTGTAGGACAGGTTTTAGTGGAGCGCTGTATCTCTGGCTGGAAGGAAATCGAATACGAAGTAATGCGCGATAGTATGGGCAATTGCATTACGGTTTGTAATATGGAAAATATTGATCCTGTAGGCGTTCATACGGGCGACAGTATTGTTGTAGCACCTTCTCAAACATTAGGTGATAAAGAATATCAGATGCTTCGTACATCCGCACTTAATATTATCAATGAATTAAAGATTACTGGAGGTTGTAATGTACAATACGCTCTTCATCCAGATACTTTTGAATACTGTGTTATCGAGGTTAACCCTCGTGTAAGTCGTTCCTCTGCGCTTGCATCCAAGGCAACTGGATATCCAATTGCTAAGGTTGCTGCAAAAATAGCACTGGGCTATACGCTCGATGAGATTAAGAATGCGATTACAGGAAAAACATATGCAAGCTTTGAGCCTACGCTTGATTATTGTGTTGTTAAAATCCCAAGACTTCCATTTGACAAGTTCATTCATGCAAAGAGAACGTTAACGACGCAGATGAAGGCAACTGGAGAAGTTATGAGTATTTGTAATAACTTTGAAGGTGCGCTAATGAAAGCGATTCGTTCACTCGAACAGCATGTAGATAGCCTAATCATAGACGAATATAAAGAGTTATCAAATGATAAAATTGAAGAGATGCTAGCAGTTGTTGACGATAGAAGAATTTTTGTCATTGCAGAAGCGATTAGACGTGGATTTAGCTATGAACAAATACATGAGATTACAAAGTTTGATAACTGGTTCATTGATAAAATAGCCATTCTTGTTGAAATGGAGCAAAAGCTTCAACAAGAAGAACTTACGGTTGAAACCTTAAAAGAAGCAAAACGCTTAGAGTTTCCTGATACCGTAATTGCCAAGTTAACAGGAATTGAAGCTGCAAAAATCAAAGAAATGAGATACACAAACAACATTGAAGCCGCATTTAAAATGGTTGATACCTGTGCAGCAGAATTTGAAGCGAGCACACCTTATTATTATTCGGTATTTGGAAGCGAAAACGAAGTGGCAGAAGATAAGGAAAAGAAGAAAAAGGTACTGGTACTTGGCTCTGGACCAATTCGAATTGGCCAAGGAATTGAGTTTGACTTTTGTTCCGTTCATTGTACCTGGGCGTTTAAAGAGGAAGGTTATGAAACAATCATTGTAAATAATAACCCAGAGACGGTAAGTACAGACTTTGACATTGCGGATAAATTATACTTTGAGCCTCTAACACCAGAAGATGTAGAAAATATTGTTCGCTTGGAAAAACCAGACGGTGCAGTGGTTCAGTTTGGTGGGCAGACAGCCATTAAATTAACAGAAGCTCTTATGAAAATGGGAGTACCAATCCTTGGAACATCAGCAGAGGACGTAGATGCTGCAGAAGACAGAGAATTGTTTGATAAAATACTAGAAGAATGCCATATTCCAAGACCAGCAGGAAAGACGGTATTTACAATTGATGAAGCACTTAAGGCGGCTCATGAACTTGGATACCCAGTGTTAATTCGACCTTCCTATGTATTAGGCGGGCAGGGAATGCAGATTGCAATTAACGACGAGGATATCAAGGAATTCATGGCAATCGTTAATCGTACCGTTCAAGAACATCCAGTTTTGGTAGACAAATATTTGGTTGGTAAGGAAATTGAAGTAGATGCGGTTTGTGATGGAGAAGACATTATTATTCCAGGTATCATGGAGCATATTGAAAGAGCTGGTATTCACTCAGGAGATAGTATTTCTGTATACCCAGCACAGAGTCTAAGTCCTAAGATTAAAAAAGTAATCGAGGAATATACAAGACGTTTAGCAAAATCATTACATGTACGTGGTCTGATTAATATACAGTTTATTGTAAGCAATGATGAAGTTTATGTAATCGAAGTGAATCCACGTTCTAGCCGTACGGTTCCTTATATTAGCAAAGTAACGGGAATTCCAATTGTTAAGCTTGCAACAAAAGTAATTGTTGGTAATACAATCAAAAGTTTAGGCTATCAGTCGGGATTACAGCCAGAAGCAGAGTATTTTGCAATCAAAATGCCGGTATTTTCTTTTGAAAAAATTAGAGGAGCGGAAATCAGTCTTGGACCAGAAATGAAATCTACAGGTGAAGTGCTAGGCATCGCAAAAACCTTCCACGAAGCTTTATACAAAGCGTTTATTGGAGCTGGAATTATACTGCCAAAGCATAAGCAAATTATTCTTACGGTAAAAGACTCCGATAAGATTGAAGCAATTGAAGTGGGACGTCGTTTTGAAGCATTAGGTTATAAAATATTTGCAACAAGAAGTACGTGCCAAATCTTAAATGAAAACGGTATTCGTGCAATCAAAATCAATAAGATAGAGCAAGAATCACCAAATCTTCTTGATTTGATATTAGAGCATAAGATTGACCTTGTAATCGATACTCCATCTCAAGGAGCTGCAAAGAGTAACGATGGATTCTTAATACGAAGAAATGCAATTGAAACAGGCGTACATTGTCTGACTTCTCTTGATACTGCCAATGCTCTTTTAACAAGCTTAGAACATGCCAATGATCAAGAATTAACATTAATTGATATTGCCACAATTTAATTAAATTTATAGTTTGGTATTGCCAAAATACAACAAAATTGCTATTTATAATAGTACTGTTTGGTACTATATTATAAATAGCAATTTTTAGTGTAAAGTATTAATTTTATTGATAAGCGGCAATAATTTCTTCTTTCATATTTGGACGAAAAGTCTTTGTTCGAAGCATTTCTATTTCGAATTTATAAGGAGGATAAGACTTCTTTGAATTTTCGGGATGAGGAATATATGGTGTTTCTAAGATTTTTGGTATTTCAACGAAGTCTTTATGATGTACAATGGATAGTAAAGCATCAAAACCGATTTGACCAAAACCAATGTTTTCATGGCGGTCTTTTTTTGCACCCATTGTATTTTTGCTATCGTTGATATGAAATACAGCAATTTGATCTTTCCCGATAAAATGATCAAATTGTTCCATAACACCATCAAAATCATGAATAATATCATATCCCGCATCATGAACATGACAAGTGTCAAAGCAGACACGAAGACGCTCAGGATGTGTGACACCATCATAAATTCGTGCTAATTCTTCAAAGGTGCATCCAAGTTCAGAACCCTTTCCAGACATGGTCTCTAAGGCAATGAGGCACTCTGAATTATTAGAAAATACTTCATTTAACCCTTTTATTACTTGCTTGATTCCCTTATCAATTCCTTCTCCAACGTGTGAACCAGGGTGTAAGATTAAAAGATTACTTCCAAGAGCAACACTACGTTCCATTTCAAGAATTAGAAAGCGCACTGCTAATTCAAAAATATCTGGCTTCACACTATTTGCCAGATTGATAATATAGGGTGAATGAACAACAAAATCTGTTAGGTCTTGCAATTTCATAAATTTTTTTGCTGCTTCAATATTTAAATCAGAAATCTCTTTTCTTCTGGTATTTTGTGGAGCGCCAGTATATATCATAAAAGTATTTGCATCATAAGAAACTGCTTCTTTTGCAGAAGCAAGAAACATTTCTTTGCCACTCATACTTACGTGTGAACCAATTTTTAACATATGATTTTCCTTTCCTGCATTTATTATTTGTAAGCTCAACATGAAAGTTGACTGTAATGAGTAGATTATACATGTTATTCTTTATAATTACCAGATTTGATTTAATTATAAATTAAAATAAAGCATGTACCAAACGAAGAAGAATTTCCTTTTCTTGCCTTAGTATGTTAAAATAATAAAAGAGTTTTCTTTAAATAAGTAAATGGAGGAATGAAATGAAGAAAGAAAATGTTTTTATAAAGATTTGGAGAGTAATTTATCCTGTAGGAATTTATTTTATCATAAGTAATGTGATTAGTTTCGTCTTTTTGCTGATTACTGCTCTGCTTATGAATATGGATATGATAGTAAGTCAAAATACATTTGATATGGTTGCTTTTCAAGAAGAACTTACGTTGATTTTGTATAAAAATTCCATGATGTTAACTGCTATTGCAGCAGCAATTACCATTCCAATTGCATGGTTGCTGTTTCAAAATGATCGAAAAAAAGAATATATTGAATATGAGAAAATAAGTGTATTGTCATATGGACTTATCGTATTGTCTGCAATAACAGCGTGCGTTGGAGCGAATCAATTGCTTACAATTATAAGGTTGGATGAAATCTTTCCTGGATACAAACAATTTGAGCAAGCGATTTTTGGAGGTAACATTCTAATACAGGTGTTAGCGGCTGTTATTTTAGCTCCAGTCATAGAAGAATTACTATTTCGAGGTTTGGTGTTTAATCGATTGAATCGTTATGCTGGAAAAATACCTGCTATGCTTATCTCAAGTGTGTTTTTTGGGGCCTATCATGGTAATATGGTGCAAGGCGTGTATGCTTTTGTAGTTGGTATGTTATTTGTATTTATTTATGATAGATATAAGAGTATTTTTGCACCTATTTTAGCACACGTGATAGCAAACTTAACTTCAATTCTTTCAAAAGAAATAGGAATTTTTGATGTTTTTTATACAAGTGATATAGCCTTTTATACTAGTACGGTAATCGTAATTGTATTGTGTATTGTGTCTCTTGTTCTAATTCATAAATTAGTTCGTAGACCAGACGTAAAAACTGTGGATCGAATCGTAAATATAAATGATATTAATTAAAAGTTTCAAAGCATGAATCGTTCTGCTTGATATAGAACGAAATCTTTGTGATGAGGTATGCGCTAATGTATACCTCATTGTTTATATAGTAGCAAGGTTCATAAAACCTCTCTGAGCATTTGTCACCAGTTTTAGAGCGTCTGCAAGCAGACGCTCTATTTTTTTGTAGTTAGAACAAAAAAATAGATAGTCGTTTTAGAGTTACTTCATAATATTTGTTTGTTTTAAGGAAAAAATAAAATATATTTATTCCATATAGTCGGACTAATTTATTGAAAATACTATATTATCAAATTATCTGACAATTAACGAAAAAAATTTATTTACAAGTTGAAAAAAATGTAGTATATTAAAACGAACAAAAAATGTAACTAAAATCAGCTGTTTATATTTGGAAGAAGAGATGAGGTATGACAATGGATAATCAAAAAGTATGTCCGAAATGCCAAGATACTGGATTGTATGATTCAAGATTTGAACATGATAATTGTGGTATTGGAGCAGTTGTTAATATTAAAGGACTAAAAACTCATGAAACTGTTGAGAATGCTTTAAAAATTGTAGAGAATTTAGAGCATAGAGCAGGAAAAGACGCAGAAGGTAAAACGGGTGATGGTGTAGGTATCTTATTACAGATATCCCACAAGTTTTTTTCAAAAGCTGTAAAAAATCTTGGAATCACATTAGGTGAGGAAAGAGACTATGGGGTTGGTATGTTTTTCTTCCCACAAGATGAGTTAAAGAGAAACCAGGCTAAGAAAATGTTCGAGATTATTGTAAAAAAAGAAGGACTAGAATTTTTAGGTTGGAGAGAAGTACCAATTCAACAAGAAATATTAGGACATAAGGCACTTGAATGTATGCCTTGTATTATGCAAGGCTTTGTAAAAAGACCAAGAACCATTGCACAAGGACTTGACTTTGATCGTAGACTTTATATTGTGCGACGCATTTTTGAGCAAAGCAATGACAATACATATGTAGTTTCATTATCGAGTCGTACCATCGTATATAAAGGAATGTTTTTAGTTGGACAGCTTCGTTTATTTTTTGAAGATTTGCAAAGCAAAGATTACGAATCGGCAATTGCTACAGTTCATTCCCGTTTTAGTACCAATACGAATCCAAGTTGGGAAAGAGCACATCCGAATCGTTTTATTGTACATAATGGAGAAATCAACACGATTATTGGCAATGTAGATAAGATGACTGCCCGTGAAGAAACAATGGAAACGGGTTACTTAAAAGGTGAATTACACAAAGTACTCCCAGTCATTAATCGTAGTGGATCTGACTCTGCAATGCTTGATAACGCGTTGGAATTTTTAGTAATGAGCGGAATGGAATTACCATTAGCAGTTACGATAACCATTCCTGAACCATGGGCGAATAATAAAAACATGACGCAGAAAAAGAAGGATTTTTATCAGTACTATGCAACGATGATGGAGCCATGGGATGGTCCAGCCTCAATCTTGTTTTCAGACGGAGATATTATGGGAGCCGTTCTTGATCGTAATGGATTAAGACCATCCAGATATTTTATTACAGAGGATGATTATTTGATTCTTTCTTCAGAAGTTGGTGTGTTAGATATAGATCCAACCAAGATTGTTGTAAAGGAAAGACTTCGTCCAGGTAAAATGCTTTTAGTTGATACCATAAAAGGAATTGTAATCGATGATGATGATTTAAAAAATTATTATGCGAGTAAACAGCCTTATGGTGAATGGTTGGATCGTAATTTGATTTCTTTAAAATCATTAAAAATTCCAAATCAGAGAGTTCCAGAATTTACAAAGGAAGAACGTTCTAGATTGCAAAAGGCATTTGGTTATACTTATGAAGAATTTAAAAATTCCATTATGCCAATGGCAAAAAATGCAGGGGAAGCCATTGCAGCTATGGGTATCGATAGCCCAATACCAGTACTATCTACGAAGCATCAACCGCTATTTAACTATTTTAAACAGTTATTTGCGCAGGTTACCAATCCTCCAATCGATGCGATTCGTGAAGAGATTGTAACGTCTACTACCGTTTATGTAGGTGAGGATGGTAACTTACTAGAAGAAAAAGCAACGAATTGTCATGTGCTAGAGGTAAACAATCCAATTCTTACCAATACAGATCTCTTGAAAATTAAAAGTATGAAAGTGGAAGGAATGAAAGTAGAAGTAATTCCGATTACTTATTATAAAAATACAAAGTTGGAAAGAGCAATCGAGCATCTTTTTGTTGAAGTGGATAGAGCACATAGAGAAGGTGCTAACATCTTAATCTTATCAGATCGTGGTGTGGATGAAAATCATGTTGCAATCCCTTCCTTATTGGCGGTTTCAGCACTCCAACAGCATTTAGTAAAGACAAAGAAAAGAACCTCTGTAGCAATGATTTTAGAAAGCGGTGAACCAAGAGAAGTACACCATTTTGCTACTTTACTAGGATATGGTGCATGTGCAATCAATCCATATTTGGCACAAGAAACCATTAAACAAATGATTGAAAATAAAATGCTTGATAAAGATTATTATGCAGCAGTTGATGATTATAATCAGGCGGTATTACATGGAATCATTAAAATTGCTTCTAAAATGGGTATATCAACGATACAATCCTATCAAGGCTCACAGATATTTGAAGCAATCGGTATCAGTAGTGAAGTCGTAGAAAAATATTTTACAGATACAGTAAGCCGTATCGGTGGAATTACGTTACAAGATATTGAACAAGACATTGACGATAGACATTCCAAGGCGTTTGATCCATTAGGTTTGGAAGTTGATTTGACTTTGGATAGTATTGGTTATCATAAGTTAAGAAGTCAAGGTGAAGAACACCAATATAATCCGCAGACGATTCATTATCTGCAAGAGGCTACAAGACGAGGAGATTACAATCTATTTAAAGAATATACAGCAATGATTAATAAAGAGACTCATCCTGCTAACTTAAGAGGACTGATTGATTTTAATTATCCAGAAAGTGGTATTCCAATCGAGGAAGTTGAAAGTGTTGCTTCTATTGTTAAGAGATTTAAAACAGGAGCTATGTCATACGGTTCTATTTCACAGGAGGCACATGAAACATTGGCGATTGCCATGAATAAACTTCAAGGTAAATCAAACAGTGGTGAAGGTGGAGAGAGTCTAGAAAGACTAAGCATTGGAATGGACGGCTTAAACAAATGCTCTGCAATTAAGCAGGTAGCATCAGGACGTTTTGGTGTTACTTCAAAATATTTAGTAAGTGCAAAAGAAATTCAAATTAAAATGGCACAGGGAGCAAAACCAGGAGAAGGTGGACACTTACCGTCTGCTAAGGTGTATCCTTGGGTTGCAAAAACCAGACATTCAACACCTGGTGTAGGCTTAATTTCACCACCGCCTCATCATGATATTTATTCCATCGAGGATTTGGCGCAGTTGATTTATGACTGTAAAAACGCCAATACCGATGCAAGAATATCCGTTAAGTTAGTATCGGAGGCAGGTGTAGGAACCATTGCGGCAGGTGTAGCAAAAGCGGGAGCACAGGTTATTTTAATTTCTGGATATGATGGCGGAACAGGAGCGGCACCTGCAAGTTCTATTCATAATGCAGGACTTCCATGGGAGCTTGGATTGGCAGAAACACATCAGACGTTACTATATAACGGACTTCGTAATAAAGTTACCATTGAAACAGATGGTAAATTAATGAGTGGACGTGACGTTGCCATAGCAGCTTTACTTGGTGCAGAAGAATTTGGATTTGCAACGGCTCCTCTTGTAACAATGGGCTGTGTTATGATGAGGGTTTGTAACTTAGATACGTGCCCAGTCGGCGTAGCAACTCAAAATCCTGAGCTTAGAAAACGTTTTAAAGGAAAGCCAGAATATGTCATTCATTTTATGCAGTTTGTGGCACAGGAATTAAGAGAGTACATGGCAAAGCTTGGCATTCGTACGGTAGATGAATTAGTAGGTAGAACGGATTTACTAAAAGTAAATGATAAAGTAACAAATGAAAGAGCAAGAAAAGTTGATTTATCAAAGATTCTTAACAATCCATTTGCTGAGAAAGGCGAAAAAGTAACCTTTGATCCAAAACAGGTATTTGATTTTGAATTGGAAAAAACATTAGATGAAAAGGTTCTTCTTAAGAAATTAAAACCTGCGTTGGTAAATAAACAAAAAAGAAGCATTGAAATTGATGTTAAAAATACAGATCGTTCTTTTGGAACCATATTTGGTTCAGAGATAACAAAGTTATACCACGATACACTTGAGGATGATACCTATACGATTAAATGTCATGGTGCTGGAGGCCAAAGTTTTGGTGCGTTTATTCCAAACGGACTTACCTTAGAACTAACAGGTGATAGTAATGACTATTTTGGAAAAGGACTATCAGGTGGTAAATTAATTGTATATCCGCCTAGAGGAATCAAATTCAAACCAGATGAAAATATCATTATTGGTAACGTTGCATTATATGGTGCAACCAGTGGCAAAGCGTATATCAATGGTGTTGCAGGAGAACGTTTCTGCGTTCGTAACTCAGGAGCACATGCAGTAGTAGAAGGTGTGGGTGATCATGGTTGCGAGTATATGACAGGAGGACGTGTAGTCGTTCTTGGTAAAACTGGTAAAAACTTTGCAGCTGGTATGAGTGGCGGTATTGCTTATGTATTAGATGAAGACAGTGATTTGTATACTAAGTTAAATAAAGCAATGGTTTCCATTGAGGAAATCACATCAAAATACGATGTGTTAGAATTAAAAGATATGATTAAGGAACATGTTGCTTATACAAATTCTGAAAAAGGAAAGTTAATTCTAGATAATTTTGGAACTTACTTACCAAAGTTTAAGAAAATTATTCCACATGATTACAATCGTATGTTGATGACGATTGTTCAGATGGAAGAAAAAGGCCTTAGCAGTGAACAAGCACAAATTGAAGCTTTTTATGCAAATACTAGGAAGTAGGAGGAGAGAACAATGGGAAAGCCAACAGGATTTATGGACTATAAAAGAGAAACAAGCGAAACAGTAAAGCCTAAGGTAAGAATTAAGAATTTTAACGAATTCCATATTCCTCTATCCAAGGAAAAACAAAGACTTCAAGGTGCTAGATGTATGGAGTGTGGTGTTCCGTTTTGCCAGTCAGGAATCAACTTAATGGGTATGACAACAGGATGTCCAATCAATAATTTAATACCAGAATGGAATGATTTGGTTTATACGGATAATTTGAATCAAGCATACAATCGTTTAGCAAAAACAAATAATTTTCCAGAATTTACAGCTAGAGTTTGCCCTGCTCCTTGTGAAGCGGCATGTACTTGTGGGTTGAATGCAGATTCTGTTTCAATCAAAGAAAATGAGTATTTAATTATTGAAAATGCATATCAAGAAGGATATGTAAAAGCAAATCCTCCAAAAGTAAGAACAGGGAAAAAAGTTGCAGTAATTGGTTCAGGGCCTGCAGGTCTTGCGGCGGCTGATCAATTAAACAAACGAGGTCATCTGGTTACTGTATTTGAACGAAGTGACCGCATCGGTGGACTCCTCATGTATGGAATTCCGAATATGAAATTGGAAAAACATATTATAGAGCGTAAAATTTCCATTATGGAAGAAGAAGGTATCGAATTTGTTACCAATGCTGATGTAGGTGGAAATTATAAGGCAAATAAGATATTAAAAGACTTTGACCGTGTTGTATTGGCTTGTGGGGCTTCTAATCCTAGAGATATTTTAGTGCCTGGTCGTGATGCAAAAGGTATTTATTTTGCAGTAGATTTCTTAAAGGCTACGACAAAAAGCTTATTGGATTCTGATTTGACGGATGGAAATTATATATCAGCCAAAGATAAAAAGGTACTCGTAATTGGTGGTGGAGATACTGGAAATGATTGTGTAGGTACTTCTATACGTCATGGAGCGGCAAATGTGATTCAGCTTGAAATGATGCCAAAATTACCAGATACCAGGGCAGAAGACAATCCTTGGCCACAGTGGCCAAAAGTTTGTAAAACAGACTATGGTCAGGAAGAAGCAATTGCAGTATTTGGAAAAGATCCAAGAGTCTATCAAACAACAGTAAAAGAGTTCGTTGCAAATAAAGAAGGTAATGTATGCCAAGCAAAGATTGTTACCCTTGATTGGCAAAAAGATGCATCAACTGGTCGAATGAATATGGTTGAGGTAGAAGGAAGTGAACAGACAATAGACGTTGATTTGGTACTAATTGCAGCAGGATTTCTTGGGTGTCAAGATTATGTAACAAAAGCGTTCGGAGTTGAACTAAACGAAAGAAGTAATGTAGCGACGCAAGCGGGTAAATACAAAACAAACGTGGAGAATGTGTTCACCGCTGGAGATATGCATAGAGGACAGTCCTTGGTTGTATGGGCAATCAGAGAAGGAAGAGAAGTTGCACGTGAAGTTGATTGTGATTTAATGGGATATACGAATTTGTAAAAGATAAGAAGGCTCCTATCAGAAGTGTTGATAGGAGCTTTCTTATAGTAAAAATTAGGTAACTTACCTAACATATCTTGTAACTTAGTGATTCGATTCTTGTAATATAAGTTTACTACATATATAATGTAAAAGAATTTGATAAGGAAACAAAGGAGGTATAGAGGTGGAGCATGTGGCAGATACCATAATTGAGGTAAAACATATATCGAAGCATTTTAGTGAGGTTAAGGCAGTTGATGATATCAGTTTTTCGGTACAAAAAGGTGAGCTATTTGGGTTTTTAGGGGTAAATGGAGCTGGAAAATCGACTACAATTAATATGTTATGTACCTTGTTTGCACCTACTGCAGGAGGAGCAAACATTTGCGGATATACGTTAGGAAAAGAAAATGATAAGATAAGAAAGAGTATTGGTGTTGTTTATCAAAATAATTGTCTGGATGGTGAACTTACGGTAAAAGAAAATTTATTAGTAAGGGGTTCGTTATATGAAAATAATTATAAGAAACTAAAGGACAATCTGTTGAGGGTTAGCTCATTTTTATCGTTAGATGAGATACTAAACCGCCCGTTTGCTAAATTGTCAGGGGGACAAAAACGTAGATGCGAAATTGCAAGAGCGTTAATGCATGAACCTGAAATATTATTTTTGGATGAGCCAACAACAGGGCTTGATCCTGCTACCAGAAAAAACGTATGGAAAATCATTGAGAAGTTAAGAAGTGAGAAAAATATGACCGTGTTTTTAACGACTCATTATATGGAAGAAGCGGCAAAAGCAAACCATATTGCAATCATTGATGAAGGTAAGATAAAGCAATACGGAACACCGTTTTCCTTAAAAGAGCAGTTTGTAAAGGATCATTTAAGATTATTTACAAAACAAAAAGAAGAATTAGAAAAAGAACTACATAAAAATAATCAACACTATGTGGTAAAAGAGGAATGGATTGATATTTTTCTTTCAAATACAATGGATTCACTTCCTATTATAAATAAAGTAAGACCATTAATTGATGGTTTTGAAGTAATTCAAGGGTCGATGGATGATGTATTCTTAAATGTGACTGGAAAAAACCATACGAATAGGGAAGAAAAATAAGGGGGGGAATTGAATGATTGGTTTGTATTATATCATAAAGAGAAATATTTTAATTTATATAAGAGATAAAACATCAGTATTTTTTTCTTTGCTATCAATGCTAATTGTCATCGGACTTATGGTCTTATTCTTAGGAAATATGAATCGTGATGAGGTAGTTTACATCTTAGAAAAATATGGCGGTCAAAGAGATAAGGCTCTTGATTTAGCGAATGCAACAAACTTAATTCAGGTATGGACCATCGCAGGATTGCTTGTGGTAAATTCACTTACGGTTAGTCTTACGATGATTGGAATGATTGTAGAAGATGAAGCGAAAAACCGAATCGAGAGCTTTTATGTGGCGCCAATCAAACGAAGTAGATTAGCACTAGGCTATGTGAGTGCATCGATTATAATGGCGAGTCTAATTTGTATGATTACGTTAGCAATTAGCCAAGCGTATTTATTTTTAACAGATTCAACTGTATTTACGGTACAACAAGTAGTACAATTACTGGTTCTAATTATCGTCAATGTATTTGTATACTCCAGCTTGTTATTCCTAATTGCTATATTTGTACATAGTGTAAGTGCATGGTCAACATTGGGAAGTTTAATTGGGACTTTGGTAGGATTTGTAGGGGCAATCTACTTGCCGATGGGAATGTTACCAGAATCGGTACAAAACGTGTTAAAGTGCTTACCGATTCTACATGGAATCTCTCTAACGAGACAAATAAGTACCCAAATAGCGCTAGAAAATACCTTCCTTGGATTACCAGAGGAAGTGAGTAAAGAGTATCAAAGGTATATGGGAATCACTGTAGAGGTAAAGGATCGAATTATATCAAGTGGCTCTCAATTTGTCTTTTTAATTGTATGTAGTGTTTTGGCACTCATTGTAGCGAGTATTTTATTAAAGAGAAGGGAAATAAAGAATCGTTAAACTTGTAAGCAAAAAAGCACATTTATGAAAGGGCGTTAGAAAGGAAGAAGAGGGTGAAGATAATTATTGAAGAGAGAGAACCAGATGAAGAAGACACGATTCTCATTCGATGTAAAGAATTAGACGAATCTCTTTTGAAGCTAATCTATCAGTTAAAGACTGATAAAAAGAAAATTGTAGGTACTCAAAATGGAGAAATAACTATGATTGAACTAAATCATGTCTATTATTTTGAAGCGGTTGATAACAGAGTCTATTGTTACTGTGAAAAAGAAGTTTATGAAACAAAGCTTCGCCTATATGAAATAGAAAAAGAATATGGTGAAACAGATTTTTTTCGTGCATCTAAGTCTAGTATAATTAATTTATCAAAGGTAAAAAGTATCAATCCGATTTTTAACGGACGCTTTGAAGCTGTTTTGAAAAATAAGGAGCGGGTTATTATTTCCAGACAATATGTAGCGGATCTAAAGCAACGCTTTGGAATATAAGATAGAAAGGAGTGTTGTGTTTGGGAAAGATAAAATCAATAATAAACACGTTTTCTTATATTACTACTTGTGTAATAATTGGAACGGCAATTTATATAAAGGTATTTTGGCAAAATACCCAACTCACGGTGGATATTCTGTGGCAAATTTTATCGGTATCTTTGTTGTGTAGTTTAGGAAACGTTCTTTATTTTGATAATCATAAAGAGTTGGATGAGAAAAGTTTAAAGAAACGATTTTTGATTCGAATCATCGTACATTATTTGTATATCAATTGTATTGTAATTGGATTTGGATTGATTTATGAATGGTTTTATTTAGATCGAATCGATATGATGGTTTCCATTTTTATTATGATACTTTTTATTTTTATTCTTATTTGGTTTACCAATTTTTTACGTGATAAAGAACTTGCAGAACAGCTTAATGAAAAGTTGAAAGAATATTATAAAAAAGAATAGAACGATAAAAGGATAGGGAATCTTGTTACCCTATCCTTTGAACTATAAAAGTATTATTTATTTTTTCGATATTGAATTGGCGTCAAACCTATCTGTGTTTTAAATACGCGGATAAAATGTTCTGGGTTTTCATATCCTACCATATTCGAAATATCCTCTACCAACATATTGCTAGTTTTTAAAATATGACATGCTTTATTGAGACGGCATTCTTTCACTAAATTACCAAAGGTATTGCCTAACTTTTCCTTAATGTATTTTGATAAATAAGGTTCTGTTAAATGAAAGTGCTCTGCCATTGACGTCAATGTGATATCGTTGTAATGTTCTTTGATGTATGCATGCATTTCTTTTGCACGTTCATCTTGTAATCCATTATTCCCGTTTAATTCTCCAAGTCTGTTAATTGCAGTAATCAAAGCTTGAATTGAAGCTTTAATTATATCATCATCAATTCCAACACCCCAATATGTCTTATTATTTTCAACAATACCAACATATGCAATAGCCTTGGAGGAAGAACCACGCGTCAAAGAATGCTCGGAGTAATCAACTAAATCATATTCAAAACCAAAATACTCTTTTAAGGCATTGCTTACAGCATCCAAACGCCCATTTCCCATTCCATTTATGATAACTTTTTTACCTTTATGAAATACAGTAAGCTCGGTTTGAATACCATTTTTTTGCTTAAAGTGACATTCATCAACTGCAAAGGTAGAAGGTACGTCAACGTATTCTTCTTTAAAGATTTCATAAATCCACTGAGGAGTCAATTCTTTGTGTTCACGATCTGAAACACTCTTTGCCAAGTAACTTACTTCTTCCTTCATTTTATCTGGCATAATAATACCAAAATTATTCTTAAGAATATAGCCCACTCCCCCCTTGCCAGACTGGCTGTTAAAGCGTATAACATCCGAATCATAGGCGCGACCAATATCTTTAGGATCAATTGGAAGATATGGAACGTTCCAGATATTATTTTCTTTTGCTTCGTGGCAAGCCATACCTTTTGCAATGGCATCCTGATGAGATCCTGAAAATGCAGTAAATACTAATTCGCCCGAGTAAGGCTGTCTTTCATAAACATGCATACGAGTCAAACGTTCATAGACTTCTGCAATCTCAGGTAAATTACTAAAATCAAGATTAGGATCAACTCCATGTGAAAACATGTTCATAGCAACTGTAATAACATCAAGATTGCCTGTTCTTTCACCATTTCCAAATAATGTTCCCTCCAAACGATCTGCACCTGCAAGCAAACCAAATTCAGCGTCACTGATACCGCAGCCTCTGTCATTGTGAGGATGAAGAGATAAAATTACATTTTCTCTATAGTCTAGATTCTTATGTATGAATTCTACTTGACTGGCAAATACATGAGGCATAGCATTTTCAACTGTTGTTGGAATGTTAATAATTGCCTTATTATTACTGGTTGGTTTCCATACATTTAAAACAGCGTTACACACCTCAAGGGCATAATCGACTTCTGCACCCGGAAAACTTTCAGGGCTGTATTCGAATTGGAAATTACCTTCTGTTTCCATGGCAAGTTTTTTTAATAATTTTGCACCTTGAATGGCAATTTCTTTTACTTCTTCCTTAGATTTTTTAAATACTTGTTCCCTTTGAGCAACGGATACAGAATTATATACGTGCACAATTGCATTTGGCGCTCCTTTTAAAGCCTCAAAGGTTTTCTTGATAATATGTTCTCTTGCTTGTGTTAATACTTGAATTGTAACATCAGATGGAATCATATTTCGATCAATTAATGCTCTGACGAATTCAAATTCTGTTTCAGAGGCAGCAGGAAATCCAACTTCAATTTCTTTGAAGCCAATTTTAACTAGTAATTGAAAAAATTCCAACTTTTCCTCAAGACTCATTGGTTCGATTAAGGCTTGATTGCCATCACGAAGGTCGACGCTACACCATATTGGGGCTTTATCAATTGCGTCTTTTTTTACCCAGTCATAAGTCACATTAGTAGGCATAAAATACATCTTTTCATACTTTGTAAAATTTTTCATTCTTTCTTCCTCTTTTCTATAAAATTAAGTGGACAAGTCCGCGTTTACTATTAATAAAAAAGTCCTTCATCTCAAACTGATTACTCAGTATAGAGACGAAGGACTATATAATCGACTTCGCGGTACCACTCTAATTCACGGCTATTTCATGAATCCTTCACGATTAGCACATGCACTCTATCGATACAGCCAATTGGCTTATATCGACTCCCTTTAACGCAAGGATTACGTCTAACACTACTTTTACAACTAATAATTGTAAGTTCGAATAGCAGTTCCAAGGCTAGTTCCTTATATTCTGTCTGTTACTTCACACCAACCAGTAACTCTCTGAAAGCCAGGCAATAAGTAATACTCCTTTTCATAACCTTTGATGATTTAAGTTTTACATTGAAATAATAATATCATAGGCGAAACAATACTTCTAGTACTAAATTTAATCAATTTGATTGATAAAATTTAATATAAGCATCCTATTATTATTAATTTCTTTTGTAGAACTACAATATTGATTATAATGAAACGTATCAGATTAAAATTTTTTGTATTTTTTGTAGTAATAGTAAAACAAATAACGTTATTATTAATATAACAATAATTTTTGGGATATGAGTGGAGGAAAAAAGATGTTGATATATCTTTCGATGATAGAAACAGAGGAAGAAAAGCATAAGTTTGTACAAGTGTATGAAACGTATCAATATTTTATGTGGTATGTTGCAAATGAAATTTTACACGACAAATATCTGGCAGAGGATGCAGTTCAGGAAGCATTCTTGGCGCTTACCAGACATTTGGATAAAGTAGAGGAGGTTAAGAGTACGAAAACAAAGAATTTTATCGCCACAATTGTAAAAAGTAAATCAATTGATATGATTCGAAAGAAAAAAAATGAAATAGAAGAATACGAAGAAGAAATAGTAGGAGAAAGTAAAGAAAATATTTTAGAAGAATACATACAAAAAGAAGAACACAACAAGATTGTGAATGCCATTCATCAAATGGAGGAGTTATACCGTGTTGTATTCGAATATAAATATCTTCATGAGCTATCAGATAAAGAGATTGCAGAAATTTTGGAGGTGACTCCTAAAGTTGTCAATGTAAGATTGTTTCGAGGCAAAAAGAAGTTAAAAGAGTTACTTATGAAGGAGGATAATAAATATGCAAAGCAGTAATGAAAAGTTACGTAAAGCATTAGAGGATAGTTTAGAAAAAGATTTATCCTTCGTTCCAGATGATAAAGAAATAAAAAAAATCTATACTCCCTCTCCTAAATTCGAAGAACAAATGCGAAAGCTAATCAAACGTATTAGGATGAAAGAAAAATTCCAGATTATTGTTATGAATAAAAAGAAACTTTCTTACGTTGCTGTAGCGGCTATTCTAATTCTTGGAATACGTCTTAGTATGCCATTGATAACAGTTGAGGAAAAAGGAAATGAAATGGCAACTCGGCCAGAGAGTGCACTTGAATCAAACGACCAATACGAAGCAAAAAATAATGAGAAGTCTGATACTACAACCGAACAATCCATAACAAGTTCTGGAATGGAAAATGACTTTGAATGGAGCATCAAATCAACGAGTGATGATACTGTAATTCTTATTCTTGCAAATCCTTCAGCAGATGAGTGGCACTATACGAGTATAACACGTATAGAAAAAATAGATCAGGACAAAGTAAGCGTGGTTTATACGAGCGATAACTTGCAAGAAGAGACACTTGCTTCTGCTTCAAATATAGAAGAAACATTGAATCGCTTTGATTACAGTATGGATGTAAGTGGTAGATATATCTTATACCGAAATATAAATGAAAACCAAATAACATTAGAATTAGAAATTCCATAAAGGAGGATATGAGTATGAAACGAAGAAAACTGAAACAAATGTTAGCGGGAGTAGTGATTGCTACGAATATTTTAGCATTAGCTGCTTGTGGAAGTAGTAAAGGTGCAGATACAACAACGGAACAGTCTGTTAATATGGAAAGTTCCAGTGGAGTGGAGATGTCAGATTCAAAAGCTGATATGGCAACTCCACAAGAAGGCGCTGTGGGAATTGAAAGTCAAACAGAGATAATGAATGATACAAGTCAAATATCTGGACAGAAGTTAATAAAGGAAGTGAGTATGTCCGTTGAGACAAAGACATTTGATGATTTTATCAATGAACTTACCGCTCAAATCGGAAGTTTTGGTGGATACGTAGAAAATTTAGACATAAGTGGTGGAAGTTATGAATACGAAAATTATCGCTCTGGCTATCTGGTTGCAAGAATACCAGCAGAACGGTTGGATGGATTTGTAAAAATAGTAAAAGATAGAGGCAATGTTATTCGAGCCAATGAACAGACCACGGATGTAACACTACAATATGTAGATACAGAAAGTCGTTTAAAAGCACTAAAAATTGAGCAAGAAACTTTAATGACGCTTTTAGAAAATGCGACAAAAATGGAAGACATCATAGCAATACAAAGTCAGTTAACTCAGGTAAGATATGAAATCGAGTCAAAAGAATCGCAAATACGTACTTACGATAACTTAGTAAATTACAGTACAGTACGAATTGATTTTGCAGAAGTAGATAGAGAAACACAAGTAGAAACAAAATCATTTGCTAACCAAATCAAAGCAAAGCTATCCGATAATGTATATGCAATTAAAGAAGGATTTAAGAATTTTCTCATTGAATTCATAGCAGCATTACCTTATCTTATCCTTTGGGGCGTAATTATTTTTGCATTTGTAATAGGAGGGAAAAAAATCTATAAAAAACACATCAATAAGATTGTAAAAGGTAAGACAATCACTAATAATAAGGAAACAATCAATCAAGAAGACAACGAAAAAAATAAAAAAGAATAACGTGCAAAAATAAGTGCACTATATTATAATGTAACTTATCGGAAGGAAATCAAGCGGCTGCGAAGCAGACATTTGATTTCACCCGATAAGTTAGCGATGGAGCAAAGCTCAAGAGCTACTACACGAAGTGTAGGAATCGGAAGGAAATCAAGCGGCTGCGAAGCAGACATTTGATTTCACCCGATAAGTTAGCGATGGAGCAAAGCTCAAGAGCTACTACACGAAGTGTAGGAATCGGAAGGAAATCAAGCGGCTGCAAAGCAGACATTTGATTTCACCCGATAAGTTAGCGATGGAGCAAAGCTCAAGAGCTACTACACGAAGTGTAGGAATCGGAAGGAAATCAAGCGGCTGCAAAGCAGACATTTGATTTCACCCGATAAGTTAGCGATGGAGCAAAGCTCAAGAGCTACTACACGAAGTGTAGGAATCGGAAGGAAATCAAGCGGCTGCAAAGCAGACATTTGATTTCACCCGATAAGTTAGGAAAGTATAATGTAGTGTGCTTTTGTTATGCACATCTTGTAGATTGGAAGTAAAAATGAGAATTACAGAAAAAGATAATAATATTATTTTAGAAGAAATGGAATCCTTTGATATAGAACAAATTTTAGAATGTGGACAGTGCTTTCATTTTGAGCAACTTGATGTCAAAGAATATGTTATTGTTGCAAAGCGTCATTTATTACATATAAAGCAAATAAATGACCAAATCATTTTCTTTCAAACGAGTATGGAGACCTTTCATACAGTCTGGAGACCCTATTTTGATTTGGACAGAAATTATAATGAAATAAAAAGCTGGCTAATTACAAATGAAAAAACACTTTTAAATAGAAGTGCAGAATTGGAGAAGGCAATCACAGAGTATGGCGGAATTCGAATTTTAAACCAAGATTTTTTTGAAACATTGATATCTTTTATCATATCTCAAAACAAACAAATACCGCATATAAAACAGATTATTAATACGATTTCTATAAAATATGGAGATCTTGCAGGAGAGATATGTGGCAAATCTTATTATCATTTCCCTACGCTTTTGCAACTTGCTAAAGTTACAGAAAATGAACTTCGATTATGTAAGACAGGTTTTCGTGCTCCTTATATTGTAGATGCTTGTGAGAAGTTGCTAAAGGAAATTGTTCTTGAGTCACGTTTGTTACATGCTGATTCGAATCAAACGATGGAAGAGTTGATGCTGATAAAGGGTGTTGGAATAAAGGTGGCAAGTTGTGTTGCTCTTTTTTCTTTGTCACAGAGAAATGTATTTCCAATTGATGTATGGGTTAAGAGAATTATGGAAAAAATCTATTTTGAAAAGGAAACAAAAAAGGAAGAAATCGCTTCCTTGGCAAAACAATTATATGGTTCTTTTGGTGGATATGCCCAGCAGTATTTATTCTACTACGCGAGGGAAAACAATATCAAAGTAGATGAAAGGTAATAAGAATAAATCCCTAAACTGTGTAGTATGATTAATAGAAATAGATGCAATTTTTTTAAAAGTGAGAAAAAATGAGAAAACAAGAGAAAATAAGAGCTATATTGAGATTGTATTAAAAAATCGATGTGTCAAAACAGTTGCATAAATGTAACAAATTAACTAATATATGACTATCGATTAGCACTCGAGTTAAGTGAGTGCTAATAAATCAAAAACTAAAATAGCTGTATTGACGTGAAAGAAAACGTCAGGAAAGGAGTCAAAATGAAATTAGTACCATTAGGAGACAGAGTTGTAATTAAACAATTAGTAGCGGAAGAAACTACAAAGTCAGGTATTGTTTTACCAGGACAAAATAAAGAAAAACCACAACAGGCGGAAGTTGTAGCAGTAGGACCAGGTGGAGTAGTAGATGGTAAAGAAGTAGAAATGCAAGTAAAAGCAGGAGATAAAGTAATATACTCTAAATACTCTGGAACAGAAGTTGAAATTGATGATGAACAGTTCATCATTGTAAAACAAAGTGATATCTTAGCTGTAATTGAATAAAAAAGACATTATATTTGGGAAAATGAACTATAAAACATTCTAGGAGGAATAAAAACATGGCAAAAGAGATTAAGTTTGGTGCAGAAGCTAGAGCTGCATTAGAATCAGGTGTAAATCAGTTAGCAAATACAGTAAGAGTAACATTAGGACCAAAAGGTAGAAATGTTGTATTAGACAAATCTTACGGAACACCACTTATTACAAATGATGGTGTAACGATTGCAAAAGAAGTGGAATTAGAAGACGCATTTGAAAACATGGGTGCACAACTTGTAAAAGAAGTTGCTACTAAGACAAATGATGTGGCAGGAGATGGAACAACAACTGCAACTGTTTTAGCACAAGCTATGATTAACGAAGGAATGAAGAACTTAGCAGCAGGAGCGAATCCAATTATCTTAAGAAAAGGTATGAAGAAAGCAACTGAAGTAGCGGTAGAAGCAATTGCTGGAATGAGCCAGAAAGTAAATGGAAAAGACCACATTGCTAAAGTAGCTGCAATTTCTGCTGGTGATGTTGAAGTTGGTAACATGGTTGCTGATGCAATGGAAAAAGTATCAAACAATGGTGTTATTACAATAGAAGAGTCAAAGACAATGCTTACAGAGCTTGATTTAGTAGAAGGTATGCAGTTTGACAGAGGATATATCTCAGCATATATGTCTACTGATATGGAAAAAATGGAAGCAGTTCTTGACAATCCATATATTTTAATTACAGATAAGAAAATTTCAAATATTCAAGATATTTTACCAATTCTTGAGCAAATTGTTCAATCAGGATCAAAATTATTGATTATTGCAGAAGATGTAGAAGGTGAAGCATTAACTACTTTAATCGTTAACAAATTAAGAGGAACCTTCCAAGTAGTTGCTGTTAAAGCACCAGGTTACGGCGACAGAAGAAAAGCAATGTTAGAAGATATTGCAATTTTAACAGGTGGTCAGGTCATTACAGATGATATGGGACTTGATTTAAAAGAAACTACTATGGAACAACTTGGACGTGCAAAATCTGTTAAAGTTCAAAAAGAAAACACAGTTATTGTTGATGGAGAAGGAAAGAAAGATGATATTTCCTTTAGAATCAATCAGATTAAAGCTCAGATTGAAGAAACAACTTCTGAATTTGATAAAGAAAAATTACAGGAAAGACTTGCTAAATTATCAGGTGGTGTTGCAGTTATTCGCGTAGGTGCTGCGACTGAAACTGAAATGAAAGAAAAGAAATTACGCATGGAAGATGCTTTAGCAGCAACAAGAGCTGCAGTAGAAGAAGGTATCATTGCAGGTGGTGGATCTGCATATATTCATGCTTCAAAAGAAGTTGCTAAATTAGTTGATACTTTAGATGGAGATGAAAGAACAGGTGCTAATGTTATCTTAAAAGCATTAGAATCCCCATTATTCCATATCTCAGCTAACGCTGGATTAGAAGGATCCGTAATCATTAGTAAAGTAAAAGAACAAGAACCAGGCATTGGTTATGATGCATTAAAAGACGAATATGTAAACATGGTAGAAGCTGGAATTCTTGACCCAGCTAAGGTTACAAGAAGTGCATTACAAAATGCAACAAGTGTAGCATCTACCTTACTTACAACTGAATCTGTTGTAGCAAATATTAAAGAAGACGCTCCAGCTATGCCAGCAGGTGCACCAGGAATGGGAATGATGTAATCATTTGATTTCAAAAAAGGATTCGATTATCCAATAACGATAATCGGATTCTTTTTTTGTTACATTATAAAATCAGAACCTAGATACATAATATCAAAATAGCTGCAAATACTAAAAAAAAGGAAAGGAGCCACTATGAAAGTTAAAAAAGATATTTATAATAGTATTGATAATTTAAGTGAAAAATATGTAAATGCAGCATCTACAACGGATAGCACTGGATTAATTCCATCAAATCCAGCATCAGAAGAAGAATTAGAGTCTTATAAAGAAATATACAATTTTCAAGTTCCATTAGAGGATGAGTCTGAAAATAAATAGTAAATTTGTCTAAATTAATTTACTTGTAAAAGGAACCTATAAGTGGTAAAATTGAATTCCTTTTTATAAAAGTTTTTATAAAAAGAAAATACCTACCACACGGGTTCCTTTGTCAATCTCAAAGGAAAAGGAATATCCTAAGATATTCTGTCGCTTGGCAAGATATTTTAACAAAATATTACTACCAGGAGGTAAAAAATGATTAAGGTAGAAAAACTAAGTAAGACGTATCAGGTCTTAAGAAGAAATGCGGGGCTAAAAGAAGCGTTTCAATCCCTCTTTCAAAAAGAATACGAAGAAATAAGAGCGTTAGATGAGGTCACCTTCGATATCCTGGATGGAGAGATGGTAGGCTATATTGGTCCAAATGGGGCAGGAAAAAGCAGTACCATAAAGGTATTAAGTGGAATATTAACACCTGATTCTGGAACATGCGTAATTGATGGAAGAATTCCATGGAAAAACAGGAAATCTCATGTGCGAGAGATTGGTGTTGTATTTGGACAACGTTCTCAATTATGGTGGGATGTTCCAGTCATTGACTCATTTGAGTTGATTCGAGATATCTATATGATTCCCAAAGAGAAATATGAAAGTAATTTGGAAGAGCTTACCGTGTCACTTTCACTGGAACAAATTATAAAAACTCCAGTAAGGCAATTGTCATTAGGACAACGAATGCGATGTGAAATAGCTGCTTCGCTACTACATAGTCCCAAAATTCTTTTTTTGGATGAGCCAACCATTGGCTTAGATGCGGTATCTAAGCTAGCGGTAAGAGAATTTATCATACAATTAAATCAAAAACATAATACAACTGTAATCTTAACCACGCATGATATGCAAGATATCGAAGCGCTTACATCAAGAATTCTTCTAATTGGAAAAGGAAAGATACTTTTAGATGGAAGCCTTACTAATTTAAAAGAGCACTCTAGGAATCAAAGTGCATCTCTTGATGAAATTGTGGCACAGTTATATAGGCAATATGAAATATAGGAGGTATGTGACATGATTAAATACATATCTTTTTTTCGCATGCGCTTTATAAATGGTTTTCAATACAAAATAGCAGCCTTGGCTGGAATTGTAACCCAGTTTGTATGGGGAGCTATGGAGATACTTTTGTTTCAAGCTTTTTATCGTACAAATGAAAATGCATTTCCAATGGAGTTTTCGGCACTTACTTCCTATATTTGGATGCAGCAGGCATTTCTAGCATTGTTTATGACTTGGTTTTGGGAAAAAGAATTGTTTGATTCCATACAAACTGGAAATATTGCGTATGAATTGTGCAGACCAACGGATATTTATACGATGTGGTTTGTAAGGGGAATGGCGAATCGGGCATCTAAGGCTTTGCTACGTTGTGTACCGATTTTATTAATGGCTTATCTACTTCCAAAACCATACGGACTTGTCTTACCCTCTGACTTAGTTTTACTGGCTTGGTTTTTATTCTCTATGCTTCTTGGTTTTTTGGTCGTAGTTGCATTTGGGATGATTATATATGGAATTACATTTTATACCGTAAATCCAATGGGAGTTCGTATGGTAAGCCAATCACTTGCCGAATTTTTAGCCGGCGCAGTGATTCCTCTACCATTTTTGCCCGATTCAATCAAGAAAGTAGTGGAGCTTTTACCTTTTGCGGCAATGCAAAATGCCCCTTTTCGAATTTATAGTGGAGATATTAGCGGAAAATACTTATATCAAACAATCTTACTACAAATCATATGGTTAGTTATTATGGTAGTATTAGGAAAAATTATTATGCATAGTGCATTAAAGAAGCTTTGTATACAAGGAGGTTGAGAGGAGACTACTATGAAGTTATATTTAAAATATTTAAGCATACATATTAAAAGTATATTACAATATAAAACATCATTTCTTTTGACTAGCATTGGTCAATTTTTAGTATCCTTCAACGTTTTCCTCGGTATACTTTTTATGTTTCAGAGATTTTCCAATGTAGAAGGATTTACCTATAGTGAATGTCTTATGTGTTATTCTATCGTACTTTTATCTTTTTCTTTTGCAGAATGTTTTTTTCGCGGTTTCGATATGTTTGCAGGTATGATAGGAAATGGAGAGTTTGATCGAATATTGGTTCGGCCTCGCGGACTTATCTTTCAAGTTATTGGTAGCAAAATAGAACTTACAAGAGTTGGCAGGGTGCTACAAGCAATTGTTATGTTTTGCTACGCGATTCCTAGAAGTGGTATTATCTGGAGTGCGAGCAAAGTTATAACATTAGTAAATATGGTTTTTGGAGGAACAGTTGTCTTTGCAGGGTTATTTGTGATTTATGCTTCGCTATGCTTTTTTACAATAGAAGGTTTGGAATTTATGAATATATTTACAGACGGTGCAAGAGAATATGGAAAGTACCCAGTTAATATATATGGTAAAAACGTGTTGAAGTTTTGTACCTACTTGGTACCATTTGCTCTTTTTCAATACTATCCGTTTTTATATTTAACAGGTAAAAGTAATCAAATATTTCTTGCCTTCTACCCAATACTTGGAGGTTTATTTTTAATTCCATGTTATCTTCTATGGCAAAGCGGGGTAAGGCATTATAAATCAACTGGCTCCTAAGACATAGACAAGTAAAATAGAACACCCCCATCAATCTATGGTTGATGAGGGTGTAGAATTAATTTTTGGAATATAGATATTCTAAAAATTGAATGCTGTTTTCTTGGTTTTGTGTGTTGACTATAATGCTGTAGTAAGGAGTTTCGGCATATGAATTAGTTTCTTGAAATATTTTACTATCACTAATATCCATTGCACACATAAATGGATTACCTTCTGAATCTGTCCCTGTAATAAATCTGTCCTTATGTTTCTCATAAAAATCAGTAGGAAGGATTGTTTTTAAATCAGCAAAGGCATCTTTATCAACAAAAAAATCGATCATATCTTTATTCATAATAGTGGCATCAATTGTTTTTGCTGCAAATTGAGCAAACATCTTAGCAGAAGAATTCATGCTATATTCATCAGACATATCTGTTTTCATTTGAATGGATGTATCAAGGTTTAATTTTGTTTTTGTTTGGTCAATTTGAGCAAATTCTGCAAAATCATCCATTAAGGTGGTTTCGCCTGAACTTACCATATTCGAATTTACCATCGTTACGTATAAATATGTTGGCTTTGAATTCTCAATCTGGGCATCTACAATTCCATATATGAGAAAGAGACTTGCCGCAATTCCTATAATCCAATACTTATAATATTCCCAAATATAGTCTATTTTTTCTTTTACAGTCATTTTGCTTAATTTTTCTTTTTCAATTTGAATTTGTTCCTTGAAGCTCATTTTTTCCTCCGTTTGGCTCACTGTATTTTTAATCTTTTATATTGTAACACAAATTTGTATAAATTCTGTGAAAAATAATTTTTTTCTTTCAAAATCCTGAATTGTCGGCTATAATAAGAAGGACTTCTATTATTTAATAAAAGCGATTTCAGGAGGAAAGAAAATGAATGAAGTATTTATTGAGCAGCTGGTTAAAAGAAAAACAACGTCCAAAAGCATATTAGCAAAGGTTGCTTTAATATTTGCTACTGTTATTGTATTTGCTTTATCTTTAATTTTACCATTTGGATTGGTATTAGGTATTATAATGGTACTACTGGATGTTTATTTGTTTAAGATGTTTGATCTTGAATTTGAATATACCTACATCAGAGGCGAACTAAGTGTTGATAAGATTATGGGAAAAGAAAGACGTAAGAAGGCGGCAACTTTTGATTTATCTAAGTTAGAAATTGTAGCTCCATCAGATTCTTACTTATTGGATTCATTTAGAAACTGTAATAAAGTATATGACTATACTACATTAGAAGAAGGAGCTAAAGTATATGCTATGATTATACATGGCAATAATGGCTATGAAAAAGTTCTATTTGAACCAAATTCAGAAATGCTTAGCGCAATGAGAGATGCCCATCCTCGAAAAATAAATATTTAGTAAAATAGAAACAAAATAAGAAGGAATGTAGTTACGTTTTCATATTTCGGTCATTAAAAAAATCATTTAAATTTGTAATTGACATAAATTAATATTTTTGTTAGACTAGAGAAACTAGAACAATGAGAAGCTGCAGAGGGTATTTATTTTACCCTTTGCAGCTACAATATTATAAAGAGATAAGAAAGCGAGGATAAAAAGATGGGTAAAATTATTGGTGAAGGAATTACTTTTGATGATGTGCTGTTGGTACCTGCATATTCTGAGTTAATTCCGAATCAAGTAAATTTATCAACTTACTTAACAAAGTCAGTTAGATTAAACATTCCTTTGATGAGCGCGGGAATGGACACTGTAACAGAACATAGAATGGCTATCGCGATGGCAAGACAGGGAGGAATTGGAATCATCCATAAGAACATGTCAATTGAAAAGCAAGCCGAAGAAGTTGACAAAGTAAAACGTTCTGAAAATGGTGTTATTACAGACCCATTCTATTTATCACCGGAACACACATTAGAAGATGCCAATAATCTAATGGCCAAATTCCGAATATCTGGAGTTCCGATTACAGAGGGCAAAAAGCTAGTTGGTATTATTACCAATCGTGATTTAAAGTTTGAAGAAGATTTTTCAAAAAAAATTAAAGAATCAATGACTTCAGAAGGTCTTATTACAGCAAAAGAGGGAATTACACTTGAGGAAGCAAAGAAAATTTTAGCAACTGCTCGTAAGGAAAAGCTTCCAATTGTTGATGAAGACTTTAATTTAAAAGGTTTGATTACAATTAAAGATATTGAAAAACAAATCAAGTATCCACTATCTGCAAAAGATGAGCAAGGAAGACTTCTATGTGGTGCAGCAGTAGGAATCACGAACAACGTATTGGAACGTGTAGACGCTTTAGTAGATGCGAAAGTTGACGTGATTGTAATTGATTCTGCTCACGGACATTCCTTAAACATAATCAATGCAGTGAAGCAAATCAAAGAAAAACATCCAAGCTTACAAGTGATTGCTGGAAATGTAGCAACAGGTGCGGCAACAAAGGCATTGATTGAAGCTGGCGTAGATGCAGTAAAAGTTGGAATTGGTCCAGGTTCCATTTGTACAACTCGTGTAGTAGCAGGTATTGGTGTACCACAGATTACAGCCGTTATGGATTGCTATGAAGTTGCAAAAGAATATGGCATTCCAATCATAGCAGATGGAGGTATCAAGTATTCTGGCGATATGACAAAGGCTATCGCAGCTGGTGCCAATGTATGTATGCTTGGTAGTATCTTTGCAGGATGTGACGAAAGTCCAGGAACCTTTGAGTTATACCAAGGTAGAAAGTATAAAGTATATCGTGGTATGGGATCAATTGCAGCAATGGAAAATGGAAGTAAAGATCGTTACTTCCAAAGCGATGCAAAGAAATTAGTTCCAGAAGGTGTAGAAGGCCGTGTTGCTTACAAAGGTACAGTAGAAGATACGGTATTCCAACTAATGGGAGGCTTACGTTCAGGAATGGGATATTGTGGTACCCCAACCATAGAGGAATTAAAAGAAAGAGGATCCTTTGTTAAAATATCCGCAGCATCCTTAAAAGAAAGTCATCCACACGATATTCATATCACAAAAGAAGCACCAAACTATAGTGTAGACCAATAAATATAATCATAAAAAAGAAACCGTTACTCAAAGTTTTAATGCTAGAGTAATGGTTTTTTTTGCATAGACAATTTATCTTAAAAAATTCTAAAAATATTAATAAAATATTAAAAACTAACATAAGGAGATAGTATATAATGTAACCTATCGGAAGAAAAACAAGCACGAACGAAGTGAGTATTTGTTTTTACCCGATAGGTTAGCGAAAGAGCAAAGCTCTTGAGCTAGTTACACAGAGAAACGAAGTTTCGATAGTGTAAGTATCGGAAGAAAAACAAGCACGAACGAAGTGAGTATTTGTTTTTACGCGATAGGTTAGCGAAAGAGCAAAGCTCTTGAGCTAGTTACACAGAGAAACGAAGTTTCGATAGTGTAAGTATCGGAAGAAAAACAAGCACGAACGAAGTGAGTATTTGTTTTTACCCGATAGGTTAGCAAAAGAATGTATGAGACGGGGATCATGAGAAATGAAAAAGAATAACAAACGAAAAAGAAGAATTGTTAAAAGACTTTTTTTTGGAGCAGTTCTTATGCTTATAGTATCTTGTATAGTGATGTTAGTAACACAGATATTAAAACCAAAAGTTGTAAAAAATGCGCCAGATTTTGAAGTTGATTTACTTACTATAAATGAATATTCCAGATCAGGGGAAGCAAATAACAAAATAAAGGGGATTGTAGTTCATTACACCGCAAATCCTGGAACTAGTGCATCTCAAAATAGGAGCTATTTTGAGGGATTAAAGGAAAGTAAGATAACAAAAGCAAGCAGCCATTTTATTATAGGATTGGAAGGAGAGATTGTTCAATGTATACCAACCAATGAAGTTGCGTATGCCTCAAATGATAGAAACTACGATACCATATCCATAGAATGTTGTCATCCTGATGAAACTGGTAAGTTTGATGATAAAACATACCAATCATTAGTTCATCTAACAGCTTGGCTATGCGGTAAATTTGATTTAAAGCCAAAAGATATCATAAGGCATTATGATATTACAGGAAAATTATGTCCTTTATATTATGTAGAGAATGAAGCCGAATGGGAGCAATTTATAGAAGATGTAAAGGAATATATTAATACATATGGCGTAAAAGAAGTATTTCAATAAATACAAAAGGGGCTTGAACATGCGTAGAAGGTATCGAAGAAGAAATGACGGCTTGGGAAGAATCTCAGCAATCGCTATAATTAGTACAATCATATTAGTTTGTATTAGCTATTATGCAATATTAAAGAATGAAATCAAACAGTTACCAACAATACAAACAACGGTGAAAGAAGAAGTTGAAGCTGTTAACAATGAAGAAGATATAAAAAAAGAGGAGATTAAAAAACCGGATTGGATTAAAGAAGATTATGTAGAAATCAATGAATATTCAAGGCCAGGGAAAAAAATAGAAAAAGTAAACGCTGTAGTTATTCATTATACTGGCAATCCAGGGACAACAGCAGCTCAGCATAGAAATTATTATGGTGAATTAGCAAAAACAAAAGAAGCTTCAGTAAGCAGTAACTTTGTAGTTGGAATTGAAGGAGAAGTCGTTCAATGTGTTCCATCTGACGAGGTAGCATATGCATCCAATAATCGAAACTCTGATACTCTATCTATTGAAGTGTGTCATAAAGATAAAACAGGTATTTTTACAGATGCAAGTTATGAAAGTGTTGTAAAATTAACAGCTTATCTATGTGAGGAGTTTGGACTAAGTGAAGATCAAATCATACGTCACTATGATGTGACGGGTAAAAAATGTCCTATTTATTATGTTGAACACGAAGATAAATGGCTTCAATTAAAAAAAGATGTATTAGAAAGTATGAAGACGGATAGCTGGAAAAAAAATTAATAGTAAGAGCAATCGAAATTACATATTCCGATTGCTCTTTTTAAGAACTTTTTATAAATCCAGTGTTATCTTGCTCATGAATAAAAAAGTTATTTTCGTATTTTGTAACAGCAGTTGTTATAATCTGTTGAAACATCTGATCTACTTCCTCTAAATTGATAGCAGGTTTAAATATAGTACGTTTTAATGCCAGTGAGTCATTCGAAGACATCAAAGTAGTATCAGGACTTGTGTTAGTATTTGTTTGCGTATCGTAAAAGTCAGAGGAAGATACAAAAGATAGGTCTTCCTTTGGAGTGCTTGATAAGCGAGACATTTCACTAAGATGTATTAATTTATCCAGAGGAATTTTACCGCTTACGAATTGTGAATCTCCTAACTTTAACGTGTATTCAATATTATGAAGGTCAGTACTTTGTTGGTTGAAATGATTTGTAATTTCCTTTGATTCCTTTGATATGAGTTGATTTCGAATCACCTTCCCGCTTCCCGACAAAAATTCAGCTAAGAAGTCTTCAAAGCTTTTATCTATTACATTACCACTCTCAATTTTTCGACCCTCAAATCGACTATCAAAATGTTTCGTAAACTGGTGAATTTGAACACCGTTTTCACTAGAAACACGTATATCAATATCTAATATCATAACAATCTCTCCCAATCTACATCCTTGTATAAATAGCTATCACTAGGGATAAGGAACTGGCGTTCACTTATTACTGATACCATTAATATCGGAATATTTTAATGATTCATTAATAGTGGTAGAAGGTTTTGCACTTAAATTATGAGGGAGAGTTAATTTGTTATCTATTCATACATTACTTCTAACAAAAATAATCCTTGGGGTTCGGCGGGAGTAAGAAAATCAGGCGCAACTTCACTTGAAAGTATTGCATTTATTTCGCTTGTTCTTTTACGACCAGCTCCTATTTCCATAAGAATAGTAACGATCATTCTTGCCATATTGTGAAGAAAATCATTGGCATGAAGGATGATTTGCAATTCATTTTCGTTATTTAGAATTTCAATGGAATAAATTTCTTTTTCCGTAGATTTATTTTTTTTGACAGTAGAAAAAGTTTTAAAATCATGTTTTCCAATTAAAAAAGAAGAAGCTTCTTTCATTAGTTTGCTATCTAATTTTGCAAAAGAATGATACATGTATTTACGCTCAAAAACACTAGGAAATTCACCATTAGAGATACGATATAGGTATTTTTTACTCTTAGCATTTAGGCTGCTGTGGAATCGGTCGGGAACTTCCTCAATCGCACGAATCGCAATATCCATAGGGAGGTAGCGATTAAAATAATTTTTGATTTCGTATAACTTTAATACAGATTCTGTTTTAAAATTTGCAGTCTGCGCATAGGCATGCACCCCTACTTCGGTTCTAGCACCACAATATAGTTCACTTGGTTTTCCAGTCATTTTCTCAATGATTTCGCTTAACTTATTCTCAATGGTATTGGTGGATTCTCCCTTCCCAAGACGTTGCCATCCATTGTAGCGACCGCCATCGTATTCTATTGTTAATTTAATGTTTCTCATCAATGTCAGTTAATCCTTTCATCCGTGCTGTTTGAATTAAGTTATCTAAAATAACTTACTTAATAAGGTTCTACTTATTATAGTAAATTTTTTATTAGATAACAAGGTAAACTTAAGGAGGAATTGTACTGTTTCTATAAGTTTGACTTATTAAAGTGTGTTAGAAAATATAAAGGAGATATGCCTTGTAAAAAAAATGACTCTAGTGTATGATACATACATAAGCTGTATGACTGGCGGAAAGTGAGAGCACTCACAGGGAGTACAGCAAACAAATGCCGACCGCCTGGGCAACCTACATGGTTTCTCAGATGGTTTTTTTATTTTACAAAGGGTCAAGTAGCTTTTGAGCCTAAAATCAAACCATGAGAACATAAAGGGTTTAAACTGTTGAATTTAAATTATGGAGGAATGACATGAGAGCATTGATTAGTGTATCTGACAAAACAGGTATCGTGGAGTTAGCGAAAGAATTTGTGGAATTGGGTATTGAAATCATTTCAACTGGCGGAACTTACAGTAAATTAAAGGAAGAAGGAGTAAAGGCGATCGAGATATCTGAACTCACTGGTTTTCCAGAGTGTTTAGATGGACGAGTTAAAACATTACATCCAGTTGTTCATGCAGGACTATTGGCAATGCGTGAAAAACAAGAGCACATGAAACAATTAGAAGAATTAAAGATTGAAACAATTGATATTGTTATTGTTAACTTATATCCTTTCAAATCTACAATTCTAAAGGATGACGTTACAAGAGAAGAGGCAGTAGAAAATATTGATATTGGTGGGCCAACTATGCTTCGTTCAGCAGCAAAGAATTATCAGGATGTTGCAGTTGTAGTCGATCCAAGAGATTATGATAAAGTATTAGAAGAATTAAAAAAGGATAAAACAGTATCTCTTGATACAAAATTTTATCTAATGCAAAAGGTATTTATGCATACATCAAACTATGATACCATGATAGCAGATTATTTAAAAAAGGAAAGACAAGATACAGCATTTCCAGAAACCTTGACTATGACATTTGAAAAGGTACAGGATATGCGATATGGGGAGAATCCTCACCAATCTGCTGCGTTTTATAGAGAGATAGGCAAGCGAAAGGGATCAATTGTGGATGCCATTCAGTTAAATGGAAAAGAACTATCCTTTAATAATATCAATGATACAAATGGTGCACTTGAGTTGTTAAAAGAATACAGTGAGCCTACAGTGGTTGCTTGTAAGCATGGGAATCCTTGTGGAGTAGGCAGTGCAGATACCATTATGGATGCTTGGATAAAGGCGTATCATGCTGATAAAACTTCCATATTTGGTGGTATCGTCGTGCTTAATCGAGAAGTAACCAAAGAATTAGCACATGAGATGATACAAATATTTTTAGAAGTAATTGTTGCACCTTCTTATGAAAAAGAAGCGATTGAAATATTGCAGTCCAAGAAAAATGTTCGTGTTTTACAACTTACAGATATTTCAGTACCACAGCCAGAGACGGCATTTGATTTAAAGAAAGTAAATGGTGGACTGATTGTACAGACAATTGACAGTAAATTATTAACTGAAGATTCTAGGTTAGAGGTAGTTACGAAAACAAAACCAACAAAGGAACAGATGCAAGATTTGATGTTCGCATGGAAAATGGTTAAGTTTGTAAAGTCAAATGGAATTGCAATTGCAAAGAATAAGCAGTCAGTAGGTATTGGACCAGGACAGGTGAATAGAGTATGGGCAACTCAACAAGCGGTAGAACATGCAGTGGAATTAATAGATGAAGAGGCAACAAAAGGAGCAGTACTTGCCTCAGATGCATTTTTTCCATTTGATGATTGCGTAGAAGTAGCCCACAAGGCTGGTATCACTGCAATTATTCAACCAGGTGGTTCTGTTCGTGATGAAGATTCCATCAAGAAATGCGATGAATATGGAATTGCAATGATATTTACAGGAATGAGACATTTTAAGCATTAAATAAAAGGATAAGAAAAATAGCAGTTACTTCTTTGAAGAAGAACTGCTATTTTTAAACTATTCCAAATTAAGTTTTTTCGAAATAATATAGTTAGTAATAAAGAAATATAAAACAATGAGAGCGATTGATATGGCATAAGAGGATAGCATAAGTGGCGTAAAAATTGTTTCGATGTTAAGGTTATCTGTTTGTAATAGTGCAAAAAACCCAAAAGGCATTAGCCCCATTGTTGATATAATCTGAGAAATAATATAAAGCACAACATATGCACCCATAGAAAATAATACCTTATGAGTTCTCATTGTCTGCCCGATGGCAATAGAGGTATAAAACATAAGGAACATATAAATAATGGAGACTAATCCACCAAGGATACCTAAAAACAGTAATGAGCTAATTGATACACCAATTTCATTCCATGCGTATTTAGTTATTTCATTCCATGTATCAAAAAAGGATGCGATGGAAGTTTGACTTAATACCAGCAGCAAAATAGAAAATATGGTACAAACGAAATTGATTATGCTCCATACAAAGCTTACTATTAATTTTGAAAAAATTAAATAAGATGGCTTTACAGGTAGGGTATTCATTAAGTAACCCTCGTCGGTGAATAAGTTTCGATAAAATCTTACAACAAGATAAATCAAAACAGCAACAGCAACAGCTATTAAAATAAGAACATATATAATAAGTGTCAAGCTGCTTATATATTCATAATTATCATTTTTACTTAAATTAATCGCAATGATACCCATTATGGTAGTAATAAACAAAGCGATATGAAGGATACCAAGTGTTTTAGAAGTTGCGTTGAATTCATGTTTAATTAATTTACTTAACATTTAAATACCTCCCTAAACAGTGCATCTACTGATTTTCCCTCTTTAAAACGAATATCATCTACCGTAGATTTTAATTTTACTTTTCCATCGGCGATAAATACGATATCATCAAGAATATTTTCGATGTCAGATATTAAATGGGTTGAGATAATAATGGAGGCATTTTCATTATAATTGGAGATAATGGTATTTAATATATAATCTCTAGCAGCAGGATCAACACCTGCAATTGGTTCATCTAGACAATATAGTTCGGCATCTCGACTCATAACTAATATAAGTTGAACTTTTTCCTTTGTACCCTTTGACATTGTTTTTAAACGATCATTTGGATTAATATTCAAATGACTTAACATATCATATGCTTTTTCTTTATTAAAATTATCGTAAAAGTCTTCAAAGAAAACAATGATATCTTTTACTTTTGATGCGTTGTCTAAATAGGTACGTTCAGGCAGATAGGATACGATTTTTTTTGTTTCAATACCGGGTGTTAAACCATTGATTTTAATTGATCCGCTATCAGGAACTAGCAACCCGTTAATCAGCTTGATTAAAGTGCTTTTGCCACTGCCATTAGGTCCAAGCAAACCTGTAATGTGCCCAGGCTCTATTTTTAAATCGATACCTGAAAGAGCAGTTTTTAAGCCATATTTTTTTACCAATGACTGACATTCTAAAATATTACTCATTCTCTTTCCCCCTTAATGCAGATTCAATTAGCTTAATGGTTTCTTCTTTTTTATAACCTAATTGATTCATTCTTTCAAAAAACTCAGTAATCTGTTCGATAGCAAGTTGATTTTTTACATTTTTTATCATATTCTTGTCCTCCGTTATAAATCTGCCACTGGTACGCTGTGAAAATACCAAACCGTCACGTTCCAGTTCTGCTAGAGCTTTTTGCATTGTGTTTGGATTAACGGAAGCATCCGCTGCAAGCTCTCTGACTGAAGGTATTTTATCACCAGGGTTATAAACTCCGGAGATAATATCCATTTTTAATTTATCTATTAATTGCGAATAAATTGGTCGATCGGAATTAAGATTCCATGTCAAGAACATCACCTCATTTCAAAATATTAATGATACAGTGCCTGTAACATTGTACTAAGTGCTTAATACAATGATACACGTATAATTAAGAATTGTCAATAGTTATAATAGAAATGCTGTATTCGAAGTAGAGAGTGTTTACAAAATGCTAAAAAAAGTTAAAATGTGCAAAAAATTGCAGAATATTTGATAATTATGGTATAAATTGACAAAAAATGTTAGAGTTTATATAAATAATCATAAAATAGGGGAGGAATAAATAACATGCATAATGCAAAAACCAAAAAAGAAAACACAAACATATTATATTCTATTAGGACTAAATTTATTTTAACGGTAATAATCTCTATTTTGATTGCTTCGGCTTTATTTTTAGGAATTGTAATTCCAATTAGCCGAAACGCTATTTCGGAATTAACGAAATCCTATATGCTTGATATGGTAGCGACGCATCGTACCATAATAAATGGAGTAATCGGAGAAAAAGAGGCAACGAGAGAAGAATACAAGGCATTGCTATCTGATGTTAAAATTCACAATATGGAGGGGTCCTTTGCCTACTTGGTTAATAAAGATGGAATTATGGAGTATTCACCAACTGCCGAAAAAATAGGACAACCCGTGGAAAATAAAATTGTAAAGGACTTAGTTGCTAGGTTAAAGGAAGGAGATATCCCAAAAGATAATGTAATTACTTATGATTACAGAGGAGATATCAAGTATGCTAGTTATTCTATTACTGCTAAAAACGAGATTTTAGTTATGGCAGCTGATTATAATGAAGTAATGCAACCAATCAATAATATAGTAAAAATTGCGGTTACAAGCAGTATTGTTGTAGTTGCGGTGCTTTCTTTGTTAGCTTTATTGATGGGAAATATTATAGTAGCCCCTATTCATACCGTGACATCAATTATTAGAAAAGCATCTGAATTTAATTTCAGAATTGATTTAAATAATAAAATATACAGTCGTAAAGATGAAACGGGAGAAATGGCACGAGCTGTTCGGACCATGTGTGAGAATCTTAGAAAGATTGTAGAAGAAATAGAAAAAGCCAAAGAAGGTGTGCTCTTAAGCGTAACAGGGCTTCAAACCGTACTTGACGTTGCATATCAGATGTCTACAGATAATTCAGCAATAACACAGGAATTGGCGGCAGGTATGGAGGAAACATCTGCGACAACAGAGACAATATTTGAAGATATAGAGAACATGAAAAAGAACGTTCTTGCAATCAATGAATTGGTTACAGAAGGAACAAGTTATTCAGGAGAAATTATGGATAGAGCAAACTTACTTTGCGAAACGACAATACAAGCAAGCCAGAAAACAAAAGATATTTACAGTAAAGTAAGAATAAAAACAGATCAAGCAATGGAAGATGCCAAGGCGGTTGAAGAAATCAATGTATTAACAAGCGCTGTTATGCAAATATCATCTCAAACGAGTCTATTAGCCTTGAATGCAAGTATTGAGGCTGCCAGAGCTGGAGAAGCAGGAAGAGGGTTTTCTGTCGTTGCTTCAGAGATTGGTAAGCTTGCGGAACAAACTTCTAAAGAAGTTGGTAATATCAATCAAGTTGCGGATAAAGTAAATAAAGCGGTAAAAAATATTGCAACTTGTTTGTGGGATACAGAAGAATTTCTTGGAAATGATGTTTTAAAGGATTATGAGAATTTTATTGATACGGGAGAAAAATATAAAAATGACGCCACTGTTTTTAAGAAAAATATGAATGAAATATCAACTTCTATTAAGAGTTTGACGAAATCAGTTTCAATAATAAGTGAGGCATTGGAAGGAATAAATGTAACGATGGGAGAAGCTTCAGCAGGTGTAACTGATATTGCACAACGAACAGAAGAAATGGCAGGAAACTCAAATGAAACCAATAGGCTTGCAGAAGAAAGTCATAAAAGTGTGAAACAGTTGGAAAATATTGCAGATAGATTTGCTTTATAATAACTCGATTTATAATCATTAGAATCAGTATTTGTGATATTTGACATGATTATTGGAAACGTTTATAATAAAACAAATATAAACAAAGGATTAACTTAATGGTTATAAGTGTAGGAGGAAATCTATGAAGTGTCCATTTTGTAGTAAAGAAAACACAAGGGTAATAGACTCAAGACCAGCAGATGATAATAGTTCCATTCGCAGAAGACGTCTTTGTGATGAGTGTGGGAAACGTTTCACCACCTATGAAAAGGTTGAAACAATTCCACTTATTGTAATAAAAAAAGATAACAATCGTGAGCAATATGATCGTTCTAAAATAGAAGCTGGGGTGTTAAGAGCTTGCCATAAAAGACCGGTGTCTGTAAATGCCATCAATCAGTTAATTGATGAAGTTGAGAATGAAATATTTAATTTGGAAGAGCGTGAGATAGAAAGCAAGCAAATTGGCGAAATCGTCATGGATAAATTAAAAGACTTAGAAGCGGTTGCATATGTAAGATTTGCCTCTGTATATCGTGAGTTTAAGGATGTTAATACCTTTATGGAGGAGTTAACAAAGATTTTAAATCAATGATGAGAGTGAAGTAAGCTATGAAAAATTATATGTTAACCATTCAGTATGACGGAACTGCCTATAATGGATGGCAAAAGCAAAAAAATACAAAAAATACAATCCAAGGAATCTTGGAAAATAAGTTAAGTATTCTTTTGAGTGAACAAATTGAGTTAAATGGCTCAGGAAGAACGGATCGTGGAGTTCATGCGATAGGTCAGACAGCGAATTTTAAAACAAAGTCAAAGATAGATCCCTCCTTATTTCTTGAAAGGCTAAATCATATATTGCCGTTGGATATTTTAGTAACTAAAATAGAGGAAGTTGACCTTACATTTCATAGCCGGTTTAGTGCTGTGAAAAAAAAATACAGCTACCATATTTACTACGGTGAAAAACCGAATGTTTTTCGCCGAAGGTATGTCTACCATTGTGAGGCAAATCTTGATATAGAACAAATGAAAAAAGCTTCTAAGCTTTTAATCGGAGTAAATGACTATAGAGGGTTTTCTTCCGTAAAAGATGTAGATAAAGATTGCGTAAGACAATTATATGATATTACGTTTGTAGAGGATAAGGAGGAGCTTATCCTTTGCTTTTTTGGAAATGGTTTTCTATATAATATGGTAAGAATCTTAGCGGGAACCTTATTAGGTATTGGGAAGGGTGCATTATCGATAGATGATATAGAAAGGACACTTTTAACAAAAAAACGAGACTTTGCAGGTGAAACGCTACCTTCCAAGGGGCTCGTATTAGAGAAAGTATACTATGATAGTAGGAAATAAAACAAGACGATATTTTGTTTACTAACACTAAACTTATGGTTTAGTGAAAAAATAAAAAAAATTAAAAAAAAGAGTTGACTTAGTAAGGGGTAATGGTATATAATTCAGCTTACAGCAAAAGCATTTAGTAGGTTTTTGCAGGAATTTTTTGACCATTTCTCATTCACGAAATTTCTCATGTGGATTTGAAATTAAGGCCATACGGACAGCCAGGTCAAATGCCGAATTGGCAACTTGGTTGCCTTATTGATTGAGTATTGTACTCAAATTTTATAAGTTGATGTTTTAATTGAAACATTGAGTTAGTGACTACACAACCGTGTGCATCTACATGCACATCACACTTGTGAAACAATCAATAAGAGTGGTAAAAGTAATTCTTGCTATATAGACTCTATATGCTAATATTGGATAAATAAAATGAGAATGTAAATTCAAATATAAATAATACAAATTAGTGAACGAATTCAAGTGTAAAAGTAGTAGTAGACTGCCTTTGTACTTGATTTTTTTTGTTTATCAATAATTTTCATTTGCAAGGGTGATTTGGTTTAGTTTGAAAGTATAGTGGAGGTAAGTTATGCAATTAAATCAAAATCGCATGCCGATTTACGAGGCTTTAAACAATTTTAAGAAGGAACGTGTGGTTCCATTTGATGTCCCTGGGCACAAGAGGGGAAAAGGTAACGAAGAGCTTACTAATTTTTTAGGGGATAAATGTCTTGCAGTGGATGTGAATTCAATGAAGCCACTAGATAACTTGTGTCATCCTATGTCAGTCATACGTGAAGCTGAAGAGCTGGTTGCAGATGCCTTTGGAGCAGCCCATGGTTTTTTAATGGTTGGTGGAACAACTTCAGCCGTACAAAGTATGGTGTTAGCTGCCTGCAAAGCAGGAGATAAGATTATTATGCCTAGAAACGTACATAGAAGTGCCATCAATGCATTGATTTTAAGTGGAGCGACTCCTGTTTACGTGAATCCAGGTGTGGATAATCGATTGGGAATAGCCCTTGGTATGTCTTTAAAAGAATTGGAGAAAGTAATAAAAGAGAATCCAGATGCAAAGGCTATTCTTGTCAATAATCCTACTTATTATGGAATTTGCTCTGATATTAAAGGGATTACAGAGCTTGCGCATAAGCATGGTATGCTAGTTCTTGCAGATGAAGCACACGGAACACATTTTTATTTTGATGAAAACCTGCCTATTTCAGCCATGGAGGCTGGTGCAGACATGGCGGCTATTAGTATGCATAAGTCAGGTGGAAGTTTAACACAAAGCTCCTTATTATTACTTGGTCCTAATGTAAATGAAGGCTATGTAAGACAGATTATTAATTTAACACAAACTACAAGTGGTTCCTACTTGCTCATGTCAAGCCTTGACATTTCAAGAAAAAATCTAGCGTTACATGGAAGAGATATTTTTGAGAAGGTAAGAAGCTTGGCTCATTATGCAAGACAAGAAATCAATCAGATTGGCGATTACTATGCATATGCCAGAGAACTTGTGAATAACGATACCATTTTTGATTATGATGTAACAAAATTATCGATTAACACTTTAGACATTGGATTAGCGGGAATCGAAGTATATGATTTGTTAAGAGATGAATATGGAATTCAAATTGAGTTTGGTGATATTGGAAATATATTAGCATACATCTCAGTAGGAGATAGAGAACGTGACATTGAAAGGCTCGTGAGTGCATTAGCTGAAATCCGAAGAAGGTATAAGAAAGATAGAGCAGGTATGCTTGATCATGAATATATTAATCCAATTGTTACAGTAACGCCTCAGCAGGCATTTTATGGAGAGAAATATTCCGTGCCGATTGGAGAAAGTATTGGTAAGGTATGTAGTGAATTTGTTATGTGTTATCCTCCTGGAATACCCGTTTTAGCACCAGGTGAGAGGATTACAAAGGATATTTTGGATTACATTTTATATGCGAAGGAAAAAGGTTGCTTTATGACTGGACCAGAGGATATGAAAATAGAGAATTTAAACGTATTAAAATAGGAGGAGAAAGCAGATGGAATTTTGGTTTACCGAGCATCATACCCCTGGGGTTAATTTTTCAATCAAGGTAGATAGGCAATTATTTAGTGCTCAAAGTGAAATACAGCGCATTGATATTTTTGAATCCAAGGATTTTGGACGCTTCCTTGCTATGGATGGAAATATGATGTTAACCGAAAAAGATGAATTTATTTACCATGAAATGATCGTGCATGTTCCAATGGCGGTTCATCCAAATGTTAAGAAAGTATTAGTAATTGGCGCTGGTGATGGCGGAGTGATTCGTGAATTAGCTAGATATGAAACCATAGAACATATAGACATGGTAGAACAAGATGAGTTGGTGGTAGAGGTTTGTAAAAAATATCTGCCTGTGACTGCCTGTTGTTTGGATGATAAACGTGTTGAAATCATTTATCAGGATGAACTTAAATTCGTTAGGAATTGTCACAATGAATATGATTTGATTATAGTCGATTCAACAGATCCTTTCGGACCAGCAGAAGGTTTATTTACAAAAGAATTCTATGGAAGCTGTGAAAAGGCATTAAAAGAAGATGGAATTATGGTAAACCAGCATGAGAGTGCCTTTTATAACGATGATGCTATCATGATGCAACGAATTCATAAAAGGATTGTAGAAAGTTTTCCAATTAGCAAAGTCTATCAGGCACATATTCCGACGTATCATTCGGGCTATTGGCTCTTTGGATTTGCATCGAAAAAGTATCACCCTATTAAAGACTTTAGCAGTACCAGATGGAATGCAAGAGGCCTTCATACAAAATACTATAATACACAGTTACATGTGGGGGCATTTGCCTTACCAAACTATATTGAAGAATTACTACGTGATGTAGAATAAGATAGAATAACAATTACTAGGAGGAATTACAATGGGAAAAGCGTTAATCATTGGTTGTGGAGGAGTTGCAAAAGTTGCAATTCATAAATGTTGTCAAAACAGTGAGGTATTTGAGGAAATCATGATAGCGAGCCGTACAAAAAGCAAATGCGACGAACTAAAAGAGGAATTAGAAAAAAAGACGAAAACTATTATTCATACCGCACAAGTAGATGCGGATAATGTAGAGGAGCTCGTTAAATTAATAAAGCTATTTCAACCAGACGTTGTTTTGAATTTAGCATTGCCATATCAAGATTTAAGCATTATGGATGCATGTCTTGAGACAAAGACGCATTATATTGATACGGCTAATTATGAACCGTTAGATACAGCCAAATTTGAATACAAATGGCAATGGGAATACAAAGAGAAGTTTAAAGAAGCAGGAATTATGGCACTTCTTGGCAGCGGATTTGATCCTGGTGTAACGGGGGTATTTTCTGCTTATGCCCTAAAACATGAGTTTGATGAAATCAACTATATTGATATTTTAGATTGCAATGGAGGAGACCATGGTTATCCATTTGCAACAAACTTTAATCCTGAAATTAACATTCGAGAAGTATCTGCCAATGGAAGCTATTGGCAAGATGGTAAGTGGGTAGAGACAAAGCCAATGGAAATTAAAAGAGAATATGACTTTAAAGGAGTAGGCAAAAAGGATATGTATTTACTCCACCATGAGGAATTAGAGTCTCTTGCAATCAATATTCCAGGTATCAAAAGAATTCGATTCTTTATGACTTTTGGACAAAGTTACCTCACACATTTAAAATGTCTTGAAAATGTTGGAATGACATCGATCGAGCCAATTGAATACGAAGGAATGAAAATTGTTCCATTACAGTTTTTAAAAGCAGTTCTTCCAGATCCAGCTAGTCTTGGTCCGAGAACAGTTGGTAAGACCAATATCGGCTGTATCTTTAGAGGAAAAAAGGATGGTAAAGACAAAACATATTATTTATATAATATTTGTGACCATCAAGAATGTTATAAAGAAGTTGGTTCTCAAGCAATTAGTTATACCACAGGAGTTCCAGCTATGATAGGAGCAATGCTTGTGATGAATGGAACATGGAGTGGAAAAGGTGTATTTAATATAGAAGAATTTGATCCAGATCCATTTATGGAAGCATTAAATAAATGGGGGCTTCCATGGGAAGAGGATTTTAACCCAGTATTAGTAGATTAAGAAAGAGGAATCCATGAATTACGAGAATATACAAACGCCTTGCTATGTAGTGGAGGAAGATAAACTAATAAAAAACTTGGAAATATTAAAAGATGTCATAGATAAAACAGGCTGTCATATCTTGCTTGCACAGAAGTGTTTTTCCATGTATTCAGTGTATCCACTTATACGCAAGTATTTAAATGGAACGACTTCAAGTGGTTTGTATGAAGCTAAGCTTGCTCATGAATATATGCATGGAGAAAACCATATTTATGCAGCTGCTTATCGAGAAGATGAAATAGAAGAAATTTTCACAATCTGTGACCATGTGGTATTTAATTCCTTTGCCCAATGGGAAAAATACAAACCACTTGCGATTAAATATAAAAAAGAGTGTGGTATTCGCATCAATCCTTCCTGCTCAACACAGGAGGGACATGCGATTTACGATCCTTGTGCGCCTTTTTCTAGAATGGGAGTGACAAAAGATAATTTTAGAGATGATTTGTTAGAAGGCATATCAGGATTACATTTTCACACATTGTGCGAGCAGAATTCAGATGATTTACTCACTACATTAAAAGCAGTAGAGGAACAATTTGGTTCTTATCTATATCAAATGAAATGGCTAAATTTTGGTGGGGGACATCATATAACAAGAAAAGATTATGATATAGAGACGTTGATTTATTGTATCAAGCATATGAAAGAGACGTATGATTTAGAGATTTACCTTGAGCCTGGAGAAGCAGTTGCCTTAGATGCAGGATATCTGGTTACTACGGTGCTAGATATCGTTGAAAACGGTATGAATATAGCAATACTTGATACCTCAGCAGCTTGCCATATGCCAGATGTACTTGAGATGCCTTATCGCCCACAAATTGTTGGGGGATATGATGCAAAGGAAAAACCATATACGTATCGCCTTGGGGGACCAACTTGTCTTTCAGGAGATATCATAGGAGATTATTCTTTTGAAAAGCCTTTACAAATTGGTTCTAAACTATTATTATGTGATATGGCAATTTATTCTATGGTAAAGAATAATACCTTTAATGGAATGAAATTACCTGCAATTGCATTAAAAAAAGGTGAAACAATAGAGATAGTCAAAGAATTTGGCTATGATGATTTTAAGATGCGCCTTTCCTGATGGAGGGTGCATTTTAAATTAACGGGGGAAAAAATGCTTAAAAAAAGACTAATATCCTTTTGGAATGAACTTTCATTAAAAACAAAACTATATATGATAATGATAAGTGTAGGGGTTTTAATGACTGTGGCAATACTTGTAAATGCAAGTGTGATTTACGGGTTTATTGGTGATGTAAAAGTATTAATGGATGATAATCTATCTAGTTATAAGTTTCAGGAAGCACTCAAACAAGAAGCAGATGATTTTGAAAAACTAATCAGAAATAATACTTCAGAGAACGAAAAAAAATTTGTACAATCATGTGAAGTAACGCAAAAAAACCTCAGGGCAATACCTTACGACTACAGATTGACTGGAGAAGCAAGGTATGCAATTACATGGAATATTAAGAATAGTTATGAAGAGTACAAAAAACAAAGAGATAAAGTCTTATCCATGAGATCAAACGAAACGGGATATATCAAAGAATTATATAAAACTTATCAAATGCAAGATTACATCCAAGACTATGCTGCACGTCTTATGAAGGAGGTCTTGGATGGAGGTAATATTTATTATGAAGAAAGGGTAGTATTTTTAAAGCGCTTTCCATATGTTATTTGTATTAGTGGCTTACTAGCATTAACACTGTTCTTTTATTTGACAGGAATGTTGACTAAGAATATTATTACCGTATTGTCAGATTTGGTTCATGCTTCAAAGGGGATTGAAAAGAATGACTTTACAGTACGTGATGTCAAATGGGAAGGTAAGGATGAAGTAGGACAATTAGTTTATGCATTTAATAAGATGAAGCATTCCATGCAAGATTATGTACATACGCTAGAGGAAAAACGTGAAGTGGAAGAAAAACTTCACAAACAAGAATTAGAGCAGACGAAACTTGAGCAGCGCTTCTCTGAAGCACAGCTACAATTAATCAAAAGCCAGTTGAATCCACATTTTCTTTTTAATACGCTAAATATGATTTTTCGAATGACTCAAATAGAAGAAGCACCAACATCACAGGAAATGTTACGGGTCTTAAGTAACCTTCTTCGATATAGCCTTCGAACCACGGCTCCATTTGCACCTTTAAATCAGGAGCTAAGGATAGTGGAAGATTACATGTACATTCAAGAAAAACGCTTTGGAGATCGAATCAGTTGGAAAATTGAATGTGATGTACAAACCCAGATGATCGAACTTCCTGTCTTTCTATTACAACCATTGGTTGAAAATGCAGTAATACATGGGATTTCTATGAAAGAGGATGGTGGAAGCATAAAGATTGCAATTAAACAAAATATGGAGCAATTATACATCGAAGTAAGTGATACAGGTCTAGGTATGAAGTTAGAAAAATTAGAACAGATACGAAGTGCCATAAAACAACGGGGTAAGGGCGTTGGCATTGGTTTGGGAAATATATACCGAAGAATTTCAGCCTATTATGAACATGGAGAAGTCCAAGTGGATAGTCGTGAAAATGAGGGTACTCGTATTCAGATTATTTTGGGAAGGAGAAAACAATAATGTATCGGATTCTAATAGCGGAGGATGAATTAATTGAGAGAATGATGTTAAAAAAGACTCTGCAAAAAATATTTGGGGATTTATGTGAGATATTGGAAGCGGAAAATGGAAAAAGAGCATTAGAGGTTTTTAGAAGCACAGACATTCATGTTGCTATTTTAGATATTGAAATGCCAGGGCTAAAAGGAATTGAGGCGGCGGAAATTATGCGACGTGAAAAAGAAGGATTTTGTATTATTTTTCTTACGGCGTACGATAAATTCGAATATGCAAAAAAAGCGATTGCCGTACATGCACTTGAATATTTACTAAAACCATATTCCGAAAAAGAGTTAGTGTCTGTGGTAGAAGAGGCCCTTCATCTTGCAGAGGAATATGAAAAAAGAAAAGAGGATACCTCCTATGCGCCAAAAGTTATGGAGCTTATGGGAAATAGTAATACGAATAAGCAAGAAGTGGCTTCAGAAATGCAAATGATACAAGATGAAAACAATGTAAGTCGTTTCAATGTATTAGTATCCTTAGTAGAAGAGTATGTAAGAAGTAATTATATGAATGATATTTCAATGCAAGAGGCAGCCAGATGTATCAATTATTCTGATACTTATTTTTGTAAAATGTTTAAGCAACAGTTTGGTCAAAACTTTACAACATATTTAACCGAATATCGGATGAATGAGGCAAAAAAGTTACTTAAGCAGCCTAATGTGAGTGTGAAAGAAGTAGGAGCAAGAGTTGGATATCCAGATTCTAGTTATTTTGCAAGAGTATTTCGTAGAATTATTGGTGTTAGTCCATCAGAATATCAATTACAAAAGATGAAAGAAATATAAAATAAATTGTTGAAAAATATTGTCGTTTTTTACATGACAATATTTTTTTTGTTAAATTTAACACAAAAAAATAAAATTATCCTTTGGATAATAAAAATATCCGATATTTTTATGCAGTAACATCCTCTATAATTTAGATGTAAGGAAGAAGTTATGAAAGGAGGATGAAAAATGGCGGAAGAATTGTTTCGCATGGAAGGAATAAGTAAAAGCTTTCCGAGCGTAAAAGCCTTGGAAAAAGTTAGTCTTAATGTTTACAAAGGAGAAGTGTTAGGGTTAGTTGGTGAAAATGGAGCCGGTAAATCAACACTTATGAAAATATTGTCAGGTGTGCATAGAGCTGACGAGGGAGAAATTTTTATTGAAGGAAAAAAAGTTGACATTGATTCTGTTAGTAAAGCACATGAATTAGGTGTTAGTATCATCATGCAGGAATTAAATATGTGCGGGCACTTAAGTGTTGCAGATAATATCTTTATTGGTAGAGCGCATAAAAAAGGATTGTTTATTGATGATAAAAAAATGCATGAGGAAGCACAAAAGATTCTAGATGATTTGGGAATAGAACTAAATACCTATACTCAGGTAAGTAGTCTTAGTGTTGCACAGCAGCAAATGGTTGAAATTGCAAAAGCTATTAGTTTCAATTCAAAAATACTAGTATTAGATGAACCAACAGCAACATTAACAGAGAGAGAAATTGATCAGTTATTTGGAATTATTAGACGTTTACAGGCAAGAGGTGTTGGAATGGTTTACATTTCTCATCGTATGGCTGAATTAAATCAGATTTGTGAACGAGTGACTATCATTCGTGACGGTCAGTATATTGGTACAAGACATCTAAATGAAATTACAATGGATGAACTGGTAAATATGATTGTTGGTCGATCTCTTGAAGATAAATATCCAAAGTATAAAAGAAAATTCGGTGATATTGCTTTAGAGGCAAGAAATGTTCGTAGGGGCACCAAGGTAAATGCAGACCATTTTTATGTTAGAAAAGGTGAAATCCTTGGTATTGCAGGATTAGTAGGTGCTGGACGTACTGAATTAATGCGTTGTATCTTTGGCGCTGATGTTGCTGATAGCATGGAACTTTATTTAGAGGGTAAGCCTATAAAAGTAAATTCTGTAATTGAAGCAATCAAACATGGTATCGGATATGCAACAGAGGATAGAAAAAGAGATGGTTTAGCACTTAACTTGGATGTAAAATATAACACCAATATGGCTCATTTATCTAAACTATCTCGATTTGGATTTATCAATGATAAAGAGGGTGCAAAAAATGCAGAGAAGTATGTAAAATTACTTCGAACAAAAACACCAAGCATACATCAACTTTGTAAAAATCTATCAGGAGGAAATCAACAAAAGGTTGTGTTGGCAAAATGGCTTTGCAATGATGTAAAAGTATTGATTGTAGATGAGCCTACACGTGGAATCGATGTTGGTGCAAAGTATGAAGTATATGAGTTGTTTAATAAGCTAAGTGAACAAGGTGTTGCTATTATCATGATTTCTTCAGAACTTCCTGAAATATTAGGTATGAGTGATCGAGTTTTGGTAATTCATCAGGGAGAAATCAATGGTGAATTGGATGCCAAAAAGACAACACAAGAAGAGATATTGTATCTGGCGGCAGGTTATAACAAGTTAGAAGGAAAAGAAGCTCCAAAATTATCTACAAGGAGCTGACAGAAAGGAAGAAAAACATGAATTCATTTAATAAGTTAAATGTTGCTACTAGACGTGCTATTTATTCTTTAGGAATTTTAGTTGCGCTGTTCGCATTATTTTCAATTTTATCATTTGATAAGTTTATGGCACCTACAAATTTACAAAATCTTTTGCAACAAATTGTTACATATACCATTATTGGATGCGGATTAACTTTTTGTCTTGTCTGTGGAGGTAACGATCTCTCAGCAGGAGCATCAATGGCATTATCAGGTATTATTGTAGTAAGCCTTTTAGCAAAAGGTCTTCCATTATGGTTATGTATTATTCTTTGCCTAACAATGGGAATTTTAACAGGTGTTATGAACGGATTCTTTATTGAAATATTAGGAGTAGTACCTTTTGTTGCCACACTTGCAACACAGTGGGTATATCGAGGTTTAGCCAATGTTATTGTTAATGGAGCACCAGTTTATACAACTACAATTCCTTCAACTAAGGTTCAATCACAGTTTTATTTACTTGGTGGCGGGAGAATTGGAGGAGACGGACTTCCATACAGTGTTATTATCACATTAGTTTATGCACTTATCTTGGGCGTTGTTTTAGCTAAAAGTAGTATAGGTCGCCAAATCTATGCATGTGGTTCAAACTTAGAGGCAGCGAAATTATCTGGTATTAACGCAGTAAAGACTCGTATGTTTGCATATTGTATTTCAGGTTTATCAGCAGCGATTTGTGGTATCTTAGTTGCATCTCGTTTATCAAGTGCACAACCAACAGCAGGTGTTGGTTATGAAATGGAGGCAATTGCAGCATCTGTTCTTGGAGGTATTTCAATCCTTGGTGGAGAAGGTACCATTTTAAATACAATAATTGGAGCACTTATGATGGGTGTAATCAGAAACGGTTTGAACTTAAATGGTATCAACTCTTTCTGGCAGCAAGTTATTGTTGGATTGATTCTATTAGTTGCAGTAGCATCTCAAACAGCAAATAAAGCAGGAAATTTAGATACGATTAAACGTTTCTTTAGTAAAAAGCAAAAAGCTTAAAATAAAAGGAGGATATTAATATGAGAAGAGTAGCAGCACTATTAATTGCAGGGGTTTTAGCAGTTTCAACTCTTGTAGGATGTGGCTCAAAAGCACCAGAAAAGGAAACAACTCCAGAAGTTGGTCAAGAAACAAATGATGCTTCAGGTCAAGCAGATGACAGCGCAAGTGAAGACAAAAAAACAATTTATGTAATCGTTAAAGTACTTGGTAACCAGTATTGGAGTGTATTACAAGCAGGTGCAGAAAAGGCTGGAAAAGAATTAGGATGTAATGTTGTTATCGTTGGTACTTCATTAGAATCTGACATCGAAGGACAGTTAACATTATTACAAAACGCAGTATCCGCACAGGCAGATGCCATTGTTATTGCACCACTTGACAGTGTATCTTTGGATGCACCAATTACAGAAGCTTATAATTCAGGAACACCAGTTGTATTAGTTGATACAGTTATCAACAGCGATAACTACAGCGCAGCTTTATTAACAGATAACGTTGAAGCAGGTAAAGCAGCAGCAGGGGAACTTTTAAAGAGATTAAAAGATAAAGGTGTAAAAGAAACAGAAGAAGCACAAGTTGCAATTCAGGTTGGATCTACTGGTTCCCAGACAATCAATGACCGTGTAAAAGGTTTCAATGAGTATTGGGAAGCAAATGCTCCAGAAAGCTGGACGGTATTAAATGATGATATCAAAGTAAACGAAGGTGACATCAGTAAAGCAGTTGGTTTCTGCCAAGATTTCTTAACAACATATCCAAACCTTAAGGGTGTATTTGGACCAAACAATGGTTCTACAGTTGGATTTGTAACTGGTCTTACAGAATCCCAAAGAAAAGATGTATCAATGGTAGGATTTGACTTCTCATCTGAAATCGAAACCATGATCAGAGCTGGTGAATTTGATGTAGCATCTGTTGTACAACGTCAATATTTCATGGGATATGATGGTGTAAAAAATGCATTAAAACTTGCTCAAGGTGGAACAGTAGAAGAGAAGAAGATTGATACTGGTGTTATCTTAGTCGATAAAACAAATGTAGATTCTGAAGAAGTACAAAGTGTTATCAATCCAAAATAAAACAGATATATTTTCATAGCCAATTTATTACGCTTTCCACATTTGTGGAAGGCGTATTGGCGGTTTTGAAAGAAGATAGAAAGTAGGGGCATGAAAAAGAGCAAGATATTGATTGGTGGTTTACTTATTTTTGTCATTTTGGGTCAAGTAGGATATGGATATATAAAGAAGAATATGAAAAAGGAAGCAGTTCCAGAATATGTTTTTACCTATGCAGAAAATCAAGCTGAAGGCTATCCCACAACGGAAGCAGCATATTTATTTTCTGAACTTGTATATGAACGGTCGCAAGGTAGAATTAAAATCAATGTACATTCTAGTGGTTTTCTTGGGGATGAGGTGTCTGTAATTGAACAATTACAGTATGGAGGCCTCGATTTTGTAAGGGCTTCAATTATGACAATGGGAGAATTTATACCTAAGATTAACGTGTTACAGTTACCGTATTTATATAATGACTCAAATCATATGTGGAAGGTCTTAAATGGAGAAATTGGGCAAGAATTTATGGATAGTCTAAAAGATCATGGGCTAACAGCCTTGTCTTGGTATGATGCAGGAATGAGAAATTTTTATACAAGACAAAAGGTAGAAAACTTGGAGGATTTAAAAGGTCTTAAAATAAGAGTAGCAAAATCGGAGTTTATGAAAGAATTAGTATCCTCTCTTGGTGCGACTCCTGTTGCTATGGATTATTCTGAAATATACTCTTCCTTAGAGTTAGGAGAGATTGATGGTGCTGAAAACAATTGGCCTTCTTACGTATCCACAGATCATTACAAAGTGGCAGGATATATGATATTAGATGAGCATAATCAGATTCCAGAACTACAGTTGGTATCTCAAATTACTTGGAATAAATTATCCAAAGAAGATCAAGCAATCATAAAAGAATGTGCATTGGATTCTGCCATCTATGAACAAAAGCTTTGGGAAGAGCATGTAAAGACTTCAAGAGAAAGGGCTGTAAAAGCAGGAGTAATTGTTACAGAATTAAAAAAAGAAGAAAAACAGCGCTTTAGAGAGGCTGCCATGCCTGTTTATAAACTGCTAACACCAGAATATCAGGATTTAATTCAAAGAATAAGAGAGGAAGACAATTAGTAAAAAGTGAATATATAATAAAAAGCCTATCTTTCTATTTATATATAGAAGATAGGCTTTTATAATACGAGAAAGATTTTGTTTAGGAGAAAAATTTCTCCTTGATTATTCTTATAGGCATTTCTTGACCAGTCCATAATTTAAAAGCTTCTGCACCTTGATAAAGAAGCATATACATTCCGTTAAAGGTATTAAGCCCCGCTTCTTTTGCTAATTTTAATAATTTTGTTTGGGCAGGGTTATAAATAACATCTGATACAATAAGATTTTCATGAAACATACTACTATCATTTATAATACTATTGTCTATGTTTGGTGACATACCAACAGAAGTACCGTTTGTTAGAATGGCACTTTCTTGTAGGCTCTTTCTAAGTGAAGTATCATCAGGCAGTTCGTATAAGCTTGCTTTACAATTCGTTGTAGCATTAATGTTATCGATTAAGTTAATTGCACGGTCGAAAAACTGATCTTTAATACTATAAACATCAATGGCGGACACACCATCAAGTGCTGCTTGTGCGCAAATAGCCGTTGCTGCGCCACCTGCACCAAGAAGTGTCATTTTCTTGCCAATGATATCAAAACCTGCATCTTTTACCGCTTGCATATATCCAACACCATCGGTATTATGGGCTGTTAATATACCATTATCATTCACAACTGTATTAGCAGCTCCAATTAGCTTAGCAGCAGGAGATAGGTGATCTACGTATTCGCATATTAGATTCTTATCTGGCATGGTGCAGTTAAAACCTCTTACGCCAAGTACTTTTAATCCTTCTACTGCGGTTTTTAAGTTTTCGGTTCCAACATCAAATGCAAGGTAGACATAATCCAGATTTAATTGCTGAAATGACTCATTGTGCATCAACGGTGAAATGCTGTGGGAAACAGGGCTACCTAAAAGACCTGTAAGGACAGTGTGACCAGTTATTCTTTCAATCATATTAATTCCGCCTTTATTCATAATTATAATTTCTATTATGATAATAAAAAAAAATTCTAATGTCAAATGCAAACGTAATAAATGACTTGAACCATTTAGAAATCTTATATATAATGGTACAAGAATATTAGAATAGGACGTTAAGATAAAATGAAAGTAAAAAAAAAAAAGACGATTGCAAGTTTTGGCTTATTAGTTGCTACTCTAATTTGGGGATTTGCTTTTGTCGTGGTAAAAGATGCACTTGATTATGTACCACCAGTTTATATGCTTGCATTTCGTTTTACAATAGCAAGCATTGGACTTTTGTTTGTATTTTCAAAAAGACTTCGAATGATTAATATAAATAATGTAAAATCTAGTATTGTATTGGGTATATTATTGTATATAAGTTATTTATTGCAAACCATTGGCTGCCTATATACGACGGCTGGCAAAAATGCATTTATCACTACAATTTATGTTGTAATAGTTCCATTTCTTTATTGGTTGATTAGTAAGCAAAAGCCAGATATTTATTGTCTTGTTTCGGCCTTTATGGCGATAATTGGAATCGGACTGCTTTCCCTGAATTCGGATTTAAGTATAAACCTTGGAGATGTATTGACATTACTGTGTGGATTTGGATATGCGATTCATTTAATTTACATTAATAAGTATTCAAAATATCAAGATCCCATTATACTAACGTTTTTACAAATTCTTGTAGCAGCTATATTATCTTGGTTAACAGCACCAATCATGGATGGAGGTTTTCCAGTAGATGCTACAAATCCCAATATCATGGTCGGAATGTTATATCTTGGTATTGGAAGTACCATGATTGCCTATTTGCTTCAAAATATAGGACAAAAATACATTGAACCGTCAACTGCTGCATTATTATTATCTATGGAATCTGTATTTGGTGCCATATTTTCTGTTTTGATTCTGAAAGAAATAGTAACAATAAAAATGTTGATTGGCTGTAGCTTAATCTTTACGGCAGTTATTATGGCAGAAACAAAGTTTGAATTTATAAGATTAACTGGAAGGAAAAGGAGTATCGATCATGCTTAAAAGATTTTACCCAAATGAATATGCCAATTCATCCTATGTTATTAATTATGAAGAGTTGTATCAGAAAGGATTTCGAGGTATTTTATTTGATGTAGATAATACATTGGTTTCACATGGAGCGAAGGCAGATGACAAGGCAAAAGAATTAATTACGAAACTAAAAAACATTGGTTTTAAAGTTTGTCTAATATCAAATAATAAGGAAGAAAGAGTAAGAACTTTTAATGATGAAGTTCAAGTACAATATATCTTTAATGCAAGAAAGCCTTCTAGAAAAGGATATCAACAGGCAATGAATACCATAGGAACGAATAAAGAAAATACAATTTTTATTGGAGATCAAATTTTTACAGATGTATTTGGAGCAAATCGTGCTGGATTAAAGACAATACTGGTAAAACCAATCCATCCAAAGGAAGAGATTCAAATTGTTTTAAAAAGATACTTGGAAAAAATTGTGTTGTATTTTTATAAAAAATCTCAAAATAAAAAGGATTAATCGTAAAGTGTTTACATCGTCATTGTAAGTGAAGCAATGGACACAAAAAAATAGTTGAAAAAAATGGTCATTTATTATAGAATATTAGAGAGTGTGGTAACAGAACAAGATTTACCATCGGTACTATTTTAAGGAGGAATATCAGACATGATATCAGCAGGTGATTTTAGAAATGGTATTACAATAGAAGTTGATAGTAATATATTTCAGATTATTGATTTCCAGCATGTAAAGCCAGGAAAAGGTGCAGCATTTGTTAGAACGAAATTAAAGAATATTATTAGTGGTGGCGTAGTTGAAAAAACTTTCAGACCTACAGAAAAATTCCCACAAGCACGTATTGATAGAAATGATATGCAATATCTATATTCAGATGGAGATTTATATAATTTCATGGATACTGAAACATTTGAGCAAATTGCCTTAAATGCAGACGAAATTGGTGATGCATTAAAATTTGTAAAAGAAAATGAAATGGTTAAAATCTGCTCTCATAATGGTAAGGTATTTGCAGTTGAACCACCTTTATTTGTTGAACTTGAGATTACAGACACAGAACCAGGTATCAAAGGTGACACAGCAACAGGCGCAACAAAACCAGCTGTTGTAGAAACAGGCGCAACTGTTTATGTTCCATTATTTGTAAACCAAGGTGATAAAATCAAAATTGACACCAGATCAGGTGATTATCTATCTAGAATATAATTATTTAAATAGTATATAGAAATTAATATCGGGTTTCTATATACTATTTCTTCTATACATAATATGTAAGCAATTAAGCTTCTTGTTTCGATACGCAATAAATAGATTTATTTCTAAATAAATTCTTGCACATTTCGTGCTTATTTTTCCTATCGTGATTTAAATTCAATGTTAGTTATATTCCGTTTGTACTTGTATGTTAATTTTGGGGTTAATATAAATCAATAAAACGTCTTGAAAAATAGTCAGAGAGTCTATGCTTCCAAGATAAGAGGAGGGGAGTGTCATTTAATCATCAACTTTATTTACCAATATTAAGCTTATTATGAAAGAAGGGGAATTAATGAATTATAAGATTTTTAAAGAAGAAATATGTAACTTAATTGCACAAAAAGTTGGAGACGAATGTGAGGTTTCACTTAAGACAATAAGAAAGAACAATGATGTTGTCTTAGATGGTTTGACACTTCGTAAAGAAAATGAGAGTATCTCTCCAACTATTTACTTAAATCATTATTATAAAAGTTATCTAACAGGAGAAAGCATTAATGAAATTGTGAACGAGATAATGGAATTATATGATGAAAATAATAAGCAGATGAATATCGACACTTCGTTTTTTTCAAACTATGAGTGTACAAAACAACGCATTGTATTTAAAATGATTCATTATGAAAAGAACAAGATTTTACTAGATAGTATCCCTCATATCAAATTTCTAGATTTAGCAATTGTATTCTATTATTTGGTCCATAGTGAGAAATTCGGAAATGCTACCATATTGATTTATAATTCTCATTTAGAGATATGGGGAATCGGAAGTTATGAGATTTTTCAGGTTGCAAAAGCGAATACGCAACGACTATTACCACACAAAGTGAGTCGGATTGAAGATATTTTAAAGGAAGAATTAGAAGAAGAGTATTGGGATGAGATAGAAGAAGGGGATATACCTATGTATGTCCTAACGAATCATTCGAAACTAAATGGTGCAGCATGCATGCTTTATCCAGAGGTTTTAAAAGAGTTTTCCCGTACAGTGGGTTGTGATTTATATCTTTTGCCAAGTAGTGTACATGAAATCATTATCATTCCAAAATCACATAAAACGAAAGTAAGTGAATTGAAAGCAATGGTAAAAGAAACGAATGAGAATCATGTAGAAAAAGAAGAAATATTATCTTATAGCGTATATGAATATTTGCAAGAAGAAGACAGATTGCAAATTGCAGTCGAATAAACAGATTTATGAATAAACTATAAACTTCCAATTGATTATTTGAGGTATTTGAGGTACAATACTAGTTGTGGTATTATAACCGAATACAAATATGCATTCGTAGCTCAGGGGATAGAGCAGTGGTTTCCGGTACCACGTGTCGGGGGTTCGAATCCCTCCGGATGCATAGGAATCAAGTAAAATCAGGTGAATTATTTTTTTCATTGGAGCGTTAAAAAGAATATCATAAAAGATAATATTAAAATTTATTTTGTATGATTTGTAAATTCGAAAGATAAAATACATAAAATGTTCACGATTGTGTTATATAATATGGTCAGAGTTCGCAAAATCAGGAGGTTTATATGAAACTTAATTTCGAGAATATGAAAGCATTTTTGATAAAAAACAAAAACTATGTGATAATCGCAGTAATATTTGTAATAATGGTTGTAACCTTAGTAAAGGTATCGAATAACTCTTCTAAGAAGGCAGAAGAGGCAAAATCTGAGGAAGTTATTACGATAGATGAGAAAACACAGGAAGATGCGGAAGAAACGCAAGCTGAACCTACCAATGATTTGTTGGTAAATGCTTATCCAGAAGTAAATGAATTAATTACGAAGTACTTTACTGCAATGGCGGAAGGTGATATTGATACCTTGCTTCAATTACAGAATCCTTTAAGTGAGGAGGAGCAAGCTCAAATTCTTCAAAAGAAAGAATATATTGAAGGTTACGATAATATAACTTGTTATACAAAGATTGGACCAGAGGAAAACTCATATATCGTTTTTGTTTATTATGAGATTAAGTTTATTAATATTAACACTCCAGTGCCAGGAGAAATTCCTCTTTATGTATGTACCAATGAGGATGGAACTCTTTATATCTATAATGGAGAATTTTCACCAGAAGTAAATTCATACATGGCTAGCATTGCTGCAGGACAAGATGTTGTAGACTTGCTTAATTCCATTGAAGCTAAGTTTACACAGGCGCAGGAATCGGATCCGGACTTAAAGGAGTTTATCCAGAAATTGACAGGTTCAACCCAAGAAGAAGCAACCCAAGAGGAAGAGACACAAGAACAACCAGCAGCAGAAGAAACGACACAAGAAGAGCCAGCGCAAGAGCAACCAGCTGATGTTTCAACAGCAGATGGTTTGCAAGAAGTTAATGAAACCGTATATGCTACCGAGACGATTAATGTAAGAGAAGCAGATAACGAGAATGCGACTAAATTAGGACAACTTTATGTAGGTGAAAGTACCAAGAGAACTGGCGTGCTTTCCAATGGATGGAGTCGTATTGAATTCAATGGAAAAACAGGTTATGTATTATCCGAATATTTATCTAGTTCAGGTGGATTGCAAGAAGTAAAATATTTAACTTCAACGGTTAATATCAGAGAACAAGCAGATGAAAACTCAAGTAGAGTTGGAACAGGTTATTTAGGAACCAAAGTTACAAGAACAGCAGTGCTAGATAGTGGCTGGAGTAGAATTAACTGTGATGGAGTAGTTGGTTATGTAAAAACTGAATTTTTGGCAGATACTTATAATTAGATATGATAAAATAGGTATGGTTTAGGATGTCGATAAAGTCGACATCCTTTATTTTTCCATAATTTTACGATAAAATATTACATAAAAAATCATAATATTCATATGCTAATCATACAAATACACTTGAAGACGATAGCAATTATTTTGGAGGTGAAATATATGATTACCAGTTCAGACAAAGAACTTTTGCAAGAAACATATAACAATAGTAAAAAGGGTATGGATACTCTTAGTATCTTATTAAACAAAGTTTATGATGATGACTTGAATTATGAAATGAATACCCAACTTCAACGATATCGTGAGATTAACTCAAAAGTTTCTGACCAGTTAATTGAATCAGGTGTTATGTTGGAAAACAAACCTTTGGATCGATTTAAAATGTGGTCTTCCATTCAAGCTAACACTATTTTTAATACAAGTACAAAGCATATTGCCAATATGGTAATTCGTGAAAATTCAGTTGGAATGACAGGCGTCATGTCAACTTTAAAAGAAAATTACAATGCATCAAAACAATCCGTTGAATTAGCGAATGAATTTGTGGCTTTTGAAGAAGAATGTATTCGCAAGTTAAAGAGCTATTTATAGACTATGAGCTATAAGTAGCTCTTTATCATGGAAATTGTTTTGCAATATTCCTAGTCCTAAAAGGCAATGCCTGCCAAGAATGCCTTGACTATTAGATAAGGTGAAGTTAAACTATACATACGATTTAATCTATAATTATGATTTAGAGTTGGAGGAACTCTATGAGCAGCAAGATAAAAAGAGAATTTGAAAAAAAACCAATAGAACCTATACGTATTAATAAATATTTAAGTGAAGCAGGAGTCTGCTCAAGAAGAGAAGCAGATCGATTAATAGAGGCAGGAAAGATTACTGTTGATGGAGTATTGGCAGTGATGGGTACAAAAGTAGATGGTACACAAAGGATATGCGTTGAGGGAAAAGAAGTTTTACATAATGAAAAAATGGTATTGTTAGCTTTTAATAAGCCTATAGGTATTGTTTGTACCACACAGAAAAAAGAAAAGAACAATATTGTAGATTACATTCAATACCCTCAAAGAATTTACCCCGTTGGAAGATTAGATAAGGATTCGCAAGGGCTTATTTTAATGACAAACAATGGAGATATTGTAAACAAAATGATGAGAGCCCACAATATGCATGAGAAAGAGTATCTTGTTTGGGTCGATAAACCAATCACAGAAGAGTTCTTACATGGAATGGCAAAAGGAGTACCAATACTTGACACTGTTACAAGAGAATGTAAAATAACAAAAACTGGAACGAAATCGTTTCGCATTATAATAACACAAGGTTTAAATAGACAAATTAGACGAATGTGTGAATATTTTGACTATAAGGTAACTAAGTTAGAAAGAATTAGGATAATGAATATAAAACTTGGTAAACTAGCACAGGGAAAATATAGAGATATCACCCAAGAAGAATTAAAAGAGCTAGAAAAGTTAATTCAAAAATCATCAAATATCACTTCATATGGAGAAAAAAATGGAAGAAAATAAAGTAAAACGTATCAAAGAACTAATCAATATATTAAATAATGCAAATAGGGCTTATTACCAAGAAGCAACAGAAATTATGAGTAATTATGAATATGATGCCTTGTATGATGAGTTACTTAAATTGGAGGAAGAAACAGGAGTGGTTCTTGGTAATAGCCCGAGTGTTAATGTGGGATATGAAATAGTAAGCGAACTCCCAAAGGAACGCCATGAAAGATCTATGCTTTCTCTAAATAAAACCAAATCAGTAGAAGAGCTGACCGATTGGCTGGGTGAGCAAGAGGCATTATTATCTTGGAAACTAGATGGATTAACTATTGTTCTAACTTACAATCAAGGCGAATTACAAAAGGCAGTTACTAGAGGAAATGGTGAAATAGGAGAGGTAGTAACCAATAATGCAAAAGTATTTCGTAACCTTCCATTAAAGATTAAGTACAAAGGTGAACTGGTTCTTCGTGGAGAAGCCGTAATTCGTTATTCTGATTTTGAAAAAATTAACAGTCAAATTATAGATGTGGAAGCAAAATATAAAAATCCGAGAAATCTATGCAGCGGTTCTGTAAGACAATTAAATAATCAGATTACTGCATCTAGAAACGTAAACTTTTTTGCATTCTCTCTTGTAAAAGCTGATGAGATTGATTTTCATAATTCAAGAAAAAATCAATTTGAATGGCTTAAAAATCAAGGATTTGAAGTAGTAGAATATAAGATGGTTTCGAAAGAAAACTTGGCAAAGACAGTGGAAAACTTCTCAGAGCAAATAAAAAGCAATGATTTTCCTTCTGATGGATTGGTAATTGCGTTTGATAACATTTCTTATGGGCAAAGGCTTGGAGCTACGTCGAAGTTTCCAAGGGACTCTATCGCTTTTAAATGGGCAGATGAAATAAAAGAGACAACTCTATTAGAAATTGAGTGGAGCCCTTCAAGAACAGGATTAATTAATCCTGTGGCAATATTTGAAGCAGTTGAATTGGAGGGAACGAGTGTAAGTAGAGCTAGCGTCCATAACATTAGTATCTTAAAAAATCTAGAACTTGGCATAGGCGATACCATAGAAGTATACAAAGCAAATATGATTATACCTCAGATTGCTAACAATCTTACGAGAAGTGGAGTATGTCCGATACCTCATTCCTGTCCTGTTTGTGGTGAAAGTACCTCAATCAGAAAGATTAACGATGTAGAAGCCTTATACTGCGAAAATCCAGATTGTCAAGCAAAAAAGATCAAAGCATTTACTTTATTCGTAAGCAGGGATGCTCTTAATATCGACGGTTTATCAGAGGCAACTTTGGAGAAATTTATAGCAAGAGGATTTATTAAAGAGTTTGCAGATATCTTTCATTTGAAACAGTATCAAGCTGAGATAATTGAAATGGAAGGATTTGGACAGAAATCGTTTGATAATTTAATGGCAAGTATTGAAAAGGCAAGAAACACTACATTACCAAGGCTCATTTATAGCTTAGGTATACTTAATATTGGATTATCGAATGCTAAGATGATATGCAAAGAATTTAATTATGATATAGAACGATTATTAAATGCTTCTAGAGAAGAGTTTTCGGAAATAGCAGGTATTGGAGATGTGATTGCCGATAGTATTGTATCGTACTTTGAGAAAGAAAGTAATGTAATCAACCTAAGACATGTTTTAAGGGAACTAAACCTAGAAAAGATAGAGATAGATGAAGCAGCGCAAGTATTAAAAGACAAAGTATTTGTTATCACAGGAAGTCTAATACAGTTTGAAAATAGAAATGCCTTAAAAGAATTGATTGAAGAGAAGGGTGGAAAAGTAACGGGCAGCGTTACATCAAAAACAAACTATCTTATTAATAATGATACGACATCTTCCTCCTCAAAAAACAAAAAAGCAAAAGAACTTGGGGTAGAAATTATATCAGAAGAAGAGTTTCTTAAAATGATTTAACCTCCATTTGTTTGGTGAGCCAAATTAATATTACACAAATTGACAACATATGATATATGTTGTAATATGAATTAACGTAGCAAAATCTAATAAAGTGAGACAGGTGATAATATGCCAATTAAGGTACAAAGTGATTTGCCCGCAAAGGGAATATTAGAAACTGAAAATATATTTGTTATGGACGAAGGCCGTGCAATGCATCAGGATATTCGTCCAATTGAAATAGGAATTTTAAATTTAATGCCTGTAAAGCAGGATACAGAGATACAACTGATGAGAGCATTATCCAATACACCTCTTCAAGTGGATTTGACCTTTCTTAATGTATCAAGTCATATATCGAAAAATACCTCTTCCAGTCATTTAAATAAATTCTATCGAACATTTGATGAAATTAAGCGAAAAAAGTTTGACGGACTTATTATTACAGGAGCGCCAGTTGAGCATTTACCTTTTAAAGAGGTAAATTACTGGGAGGAATTAACCCAGATACTAGAGTGGTCAAAAACAAATGTAACTTCTACTTTTCATATTTGCTGGGGTGCGCAAGCTGGTTTGTATTATCATTATGGAATTGACAAGAAGATGTTGGAGCAAAAAATGTTTGGATTATTTAAGCATTCTGTTCTCAATCGAAAAGTACCTCTTGTAAGAGGATTTGATGATGAGTTTTATGCACCACATTCCAGACATACTACGGTATCAAAAGAAGAAATCCTAAGCAATAAAGAATTAACCATACTTGCTGAGTCAGAAGAAGCAGGAGTATACATTGTAATTGCAAAAGAAGGAAAACAAATCTTTGTTATGGGACATCCAGAATATGATAGAGTTTCACTACATAATGAATATCGACGTGACAAAGAGAAAGGATTAGAAATTGATACACCAAAAAATTATTATCCAAAGGATGATGATACCTTAAAGCCGCCATTACAATGGAGAGCACATTGTAATAATTTGTATACGAACTGGCTGAATTATTATGTTTATCAGGTAACGCCTTATAACCTAGAGGATGCCGAGTTGGATTTTTGTATATAGTTATCTATTTTCTGTTTGTTGAATGATTAAGAACCGCCTTAATAAAGGCGGTTTTTTGTATAATAAGAAAATTTTATAATTCTCTATTTTACAAATATACTACATAAGAGAGCGTTTGAAAGTAACCATTTGTTCCATATGAAAGGTAGCAATTGCAAAAGTAAAGATAAATTTGGCAAAATATACAGGGTATAAATAAAAAAAATAAAAATATACTATAAATATTAAAATCCTACGGTTTTTATTGTGCAAATTAATTGATAAAATAATAATGTAATGAGTTTGAAACTTATTAATATAGTAAATTTATGGAGGGATTTGAAGATGAAAAAGAAAATGTTAGCAGCGCTATTGTGTGCAAGTATGGTGGTATCACTTTCTGCTTGTGGGTTAAAAACCCCAGAAAAGACAGAAACACCAGTAGCAGAAGAAACCGAAAAGGTAGAAGAAACAACTACTGAATCAAAAGGAGAAAGTAATTCAGCAATGGTGACACTTGTATTTGCTGAAGTAAATCCATTAGACACAATCGTAGGACAAACAGACACAGCTTTTAAAGAAAAAGTGGAAGAACTATCAGGAGGAGAAATTAAGATAGATCTTCAAGCAAGTGGTGTTCTTGGATCTGAAAATGACGTACTTGATACAATGCTTGGCGGTGGTGGAACCATCGATATGGCTCGTATATCAGCATTTGCATTAACAAGCTATGGCGGAGAAAAATCAAAGCTATTATCTGTTCCTTATACATTTGTAAATCGTGAACATTTTTGGAACTTTGCAACCTCAGATTTAGCAAAAGAGTTCCTTGTTGAACCTCATGAAAATGGAAGTGGTATCACAGGATTATTTTACGCAGAAGAAGGATTTAGACACTTCTTTACGGTTAATCCTGTTAATAGTTTAGAGGATTTAAAAGGTATGAAACTTAGAGTTTCAAATGATCCTATTATGAATGGAATGGTAGAAGGACTTGGAGCGTCTCCAACTGTTGTTTCTTTTGGAGAACTTTATTCAGCACTTCAAACAGGAGTAGTAGATGGTGCAGAGCAACCAATAGCAAACTATAAGTCAAATGCATTTCCAGAGGTTTCACCAAACCTAATTCTTGATGGACATACACTTGGTGCAGTACAGGTAGTTATTACTGATAAGGCTTGGGATAAACTTTCTGATGAGCATAAGAGTATCTTAGAAGAAGCTAGTAAATATGCTTCAGAATATAATAGAAAGATATCAGAAGAAGCCGAGAAAAAAGTATTAGAAGAATTAAAGGCTGAAGGAGTTAACGTTGTTGAAGTTACAGATATTACTCCATGGCAAGAAGCATGTAAGGGAATTATTGAATCATCTACAGCAGATAGTAAAGAATTATATCAGCAAATTGTTGATATGAAATAGAAATTTTAACGTTACTTAAATAGAAAGGGAAGGCATGAGGGATTAAAATCCTTTGTGCCTGCTTTTAAGGAGGTAAATATGCCTGACATTTTTAAAAAAATTGATAAGATAAAGCCTGCTTATGATATAACATACCAAATTGTGCTTTTCTTATGTAAATTACTTTTGATTATAGATATTTTGATTACAAGTTTATCCGTTGCAGGAAGATATATATCATTTATTCCTGATCCATCTTGGAGTGAAGAAATCGTTTTAACTTGTATGGCTTATATGGCAGTTCTTTCGGCAGCGTTGGCAATCAGAAGAGGTGCACATATACGTATGACAGCATTTGATCGGTATTTGTCAAAAAAAGTTTTAGGAGTATTAGACATTTTTGCAGATCTAGGAGTTTTATTACTTGCTATTATTATGATAGTAGTAGGCTGGAAGTACGCCGTAGGAATTGGAGCGAAAGGAACTTATGTTAGTATGCCGTTTTTATCCCGTTTTTGGATGTACTTTCCAGTTCCGCTAGCAGGTGTAGCCATGTTTGTATTTGAATTAGAGTCAATATACAATCATGTTAAATCATTTTTTATAGAGGAGGTAAAATAATGTCTAGTGAAAGTTTAGCGATTTTAATATTACTTGGAAGTTTCTTTGTCTTGATATTATTAAGATTTCCTATAGCGTATGCAGTAGCGCTATCCTCTTTTTTCTGCTTGTTGTATCAGGGGTTACCTCTAACTACAATATGTCAGCAAATGGTAAAGGGTATTAGTTCTTTTAGTCTTATGGCAGTTCCATTCTTTATTACTATGGGATGCTTAATGGGATCAGGAGGTATTTCCAAGAAGTTAATTGCATTGGCGGATTCTTGTGTTGGATGGATGCGAGGAGGAATGGCAATGGTTAACATTGTTGCTTCTTACTTTTTTGGTGGAATCTCTGGTTCTGCATCAGCAGACACCGCATCACTAGGAACAATACTAATTCCAATGATGGTAGATCAAGGATACGATGATGACTTTTCTACAGCAGTAACCATTACATCCTCATGTGAAGGACTTTTAGTACCACCAAGTCATAACATGGTTATCTATGCAACAGCAGCGGGCGGAGTATCAGTTGGAAGTTTGTTTTTGGCAGGTTATATACCTGGTGCTTTACTTGTATTAAGTTTGATGGTGGGATCTTATATTATATCAGTAAAAAGAAACTATCCAAAGGGTGAAAAATTCAGTTTCAAAAACTTATTCAAACAATTAAGTGTATCTTTTTGGGCTCTTGCAGCAGTATTAATAGTTGTATTTGGCGTTGTAGGTGGAGTATTTACAGCAACAGAATCAGCTGCGATTGCAGTTATTTATAGTCTAATCGTTAGTATTTTTATATATAAGGGACTTGATTGGAAAGGCGTTTGGAAAGTATTTGAAGATTGCGTTGATACTTTATCAATCGTATTGATTCTCATTTCAACTTCAAGTATATTCGGCTATTGCTTGACCCGTTTACACGTTCCTGATTTAGCAGCAAACGCAATTATTGGTTTGACAGATAATCCAATTATTTTAGCGTTGCTATTAAATTTAATTCTTTTTGTACTAGGTTGTATTATGGATATGGCTCCAATTATATTAATTGCTACTCCAATTTTATATCCAATTGCAACATCAATTGGTATTGATCCGATACAATTTGGTATTATGTTAGTATTAAACTGTGGAATAGGATTGCTTACACCACCTGTAGGAGCAGTACTATTTATTGGATCTGCAGTTGGAAAAGTTCCAATGGAGCGAGTGGTAAAAGCAACATTGCCATTTTACTTATGTATGATTGTTACTCTTTTACTAATAACGTTTGTTCCAGCTATAAGCTTATGGCTTCCATCTGTACTAGGTTAATCAAATATGAAGTATCAATTTCGTTATAAAAACACACCAATAGATTTTTTGCAATTGTCATTATATTATACGTATGGATCTATTGTAGGGGTTTGTAACACTATTTTTACTGTTGCAATGATATTGCTTACGAATCAGATTTGGGCTGAAACAACCAATTTTGTAAGACTACTTTTACTGTTTTCCATTTGTTTGTTTCCAATCATTCAGCCAATTGGAGTTTATGTTAGAGCAAAAAAACAGGCTGCAGATGCAAAAGAAGTGGAAATATATTTTGATGATTCTGGAATTCAGGTGAAATCAGGAGGAGAAGTATCAAACTTAGAATGGAAAAATATAAAAAAAGTGTCTAAAAAACCAACTATGGTAGTTCTTTTCTCGACAACAACGCATGGATTTATTTTAAGCAACCGTGTTCTAGGAGATAAACACAAAGAATTTTATAACTACGTAGTGTTAAAGATGAGTCACTAAGATTAATCTTTTTTGCAATAAGCCGTTATCACACGGCTTTTTTGCGTACATACTATCTTATCACATAAAAATTTGATATAATTATCATATCAAATTGTATCACGAAGGGAACAAACTTATGAGAGTCAATGGATGGTCCAAGCAATTTAGTGATAGATGGGTCTCTTTATCCATCAGAAGAAAAATTGAAGTATTTACTGGAGTTGTATTTCTAGTTATTTCACTATCAATTATATTTGATATATGGGTTGTTAATTTTTCAATGAATGATTTTAAAGTTATTTTGGATGATAATGCAAAATGTAGTGATTTAGTGGATACAATTGAGGAAGAAGAAAGGTGGTTTGAAGCTTATATTAAACATCCAAGTGAAGAGAATCATTTTGAGATGGAACAGGCAATCTTAAAAACAAAACAGGCTATAAACGCGCTTCCAGATGATTATTCATCTATGAATATCCAAAGGTATGCAAAAACATGGTCTATTAAAAATAGCTATGAAAATTATACTCAAAAACGAGATGCTGTACTTGGAATGAGTGAAGAAAACTTAGCATACATCAAAGAACTTTACAAAGTATATGATATGCAAGTATATTTGCATGAATATGCTAGAAGATTAATGCGATATACATTGCAAGATGGAAAAACAGCGTATTTAAAAAAAGTACGAGGGTTAAGAAGACTTCCAATGGTGGTGATTATAAGTGGATTTTTCTTATTTAGCATAATGCTTAGCTTATCTAATGTTATGAACAAGGCCTTAGTTGTCCCCATTATGAAACTTGTTAATGTATCAAAAGAGATAGCAGCCAATAATTTTTTTATAGAGGATGTAAGGGTTGATAATCAGGATGAAATTGGTGAGTTAGTGAATGCGTTCAATAAGATGAAATTTGCTACAGGTCAATACATTACCACTATGGAAGAAAGAAGAAATATGATTGATTTACTGCACCAAGAGGAATTAGAAAAAATGGAGGCAGAAAAAAATTTAGAGACTGCTAATCTAGAATTACTGAAAAGTCAAATCAATCCCCATTTTTTATTTAATACTTTAAATGTAATTGCAGGGATGGCAAATCTTGAAGATGCGGATACGACTGAAAAGATGATTAAAGCTTTAAGTTCTATTTTTCGATATAACTTAAAGACACCCCAAAGTGAAGTATTCCTTTCACAAGAGCTTTATGTAGTGAAAAATTACTTGTATTTGCAACAAATGCGCTTTGGAAGTCGTCTAGAGTATGATATTCGATGCAAAGTTGACAAGGAATTTGTAATGGTTCCTTCGTTTTGTTTCCAACCTTTAATTGAAAATGCAATCATTCATGGCATTTCTAAAAAAGAAGAAGGTGGTAAGATATACATTGACATTAAAAAGAGAGCGCAAAATATAATTATTACAATAGCAGATACAGGTATTGGAATGTCGAGAGATAAATTGTATCAGTTACGAGGTGCTGTAAGAGAAGGTAGTGCAGGTAAAATAGGGATAGGACTTGGAAATATTTACAAAAGAATAAATCGTATGTATCAAGAAGGAGACGTCTTATTATATAGCACAAAGAATAAAGGTACAGTTATTAAAGTAATAATTCCATACATGAATCAGGAGGTATGATTATGTATCGCATGTTGGTCGCAGATGATGAACCAATTGAAAGAATGGTTATTTGTAAGACGATTAAGAACAATTTTAAAAATTTATTTGAAATCGTACAAGCTGTCAATGGGAGAGAAGCAATAGAGTTATTTGAGCAAACGCACTTTGATATTGTTTTTTTAGATATTGAAATGCCAGGAATCACTGGCTTAGAAGCAGCAGAAAAAATAAGAAAGAAAGATAAGGGGTGTAATATCATCTTTTTAACCGCTTATGATGAATTTGGGTATGCAAAAAAAGCGATAACAGTTAAAGCGTTAAATTATTTGCTAAAGCCTGGTTCAGAAAAAGAGATTGTTTCTACGGTTAAAGAAGCTCTTAAAGTGATAGAGGAAAGGCAAGAGCGTCAGACAAGAGAAGCACTAGCGACAAGTGAGTTATCAATAGGAAGTAGTGAGAATCCAGAACAAGTACGTATTAATGTTGTTCGCGAAGAAATATTGCGATATATTCGAATGCATTATATCGAAGAGATATCTATGCAAGATGTTGCAGAAGCAATGAATTATTCGAATGCTTACTTTTGTAAATTATTTAAGCAAGGATTCCAGAAAAGCTTTACAACTTATTTGATGGAATATAGAATTGAAAAAGCAAAACAGCTTTTGAGTGATGTAACGATTAATGTCAAAGATATTAGTGATAAAGTTGGATATAAAGATTCTAATTATTTTGCAAAAGTATTTAAAAAATTGGTGGGTGTAACGCCAAGTGAATACAGGATAATAATTTTAGGAAAAAATACCATAGCCGCAAATAATGATGAAAAGTGGAATAATAATGTAGGGTGAAGAGATGAAAAAGAAATTATTATGTATTATAATAATTGGAGTGATTTTATTTGTTATATTTTACCAATATAATAAAAAAGAGAATATTATAGTGGAGCCTGAATATGTTTTTACTTATGCAGAAAATCAACCAGAAAATTATCCAACAACACTGGGAGGATACAAATTTGCGCAGTTAGTTGAAGAAAGAACAAATGGAAGAATAAAAATTATTATTCAAGCGGAAGGATATTTAGGAGATGAAAAAGCAGTTGTAAAGCAGTTGCAGTTTGGAGGAATAGATTTTGCAAGAGTTTCTTTATCTACGCTATCAGAAACAATTCCAAAGTTAAATGTGTTACAAATGCCTTATCTTTATCGTGACTCAAGACATATGTGGGAGGTATTAGAAGGAGAGATAGGAAATGATTTCTTAAGTTCTTTTGATGAAACACAATTAGTAGCGTTGTCTTGGTATGATGCAGGAGCACGTAGTTTTTATACTAAACAGCCCGTTTACACCCTAGAAGATATGAATGGTTTAAGGATTCGCGTTCAGGAGTCAGATTTAATGATAGATATGGTTGAAGCACTTGGTGCTGTAGCCGTACCGATAGTATACGAGGGCGTATACTCTGCATTTGAAAGGGATTTAATTGATGGGGCTGAGAATAATTGGCCTTCATATGAGATTAAGAGTCACTACGAAGTAGCAAAGTATTTTACCGTTGATGAACATACCAGAGTACCAGAGGTTCAGATATGTGGCAAATCGACATGGGATAAATTATCCAAAGAAGATCAAGAAATTATTAGAGTATGTGCAAAAGAATCAGCACTTTATGAAAGAAAATTATGGGGAGAGCGAGAGAGGCAATCTCAAGAGATAGTAATGAAGAATGGTGGGGAGGTAATTACGCTTTCTGATAAGGAGAAAGAAAAATTTCGAAATGCTGTGAAGGGTGTTTATGAGGAGTATTGCGGAGATTACAAGGATGTTATAGATAAAATAATAGAACAACAGGAGTAATTATGATAAGCGTTTTAGTAAAAGCAATTCAATTTATTTTAATCATTTGTATTGGATATGGATTAAAAACGGCAGGTATATTCAAAAAAGAAGATTTTACAGTTATTTCAAAGATTGTACTGTATTTAACTCTACCTTGTGCCATAATCGTTAACTTTTCCAATATAGAAATGAGCAAAAGATTAATTATTATAGTATTGATTGGATTTTTATGCTCAGCATTTCTTGCATGTTTAGGTTATATCATTTCGTTTCGACGAAGCAATCTTGAAAAAGCGTTTCATATGTTAAATATAGCGGGGTATAACATAGGTTGCTTTACAATTCCATTTGCACAAGTATTTCTAGGATCGTTAGGGATTGTTGTAATATGTCTTTTTGACGCAGGTAATTCCATTATGGCGACTGGAGGAACTTATGCAGTTGCATCTTCATTAGAAAACAAAAAAGATAATAAGATTTTGTTTTTAATCAATAAACTGTTACATTCTCCACCATTTGTATGCTATCTAATTTTAGTTTTGCTAGGACTTCTTCATTTGGAGTTACCAAAGGCTGTAGTAGGTTTGGCTGAAATTGTTGGAAATGCGAATGCATTTATGGCTATGTTTATGATAGGGATTGGCTTTCAATTGAATCTAAAAAGAGAACAAATCATACAAAGTAGCAAAATCATTGCAACTAGATATATTGTTTCATTGATTTTTGCGTTATTGTTGTACTTTCTTCTCCCATTCGAGCTAGAAATTAGAAAAGCTATGGCTATGGTAGTACTTAGCCCAGTATCTGCAATTAGCACAGCCTATACCGAAAAAGTTGGAGGAGATGTAGGTATGTCAAGTACGATTAATTCATTGTGCATTTTGATTAGTCTTGTATTGATTAGTTTGTTTTTAATGCTTGTATAGACCTTTTATGGTGTTATGTGGAGTTATAATGAGGATTTTTGCTAGAATAAGAGTAAATTGTTAATAAAATGTAAGAAAAGATTGAGAAATATGTAAAAACATAATATCTATATTTATGGTATACTTTCATGAATATAATTAGATAGGATATTAATGATTATGCAGATAAAAATGAAATTAGGACTATGGTATCGAAAGTATTTGGAGAAATGGATACCTAAATATAGTATTTTCTCTCTTATTACATGTTTTTTAGTAAATAGTGCGGTGTATTGGGGAACACAAAAGGCGATGAGGGATGCCGTTCATTATGATGTTTCAATTTGGATTGATAGCAAAATCCCTTTTGTAAAAGAATGGGTGGTTATATACATAATATGTTATGTTTTTTGGCTTATAAATTATATTTTGATATCACAGGAAGGAAAAGAGCTGTGGTATCGTTTTGTGAGTGCAGATATAATGTCTAGACTTGTATGTGCATTATTTTTTGTGTCATATCCAACTACAAATATTCGTCCTGAGGTAATTGGAAGTGATTTGTTTAGTAAATTAGTTCTTTTTGTTTATCAAATGGATTCTCCAACGAATTTATTTCCATCCATTCACTGTCTTGTTAGTTGGTTTTGTTTTATAGGAATTCGCAATAGTAAAAAGGTTCCATTTGGATATAAGGTTTTTTCTGCTATTTTTGCTATGATGGTATTTGCTTCTACTCAATTTGTAAAACAACATGGAGTTATAGATATAGCAGGAGGAATCATAATAGCGGAGTTTTGTTTTTACATTATGAATCATACAAAGGTTTATCGAATAACAGAGAGAATTTTCGAATGTCTTAATCAAAAAATATTTGGGGTAACATATAATGAGTAAAAAGAAAAATATGTTCAATGCAATATTTCTAATAGCAGTATTTGTTATAACAACTCATTATATATTCCAGGGTAAAGATATGAGTAGTCTTATATATTATATTCAAAAAACAGATTTGAGATATTGGATTGGAGCTGTCTTTTGTATCATTATTTTTGTTGGAAGTGAATCCGTTCTTATATTTTATATGATGCACTCCATTCAGCAAAAAGTAAATCTTACACATTGTTTTTTATATTCGTTTGTTGGCTTCTTCTTTAGTTGTATTACACCTTCAGCAACAGGGGGGCAACCAGCTCAGATATATTATATGAAAAAGGATAACATACCAATACCAGTAGCAACGTTAATACTTATGGTAATTACAATTACCTATAAAATGGTATTAATTGTTTTAGGAATTATAGTTTTCATAATTCAGCCTGCAGAAGTTATGATTTATCTTACCCCAGTAAAAGGAATTTGCTATTTGGGTCTTTTACTAAATGTTTTTTGTGTGGGATTTATGATTCTTCTTGTGTTTCATCCATCAATTGCTAAAAATATATTAATTAGTACTATAAAAGTATTAAACAAAATTAAATTGATAAAACATCCGAGTGGATATTTGGAACGCATTGAGGGAGCGATGCAACAATACCAAGAGGTTGCAATTTTTTTTAAAACACATACGCTAGTTATTTTTAATGTATTTCTTATAACAGTTTTTCAAAGATTGCTATTTTTTTATATTACGTATTTGACTTATCGCTCGTTTGGTCTTAAGGGGGAAAGTTGGATTACTATAGTTTTACTGCAGGGGATGATTGCAGTTGCAGTTGATATGCTTCCTCTTCCAGGAGGAATGGGAATTAGCGAAAAGTTATTTCTTATGATTTTTACACCAATGCTTGGGAATATTACATTACCTGCCATGGTAGTTAGTAGAGGTTTAAGTTTTTATGCTGAGCTAATCTTGTGTGCATTATTCACAATTATTGCACATATTGTAATTGGTAGAAAGGGAAATACGAAAGGAAATAAGAATGATGATAGGATTTTATGATTACACAGTAGTACTTACATATATTAGTCTTGCAGTATCTGTATTTGGAATGACACAAGCTATTGAAGGACGCTTTAGGACAGCAATTGCATGTCTTGCTATTTCAGGATTATGTGATATGTTTGATGGAAAGATTGCAAGGACAAAAAAAGATAGAACCTATGATGAAAAGTTATTTGGTGTACAGATTGATTCCCTTTGTGATGTCATTTGCTTTGGTGCATTTCCTGTTATACTTTGTTATGTGCTTGGAGTAAAAGGAGTAATAGGAGAAGTGGCGATAGCATATTACAGCGTATGCTCTGTAATTAGACTGGGATTTTTTAATGTTCTTGAAACAAGCCGCCAAGTGCAAGAAGATAATGCGAATAAATTCTACTATGGCCTTCCGATTACATCAATTACAATTATATTACCTTTGATATTTTTATTTAATTTTATATTGGCAGAGAATATATTTAAATGGATTTTGGTAGGAACTCTTTTTTGTGTTGGAACTTTGTTTATCACTAATTTTAGATTAAAGAAACCTTCGAATAAGCAATTGTGTTTTTGGGTGATTCTTGTAGCATGCTCCGTTGCTATGATATTGTTTTTTTCCAAATATCCAATTACACATACTATTGAACACGAGGAACCATTAATTGAAAAGATATTAGATTAGAGGAAAAGATAAATGAAATGTATTGATCGAAAAGGTTCTATAGTAAAACAAAATGAAACACAAAATAAGGTACTGTCCTTTTTATATCAAACGAAAATAGGAAGAATGATACTTATGGTACTAGTGAGACCAGAAATATCACGGGGGATAGGTTTTATTTTGAATCTACCTGTCACAAGAGTAATAATTCCTTATTTTGTAAGAAAGAACCATATTAATGTAGAAGAGTATGAGAAAAGAAAATACACCTCCTTTAATGATTTTTTTATTCGAAAGATAATGAAAGAAAAACGAATTATCGATAAGCAATTCAACCATTTCATATCACCTTGTGATGCTAAGCTAAGTGTATTCCCAATAAACCAGGACTCACAATTTACAATAAAAGATTCTATCTATACCATAGAGAGCTTGTTTAGAAGTAAAAAGCTTGCTAAAAGATATGAAGATGGAATTTTATTATTATTTCGTCTTACGGTAGATGACTACCATCGCTACTGCTATATTGATAACGGAATTAAAACAAAAAATTGGCATATACCAGGTGTTTTTCATACGGTTAATCCGTTAGCAGGTAAGATATTTCCTATTTATAAAGAAAATACAAGAGAATTTTCAATTTTAAAAAGTGAGAACTATGGAAATATATTGATAATGGAAGTAGGAGCATTGCTTGTAGGAAAGATCGCTAATTACCATGAAGAAGCAAAAGTGAATCGTGGTGAAGAAAAAGGTAGATTTGAATTTGGAGGATCCACTATCATTGTTTGTTTAGAGAAGGGTAAAGTAAAAATTGATACTGATATTTTATACAATTCTTTGAATGACATAGAAACAGTAGTGAAAATGGGTGAAAAGATAGGAGAAAAAATAGAAGAAAAAATAGAAGAACCAATCATATAAATGAGTTGTTTTAGAGTTTTGCAAAAAAGAAGTGCAAACCACAATATATTGTGTTAGAATATAAAATATAACAATATATAGTTGAAGGATGTGAAATTATGATTGCAACAATATTAGGAGACATAACAAAGATGGATACCGTATCTGCAATTGTGAATGCGGCCAATCAAAGCTTGCTTGGCGGCGATGGGGTTGATGGAGCTATCCACGAGGCTGCGGGGCCTAGATTGTTGGAAGAATGCAAGACTTTAGGAGGTTTAAAGACAGGAGAGGCAAAAATTACGAAAGCTTATAACCTTCCTTGCAAAAATATTATTCATACGGTAGGTCCAGTATGGAATGGTGGCGATAGGGAGGAAGCAAAATTGCTTGCGTCCTGCTACATAAAATCATTGGATTTAGCAAAAGAAAATAAAATTAGATCAATTGCATTTCCTTCTATATCAACAGGAGCTTATGGATATCCAGTACAAGAAGCTGCTAAAGTAGCAGTAAAAACTGTTACAGATTATCTGAACAAGAACCCAAAAGCATTTGATGTTGTGTTATGGGTATTGCATGATAGACCTACGAAGATGATTTATGATATGGAATTACAAAGAGTTAATTAAAAAAGTGGTGTGTTATTTCTTGATAACACACCACTTTTTAGTGATAATTTGCTTTCTACGTTATTTTTTGGTATGATAATGCACGAAATGAAATGATTGTAGCTGAATGAAATAATAGATATTAAGCCATGTAAGAATGAATTATATGAAAGAGATAGATAGGAGAAATAAATGAAAGCATTAGTGATAGCAGAGAAACCTTCGGTAGGACGAGATATTGCAAAGGTACTTCACTGTAATAAAAAAGGCAATGGAATACTAGAGGGAGAAAAATATATTGTGACCTGGGGACTTGGGCATTTGGTAACACTGGCAGATCCACAAGAGTATGATAAAAAACTAAAAGAATGGAATCTAGAGCATCTTCCTATGCTGCCAGAAAAATTTGAATTGGTTGTGATTAAGCAAACAAGCAAGCAGTATCATGTCGTAAAATCACAGATACATCGAAAAGATGTAGGACAAGTTATCATTGCCACAGACGCAGGGCGAGAAGGAGAACTGGTGGCTCGTTGGATACTTGAAAAGGCAAACAATAAAAAACCTGTAAAAAGACTCTGGATTTCTTCTGTTACAGATAAGGCAATCAAAGAAGGGTTTTCTAAATTAAAAAATGGTTCAGAATATGAAAATTTATATCAGGCGGCTGTTGCAAGAGCAGAAGCAGATTGGATTGTAGGAATGAATGCGACCAGGGCACTTACTTGTAAATACAATGCAAGTCTAACTTGTGGTCGGGTACAAACTCCAACCCTTGCAATGATAGCAAAGAGAGAGGAAGAAATCAAAAAATTTAAGCCAGTTACCTATTATGGGATTGTTGGTAAGGTAAATGGAATTACATTAAACTGGAGGGATAAGAAAAGTAAAGGAAATACCATAGCAGATAAGGCAAGGGCGGAAGAAATTATCAACAAGTTAAAAGGAAAAGAAGCTGTTGTAATTGATATAAAGTCACAAGTAAAGAAGTTGTTTGCACCAGGCTTATATGATTTAACCGAGCTACAACGTGAGGCAAATTTACGGTATGATTTTTCAGCAAAAGAAACACTAAATATAATGCAAAGATTGTATGAAAATCATAAGGTATTAACGTACCCGAGAACGGATTCTAGATATTTGACCACCGATATTGTATCCACTTTAAAGGAACGCTTAGATGCAATTAGTATCGGACCATACAAAAAGCTTGCTGCGCCTCTAAGTAAAAAAACAATTCAAGCAAACTCCTCTTTTGTAGACAATAAAAAGGTAACGGATCATCATGCAATTATTCCAACTGAGCAATATGTGAATCTGGAAAATATGAGTACAGATGAACGCAAAATATATGATATGGTAGTTAGACGCTTTTTGGCAGTGCTATATCCTCCATATGAATATGAAGAAATAAGCATTAAAGTGGAAGTGGAAAAAGAAGAGTTTGTGATAAAAGGAAAAAGAACAAATACCTTAGGATATAAAGCAGTCTATGAAACGGGTAATGAAAATGAAAACGAGACATTGCCTGTTATGGTCAAAGATGATGTGATAAAAGGCATTGTATTTTCTTTGACAGAAGGAAAAACAAAGCCACCGGCTCCTTTTAATGAAGCATCATTATTATCGGCTATGGAAAATCCGATTGGATTTTTAGAGGAAAAGAAAAAAGATCTTGTTAAGACTCTTGGAGAAACAGGAGGCCTTGGTACGGTTGCGACTCGTGCAGATATTATTGAAAAATTGTTTCATTCTTTTTTAATGGAAAAGAAAGGAAAGGATATTTTTATTACTTCAAAAGGAAAGCAACTACTTGAATTAGTACCAGAAGATCTTCGAAAACCTGAGCTAACGGCTGAACTAGAGATGAAATTAGGTGAGATTGCCAAAGGAAAGTTAGCAAAACAGGATTTGATGAATGAAATGACTGATTATACTAAAGAGATAGTTGCTCAGATAAAGGGATCAGATAGTAAATTCAGACATGATAATTTAACGAATAAAAAATGTCCAAACTGTGGAAAAAACTTACTTGCAGTAAATGGTAAAAATAGCAAAATGCTCGTTTGTCAAGATAGAGAATGTGGATATCGAGAGACGATTGCAAGAACTAGTAACGCCAGATGTCCAGTGTGCCATAAAAAAATGGAGTTAATAGGAAAAGGGGAAAAGCAAACATTTGTGTGTAGCTGCGGGCATAAGGAAAAGCTTACTTCTTTTCAAGAAAGACGTAAGAAGGAGGGCGCTGGTGTTAGTAAAAAAGAGATTGCAAAATATATGCAAAAGTCTAAGAAAGAGGAGCAAGGAGCATTTAATACCCCATTTGCAGATGTATTTGCAAAGATTGATTTAAAGGAATAAAAAACAGTATTACAGGCTGTGTGTATCGTTACACACAGCCTTTTTTTGTATAATAGAAAAGTTCTATTGTCCCTATTACAAGTGTTATAGGCTGTGTAAAAGAAATTGATTTATAAGTAAAATTACTACTTACTTATTATTAAAAATACATATAAATAAGTTGAAATTTATTAGTATAACTTGTAAAATAAATAAGTTAAAAAGTATTAAGATAAATACATATGACAAGGAACAAACTGCATATCGCATTTGTTATATAAGACAAAGCATTTTAGGAGGAGAACATTATGAAAAAAAGAACACTTAGTTTGATAGTGTCGTTAGCATTGACTGCAACTTTAATTGCAGGTTGCGGATCATCTGCAACAAAAGAATCATCAAGTGACACGATACAAACACAGTCTAGCGAATCAGCATCTGGTGATACACAAGATGATGCTAGTGCAATTAAAGTAGGTATCATGTACATAGGTGATGAAAATGAAGGTTATACGGAATCTCATATGAAGGGAATCCAAGAAATGAAGACAGCACTTGGCCTAACAGATGAACAAGTGATTGAAAAAACAAATATTCCAGAGGATGAGTCGGCATATGATGCCGCAGTTGATCTTGCAGATCAAGGTTGTAATATCATATTTGCGAATAGCTTTGGACAGGAAAGCTATATGATGCAGGCAGCAGAAGAATTTCCAGAGGTGCAGTTTGCTCATGCGACAGGATATCAGGCAGCATCTTCAGGGCTTTCCAATATGCATAACTATTTTACCTCTATTTATGAAGCTAGATTTGTAACAGGTGTGGTTGCTGGTTTAAAGCTAAATGAGCTGATTGAAAATGGGACAATTACAGCAGAACAAGCAAAAATAGGTTATGTTGGTGCATTTCCATATGCGGAAGTAGTTTCAGGTTATACCTCCTTTTATTTAGGAGCAAAAAGTGTTTGTCCTACCGCTACAATGGAAGTGCAATATACAAATAGTTGGGCTGATATGTCAGGTGAGGCAGAAGTTGCTTCTCAGTTAATCGCAAATGGAGCAAAATTAATCAGCCAGCATGCAGATACAACGGGTGCACCATCTGCGTGTGAACAAGCTGGAGTACCAAATGTTGGTTATAATGTGGATATGACTTCAGTAGCTCCTGATAGTGCATTAACCTCAGCATATAATAACTGGGCACCTTACTATACCTATGCGGTTAAGAGTGTAATAGATGGTACAAAAATGGATGTTAATTGGTGTCAAGGCTTTGCGGAAGGTGCAGTTGGCATTACCGCTTTAAATGAAAAAGTGGTTGCAGCTGGTAGTGCAGAGAAAGTTGCACAAGTAGAAGCAGCGATTAAAGATGGAAGCTTACATGTATTTGATACTACTACATTCACAATAGGTGGCAAGTCACTTGAAGACTTAATTGCAGAAGGTGGAGATTATGCAAAATATGCTGATTATGTATCAGATGGATATTTCCATGAATCTGAACTTGCTTCTTCCCCATCATTTGATTTAAGAATTGATGGTATTACTGAATTAACAGAGTAGTTTCGAGATACAACGAATATTGCGGAACTGTATTGTACAGTTCCGCCTATTTTATAGGAGGATTTTTTGTGGAACAGGTCAACGCAATTGAATTAAAGCATGTAACGAAGCGATTTGGTGAGGTTACTGCAAATGACAATGTAAGTCTTACGTTAAAAAAGGGTGAAATACTTTCTATTCTTGGTGAGAATGGGAGTGGTAAAACTACGCTTATGAATATGTTATCTGGTATTTACTTTCCTGACGAAGGAGAGATACGCATAAATGGAAACGCAGTTACGATTCGCTCTCCAAAAGATTCTTTTTCGTTGGGAATCGGTATGATTCATCAACATTTTAAGTTAATCAATATTTTAACAGCAGCAGAAAATATCATATTAGGACTTCCAGGAGAAAAGAAGATTAAAATGCCTCAGGTAGTCGAGGAAATCAATGCATTAACTAGAAAATATGGATTTGATTTAAATCCAATGCAAAAAATATATGATATGTCAGTATCACAAAAACAAACGGTTGAAATTATAAAAGTATTGTATCGAGGTGCCGATATTTTAATTTTAGATGAACCGACAGCGGTGTTGACACCACATGAGACAACAAAATTATTTCAAGTATTAAAAAATATGAAAGAAGATGGAAAATCCATCATTATTATTACTCACAAATTAAATGAGGTGTTGGAGTTATCAGATAGAATCAGTGTGCTAAGAAAAGGAACATACATTAATACTGTTGAAACAAAAGATGCAACAGTGGAATCTTTGACAGAAATGATGGTAGGAGAAAAGGTGAGTTTGGACATTAAGAGAACTAAGCCTACCAATCAGAAAAAACGAATTGAAGTTTGTAACATTAATTGTAGAAATAAAGAGGGATTGCCTGTTTTAACAGATGCCTCCTTCATAGCATATAGTGGAGAAATACTTGGGGTTGCGGGTATTTCAGGAAGTGGACAAAAAGAACTTTTGGAATCCATTGCTGGATTACAAAAATTAGAAAGTGGACAAATCTTTTATCATACACCAGAGGAGACGATAGAAGATTTAACTAAATTAAGCGCAGATGTAATCAAAGAAAAAGGTGTTAGATTAGCATTTGTACCAGAAGACCGACTTGGAATGGGACTGGTAGGTTCTATGGATTTGACCGATAATATGATGATACGAAGCTATAAAGATGGAAGAAGCTTTTTAGTAGATCGTAAGAAACCTAGAAAGCTAGCATCAAAGATTGTAGAGCAGTTAAAGGTTGTTACTCCAAAATTAGAAACGCCAGTTCGCAGATTATCAGGTGGAAATGTCCAAAAGGTTTTAGTAGGTAGAGAGATTGCACTTAATCCAACTGTTTTAATGGTAGCATATCCAGTGCGAGGGTTGGATATTAATTCTTCCTATACAATTTATAATCTTCTTAATGAGGAGAAGAAAAAAGGACATGCTGTTATTTGCGTAATTGAAGATCTTGATGTCTTGTTAGAACTTTGCGATCGTATCCTTGTATTAAATAGTGGAAAAATTACTGGTGTTGTTGATGCGCGTTCTACAAATAAAGAAGAACTTGGATTGTTGATGACAGGTACAGGAGAGGAGAAGCACAAGGATGAGTAAAGACATTGTGTTATTAAATAAAGAACCGTTTATACGCATGGTAAAAAGAGATAGCATCACTACTGTAAAAGCATGGTTCATTCGAATGATTGCTGTAATACTGGCTCTTATTGTTGCGGCTCTTGTTATTGTAGCCATAACAAAGCAAAATCCAATTGAAGTATATCTAGGGATGATTGACGGTGCAGTAGGAAGCAAACGTAGATTATGGGTTACAATTAGAGAGATTTTAGCTATGCTGTGTATAGCAGTTGGCTTGACACCTGCATTCAAAATGAAGTTTTGGAACATAGGGGCGGAAGGACAGATTCTAATGGGAGGAACTGCAGCTGCGGCCTTTATGATTTACTTTTCAGATAAGTTACCAAGCGGTATTTTACTTATCGTTATTATCATTGTAAGTTCAATTGCAGGATTAATATGGGGTATAATTCCAGCTTTCTTTAAAGCATACTTTAATACGAATGAAACGCTATTTACCTTAATGCTAAATTATGTAGCGATGCAAATTGTTACCTTTTGTATTGTGTTTTGGGAAAATCCAACTGGCTCCAATACGGTTGGTATTATCAATTCTGCTACCAAGGCAGGATGGTTTCCAAGCCTTTTTGGAAATGTATATGGTCTAAATGTAGTATTAGTCCTATTACTAACAACTGCGATTGCGATTTATATGAAATATAGTAAGCATGGATATGAAATTTCTGTTGTTGGTGAAAGTGAATTTACAGCAGAATATGCAGGTATTAATGTAAAAAAAGTTATTTTAAGAACGATGATGGTTTCAGGTGCTATATGTGGCTTTGCAGGCAGCTTAATTGTAAGTGGTGCTAGTCATACAATATCTACAAGTACAGCAGGCGGAAGAGGATTTACTGCAATCATTGTAGCTTGGATGGCCAAATTTAATCCAATTGCAATGATACTTGTATCGGCATTATTAATATTTATGCAACAAGGTTCCGTTCAAATTGCGACTCAGTTTGGGTTAAATGAAAATGCCTCTGACATTATTACAGGAATTATTATTTTCTTTTTAATCGGTTGTGAATTCTTTATAAATTATCAGGTTGAACTTCGCAAAAAAAGCAAGGAGGGTAAATAAATGGATTTATTACTTACATTTATACAAAAGGCCATTGGACAAGGAATTGCAATTTTATTTGGTGCCACAGGTGAAATTGTGACTGAAAAATCTGGTAATTTGAATCTTGGAATCCCTGGAATTATGTACATGGGGGGTATTAGTGGATTAATGGGAGCATTTTTTTATGAAAAAAATGTAGCAAATCCAATTCCACTTATAGGGCTTTTTATTTCCTTTTTAATGACTTTCATTGTTTCAGCCTTAGGAGGATTTATTTATAGTTTTTTAACCATTACATTAAGAGCCAATCAAAATGTAGTTGGTCTTGCATTAACAACGTTTGGAGTTGGATTTGGTAACTTTTTTGGAGGTTCTATTTCAAAGCTTGCAGGTGGTGTCGGACAGATATCGGTAAAGACAACAGCAGCAGCATTTCGAGCATCGGTTCCAGTGCTAAATAAGATACCAATTATAGGAGATTTATTATTTTCATATGGTTTTTTAACTTACCTTGCAATTATCATTTCTTTATCAATGACGTACTTTCTAAAACACACTAGAAAGGGATTAAACCTTCGTGCAGTAGGGGAAGACCCTGCAACAGCTGATGCGGCAGGTATCAATGTAACTAGATATAAATATAGTGCAACAGTAATGGGGGCAGCAATAGCTGGACTTGGTGGACTATACTTTGTTATGGAATATTACGGTGGAACTTGGTCAAACAATGGATTTGGTGATAGAGGATGGCTTGCGATTGCTTTGGTAATTTTAGCATTATGGAATCCCAATAATGCAATTTGGGGCTCTTTCTTATTTGGTGGATTATATATTTTGTATATTTACTTACCAGGACTGACAAGAGCAACGCAGGAATTATGTAAGATGCTTCCTTATCTTGTTACAATTGTAGTTCTTATCATTTCAAGCAAGAGGAATAAACATGAAAGTCAGCCACCATCAAGTTTAGGAAAAGCGTATTTTAGAGAAGAAAGATAAGAGGAGAAGAGTTTTTATCAATAAAGGGATAAAAACTCTTTTTTATATCGTTAGTTGTTTCTGCTATCAAAAAATAAATAAAGTGTTAGAAATTTGTAATATAATACATATTGCTATATGCTATACTCATTCATATAGATTAAATTTATTGGGAAAAAGATAAGTACTTTATAAGGGGGTATATATGGAAACATTTTATTATGGTGGGATAGAAGATAGTCTCTTTACAATTATACCGATTATCATTGTAATAGGTTTTGTTCTTGTTTTTGGGTTAATAGCATTTAGATTAGTGCAAGGGGCTTTACAATGGAAAGCCAATAATGATAGCCCAGTTTTAACAGTAGAAGCCACATTAGTTACAAAAAGAGATGAAATACATAGACATCAATCAACAGATGATCAGTTGATGTCTTCCACATATAGCAACTATTACGCTACCTTTCAGGTCGAAAGTGGTGATAGGATAGAATTTCAGGTAAATGGAAAAGAATATGGGTTGTTAGTGGAAAAAGATTTTGGTAAACTTACTTTTCAAGGAACCAGATATCTTGGATTCGAAAGAATCAATAAATGAATGACTTCATAGGAGTAATAAGGAGATTGTGATGAATACAGTGACTGTGAAAAATGTAGTGATTGGAGCAGGGATTCCTAAAATATGTATCCCAATCGTAGCAACAGCAAAGGAAGATATCATAAAGGAGGCGAAAAACCTTTTGATGTTTCCAGTTGATATTGTGGAATGGCGTGTAGATTGGTTTGAACACGTAGAAGACTTTGAACAGGTTATAGATGTATTAAAGGAGTTGAATCGTGTTTTAACCAGTATTCCTCTGCTTTTTACATTTCGTACCATTAAAGAAGGTGGAGTTAAAGAATTCGAGACCAAAGCGTATATTGACTTATTAAAATCAATCATTAATACACAATTAATTGATTTCATTGATGTTGAGATATTTACAGGGGATAATATTGTTCAAGAAATCATAAACAAAGCACATGAAAATGGAGTGAAAGTAATTGCATCGAATCATGATTTTAAAAAGACTCCTCCAAAAGAAGAGATTGTTAGTAGACTTTTAAAGATGCAAGAAATTGGAGCAGATATTGCAAAAATCGCTGTAATGCCAAACTCCAAGATGGATGTACTTGTACTACTTGAGGCGACACTAGAAATGTCAGAAAAGCATGCAGATAGACCTATTATTACTATGTCAATGGCTGATTTAGGCGTCATCAGTCGGTTATCTGGTCAAGTGTTTGGCTCATCCGTTACCTTTGCTTCTGCACAAAAAGCATCTGCTCCAGGGCAAATACCAGCTAAGCAATTAGAGGAAGTGTTACATATTTTAAATCAAGGCATGAAGGAATGATCGATTCATCAAAAGCTTGATGGAAGTGATAGGATATGTTATTATTCTATGGTAATGCGTTAAAGCTTTAATGAATTGATACAACACCAGTAGAGTCATAATTTTTATCTGGTAAGAGTATAAGGAGGCCCCAATGGAGAAAGAAGCACGAGACATCTTTGCAGATATGGAAAAGGAAGGACGAAGAGTCAAAGATTTGATAACGTTTCATATAATGCTAATAGGTTTTATGGGAGCAGGTAAAAGTACAGTTTCTTCTTATTTAAGTAAGCAATTGAATATGGAGGAAGTAGATACGGATTCGCTTATCGTGAAAAAAGAAGGAAAGAAAATTCCACAGATATTTGAAGAAAAAGGAGAAAAATATTTTCGTGATTGTGAAAGTAGTATTTTAATTGATTTACAAAAAAGAAATAATTTAATTGTTTCTTGCGGAGGAGGAATTGTTCTTCGCGAAGAAAATGTGTGGAATATGAAAAAGCAAGGACGTATTGTTTTACTTACAGCTACCCCACAAACGATATATGAAAGAGTAAAAGATAGCAAAGAAAGACCTATCCTAAATGACAATATGAACACAGAATTTATTGCACAGCTCATGGAGAAAAGACAGGATAAGTATCTAGCGGCAGCAGATATTATTGTAGCCACAGACCAAAAAACTGTTGAGCAGATTTGTGATGAAATAATAGAGAAATTAATACGCTTAGAAGTAAAGAACCAATAAGGTTATTTATAGAATGAATAAAACACCCATTTAATCCAGTGATAGTTACACAGGGATAGAAATGGGTGTTTTAATATGAACAAAATTTCTATGTAAGGCTTGTAAATTGTACTTTTAAAATACAAATTGAATCAACAGCATGTAAAGAATGGTTCCGCCAGCTATTGAAACAAGCATTTGGCGCTTCCAAAGGTGTAAGATACATACGAAAATAATAGATAACAATTCTGGTATCCCATGACTACCCTTGAAAATACGAATATCTTTTAGACAATAAATAACCAACATTCCAAAAATGGCAGAAGGTAGTGCTTTACCTAAGTATTGTACATAAGCAGGAGTTGGCTTTTTGGATGAAAATATCAAAAAGGGTAAAAATCTTGTAAGTATAGTTCCTAATACACAAATGCTAATTATAATAATTTGTTCAGCTAAACTCATGATGTCGATAAACCTCCTGTTTGTTCTAAGGGTTTTCTTAGTAATGTAAGTAAGAAAAGAATCAGTAGCATGGTAGGAATCATGAAATGATCAGGTCCCCATAGGATAAGGCATAAAATTGATGAAACAATCCCAATAAAAGCAGAGTGATGCTTATCCTCTTTTAGCCATTGTTCTAGAAAAATTACGACAAACATAGCAGTCATAACGAATTCAAGACCCTCCGTATTAAAGCGAATGAAAGAGCCAAGAAGACCTCCTAATGTTGCGCCAAAGACCCAATAAAAATGATTGAGCACAGTCACAAAGAACATAAACCACCCAGAATCTACCTCCTTTGGAATGGTAGCTGTGTAATTAATCGAAAAACTTTCATCGCACATACCAAAAATAAGATAAGGCTTCTTCCATCCAGTACCTTTGTATTTATCAAGCATTGCTATTCCGTAAAATAAATGACGTGCCTGAATCATGAGTGTCATGATGAAAGCCTGCAAAGGATTAAATGCGCCAAGCAAAAGGCTTACAGCAACAAATTCTAAAGAGCCACCATAAATAATAAAGCTCATAACCATGGGATATAAAAATGGAAAGCCTGAAACATTCATATAAATACCATAGGTAAGTCCTAAAAACCAAAAACCTGCAAAAATTGGTATCGTATAAGGAAATGCGGCTTGAAAGGATTTTTTAATCATTGCTTGTTTTTTCATTGTTCAACTCCTAAACTAATGTTTTAACTGATGGGTTATATTATAACGTTGATGGCTCCTACAATCAATCCTATAATTGTAGGTACAACAATTTTGAAGTAATCGTTTTTTCAAGCTGAGTGAGTGGATTGAAGTTAGAAAAGAGAAAGAATTGACAAAGATTATCATTGAAGGTAGACTGAAAGAAAGTCACTGATGTGCAGTTAAAAAGAAAGAAGGTAGCAGCTATTATTACATAAGCAATATTTTATTAATTGAAATAGAAGGAGAATTCCAAGTATGGATACACAGGATATATTAAAAAAAGTGAAATGTGGAGAAATGTCAGTCGAACAAGCCGAGCAGCTGCTTCGAAAACAGCCCTTTGATGATATGGGATACGCCAAAATAGATACTCATAGAAAAATTCGCTCTGGATTTGCTGAAGTGATATATTGTAGTGGTAAGGATAAGGAGCATTTGCTTCAAATTTTTGGTAGAATCTATAAAGAAGAAGGAGAGGTTCTTGGTACCAGAGCTTCTCAAAGTCAATATGAGTTCATTCAAAAGGTATACCCACAAGTAGAATATGATAACTTATCAAAAATCATTAAAATAGAAAAAGAAAACAAAATAAGAACAGGAAAAATAACGGTATGCTCAGCAGGGACAGCAGATATACCAGTCGCAGAAGAGGCGGCACAAACAGCAGAATTTTTTGGCTCTTATGTGGAGAGAATCTATGACGTAGGAGTAAGTGGAATTCATCGATTATTGGCTCGATTAGAAGTAATACAAAGTGCAAATTGCGTGGTAGCAGTTGCTGGAATGGAGGGGGCTTTGGCAAGTGTACTTGGAGGACTGGTAGATAAGCCAGTCATAGCAGTGCCCACTTCAATTGGCTATGGAGCTAGTTTTCATGGAGTGTCCGCATTATTAACCATGATTAACTCCTGCGCCAATGGAATTGCAGTCGTAAATATTGACAATGGGTATGGAGCTGGCTATATGGCAACACAAATCAATCGCCTTGCTATAAAGGAGGAACATCATGGGTAATACCTTATATTTAGAATGTTACAGTGGTATTAGTGGAGATATGATGGTTGCTGCATTACTTGATTTAGGAGCTGATGAAAAGATTTTACAGCAAGCACTCCTTAGCCTTAATGTAGATGGATTTCAGACCATTATATCAAGAGTTAAAAAGTCAGGAATTGATGCCTGTGATTTTCGTGTCCAATTAGAAGCAAAATATGAAAATCATGATCATGATATGGAATTTCTTCATGGAGATCATTTTCACGAAAATGAAGATCATGAAGGGATTCATAAACACCATGAACACGAGCATCATGGACACGAACACTATGAGCATGAGCATCATAAACACGAACATCATGGACACGAACACCATAGACACGAACATAACAAACACAAAAATCATTCACATGAACACAGAAATTTATCTGATATTTTGAATATCATTGAGAAAGCAGATATCAGTAGAAAAGCAAAAGAAACGGCAATTCGTATTTTTGAGATTATAGGAGAAGCAGAAGCAAAGGCACATGGTACAACGCTAGACCAAGTGCATTTTCATGAGGTAGGAGCAGTTGATTCCATTGTTGATATTGTATCGGTAGCAGTTTGCCTTGATAACTTAAACATTGAACAGGTGATTGTTCCAGTCTTATACGAGGGAAAAGGATTTGTACGTTGCCAACATGGAATGATGCCAATACCAGTACCAGCAGTGTCAAATATTGCAGCAAGTCATCAATTGACGCTTCATGTTACGAATACAGAAGGGGAGTTAATAACCCCAACTGGTGCGGCAATTGTGGCGGCAATTAAAACCTCCAATCTATTACCAAAAGATTTTACAATTCTAAAGGTAGGTATTGGAGCGGGTAAGCGAACCTACGAAAGACCTAGTATGCTTCGAGCTATGTTAATTCAGGAAAATTTAAAGGAAAGTACTGCAATTATCAAATTAGAAAGCAATATTGATGATTGCAGTGGAGAAACACTTGGATTTGTAATGGAGCAACTGTTTGAAGCAGGTGCATTGGATGTGTTTTACATTCCAATCTATATGAAAAAAAATCGTCCCGCTTATCAGCTGACTGTAATCTGCATGGAAGAAGATGTGAATACAATGGAACAAATTATATTTCATGAAACAACAACGATAGGAATTCGTAAAATCAGAATGGAGCGAACAATTCTAAAACGTGAAATTGTGAATATGGATACAAGTCTTGGCAAAGTGCAGGTAAAAGTCTGTGAACTTAATTCAGGAAAACGATATTATCCAGAATATAGCTGTGTCACAAGGTTATGCAAAGAAAAAAAGTTGCCCTATCAAGAAGTTTATCAAAGGATTCAAAGTGAGATAAAAAACGAAAGTCGTTAAAGGAAGGTGATTGCATGAAAGAAAATGCTGTTAGTACAATTGACGAATACATGTTACAATTTCCAATCGAAATTCAAACTATTTTAACAGAGCTTAGGGCATTTATAACAAAACTTGTTCCAGAGGCAACGCAGAAAATAAGTTACCAAATGCCAACATTTTATCTTTATGGGAATCTGGTACATTTTGCGGCTCATAAGAATCACATTGGATTTTATCCTGCACCATCAGCAATCGAGGCATTTCAAGAAGAATTATCAAAGTATAAGTGGGCAAAAGGCTCTGTACAATTCCCTTTGAAGGAACCAATGCCGTATGATTTAATTAAAAAAATGGTTTTGTTTCGAGTAGAAGAAAATACAAATAAATATAATGCAAAGCAAAATCAAAAGAAAAAATAAGTAATGCCTTAATAAATTGATAATATAGAAAGAGTTTGCCATAGAAAAAATGAGACGGTATGCTTGGAAGCAAATCGTCTCATTTTTTGTATTTCTTTTGATTTTAACCAGAAGAGCCACTAATTGTAGAATTATTTAATAGGATATTATCGTTAATCAGATCATATTCATATGTCCCAGACACTTCCTTGTCTCCATCTCTTGCTATAAAGCGATAGTCCACGCAAATGGTTGAGTCATTCACCCAATCAACTGCTTTGAAGTAAGGGTCCAAACGGTTGGTGTCTGGCTGTGAAGTAGTATCAAGAAGTGCAGAAATGGCGTTTAAATCCGGTAACTTGATGACATTTCCATTTTCAGCATCTACAATAAAGCTTTCTCCCCAGGTTCTTGCCTCCACGCATATGGCAACGTACTTGCTGTTATCACTCCAAAGGAATTGGGCACTGTAATACCCATCCTCATTCCATACGGTCGCGCCATCTGAATTGCGGATTATACACAAACCATCATAGGGATACTCTCCGGCTGCAGTGACATTCGTGTTCGCTCCATATGCTTTGGCGGTATAAGCTCCATTTGGGGAGTCTACAAGTAGAGTATCCTTAGCAGTTTTAGTAGCATGATTGTTAAGAGCCACACTATAGATATTATATAAGGCAACGTTTGTGTCCTCGTTCGTTCTATAGATATCCGCATACGGCATCTCGATATAGTATGTGTTTCCTTCCTTATATAGATACAGTATCGTTTGTTCTTCTGGATGTTTTAGTCTGATAGCAAGATAATTGCTTTGTGTGGGATAATCGTTTACAGAGAAGTTCAGCGTTTTTCTTGTCTGGGAAAGAACGGACAAAGCAGTATTAATCTCATCTCTATCGCTTATCATCACTTGACCAAGGCTTTCATGGTCGGTAATTTGCTCCATTTCTATAGATAATACAGAGCTTGCATTTGGAAGTTCTAGTGCTTTAGCTTGGGTTGTCAGTAGAAATATAGTGACAACGAAACCAATGATAAGCACAGGAAGAATTATTACAAATGCGGATTTTTTATACGGGGTAGAATATTCATACAATAGGACCTCCTTAGGCATTTTGCCGAACAACCACTGGTATTGTTAAATGTATTTAATAAAAACATAGTCGATTTATTTAGACTAAAATAAGTCTAGCATGAATTGATTCAGACTGTCAATAACATAAAATAGTTGAAAATCTGGTTATGTATTTCTTGATAGAGTCAATGTGAATGGCAAGGGATTTTTAAGTTAAAGGGTGTTGTAGGTTTCGATTAATAAGTATATAATGAGTGTGACAAAAAGTAGCATGAGAAAGACGAATAGTCAAAATTCTAAAAATGGAAGGGGAGAAACCATGATAAGGGGAGCATTTATTCATTTTTCTAAAGTTGTTCTGATTCTTTTTATGAGTTGTTGCGTCACGGGGTGTGCAAATGAAGGAAATATAAAAGCTAATAAAGAGATAGAAAACAAAAAAGAAGAAACGCTAGCCAAGTCTGATTTATCAGTAAAAGACTTACAAAAGGAAGAAACAAACAAAGAGGAATTGTTAGTAGAAGAGATGATATTGCAGGAATTCTCCACAGTGGAGGAAGTTAATTTTAGTGAGTATTTTGATGAAATAACAGGATGTGCTGTATTTTACAATGATGCGACACATGAATTACAAGTCTATAACAAAGACTTATGTGAGATACAGACCTCACCTTGTTCCACATTTAAGATTATTTCCACACTTATGGGCTTAGAAAATAAAGTAGTGGATGTGGATACAACAATGGGCTATAATGGGACTATTTATCCAATAGAAACTTGGAATAAAGATCTTACTTTAGGAGAGGCTTTTTCGGCATCTTGTGTCTGGTATTATAGAAAGCTAATCGATAAAGTAGGTCCAGATGAGGTTCAAAAATATCTAGAACAATTACAATATGGGAATAAGGACATAAGTGAATGGAATGGAAGTAGTGTTAATTCTTTGCCTGAGTTAAGTGGATTTTGGCTTGGATCTTCTTTAAAAATCTCACCAATGGAACAAGTAGCGATATTAGCCAATATCTTTGAAGGAAGAACAGCATTTGCAAAAGATAAAATTGATATTTTAAAAGATATTATGTTGGTTGAATCAAATGATATGGTAAAGATATATGGAAAAACTGGAACGGGAAAAGACTTAGCCACAGGAAAGAATAATAATGCGTGGTTCGTTGGTATGGCAGAAACAAAAGATGATGTGTATTATTTTGCTATTCGATTGGATGAAAGTAAAAGCCAAGACTTAGTCAGTGCTAAGGCGAAAGAAATTGCATTTTCATTGATAGAAAATTATTATATACAGTAATTTTTATCTAGAATTATTTCAATGGAACCTAGCTATACGATATAAGCTTACCTTCTAATTCGGATTTTAGTTTTATAGATAAAGCAAATGAATATGAAATTGAAGTATGCCTCTAATTTTTATTGACTGAATGGCAATCCGTAAAATATATTAAAGGATGTAAGCATAGAAAAAAATACTTTTTAGCTCAGATGCAGATGTATATTCATATTGCTGATTTTATATCTGTATCTGAATATACAATCAGCAATAACGAGTAGGGACATTACATCTTTTTCAATGCTAGATTGCATTAATCTTTTACTTATATTTCATATCGGAAATGGGACTATAGTCCGTAGACTTAAAAAATATTTTTTTCATAATGTATATAGCGAGGTGATAAATATTGGAATTAAAAGAGGCAATTTCCATCGTTATTAAACAGGAGAGAAAAAAAATTGGCATGTCACAGGAAGAACTAGCACACTTATGTAACATTGATAGAACGTATATCAGTCTGTTAGAAAGAAAGAAAAGAAGGCCAACACTTGATGTTATTTTTCGGATTAGCTATTCCTTCCATATTAAGCCAAGTACTTTCGTAAAAATGCTTGAGGATACGATGCATCTTTAGTTACATAAAGAATTTGAATGTAATTAAAAAAAGAGAACAAGGATATATTACACAAAATCCTTGTTCTCACCTTACAAAAAAAGTCAATCTTCATTTCTTTTACATTAAAGATTCATATAGTTTATCAAGTGGCCTAGGAATAACGACGCTATGAACCATTAGCTCACTTGCAGCTTCAGCAGCTTTAATTGCCTCTGTAATTGCACTTACATCACCGCTCATTGTGACAAATCCTTTTCCGCCTATGGCAAAGCCAGTACGAACTTCTATTAGATTAATCGCAGCAGCCTTTGCCGCAGTGTCAGCAGCCACAATAGCTGATGCAACTGAGTAAAATTCAATCACACCAATAGCACCTTCCGTAGGAACCTGTGAGGTACTACTGATTGCTGGCATCAGTTGCTCGCTGACATTCGCAATTAATAATTTATCCACCAAAAACTGTGCGGCTACTTCTTCGCCAACTTTCATTGCAGCCTCAACACTTCCAGTATCACCACCAATAATTACCATATATTTTCCAGGACAGATAGTTGATGCTCTAAGTAGCTCCACATCCGCAGACTTTATCATTGAATCACAAGTTTCAATTCCTTTTGCTATACTAGATAGCTCTATCATCCCAACTGAATTTCCCATTCTTTTATTCCTCCATTAGTTTAAAGTTATTCGAATACCAGTCTGTGTGACCTCTTTTACGGTACCATTTACACTTGCATGAATATTTGTTGATAACCCAGTGTCATCTGCACTTCCAATCAACTCTCCTATATGCACATAATCGCCTGTGGCTTTGATTGCAATAGCAGGTTTTCCAATATGTTGAGACAAAGGAATGAAAACTTCATCAGGAGTTAATTCAATACAAGTATGAGCATGTAATCCATTGTATTTACCAAGATTAAGTCTGGCAATCAGGCGGTCTGTTGGAACCTTACTAACATCTACACTAGCTCTGGCTACAGGGTTTACATTCTTGTCTACCATGATACCCTTTTCACGGAGCTTACCTTTCATATATTGATTCACTCTTCTTGGAGAAAGTCCCATTGGACATGAAAACATTTCACAAAGTCCACAATCACAGCAATTTACAGCATCACCGAAACTTTTAATAAATTCTTCATTTATTTTGATTGAATTTTCTCTCCAAACATTTCTCATCACCAAATGAGGTTTGATTTGGTGGCCAATTTGATATCTTGGACATAGGTCAGTACACATACGACATTGAATGCATGCACTTCTTGTTTGATGTTTGATTCTATCAATTGTTACTTTAGAGCGTTTGATTAAGTAGTGATCTTTAGGTAATACGATGATATTACCAGTTGTCTTAGTAACATACTGCTGATCAATCAGGGTATCATCTGAAAAAACGCGACCCATCATTGGACCACCAAGAATAATAGCGTAGTCAGTAATCCTTGGATTTGCAGCTTGAATACAAGAACGTATCGAAGTACCAAGCGGAACTTTAAGCATGATTGGTTCTGCCACTTCACCTACCACAGATAGATACTTATCTGTAACCATCTTTTGCTTGGATACTGCTTCATAGATTCCAATAACAGTACCAACATTATCGACTACAGAACCAACTTCAATTGGAATTCCTCTTTCAGGAATGCTTTTTCCTGTTACTTGCTGCACAATGATTTGTTCATCCCCAGCAGGATAGAAGGTTCTCATCTCAAAGATTTCAATTTCTGCATTATTTCTTTCAATTGCAACTTTTAATGCAGCGATTTCAGTTTTATATTTTCCCTTTAATGCGATTACAGATTTACTAGCTCCTAAATGATTCGAAATAATCATAATTCCCTTGATGAGTTCGTCTGCAAAGGTTCTGCATAAATATTTATCTGTTTCAATCAATGGCTCACATTCTGCTGCATTGACAATAAAATACTCCGCTTTTGTATTTAACTTAATATGTGTAGGAAATCCTGCACCGCCAGCCCCGACAATACCAGCTTCTTTAATTGTTTCAATCAAATTCATAGTTGGTCTCCATTCCTTGCGTATTTAAGTGTTATCACTCACTTATGATTCATTTGATACAGCTACTTATCTAAAATGACGCTCATAGATACGATTGCATTGATAAATATACTACGAAAAACAACTGATTTCTAGTATAAAGTACAACTAAAACCAAATAAAACAATGAAAACATAATATAAAAAGTTGTTGCTTTTTCTGTTATTTGATTATAAGTTATCTCAAAATGACGAATTTGTCAAGATTTCAAGCTCACTTTTTCCACAAAGAATGTAAAAAAATTAACAAAAAAGTAACCGTGTGGTTACTTCTATAAATTAGGAAAAAAGGAATTCTCCTTCGTATGTTGTTTTTTATATTGCTGTGGGGACATATCGTATTCGGAACGAAAGACTCTTGAAAAATGATCTGCTGAATTATATCCAATGAGATCAGCAATTTCTCCAATCTTTAGGTCTGTTGTTTTTAAGTATTCCAAAGCTTCTGATAATCTAAGTTTTTTAATTAAATCTGTGTATGTATAACCTGTGTTTTGACGAATCAAGGTACTAAGATGCGGTTCGCTATAAGCAAATATTTCTGCAAGTGAAGCGAGGGTAAGTGTTTGATAATTATGTTGTATATATTGTAACAGTAATGAAAAATCAGTTCCCATTTGATAATTATAATGCAATATGGTATCATCATAGTTTCGTAAGATTGTTAAAAAGAATAAATTCAACCAATTAATACAAGCGTTGTTGCTATAACTATCTATTTGGTTCGATTCAATTAATAAATTTCTAGTGATTTTGTTAAGACAATTCTCATCCGAAATATAAAACGATAAATAATGATAGGAAGTACTTTCTTGTAATATCGTTTTAAAATAAAAATATAATAGATTATCGAAGAGTAAGGTGAAAAAGGTAGAATGAAAGATACTGTTTTGCAGCATGATGGTATAGACGGTTGCTTCTTCCTTTGGAGTGATTTCATGCTCACTGAATGGAGGAATGATAAATATCTCCCCTTTTTCCATCACTTTTTTTGTATTTTTAAACACAAAATCACATTTCCCATTTGCCACATAGTTAATTTCATAATAATTATGTGTATGAGATGTTGTTTTAATATAGTTAGGATGCTTAATGGTTAAAACATCCTTTGTTTTAGAAAGAAAAAAAGATTCTTGTACTTTAAACTCATTAGAATCTTGTAAAGTAAGCGTTAAAGTAATAGAGTCTATCATGTCATCAAATTCTTCATTTGACATATCGTCGTTATATGGCGTAGATAATTTAAAAGGAGCATACGTATGTTTTAATACACCCTTATCAAGTAAATGATTTGTAATTTCATTTAAAGATAGTAGCGTAGCGTTTTTGTGGTAATATTCTTTTGTGTATGTTTGAAATTCTTTGTAAGTAATATAGTATGGCATGTCCTTTCCTCCAAATATGGCAAAGTGAAAAACAATCTGTAGGTAATAGGATAAGTATAACAAAGAATGTGGATTAATTCAAGAATCATGAGGATTTTACATGGTGAGTTCTTTCCTATTGTATAAAAAAAAGTAACCATGACGGTTACTTTTTAGGGGGGAGGGAGTTTAAGGAAATTACATTTCCTTAAAAATATGAAAAAGATTATCTATATAAATAAGTGATTGGCTTTAACTTATGAACTAAGTATAAACTTAATTTGTGTAAAAAGCGTGATAAGAAATTGAATGAATTGTTAACGTTTCGAAACAAATCATGAATAGAATATGAATAAAGTTTATTGTTTGCGGTTTATAGGTAAGTGGAGTATAATGATTTTTAAGTAGGATATAAATAATTGATACATAGGAGGAAGAATACTATGGGAAATGAGAACAATGAACTTAGGATGACACATTCTTGTATTTTATCACGAGGGGATGAAAAATTCGTACGTGTTACCTTTGAAGGGGATAAAACTTATGCAGAAGGTATTGTTCCAAGTGGTGAGATTGAAACATATAGAGGTTTTACAGAGGAAGAGGTAGAACAATTAAAGCTTTATTTAAAGTTAAACAAAGACGAAATTATGAATAAAGCAAAGAATATTACTGGAATTATGCACTGGTTTTAAGCGGTTGCAGATTAATTATTGGTGCAACCATTGGTTGTCAAAAGTGCAAGTGACAGTAAATAGAATTTTCATCTTTGAAAGGCTATAATTGCATTGGAGACTAACTATATGAAGTCAAGTAAAAATTGATAACATTTTATAGTTTTTCTTATAGATAAAAAAGTGTATGACAAATAAGGCAACGTGAGTTGCCTTCAAAAAAAGGATATTTATTGGTTACATTTGTGGGACAAATGCTGTGTTATTTTTCAATAGTGAATAGATTACGCGGATTAATTTCTTGCCTACGTGACTTTGTGCGACATTAAAGTGTTTACCTTCAGATCGCTTCTTGGCCATGTAAGTGGCAAAAGTGGAATCTCGCATAGAAACCAAACGGGCAGCTTGCATTATTGCCCAACGCAAATATGTAGAGCCTCTCTTAACCATAGGTGTTTTGGATGCATTGTATTTTCCAGATTGGTAAGTAGAAGGTTCCATTCCTGCAAATGCTAAAAGTTTTGCAGGTGATGAGAAGTTGTTTATATCACCGATTTCAGCAAGAATGATGGCAGCAATGGTATATCCAATACCAGGAATGGTTATAAGCGGAGTATTTAACTCATCTACGACAAGTTTGATTTGTTTATCCAACGTGTCAATTTCAGATTGAACNGCTTGAATCAATCGAATTGTTTGTTGTAATTCAAATGTTAAAGATCTGTTGGATGATCCGATTGAATTAGCAGCAAGCTCTCGAAGTTGAAGTGCTTTTTCACGACCATATTTTCCACGTGAAGCTTTTGAAAGAACATTTATTAAATGTGTTAAATGACACGTGCTGATTACTTCTGGAGATGGCAATCCAAGTAATAACTGATAACAGGAAGCTTGGTGTATAGACCATACAAAATCAGGTAGTTCAGGGAAAATGATATCGATTAGTCGTGTGACAGATAGCTTGAGCTTGGAACGATAACCAATCATACGATAACGATGTCTTGTTAGTGACTTTAGCTCTTGGATTTGATATGATGAAGGTGAATAGGATTTTGATTCATCAGAAAAGAGCATAGTTGCAATGACTTTTGCGTCACACTTATCTGTTTTGGTTTTTCTAAGGGTTCCAGCCTTACGAAAAGCATTTGTCACTAAAGGGTTCAGTACGGTAATACTAAAGCCTTTGGAATACAGATAGTTTGTAATGTTTGTGCTGTAATGACCTGTCGATTCAAGTCCTATTTTTACGTTTGAAAAATCACTTGAATCAAGCGCAGATATGATTGAGGTATAAAGTGTATCGAAACCTTCTTTTGTATTTGAAATACGAAGGGAATCCGTAATGATAACACCATCAGAATCAATGATACAGCAGTCATGTTTAGATTTGGCTACATCAATGCCAACAAATAACATAAAGAATCACTCCTTTGTAATAAATTTACGCTGTGTTTCCGCAAACTCTATGCTGAATGTATCCTTGCTATATATAAAACGTCATGCGTTATCTAACTAATTAACAAATAAACATAGAGCTGTGGTTAGAGCCTCCAAAGGAAACAGTCAGCTTATAGGGAAGCTGCCGTAGGTGATTTTACTAATCCACAGCGTCTACAACTGATTATATAGAAAATAATCGAGAAAGGAAAATATGTAGTGAATTTCCCTATGAGTTCATTATACAAGGTGAAAGTATGAGTTTTAAGGATAAGCTACAACAGGTAAGAAGAGAAAAGAAATTATCGCAAGAGGATGTTGCTGTGGCACTTAATATTTCAAGACAAGCGGTAGCGAAGTGGGAATCAGGAGTTTCCCATAGTTAAAGATACCACACCAAACATAACAACACCACGCTTATACGGGACTTAGCACACCCCAAAAGAACATACAGAAATCCCCCATAAGCAACAAGGTTTGCTTTATGGGGGATTTCTTGTTTTAATTGTCGTTTTTGATATTATTCAACAGTCTCAATAGAATCCACAATGCTCATTCTTGCAATAGAACGCAGAGGAATTGCCGTTGCAAGCAGGCAGGCCACAATAGAAATAATCGCAGCTTCCACAATCGCCATAACCGGAACAGCGACAAGCTGTAAAGCATCGGTCTGTGCTGCTCCGACAAAGATACAGCAGACATAGCCAAACACTGCTCCAATCACTGACGCAATGATACCGTAATAAGCGCCCTCCCACAGAAATGTTTTATAAAGGCTTGCGGCACTCATTCCAATAGCCCGCTGCATCCCGATTTCACCGACACGAGTATGAATATTGCTGTAAACGGTATTGATGATGTTCAGGATGCCAATGATACCGATAAAGATGATAAGCACCCAGCACAGCATTTTGATCTGTTCAAAGCTTTCTATCATCTCATTGCTGCTTTGGAGATAGGAAAGCCAATGTGTTCCTGGATAATTGCTGCACCAGCTATCCAACCAGCTTTCAAAGGTATCTGTATCGGCGTTATCCTGTAATGTAGGATAGACTTCTGAATAACTGTCGTTTCCGAGCAGTGAACAGTATATTTCGTCATTCACGATGAGTTGAACACCATTCGTAAAGCCATCATTATTGATTGTGATTGCTGTATCGATCAATCCTAATACAGGAAGTGTTCTGTCTCCCAGTTGAATGGTATCACCTACGGTAAGATCAGTCTGCTGAACAGTTGTATCTCCATAAGAAAAGGCAATGGGATTTTTTACAAGGCAGCCTGTTCCATCTTTCAAAGCCTGTTTATCCTGAGCAGACAAGTTAGGAGCATAGATTTGTAATTGTGCTTCATCCACATTTACAAGCTGCAAGGTTTCATGGCTCTGTACGGAAAGATCAGTTTCAAAGGGCAGTATATCACCGGCACCTGGCATAAATACAGAAAGCCGTGTAGTGGAAACACTTTCTACTGCGTCATTTTCCGCTAATGTTTTTACGGCTTCTGATGGGATGCCAACGGTTTCATTTGTAACTGCATAGTCGCTGAAATACATGTCCTGAACGGAACTGCTGGCATCAAGCAGCCCTGTAAAGCTCTGCAAGGCAACAAATACGGTAATACTCATAACCAAAGACAGAATGGTAACTGCTGTTCTTCCACGCCCTCGTTTTAGGTTGAGCCTTGCATAATAGGCTTCAAAATTACGGATGTTGCGGTTCCTTTTTATCCTGCGTTTGATTTTCACAGTCTGCCCCGACATAGCAACAGTAGGAGATACATGGGATGCGTACCGGGCAGCAGGAAAGGCAGCCAGCAGAGCAAACAGAAGTATGACTGCGATACTGGCAAAGAGCATCGGTAGTTTTACCGTACTGGCGGTGTTGATTGCAGAGTTCAATTCGGAAGTGCTGTTTGCCATGAACAGATCGGGATTGAGAAGCCCCGTAGCCGCAATCAATACACCTTTTGCCGACAATATACCGAGCAGCAATCCGATAGGAATACCGGCTCCACAGAGAATCAAAAGCTGCAAAGAAACCAAACGATAGATTTGCCCTCGTTCTCCACCAATCGCACGAAGTGTTCCGTATTCTTTGATGCGTTTTGTGATAGAGATTTTCAGAATGTTGTAGATTACCAGCCCAGCCGCCAGCAAGACCAGAACACCCACCAAAATACACGCCGCAGTCATAAATGAAAATCCCGTACCGGTATCGCTGTCTGCCGCTTCATCATAGGAAATACCAATAGCGTCAAGCAAAACCCAGTTATATTGGATATACCGTTCATCCACGTTCAAATCTTCTGCGAGAGCATAAATGATGCTTTGAAAATTCTGCTTGTCATAAGTCTTAAAATCTGTGGAATAAAGCAGATACTCTTCTGGCAACAGTTCTTCTGCGGTTCCCTCACCGACAATCCCCTCAACCGTACCAGATGCGTAGCCGATATAGCTGCTTTCCAGAATGCCCGTCAATACAAAATCAGCAGAATATTCTAACTCTGACAGCGATCCATCCATAACGGAAACACTCAAATCCAGAGAAACGGTATCGCCAATTACAGCGTCCAATCCAAGATATTGAAGCGCATCCTCCGACAGGGCAATCTCAATCGCTTCCTCTGGTAATCGTCCCTCTTTTACGTTTCCGATTGCCGGGTACATAGATAATGCGTTATCGTGATATTCCCGAAGATATAAAGATAAACTACTGTTGCCTAATGGTGTGCTGCCGATAAAGATCGTATCGCCTACATCATATAGGCGATCATCTTCATGCAGCTTTTGCGCTTGTTCCTTGCCAAGCTGATGAAAGGTTGCATAACGGTTTCCGTTCAGACCCGCCGCCTGCTGAATACGCATGGATTGCAATATACCAATAGACTGACCGATCACTGTCGTCATAATCGTGGACATGATAACTGCAACCAAGATCAGGATTGCCGTGATTTTCTGTGCTTTCAGTTCTTTCCATGCAAGAGCTAAATAAGATTTCATCTTGCTGTCACCTCCGAAAGAACACCGTCCACAATTACAAATTGCCGGTCTGCCATTCTTGCAATGCGGCTGTCGTGAGTGATGATAACAAGCGTTTTCCCCATCTTTTTCCATATGCTTTGCAGCATTTCCATAACCTCGCCGCCGCTCTTGCTGTCCAGATTTCCAGTCGGTTCGTCAGCAAAAATAATATCCGGCTTTGCGATCAGGGCGCGGGCAATCGCTACACGCTGTTGCTGACCGCCGGAAAGTTCATGGGGCAAATGGGTCAGCCGTTCACGAATACCTAACAAATCCGTAAGCTGATTTAGATATACTTCGTCCGGCTGCTTTTTGTCCAGAAGCAGGGGCATGATGATGTTTTCTTTTGCGGTCAGCACAGGGAGAAGATTGAATTGCTGAAAGATAAATCCGATGCGCCGACGGCGAAATGAGGACAGTTCTTTGTCATTAAAACGATAAATGTCTTTTCCATCGTATGTCAGACTGCCGGAAGTCGGCTTGTCCAGTCCAGACAGCAGGTGGAGCAAGGTACTTTTGCCGCTGCCAGATGGTCCCATAATAGAAATAAAATCGCTGGATGCAATTTCAAGGTTGACTTTATCCAACGCAACGACACGGCTCTCGCCGCTGCCGTAGATTTTCGATAGTTCCTTTGCTTCAATGTTCATAAAAAACACTCTCCTTGTTTATAATATAAGGAGAGTGTAAAACAGAAATCTCAAAAAACGCTCAAGGTTTCTGATTTATTTGGAAAGAAGCAGTAGCCGTTGCGCCATAACTTTTGCTGTTTTCCAGTGTAAGTGTTCCTCCATGCTTCAGACATAGTATCTGGCTGCTGTATAGCCCCATACCAAAGTGTGCGGAGTCTTCTTTCATTTTTCCAAACGGTTTCGGGCCGCTTTGTATTAACTCCACAGGATAGCCTGACCCATCGTCTGTAACTGATAGATGCAAGAAGTTTCCTTTCCGTTCCAAATGAATTTCAATTTTACTCTTTGCAAACCGAGCCGCATTTCCAATTAGATTTTCAGCAACGGTTAAAACCAATCCATGATCTAATTGTATTGTCCCCTTATCAGGTGCGGAAACAGACGGTTCTAATGCTCCTGCAAGAATTTTTGCTGTTTCCTCTAATTCAGAATGTAGCAGTGAATAGGAATACTCGTTTATCCGCACCGGCATTTGTTCTAATCGTTGGATGCTACTCATAGCTTCTGCATACTGTTCAATCCGTAATGTATAGCTTTCCAATCTGTCAATGGCTTGTTCATCTGCTGTTCCCTGCCGCAGTAATTTTATAGTTCCCTTTAAGACCGTGATCGGATTGCGCAAGTCATGGGAAAAGGCGGCATTTAGCCTTTTCCGTTCTTCTGCCTGCCGCCACAGTTCCTGATTTGATTTCAGAAGTTCTTCACGCATAGTATCAAAGGCGGTGCAGAGCTGCCCCAATTCATCATCAGAATGGACAGGCATAGAAAAGTCAAGGTCATGGTTCCGAATCCGTGAAATCCCATTCCGTAGCGTGGAGATCGGCTGTTTCAATTTGATATGATAATATAATATGCCGGATAGAGCCAGCCCGCCCATAGGGAGAACAATGCAGGACACAATTTGAATGATTCCAAGTATGGACAATATATTTTGCTGGGTCTCTGTGGGGGTTTCCATTTTAACGATTGAACCGTCTGCTAAAATTTCTATTCCACCGGAGGGAAAGTTGCTGCTGATTGAATTGCATATCATAAAGACTAAGCCTAACATCAGGAGAGCCACCAAAACACAGGAAGCAGATAGGACGAGAAAAGTTTTCTTTAATTCCATATTTTTCAGACGTTCCACCGATAACCACACCCCCAAACTGTATCAATATAACTGTGAAGCGTACAAGCAGCCAGCTTCGCCCGGATTTTCCTGATATGTTCCATGACAGTATCACTGTTACCCTCGCCGTCAAGTCCCCACACTGTTTCATAAATACGCTCCCGGTCAAATACCTGTCCGGCATTCAGCGAAAGCAGCTCCACAATATCAAATTCCCTTTTTGATAAAGCAACAGGTTCACCCGCCACTGTGACGGTTCGGGCTGAATAATCAATCGTCAGTTCACCAAAGAAGCGAATTGTCGCTTTATTCCTGTGTCGCTGCTCCCTCCTCAGATGTGCGGCAACTCTCGCCCCTAATTCGTCCAAATCAAAAGGCTTAATGATATAATCGTCGGCACCTGCCTGAAAGCCGATGATTTTATCGGCAGATTCGACCCTTGCCGTCAAAAAAAGAATGGGGCAAGTAATAAGCTCCCGAATTTTCTGACAAAGGGTCAATCCGTCTATGTCCGGCATATTGATGTCGAGCAGGATTAAATCGGGCTGTCTTGCTAATTTTTGAAGTGCTTCATTTCCGCAATAAGCGGTCAACACCTCATATTGAGAAGAAAAATAACTCGCCATCATATCTACAATTCCCGGTTCATCATCAACAATAAGAAGCCTTTGTTTCATGCTATCATCTCCATTTGCAATTCATAATATTTATCGTAACAGCCAAATCTCAAAAAACGCTCAAACTTTTGCCGTCAGGAAAGTATAAAATCAATAGACTGATAAATTTATTATAATATTACTCTGCTGATACAGCCAGTCCGTAAATTCTTTCGGGCTGGCTGTCTTTTCTTTTACAGCCTTTTTTCTCTTCAATGCTTCTTTCTTGAACGCTTCAAAAGCAGTCAGCATTTCTTCCAGCTGGTCAGCCGGGAATCCCGCTGTCCTCTTCGCTTTGTTGATCTTATTGCGCCAGTTCTGGTATTCATTTTTATAAAGCAGGTCATAGTTATTTTCTCTTGCCCTCTCGTCAAATTCCCGCTTGTTTTGAAGCGCCTGTGCTTTTCGGCACTTGTCGCTGCACAGCTCATACCGCTGGCTCTTTGCCAGAAAATATTTTCCACAGACCTTGCACCGCCGGAAGCAAAGCCCCCAGTCATTCAGCCTGTTCAGATAATAGGTAATCAACGGGTAGAGGGACGCATAGGCAGACACACATTCTTCTGTGCGCCGGTTGTCCGGGAACCAGAGGTCAAGCCGGGTATCTTCTGACGGTGCGCCTTTGAAATAAAGGCTGCCAGCTTGAAAATGTTTCGGTTTTCCTGTCTCCCTGTCAAAGCTCATGGCTTCGTTATGGAATACCCCGGTCAGGCTGCTCATTTTATCCATGAAGCGGTCACAGGCAGCGTTACGGTCACGGGGTTCTCTGGCAAGCAGATAGCTGTTCCAGATACGGAACGCCACATACATTTTCAGAGGGTCATTGCTAAGATATTTTCCCCAGAGAAATTCGCTTGCCGCCTGCTCCAGCTCCGGCTGTTTCCATCGGTTGGAGTGGAGGGCTTGCCGCAGCGGAGAAAGCCCGTATAAGTTCCAGTCTCTGTCCGTGTCACGCTCAAAGTTTATCAAAAAAGTTCCCAGCGGGCGTGTCATATCACAAAGCACCTCTGCGTTTTGGCTCCCGTTCAGCTGGAAGCGGATCTGCTGTTCTTCCCCAATCAAAATCCGCTCTTTCATTTTCTTCCTGTCCAGCGTCAGGACAAACAAAATCCTCTCAAAACATGGCTCATGCCGTATAAACTGATTCTCCATCCCTATCTCCTGCCTTTGATTATGGTAATTATATAATTCAGTTATATCCGTTACACTCATGGTATCGCAGAAGCATTGTTTTGTCAAGGATAGTCCGCTATGATGATTGCAGTTGGTAATTTTGTAACAAACAGTACATTGACAAGTGAATGACCGTCCAAAAGGGATATGACCGGCAGGAGAAGTGACGCATCCGGCGCACCAATGCAGGGAAACACCGCAGGAATGGGGCAGGAAAACGGCTTTTGGGGAGAACGGCAACAGGAAGCATTTTAATCTATTTGATTTATGGGAGGAACAGAATGAACGATAAAAAGAGATTGAACAGCTACGAGGATTTACCGCTGGTTCTGGATGTGGCGGACATTCAGCGGATTATGGGAATTTCAAGAGCGAGCGCCTATGAGCTGGTACACACACCCGGATTTCCGGCGTTCCGCAGGGGCATGGAGCAATAAAGCCAGAACCGGAAACTTAAAGCAGTTTGCCGAAGCCGTCAATTATCTGACGGAAAACAAGCTGCTCACATTAGAGGATTTGCAGGAGCGTCTTTCCTCTGTCAGTGAAGAATTTGAAGCATTAAGCGGCTCCATGAAAAAGAAATCTGCACAGTTAAAAACAGAGTATGCCGAACTGTCTCCGCAGCACAAGCCACTCCGGGAGGAAGTCATACGGCTGCGGCAGGTGCAGAACGCCGTAGATACCGCACTGCGCCGGAGGGAGCAGCCACAGGAAGTACAGAGAAAGAAACATGAGATGGAGCTATGATATAACCGGCAGCTTTACCGCTACCGGTATTTTTATGGAGGGAGTATTTGAATGTATTTGAAGCGGTGAAACAGTCTGTTACCACCCGGCAGGCTGCTTCATTCTATGGAATCCGGGTGGGGAGAAACAGCATGGTCTGCTGTCCATTCCACAATGACCGCACGCCCAGCATGAAAGTGGACGGCCGCTTTTACTGCTTCGGCTGCGGGGCTTCCGGGGATGTGATCGACTTTGTCGCTTTGCTGCATGGATTGGGGAAACGGGAAGCTGCGGTCAGGCTTGCGGAGGACTTCGGTGTTTCCTATGAGAAATCCGGCAATGCGCCGCCAGATAGGAAGCGTCACAACAGGTCACAGCCCCGACAAAAATCAGCGGAGCAGAGATTTCAGGAAACGGAACGGTATTGTTTCCGGGTGCTATGCGATTATCTGCGTCTGCTGGAGCATTGGAAAACAGCATACGCCCCACAGCCGCAGGATGCCATCTGGCATCCTCTTTTTGTGGAAGCGTTGCAGAGGATAAGCTACACAGAATACCTTTTGGATATTTTGTTATACGGAGAAATAGAAGAAAAAGCGGCATTGATCGCCGCACAGGGAAAGGAGGTGCTGCGGCTTGAACAGCGAATTTCAGAACTTGCCGCCGGAAACGCAGGAAGCGGTCAAAAGGACGATGGACACAATGGAACCGGCGCAGACACCGGCAGAAATCCGGGAGACATTAGAGGGGACGCAGAAAGGCGGCGTGAAGAACAGCATCCGAAACTGCCTGACGGTGTTCCAGCGTGACCCTCTGTTTCGTGGGGCGCTGCGCCTGAACCTTTTGACGGAGCAGATTGACATTGTGAAACCGCTGGGCTGGGAGCGCACCAGTGCCACGCTGACCGACATGGACATGAACTACCTGCTTTTGTATCTGGAAGAAAACTACGGGCTTACCAGCGAGAAAAAGGTGCAGAACGCCATCAAGATTGTTGCCAATGAAAACCGCTACCATCCGGTCAGGGATTACCTGAACAGCCTGCAATGGGACGGCACAGAGCGCATCCGTTACGCCCTGCATCACTTTCTGGGAGCCGATACGGACGAATACACCTATGAAGCCTTGAAACTGTTCCTGATGGGAGCCATCCGGCGGGTATTCAGACCGGGGAGCAAGTTTGAGGTCATGCTCTGTCTGGTTGGTGGTCAGGGAGCCGGGAAATCTACCTTTTTCCGGCTACTGGCAGGCAGGGACGAATGGTTTTCAGACGATTTGAAGAAGCTGGACGATGAAAATGTGTACCGCAAGCTGCAAGGACATTGGATTATCGAGATGTCGGAGATGATCGCCACAGCCAACGCCAAGAGTATTGAGGAAATCAAGTCATTCTTAAGCCGCCAGAAAGAAACCTACAAAGTGCCGTATGAGACACATCCGGCAGACCGGCTGCGGCAATGTGTATTTGGAGGGACGACCAACCGGCAGGACTTTTTGCCCCGTGACCGCACTGGCAACCGGCGCTTTCTCCCCGTGACGGTGTACCCGGAACGGGCGGAGGTTCACATACTGGACGATGAAGCGGCGGCGAGGGCGTATATCGAACAGATGTGGGCGGAAGCCATGACGGTTTACCGCAGTGGGAAGTATAAGCTGTCATTCAGCATAGAAATGAACCGATACCTAAACGCCCACCAGCAGGACTTTATGCAGGAAGACACACAGGCTGGCATGATCTACGCCTATTTGGAGGACTACACCGGCGACAGGGTATGTTCCAAGCAGCTTTATGAGGAAGCGCTGGGGAACTTAAATTCCCCGGCAGACTGGGAGACACGGGCAATCTGCGAGATTATGAATACCGGCATTGCGGGCGGCATCATACAGGGCTGGGCAGCCTACAAAAGCCCGAAGCGGTATAAGAAATACGGTTCTCAAAAAGGCTGGGAGCGTGTCAACCAAGCTCCGCCGGAGGGGGACGGTTTTCGAGAAATCACGGAAGAAGAAGCCCGGCAAATGGAACTGCCATTCTGAAAAGCCACCGGTTGACAGTTTGGTTGACGCTTCGGGTGACAGCCGGTTGACGGGGAAAAGCCTGATATTTGGGGCATTTCTCTCCTTTGTCAACCATGTCAACCAAGAAATAAAAGAAAAAGTAAAAAGTAATCATAGAGCGCCTATGGATTGTTTTCAAAGTCTTTTCTGCCGGTTGACACGGTTTGGTTGACATGGAGATAGCCTGCGGCTGTACACCTGCCTGACATTCCCTTGTCGGGCATATTTCATTTATGGAGGTAACTGCCTATGGCAAAAAACAAAAACGAGAGCAATAACAAAAACAGCGGCACCCTGCTTACCGAAAAAGACGGCACCCAGTATTTTGTCATGGGGAAAGTCCGTATCAAGGTATCGGAGCATTTCGCACAGGATGGGAAGCCGCTTGACAGTCTGCTGGAAGATGTGATCCAGCACGCTGCCGCCGCTTCCTGAAAAAATACGGAATAACGACTGTCAATCAGCCCACGCTTATGATATACTTGTACCAGCGAGTATTGTATAAGCGTGGGTTGTTTCTTTTAGACGGAGGATTTTTAACCGTGAAACAACCATACAATACAACGATTTATAACACTGCACTATATTTGAGATTGAGCCGTGACGATGAATTACAGGGGGAAAGCGGCAGTATCCAGACCCAGCGCATGATGCTTAGGCAGTATGCCGCAGAGCATGGGCTGACCGTTGTAGACGAGTACATTGACGACGGATGGAGTGGGACAAATTTCGAGCGTCCAAGTTTCCAAAGGATGATTGATGACATCGAGGACGGGAAAATCAACTGCGTTGTCACAAAGGACTTATCCCGTCTGGGAAGAAACTATATCCTGACCGGTCAGTACACGGAAATCTATTTCCCCAGCAAGGGAGTACGCTACATTGCCATAAATGACAATGTGGACACAATCAACGGAGAAAGTGAGCTCGCACCGTTCTTAAACATCCTGAATGAAATGCACGCCCGACAGACCAGCAAAAAGGTCAAGGCTGCCATGCACACAAGATTTGCCAATGGCGCACACTATGGAGCCTATGCACCGCTGGGCTATGTAAAAGACCCGGACAAAAAAGGTCATCTTCTAATCGACCCGGAAACACGCTGGATTGTAGAGAAGATTTTTGACCTTGCCGTACACGGGAGGGGTGCCGCCAGCATTACACGGATTCTGGTGGAAGAAAAAGTACCTACCCCCGGCTGGCTGAACTATGAAAGATATGGGACTTTCGCCAATATCTACGCCGGTGCGCCCGCAGAAAAAGCCTATGCGTGGACGATAGCACAGGTCAAGAGCATTTTGAAAGAGGAAACCTACATCGGTCACAGTGTTCACAACAAGCAGAGCAACATTTCATTCAAGAACAAGAAAAAGGTGCGGAAGCCGCAGGAAGAATGGTATCGTGTGGAAAATACCCACGAAGCCATCATTTCCGAAGAAGTGTTCCAAAAAGTTCAAGAGCTGATTGCAAGCAGACGCAGGAAACGCAGAAACGGTACGACACAGATTTTCGCAGGATTGATAAAATGTGCAGACTGCGGATGGTCTTTAGCCTATGGGGAAAACAAGCAGAATAAGAACCCATACGGGTACTACCATTGCAGCAAGAACGGACAGGGATTACGCCAGTGTTCCATGCACTATATCCGCTATGATGTACTGTATGCCTATGTGCTTGCAAGACTGCAATACTGGTCTATGATGGTACAGAAAGACGAGGACAAGCTGCTGAAACGGCTGCTCAATGCCAGCGACAGGGAAAGAAACTCTGCGAAGAAAAAGCAGGCTGCGGAGCTGAAAAAGGCAGAGAAGCGTAAAGCCGAGGTTGACGGGCTGTTTGCTAAAATGTATGAGGACTGGTCTGCCGGACGCATAACCGAGTATAACTTCAATATGCTGTCCGAGAAGTACCAGAACGAGCAAAAGGAGCTTGAAACAAAAATAAGACAGCTTCACGAAACGATGGAAGCCGCCGTACAGACCGCAGCGGATGCTGAAAAGTGGATTGCCCTAATGAAACAGTATGTCAACCCTGTGGAGCTGACCGCAGAACTTCTGAACACTCTAATTGAAAAAATAACCGTCCACGAAGCTGTCAAGGGCGAGGACGGAAGCCGTGAGCAGGAAGTAGAAATCTACTACCGCTTCATCGGCAAAATCGACTGACCTTTCTTTTTTTCAAGCAATATCTTTAATTAAGGGAAACGGGACTTACTTATCCTGACATTGATAACATAATCTTATTAAGTGAATTATTTTGTGTTACCATTGATAGTTTATTGAAAGAGGATTCTGCTTGTTCGAAGGTTTCAATTGTGTCACAAAGTACAGATAAAGAGGAATTGATTGAATTTTTGCTTGAGGCTGGAAGACGCACCTATGCAGGAAAAGGAGCAGAGGTAGAAGTATCTTTAAGACCTGGTTCGCATGATTTGATGTATGAAAAAGGTAAATTAAAGTATATGGACTCTTATGTTGGTGGCGAACGTTTTGTAGGAGAAGAAGTTTTATTTCAAGACGAAGTTCCAGTATGGTCAATGAATTATGCGGGAAGAACGTTAGAAGATTCCTTTTCAGGTGACTTTCTAAAAGAAGCATTGTTACTTCGCTCATGTAAGAAACCATATCGTGGACCTGATATTTATACCAATGGAAGCTATACGTACCATTGTAATGTTACTGGTGATTTTACATGGTTTCAAGGAAGCGAAGAAATTTTTTATGGAAATTTAAAAGTATATGAGTGTATTTTTCATGGTGGTATCGTAAGATAACAAACACGCTTTAAAATCAATGGCTAACGCCATATATTTTAAAGCGTGTTTTCTTTTTATTTTTTGATAGTATCTAAAATACATTCTAAAAGCTCATCATTCTTTGCTGGATGCATAAAACAAAATCGAAAGAACTTATTGCTTAAAAATGGAAAAGTAGAACAATCCCTAATCATTAAACGCTTTCGAATGGCAGCATCAAAAATATCTTGCGATGTGAGATCTTCTTTTAATATCTTAATCAAAATAAAGTTTGCGCTAGGTTTGTAAGTATGAATGTTTTCTTGCTTGCTTAATATATTATAAATTCGTTTTCGTTCTGAAGAGATTAACTGTTTGGTTTCTTTCATATAATTAGTATCCGTAAACATAATGGCTCCTGCAACCTCCGCAAGACTATTAATGGTCCAAGGATTTTTTCTTTTATTAATTTCCTTGATTAAGTCTAGATTCCCCGTTATTGCATAACCAAGTCTTAATCCAGGGGCAGCAAAAAATTTAGAAATTCCTCTCAATATAATAAGATTGTTATAATAATAAGAGAGCGGAACACTATTGATTTCTTCCATATTATCAGCAAACTCAACATAAGTCTCATCTATCATAACAAAAATATCATGCTGCTTACAACGATCTAAAATCAAACGCATCTGATTTACCGTAATAGCAGAAGAGGTTGGGTTATTGGGATTACAAAGAACAAGCAAATCGATTCCTTCGTGCAAGTGAGAAAGAAAATCTTCTATATTAATTTGAAAGTCCATTTTTTCATCCAAAGGATAATAAAGAGAAGTGCCGCCGCCAAGTGATATTTCTCTTTCGTATTCTGAATAAGTAGGACCAATAACAAGTGCTTTTTTAGGATGCTTGATTTGTATAAAGAGGGAAATTAGTTCTGTTGAACCATTTCCTACAATTACTTGTGAGTAATCACACCCAGCATATGAGGCAATACATTTTCGAAGAGACGTGTATTCTCTATCAGGGTAAGTGGTAATGGCATCAATTTTATCCGAAAGAGTCTTTCGTAAAAGAGGAGAGACACCCAAAGGATTTACATTAGCACTAAAACTTGTTATTTCTTCTTTTTTAATTCCATAGATTGCTTCGATTTTTTCTAAATCGCTACCATGAAAATGATCGGTATGTCGTATCATAAAGCTCCTTTCTGGTTGCAGTCAGTTGTAGGTGTGCTGTAACCAAAGCTTGCAATATAAGCAAAACTTGTCAAATAGATAAAGTAAGTCGTAAAATAAGTCGGATATTGCACGAACTACGATTATAGTGTTATAATTATTATATCTATTTTATAACAAAAAGCAACAGTGACATTCAGTCATTTCGGGCAAACAAATATTACGAAATAACTAAAGAGCGGGTGAAGGATTTGCGTGAACGAGTAGAGGAACTAGGACGAGGAGATTTTAAAATTAATATACCTAAAATTGAGATTTCTACACCATTAATTGAGATAGATCTTAATGTAGATGAATATTACGAGGGATACTTTTCGCTTAAGAGTTTAAATGCTCATAAAATGAAAGGTATGATCTATACCTCTACCTATCGCATGCAATGTTTGAATACACAGTTTAAAGGAGTAGAAGCAAAGATAATGTTTCGCTTTACGGCGAAAGGAATTTGCGAGGGGAGTAGTGTAAAAGGGAATTTTTACATCATTACGAATGGAGGAGAATTTACACTTCCATTTATCATTAACATAAAAAAGAAAGAAATCCATTCTTCCATTGGTAAAATAAATAATTTATTTCATTTTACCAACTTAGCTGCATCGAATTGGAATGAAGCATTTGAAGTATTTCAATTACCTGAATTTAGAAATATCTTCATTAATAACGACAAAAGATATGAAACACTATATTTGGCACTTACTTCAGGAGCTATCATTACAAAACAGTGTATGGAAGAGTTTTTAGTTGGGATACATAAGAAAAGCCCAATCTTGCTTCACATAAATGAAGCGAGCAAAAGTTTTTATGGACTTGATTGTAATGAAAAGGAAACTATCATTATTCAAAAGAGTGGTTGGGGATATGTACATATAAAAGTGTCTTGTGATTGTGACTTTATTGAAGTGAATAAAGACGCTATTACAACCGATGATTTTATAGGGAGTACCTACTCTTTGGAGTATTACATAAAAAAAGAAAAGTTGCATAGTGGAACGAATTATGGAAGGATATGCATAAGTTGCATTAACAATGAAATAGTATACGAAATTACTGCAACCACCACTAGCAAACATCAAGAACAGCATATACAAAAGACGCAGAAAAAAATTCAAAAAGAAAGTATGCTGGCATTGGTGAATCTTTATATTTCCTACCGATGTAAAAAGACAAACACAAATCCATGGGCAAAAGAATGTATGGGGTATATAAATACCCTTCTTAAAATTGACCCAGATAACATTCAGTACAAATTATTAAAGGCTCAACTGCTAAATATTCAAAAGAAAAGCTACGAAGCTTATGAGATTATTAAGGAATATAGTAAAAGTAAAAAAGAAATAAAAGAAGATGCCAAGCAATATGCCTATTACTTATATTTAACTACCTTTTGGAACAAAGACTCAAGGTACTTACATAAGATTACAGAGGAAGTGAGAGGCATTTACAAAAAGCAAAAAGAATGGCAGATTTTATGGATACTATTATACTTAGATGAAGCACTACACTTAGATCAAGTCGCTAAGTTAAATAGGATTGAAGAACAGTATTTTCATCATGGAAACAGCCCGATCATGTACGTAGAAGCTTATCGTATTATGAAGTCGGATGTATTTTTAATAAAAAAACTTGGTAAGTTTGAAATACAAGTTCTTTTATGGGCGGTTAAAAATAAAGTCCTTACAAAAGATGTTGCATTGCAAACTGCATTTCTTGTTGCCAAAGTTAAAGAATACAATCCTATTTTATTTTATATTCTGTCCTATGCTTACGAAGAATTTCATGAAAAAGAAATTGTAAGTGCTATATGTAGAATCTTAATACTTGGTAACAAAACAGAGGAAGAAATTTTTAAATGGTTTCGTTTGGGAGTGGAACAAGATGTAAGAATTACAAGATTATATGAATATTACATGTACTCTATTCCTATGAACTTTAATGAAACAATTCCAAAGTCAGTTTTAATGTATTTTGGTTATCATAATAATTTAGACTATAAAAAAAGCGCACTTTTATACGAACGAGTGATTAAACAAAGAGATATATATCCAGAAATATTTCAAAATTACAGACGCTCCATTGAAGAGTTTATGCTTGAGCAGCTTATGTTAAAACGCAACAATGAAAAACTAGCATTTATATATGATACAATGCTATCACTTAATAGTATTACGCAAGAGCTTGCAAATGCTATATCTGAAATTATATTTGGATATGAATTGTATTGTGAGAACCCTAAAATAAAAAGTGTTTCAGTTGTTCATAAGCATTTGAAGCAAGAAATGATATATCCAATCATAAATGGTAAGGCATACATACAACTATTTACAAAAGATTATGCGATATCATTTTTAGATCAAGAAGGGAATAGATATGTATTCTCTATTTCCTATCAAATTAAAAATTTAATGGATGAAGCCTTTTATATCAAAAAGTGTTATGATTTTGATGTGAAAAACAAAAACATAAGATTTAATATTTCTCAAAGTCTTATTTCCAGTAATTTGATTACAGAAAGTGATTTGAATAATTTAACGGAAATCCTATTAGATAAAGAGATAAATGATAGCTATAAGGTTTATTTAAGAGGAACCATTATAGGATTTTGTTATGAGCATGAAGATGAAAGTTTAATTGAATATGTAACAAGCCTAGATTTAACGCAGGTAGACTGCTTACAACGATCAAAAGTGATAGAATATTTTATTCTAAACGGAATGCATGAAAGAGCCTTTAAAGAAGTGTGTACTTATGGTTATCAACATATAGCCTTAAAGCATCTTATTAAATTAGTAAGCAGGTTAGTAGACCAATTTAATTTTGAGAAGAATGAAGTTCTACTGGATTTGGCGATTCATGTATTCAATGAGAAAAAATATGATGATAATATATTAAAATATTTAATATTATATTTTAATGGGTCGATAAATAAAATGAGAGATATTTGGAAAGCAGCTTATCGATTTGATGTAGATGCTTATGACCTGGCCGAAAGAATCATCCTTCAGGTTCTATTTACAAATGAATATATCGATGAAACGGATACTATTTTTGAATATTATTATAAAAAGGGATCTAAGTCTCAGATAGCAAAAGCATTTTTAACCTATCACGCATTTTTATTTCTAGTTTCTGACCAAAAGATAGGACGCAAAATTTTTGAATTTATTAAGCGGGAGCAATATGTAGAAGGAATCTTAAATGATACCTGTAGGCTAGCTATGTTAAAACATTATTCTGGATATACGAATTTATCAGTAGAAGACAAAGAATATGTACAAAATGGATTAAGGGAATTTATGAATCGTAAAATATATTTTAAATTTTATGATGAATTTGATGCGGAAATATTAGAGCCTTTTTGCTATGAAGGGAAGTACCTTGTAGAGTACAAATCAGATACCAATGAAGACGTTTATATCCATTATATTCATGAAGATATGTCTGGTAATGGCGAGTATAAGGTAGAAAAAATGCAGCAAAGCTATACTGGCATCTATCATAAGATATTTACCGTTTTTTATGGAGAGGTAGTGCAATATTATATAACCGAAAAAAATAATTCAAAAGATTTGGTTAAAAATGACATCATTTTAAAAAACGATATGAATTTAAAAAATTCAAATACGCGTTATAATATGTTAAATGATATGTCCGTGGCATTGCAATTAAATGATGATGCAACCTTATTAGAACTTATGAATAAATATGCCCAGAATAGTCAAGTGGTTGAACTATTATTTAAAAGCATATAGGAGGAGAGATAAGTGGATAGCAATGATGAATTAAGAAATGAATTACTAATTGGATATGATTTATGCAATGACTATTCACAAATTAGCTATTTTAATTTCGCCCAAAAAGAACCAAAGACAATTAGCACTGCGGCAGGTGAGGAAAAATTTCAAATACCAACTGTTTTATTAAAAAAAGCAGGAATTGATAAATGGTATTTTGGAGAAGAAGCTCTTAAAAAAGCGGATCTAGATAAGCAAGACATGCTAATTCAAAATTTGTTAGAAAAATGCAGCAATCAAGAATTGGTTTTGATTGACGAAAAAGAGTATGAACCAGCGCAACTGTTGACGATATTTATTAAAAAATCATTTGGTTTTCTTTTCTTTGAAGGAATCACAAGCAAAGTTCCAGATGCGATTGTCTTTACTGTTGAGCATATAAATACAAATATAGCAAAGGCGCTAAAGCAAAGTGCAAAAGCGTTAGGGATACCAGAAAGTAATGTATACATACAAGACCATCAGGAAAGTTTTGTTGAATATACGATACATCAAAAAAATGAACTTTGGAATCATCAGGTAATTTTGCTAGATTATGATAAAAATTATCTAAAGGGATACAAATTAAATATAAACACAAAAACAACACCACTTACTTGCAGTGTGACGGCAGAGAATTTTTATCATATCAAACCAATTGCATCAATGTTATTGGAGGAAGAAGACAAAGAAAAGGAATTGGATCTGCTTGTTAAGAAAGAGCTGAAAAATTATTTTGGGATGGAACCAATTTCCTGTATTTTTTTGTGTGGAGAAGGATTCGATGGTGACTGGCCAAAGGAAACACTTCGTTTTTTATGTATGGGAAGACGTGTTTTTCAGGGAAAGAATCTTTATACTAAGGGAGCATGCTATTATGCGGCTAAAAAGCTTCAAAAGTATGAAGTGGAAGAGTATTTATTTTTAGGTGCAAATAAGTTAAAGTACAATATTGGTATTGAAGCTTTTGATAAAGGTGAAAAGATGTATTATTCCTTGTTAGATGCAAATGAAAATTGGTATGATGCAACAAAACAGTGTGAATTCATTTTGGATGATGAATGTATGGTGGAACTAAAACTTACTCCCGTTGACCATAAAGATACAAGAACTGTAATTATTAATTTACATGATTTACCCCAAAGACCGAATCGAACGGTTCGAATTTTATTAGAGATTAAATTTGAATCTATAAACAAAGCTTTGGTTGTTATCAAAGATTTAGGGTTTGGAGAAATCTTTGAAACATCTAAAAAAGTCTGGAATCATGAAATATTTTTATAGGCAAAGGAAGGAACACAATGGGCAGACTAATTTTGTGCCATACCAAAAAGGCAGAAAAACCATATTATGTTAAGGCAATGAATTTAAATTTATATACCTTAGAAGAATTATGTTATTTTTTATATGACAATCTATTTTGGATTGATGAGACGGTCATAAATGATGACCTTTTTGCATGGATTGTAACAGAACTTCAGTTAACTAAGTTAAAAGACTCCTTAGAGGCAAGTCGAGGGAGTATAAAAAATTTTGTTATGCTGATTCTAAAGTATGCAGGTTATGTTTCCCAAGATGACATGGAGGATGCAAGCAGACTTTTAGGAGAACTAGGAGAACAAAGTGATTTTGATAAAACACTTGGAAGAGCCTTACATTTTTTACAATGTAAATTATATGTGGAAGCAATATTAGAATATAAAAAACTTGCTGAGAATAATGAAAATGAGCAAATAGATAAGATATACAATAATATGGGAGTTGCTTACACTGGACTATTTCAATATAAAGAAGCAGCAAGGTGTTTTCAAATAGCATATAAACAAAATCAAGATCAAAACATTTATAAGCACTTTTTATATGCTGTTGCAATGCTACCAAAAGAGGATACATTGGAATTTGAAGAAGATTTGCAAGAGGATTATGTATCGCTTTATCAAAGTGATATGCAAAGAGCCTTAAAAGAGCAAGAGAACAAAAAATTAAGTCAATTATATGAAGTTCTTCGCTACAAAGAAGATAACCAAATTGCTAAGTATTACAAAGGCTTAGAAAATCTCTTGAATGACTGGAAGAAAGAATATATCAAATTTTCAAGTTGAATGATAGATTAGACGGAGGATAAAGATGGGGATATTAGATCGTTTCAAAAGAAAAAAGGTAACGCATGAAGAACAGCTTATGCAAGACATCGATAGTGTACTTCAAGAAAAAAGCTTGTCGATGAGTGAAATTAATATGAACGACAAAGAGCAAAGAGATCAGTATGTGAAATATTGTTGTGATCAGATTAAAGTAGCAAGACAGGATTTATCGGATGCAAAACAAGAGTATAATCTAGTGACAACTTATTTAAGTGATATGCAACAAATTGAAGAACTTCCGCTTAACAATAAAGCCGAAGTCGTAGATTTGGCAAGAGAAATCGTAATGCTAAATGACGAAAGAAAAAATTATCAAAATACGTCTGCTAAAATTACGGATCTACAATATTCACAAATTGAATCAAATGAAGATAATATTCCTTCTGTGCTTGCTGATTTGGAGGCAAGAGAAAAAGAGCAAGCGGTTATTAAAACAGATTTAAATTATCTGGAAGGTGAAAAAACTTCTCTTGCATTTATGAGAAAGGATACCATTAAAAGTCAGAAAAATTTAAAGGCGCTAGCGATTATTACATTGTTTACTATGATTATTACATTTTTGCTTTTGTTTATCTTACAAAACCTTTTTCAGATGGAGGTATCCATAGGGTATTCTTTTGTAGTGTTTGCAGGAGCGATTGCATCCACTGCTATCTTCGTAAAAATCAGATATAATGTAGTAGAATTAAAAAAGTATGAACTGAAAATCAATCGAGCAATTAATTTGCTAAATAGCACAAAAATAAAATATGTAAACGCTACCAATGCCTTGGATTATATTTACCATAAATATAATGTAGGGACTAGCCGTGAACTTGCGTTTTTATGGGAGCAATATCTAAATGCAAAAGCGGAAAGCCAAAAATATAAGTTAAATACTTCTGATTTGGACTACAATAACAAGCAATTGATTCGTATTTTAACAAGATACAAAATAAACGCACCGTCGATTTGGATTCATCAAGCATTGGCTCTTATTGATGATAAAGAGATGGTTGAGGTGAGGCATAATTTAATTGTAAAAAGACAAAACCTTCGTAAGAGAGTGGAGCAAAACACGGAAAAGATCAAAAAAGCAAAAGAAGAAATTACACAGATTGCTTCCAAAAACCCAGAATATATGGATGAAATTGTTGATGTAATTAAATCAGTGGAAGATATAGCTTAGAACAATTAGTATAAGTTATAAGTATTACTTAATAATTTTAATAACATATAACCCTGATTAATAAGGATATCGTATTGCTTTTGAAAATGCATTATATTATAATGCTAATTGAGAGTGCAAATGCATAAGAATGAGCCAAATAATTTGGTTTTGATGCATAAAAACTCTGATATTGTAGACAAAATAATATGATATTCCAAGAAAGACAGGTGGCAAACCAATGAAAAAATTAGAAATGCTTTACGAAGGAAAGGCAAAAAGGGTATATTCAACGGATGCAGATGACATTGTTATTGTTGAGTATAAAGATGATGCAACAGCGTTTAATGGTTTAAAAAAAGGAACGATTGTGGGCAAAGGTGTTGTAAATAACAAAATGACAAATCATCTTTTTGCTTTATTAGAAAAGGAAGGCGTTCCTACTCATTTGGTGGAAGAACTTAGTGATAGAGAAACCGCAGTAAAAAAGGTTGATATTGTTCCATTGGAAGTTATCGTAAGAAATGTATCAGCTGGAAGTTTTTCAAAAAAACTTGGCATTGAAGAGGGAAGACAACTATTAGTGCCAACTCTTGAATTTAGTTATAAAAATGACGAGCTTGGTGATCCATTTATTAATGATTACTACGCTTTAGCACTTGGTTTGGCAACACAGGAAGAAATTGATAAGATAACTGAGCTTGTATTTAAAGTAAACAGCTTTTTATGTAAATATTTTAAAGAACTTGGGATGAAATTGATTGACTTTAAGGTGGAATTTGGCCGATTTAAAGATCAAATTATCCTAGCAGATGAAATTTCTCCAGATACATGTAGATTATGGGATTTAGAAACAAATGAGAAGTTGGATAAAGACCGTTTTAGAAGAGATTTAGGTAATGTTGAAGATGCTTATCAAGAAGTATTAAAGAGACTGGGAATCAGATAAGCCCTTATTACAGGCACTACATGTTAGAAAGGAAATTGAATGAGTAATAGGATACATGAGCAGTATGATTTAGAGGATGAGTTACATGAAGAGTGTGGCGTCTTTGGTATGTATGATTTTGATGGAGGAGACGTTGCATCAACAATATATTATGGTTTGTTTGCTCTTCAACACAGAGGTCAAGAAAGTTGTGGAATTGCGGTAAGCGAGACAGATGGGCCAAAGGGTAGAGTCAGTTCTTTTAAAGGAATGGGACTTGTGAACGAGGTATTTACGCCAGAAACGTTAGAAGGTATGAAGGGTGACATCGGAGTTGGTCATGTGCGTTATTCAACCGCTGGAAGTAGCACAAGAGAAAATGCACAACCATTGGTTCTTAATTATGTAAAAGGTACGTTAGCCTTGGCACATAACGGCAACTTAATCAATGCATTGCAATTAAGGCATGAATTAGAATATACAGGTGCTATTTTCCAAACTACGATTGATTCAGAAGTAATTGCTTATCACATTGCCAGAGAACGATTGAATACCAAATCAGTAGAAGATGCTGTCATTCGTGCAATGAAAAAGATTCAAGGAGCTTATTCCTTAATTGTAATGAGCCCAAGAAAGTTAATTGGGGCAAGAGATCCACATGGATTTAAGCCACTTTGTATTGGAAAAAGAGATAATTCTTATATTATAACATCAGAAAGCTGTGCTTTGGAAACGGTAGATGCTGAATTTGTCAGAGACGTATTACCAGGAGAAGTTGTAACCATAACTCCAGATGGAATCTTTTCCGATACGAGTATGTGTAAGCCGAAAGAAAAAGAAGCAAGATGTATCTTTGAATATATTTATTTTGCAAGACCAGATAGCCATATTGATGGAGTCAGTGTGTATCATTCAAGAATACTTGCAGGAAAATATTTAGCAATGGATTCTCCTGTGGAGGCAGATTTGGTAGTTGGTGTACCTGAATCAGGGAATGCAGCTGCTTTAGGATATTCGTTACAATCTGGAATTCCTTATGGAACTGCCTTTGTAAAGAATGGCTATGTTGGAAGAACCTTTATTAAACCAAAGCAAAGCAATCGTGAATCCAGTGTTCGAGTTAAGCTGAATGTGTTAGCAGAAGCCGTAAAAGGAAAAAGAGTCATCATGATTGACGATTCCATTGTACGAGGAACGACGAGTGATCGTATCGTTGGTATGCTAAAAGAGGCAGGTGCGACAGAGGTTCATGTACGAGTAAGTTCGCCGCCGTTTTTATATCCTTGTTATTTTGGGACAGACATTCCAAGTAGAGAACAGTTAATAGCATATAATCGCTCCGTTGACGATATTAAAAAGGTAATTGGGGCGGATAGTCTTGCTTATTTGGAGATTAATAGACTAGGCGAAATGGTAGAGCAATTACCACATTGTACGGGATGCTTTACAGGAAAGTACCCAATGGATCCACCAACAATTGATATTCGTGGTGAATACCAGAAATAATTTGACGTAGGTTAAAATTAATAATAATATAGATACATGGATAGATTACCCTAGAAAGGGTAATCTATTGTGTTGTTATATCACAGATAATTCAATTACAAAAAGGAGAAAAATCATGACAGATAGATATCAAAGTCCATTATCAGAACGCTATGCGAGTAAAGAAATGCAATACATTTTTTCACCAGATATGAAGTTTCGCACTTGGAGGAGATTGTGGATTGCATTGGCAGAAACAGAGAAAGAATTAGGTCTTGCAATTACACAGGAACAGATAGATGAATTAAAAGCTCATAAAGATGACATTAATTATGAGGTGGCAAAGGAAAGAGAAGCCTTGGTAAGACATGATGTAATGTCACATGTTTATGCATATGGCGTACAATGTCCAAAAGCCAAAGGAATTATTCACCTAGGCGCAACTTCTTGCTATGTAGGAGATAATACAGATATTATTGTTATGGCAGAAGCATTAAAATTAGTAAAAAAGAAGTTAATCAATGTAATCGCAGAGCTTGCTAAATTTGCAGAAGAATATAAGGCTTTGCCAACGCTTGCATTTACCCACTTTCAACCTGCTCAGCCAACTACAGTAGGAAAGAGAGCTACCTTATGGCTACAAGAATTTATGATGGATTTAGAAGATTTAGATTATGTGCTATCAAGTCTTAAACTATTAGGCTCGAAAGGAACCACTGGTACACAAGCAAGCTTTTTAGAGTTATTTGATGGAGACCACGAAACAATTGATAAAATAGATGGAATGATTGCTAAGAAGTTAGGATTTGAAGAGTGCTACGCCGTATCTGGTCAGACTTATTCTCGTAAAGTAGATACCAGAGTATTAAATGTTTTAGCTGGAATCGCTGCGAGTGCACATAAAATGTCAAATGATATTCGTTTACTACAACATCTAAAAGAGATTGAAGAACCATTTGAGAAGAATCAGATTGGATCATCGGCAATGGCATATAAGAGAAATCCAATGAGAAGTGAAAGAATTGCCTCACTTGCTCGATTTGTTATGGCAGATGCTATGAACCCTGCAATTACCTCTGCAACACAATGGTTTGAAAGAACGCTAGATGATTCGGCAAATAAACGCTTAAGTATTCCAGAAGGCTTTTTAGCAACGGATGGAATTTTAGATTTATGCTTAAATGTAGTGGATGGGTTGGTCGTATATCCAAAAGTAATTGAAAAGCGTCTACGTAGTGAACTTCCATTTATGGCAACTGAAAATATTATGATGGATGCAGTAAAGGCAGGCGGAGATAGACAAGAGTTACACGAAAGAATTAGAGAATTGTCTATGGAGGCTGGAAAGAACGTGAAAGTACACGGTCAGGAGAATAATCTGCTTGAATTGATTGCCAATGATCCTGCGTTTAATATGACATTGGACGAATTGGAAAAATCAATGGATCCAGCGAAATATACAGGACGTTCAAAAGAACAGGTGGATACCTTCTTAAAGAATGTTGTAGATCCAGTGTTAAAGAGTAACGCCAAGCTTCTTGGATTAAAGGCAGAGATAACGGTTTAATATAAAAGTGGTTTTACACTACAGCAAAATCCCACTTGGTTATCAAGTGGGATTTTAGTTATTATGCTATATTTCATTTGTATTTAAAGTTCTGCTATCACATTTTTTTGATTGAGTCTAAATTGTTTGGTATTTGCAGCAAGTTCCTCTGCAAGGGTAACAATATCTTCTGTAGCTAAGGTACAATCTGCAACTATCTTACTTAGTTCAATCATTGAAGCAGAGGTTTCTTGTGTACTTGCTGCATTCTCTTGAGCAATAGCGGCAAGGTTTTCTACGCTGTTTAACACTTTTTCCTTCATTTTAGCCAAGTGATTAATTAAGATAGTTATCTTCTTGATAGAATCACCTACTTCGTTGATTTCTCCATCAAGAGTTGTAAACATATCTTTTGTAAGATATAGTTTTTCATTTTGATTCGTAATGTTTTTGGCAACTTGACTCATAGTATTAACACTTGTATTGGAATTGTTAATTAAGTCATTCACAATTGTATTAATCGTATTCGCTGATTCTTTTGACTGATCTGCCAAAATTCTTATTTCCTCTGCAACCACTGCAAAACCTCTACCGTGTTCCCCAGCTCTTGCTGCTTCAATGCTAGCATTTAAAGAAAGAAGATTTGTCTGACTTGCAATATCAGCAATTAAATCAGTAGCCGCTTGTATCTGTAGCGCAGACTGATTGGTAATGTTGGTTTGTTCTTGAACAACATCAACGGATTCCTTTGTTTTTTGGCTGATTTCTAATAATTCTGATAATGTAGAATTTGCAGTTGTATTTAATTCAGTCATTTTTTGTGCATTTGCGGTAAGTGATTCTACATTTGAAAAAGCAAAGTCGATGGCTTTTCCTATATTCGTCATTTCGTTATTCGCCTTTTGGGTTTCATCCGCCTGTGAGGTAGCTCCATTTGCAATTTCATCCACAGCAGTATCAATGTTATCAATGGATTCACTGATTGCAGCAAAAGAAGCTTTGAATTTTCCTGAAAATTCTGCAAGTGAATCAGCGGTTGATAATATTTTATGTAATATATCTGTAAATGAATGGATTAATGACTGTAGGGAGCGTGAAATATCCCCAATCTCATCACTTCTTGTGAGTAATTTGCTTTGTACATCTTCATCCAAATCTCCGTTTGCTAGTTTGTTAACATGAACGACAATACCACTGATTGCCTTTACAATTAATCCTACAAAGAAAATTCCAAGTATAAGTGATATGAGAAGTACCACTGCTGCAATAATTATGTTTTGAACGATGCTTTTATTTATACTAGTAACTGTTTGGGCACGTGGTAAGCCAGCGAATAACATACCGATGATTTCATTGGTGCTTGGCTGATATAATGGAATATAGTATCCATAATAACTTTGTCCATTAATGGTTATATTAGTATCAAAATAGGATTCACCTTTGCCAAGTACAGCTTTAATTACTTTATCATTTGCTTTTGTACCAATAATGCGAGAGCCGTCCGATTGCTTTAAACTGGTTTCCACACGGGTATCGCCATAGAAAATAGTACTATCTACATTTGTGTTTTGCTTAAAATGATCAAGAGTATCTAGAATGTCAGAAACATCTTTTCCACCCTTGTATAGAATTCCGCTTTCATACGTAAGGTCGCCAGTTCCATAGGAAGACAATGTGGTCTCTAAAAAGTAAACACCTGTATTCAATTCATGATGAATCAAACTGTTCGATAATGAAGTCATTTTAGTGGTGCTAGAAATAATAGTGACTATGGATTGTAAAAGAAGAGGAATTACAATAATGATTAACATTTTAATAATTATTTTAATTCCTTTTCTTTGTTTTTGTGTCATTTTTTCTTTCATAATATTACTCCTTTGTGATGATAAATGATATATGTACTAAGTAAGTTATAAAACGATACTCTGTATATGGTATAATATTTTATTATAATGATATTTGACAAATTTTGCAATAAAATTGTGTAAAATTAATTTGCTTTTGACTAATTACAAGCATCTATCAATCATGTTATATATAACTCATCGTACAAAAGCGTGGAAGAAAGGATTTAGCATGGATATTAATTTAGATTATTATAAAATCTTTTATTTTGTAGGAAAATTCCAAAGTATTTCAAAAGCTGCGGAACAGCTATCCATATCACAACCTGCTGTTAGCCAGTCAATTAAACAACTTGAAAGTGCAATCGAAGCTCCTTTATTTATCCGCACCTCAAAGGGGGTTCGTTTCACCTCAGAAGGAGAAGTGTTGTTTTCTTATGTAAAAAGAGGGTATGAATCCATTATTTTGGGAGAAAATAAAGTGAAAGAAATGCTTAATTTACAATATGGTGAAATTAGAATTGGAGCTAGTGATATGACACTTCAATTTTATTTGTTACCAATATTAGAGAAATTTCATGAATTGTATCCTAAAATCAAAGTCACTGTTACAAACGGACCGACACCTGAAACGTTGAATTTTTTACAAGAAGGCAAAATAGATTTTGGCGTAGTAAGTTCTCCTGTTACTATCAAACAAGGTATTAAAAGAAATGAAGTAAAAGAAATAGAAGATATATTTGTTGCAGGGTCAAAGTTTAGTTATTTAAAAAATCAGATACTCGAGTATAAGCAATTAGAGAAATTACCAATTATTTGTCTGGAAGGAAATACAAGTACCAGGACATATGTTGATTCTTATCTATGGAGCAAAAATGTAGTGTTAAATCCAGAATTTGAACTTGCAACCAGTGAAATTATAGTCCAATTTGCATTACGAAACCTTGGTGTGGCGAGCGTAGTAAGAGATTTTGCTCGCAAATATCTTGAAAGAGAAGAGTTAATCGAGTTAAAATTTAGTGAGACAATTCCAAAAAGAAACTTTTGTATTGTAACAGATGATAATAATCCATTGTCCTCTGCTGCACAAAAATTTATAGATATGATAGTGATATAATTAATAATTATACCTAATATAAATGATATTGATTTTACTTATGAAAGTGAATGTAGTATAATCAAATGGTTGAAATAAGTTTGATACTTATTTTATTCAAATAAGCGAAATACAAATGCTAGGAGGATATATCATGGTTAATGCAGTAGTTGGAGCAAATTGGGGAGACGAAGGTAAGGGTAAAATTACGGATATGCTCGCAAAAGAGGCTGATATCATTGTACGTTTTCAAGGAGGAGCAAATGCAGGTCATACAATCGTGAACAATTATGGGAAGTTTGCATTACATACGCTTCCATCTGGTGTGTTTTATGAGCATACAACGAGTGTAATTGGAAATGGTGTTGCTCTTAATGTACCACTTCTTTTTAAAGAGGTTCAAGGACTTGTAGAACGAGGTGTACCAGCGCCAAAGCTTTTAGTATCTGACCGTGCTCAGATTGTTATGCCATACCATATTCTCTTTGACCAATATGAAGAAGAACGATTAGGGGGAAATTCTTTTGGTTCAACCAAATCAGGGATTGCACCATTTTATTCAGATAAGTATGCTAAGATTGGATTTCAAGTGAGTGAGTTATTTGATGAGAAAACCTTGAAAGAAAAACTTGAGCGTGTTTGTGCAACGAAAAATGTATTGTTAGAGCATTTATATCATAAACCAAAGTTAGACACACAAGAAATATTTGAAGAATTAATGAGATATAAGGAAATGGTAGCGCCTTATGTATGTGATGTATCCTTATATTTATGGAACGCAATTGCAGAAGGTAAAAATATCTTACTAGAAGGCCAGTTAGGCTCATTAAAGGACCCAGATCATGGAATATATCCAATGGTAACATCTTCCTCGACACTCGCTGCATATGGAGCAATTGGAGCAGGAGTGCCTCCATATGAGATTAAGAAGATTATTACCGTTTGCAAGGCGTATTCTAGTGCAGTTGGAGCAGGTGCGTTTGTTAGTGAGATCTTTGGTGAAGAGGCAGATGAGTTAAGAAGACGTGGAGGAGATGGTGGTGAATATGGTGCTACTACTGGACGTCCAAGACGTATGGGGTGGTTTGATGTCGTTGCATCAAAGTATGGTTGCAGAATTCAAGGAACGACAGATGTTGCATTCACAGTAGTGGATGTATTGGGATATTTAGATGAGATTCCAGTATGTATCGGATATGAAATAGATGGAAAGATTACAACTGATTTCCCAACCACTTCCCTCTTAGAGAAGGCTAAGCCAGTAATTGAAGTATTGCCTGGATGGAAGACTGACATCAGAGGAATCAAAAATTACGAGGATTTACCTGAAAATTGTAGAAAATATATAGAATACATTGAAGAAAAAATTGGATTCCCTATTACTTTAATCTCCAATGGGCCTGGAAGAGATGATATTATATATAGAAATAAATAGGTATATATAAATCAATGGGAGAACGCTTCGTTCTCAAGCTTTCCGCTTTCATAAAGTGATTGTTTAAAGTCTAAATGCTCTGTCACATATGGCAGAGCATTTTTAGTTGGAGTAAATCGTCAAAAATAATTAATCTGGCGTTGGAAACAAGAACAAATTTCTATGACTTTGTTATTCAAGTAAATAGATAAAAAGGATTGACATTCATAAAAGAATAGCATACTATAAGTAGTAAGTAGTAAGTAGTAAGTAGTAAGTGAAAGTGAAAGGAGAACTTTATGTCAGATTTATCTTATACTCAAGAATTTTTACTCTGTATTTTAAAACCACAAGGTACGATTCCTACTTTTTATTCAACTCAAATTTCAACTTGTCTTGTGGCAGGGGGGATTTTAGAATTATTGAATCTTAATGTAATTTCAATCAATGATAAGAAAAAAATAGTTGTAAACAATGGTACCACCTTAGAGAAGGAATATTTAAGACCACTTTATCAAGTGATTTGTAATAGCAAAAAGAAAGATGTAAAAGATATTGTATCTCGATATATATTTGGAACGGGCAAGTTATTAAATGAATATATCAAATCGCTAAGTATCCCTATGGTGAAAGAGAATCTTATTTCATTAGAGACAGGTGGAGTGTTTAAGACAAAAACTTTATATATACCAAATGAAGAGAGTGTACTAAGAGTGGTTGAAAAAATAAGAGCAGAGTTTTTAGAAGGAGGTCCAGTTAGTAACGAGACCATAATTCTTGGAGCATTACTTTATAAAAGCAGTGCTATTAAAAGGTATTTTTCACAATACGAATCAGATATTTTAAAAAATAGATTGAATGAAGTTAAAAAAAGTAAAGAAGGTTCTTTCATAAAAGAAATGGTTGATTATATTGAGGCTTTGATTTCAGTAATTGGATTCATCGGATAATCGATCTAATAGATAGGAAAAGAGGTGACAACAGCTTGTCAAGGCAAAGAAGTCAAGAAGTAATAGAAACTGCTGAGTTTGTGACTATTGGAGAATTAGTAAGACTTACAGGAATACGTTATAGCACTCTTAAATATTATACAGAAGAGGGAATGTTACAATATGAGCAAGAAGAAGAGAACTTGACACGTAGATATAAAAGAGTTGAGACTATGGAGAGAATTATGTTTATTAAGAAAATGAAAGCGACAGGTTTGCCTATTGTAAAGATTAAAGAGATGATGAAATAATTTATCTTATCTATAGAGATTATCTATGATGCATCATATAAGCAGGTGAAAGCAACTGTCTATATGGAAAAAAATGAATGAAAAATAGGAGGAGCTTGATTTGATTAATACAATTGTTTTTGATGTGGGAATGGTACTGGTACACTTTAGATGGAAAGAATATATGGAAGAATTTAATTTTCCAGAACATGTGAAAAATGCAGTAATTAAGGCAACCTTTCAAAGCAAGGAGTGGAATGAGTTTGATCGAAGTATACTAACGGATGATGAAATCATCCAATCCTTCATACAAAATGCGCCTGCGTATGAAAAAGAAATCAGACAAGTGATTGCCAATCTTGGCAACACAATTGTTACGTATGATTACACAAAATCATGGATAAAAGAGTTAAAAGAAGCAGGTTTTCGTATCTTTATCCTATCAAACTATGCGAGAATGACATATGAATTGACAAGAAAACAATTAGATTTTATAGAAGCGTGTGATGGAGCATTGTTTTCATTTGAAGTCAATGCAATTAAACCAGAGGCAGAGATTTTTCATATACTCACGAAGAAATTTGACATTGAACCTAAAAACGCTGTTTTTTTAGATGACAATATTGATAACATAGAAGCAGCAAAAGCATTAGGTTTTTCAACAATTCACTTTACCTCAAAGGAAAAAGCAGTCGAAGAATTAGAAAAACTTTTATAATAAAAAGTTAGAAAAAATTTATGCTAATTTTAATAAAATCGTCAAAAGTTGGACACGAAGTCTTCATATATATTTATTATAATGTAACTTATTGAAAGATATAGCTTTAGAGCTATGATAAAAAACAAAGAATAAGTTGGAATAAAATAAAAATACTTGAATATAATTTAATTTGTAGGAACTTTATGGGGTTCTATTGTAGTAGTATAAGTATGAATGGAGGCTTTTTATGAAGTATATCATGTATAATGAAGAAAATAATGTGCTTCACTATGATGAATACGAGATGATTCGAGAAAAAATACGAGAAAAGCATAAAAAAGAAGGAAAGGAAATTGCGGTTAGAAAAGTTAAATTTGTTGAGAATATGTACAAAGCGTATCAGGAAGAAGAGGTACCGAATAAACCTTCTTTTAGTTTATGTATGAGAATGGAAGAGATTTCTACATACTATTTGGAAAAGAAAAGCAAACAAAATGGTGTTATTTATAAAGCGTTCGTTGATTTAACCAAAGAAGAATGTGAAAGCATATTATCTGGCAAGATAGAATGGTTAAAAAATAGTAAGAAATCATTGCTAAATGAGTTTTATTTATACTTAACGATCAATCACTTAGAGCCCTCTACAGTGAGAGAATATAAAAGAGTGGTATACGATAAACCAGGCAAATTTTGTATTGTTTTTAATGAAGAAAAGAAGAGAGCAGTAGATCGTTATGCTAGCTTATTAGATGAGGCGATACAGATGTTTGATTGCCTAAGCTGTGATAAAGTAGAGATGAGTTATAAGAAAATAATTAAAATTCCTAGAGCACTAAATAATATTTTAAATATTTCCAATGAACCTTCTTATGAGTTAGCATTTTCACTTTAGCAACAAGAGATTCATAAATAAAAAGAAAACGGAGTCTAATGTATTCCGTTTTCTTTTTATTTGCAAGAAGCTATTTATTTTTTTAGATACTTATAAATTAATAAATAAGCATATAGTAACGCTGGGACAACGATAGTTGAATAAAGAGAAATCTTAAACCAATTTGCGGCACCATCAAAGTCCAATAAGGCAAAGACGAAAGTCATGATATATAGCCCTATTAAAATCACAATACCAATGAGCGAGAGAACTTGTTTTAGCTTTTTATTCATAAATCAGCCTCCAATTTGATACAACATGGTTGTAATTTTAAGGATTACATTTCATCTTCTTTATCAGCGGTATAAACTTGACGTTTTCTAGCCATTTCATCACTTTCAAGATATTCATCATAAGTTGTAATCTTATCTAAGAGTTTACCACCTGGTAATATTTCCATAATACGATTTGCCGTTGTCTGAATGAACTGGTGATCATGAGAAGCAAAAAGTAAAACACCTGGGAATTTAATCAATCCATTGTTAAGAGCAGTAATACTTTCCATGTCTAAATGGTTGGTTGGCTCATCTAGCATAAGTGCATTTGCACCTGAAATCATCATTTTAGATAGAAGGCAACGCACCTTTTCTCCACCTGATAATACCTTTACTTTTTTAACGCCATCATCACCAGCAAAAAGCATTCTTCCTAAGAAACCACGAACATAAGTAACATCTTTTTCTTCAGAAAATTGCGTCAACCAGTCTACGATGGTAAGGTCATTATCAAATTCAGCAGTGTTATCTTTTGGAAAGTAGGATTTGGTTACGGTAATTCCCCATTTATAATTTCCTTCATCTGGCTCTAGCTCACCAGCTAAAATTTTGAATAAAGTTGTTTTGGCAAGTTCATTGCTACCTACAAAGGCAATCTTATCTTCGCGATTAACAATGAAGGATACATTGTCAAGTACTTTCTCGCCATCAATGGTCTTTGATAAGTTTTCAACCGTGAGGACCTCGTTACCGATTTCTCTTGATGGTCTAAAGTCAATATAAGGATATTTTCTACTGGAAGGCTTAATGTCATCAAGTTCGATTTTTTCAAGAGCTTTCTTTCTTGAAGTAGCCTGTTTTGACTTGGAGGCATTGGCACTGAATCTGGAGATAAAATCTTGCAATTCTTTGATTTTTTCTTCTTTTTTCTTATTGGCCTCTTTCATCTGCTTTACAATTAACTGGCTAGATTCATACCAAAAATCATAGTTACCAGCATAAAGTTGAATTTTTGCATAATCAATATCAGCCGTATGCGTACACACCTTATTCAAAAAGTAACGATCATGTGATACAACAATAACGGTGTTTTCAAAGTTAATTAAAAATTCCTCTAACCATCTAATCGCATCTAAATCCAAATGGTTTGTAGGCTCATCGAGTAGAAGGATATCTGGATTACCAAATAAAGCCTGAGCAAGTAATACTTTTACTTTTTCACTACCATTTAAATCTTTCATGTATTTATAATGAAGATCAGTAGAGATTCCAAGACCATTTAGTAAGGTAGCAGCATCTGATTCTGCCTCCCAGCCGTTCATCGTTGCAAACTCACCTTCTAGCTCGCTCGCTTTGATTCCATCTTCTTCGGTGAAATCTTCTTTTGCATAGATTTCATCTTTTTCTTTCATGATTTGATATAATCTTGCATTTCCCATAATAACCGTATCAAGAACTGCGTACTCATCATATTTAAAGTGATCCTGCTGAAGAAAAGATAATCTTTGTCCAGGAGTAATAACAATATCACCTTTTGTTGGTTCAATTTGTCCGGAAAGAATTTTTAAAAAGGTAGATTTACCAGCACCATTGGCACCAATTAAACCATAGCAGTTTCCTTCGGTAAATTTAATATTTACGTCTTCAAATAAAGCTTTTTTTCCAATTCTTAATGTAACATTATTTGCACTAATCATTTTGTAAACCTTTCTTATTTAATTATAGCTGTTACTATTCGTTTATCTATAGTAACGATTAACCAAACGTTCTCTACCTATTTTACAGTAAAATCATTAATTTGCAAGTGTTTCTATTAAAATACTGATATAAATTGTAGCATGTAGGTCATACCGACTCAAATTCATTGTGCTACTACTGGGTACTGCTATAAATTTTAAAGTATCTCAATTGTAATATTGACGCATAGGGACAAATGAATTATAATTGTTTGATAAGCTATGGTAATTAGTATAAGTATGCTTTTAAATTAAAATAAAGAGAGTGATAGAATGATAAAAAGTATGACAGGCTTTGGCCGATGCGAAGAATCTGATGGTGTTCGCAGGCTAACCGTAGAGATGAAGGCCGTTAACCATAGATACCTAGACATTAATTTGAAGATGCCCAAAAAGCTGAATATCTTTGAGGCAGCGATTCGAAGTCTATTAAAGAATTATATTCAACGAGGCAAAGTGGATATATTTTTTACTTATGAAGATTTATCAGAGAATAAAGTTTCATTAAAATATAATTCTGATGTCGCAGCAGAATATTTAAAGTATATTAGACAAATGTCAAATGAGTTTGAGATAAATGGCGAGATTAATGCTGTTACTTTATCCAGATATCCAGAGGTTATAGTTATGGAGGAGCAGTCCTTAGACGAAGAAGAACTTTGGAAATTAATTGAAAAGACATTGACAGCGGCAGCCAAGAATCTGGTAGAAGCAAGAATTGTAGAAGGTGAGAATCTAAAGAAGGATTTAAATGCCAAATTAGATGCAATGCTAAAAGACGTTACTTACATTGAAGAACGTTCACCAGATATCATAGCAGAATATAGAAAAAAATTAGAAGAGCGTGTAATGGAATTATTAAATGATTCTACGATTGAAGAAAGCAGAATAGCAGCAGAAGTAGTCTTGTTTGCAGATAAGATTTGTGTGGATGAAGAAATCGTTCGATTAAAAAGCCATATTTCGAATACAAAGGATACGCTAAATGCTGGTGGAAATATGGGAAGAAAACTTGATTTTATTGCACAGGAAATGAACAGGGAAGCAAATACCATACTTTCAAAGGCGAATGATCTAGAAGTATCAAATCGAGCAATTAATTTAAAAACAGAGATTGAAAAGATCAGAGAGCAAATACAAAATATTGAATAGTAAGGGGAATTTATTTGGCTGGTTTAATTAATATTGGATTTGGAAATGTGGTAAACACAAATAAAATTGTAGCAGTTATAAATCCTGAGGCAGCTCCGATTAAAAGAATGATTCAAACTGCCAAGGACAAAGGAGTGGTCGTAGATGCCACACAAGGAAGAAGAACCCGTTCTGTAATCATTACGGAAGATGAATATATTATTTTATCGGCATTGCAGCCTGAGACAATCGCTGGAAGGTTTAATAATGATGAAAGGTGACAAGAATGAATAAGAAAGGTATACTAACAGTTATATCAGGATTTTCAGGTGCTGGTAAAGGTACTATCGTGAAAGGATTGATGAAACGTTATCAAAATTATGCGTTATCAATTTCTGCAACTACCAGGAACCCAAGAGCGGGTGAAACGCATGGTGTAGAGTATTTTTTTAAGACAAAAGAAGAATTTATGGATATGATAGAGCAAGATCAATTAATAGAATATGCAGAATATGTCGAGAATTTTTATGGTACTCCGAAGGCATATGTAGATAGTCAGCTAGAAAGTGGTAAAGATGTAATCCTCGAAATTGAAATTCAAGGAGCTCTAAAGGTAAAAGAGAAGTTTCCAGACACATTACTTCTTTTTGTTACACCACCAAGTATGCAAGAATTAAAACAAAGATTGGTTGGAAGAGGAACAGAGGATAGTAAGACAATTGATTGTAGGCTAAAGAGGGCTGTTTTGGAAGCAGAAGGAATTGATCAGTATGATTATTTAATCATTAATGATGATTTAGAAGAATGTATTGTAAGAACTCATAATATTATTCAGAGTGAACATTGTAGAGTATCTAGAAATAATTGTAATATCGAACAAATCAAAGAAGAATTAAAGAAGTTCTGAAAGGAGAATTAAATATGTTACATCCATCATACACGGATTTAATGAAAGTAGTAAATAGCGAAGTAGAGGTTGGCGAACATCCAGTAGTAAATAGCAGATATTCAATCGTTCTTGCAACATCAAAAAGAGCAAGACAAATCATTGGTGGCGAAGACGCACTTGTTGATTCAAGAGGCAAAAAGCCACTATCCATTGCAGTAGAAGAGTTAAACAGTGGAATGGTTAAGATTGTTGGGGATGAAGATACCGAGACAAAATATTAAAATAATAAAGCGGGAGCTGAAATTTAGCAATCCTGCTTTTTTATTGGATAATGGATTACCAATTTTTAACATTCTTCCATTAATATTATAGATTTGAAGTAGACGTTTAAGATTATTTTCTTTTTATTTAAGAGTTAATGTTCTTATTTGTCATAAAATATTAAAAAAAGGTAAACTTGTTGTAAATAAATCGAAAACTTGTTATAATCAATCTATACATTTGTGGAATTGTTACAAAAACTTAAGAAAAAATTAATGGAGGTCTTTTGATGAAAGTGAAGGGCAAGCTAGGGATGGCAAAAAATTTCATGAAGAAAAGTAAAAAACGAAAGAATGTTGGAGATAATGAAATTCTAACCATTAAGAAACAAAAAAGTAAAGTCTTGAAAGAGGGAAAAGGATTAAACAATTTCCTTACTTTATTAACACCAAGAACAATTGGGAGAAAGATAATTTATACATCTACTTTCATTTTAGTGTCGATGACGATTGCACTAATTGTTTTGGCACTTAATGCAGTGAGCTTTACAACAAAGCTTGAAAATGTAATTGAGAATGTAACGACCATTAATTCAATTAAGGAAAACTGCGAATTAATACCCTCTGAGTTACTAACTTTGTGTACGCAAAATAAGAGTGCAGAAGAAGCAAAGATTCCAGAGCGATTAGAGGTGATTAAGAATGCAATTACCTCAACAGATGCAAATATAGCAAATGTTGCAGAGAACAAAGAAAGTAGGAATGCAATCGAAACAATTAATCGTTTATTTGCTACCTATGAGACAAAGGCGAATGAAATAAATGCAATCGGTCAATTAGATTCAAAAGCTTTTGATTCTATTTATTATTTAAGAGATGTTGCAGGATATATTCAAGATGAAGTTTCTATTTTAACAGACAGTGAATTAAAGAGAAGCGAGAAGTTAAAAGAAGATATTCAGACAGCTTTTGCAAGTGTTATTGTTATGATTATAGTACTTGTTGCTGTGGTTGGCAGCTTATCAATCTTAGTGGTTATCATTGTAACAAGAAATATTACAAAGCCATTATATAGCTTAAAAGAGCAGATGCAGATTATGGCAAGTGGAGATTTGACAGCAGAAGAAGTAATTGTTAGCTCAAAAGATGAAATCAAAGATTTGGCAGATGCATTTAATGATATGAGTACTAGTTTAAAAGGAATTATTCAAAAGGTATACTCTATGAGTCAAGAAATTGAGAATTCCACTAAAGTAGTTACTGAAAGTGTAACTGAGAATACGAATGGAAGTGTTCGAATTTCTGAGTCAATTGAAGAAATGTCTCATCGCATGAGTGAACAAAAAGCAGAGTCTGACAGTGCAATGAGCAGAGTATATGAGATGGAAAACATTTCAAGTAAAATTACTCAAAGTGCAGATCGCATTGAGGAAAGAGCAGATCAATCAATGCAAATGGCTGAAAAGGGTAATGACAATATTAACCAATATGTAAAACAGTTATCAAATGTAAACAACGTAATGGATCAGGTAGCTAGCGTAGCATCCAAATTAAGTGAAAGTACAAAAGAAATGAATGCGATATTAAATTCCATTACAGAAATTGCTTCACAAACAAATTTATTATCTTTAAATGCTAGTATTGAAGCAGCAAGAGCAGGAGAAGCAGGAAGAGGTTTCGCAGTTGTTGCATCTGAAATTAGAAAATTAGCTGAGGATTCTCAATCAGCTGCGGCAAGAATTGGTTCCATTATTACAGAAGTACAGGCGGATGCCAATAATATGAGCAGTAAGATGACAGAAGGTCTTGGACAACTTCAAAAAGGTAATGTTCTTGCAGATATGACAAGTAAAAGTTTTGCTGAAATTAAGCAAGGAACTGAAGTTATGAATAAAGATATCAAAGACATTATTACTGAGATTGAAGAGCTGTCAGAGATTATCGTAAATGTAGCTGATAACATGAAAATGATAGATGAAAAAACAGGAGAAAATGTAACAGTTACAAATGATATCTCCGCTACGGTAACAGAACAAACTGCGAATCTAGAAGAAGTTTCAGCAACTGCAGTTGTATTAGCTGATTTAGCAGCTGATTTAGAAAATGCAGTTTCACAGTTTAAGTTATAAATTCGACAAAAGTATTACATAAAAAAGATATGGCAAAGAAAATTTTCTTTGCCATATCTTTTTGCATTTGAATATAGTGAATAAAAAAGTTCAAAGAGCTTCTAAGATATAAAAAAACCACCAATTGACGGTTTTGGTGGTTTGAATTACAATATATTATTGAATTGCGTTTACAGCTTTCGCTAAACGAGAAATCTTTCTAGAAGATGTGTTTTTATGATAAACACCTTTTGTAGTTGCTTTATCAATTGTTGAAATAGCTTCTACTAAAGCAGTTGCAGCAGCAGCTTTATCACTTGCAGCAATGGCAGCGTCTACTTTCTTGATAGATGTCTTAACTTTTGATTTAATCGCCTTATTTCTTTCAGCTTTTGTTCTGTTTACTAAAATTCTTTTCTTTGAAGATTTAATATTAGCCAATTTAGGCACCTCCGAATATTTAATGTTGTTTAATGGTTTTTATAAATTGAAAATGACATTTTCAATTTCTCATATTTTCATTTAAGTATTTACATCATTAGCCGGACACGGACGTGCTAATGTAAACACACTTATATATATTAAAATATTATGCATGCTATGTCAAGTGAAATGTAACAATTATTTACTAAAGTTTTCTAAATGGATAACCATGTGTCAATTGGACAGAGCTTTCTTCGTACAACGCAGGCGTATTCAAAATAAATGAAGGTATCTTTTATTATATATCAAATATAGAGAGAGAGGAAGAAAATATTTTAATATAGTAATAATACATAAAATATATTCTGGAATTAGTAAAAAAATAAACTTGATTTTAAAATGTGATTAATATAATATAATCATATTAGTAAAATGTTACAATATAAAGCGAAATCAAAAGAATAAAGAATACAATTTAAACAAGTTTGCCAAGTGGTAGTGAAAATTTAAAAAAGGAGGGGAGGTTTAAGTATTGATTGTTAAAAAATAAACAAGTATATAATTGCAACCTTTAATCATGTAAGGAAGACAGGTGAAAAATTATGAGTAGATTAAGAATTACGACGGAGAATATAGCAGGCCAGACGGTTGACCGCTTATATGCTGATATTGAACGTAGAATCGTTGCAAGTCCCCCTGGACTTTGTCCCGTTGACTTAACGTTATCGTTTTTAAAGCTTTGTCATGCGCAAACTTGTGGCAAATGTGTTCCATGTAGGGTTGGACTCGGGCAACTACAAAATTTAATTACAGATGTTCTAGAGAACAAAGGAACACGTGATACCTTAGCTTTGATTGAGAATACAGCACAAAATATCAAAGACTCGGCAGATTGTGCAATTGGCTATGAAGCTGCAAATATGGTGTTGCGTGGTTTGTCAGGATTTAGGGATGACTATCTAGAACATATTGATGCAGGTAAATGTAATTTCAATTTGAATCAACCTGTTCCATGTGTTGCATTATGCCCAGCAGGTGTAGATATACCAGGCTACATATCATTAATCGGAGAAGAACGATATGAAGATGCAGTAAAGTTAATCCGTAAAGATAATCCATTTCCTACCGCTTGTGCTCTTATATGTGAACATCCTTGCGAAGCTAGATGTAGGAGAAATATGCTGGATAGCTCGATTAATATAAGAGGGTTAAAGCGATTTGCTGTCGATCATGCAGGTGTTGTACCCATTCCGTTGTGTGAGGCTAATACGGGTAAGAAAGTTGCAATTGTGGGAGGCGGTCCTGCAGGACTAAGTGCGGCTTATTACCTTGCACTCATGGGACATGAGGTAGTGGTGTATGAGAAAAGGGCCAAACTTGGAGGAATGTTAAGATATGGAATACCAAGTTATCGATTTCCGAGAGAGCGTTTACAAGAAGATATTGATGCCATATTGTCTGCTGGTGTGAAAGTGAATTTGGGTGTCAATATTGGTGAAGAAATTACGATTAAAAGTCTTCGAGAGGAATATGACGCTGTCTATATTGCCATCGGGGCACACACAGATAAAAAGGTGGGAATTGAAGGGGAAGAAAGCAAGGGTGTGATATCTGCCGTAGAAATGTTGAAAAATATCGGTGATGATAGGATGCCAGATTTTACTGGAAAGAAAGTGGTAGTAATAGGTGGCGGTAATGTGGCAATGGATTGTACTAGATCGGCAAAGCGTTTGGGCGCAGCGAAGGTGACCATTGTTTATCGAAGAAGAAAAGTGGATATGACAGCTTTACCAGATGAAGTAGAAGGAGCTATTGCAGAGGGGTGTGAATTAATTGATTTGATGGCTCCAGTAAGAATTGAAGCTGATAAGCAAGGGCGTGCAAATGCCTTGGTTGTAAAGCCACAGATTATAGGCAAGATAAGTAACAGTGGTCGAGCCAACGCAAGAGATTCCATGGAAGAAGAAAAAAAGATTTCTGCAGATATCATTATCGTAGCCATAGGACAAGGAATTGAGAGCAGACATTTTGAAGAAAATGGAGTACCTGTAAAAAGAGGTATCATTCGAGCTATGGCAGATAGTGAGGTGACAGAAATTCCAGGCGTATTTGCGGGAGGAGATTGCGTGACTGGACCAGCAACTGTAATACGTGCCATAGCAGCAGGAAAGGTGGCGGCGGCCAATATTGACAATTATTTAGGCTTTAATCATTTGATTGGCTGCGATGTAGAGATACCAGCAGCTAGATTAGAAGACAGACCTGTTTGTGCAAGAATTAATTTGAGAGAAAAAGAAGCAAGCGAAAGAAAGGATAATTTTGATTTTATAGAATATGGAATGACAAGAGAAGAAGCCTGTCAAGAAGCATCTAGATGCTTGCGCTGCGATCATTTTGGATATGGTGTATTTAAGGGAGGCAGAGTTGCAATATGGTAAAAATAATAATAAATAAAAAAGAAGTCAGTGTCCCAGAAAATATAACAATCATGGAGGCAGCAAAAAGAGTAGGAACTCTAATTCCTCATCTTTGCTATCTAAAAGAAATAAATGAGATAGGAGCCTGTCGTGTCTGTGTGGTAGAAATTGAAGGAAAAGATAAGTTAATAACTGCATGTAATAATGTAGTAGAAGAGGGAATGGTAATTCATACCAATAGTACAAAAGTTAGAAAGGTAAGAAGAACCAATATTGAATTGATTCTATCGCAGCATGATTGTCACTGTGCCACCTGTGTAAGAAGTGGCAACTGCAAGCTTCAAGAAATTGCAAATAATCTTGGTATTTTAGAGATTCCATATGACAAAGAGGTGACTACACTGCCTTGGAATAAAGAATTTCCATTGATTCGCGATTCGGGCAAGTGTATCAAATGTATGCGATGTATTCAAGTCTGTGATAAGATTCAAGAAATGAATGTCTGGGATATATCCTATACAGGATCAAGGACTACAGTCGATGTATCCTATAATCGTAAAATTGAAAATTCAGATTGTACACTCTGTGGTCAATGTATTACCCATTGTCCAGTAGGAGCGTTAAGAGAAAGAGATGATACGAGTAAGGCGTATGATGCGATTGCTAATAAAGATAAGATAACCGTTGTTCAAGTTGCACCAGCAATTAGAGCAGCATGGGGAGAAATGCTTGGCTTAAAAAGGGAAGAGGCTACCATGAAAAGGTTAGTAAGTGCCCTTCGAAAAATTGGATTTGACTATATCTTTGATACAAATTTTTCGGCAGACCTAACAATAATGGAAGAGGCCAGTGAGTTTTTGGAACGATTAAAAAAGAAAGAAAAGAATTCTTTTCCTATGTTTACCTCGTGTTGTCCAGGATGGATAAGGTTCGTAAAGAGCCAATATCCAGAACTAGTTCCTCATTTATCTACTGCTAAGTCACCGCAGCAGATGTTTGGTGCGGTTGCTAAAAGCTATTATGCTCAAATATTAGGAGCGAGTCCAGAACAAATTTATTCCATTTCGATTATGCCTTGTGTAGCAAAAAAAGCAGAGTGTGAAATTGAAACGATGAAGGATGCAGGAGCAGGCCAAGATGTGGATTTGGTTTTAACTACGAGAGAAGTTGTTCGAATGATTAAAGCAGAAAACATTGTACCAAGTATCTTAGAAGAAGAGGAATTTGATACTCCGCTTGGAGTGGGGTCGGGAGCAGGCGTTATATTTGGTACAACTGGTGGAGTAATGGAGGCGGCCCTTCGTAGTGCATATTATTTCGTAGTGGGTGAAAATCCAAAACCAGATGCGTTTAGTGAAATTAGAGGAGAAGAAGGAATCAGAGAAACAGAATTTGAGATAGAGGGAACCACAGTTAAGACAGCCGTCGTGACGGGACTTGCGAATGCAAGAGAAGTTATGGAACGAATAAAAAGTAAAAAAGCAAGCTATGATTTCGTAGAAGTTATGGCATGTCCAGGTGGATGTGTTGGTGGCGGTGGACAGCCAATACAAGATGGAATGGAGTTGGCAAAAGAAAGAGCCAATCAGCTCTATCACCTAGATAAAATAAATGAAATACGATTTTCTCATGAAAATCCTTCTATTATTCAATTGTATCAAGATTATTTGGATAAACCGTTATCGCATAAAGCTCACCAATTGCTTCACACTGATCACTTTGCATGGGAAATGCCACCAACCATGAAAGGGGCAAGAAATTTAAAATGGTAAGAATAAGATAGAAAGAAAAAAGCTTAACGACAATTTTTGTCTTAAGCTTTTTTTGAAGATAGGTTATCTTTTTCACTGCATAATGAAAAGACTTTTGGGAATGATAGGGATAAGCAAAAGGAATTTGAAAGGTGATGAGAACATGCAGGATAATAAGGAAAAAGAACAAGAAATATTTATGGTTCGGACAGACTTAGCGGTTGAAGCCAAGGAAAGCTTTGAAGAAGATAATGTTGAAATCAAAGGTGTGATTATTGACGAGAGTTATAAGGAAGAGCAGGACATAAAGATTACAAGGGTTGTAATCGAAAATGAAAATGGGGCAAAGGCCATGGGAAAACCTATGGGAAACTATGTAACGTTAGAAGCTCCGAATATGGTAGTGCCAGATCAAGATTATCACCGAGAAATCTCAAAAGAATTAGCAGAACAAATCAAGAAGCTAATTCCTTTGGAAAAAGAAGTATCTGTATTGATTGTCGGGCTTGGCAATCGAGAGGTAACGCCTGACTCCTTAGGTCCTAATGTGGTTGAAAACCTTCTTATTACAAGACATGTAGTAAGGGAATATGGAAAAGAGGCATTAGGAAAAAATAAGGTGAATATTATCAGTGGAATTGTTCCTGGGGTAATGGCACAAACAGGTATGGAAACATTAGAAATCGTAAAAGGGGTTGTAGATGAGACAAAACCAGATTACGTCATCGCAATTGATGCATTGGCGGCTAGAAGTACAAAGCGACTGAATCGAACCATTCAAATCACAGATACAGGAATCAATCCAGGCTCTGGAGTAGGAAATCATAGAAATGGACTAAATCTTGAAAGTCTTAATGTTCCAGTAATTGCAATTGGAATACCTACTGTAGTGGATGCAGCGACCATTGTAAATGATACGATGGAAAATCTAATCGATGCAATGGAGCAAACAAAAGAATTAAAAACGATTGGTGGAACGCTTAAGACATTTGATGCAAATGAAAAGTACCAATTAATTCGAGAAATTATATCTCCGCATTTAAATGGTATGTTCGTAACACCAAAGGATATTGATGAGACTGTAAAGATGTTAGGTTTTACCATATCAGAGGGGCTTAATATGGCTTTTTCATAGAATAAAAAATCTTTCTTTGAATATACTTTACAGAATGGGTGATTGTAGCAATACAATTGACCATACATTCACAATCCATGAATCTGGAGTGATAAAAATGAAGATCTTCAAAAAGAGATTATACGCAATTGCGTGGACCATAATAGTTTTGTTAGGCTTATATGTTAGCATCAGGGGATTTTCTATGGTAGTATTTAAGGGCATGGAAAATCCCCTTAATGCGGTAATTAATAGCATGAATAAAGCAGTAGGCAAGAATGTAATGAATCTGTATATGCCAGGAGTCACATATGGTATTAAAAGTACAAAAGAATACAGTTTAGTGCAAGATGTTTTAAATAAAGTGATGGAAAATGCACCAATTTATCATTACTTTGATGATAGTGATGGTTATGAAACTACAGCGGATAGTGAATATACATATGAAATGATTATAGCGGCTGAGGCAGCGGATGAAAATTATGTCGATCATGAAACGGGAGAAGTAATAGAAAGCAATGGCGATTTGGCGGCCAAAGAAAATGCAAACTACTTAGAGCAAGGTAATGTAGACCAAACGCAAACGACAGAGCAACAAGAACCGTCAGAGCCAACCGAAGAGGCAAAGGAAACCGAGACAAAAAACCAAGAGGTTGAAAACGAACAGGGAGAATCTACTGATACAGAAGCAGTTGAAAGCTCAGCAACACTAAGCACAATTACAGGAGTAGAATACTCTCTTGAAAAGCTTGCTGATTTTGATTTTCTAAAAAATACGTTCTACTCCGTTGATTCCACTACCTCGGTGGATGGTGATCGTTTAAATGCGAAAAAATTGTTAGAAAGAGATATGAGTATTCAACAAGATAGCTCAGTTCCTCAAATACTTATTTACCATACACATTCTCAAGAAGCATTTGTAGATTCGATAGAAGGGGATAGTAGTACGACTATTGTTGGAGTAGGCGAGCATTTGGCACAAATATTAGCCAATACATATGGTTATAATGTAATTCATGACAGTTCGGTATATGATATGATAAACGGAAAACTAGACCGTAATTATGCATTTACCTTAGCAGAACCAAACATAAAACGTATATTGTCAGAAAATCCATCGATTCAAGTAATCATAGACTTGCATCGAGATGGATTAAAGGATAACGTGCATTTGGTAACGGATGTAAATGGAAAACAAACCGCCCAGTTTATGTTTTTTAATGGGCTTAGCTATAATAGCAAGGTTGGAAACATTGAATATCTTTATAATCCATATATTGAAGACAATCTTGCGTTTTCTTTCCAAATGCAGTTGCAGGCAGCTAAGTATTATCCGAATCTGACAAGAAAGATTTATTTGAAGGGATATCGCTATAATTTACACTTAATGCCAAGAGCAACTTTGGTAGAACTTGGAGCACAGACGAATACACTAGAAGAAGCAAAAAATGCAATGGAACCGTTGGCAGATATTATAGATAAAGTATTGAAAGGGAATTGAATATTGGTCTTTAATATGCTACAATTGCTACAGCAAAGCTTGAATTAAGGAGAAAATGAATGTCAATAGACCAAAGTAAAATTAGAAATTTTTGTATTATTGCCCATATTGATCATGGCAAGTCGACCTTGGCTGATAGAATCATTGAAATGACAGGCCTGTTAACCAGCAGAGAAATGCAGGCACAGGTACTTGATAATATGGATTTAGAAAGAGAACGAGGAATTACAATTAAAGCACAGGCTGTGCGTGTTATTTATAAAGCAGAGGATGGAGAAGAATATATATTTAACTTAATTGATACTCCAGGACACGTAGATTTTAATTATGAAGTGTCACGAAGTCTTGCAGCTTGCGACGGAGCAATTTTGGTAGTGGATGCAGCACAAGGAATTGAAGCGCAGACATTGGCGAATGTGTATTTGGCGCTTGACCATAATCTAGATGTGTTCCCAGTTATTAATAAAATTGATTTACCAAGTGCAGACCCTGAAAGGGTAATTGATGAAATTGAAGATATTATAGGGATTGAAGCACAAGATGCTCCATTGATATCAGCTAAGACAGGGCTTAACTGTGATCAGGTATTAAAATCGATTGTACAAAAGATACCAGCGCCACTTGGGGATAAGGATGCTCCATTGCAAGCACTTATCTTTGATTCTTTATACGATTCCTATAAAGGAGTAATTGTTTTTTGTCGTATCAAAGAAGGCAGAGTGTCTAAGGGAACAACCATTCAGATGATGGCAACAAAGGCAACAGCAGAAGTGGTTGAAGTTGGTTATTTTGGAGCTGGACAATTTATTCCAACGGATGAATTGAGTGCAGGAATGGTAGGATATATTACAGCGAGTCTTAAGAATGTAAAGGATACCCGCGTAGGTGATACCATTACAACAAAGGAAAATCCATGTAAGGAACCATTGCCAGGATATAAGAAGGTTAATCCAATGGTTTACTGCGGAATGTATCCAGCAGATGGAGCAAAGTATCCAGACCTTAGAGATGCATTGGAAAAGCTACAATTAAATGATGCAGCATTACAGTTTGAACCAGAGACTTCGATTGCACTTGGTTTTGGTTTTCGTTGCGGATTTTTAGGACTACTGCATTTAGAGATTATTCAAGAAAGATTAGAGCGAGAATACAATTTAGATATTGTGACTACAGCTCCAGGTGTTATCTATAAAGTGTACAAGACAAATGATGAAATGATTGAGTTGACGAACCCATCCAATCTTCCAGAACCGACAGAAATTAATTATATGGAGGAACCAATTGTTCGTGCTGAAATTATGGTAACAACAGAATTTATCGGACAAATTATGGATTTATGTCAAGAACGAAGAGGTGTCTATCATGGAATGGAATACATCGAGGGAACCAGAGCGTTACTTCGTTATGATCTTCCATTAAATGAAATCATTTATGATTTTTTTGATGCATTGAAATCACGTTCAAAAGGCTATGCCTCTTTTGATTATGAGATGAAAGGCTATGAAAAGTCAGAATTGGTTAAGTTAGATATCCTTATTAATAAAGAAGAAGTGGATGCACTTTCTTTTATCATACATGCAGATACAGCTTATGAGCGTGGAAGAAAGATGTGTGAAAAGTTAAAGGATGAGATACCAAGACAATTATTCGAAATACCAATCCAAGCAGCAATTGGAAGTAAAGTAATTGCGAGAGAAACCGTAAAGGCTATGAGAAAAGATGTATTAGCAAAATGCTACGGTGGTGATATATCAAGAAAGCGTAAGCTCCTTGAAAAACAAAAAGAAGGTAAGAAAAGAATGCGACAAGTTGGAAATGTAGAAATTCCACAAAAGGCATTTATGAGTGTTTTGAAATTAGATAAAGATTGATGAAAAGGACAGGGCGAATACCATAAAAGTAGTATTTGCCCTATTCCTGTTTATAAAATAGGAGTAGTTATGGTGAAGCAAGATCTAGAAATATATATTCACATCCCTTTTTGTGCAAAGAAATGTGGATATTGTGATTTTTTATCCTTTCCACAGTATGATATAGCCTATGTGCCTGCCTTGATTCGGGAGATAAAGAATGCAAATTTGGAAGGCGGACAAATAAAAGAGTATAGAGTGAAAACTATCTTTATTGGAGGCGGTACGCCCTCCATTTTAAAAGGTGAGGAAATAACTGCTATTTTACAACAGGTGTATGATACTTTTGAGGTTGCTAAAGAGGCAGAGATTACAATAGAAGTAAATCCTGGAACGATTACCAAAGAAAAGTTTACTAGTTATATGAAAGCGGGCATTAATCGAATTAGTATGGGACTTCAATCAACTAATAATCATGAGTTAAAAGAATTAGGCAGGATTCATACGTATGAAGAGTTTGTTAGCAATTATGAGCTTGCCAGAAACGTTGGATTTACCAATATTAATATAGACTTGATGTCTGCAATCCCAATGCAGACAATCAAGAGTTGGAAAGAGACGCTTGAAAGGGTGGTGGCACTATCACCAGAACATATATCAGCGTATAGCTTAATCATAGAAGAAGGGACAAGTTTTTTTGATAAATGGGAGAAAGGTCTTTTAAGCCTTCCTTTCGAGGAGGAAGAAAGACAAATGTATTATGATACCAAAGAAATATTAAAGCAGGCTGGCTACAATCGCTATGAAATTTCAAATTATAGTAAAAAAGGATACGAATGTAAGCATAACATTGGTTATTGGAAGCGAGTAGATTATATAGGTTTTGGTTTAGGAGCGGCTTCCCTAATTCACGACAAAAGATTTACAAATGAAGCAAATCTAAAGTGCTACTTACAAACGATATCGAATCAAATAACTAAAACACATCAAAATGTTCAAATATTATCACAAAAAGACCAAATGGAAGAATTTATGTTTCTTGGTTTACGATTAACAGAAGGAGTAAGCATGAAAGAATTTCAAAAGCTATTTCATGATGAATTCGAAACAATCTATGGTATACCAAGTAAAAGACTGACACAGCAAGGATTATTAGAAACAAAAGAAGGGAGAGTATGTTTAACAGAGAAGGGGCTTGATTTAAGTAATCTTGTAATGTCGGAATTTTTATTATAAATAAGAATGAACTAAAGGAAGGAGAGAATAAAATAATGATGAGAAATCCATCACAGACAATTGGAAATCTAATTGATAAATCCAATATGACAGTATTAAGTTATCTAAATGAAGAGGGGTATCCAGTTAGCAAAGCAATGCTTGCACCAAGAGAAAGAGAGGACATTCATACCTTTTGGTTTACTACCAATACCTCCTCTAAAAAAGTTAAACATTTAAGAGAAAATCCCAAAGGAAGCATTTATTTTGTGGATAAACGTTTCTTTCGGGGAGTCAACCTTTTGGGAGAATTCGAAGTTTTAGAAACAGTAGAGGCAAAGGAACGTATCTGGAGAGAAGGGGATACGATGTATTACAAAGAAGGTGTCAGCGATCCAGATTACTGTGTCTTAAAGTTTCACGCCAAAGAGGGAAGTTATTATAGTAATTTTAATGAAGAGAAATTTATAATTGAGAACTAGTGAAAGAATAAAAATAAGGAATCGTTAAATGTTGTCTGGTCTGGTGCCTGTAAGCCCATTTAATAGACTACGTAACGGTTCTTTTTTTATTGCAAATATAAAACGATTCCTCGATTTTTAAATAAAATGATTTGTTCCTTATGTTTCGTATGATATAATAAGAACGTATTTGAAAACAAATGACTGAATTTGAATGAAAAAGAGTTTTTTGATTCGTAAAATTGTAAAAACAAATAAATATCGGAGTAAAAAACATAATTTTTGTTAAAAATACACAAAAAATAAGATGAAAAATTGTGAATGAAAATGATTGAAAATGACTGAAAGTGAGTGTATAATCAAAATCAGTCAAGGAGGTATTGCCATGTTAGTGGAACAAAGATTTGAAAAAATACTTAAAATTGTGGATGAAAAGAAAAGTGTTACGGTTCAGGAACTCATGGACTTATTGGATACATCTGAATCAACGATTCGAAGAGACTTGACTACATTGCATTCTAACGCAAGATTAATCAAAGTACATGGAGGTGCAATTGCACTTGGGTCTAACTATCATACAAAAGATGATTATGTTGAGGCACGCCAAGGTCTTAATTTAAAGGATAAGAAAAAAATAGCAAAATATGCAGCTTCCTTAATAAGAATGAATGATTTTGTATATTTGGATGCAGGAACAACGACTGAATATATCATAGATTATTTGGAAGAAAAAAATGCGGTTTTTGTTACAAATGCAATTACACATGCACAAAAGCTGGTAAAGGCAGGGTGCACAGTTTATTTGATTGGCGGAGAATTAAAGGCTTCTACGGAAGCTGTGGTAGGAAATGAAGCAATACTAAATCTTAATAAATACAATTTTACAAAAGGATTTTTTGGAACAAATGGAATTAGTATGGAGGTTGGATTTACAACTCCAGACTTAAACGAGGCAATGGTGAAAAAGGCTGCATTTGCTAGGTGCAGTGATCGTTATGTATTATGTGATCCATCCAAATTTAATCAAATTTCTCCAATTACGTTTGCTGAATTTTCAAATTCAAAAATAATTACAACAAGCCTTGAAGATAATACTTATAAACAGTGTACAAATATATTGGAGGTAAATGAACATGATTTATACCGTGACATTTAGTCCTTGTTTGGATTATGCGGTTTGGGTAGATGAATTAAAACTAGGTGAAGTAAATCGTGTGGATAAAGAACATATGCTTCCTGGTGGCAAAGGAATTAATGTGTCGATTGTACTTCATAATTTAGGGTACGATAGCATGGCGCTAGGATTTGTATCAGGATTTACTGGTAGAGAAATAGAGGCACAGGTAAAGGAAATGGGATTAAGCTGTAACTTTATTCACCTAAACCAAGGAAACTCTAGGATTAACATTAAGTTAAAAGCCGAAGAAGAAACAGATATCAATGGTATCGGGCCAGTCATTGAAGAAAAGCATTTGCAGAAACTGTTTGAACAACTGGAGCGATTAAAGGAAAATGATATTTTGGTTTTAGCAGGAAGTATTCCAAATGGTGTTTCCTCAACGATATATTGTGAAATAATGGAACGACTAAAGGAAAACAAAGTAAAAATTGTAGTGGATGCTACCAATGACTTACTAGTAAATGTATTAGAAAAAAAACCATTTCTTATTAAGCCGAATAATCATGAACTAGGCGAAATTTTTGGCATAGAGATTAGCAAGAAAGAAGATATTGTATATTATGCGAAAAAGTTACAAGAAATGGGAGCAAGAAATGTATTAGTTTCAATGGCAGGTGATGGAGCAGTTTTTATAAGCGAGGAAGGAAATTGTTTAGAAAGCAAAGCACCAAAAGGTAAAGTAGTTAACTCGGTTGGTGCAGGAGATTCTATGGTGGCGGGCTTTTTGGCAGGTTATCTAGAAAGAAGAGATTATGAGTATGCGTTTAAAATGGGTGTTGCAACTGGAAGTGCAAGTGCATTCTCAAATCAATTAGCAAAAAAGGAAGAAGTTTTACAACTATTAAAAACTATTTTATAAGAGGAGGGTTTTTCATGAGAATAACCGATTTATTGGATTTAAAAAGCATTGATTTAAACGGTAAAGTAAACTCGAAAGAGGAAGCGTTGAATGCTTGTATTAATTTAATGGTTGCATCTGGAAAAATAGCAGATGTGCAAGCGTATAAAGAGGCTGTTTACGCAAGAGAAGAAGAGGGAACCACTGGAATTGGAGAAGGAATTGCGATTCCACATGGTAGATGTGATGCAGTAAAAAGTCCAGGCTTGGCTGCTATGGTGGTTAAAAATGGTGTGGATTTTAAAGCATTAGATGATGCACCAGTACAACTTATTTTTCTAATTGCAGCACCGAATACAAAAGACAATGTGCATCTGGATGTTTTAAGTAAATTATCTATTTTACTTATGGATGAAGAATTTGTATCCAAATTAAAAAAGGCAAAATCAAAAGAGGAATTCATTAACATTATCAATCAAGCAGAGAATGCGAAAGATAATACGACAAGTAACGAAGTTGCAAAACAAAATACTAAGGGAATTAAACTTTTGGCAGTTACCGCGTGCCCAACTGGAATTGCTCATACTTATATGGCAGCTGAGGCGATTGAAAAGAAGGCAAAAGAACGAGGCTGTAGCATAAAAGTGGAGACCAGAGGTTCAGGTGGAGCGAAAAATGTGTTGACAGACGAAGAAATCGCACAGGCAGATTGTATAATCGTAGCTGCGGATACAAAGGTTCCAATGGATCGATTTGCAGGAAAAAAGGTAATTGAATGCCAAGTATCCGATGGAATTAGTAAGGCAGATAAGATAATTGAAAAAGCAATCAGTGGTGATGTAGCAATTTATACGTCAAAAGGTGGTAAGCAAGAGACTAATTCAATCTCAAGTTCCAGCAAAGCGCATACGATTTATAAGCATTTGATGAGTGGTGTATCTCATATGTTGCCATTTGTAGTAGGCGGAGGTATTTTAATTGCAATTGCATTTTTAATTGATGCATTTTTGGTTGATATGAATGCTCTTTCTTTAGAAGCAAGAGGTGGATTTGGTAGTATCACTCCATATGCAGCCTTCTTTAAAGACTTAGGTGGTAAAGCATTTGGATTTATGCTTCCTGTACTTGCCGGTTATATAGCCATGAGTATTGCAGATAGACCAGGTCTTGCGCTGGGATTTGTTGGTGGTGCAATAGCAGCAGCTGGAAGTTCAGGTTTCCTTGGAGCACTTGTTGCAGGATTTCTTGCAGGATATACAATCGTATTGTTACGTAACGTATTCGACAAACTACCAGAATCTCTTGATGGAATCAAACCTGTATTACTATATCCTTTGATTGGTATCTTGATTGTTGGAGTTATTATGATCTTTATTGTAGAACCACCAGTTGGAGCGTTGAATACGCTAATGAATGAAGGACTTAAGAATATGAGTGGTTCTAGTAAGATTTTACTTGGCTTGATTCTTGGAGGTATGATGTCTGTAGACCTTGGAGGACCTGTAAATAAAGCAGCGTATGTGTTTGGTACTGCATCAATTGCAGCTGGTAATTATGATATTATGGCGGCCGTTATGGTTGGAGGTATGGTGCCACCAACAGCTGTTGCACTTGCAACCTTGTTATTTAAAAATAAATTTACTACTGAGGAAAGAAAATCAGGACCAACAAACTTCATTATGGGTATGGCGTTCATATCTGAAGGAGCTATTCCATTTGCAGCATCCGATCCTCTTCGTGTATTGCCATCTTGTATTATAGGATCTGCAATAGCAGGGGCGTTATCCATGGCATTTAATTGTACCTTGATGGCGCCACATGGTGGAATCTTTGTATTCCCTGTAGTTGGAAATGCATTGCTTTATCTATTAGCACTTGCAATTGGAACTGTGGTTGCAGCATTTCTTCTTGGAATACTTAAGAAAAAAGTAGTAGAATAAATAATGTGATAATTTGAACCGGAGAAGAAAATACTTCTCCGGTTTTTGTGATAGAAATGAAGATAATGAGGCGGATTTAGTTATTGTGTGGTATTACTTTTTCGCTTTGATATGCTATAATAAAAAAATAAAGAAATATAAGAACATTATAAATGAAACCATAAGGAGGAAAAAAATGAAGCTTTGTATTGCATTTGCTCCATGCAGAGTCTGATTCGGATTCAGGCATTCGTTGCATGGAGTAAAACATGAGTCCGAAAAGACTTTGCATCTTAATCGATATCGATAAGTAATTTAATTCAATTAAGAAGGAGCAAAGTCGAATGGATCAAATTAAATTAACAATGAAGGAGCTAAAGGCCTTTATTATATTATGGAGTACGCAATCAATTTCCACATTGGGTAGTTCGATGACTAATTTTGCCTTAATTATCCTATCTTACCAAAGATATGAATCTGCTTTAGTGACCGCTATGTTGTCTGTGTGTACCTATGTACCTTATGTAATCATGAGTATATTTGCAGGAGCAATAAGTGATCGTTGGAATAAGAAGTACATTATGTTAGCGAGTGATAGTTTTGCAGCTTTTTGTACGGTTTTTGTTTGGATTCTACTGCGTAATGATAGGTTAGAGATATGGCATCTGTACGCTCTAAATGCCTTAAACGGATTGATGAATACAATTCAGCAACCAGCTGCAGATGTAACAACGAGTTTATTAATTCCAGAAAAACATTATCAAAAGGCAAGTGGAATGCGTTCTTTTTCCAATTCACTTGTTAATATAGTAACACCAATGATAGCGTCAACACTATTGGCGTTAACGAATATACAAACTGTAATTTTACTAGACTTAATAACATTTGTAATTGCTTTTCTTGCATTGCTTTTTTTTATTAAGATACCAGAAATACAAAAAGAAAAAACGACTCAAGAGACAGTGTTACAATCTGCTAAAAATGGACTTAAGTATATGAAACAAAATCGTGGAATTCTAGATTTGATACTGTTTTTGGCAGCCATTAATTTTACTGCGTCCATGTACAACGCTGCTTTACCGGCCATGATATTATCCAAGGAGACAGGAGGAGAAGTAGCGCTTGGTGTGATTAATATGGTCACAGGAATTTCAATGTTAGTTGGTAGTATAATGGTATCTTTATCACCAACTCCTATGAGTAGGGTAAAGGTGATACTAAATACATTGCTGCTATCAATGAGCACAGAGAACTTCTTTTTAGCATTTGGAAACACCCTGCCTATATGGTGTGTTGGTGCAGTTTTAGGCTGGATTGGGATTCCTATTATGAATGCAAATATGGATGTGTTATTTCGAAGTTATATTCCCCTACCTATGCAAGGGCGTATTTACTCTGCTAGAAATACGCTTCAGTTTTTTACAATTCCGATTGGATACTTTCTAGGGGGAGTATTGGTTGATCGGGTATTTGAACCATTTATGGCAATACAACCAGCACAAGGAGTTTTCGTGATGTTTTTTGGTACAGGCAAAGGATCAGGTGCCGCATTTTTGTTTTTTGTTCTTGGTGTTCTTGGAGTTGTAACCTGTCTCGTTTTCCGTAAGGACAAAAATATTAGACAATTGGAACAATAGCAATATGTGAACGAAACATTTTGAGATGAAATAAGTGGATGAAAGGAAAGGCAAATGAACATTCAAATATTTGGAAAAAGTAAATGCTTTGAAACCAAAAAAGCAGAGCGTTATTTCAAAGAAAGAGGGATAACCTATCAGTCTATTGATATGATACAAAAGGGCATGAGCAAAGGAGAATTCAATCGTGTCAAACAGGCAGTTGGTGGTTATGAAAAGTTAATTGATGAAAAGACAAAGGATCAAGATACCTTACTATTAGTTAAATATCTGGCAGAAGAAGATAAAGAAGAAAAACTTTTAGAAAATCCCAAGCTATTCAAAACTCCAATTGTAAGAAATGGAAATAAAGCTACAGTTGGGTACCAACCAGCAATATGGAAGAGTTGGGAGATGGAAAAATGAAATTTGAGAAGAAATAATATACTTGAGCCACGTGCGCGACAGAGTGTCTGCAAAGCAGACACTCTGTTTTTAAGTATGTAAGTAGATGGTTTTCGTTACAACTAAAAGATACAAAAATAACAGACAAAAAACAAAAAAATACAACGGAAATACTACTGAAAACAACCCCTTATTCTTGTGCATATCGTCAAAATTGACAAGTAATGTCTGAATCCATTGAAATTATATATAAATTATTTATAATATTCATATCAAAGGGTAAAGGAGTTGCGTATGAAAACAATAGAGCGTTTTGACATTTTTGAAATTAGGCTACAAGGGAAAAAAGAAGGGAATCCTTTTGCAGATGAGTGGATCAAAGGAGAATTTGTCTGCGAATCTGAAAGAAAAATAGTAAGTGGTTTTTACAATGGGGATGGAGAGTATGTTGTTCGTTTTATGCCAAGTTATGAGAAGGAATATCAATATAGAATTTTTGGTAGTTATTCAGAAAAGGAAGAAAAAGGGGAGTTTTTAGTTGTATGTAATACTGGAAATAACCATGGTCCTGTAAAAGTAGCAAATCAATATCATTTTACCTATGCTGATCAAACGCCGTACTATCCGTTTGGCACTACCTGTTATGCTTGGACACATCAGGTAAAAAATTCACAAGATAGTACCATAGAATCTTTAAAGCAAAGTCCTTTTAATAAAATCAGATTTTGTATCTTTCCCAAACATTACGATTATAATCTTTATGAACCCATTACCTACCCATATGTTGGAGTACCATGTAGTATTAAAAATCTAAAAAGAGATAACTTTGAGACCTATCTTCCCTCGAATCCTGAAAATCAATGGGATTTTACACGATTTAATCCAAAACATTTTGAAATAATCGAAGAAAGAATCAAAGAGTTAATGGATATCGGGATAGAAGCAGATATTATTTTATTTCACCCATACGACCGATGGGGATTTTCAACCATGACTCCCCTGCAAGATCAATTTTATTTAAAATATGTGATAGCAAGATTTTCTGCCTATCGAAATGTCTGGTGGTCTCTTGCAAATGAATTTGATTTATGCCCAGCAAAAAGCATTGCTGATTGGGAGGAAATTGCAAGGGTGATCTGTGAAGAAGATCCATATGAACGACTTCGTTCCATACATAATTGTAAAGTCTTATACGATTACACAAAAGAATGGATTACTCATTGTAGTATTCAAAGAACTGAAATTCACCTATCGGTTGTAAATACGAAGACTTGGAGAGAAATGTATCAAAAGCCAGTAGTACTTGATGAGGTGGGTTATGAAGGAAATATCAATCATTTTTGGGGGAATCTTCCTGCTAAAGAAATGGTGCGTCTCTTTTGGATGACAACGGTTAGAGGAGGTTATTGTGGTCACGGAGAGACTTACGTAAATAAACAAGATAAGCTTTGGTGGTCACATGGGATTCGTTTATATGGAGAAAGTCCCAAAAGAATAGAATTCTTAAGAAAAATAGTGGAAGAGGTACCAATGGGTGGATTAGAACCTGCTGAAATACCAAGGTGGAGTGATAATGTTGCTACTGCGTCTCATCCAGACTATAAAGGAAACTATTATTTATTTTATACTGGAATATCTTGTCCAGCATTTTTAGAGTTTTTTATGAGAACAGATAAGAAATATAGAGTGGAATTAATTGATACTTGGGATATGACAATCAACCGATTAGGTATATTTAGCGGTACCTTCCAAATTGACCTACCTTCTAAGCCGTATATGGCAATACGGATACAAGCCATGGAAGAAAAATAAAGGATATAAGGAGAGAAAAACGTGTCAGAAATACATCAATATAAAAGATTATCTTACAGCCAAGTCAGAAAACAATATGATGCCATTACATCATGGAAAATTAACAAAGAAGAAAAAGACTGGATAGAGAAGGAATTAAAAAATGCAGTGGATTCTGCTAACTATAAAATTGTTGTTCTTGATGATGACCCTACTGGAGTACAATCAATACATCATGTATCAGTATTTACAGATTGGTCAATAAAAAGTATTGAAAAAGGTTTTAAGAGTTTAAACAAAATGTTCTTTATTTTGACGAACTCGAGAGGATTAACAGAAGAGGAAACGACAAAACTTCACAAGGAAGTCGCACATAATACAGCAGTGGTAGCGAAAAAGCAAGGCATTCCTTTTTTGATTATCAACCGAAGCGACTCCACTCTACGTGGTCATTTTCCGCTCGAAACAGAGGTTCTTTGCAAGCAGTTGGAGGAAGAAAATAATTGGATTGTAGATGGTGAGATTTTGATTCCATTTTTTGAAGCGGGTGGAAGAATCACAATAGAAAATGTACATTATGTAAAGTACGAGGATGAGTTAGTGCCGGCGAATGAGACAGAGTTTGCCAAGGACAAGACCTTTGGATATGAAAATTCTGATTTGCGCCAGTATGTGCAGGAGAAGACAAATGAAAGATTTCAAGCAAAAGACGTTGTAACGATTACCTTACAGGAATTAAGAGGTCTAAAATTAAAAGAAATAGAAGAAAAACTTATGCAAGTGAATCAATTTCAAAAGGTTATTGTAAACGCATTAGAACAAGAGGACCTTAAGGTGTTTACTATTGTATTATACAAAGCTTTGGCGAAGGGGAAGCGATTTTTATTTCGAACGGCAGCAGATTTTGTAAAGGCAATTGCTCATATTAAAGATCAACCACTACTGACAAAAGCACAGATGATAAAGAGTAAGTCAAATTTTGGTGGTTTAATTGTCATAGGTTCACATACAAAGAAGACAACAGCACAATTTAATGCGCTAAAAGACATAAAAGGAATGTATTTTTTAGAAATGAATACAGATTTGGTACTGGAAGGAAAGCTTGACCAAGAAGTGCAACGTGTTGTTATGCAGTGTGATGAAATGATTGAGAAGGGAAGATGCGTTGTTGTTTATACAAAAAGACAACTTTTGATATTAGAAAATGACACCAAAGAAAAAGCATTACTTCGTTCGGTTGAAATTTCAAATGCAGTACAAAAAGTAGTGGGGGAATTAAGACAAAAGCCATCCTTTATTATTGCAAAAGGTGGTATTACATCAAGTGATATAGGAGTAAAAGCGCTTCGTGTAAAAGAAGCAATGGTACTTGGACAAGTACAACCTGGTATCCCTGTTTGGAAAACGGATGAGGAGAGTAAGTTTCCTGGTATTCCTTATGTCATTTTTCCAGGTAATGTTGGAGATGAGTCTACACTAAGAAACGTAGTACTTGAGTTGATGGAGGAAGAAGCGTATGAATAAAGTAATTATTTCAGTAGCACCAGTAGCAGGTCCAGATCCTCTTATTCCAGAGATGCTTGTAGCTGATATAGAAAAATGTGTGGATGCTGGTGCATCCATGTGTCACTTACATTGTAAGACTAGAGAAGGAAAATTAACTCCTGATATTTCAAATATTTCGTTTGCATTTGATAAAATCTTAGAAAAGCGTGACATCGTTGTTCAGGCGTCAACAGGGGGGATATCAGATATGACCATAGAAAAACGATGCAATCCTCTTTGGTATCCAAAGGTTGAAAGTGCTTCGTTAAATGGAGGCTCTACCAATCTAGGTGAGGCAATTTATCGTAACTCCTTAGAGGATATTCGTTATTGTGCAAAAGTGTGCTACGAACGAGCAATTCTTCCAGAAATTGAGGTGTTTGACATTGGAATGATACATAACATAGAGTGCATACGCAAAGAATTACCTTTTCGAGAACCACTTCTATTTAATTTAGTATTTGGACATAAGGGAGGAATGCAACCGACAATGGAAGCGTTAAGTGCATTTCGAAGTTTTTTACCAGAGAATGCTTTCTTTGGTGTAACTCATTTTGGAAGAGATAATTGGAGCTTTTTAGCAGGAGCAATCGCCATGGGTGCTTCCTTGGTTCGTATTGGGTTTGAAGATAGTAGATATCTTTCTAGTAAAAAGGTTGCTAAGTATAATTATGAGCTAGTCGAAAAGTTAGCTACTTTGATTCGCGCTATGGATTTGGAAGTGGCAACTCCTGTGGAAGCTAGAAAGATGCTTGGAATATGAAAGGAACGATAAGAGAGCAAATTCTTTATTCCATGGTATGTGTATCGATTTTAATTATGGTTATTTTAGGTATCTCTATTTTTGCCATTTCAAAAAGAACGATTGAAAAAAATTATCAGGAGTCTCATTATTACAATCTTCAGGTTTCTAGTAGTAATATTGAAATTCAATTAAATACCATTGTAGATGAAATAAGAACCGTATTAACAAACGGTACGTTCTTAAACATTATGTTAAATGATGATAGCACCACAGGTTATTTTTCTGCAAGAAATAAACTTACCATGGAAAGCATTATGAATGAAATAACAAATCACAACCAAATGATTCAAAGCATGACAATTCTAGATAAGCGGGGAAGCTGGCTTTTTGTTACGAAAAATACGACACAAAAAGGGAAAATGAGTCATTACTATACTACGGACCATCTATTGGAGGAAGAATGGGTTAAGGTGGCAAATCAGGCCAAAGGCAAAGAGGTATTTTACGGATATAACGTTTTATTTGAAGATGAAAATGCAGATGTTTTTTCTATGGTCAAACAATTGATCCATGCAGAGACAGGTGAGAATGTAGGCTATATGGTAGTAAATATTCGAAAAAAGCTTTTGGATAAAGCATTTAGCACAGAGATTCAAAGTTATACGACCAACCGTTATATGATAATTGATAAAGACGAGATAAGAAATGATGCGGGAAATAGAAGCTTGGTTTACTTTAATGGAAACACCGAGGATAGTGCTAAGATATTAAACGCTTACGAAGAGGGGGAAGCAGACGGAAGATACTTATTTAGTTCTTATCATAACAAAAGTAGTAATTGGGATATTGTAAATGTAATTGAAAGAAATGAACTAAGTAAGGAGAGTAATTACATTGGATGGGTCATTGTTATAGCTGTTATTGTATTAATTATTCTAAGTATCGGCGTTGCTAATACCATATCTAAAAGAATTAGTAGACCTCTTGAAACCCTTGAAAAGGCCATTATAGAAGTTGGAGATGGAAACTTTCAGGTAGAAGTAGAGTTTGATTATAGCGAGGTTGGAATGGTTGGTAGGAAATTTCAAGATATGGCTCGTAACAATCTAGAGCTTAGAGAACGCTTGCTAAATGCACAAATCAAGGAACGTGAAGCGGAGTTATTGTTATTGCAATCCCAGATTAACCCGCATTTTCTGTATAATACATTGGATTCCCTCTATTTTATGGCAATTATTAAAGATGCGGATGATATAGCGGAAATGGTGAAAAGTTTATCCGATACATTCAAACTAAGTTTGAACAAAGGAGATAAGTTGATTCGGGTTAAGGATGAATTGGAAAAAATAAAAGCCTATATGAAAATTCAAAACTTACGACATGGCGACCGATTCTTATTTTTACTTGACGTTGAAGAGGAAATGCTAGATAAAAAAATGCTTTCTTTTATTTTGCAGCCAATTGTAGAAAACTCTGTGTATCATGGATTAGAGCCAAAGAGAGGAAAAGGTAGTATTCATATTAGGGGTTATGAAACAAATGATAGGTTACATTTTGTGATTGAGGATGATGGAGTTGGAATACTAGACCTCTCAAAATTAGATTCAGGTTATGGTGTGCACAACATTCAAGAAAGAATCCGATTATTCTATGGAGAAGAGTATCTGGTGAAATTTTACAGTGAACGAGGGCAAGGTACGACTGCCAGTATCACACTACCAATTGTAAAGGAAGGATAAGTATGTATAGAATAGTGGTTATTGATGACGAGTATATTGTTGTGGAAGGAATTAAAGCAATCATAAAAAAACGTTCTATGGACTGTGAAGTGGTAGGCTCTGCCGTAGATGGTATAGAGGGACTAGATGTTGTTAGGACTCAAAAGCCTGATATATTAATTACGGATATACGAATGCCTGGTTTGGATGGTTTATCCTTGATTGATATCATAAAAGATGAGTTGCCTAAAACGAGATTTATTGTAATTAGTGGATACACAGAATTTGAATATGCAAGGCGGGCAATCAGTCTTGGTGTAAAGGGCTATATCGATAAACCAATCACTATGGAAAAATTAGAAGAAGTCATTGCAAAGTTAACAAGAGAAGATGAAGCCCAAAGCAGGCAGACGAGCTTGTTTGAACTTTATATGGGTAACATGATGGAGAAGGTGATATTAGAAAAGCCAGAAGAATTAAGAAAAGAATGTAATGTATATTTAAGTCAGCTTAGGAATCAAATCGAATATTTGGGGATTTATAAAAAAGAGTGTTATCATTTGCTTTGTGTGTTGTTAGAGTTATTTGCAGAGCGAAAACAGATTCATGAAGAATGGGTACATATATCACATGCTGAAATAGAACGTTTCAAGACGATTGAAGAAATAAAAGAGTATATTAGCTTGGTTGTGAAGAAAATAGCCGCCTCCATGGAAGCAGAGAAAATTGGTGCAAATCATTTCGTGGTAAATAAGTTGTTACAATATATATCAGAAAATTATAACAAAGACATTGGTCTGACTGAGTTAGCGGATGTAGTCAACATGAATCCTTCTTATTTATGTATTTTATTTAAAGAAGAAGTTGGTATGAGTTATGTAAAATATCTTACGAATTTAAGGATTAATAAAGCAAAAGAACTTCTAAAGGAGGGATACAAGGTCAGTAATGTGAGTGAAATGGTTGGATATAATAACTATCGATATTTTTGTGATATTTTTAAGAAACATTTAGGTAAAACACCCAATGAATATAAGGGATGCATACGCAAGAAGTGATATAATCAACATACATAACAACAAAAAACCAAAAAAAGTGTACATTATATAAAATATTACTGACTAGAATAAAAGTTGATGTGTGATATTGTATATATATAGATGAAAAGCATAATTTCGTCTATGCAATACTTACAAAACATATCAAATGGGAGGTTTTGCAATGAAGAAAAAGATTTTATCAACTTTGCTCTCTGTAGCAATGGTAGCAGCTTTATTAGCAGGCTGTGGAAATGGATCAACAAAAGAGACATCAAAAGAAACACAGACGAACACACCTTCAACCACTGAAAGTGAAGCAGCAACCGATTCCACCGACCAAGGGCAAGCAGCAACTCAAGATCCTCAAACAGAGAAAACTATTAAAATACTATCAATATGGGCAGAAGATAATGATAATGGTGTTCTCATTAATGAGATTTGTAAAAAGTACCAGGCTGAAATGAATCCGAATTTTAACTGGGAGTACGAATTGGTATCCTCTGATGACTTGAAGCAAAAAATTGCAACTTTAACAGCATCCAATGATTTACCAGATATTTTTGTTTATGAATCAGGAAAACCAATTGTAGATTTGATTGATGCGGATAAAATTGTAAATATCAGTGAGGTGTTAGAACAATATGGTTGTGCAGATTCTATGAATCCTTCTGCAGTTTCATTGCTTTCTACACTTTCAGGAACGGATGATATTTATGACTTACCATTAGGATTAAATGTAGAAGGTTTTTGGTATAACAAGGCGTTGTTTGAACAGGCTGGCGTTAAAGTTCCAACTACATGGGAGGAATTTGAAGATGCATTGGCTAAATTAAATGATGCAGGTATTCAGCCACTTGCAGCAGGTGGTTCTGATAAATGGGGTGTAACTCGTTTAATCAATGCTTATTTGGTAAGAAGTGCAGGACCAGATGCAATGACAAAAGCTGCCAATGGTGAAGCAAAATATACAGATGAGGCATATGTAGCAGCTGCGCAAAAAATTCAGGATTGGGCTGATAAAGGCTACTTTGGGCAAGGAGTTACAACGGTTGATATGAATACGGCTGGGTCTATGTTAATGACAGGAAAAGCTGCTATTTTTTACAACGGTTCTTGGTTTACTTCGAATTTAAATGATGATTCTGCAAACTTGGCAGGTAATGATGGAATTGGTTTTTTTAATGTTCCAGTCGTAGATGAAAAAATTTCGGCAGGAGATTCCTATTCCATGAATTGTGGTAACATCCTTTGCTTTAGTAAAGAAAAATACGATGATGCAACTGGATGGTTTATTAAATATTTTGTAGAAAATATGGGTAATACTGCAATGAAATTACAAGGTACTGTAAAAGGTTATAATTACGATACAGCATCCTCTAATGTTTCAGGATATACACAGATGGTACTTGATAACATCAACTCAGCAAAATCTGCTTTTACTTGGTATGAAGCAACAATGGGAAGCGAAGTATCAACCGTTGCACAGGAAAATGTTCAAACTTTGTTAACGGGTGATATGTCAGCAGAAGAATACATGCAATCAATACAAGATGCATTTGACTTAAGCAATTAAAAAAAGGCACGATGTGCCAAATATGCACACCACGCGGAGTGGAAGTGGTTGCTTCGCAACCCGCGTGGGCACAAAGTGCCTGCGATGCAGGCACTTTATTTAAATAAAAGAAGGTGACGATATGAAAAATGTATTGAAAAATAAAAAAGCAATTGCTTTGTTTGTAGTTCCTGCTTTTCTTGTATATTCCATCATTGTTGTTCTTCCAGTTTTTTGGTCCTTCTACTATTCTTTATACTCTGGTTCACCAGGACTTAAGTGGGAATTTGCTGGATTGAAAAATTATGCAATGCTTTTTAAAGATAAAAATTTTGTGGCAGCATTATGGGTTAATATTAGATATGTAGCAGTTGTTATGCTTGGGCAGGTTGGTTTAGGATTATGCCTTGCACTTATGTTTCATTTTTGGTTAAAGAAATTTAAAAATTTTGTCCGTACGTTAGTTTTTTTTCCAGTTGTTCTTCCTACAGTAGCAGTTGGACAATTATTTTCGAAAATATATGAAATTCAACCAAGTTACGGTTTATTAAATAGTGTATTATCAAGCCTTGGACTTGATCACCTAGTACAGCCTTGGATTGGGCAGGCTTCCACAGCACTAGGGGCATTAAGCTTTATGGATATTTGGGTTGCCATGGGATTTTATTCTGTTATTTTCTACGGAGCCTTACTGGATATATCACACGATGTAATTGAAGCTGCAAGGATTGATGGGGCGAATGGATGGGATTTATTTCGAACCGTTTTAGCACCACTGCTTCGCCCAATGATAATAACATCTTTGATTTTTAGCTTTTCAGGAACAGTGAAAATGTTTGAATCATCGCTGGCATTAACAAATGGAGGACCAGGTAATGCAACAAAGTCTTTGTCCATGTATATGTATAATGTGTCCTTTTCTTATAATAAAGTAGGATATGGAAGTGTAATCGCAATCGTTATTTTTCTAATTTGTATCATGGGTTCCACTTTAATTGGGCGTTTTGACAAAAAAGAACTTTAGGGGGATGCGATATGAAAGCAGAAAAGAAATTCACTTTAAAATCTGGATTAATTAAACTTTTTATTTTTTTATTAGTGGTAGTTGAAATCTATCCAATTTTTTGGATGTTGACGGCATCCTTTAAACAATCCTATGAATGGTCCTCAAAGCCCGCATATGCGTTAAACGAAGGATTTTATTTTCAAAATTACGTTGATGCTTGGACAAGAGGAAATATGGCAACTTATTTTAAAAACAGTTTACTTTGTACCTTAATTGCACTTGTCTTTATCGTGATTTTTTCTACTACGGTGGGATTTGCAGTAACAAAGATGGAATGGAAGTTCAAAAATGCAGTAGCAAAATATTTTCAACTTGGAATTATGGTGCCAGTGGCAACTTCGCTCATTCCTCTCTTTCAGATTTATAACAAAGTAGGACTGTTAAACACCAGAGCAAGTCTTATTATTACATATATTGCATTTGGACTATCTTTATCCATCTTCTTGGTTACGGGATACATTCGTTCTCTTCCAGATGAAATCATGGAAGCAGCGGTGATTGATGGTTGTGGAATTTATAAATTGATGTGGTATGTTGTCGTTCCACTTATGAAGAATGCAATCGTAACAGTATTAGTATTACAATTTTTCTTTAAATGGAATGATTTATTGTTTTCCATGACCTTTATTAGTTCCTCAAGCCTTAAAACAGTACAGACTGGATTACTTTATTTTTCTGATGAATTTGGAGCAAAGAATTGGGGCGCGATATTTGCTTCCGTATCTATGAGTATTTTACCAATGCTTGGATTATATATGGCGTTGAATAAAACGGTTATGGAAGGAATGACAGCAGGAGCCGTAAAGGGATGATGGAAAAGAAGAGGAGACAACATATGAAAAATTATGAAGCATCTTTGTTCGAATTTATTGAAAAAAATGTAGAGAATGTTTTAAAAAAACCAGTGGGGTTTATTAAATATCCTTTTATTGACCCAGGCTCTGTATATGATGGCAATGTCTGGGACTGGGATACTTATTGGTCGGTGTACGGTTTGCTTAATTTGGTGAATCGTTTTACAGATGTAAACTTAAAGGATAGAATCATTGAACATGCAAAAGGAAATGTCAAAAATTTTTTAGATCATCAATTGGAAGATGGTTATATCCCTATGATGATAGAGGTTGGTAAATGGCCAGAACCATATTTGAACATGAAACATAAAGAAGGAATTCTTATGAATATGCATAAGCCATTTTTGTGTAGTCAAATTGTCTTGATTAGTGACTTTATAAAAGATTATTCATGGGTAAACGATACGATTAGTCAACTTGATTTATACTTTGATTGCTATTATAAGAACTACTATTTCAAAAACTGCGGTCTGTTTGTCTGGTGCGATGATATCATGATTGGCATGGATAATGATCCAGCCTCCTTTGGAAGACCTAAATTTTCAACTGCAAATATATTCTTAAATAGCTTTATGGTGATGGAACTAAATAACTATGCAAAGATTCTAAAAGAATGTGCCCCATATGATACAAAGAAGGCAGAATATTACTTGATGGAGGCGCAAAAACTAGAACATGCCATTCAAGAAGAAATGTATGATAAGAGAGACCGTTTCTTTTATTCTGTTGATGTAGACGTAAAAACGAGAAACTTTGATTGGTTTCATCAAGGACTTGGTGTATTTTGGAAGACACTTCCGATTAAGATTCGATGCTGGTCAGGATTCTTGCCTTTGTATGCAGGTTTTGCAACCAAGGAGCAGGCAAAATATCTTGTTGAGCATATCTTTGATGAGGAGACATTTAAAAGTCCTTATGGTATTACCACATTAGCCAAAGATGAAAAAATGTTTGATCTATCTGTCACAAATAATCCTTCCAACTGGCTTGGACCAATTTGGCTGGTAGCAAATTATACAGTGTTTAAAGGATTACTAAACTATGGTTATGTAAAAGAAGCAGAAGAAATATGCAATAATTCCTTGCTTTTACTTGGCACAGATTTAGAAAAGAGCAAAAGTCTTCATGAGTACTATAATCCTTTTAATGGAGAACCAATCATGAATGGTGGATTTATTAATTGGAATATTCTTGTGTTAAACATGGTAAATGAATTAAAACAATGCTGAAAGGAGATGTGTTATAAGTGTTAAAAGTTGGTTTGGTTTATACAAGTACGACGCCAGAGTTAATTGAAATGGTGGAGCAAGAAGTAAAAAGAAATCTTGGTGATGTTACCTTACTTACCTATGAAGATGCTTCTATATTGGCAGAGATAAGAAATGCTTCTTATGTTACATCAAATGCAGGCGCAAAATTAGTCACCATGTATATGAATGCGATAAGAGATGGGGCAGATGCTATTTTGAATGTATGCTCTTCAGTAGGAGAGGTGGCAGATGCAGCAAAGGAAATTGGAAAATATCTGGGTGTTCCTATTGTAAGAATTGATGAAGAAATGTGCAAAGATGCAGTTCGAATCGCAGTTAGAAATAAAGGAAGGATTGGAGTACTAGCGACACTTCCAACCACTTTAAACCCAACAAAGCAAACCATATACAAAGTCGCTAGACAGATGGGACAACAAATTACCATAATGGATGGACTTTTTGATGCGTTTGGTGCTAATCAAGAAACCTTTCAAGCACAAATATTAGAAAAAGCAGGAGAACTTGCCAATCAGGTTGATGTCATATTATTATGCCAAGGCTCTATGGCTTATTGTGAAACACTAGTACAAAATAAATATGGATTACCAGTTGTATCAAGTCCAAGATATGGTGCACTTGACTTGAAAAGGGCTTTCATTGACAAAGGTTTAATTTAGTTTTTCACAGAAAAGAAAAGAGGAGTTTATTATGATTACAGATACCAGAAGATCAAAATATGCAAAAGTAAAGGCTCTTCCGAGTGAGGCAATTGAATGGACGAATGGATTGTGGGCAGATACAATGGAGGTTTGTAGGGAATCCATGGTTCCGCAGTTAAAGCGTATGTTTGATGCAAAAGAAATTAGTCATGTGGTTGAAAACTTTCGTATTTGTGCAGGAGAGGCACAAGGAGAGCATGATGGAACTGTTTTTGGTGACGGAGATTTCTACAAATGGCTGGAGGCATATTTATATGTTTCCATAGAGAAATATGGTAAGTTACCAAAGGAGTTTGATGAATACATTGATTTGATTTCAAGAGCCCAACAACCAGATGGTTATTTGTCAACCAAGCAAATCATTGGAGAAATGAATGCCAATGGGATACAGCGAATGGGTGATGTAAATGATTTTGAAGTGTACAATTTTGGTCATCTATTTACTTGTGCCAGTCTTCATTATCGTATGACGGGAAATGATAGTCTATTAAAGGTAGCCAAAAAAGCGGCGGATTACCTTAATAATTTATATGAAGAGGCTGTTAAGAGCGGAGAAGTACAAACGGCTGTTTGCCCATCTCATTATATGGGGTTAATCGAATTGTATCGTACCACAGGGGAAGAAAAGTACTTAGATTTGGCTAAGCTTTCCATTGCACTTCGTGATTCTGTGAAGAATGGTACAGATGATAATCAAGATAGAATAAAGCTAAAGCAACACGATAAAATAATTGGTCATGCAGTAAGAGCAAACTATTTATACAGTGGAGTTGCTGATTTGTGCGCAGAAATTGAGGATGAAGAATATGTCAAAATGCTTCACCTTGTTTGGGATAGTCTGATGAATCATAAAATATATCTTACAGGTGGGTGTGGAGCGCTATACAATGGTGTTTCTCCATATGGTAACTTTTTTATTGATCAAAAAACACATCAGGCATATGGATATGAATACCAGCTTCCGAATATTACAGCATATAACGAGACCTGTGCTAATATTGGTTTGGTTATGTGGGCATATCGGATGTTTACAATAGAGCCAAAAGCGAAGTACTTTGATGTGATTGAAAGAACTATGCTCAATGTGAATCTTGCAGCAGTGAGTCTAGATGGAAAACGCTATTTCTATGAAAACATGCTTCGACGCACGAAAAAACTAGAATATGAAATGGTTTGGTCTTTGGAACGAACGGAGTATATTACAAGCTATTGCTGTCCTCCTAATCTAGCTAGAATTTTGGCACAGAGTAAGGAATATGCTTATACCATTTCAAAAGATTGTATTTACATGGGAATGTATGGTGCAAACAAAGCAAATATGCAACTAGAAAACGGTGCTGACTTTGTATTAATTCAAGAAACGGACTATCCTTATGATGGCCATATTCACTTGAGAATGGAACAAGTAAAACAGGATGCTAGAACCACTTTTAAGATTCGAGTACCTTCTTGGGTAGAAGAAGGATCTATTACAGTTGGAACATCAGACCAAAAAAAGGTTACGAGTGAAGATGCAAACCATTACATATCGATTACGTTAGATACGTTAAAGGAAGGAACAATAGATATATATTTTGAGATGCCAGTTCGATTCACCATATCTCATCCAATGGTAGAAGAAAATACCAATCAGGTGGCAATCGAAAAAGGTCCTCTTGTATATTGTATTGAGTCCATGGACACGCAGTTAGATACACTTGATGATCTAATTATTCAGCCAGGTGCTGACTTTAAGCAAGTGCCACTTACAATAGATAATCGTGTCACAATTGCGCTGGAAACGCAAATGTATCAACTGAATCGAAAGGGTTATGACAGGAATCAATTATACCAGACGCTAAAAGAAACAACTGTAAAAATGGTAGATGTTCGATTGATACCTTATTTTGCATGGGATAATAGAGGATTTGGAGAAATGAAAATTTGGATTCCGCTAGCATATAAGATAGAGGGGTGAGAAAGATGGGATTAAAGCAAGATTTTAAAAATCCACCGAATCAGTATCGACCAATTCCGTTTTGGTCATGGAATGATGAACTTGATTTAGAGGAAATAGCTTATCAAATTAAGGAACTTAAAAAGGGCGGTAATGGCGGATTTTTTATGCATGCACGATCCGGATTAAAAACAAGCTACTTGTCACCTGAATGGTTTCAAGCCATTAAAACGGGAATTGATGTGGCAAAAGAAGAGGGGATGCATGCTTGGATTTACGATGAGGAAGGTTGGCCAAGTGGATTTGCAGGAGGGCTGGTTCCAGACCAGTCAAGTGATTTTCATGCTAAGTTTATTACAATAAAAAAAATAGACAAGATAAAAGACGTAGAAAAAGATAAGCTTATTACTTGCTACAGCTATCATAAGTCATCAAATGAAATTATGAAAGTAGATGTTGAAAAACAGTTGGAGGTACAGGAAGAGGAGACAATCTATGCCGTTTATAAGCATACAAATCCATATTATATTGATACGCTTAACAAACGTGCAATAGAAGCTTTTTTACAATGCACCCATGAAGCTTATTATGAACGTTTTGAAGAATTCTTTGGTAATGTAATGCACGGATTCTTTACAGATGAACCAAGGCTTACTTGTAACAATTTTGGTGATATTGCTTGGTCAGATGAGTTACCAGACACTTTTTTCAAACGTTATGGATATGATGTGACAAACTATTTGCCGATGCTATTTTATGAAATTGGTGATTATGAAAAAATAAGATATGATTTTTGGGAGACAGTTAGTACTATGTTTGCAGAAAATTATATGAAAACAATCTATGATTGGTGTGAAAAACATAAGTGTAAAGTGACAGGACATATCATGATGGAGGAAAGTATTTTTAGCCAAATGACCAGTACAGCGGGCGTGATGCCCTTCTATGAATATATGCATGTACCTGGAATTGATTGGCTGCGAAGAAGAATTGATTCACCAGTGATCGGAAAACAGGTTGGTTCCGTTGCTTGTCAACTCGGAAAAAAACAAATATTAACAGAGTCATATGCTTTGTGTGGATGGAATGTATCCTTTGAAGAGCTAAAATGGATTGCAGAGTGGCAGTTTGTAAATGGTGTGAATCAAATATGCCAACATTTGATGGCATATACCATCAAAGGAGTTAGAAAAAGAGATTATCCACCATCACACTTTACCCAACAGACTTGGTGGAAGCATGCGAATCGATTCAATGATTATCTAGGCCGTCTTTGCGTTGCATTATCAGAAGGAGATCAAACGGCAGATGTATTGTTGCTGCACCCAATGCGTAGTGGATATTTAGCCTTTGATGGAACAAGAACCAAAGAAATGAAAACTCTAGATGAGGAATTTATCAAAGCGTCAGAATGCCTTTCAGGCTCTCATATCAGTTATCACTATGGAGATGAAACTATTATAAAAAAATATGGTAGTGTGACAAACGGTTTGTTTCAAGTTGGGTGCATAGGATATAAGACAGTCATATTGCCTTTCATGTATGCAATTGATGGGAGTACACTTAAGTTATTATTAGAATTTAGCAAACAAGGTGGAACCATTTTATCGTTAGGAGCATTGCCTCACTTTACAAATGGTGATTATTCTTTGTTAAAGGAATTGGTTACATGCGTCCAAGCCGTTGAATTTGAAAAGGTTCGAAAGGTGTTGGAAAAGCAAAACTTAATTACGTTATCCATTCTTGAAGAGGGTAAAGAAGTAGATTCTATCACCTATCTACAACGAAAGACAAAGGAGGGAGAATTGTTCTTCTTAGTAAATCATAATCAGGAGAAGAGATTTCAAACAAAGGTGCAAATTCTTGGAAAAGTTGGAACAATTCTGCATATGATTCCAGAAAGCGGAGAAATGAAACCACTTAAGGTAAAAGAAGTGAATCACAATACTGTTTTTTCTTTAACCTTTGAGCCAATGCAGTCGTATTTATTAGCCTTTTATCCAAATCAGGACATAGAGACAGATGTGACAGATGAAGAAGAAATAAGGATACAAAAGGTGTATCCAGACTCTAGATGGGTTGTAAAAGATATTTCACTCAACTCTTATACTCTAGATCAGTGTCAGTATCGTTTAGATGGCGGTGAGTGGCAAGCGAAAATACCTACGATACAACTGCAAAATCATTTGCTAGAAATGAAGCGTGCAGTGAATGTAGAAATGAAATATGATTTTCAGATTAATATGGATTTAGATGAAAATAAAGAATTTTACGTAGTGATAGAAGATGCAAAACTTTATGACATCACCGTCAATGGTTTCGCATTAAAGCATAAGGAGATAGCGATTTCCTGGTGGAAAGATAAAAGTTTTCATAAAGTAGATATCAAGTCGTATCTACAAAATGGATACAATGAAATAATCTTAAAAATTAACTTTAAACAACCACAAAAAGTATATGATGTCTTATTCGGCGAAAATGTATACGAAACAGAAAAAAATAAAATTACCTATGACATTGAATTGGAAAGCATCTATCTTCTTGGAGACTTTGGTGTTATCAGCAAAACACCTTATCAAAAGCTAGATAAAAGGGCATTCAAAACAGCAGGACCTTTTGAAATTGTAGCAGAGCCAAAAGTATTTGCGTCAAATGAATTTACCACACAAGGACTTTTGTTTTTTGCGGGTGAAGTAAGTGTAACACAGACGCTTTTTATTCATAAAGAAGAAGGCAAACGTATGATTCTAGATTTTGGAAAACAAAATGCACCAATGATGAATCTGCATGTAAATGGAGTTTTAGTCAAACACTCTTTATGGGCTCCTTATGAGGTGGATATCACCGATGTAGCGTTAGAGGGGGAAAATGAGATTCTAATAACGCTCTACGCTTCGAATCGAAATCTTTTGGGGCCACATCATCATATTAATGGTGAGTGCTACAACGTTGGTCCAGAAAGCTTTACTGGAAAGTGGAGTTGGGTAGAACGAGAATCCGAATCCGATGCAACGGATATTGCAGATCGCACCAAATCTTATTGGGATGCAGATTATTGTTTTGTTGAATTTGGTCCATCTCCTTTGGTTTGAAAGGAATTAAGAGTATGAGAGAAGAAAGAATAAACCCAATTCTTCCTGGCTTCCACCCCGATCCTTGTGTGATTCGGGTGGAGGAGGATTATTATCTGGCTACTTCTACCTTTGAATGGTATCCAGGGGTAAGAATCTATCACTCTAATGATATGAGTAACTGGAAGTTAATTGCAACACCGCTTGATAGCCTGGAATTACTTGATATACGAGGTATACAAGCCTCTGATGGTATATGGGCACCATGTTTAAGCTATAGCGAAGGTGTTTTTTATCTGATTTATACTGTTGTTCATTCTTCGCATCGTTATCCTTTCAAGGACACACCTAATTATTTAACAACCGCATCCGACATAAAAGGACCATGGTCAAAACCTGTTTACTTAAATTCTAGTGGATTTGATCCGTCCTTATTTCATGACGAAGACGGTAGAAAGTGGCTGGTAAATATGCAATGGGATTATAGAAAAAGTGCAGGAGGTAAGCAGTTTACTGGTATTTTGCTACAAGAGTATAAAGCAGGAAAGCTTATTGGTACAGCAAAAAATATTTTTTGCGGGACGAAGTTATCCTTTAGTGAAGGCCCTCACTTATATTATCGAAATGGTTATTATTATCTTTTATGTGCAGAGGGTGGAACCTCCTATAAGCATGCAGTAACACTTGCTAGGAGCAAAGAACTAACAGGACCTTATGAAGTTCATCCATTTAATCCAATTTTAACCTCATGGGAAGGAGAAATAGTAGAAGAAGCGCCTTATGAAGAAAGAACATTTATTAAAGACATTGGTTCTTCTACTCTTAAAAAAGCAGGTCATGCAAGCCTTGTAAAAACAAGTGATGATACTTGGTACTTGTTTCATTTATGTGCCAGACCAATTCCAGGTACCAGCTGCTGTGTTCTAGGACGAGAAACAGCAGTTCAGGAAGTTGAATGGAGAGAGGATGACTGGCTTTATCTTAAGAATAAAACCAATCATCCATCAGACTCCTTTTTTGTTGAAAATGGTGGGACTGTTTTCACTCCTGCTACTTCGCATCAAGGTTGTGAGGAAGTTAAGGAGATGAAGAAGGAATGTAGAAAAAAAGTGTACGAATTTTACAGTGATGACTTTCGAAGCGATTTTCAAACACTTCGAATTCCTTATGATACCAATTACATGTCTTTGGATGCAAGAGTAGGGTATTTAAGATTGATTGGAAGGGAAAGTATATATAGTCGATTCTATCAAACGTTACTAGCTAGAAGACAGGAGGATTTTACATTTTTTGCTTCTACTTTATTTGAATTTAAGCCTACCTCCTTTCAACACATGGCAGGATTGCTTTACCGCTATGATGAGAATAACCAGTACTATCTGTTTATTAGCTTTGATGAGGAAAGGAAAACTAAGACGATGAATGCAGTTGAGGTTAGGGCAGGAAACTACCACCTTTTCAAACAACAAGAAATTATAGGAGAAACATTCGAGTTGGGGTTATACGTTAAGAATAAAATTGCGCAGTTTTATTATAAACAGGAGAATATTTGGATAGAGTTAGGTGAAACGTTTGATATTACCAATCTTTCGGATGATTTTACTAATGGATTTACGGGTGCTTTTGTAGGAATTTGTGTACAAGATCTATGTAACCAGACCATGCATGCTGATTTTAAGAACTTTACTTATGCTTTGGAGATGGAGAGAGATTTGATAGGTAAAGATTTGAATAGTTATTAAAAATATAAATAAATGGTAAAAAAGAGCTATAATCAAATGATTGCGTAAGTAAGTCGCAAAAACTGGATTATGGTTCTTTTTGCTTTATATGATTATAAAAATAATCAACTATTATAATAGGAATGTAAAGAAATAGTAATTTAAAAGTAAAATCTATATAATATAATATAATATTTTTCATATATTAAGAGGGAGTAAAATAAAAACAAAGGATGGTAAAAAATATGAAAATCAAAGAGTAAAGAATTATATTGAAACAATGTGTATAGCCGTTTTATCAATAATTTTATTGGCTTCTATCAGTTCTAACGTTATATTCGGGTTCTGATGCAAGTGTTAGAAGTAGTATAACTATGTCTTGTAATAAATACAATCCGCCGACTTCATTAGAATATGGCCGTACATATCCGTATGTGGCATATGGGCAAAACAGTGCCAGTGCAGGCTCATTTAGTAAGAACTCTACAGAGCAATGGGTAAAAGCAATTTGCTATCAATATAAAAACACAGACTTGAACAACACTGAAAAAAAAGCCGCGACAGCAGCACATGAAGTTGGACATGCATTAAGCCTGGATCATAAAGATTCACAAGATTTACAATTTTCAATAATGAGAACAGGAGAAAAAAGTCTAAAATTATATGCTTATGATAAAAAAATGCTGAAAAAAAAATGGGGAAAATAAAGAGACAGAAAAAATGTAATATTACCTTCTCTTAATATAATTGATGTGTTAATTTTATCTTAGGAAAAAATGAAAGGGAGTAGAGGAATGGAATTGAATAGAAATAAAAAAATTATATTAATGATATTAGCGATGATTTTAGGTGTAAATTTATATGGTTATATAAATAATAATACAAAAGAAATAGCCTTAGCATATAATGTGAATCCAGAAACTGGAATCAAGGAATTGATTGTAAGTTGTGATTATGCAGAACTTGAGTACAATGAGCTCGAAGATAAGGCAGAGATTATTGCATTAATAAAAGTGAAAGATAACCTGTCTGAAAAAAATAGTTATTTTACATATGATAATATAGAAGGAAAGTATCTTGTAGGCTATTACGGTGAACGGGATGTGGAGGTGTTAAAATATTATAAGTCAGAGAACCAAGAGGCAAAGAAATTGAATATTATAGAACCTGCAGCAATAAAAGATAATATATATTATCATAATGAGGACTATTCTAAAATGGTCATGGGAAATGAATATATTGTATATTTATCTACTGAAAATGCATCAGGTAAATACAGTATAATGGCAGGAAGTACTGGTATTACTAAAGTGAATAAGGTAAACGAAATAGAGGACTATGAAGATGTTACTTCATTGTATGATGAGGAACATAATCTAAATTAAGGATGGGATGTGTAAATTTGAATATAAAGAAAATTGTTTTTGGAATTATTATTGTAGTAGTATTTTTTTTATTTCTTAGTATTAATCAAAGTCAAAGAATTGATAATAAAGAAAAAAAAATAATGCAGGCATATCAACTACTAGATGATGCTAATAAACAATGGATAAGAGATAGGAATGAAATAAGCAAGCGCTCAGATATAAGAAAAATAAGATTAAAGGAAAGTAATACAAAGTATACTGGAGAAAATAAAGAATATTTTGGGAAAACTGTGTATGAAGTTACATTTCCATTAGAAGATGGACGAGCTGAAACAGAGTTTATGATACTATATAATTTGGAGTTAACAGAAATTGTTGGATATGGAGTAGTGGAGTAACATTAATATAAAATTAAAAGGAAATAGTATGAGAAAAAATAAATACATTTTTATCATTATTATTGTTGGATTTATTCTTATCCTATTGGGCTATTATCAAAGTCAAAAAATACAAAACAAAGAACAAAAGATAATGAAAGCTTATCAACTGTTAGAGAATGCTCAAAAGCAAAGAATAAAAGATATTAGTAATATAAGTAAACGCTCTAATATACGTAAAATAAAATTAAGAAAAAATATAAAAAGGTATTTCAGAGAGAATGAGGAATATATTGGTAAGACAGTATATGAAGTTACCTTTCCAATAGACGATGATGGACGACCTGAAACAGAGTTTATGATACTCTATAATTTGGATTTAACTGAAATCGTAGGATATAGAGGGTTGGATTAGTAAGAATATAATTGAAAGAAAGAGATTTAAAAGAAGTGTTATCATCAAAACTGGATGAATAACACTTCTTGTATCAAAAAATAGTAGCTTTTATTTATGCCAATATTTTTTCCAAATCTTGCTCTGGAGTACTAATCGGTGTAAGATTATAATTTTCAACGAGTATATTTAATACATTAGGAGAGACAAAGGCAGGAAGGGTTGGTCCTAAATAAATATTTTGAATACCTAGATATAAAAGGGTCAATAGGATACAAACTGCTTTTTGCTCATACCAAGATAGAACGAGGGTTAATGGAAGATCATTCACGCCACATTCAAAAGCATCTGCAAGTGCTAGGGCAATTTTAATCCCACTATAGGAATCGTTACACTGCCCTAAATCAAGAAGGCGAGGTATACCGTCTATATCACCCAAATCAAGATCGTTAAAACGGTATTTTCCACAGGCAGCAGTCAAAATAATAGAGTCTTTTGGAGCCTGTTTTACGAATTCTGTATAATAACTTCTTCCAGGAGCTGCACCGTCACAGCCTCCGACTAAGAAGAAGTGACTTATTTTTCCGCTTTTTACTGCATCAATTACTTTGTCGGCGATGGAAAGTACAGTGCCGTGTGCATACCCTGTTGTCACAGTAGTTCCTTTATTGATACCTGTCATTGGAGTATCTTCCTCGTAGCCACCGCATTCGATTGCTCTTTGAATGACAGGAGTAAAATCCTTGTCTTCTCCGATATGAACCAATTCAGGAAAGGATACGACAGAAGTGGTAAAGACTCTATCTTTGTAGCTTTCCCGTACTGGCATAAGACAATTAGTCGTAAAAAGAATCGGAGCAGGTATGTTGTGAAATTCAAACTGTTGGCTTTGCCATGCGGTTCCAAAGTTTCCTTTTAGATGAGGATATTTCTTTAATTCTGGATATCCATGAGCAGGGAGCATTTCACTGTGCGTATAGATATTAATTCCTTTATCCTTTGTTTGCTCAAGTAAAAGTTTTAAATCATGCAAGTCGTGTCCACTTACAACAATAAAAGGACCTTTTTCTATGGTTAAAGAAACAGTATTAGGAACAGGAGTACCATAAGCAGACGTGTTTGCCTCATCAAGAAGAGCCATACATTTAAAATTCACCTCACCTGTTTTCAAAACAAGAGGAAGTAATTCATCTTGGCGTAAATCTTCTCCAATGGCATATAACGCTTCATAAAAAAACTGATTGACTTCTTCATCCATTTTACCAAGAGCCATAGCATGATACCCATAAGCGGCCATACCTCTAATTCCAAATAAGATTAATGATTTTAAGGAACGGATATCTTCGTTATCCTCCCACAAACATTTCATATCATAATCTTCGAATTTTTCAGCGTTTATTCGAGCTCGTTCTTGGTGAATTTTTGCAGTAAGTTTCTTAATGGTATCATTGTAAAAATTAACATTTGTAATAGTGGTAAACAGACCTTCCAGAATTATTTTGTGGGTATTATCGGTTGGATGTCCTGATTTTGCAGCTCTGGCGAGTCCGATTAAAGCTCCAGTTAATTCATCCTGATAATTTGCAGTATCGCATTTCTTGCCGCATACACCTGCATTCCCCTCGCACCCTGTGTTATGTGCGGTCTGTTGACATTGAAAACAAAACATATCCTTCATTTGATTCCTCCTAAGTTTATACAATTTAGACATGTAAAGAATAGTCATTAATACTAGTATTTTCATAGAAGCAAACAATATACATAGAAGCCTAGCAAAGTTTTAAAATAGATAATTGCAAACAAAGAGTCCGAAAACGAACTCTTTGTTTGTAAAATAATAATTTTTAGTTTTAAACCAATGCTTCACATAATGCAGTTAAAGCTAAAGATTGGCCATATGCCATAGGAGCTATGATGATATTTTTATAATGATCGGCATCATAACCCATTCCTGTTCCAGCAGATACATTTAATACAGTACCATCTGTATCAATGTTTTTACAGATAGCTTCAATTGCCTTATCAGCGTATATCTGATAGCTTTCATCTAAAAGGCCTAGCTTAATCGCTTTTAAGATACCAGTTACAATCGCAGCAGAACCAGACACCTCTTCATAGCTTGTAGGGTCGGTAAGAACGGTATTCCATAATCCAGAAGGCGCCTGAAGTTTAACTAATGCATTCACTTGCGCTTTGAAGGTATCAAGTAATATCTTTTTAACACCTGCATCAAGAGTTGACTTGCTCATTTCAAGAAAATCTATGATTCCAAAGGTAAACCAAGAATTACCACGACACCAGAATACTCCTCCAAAATTGCTATTTTCATTAAAACTCCATCCATGATAGAATAGTCCAGTTTTCTTTTCGTACAGATATTTAATGTGAATTAACACCTGATGGGTAGCTTCACTAATCCAATCTTGACGATTGTACTTATGTCCCATTTTATTTAAAAATAATACAGTCATAAAAATGGTATCAATCCACATTTCACTTTCATTTAAACGAACGCCCTGACGATCTCCAATTGCACTTGTTACATGCTGGAATGCACCTTCTTTGGTGCGAGGCAAATAATCCATCAACCATTCAGCACGTTCGATACACATTTTTTCGTAGATAGGATCATTTAGTGTATCACATAAATCGACCAACGGAAGAAAAGGAGCCGTAGTATTGACATTTTTTGAAGGAAGTCCTATTTCTAAATTGTTTTGATACCAATTTTTGAAAAATTCACTGTATCTGCCATCTTTATAGAAGTCTTCCAACTTTCTTAATCCATAAAGGCCAACTCCTTGTGGCCAGTCCCATTCTGCAATTCCAAAATCTCTTGGAATCAATCCTTTGGAAAGACCTGCTTTGTCTGTAATATCTGTTTCACAATCAGGAGCTCCAAGATTCATCAATTTATCAACGATTAGGTTGATTTTTTTCAATAAAACTTCATTTGTAACTTTCATAATAGCCTCCGTTTCTGTAGTTCATTATCAATCCTATAATACAAAACAAATCAACAAAAAACAATAAGAAAAAACAAAAATTCAGTAGAAAATAAAAATAAAACATGATAATCTATTATAAACAAGGAAAACAAAAATGATTCAAATCCTTTTATCGGAGGTAGAAGATGAATATAAAGCAAGCAACTGGTGCAACGATAACATATGCTGATTTATATAAAGAAAAAACACTCAATGTCATTGATTTTGGTGCTGGAATAGGGATAGATCCAGTAACGAATACAAAAGCAATTAACGAGGCGATAAGCATGGCGAATTCCATGGGTGGCGCAACGGTTATGATTCCAGAGGGTGAATTTAAAACATATACAATAAAATTAAAAAGTAATGTAAATTTGTATCTAGCAAAAGGTGCTAATTTAAGAGCGGCGAAAACAGAAATAACAAAGTCCTATCAAAAGCAAAAAGGTGAAGGTGGTAATTATGACGAACCAGAGATAAATCGCTATGCAGGATTGCAAGACCACGGACATACTTACTTTGCAAATAGTTTAATTTATGGCGAAAACCTAGAAAATATTATGATCTATGGTGAAGGACTAATCAATGGAAGTTGTATTGATGAAGAGACAGGATTTCGTGAGTATATTTTACAAGGTGGAGATCCCTTTGACCAGCCAATGAGAAATGAAAGAGGACACATTGGAGAGTGGTTTGGTAATAAAGCGATTGCCTTAGTTATGTGTAAAAATGTGGTTTTAAAAGATTTTTCGATTCTTATTGGAGGTCACTTTGCAATCATTGCAGAAGGAGTGAACAATCTTTTGGCAGACCATATACTGGTAGATACAACCAGAGATGCTTTTGATATAGATTGTTGTGAAAATGTGACGGTGATAAATAGTGTTTTTAATTCTCTTACAGATGATGCATTGGTATTAAAGGCTTCCTTTGGAGCAGGTATTTTTATGCCAACCAAAAATGTTTTAATTGAAGATTGTACGGTAAGCGGCTATGATGCTGGGAGTGTTTATGCGAAAGCATATACGAAGGATAAGTTGATTGCAACGGATCGCTGTGGTCCAACAGCCAGAGTGAAATTAGGAACGGAGTCTACCTGTGGGTATGATACTGTAACAATACGAAGAGTAAAGTTTGAACGATCCAGAGGATTTGCTTTAGAAGCAGTTGATATATCGGACTTAAGTAATATTATATTTACGGATAGTGTTATGGATAATGTTAGCAGTTCACCTATCTTTATCCGAGCTGGAGAACGAGGAAGATTTCCAGTCACAGGAAATAGCAAAAAAGAAGTAGTACATGCAGAAGAAGGAAATGTAAGAGTTGATAATACGAATTGGGTGTTGCCAAATACGAAAGATTATTCATGTTATAAAGCGAAAAGATTTATTCCTTCTTATGATAGAAGTCAAAGTGTGTCGGTAGATGGACATTCACAGTTTCAGATTGTAAATCAAACAAATCCGACAAAGATCAATATGGGAAACATTGAAGAAATAAATGGTAAGTTCTATCTTAAGACCTATGATGAGCAAATAGGTGAATATATTGCAGATTTATCGAAAGAGATACCAAAAGATCAACTTTGCTATTATGCGAATGCGGTAGGGGATAGTAAGTTACCAAAGGTACATCATATCGAAATCAGTAATATCAAAGTAACCAATGCAGATCCAAGATATCCAATCCTTTTAATGGGGCTTGTAGATGCACCGATTGAACATGTGCTGATTCGTGACATTGAAGTAGAATATCGTGGTGGTTTAAAAATGGAGCATGCAGTAGAGCAAAGACAGTTAAACACAAATTGGAAGTACACACAGTATGAAACAAAAAGTTCCATTCAGACACTTCCATGGCTTGTAAATACCTTCTTTTTAAAAGCAGAAGGATTGCTTCCAAGGGTTGAGTGGGATGCGAAGACGAATTCATGGAAAGACGATCCTTACAATGTTCCAGAATTACCAGAGGTGTATCCAGAACCAAGTAATTGGGGAATACTTCCTGCTTATGGTATATACGCAAGACATGTAAAGGGACTTACTCTATCTAATATTAAACTTTCATACAAAGTAGAAGATGAAAGGCATGCAATTGTTCTAGATCATGCAGCAAATGTTACAATGGAAAAAATGGAGGTACAAACTTCAAAGGGGGTAGCTGGTGTTGCAAAAGTAACCAATCATTACAAGCGCCACACCAATTTTGAATATGTATTAAATGAACAATATTTTTCTACGAGTGTCTCGGATTTAAATATAATAGAATCTGATTTGGAGGTAGAGGAGTTTGTTGTCAATGCACCTGCACCAGGAACACCACCAGACCAATATTATACTTATGAAACAGTACCAACTCCTGAAAATGGATATACCTATCAAATAGAAACAAAAGATTATCCGTTGCCACAAACGGTTTTTCGGCCTTTCTTAATTACAAAAGAAAGACAGATGGTTAAAGTTGGTGATGTGTTAAATCTTAAGATAGAAGTGCGTAATCCATCCTATGAAACTACTTTAGAAGAAACAGACGGGTTTATTTACAATGAAGCTGTTACGAATAAAGATTATGTTGTAAATGGAGTGGATAGTAAAGTCATTGTCTCAATTTGTAACTTGCCTGATGGTGCATCTTTTTCAAGCGAAAGTAATGTCTTAAGTTGGAAGCCAAGAAAAGATCAAATAGGGTTACATGAGTGCATGATATGTATGGATGATGGAATCATAAAAGAAGAGGCTAGGATACGAATTGAAGTAATTGAATAAAGGAAAATATCTGATTATAATTCTAATGAATAAAATGCTTTTAAAAATAAAACAGGTGTGATATAATAACCAAGATATGGCGAAAGCCAATATATGAAGGAGGTAAAATGCAATGAAACACATTAAAACATTGAATACAAAAAACCTTAAAAGTACATTAAAAAAAGGTGGTTGTGGTGAGTGTCAGACTTCATGTCAATCTGCTTGTAAGACTTCATGTACAGTAGGAAATCAGAGTTGCGAAAATAAATAAGTATTAGAAGAGATTTCTTTTAATGCATTATTTCTACATAGGTAGAATAGGTTATATGAGTGTGCTTTGGATTTTTAATTCAAGGCACACTCATTTAGGGTATTATCGCAGGCGAAGGCTTGCATTGAAAGGAGAACTTAAGCGTGGTTCATCAATATAAAAATAATGGCTATAATATCGTGCTAGATATTGCCAGTGGTGCCATTCACGTGGTAGATGACGTAGTCTATGATATTATTGCATTATTGATTGAAACGGCTTCTGAAGATGTTTTAGAATACATACAAAACAGTGCTTCTGAAAAAGAAATAATCAGTCAATTAGAAGAACACTATAATAGTGAAGAAATAAAAGAGGCGATAAGTGATATTAAGGAATTAATAGAAGATGAATCCCTCTTTACGAAAGATATATATAAAGAATATATCATGGATTTTAAAAAGAGAAAGACGGTAGTCAAGGCTTTATGTCTTCATATCGCACATGATTGTAATCTAGCCTGCAAGTATTGCTTTGCAGAAGAGGGAGAATATCATGGAAGACGAGCCATAATGAGTTATGAAGTTGGTAAAAAAGCATTAGACTTTTTAATTGCCAATTCTGGAAACAGAAGAAATCTAGAAGTGGATTTTTTTGGTGGAGAACCACTTATGAACTGGCAAGTAGTAAAAGACCTTGTTCATTATGGAAGAGAACTAGAAAAAAATTATGATAAGAAGTTTCGTTTTACCTTAACAACCAATGGTGTGTTATTAAACGATGACATCCTTGAATTTGCAAATAAGGAAATGAGTAACGTTGTTTTAAGTATAGATGGAAGAAAAGAAATTCATGACTTCATGAGACCTTCTAGAAATGGTAAAGGAAGTTATGAATTAATTCTTCCAAAGTTCATAAAAACAGCAGAAAGCAGAAATCAAAACAATTATTATGTAAGGGGAACGTTTACCCATCATAACCTTGATTTTGCGAAAGATGTATTACATTTGGCTGATTTAGGATTTAAGCAGATATCGGTTGAGCCAGTGGTTGCACTAGAGGATGAAGAATACGCTATTAAAAAGGAAGATATTCCACGAATCTATGACGAATACGATAAACTAGCAAGGGAAATGATTCAAAGAGAAAAAGAAGGAAAAGGTTTTAATTTCTTCCATTTTATGATAGATTTAGAGGGTGGACCTTGTGTTGCCAAACGCTTATCTGGATGTGGTTCAGGAACAGAATATTTGGCAGTTACTCCTTGGGGAGACTTTTACCCATGCCATCAATTTGTAGGCGAAGATGGATTTTTAATGGGTAACGTAGACGATGGTATCACAAAAACAGAAATTCGTGATGAATTTAAGCTTTGCAACGTATATGCAAAGGACAAATGTAAAGAATGTTTTGCAAGATTCTATTGTAGTGGAGGTTGCGCCGCAAACTCAAATAAGTTCCATGGTTCTATCACGGATGTATATGATATTGGTTGTGATCTTCAAAGAAAACGAGTAGAATGCGCGATTATGATTAAGGCCGCATTAGCAGAATAAAAAGAGAGAAGGGAAGCAATGAAGAAAAACAAAGGTGGATTGGTTCTTGCTATTATTATTTTAGTTATTGTAGGATTAAGTTATACGGCTGCATTTGGTATTGGAAAAACACATACGGGTTCAGCAAAAAATATTAATTTAGGACTTGATTTAGCTGGTGGAGTAAGTATTACCTATCAGGCAGTTGGAGAGACTCCTACAGCAGAGCAAATGGCAGATACCATACGTAGACTTCAACAGCGTGTTGAAACTTATAGTACAGAGTCAGAGGTATACCAAGAAGGTGATGACAGAATTAATGTTGAAATACCTGGAGTATCCGATGCCAATACGATATTAGCGGAGCTTGGTAAACCCGGATCACTACAGTTTCAAGATACAACAGGTAAGGTATTAGTAGATGGCACTGATATATCTACAGCAGAAGCGCAGATTACACAAGATAATATGGGAAACAAAGAGTATGTTGTTTCTTTGACATTAACAGATGAAGGTGCCCAGAAATTTGCAGATGCAACAGCGGCTAATTTAAACAAACAGATTCCAATCGTTTTTGATGGTGAGATTATTAGTTCTCCGACTGTTCAAACGACGATAACGGGTGGACAAGCATCCATTACAGGAATGGAAAGCTTTGAAGCAGCAGAGAAATTAGCTTCCACGATTCGAATCGGTTCTTTAAAAGTAGAACTGGAAGAGCTTCGCTCAAATGTAGTTGGAGCAAGACTTGGTCAAGAAGCAATCCAGAGTAGTTTGAAAGCTGGAGCGATAGGTTTAGTTCTTGTTATTTTATTTATGTGTGTGGTATATTTATTGCCTGGTTTTGCAGCAGGAATTTCGTTGATTTTTTATGTTGCATTGGAGTTGGTAGTATTAAATGCTTTTGATATCACGTTAACTCTTCCAGGTATTGCAGGTATTGTTCTATCAATTGGTATGGCGTTAGATGCCAACGTTATTATCTACGCACGTGTAAAAGAAGAGATTGCAAGTGGTAAATCAGTTGGTTCTGCAATTGATGTAGGATTTAAAAAGGCAATGTCAGCTATTGTGGATGGAAATGTTACAACATTGATATCTGCATTGATACTTGGATTAAAGGGAACTGGAACAGTGAAAGGCTTTGCACAAACTTTGGCAATTGGTGTTATTTTATCCATGTTTACAGCCTTATTTGTTTCCAAATATATTATAAAAGCACTTTATGCAATTGGTCTACAAGATGTAAAATACTACGGTATTCAAAAAGGAAGAAAAGTTATTAATTTTTTGAGTAAAAAAACAATCTGTTTTGCTATTGGAATCTTGGTAGTACTTACTGGATTTGGCTTTATGGTAATGAATCAAGCGCAAGGAAAAGGTGTTTTTAATTACAGTCTTGAATTTGTTGGAGGTACATCAACAAATGTAACATTTAATGAAGATTTGTCTTTAAAAGAGATTGATGATACCGTTAAACCTGTGGTGGAATCTGTAACGAATGATGCCGCAATATTAACGCAGAAAGTAAGTGGCACCAATCAGGTTATTATTAAGACAAGAGAGTTGTCAAGAGAAGAGAGAGAAACTTTAAATAACAAACTTGTCGAGGAATTTGGCATTGATGAAGGGCTAGTAACAGCAGAAAGTATTAGTTCAACCATTAGTTCTGAAATGAAGAGCGATGCGATTATAGCAGTAATAATATCAACCATTTGCATCTTGATTTATATTTGGTTTCGATTTAAAGATATACGATTTGCTTCAAGTGCAGTTATCGTTTTGATTAATGATGTACTTGCAGTATTGACGTTTTATATCATATCAAGAATTTCTGTTGGTGGAACATTTATTGCGTGTATGCTTACAATTGTTGGATATTCAATTAATGCTACAATCGTAATATTTGATAGAATAAGAGAGAACTTGGTAGTTATGTCGGAGAAGAAAGATGGTTTGGAAATGATTGTGAATACAAGTATTTCTCAAACATTAACAAGAAGTATATATACAAACCTTACCACATTTATAACTATAGTTGTTTTATACATCTTCGGTGTGAGTGCAATTAAAGAGTTTGCATTACCACTAATTGTAGGAATTGTTTATGGTACATTTTCTTCAATTTGTATTACAGGACCATTGTGGTATGTAATGAGAAAAAGATTGGTAAAAAGAAGTGAATAATTAATCATGGGAATGAAGTTCTCCCAGAGGTATTAACCCAAACCGCAACCAGAATGTAACTGGTTATACGTATTGACGTATAGATGCTGATGACTTCTGTGATACTATAACAACGGGCAAGTTTGACTTTGCTTTTGTTGTTAATATCATAGAGTCATCGGCTTTTTTTATACAAAGAAGAAAGGCGGAATTAAAATGTTATCTAGTTTAGCAATTATATTTTTATTGGGATTATTGTTAGGTGCAATTTTTAATAAACTAAAATTACCAAGTTTGTTAGGGATGATTATCACAGGAATTATAATCAGTCCATTTGCGCTGAATTTAATCGATCAATCTATTTTGATGATTGCGGCAGATTTAAGAAGAATTGCATTGGTCATAATTTTGACAAGAGCAGGGCTTACATTAGACATCACCGATTTAAAAAGAGTAGGAAGACCTGCAATACTGATGTGCTTTGTACCAGCATGTTTTGAAATTGCAGGAGTTATCGTAATAGGAACGAAAGTGCTAAGTATGAGTGTGCTAGATGCGGCTATCATGGGTAGTGTGATTGCCGCTGTATCGCCAGCTGTTGTTGTTCCAAGAATGATTCAACTGATTGAAAAAGGATATGGAAAGAAACATAGTATACCGCAACTTATTATGGCAGGTGCATCCGTGGATGATGTATTTGTTATTGTTATTTTCACAGCACTAACATCATTGGCTACGGGCAAAGAAGTAAGTGCAATGAATTTTATTCAAATTCCTATTTCTATCTTTGTTGGAATTTGTGCTGGAATCGTAGCTGGACTGTTACTTGTTAAATTTTTTAAGTTTATTCACATAAGAGATTCTGTAAAAGTTATCATAATATTAAGTGTTTCATTTTTATTGTTGGAATGTGAGACCAGACTAGAAGGGGTTGTACCTATGTCGGGCTTGCTTGCTATTATGAGCATGGGGATAACCATATATCAAAGCTATCGGGTTTTGGCAAAACGTTTATCGTCAAAATATAATAAGCTTTGGGTCGCGGCAGAAATATTGCTATTTGTTTTAGTCGGAGCAACACTAGATTTAAATTACGCTATGAAATCAGGTATGTTTGCAGTTATTGTGGTCATAGGAGCGTTGATTTTAAGGATGCTAGGTGTGTTTGTATGCCTGATAAAAACAAGTTTAAAAATGAAGGAAAGAATATTTTGTATGGTGGCATACACTCCAAAGGCAACCGTTCAGGCAGCGATAGGAGGTATTCCACTTGCGCTTGGGTTAGCTTGCGGTCAGCAAGTACTAACAGTAGCAGTAGTATCCATACTGATTACAGCACCTTTTGGAGCGATTTTTATGGATAAAAATTATAAACGATTGTTAGAAAAGGACGAAAGAGAAAGATAAGCTATAATGCGAATAAAGGCATTGTTTTGCAAAGAAATATCTGGTAAAATACAAGTATAATAGATTTTATGTTACGATTGTAGGCATGGACGCCCAAACAGATCAAAGGAGTGATTTTATGGCAACAGTTAATCAAATGGCAAATTATAGCTTTCATAATTATTCTTCTAACAGTCCCTATGATTCGACAAGTACGATTCTACGTGACTATGCAAGTGTTAAAAATGGTAGTTATAAGAAGTTATTAAAAGCATATTATGATAAGTCGGATTCGAAAGATTTGAATACATCCATCTCAACCAGCTTAGATTCTTCAAAGACGATTGCAAAGATACATAATGCGGCTTTATCTCTTTCAAGTTCGGCAGATGCATTAAGTGCAAAGGGAAGTAAATCCTTATTTAAAGCAACAGAAGGAAGCTATGATATGGATCGAATTTATAAAGCAGCAAATAGCTTTGTAAATGACTACAATACAATGATTCATGAAGGGGCGAAAGCAGAATCTAAGTCAATATTAAAGTCAACGTTATCCTTGACAAGGCTTTCAAAGTCAAATAAGAATCTGTTGAAGGATATTGGAATTACAGTAGGTAGTAATAATAAGTTAACCATTGACGAAGAGGCTTTTAAGAAGGCAGATATCAATAAAATAAAGACATTGTTTCAAGGGGCGAGTTCCTATGCCGCTAATGTATCAACAAAAGCAGCTAAAATAAAAGGCAACGCGTTAGTAGAAGCTCTTAAATCCAATACATACACAAATAAAGCAAATTATAGTAACACATATTTTGAAGGAGCGATATATAGTAGCTTTTTCTAGATAGACATAATAAAAACCAAATCCATTTTGATGCTGGATTTGGTTTTTTGTCTATAGTACATCTTTGTCAAAGAAGGAGTGTATCGTATTTATATTTGCATGATTTTACTAGATATGGTATTCTAATAGATATGGTTAAATTCTGGCTAAGATAGCATAAAGACTATCATTGCATGGAATTAGGAGGAATGAAAGTGGCGTATTTAAAGAAATTACTTGAGCAAGTAGATTATCAATGTATGCAAGGTACAATTGATGTAGAAGTAGATAAAATTATATATGATTCACGAAAAGTTGAAAAAGATTGCTTGTTTTTTTGCATTCCAGGAACGGTTGTAGATGGTCACACATTTGCTGAGGAAGCAGTATTAAAAGGAGCAACTATACTAGTAATAGAAAAAGAAGTAGTCGTTCCTTCACATGTCACAATCATTAAAGTTGAAAATGTAAGAAAAGCAATGGCGATTATGTCAGCTACTTACTTTGATTATCCAGCAGATAAATTAAAAGTAATTGGTATAACTGGTACAAAAGGAAAGACAACAACTACTTATATGGTGAAATCAATACTTGAAAGTGCAGGGCATAAAGTAGGACTAATTGGGACGATAGAAGCAATCATTGGAGAAGAAAAAATACCAGCTAATAATACGACACCAGAAAGTTATATCTTACAGGAATATTTCTATAAAATGCTAGAAGCAGGTTGTGATATAGCGGTTATGGAAGTATCTTCACAAGGACTCATGATGCATCGTGTTGCAGGATTTTTATTTGAGTTTGGGATCTTTACCAATATTGAGCCTGACCATATCGGACCAAATGAACATGCAAGCTTTGAAGAATATATGGCATGTAAGGGTATGTTATTTCAACAATGTAAGACAGGTATTGTGAATATAGATGATAAACATGCAAAAGACGTAATAGAAGGTCATACCTGTGCAATTGAAACGTTTGGTTTTTCCGAAGGTGCTGATATTAGGGCAACCAATACCAGGTTGGTTTCAGAACCTGGATATCTTGGTGTAACTTATCATGTGTCAGGATTGATAGATTTTGAGGTAGAAATCGATGTTCCAGGGAAATTTAGTGTTTATAACTCTTTGACAGCGATAGCAATTTGCAGACATTTTCATGCAGATATTCAAACCATTCAAAAGGCTTTAAAGGTTGCAAAAGTAAAAGGAAGAATTGAAATGATTCAAGTATCAAACGACTTTACGTTAATGATTGATTATGCTCACAATGCAATGAGCCTTGAGAGCCTTTTGACTACCTTAAAAGAATATAATCCAAAGCGTCTGGTATGTTTATTTGGCTGTGGAGGAAATCGCTCCAAATTAAGGCGTTATGAAATGGGAGAAGTGTCAGGAAGACTTGCTGATTTGACTGTTATAACGTCTGATAATCCAAGAGATGAAGAGCCACAGGTAATTATAGATGATATTAAGATTGGATTAGCAAAGACACAAGGTGACTTTATAGAAATTATAGATCGAAAAGAAGCGATTGCGTATGTCATTGATCATGGTCAAAAGGGAGATGTCATTGTCTTGGCGGGAAAAGGGCATGAAGATTACCAAGAGATTAAAGGTAAAAAGTATCCTATGGACGAACGAGTTATTATTAACGAAATACTAGAGGAAAGAAAGAGTAGGTAAATTCATGTTTGCTAATATCATTATTGATATTTCTCATGAAAAATTAGATAGAACATTTCAGTATATCATTCCGGAAGAAATGAAAGAACAAATACATGCAGGTATGGAAGTTTTGATTCCATTTGGTAATGGGAATCGAATGATAAAAGGCTATGTACTTGAGATAACCGATGTACCTGCATTTGATATTGACAAGATGAAACAAGTCTTTCAGATATCAAAAAACAGCATGCAGATTGAATCACATTTAATTGCGCTTGCAGGGTGGATTAAAGAAAATTATGGTGGTACTATGATTCAAGCTTTAAAAACGGTTATCCCTGTCAAACAAAAGATTAAGTCAAAAGAAAAAAGAAGTCTTGTCCTTCTCTTAGAGGATCAAAAAGCCAATGAACAGTTAGAGTTATATATAAAAAAGAAAAATAAGGCAAGAGAACGATTGCTAAGAGAATTAATAAGAACAAAAGAACTAGATTATGAATTAGCAACAAGTCAGCTTCATATCTCATCTAGCGTTATTAAGGCATTTGTTGAGCAAGAAATAGTTAAAATTGAATCCACTAAAATATATAGAAATCCAGTTTTGGCTAATCAAAAAGATGACTTAAAGATTACATTAAATAAAGAACAACAATATATTGTCGATTCAATCGTAGACGATTTTAATAATAAAAAGAAGAAAACGTATTTGATACATGGAATAACTGGGAGTGGAAAGACGGAAGTCTATATTCATTTGATTCAGGAAGCGGTTAACAATGGAAAGCAAGCGATTGTTCTTATACCCGAAATATCTTTGACGTATCAGACCGTCATGCGTTTTTATAAACATTTTGGAAGTCGAGTATCCATAATCAATTCAAAGTTATCAAGCGGAGAAAGATACGACCAATTTGAGAGAGCAAAAAATGGTGAATTGGATGTCATGATAGGGCCTCGCTCCGCACTGTTTACGCCATTCTCCAATTTGGGTTTTATTATTATAGATGAGGAGCATGAAGGTAGCTATAAAAGTGAAACAGTTCCTAAATATCATGCGAGAGAAACAGCGATTGAACGAGCAAGAATGTCTGGGGCAAGCGTTGTTCTTGGGTCTGCGACACCTTCTATTGATTCTTATTACAAAGCATTAGAGGGTGAATATGAACTTTATAGCCTAAATAAGAGAACAAGTGATAGTGCACTACCAACTGTAGAAATAGTTGATTTGCGTGACGAGTTAAAGGCAGGAAATCGTTCTATTCTAAGTATAAGATTAAGAGAATGTATACAAGATCGTTTGGATAAAAAAGAACAAATCATGTTATTTATCAATCGGAGGGGATATGCAGGCTTTGTTTCTTGCAGAGCTTGTGGTCACGTAATGAAATGCCCAAATTGCGATGTCTCATTATCGGCACACAATAATGGAAAGTTAATTTGCCATTATTGTGGATATGACGAAAAAATGGTAAAACAGTGTCCAACATGTGGGTCTAAGTATATTGGAGGCTTTCGAGCGGGTACACAACAAATAGAAGAGATTGTGCAAAAAGAATATCCACAGGCAAAAGTCCTTCGTATGGATATGGACACCACGAAGTCAAAAGATGGTCATGAAAAGATTTTATCTGCCTTTGCAAATGGAGAAGCTGATATTTTAATTGGAACTCAAATGATTGTAAAAGGGCATGATTTTCCTAATGTGACTTTAGTGGGAGTATTGGCGGCAGATTTGTCACTTTATTCGAATGATTATCATGCATCAGAGAGAACCTTTCAGCTGTTAACACAGGCCGCAGGAAGAGCAGGAAGAGGAGAAAAAAAAGGAGAAGTAGTCATACAAACCTACAGTCCGAAGCATTATAGTATTACCTCCTCTCGTAATCAAAACTATAAAGAGTTTTACGAACAAGAGATTTCTTATCGAGGCATTGCAGGGTATCCTCCGGTTTCCAATATGCTTGCGATATTGATTTCTTCTGATAAAGAAGAATTGGCACAGCAAGGAGCCTGGTTACTAAAAAAACGAATGGATGAAATGCAGTTATCAAATACAGTTGTGATAGGACCAAGTGATTGCACGATTGCAAAAGTAAATAACATCTACAAAAAAGTTATTTATATCAAACAAAAAAAATATGAAACGCTGATTCAAGTGAAAAATAGCATGGAACAATATATAGATATGAATGATAAGTATAAAAATGTAAATGTTCAGTTTGATTTTAATCCAATGAACACATACTAGAATGGAGAAAAAGATATGGCGATTAGAAAAATTAGAGTAATGGGAGACGATTGTCTAAGAAAAAAATGTAGAGAAGTTACAGAAATGACACCAAGAATCAAAGAACTAATTGATGATATGTTTGATACGATGTATGAGGCTTATGGTGTTGGACTTGCGGCACCTCAGGTTGGAGTCTTAAAGCGTATTGTTGTTATTGATACGGATGATAATCCAATTGTATTAATTAACCCTGTGATTCTTGAGACTTCTGGAGAGCAGACAGGAGATGAAGGCTGTTTAAGCGTACCTGGAAAAGCTGGGATTGTGACAAGACCAAATTATGTAAAGGTGAAAGCCTTAGATATTAATATGAAAGAATTTGAACTGGAAGGAACCGAGTTACTTGCAAGAGCGATTTGTCATGAGTGCGACCATTTGGACGGTGTTATGTATGTCGATATCGTCGAAGGTGATTTACATGATGTAACAGCCGACGAGGAGGAATAGTGTGAAGATTGTATTTATGGGGACACCTGAATTTTCAGTGGAGACTTTAGAAAAGTTGATTGAAGCAGGGCATGAGATTTTGGCGGTTGTAACACAGCCAGATAAACCAAAAGGAAGAGGAAAAGCGGTACAATATCCTGCAGTAAAAGAAGCAGCATTAAAGCATGGTATTCTTGTTTACCAGCCAATCAAGGTAAGAGAACCTGAATTTGTTGCAATTTTAAAGGATTTGAATCCTGATGTTATCGTAGTGATAGCTTTTGGTCAGATTTTAACAAAAGAAATATTAGATATACCAAAGTATGGTTGTATTAACGTTCATGCATCTCTTTTACCAAAATATCGTGGAGCGGCACCAATTCAATGGGTTGTGATTGATGGTGAAAAGGAAACGGGTGTTACAACCCAACGAATGGATGTTGGAATCGATACAGGTGATATGATAATGAAGACCGTTGTTCCAATAGCAGAAGAGGAGACAGGTGGAAGTCTTCATGATAAGTTAATGGTAGCGGGTGCTAAGCTTTGTGTAGAAACCTTAAAGAAACTAGAAGATAACACAGCTGTATTTGAAAAGCAAGACGATAGCTTGTCAAATTACGTTAAAATTCTGAATAAATCAATCGGCAACATCGATTGGACAATGTCTGCAATTGAAATTGAACGACTTATTAGAGGGTTAAATCCTTGGCCAAGTGCATATAGTAAATTAAATCATAAAACGATAAAAATTTGGAAAGCTAAAGTAATAGATGATAATAGCAAGTATGAGGCGGGAACCATTTCTGCAATCGGAAAAGATTTTCTTCATATACAGACAGGAAAAGGATTGTTATCGATTCTAGAACTTCAATTAGAAGGGAAAAAGCGTATGCTAATAGAAGATTTCTTAAGAGGAGTTAAATTAGAAATCGGAACGAAGTTAGGAGAATAGTGACAACTAATTTGTGAAATATATTTGAAAATTATGGATTCAGCCAGATTATGGTGTATAATAATCTAACAAATTATTTCAAAGGAGGAATTGTTATGTATGGATTAGGATATGGATATGGTATGTATTACGATCCTACTTATATATTGGTAATTTTAGGAATTATTATAACGTTGGCAGCTTCCGCAAAGGTAAATAGTACCTTTAATAAATATTCAAAGGTTAGAAGTATGTCTGGTATGACTGGGGCTGATGCGGCTAAAAGAATATTAAATTCTGCAGGAATTTATGATGTGTCAATACAGCATATTTCAGGTAATCTTACGGATCACTATGATCCAAAACATAAAGTACTAAGATTGTCAGATAGTGTCTATAACTCAATGAGTGTAGCGGCTATTGGAGTAGCGGCGCATGAGTGTGGTCATGCCATACAAGATCAAAAGGACTATGTACCACTAAGACTTCGCGCTAGTCTGGTTCCAGTAGCAAATATTGGGTCTATGTTAGCATGGCCTGTTATTGTATTAGGACTTATTCTTGGTGCGTTTGAAACCTTAGTTCCAATTGGTATTATTTTGTTTTCAGCGGCGGTATTGTTCCAGATTGTAACCTTGCCAGTTGAGTTTAATGCTTCAAGCCGTGCCATAGCAGTATTAGATAGTACGGGGATACTTGGAGGAGAAGAAATTCGTTACACCAAGAAGGTTTTATCAGCAGCAGCGCTTACTTATGTAGCCAGTGCAGCAGCTTCTATCTTACAGCTGCTTCGACTTGTCTTATTATTTGGAGGAAGAAATCGTGACTAAATCAGTAAATGTAAGAGAACTGATTCTAGGTATTTTATTAGAGGTGACTGAACGTGATGTATACAGTCACCTTATTATACGTAATGTACTAGATAAATATCAGTACTTGGATAAACAAGAAAGAGCTTTTTTGACTAGAGTATCAGAAGGTACGATAGAAAATACCATTCTATTGGATTATATTATTAATCAATTTTCAAAAGTAAAAGTAAATAAAATGAAGCCTGTGATAAGAAATATCTTAAGAATGAGTGTTTATCAATTGAAGTTTATGGACGGTGTGCCAGACTCTGCGGTATGCAATGAAGCAGTGAAATTAGCGACTAAGAAAGGATTTCATAATCTAAAAGGTTTTGTAAACGGTGTACTTAGAAATATTACAAGAAACCTAGACAAAATTGCATATCCAAGTGAAGAAAATGAAAAATCAGAGTATCTATCGATTATGTATTCGATGCCAAAATGGATTGTTGACAAATGGTTAGAAGAATATGAATATTTTGAAGTAAAGAAAATGTTAGAAGGTTTTTTTAATAAAAATAACGTTACCATTCGATGCAATCTAAGTAAGATTTCACCAGAAGAATTAAAAGAAATACTTGAAAAAGAAAATATTAAGGTTGAGGCATCAAAGTACTTGAACTATGCTTTTGAAATAAGTGGATATAATAGAATCAACTTGATTGAAGCGTTTCAAAAAGGATTCTTTCAGATTCAAGATATTAGTTCCATGCTTGTAATAGAAGCAGCCCAAATAAAAGAGCATGATTATGTGATTGATGTTTGTGCTGCACCAGGTGGAAAAAGCTTACATGCAGCAGATAAACTAAATGGTACTGGTTTTGTTCAGGCAAGAGATTTGACTGAGGCAAAGATTGCTTTGATCCAAGAAAATATAGGAAGAACTGGCTTTCAAAATATAGAGGCGAAGCAATTTGATGCGACGGTTTATGATGATACGGCAAAAGAAAAAGCAGACGTTTTGATTGCAGATTTACCATGTTCAGGGCTTGGAGTTCTTGGCAAAAAAACGGATATCAAATATAAGATGACACCACAAAAGCAAAATGACCTAGTGAAACTGCAAAGAGAAATATTACAGATAGTCAAAGATTATGTAAAACCAGGTGGCATTCTCATTTATAGTACCTGTACCATTAATAAAGAAGAAAACTTGGATAATGTAGAATGGTTTATTAATAACTTTGAATTTGAGTTAGAAGATTTTACAAATCAATTAAGTTTGCCATTACAAATTGAATCAGTAAAAGAAGGATATCTTCAATTGTTGCCAGGTCTCTTTGATACAGATGGATTTTTTATCGCCAAATTAAGAAAAGCAAAGTAATTTTTAGAAGGATACTGGGAGGGAAAATGGAGTTAACTGATATAAAATCATTGAGTATAGATGAATTAAAAGAACAAATAAGTTTAATGGGAGATAAAGCGTTTCGTGCAAAGCAAATCTATGATTGGTTACATGTAAAACTAGTAGATGATTTTGACGAAATGACAAACCTATCAAAAGAATTAAAAGAACAATTAAAAAATACATTTCAAATTGTAACCGTTAACCCGATTGAAGTACAAACATCGAAACTGGATGGAACACAAAAATATTTATTTCAATTACAAGATGGAAATGTAATTGAAAGCGTATTGATGAAATACAAACATGGTAATTCGGTCTGTATTTCTTCGCAGGTAGGTTGTAAAATGGGTTGTCGTTTTTGCGCTTCCACAATTGGTGGATTAGAGCGAAATCTTACCACATCGGAAATGTTATCCCAAATCTATGTGATTCAAAGAATGGCAGGTGAACGTGTTTCCAATGTTGTGGTTATGGGAACAGGGGAACCGATGGACAATTATGATAATTTTATTCGATTTGTCAAGATGCTATCAGATGAAAACGGATTAAATATTAGCCAAAGAAATATAACGGTATCTACTTGTGGGTTGGTTCCAAGGATGAGACAACTTGCAGAAGAAAAGTTACAAATTACATTAGCGTTATCCTTACATGCAACAACAGATGAAAAAAGAAAGGCATTAATGCCAATTGCAAATAAATATAGTTTAGAAGAAGTACTTGATGCCTGTAATTATTATTTTGAACAAACGGGACGAAGAATTACCTTTGAGTACAGCTTAGTAGGCGGGGTAAATGATACGAAGGAAGATGCCGAAGAATTAATTAAGCTTGTAAAGCACGTAAATTGTCATGTAAATCTCATTCCAGTGAACCCAATTAAAGAAAGGGACTATGTTCAATCCAACAAAAAAGTTATAGACAATTTCAAAAATAAACTTGAAAAATGCCAAATAAATGTTACTATTAGAAGAGAAATGGGTAGAGATATTGATGGTGCCTGTGGTCAGTTAAGAAAAAGCTATCAAGATAGAAATGCAGAAAGGAAGTTATAAAGTTATGAAGACGTTTTCCATAACGGATGTTGGACAAAAGAGAAATATGAATCAGGACTATGTATATACATCTGAGAATCCAGTGGGGAATCTTCCGAATCTGTTTGTAGTAGCTGACGGAATGGGTGGTCATAATGCCGGAGATTTCGCTTCTAAGTATACAGTGAAGCAGTTAATCAAATTAATTGAGTCAAGTGAAGAAACAAATCCTATTAAAATCATGCGACAATCCATTGAACTGGCAAATATGCAATTGCTTCAAAAGGCAAATGAAAATAGTGAGCTTATGGGTATGGGAACGACTTTAGTTGTGGCAACGATTGTAAAGGAATACATTTATATTGCAAATATCGGTGACAGTCGACTCTATATTATAAATAGTGGTATTAGACAAATTACGAAGGACCATTCGTTAGTTGAAGAAATGATAAGATTAGGTGAAATTGAACGTGAGGATGCCAAGAATCATCCAGATAAAAATATTATTACAAGGGCGATTGGAGCAGCAGAGGAGATTTCAGTTGATTTTTTTGAAATGAAACTAGAAAAAGAAGATACTATCTTAATGTGTTCTGATGGTCTTACGAATATGATAGATGACAATGAGATATGCCAAATTATTAAAAATCAGAAAACACCAGAGCAAAAAGCACAAAAGTTAGTTGAGACAGCAAATAAAAATGGTGGCAAGGACAATATAGCAGTTATAATAATTGAACCATATGTGAGTGAGGTGAAAATATGTTAAGACTTGGAATGTTTCTTGGAGACCGATACGAAATATTAGAGCAAATTGGTTCAGGCGGAATGTCTGATGTATATAAAGGAAAAGATCATAAATTAAATCGTTTCGTTGCTATTAAAGTTTTAAAGAATGAATATAGCAATGATAAAAACTTCGTAAGCAAATTTAGAATTGAAGCACAGTCAGCGGCAGGACTTGCACATCCAAATATTGTTAATGTTTATGATGTTGGTGAAGAAGAAGGAATTCATTATATTGTAATGGAGCTAGTTGAGGGAATTACCTTAAAAAATTATATCCATAAAAAAGGTAAATTATCCGTAAAAGAAGCAATTAGTATTGCGATTCAGATGTCGATGGGAATTGAAGCAGCACATAACAATCACATCATTCATAGGGATATAAAACCGCAAAATATTATCATATCAAGAGATGGAAAGGTAAAAGTAACTGATTTTGGTATCGCTAGAGCCGCTTCTTCCAATACCATTTCTTCTAATGTGATGGGCTCTGTTCATTATACGTCACCAGAACAAGCAAGAGGCGGCTACAGTGATGAGAAAAGTGATATCTATTCACTTGGAATCACCATTTATGAAATGCTTACAGGAAGGGTACCTTTTGATGGAGAAAATACGGTTGCAGTAGCGATTAAACATATTCAAGATGAGATGGATTCACCACGGATATATTCTCCAGAAATTCCGATTAGTTTGGAAAAGATTGTATTTAAGTGTACACAAAAAAGAGCAGACCGACGTTATACTAATATGACAGAAGTAATTTCTGATTTGAAACAATCTTTAATCAATCCCGAGGAAGACTTTGTAAAAATTGTTCCAGAAGAAAACTATGAAAAAACAATTATGATTACCGATGATGAAAGAGGTAAGATTAAAAATGAAGCAGGTAAGATAGGATATGATAACAGAAAAAAAGAGATACCTGTAAAAAAAATCGAAGAGGATGAGGAATTATATGAAGAAGGGGATGAGGAAGAAGACTTAGAAGACTCAGAAGATATGAATCCTACCTTGGAAAAGATTATGAATGTTCTTGGAATTGTTGCAGCTATTATTATTGCATGTATTGCGCTTTACATTGCGGCCAAAGCACTAGGCGTATTTAATGGTTTTGGAAGTAGTGCATCAAAAAAAGATAAGGTAAAGCAAACAACCGAGCAAGAAGCGACAGAACAAGTTGAAATGATAAAGATAGTGGGAAAAACATTAGAAGAGGCGAAGAAGGAGTTAAATGCAATTGGCCTTGGAATTAAAGATTCCTCATATGAAAATTCTGATATATATGAATCGGGTTATGTGATTGCTCAAGATGTAGAAGAAGGAAAAAAGATAGATAAAAATACTACCATTAATGTTACCGTTAGTACGGGAGAAAAAACATTTGAATTGCCAGACGTAGCTGGGCAGGACTCAAATCAGGCAATTAAAACACTTGAGAGTCAATATGAACTAAAGGTTACAACAGATGAGGATTACAGTCAGTCAGTAGCAAAAGGAAATGTGATTTCTACAACGCCGAGTGCAGGGACATCTGTGAAAAAGGGTAGCGAAGTTAAAGTGATAGTAAGCAGAGGGAAAAAAATCAATGAAGTAGAGGTACCAGATATTATAGAAATGTCGGAAGCAGCGGCAAAGTCAGCGATTAAATCAGCGGGCCTAAGTGTGGGTACAATAACATCAGTTTATAGTGCAAAGATTGCAGAAGGTTATGTTGTTACACAAGGATATAAAAAAGGTGATTTAGTCGATGAAGGCACTGCAGTTGATTTTACAGTAAGTATGGGGCCAGAGACAGATACTTCGAATGAGCAATATATAGGAACGATACGGATTGAGAAGTCAGATTTACCAGAAGAATTTACAGAGGGTACATTAAGGCTTGATTTGACACAAAACGGAAAGACAAAAACGGTAGTGGAAGAAGACGTATCCTCCTCTGAATTTCCTTATACACGTCAAATTACAGGAGAAAGTGGAGTAACAACAGGAACCGTCAAGATGTATATTGATGGTGTTGCGGTGGATGGAACTTTCACCATTACATTTTCGGAATAGGATTATATGGAAGGAAAAATAATAAAAGGAATAGCAGGTTTTTATTACGTTCACACAAAAACAAATAAAATCTATGAATGCAAAGCGAAAGGTGTCTTTCGAAAAAATAAAATAAAACCACTGGTAGGAGATAATGTAATTATCGATATCCTAGATGAAAAAGAAGAAAAAGGAAACATCATTTCTGTTTTAGAGCGACAAAATGAATTGGTTCGGCCAGCGGTAGCAAATATTGATCAAGCATTGGTGATTTTTGCTGTTGCTAAGCCCAATCCCAATTTTAATTTGCTAGATCGCTTTCTTATTATGATGGAGAAACAAAATGTAAAAACAATTATTTGTTTTAACAAAAAAGACATTGCAACACAAAAGGAATTAGAATTGTTAAAAGATACCTATATTCGTTGTGGATATCATATTGTTTTTACAAGTGCTAAATTCGAAGATGGGATGGAAAAAATAAGAGAATTAATCAAGGGAAGAACAACTGCTGTCGCAGGACCATCAGGAGTTGGTAAATCTTCTCTTATTAATGTGCTTCAACCAAAAGCATTGATGGAGACAGGTGCAATCAGTGAGAAAATTGATCGCGGAAAACATACCACAAGACACTCGGAGCTTATATGGATCGAAGAAAATACCTATATTATGGATACCCCTGGATTTAGTTCTTTGTACATTGATGATTTAGAAAAAGAAGAATTAAAGGATTATTTTCCTGAGTTTATAGAATATCAAGATGGATGTAAATTCCAAGGATGTATGCATGTGAATGAACCAAAATGTATGGTGAAACACGCACTTGATGAGGGGAAAATCAGTCAGATTCGCTATAACAATTATGTTGAAATGTTTCATGAACTAAAAGATAAAAGGAGATACTAACTATGTTAAAACTATCACCGTCAATTCTTGCGGCCGATTTTAAAAATCTATCCGAGGATATCATTAAGGCAGATCAAGGAGGAGCGCAGTATATTCATATTGATGTAATGGATGGAGATTTTGTACCAAGTATTTCTCTTGGTATGCCTGTGATTCAATCGATTCGAAGTTGTACCGATAAAGTATTTGATGTGCACTTGATGGTAAGTAATCCTGAAAGATATATCGATGACTTTGTTGAAGTTGGTGCAGACATCATTACAATTCATGCTGAGGCTTGTAAGCACATTGACAGAACACTCAATTATATCAAGCAAAAAGGAATCAAGGCAGGAATTGCATTGAATCCAGCCACTCCATTATCCGCATTGGATTACGTTCTAGAGCTAGCAGATATGATATTAATTATGACAGTGAATCCAGGATTTGGTGGACAAGTCTTTATTGATGGAATGCTTCAAAAGGTGTCTACGCTTAGAGAGATGTTAAACAAAAAAGGTCTGAATACAGATATTCAGGTAGATGGAGGCATCACACTTAGTAATGTAAGTCAAATAATACAGGCAGGCGCTAATGTAATTGTCGCGGGGTCAGCCATCTTTAACGGGGATATTAAAGAGAATACCCAATCATTTATTCAAATTATGAAAGAGCATGAAAAAGCATGAAAACACTTATCATTTCGGGTGGAAAAATAAATCAGAATTTTTTGTTGAGTTTTATGAAAGAAAATAATTTTGATACGATCATTGGTGTGGATAAAGGGATAGAGATGTGTTACCAATTAAACATTATCCCTTCTGTTTTGATGGGCGATTTTGACTCGATAAAAGAGAGTGTGTTGAAAAAATATGAAGAGACTGACATTGAAATAAAAAGATTTAAACCTGAAAAAGATGATACAGATACGCAGATGGCACTTTACTATGCGGTACAGATTGGTAGCAAAGAGATAGCAATCGTTGGAGGATTTGGAAGCAGAGTGGATCATTTGCTAGGTAATATACAAAGTCTTTGTATACCGCTTGAAAAAAATATTCTATGCTATATGGTTGATGAAAATAATAAGGTTATGTTATTAAAAGATTCATATGAGGTGAAAAAATCAGAGCAGTTTGGAAATTACTTATCGTTACTTGCTCTTTCGAATGAAGTAACAAAACTAACGGTAACAGGCGTTAAATACCCTCTATATGAATATACCCTAACCAACCATGCAGGTGGATTTGGCGTTAGTAATGAAATATTAAAAGAAACAGCAAGGATAGAGTTTGATACAGGGATTTTAATTATGATACAATCAAGAGATGAATGAGAAGCAGAAAGGAAATATCAAATGAAATTAGGAATCGTTGGTTTACCAAATGTAGGAAAAAGTACGTTATTTAATTCTTTAACAAAAGCAGGAGCAGAGTCTGCAAATTATCCATTTTGTACAATCGATCCAAACATTGGAATCGTAACTGTACCAGATGAAAGACTTACCCTTCTAGGGAATTTGTACTCGTCTAAAAAAGTCACACCTGCTGTGATAGAATTTGTTGACATAGCTGGGCTTGTAAAGGGAGCTTCAAAGGGGGAAGGACTAGGTAATCAGTTCTTATCTAATATACGTGAAGTGGATGCGATTGTTCATGTGGTTCGATGCTTTGAAGATACCAATGTGATTCATGTGGATGGAAATGTGAATCCATTACGAGATATCGAAACAATTAATTTAGAATTGATTTTTTCAGATATTGAAATATTAGAAAGAAGGATTGCTAAAACGAGTAAAGGAGCAAGAAATGACAAAGCCCTTGCCAAAGAACTTAATTTCTTGAACAAAATTAAAAGTCATTTAGAAGATGGGAAATTAGCAAAAAGTTTTGAAGTAAATGATGAGGAAGAAAAAGATTTCATAACTTCTTATAATCTTTTAACATACAAGCCAGTTATCTTTGCAGCAAATGTAGTAGAAGATGATCTTACTGATGATGGACAAAGCAATGAATATGTAAGTGCTGTAAGAGATTATGCAAAGGCAGAGAATAGCGAAGTATTTGTGATTTGTGCAAAAATTGAACAAGAAATTTCTGAGCTTGATGAGGAAGAAAAGAAAATGTTTTTAGAGGATCTTGGTTTGAAAGAATCAGGACTTGAAAAATTAATTAAAGCAAGTTATAGCCTTCTTGGTTTGATTAGCTATTTAACAGCTGGTGAAGATGAAACAAGAGCGTGGACCATTAAAAAAGGAACAAAGGCGCCAGGAGCGGCTGGAAAAATCCACTCTGATTTTGAAAGAGGATTTATTCGTGCAGAAGTGGTAAATTATCAAGATTTACTAAATTGTGGATCGTATTCTGCAGCAAAAGACAAAGGTCTTGTTGGCTTGGAAGGAAAGGAATATGTAGTAAAAGACGGGGATGTAATCCTATTTCGTTTTAACGTCTAAGAAAAATAACAGGTATTTTTGCATACATTTTATCCAACTTTGTCAACGAATCGTCGAAAATTGCAAAATATTATCAACCTCTTAAGTTTGATTTTTTAGTGGTTTAGGTTTAAAATGAATATATAGTCGAAAACATTCGCATAGAGGAGAAATTAGTTATGGAGCAATATAGTATCTCGTTTCCAAATCTAGGGATTGAGCTTAATAACGTGGGAAAGTACATAACCGTCTTTGGATTTGACGTGGCTTACTACGGTATCATCATTGGAATAGGTATTATGGTAGGGATAATAATGACTGAGAAAGAGGCGAAGAGAACCAATCAGCGGGTGGAGGACTATACAGACTTTGCATTGTATGCAATTGCTTTTTCAATTTTAGGAGCAAGAATTTATTATGTAGCTTTTTCTTGGGACATGTATAAAGGTGATATATTAAAGATTATCAATATAAGACAAGGTGGACTGGCTATTTATGGGGGTATTATAGGAGCAGTTATCACTTTGTCTGTTTTTTCTAAGAAAAGGCATCTTCAATTTTGGAAAATGGCAGATACTTCATGTATAGGTCTGGTGTCAGGACAAATAATAGGAAGGTGGGGGAATTTTTTTAATCGAGAAGCTTTTGGGGGATATACCAATGGCTTGCTGGCTATGAGAATTCCGATTTCTGATGTAAGATCAGGTGATATTACGCAAGAACTCATGGTTCAAGTTACAAATGGAATTAACTATATACAGGTACATCCAACATTTCTTTATGAATCACTTTGGAATTGTGGAGTATTGTTACTTATTATGTTTTATAAGAAGTATAAAAAGTTCAATGGAGAAGTATTTTTAGTTTATGTTGCTGGATATGGGTTAGGACGTTCATGGATTGAGGCTTTAAGAACAGACCAGTTATTAATTGCAAAAACTACTATACCTGTATCGCAATTACTATCGTTAATAGCAGTGTTAGCTTCCATTTTTTTCATTATTTCAAAACGTAGAAAAGTAAATAATTCATAAGAAAGGGTGAGTAGATGATGGAAAACGTTATAGCTTTGAAAATTAAAATTGAAGAGGCAAGAAGACAATTGAATTCATTTGTAGCTAATAATATGGATGAAAAAGGAACCTACGAAAAAAGTGTAGAATTGGACAGGCTAATTGAAGAGTATATTAACCTGGTAGAACCCCAAAAAAATGCTTTTAGTAGGTAAATAAATCCAAGTATTAAAATGATTTCATTGAAAAGAAACAAATATAAATCCCTATTTAATACAAAATGAAACACAATCGTTTCACTATTCATGAATAAAGAGTCCTATAAAATGCTTTTATGGCGTTTTATGGGACTTTTTTACTATTTCTTTTTCAAGTTTGTACTTGATATTTTGCTTAAAGTAATATAAAATTAACCTATAAGTGGTGGAAAGTGGTACATAGTGGTACAAAATGGTAAAAAAGTGGCAGACCATTTTGAAAGAAGGTGCACTATATGTTTATGGGGGAATACAACCATACAATTGACGCAAAAGGTAGACTTATCATGCCATCTAAGTTCAGAGAAGCTTTGGGAGACGAATTTGTTGTAACAAAGGGACTAGATGGGTGTCTTTTTGTATACCCTAATAAGGAATGGCAAGCCTTTGAAGAAAAACTAAGAACACTACCACTTACAAATAAAAATGCAAGGCAGTTCTCTCGTTTTTTTCTTGCCGGTGCTGCATCTTGTGAAGTAGACAAGCAGGGAAGAATTTTATTACCTAGCGTATTAAGAGAATTTGCAGAATTAGAGAAAGAAGTAGTATTAGTAGGTGTTCTAAGCAGAATAGAAATCTGGAGTAAGGATAAATGGCTTGAAAGCAATGTTTATGACGACATGGAAGAGATTGCAGAGCATATGGAGGAACTTGGATTAAGCATTTAGTGTCCTATCTGTACGAAAAGAATCGCACAAACGGAGGAAAATATGGATTTTAAGCATAAATCAGTACTATTAGATGAAACAATAGAAGGCTTAGGAATAAAACCTAACGGAATTTATGTAGACGGCACATTAGGTGGCGGTGGACATGCCTACGAAGTATGTTCAAAGTTAGGAGAAAATGGAAGATTTATTGGAATTGACCAAGATGATGCTGCAATAAAAGCAGCTGGTGAAAGGTTAAAGGAATTTAAAGATAAAGTTACAATTGTTCGAGATAATTATAGTAATATGAAGCAAGTGCTTCATAATCTTTCGATAGATAAAGTGGATGGGATTGTACTTGATTTGGGAGTATCTTCCTACCAGTTAGATACAGCAGACAGAGGATTTTCTTATATGTCTGATGCACCTCTTGATATGAGAATGGATCAAAGACAAGAGCTGACTGCCAAAGATATTGTTAACCAATATAGCGAGATGCAGTTATATTATATTATCAAAGATTTTGGTGAAGATAAATTTGCGAAAAATATAGCAAAGCATATCGTAAGGGCAAGAGAATTAAAGGAAATCGAAACAACAGGGGAGCTCTCAGAGATAATAAAAGCTGCGATTCCTATGAAACAGCGTCTAACTGGAGGTCATCCAGCTAAGAAAACATTTCAGGCAATTCGAATTGAATTGAACAAAGAATTAGAAGTACTTAAGAACTCTCTAGATGACATGATAGAAATATTAAATAACGAGGGAAGGATTTGTGTTATTACATTTCATTCCCTTGAGGATCGAATCGTTAAGAATATATTTAGGAAGAATGAGAATCCTTGTACTTGTCCAAGTGATTTTCCAGTATGTATATGTGGAAAACAATCAAAAGGAAAAGTCATTACAAGGAAACCAATTTTACCTAGTGAATTGGAAATTGAAGAAAATAAACGTTCAAAAAGTTCAAAGCTCAGAGTATTTGAACGCATTGGATAGTAAGGGGGATTGGTTATGTCGCGTCAGACAGGTAGAAGAAAAGAATCAGCAATCAAATCGCGAAATGTAAATACGTCAGCATATCAGTATGGAAATACCGTTAGACAGTTTCAGGTCATTCCAAACCAATATGATACGTCTGAAATGGACAAACCTAAGTTAAGTAATAGTACGAGAAAAAACAGAGAAAAAGCATTAAATATGAATTTTGGGTATGTAATGTTTTTGGCAATCGCAGCTATAGTTACATTAGTTGTTTGTATTTCATATTTAAGGCTTCAAGCTGAAACAACCCACAGAGTAAAAAACATATCTTCCTTAGAAAAGGAAGTTGCTGATTTGCGTTCTGATAACGATGAAACCTACAACAGAATTAATAATTCAATTGATTTAGAGCATATAAAGCAAGTAGCTTTGGAAGAAATTGGGATGGTTTATGCATCAGAGGATCAAGTTGTATTGTATGATAACCAAGAAAGTGATTATGTAAGACAATATAGTGATATTCCTAAGGCAAAACCTTCTAAATAGTAGAACTAATAAAGTAGGTGACTTCAATGAAGAAATTAGATAGAAGAGACAAAAAGGTTCCAAAAAAATTTAATAGAAATATGCAAAGGAAGCTAGCAGTATTATTTATTATAATAATGCTAGCTTTAATTGGATTATGTGCTAGATTAACCTATATTAATGTAGAAAGTGGAGATAAATATACAAAACAAGTGCTACAACAGCAACAATATGATAGTCAAATCATTCCTTTTCGAAGAGGGGATATCACAGACGCAAAAGGAACCGTACTTGCAACCAGCCAAAAGGTATATAATGTGATACTAGATTGCAAAGCTGTAAATTCAAATGAAAAATATTTACAACCTACGATAGCAGCACTTACCAGTTCTTTTGATTTAAATGAATCAGAACTAAGAACAACAATAAGTGAAAAAAAAGATAGCAGATACGTAGTCTTATTAAAGAGATTAAGTTACGAGGAGATACAGCCATTCATCCAATTACAAAACGAATTGGATGAAAAAAAGAATAAAAAAAATCCTTATATTAAAGGGGTATGGTTTGAAGATGAATATTTAAGAACCTATCCATATAATTCATTAGCAAGCAGTGTGCTTGGATTTACGGTTTCTGGTAATGTTGGTAATTGGGGAATTGAACAATATTATAATGATGAGTTAAATGGAGTAGATGGCCGAGAATACGGATACTTAAATGATGATTCTGAATTAAAACGAACGGTGAAGCCTGCAATCGATGGACATACGGTAGTATCGACAATCGATGCTACGGTCCAAGGAATTGTCGAGAAGCATATTGCGGAGTTTAATGAGAAATATAAAGGTAATTTTAGAGCGGAGGATGATGGAAGTACGAATACTTCTGTCATAATAGCAAATCCTAATGATGGAAGTATTTTGGCTATGGCCAGTAGTGCCAATCAATATGATTTAAATAATCCAAGGGATTTATCAAGTTATTTTTCAGAAGAAGAAATCGAAGCGATGGATGATGAAACCAAATTAAATAATTTAAATCAGATTTGGAGAAACTCAAGCATTTCAAATACGTTTGAACCTGGTTCAACTGCAAAACCTTTGACAGTAGCTTCTGCTTTAGACAGTGGTAAAATTACAGGTAATGAATCCTATGAATGTAATGGATATTTGGATATTGGTGGTTGGAAGATTGGATGTAATGGAACCCATGGAGCGATATCTGTTGAAAGAGCTATTATGAAATCTTGTAACGTAGCAATGATGAGGATTTCACAGGTAGAAGGAAAAGAAATATTTGCGAAATACCAAAGTATATTTGGAATTGGGAAAAAAACAGGAATTGATTTACCAGGTGAAGCGAGTGGAATGTTCTATTCATTAGAGAATATGGGGGTAACGGATTTAGCAACGAATTCATTTGGGCAAAATTTTGATGTTACCATGATACAAATGGTATCGGCTTTTTCATCAGTAATAAATGGTGGTTATTTTTATAAGCCTCATGTGGTTAGTAAAATATTAGATGCTAATGGGGCTACAGTATCGACATATGATCCAATTTTATTAAAACAAACCGTTTCAAAAAGTACTTCTGATAAATTAAAACAATACTTATATAAGACGGTTAGTACGCAAGAGGGTACGGGAAAGACCGCAAGAGTCGAAGGATATACGATGGGTGGAAAGACTGGTACAGCAGAAAAACGAAATAGAGATAAAACAAATTATGTTGTATCATTTATTGGATATGTACCACAGGATAATCCACAAGTAGTAGTTTATGTTACGATTGATGAACCAAATGTACAAGATCAGGCGCATAGTACATTTGCACAAGAAGTCGCAAAAGCAATCTTAGAGGAAGTATTGCCTTATTTAAATATATTTCCAACAGAACCAGTAACAAAGACTGAGACAGAGACAACACAGGACACAACGCAAGATACAGCGCAGACGAACGAACAAGGGCAGACAACACAAGATGCGACACAAGGAAATGAAACACAAGACACTACAGGGCAAGAGTCGGAACAAGACACACAAGAGTACGACCTGCCATATAAACCAGGTAATGTAACTGAGGATAATAGGTCAGAAAATTCACGAGAATAATGAATAATAATTTTCATAACCTCACTGTAAAAGAAATAAAATATAATAATGACTTTTACGAGGATATGATATGATCAAAAGTAAGACATTTAATAGAAAAAAGATTGTGATTGTTTTTATAGCTATTTTCTTAATCCTGTTGGCCTTGGTGGGACGATTATTTTACTTAATGATAGCTAAGTCAGAATATTATCAAGAGAAAGCAGATCAACTACATGAACGCGAAAGAGAAATAAAAGCGGCAAGAGGAAAAATAATTGATGCAACAGGCCAAATCGTTGCTACGAATAAAACGGTTTGTACCATATCTGTAATTCACAATCAGATTAAGGAACCTGAAAAGGTAATCAGCATACTTGCAAATGAATTAGAACTTTCTGAGGAAATAGTAAGAAAGAGAGTTGAAAAATATAGTTCAATCGAGCGAGTGAAGACAAATGTGGATAAGGAAATTGGAGATAAAATCAGGTCCTATGCATTAGCAGGAGTAAAAGTAGACGAAGATTTCAAACGCTACTACCCATATGATACGCTTGCCTCCAAAGTACTTGGTTTTACTGGAAGTGACAATCAAGGAATTATAGGGCTTGAAGTAAAATATGAAACATATTTGAAGGGACAAAATGGATACATACTTACTATGACAGACGCCCGAGGTGTAGAAATTGAAGATGCTGCTGAAGGAAGAATGGAGCCAATTGCGGGAAATGATTTATATATAAGCTTGGATAGTAATATACAAAAATTTGCAGAACAATCAGCGGCTAAAGTTATGAAGGCAAAATCAGCAGAAAGTGTAAGTATTATTGTTATGAATCCAAAGAATGGTGAGATTATGGCTATGGTAAATCTTCCCGAATTTAATTTAAATGACCCCTTTACTTTAAACACAGAAAACACTGGACTTATTGATGAGAAAACAAAGCAGACTATGTTAAACCAGATGTGGAGAAACCGATGCATCAATGATACTTATGAGCCTGGCTCCACATTTAAAATATTAACTGCAGCGGCAGGCTTAGAGGAAGGTGTTGTAACGCTTGAAGATACCTTTAGCTGTCCAGGTTTTAAAATAGTAGAGGATAGGCGTATTAGGTGTCATAAAATTGCAGGACATGGAGGAGAAACCTTTATACAGGGTGTTATGAATTCTTGTAATCCTGTTTTTATAGAGGTTGGTTTACGATTAGGAGTCGATAATATATTTAAATATTTTAACCAACTTGGGCTAATGACAAAGACAGGAGTGGATTTGCCAGGTGAGGCAGGAACGATTATGCATAAAAAAGAAAATGTTGGACTTGTAGAACTTGCAACCATGTCCTTTGGTCAATCGTTTCAAATTACACCGATTCAATTAGCCACAACAGTAAGTTCTATCGTTAATGGAGGAACAAGAATCACACCGCATTTTGGAGTTTCGGTTCGAGCCTATGATGGAGAATTAATTAAAAACTTTACTTATCCAGAAAAAAATAATGTGATTTCAAAGGAAACATCTGAAACGATGCGTTCTATATTAGAAAAAGTAGTTTCTGAAGGTACAGGAAAAAAAGCATATATTCCAGGTTTTCGAATTGGTGGAAAGACAGCTACATCACAGACGCTGCCAAGAAGTGCAAAAAAATATATATCCTCATTTATTGGGTTTGCACCAGCAGAAGACCCTCAGGTTTTAGCCCTTGCAGTTATTTATGATCCAAAAGGTATTTATTATGGAGGAACAATAGCAGCACCAGTCGTTCAAGAGATATTTGGAAATATATTGCCTTATCTTGGAATTGAGCAGGTATATGAAGCAAATGAAATAGAAGAATTCAATATAGGCGATATTACGATGCCAAATTTGGTTGGATTATCGAAAACAGAAGCATCCTCCATATTAAAAGAATATGATTTGAATGTCGAATACTTAAATGAAGGAGAAACAGTAACCGATCAGTTTCCGTTAGCAAATGAAACGATTCGTAAAACGAGTAATATTATTCTCTATTTAGAGTAAAATAAGTTGATAAATCATAAAAAAAGAATTATACTAATTCGTGTTGGGTAAAACGAAAACAAAAGAATTTTAGAGGTGTAAATCATGGATTACAAGGTGGTAATACCGGTTATAGCTGCTTTTATTATAAGTGCAATTACAGGGCCGGGCATAATTAAATATTTGACAAAGCTAAAGGCTGGCCAGACGGTAAGAGAGGATGGACCACAGTCTCATTTGAAGAAAACGGGTACTCCTACTATGGGAGGCGTTTTAATATTATTAAGCATTGTAATTGTCTCATTGTTTTATATACAAAACTATCCAAAGATTATTCCCATCTTATTTGTAACGCTAGGTTTTGGAATCATTGGTTTTTTGGATGACTATATAAAGGTTGTTTTAAAACGCTCTATGGGGCTATCTGTAATGCAAAAAATGGCAGGAGAAATTATTGTTACAGTCATTTTTGCATACTATTTGATTAATTTTACTGATGTAGGACTAGAGCTTATTATACCTTTTACCAATGGTAAATACTTAGAGATTGGCGCGTTTGCGATTCCAATAATGTTTGTTGCAATTATTGGGACGGTAAACGGTGTTAACTTTACAGATGGATTAGATGGGTTGGCATCAAGTGTTACTGTTTTAGTAGCAACTTTCTTTTCATTAGTTGCTGTTATCAAAGGAAGTGGAATAGAGCCAATTACTTGTGCAGTCGTTGGGAGTTTACTTGGGTTTTTATTATTTAATGCTCATCCAGCGAGAGTATTTATGGGAGATACTGGTTCGCTTGCACTTGGTGGATTTGTTGCTGCCACAGCATATATGCTTAAGATGCCGTTATTTATTCTAATTGTTGGATTGATTTATTTGGTTGAAGTGATTTCTGTTATGATGCAAGTAACTTACTTTAAGTTAACAAAAGGAAAGAGAATCTTTAAAATGGCACCAATTCATCATCATTTTGAATTGTGTGGCTGGTCAGAGACAAAAGTAGTTACCGTATTTACAATTATTACAGCAATACTTTGTTTGATTGGTTTATTAGCAATGTAAGTAGGAGGAAGTGCAATGAATTTTGCAGGTAAAAAAGTTTGCGTGATTGGAACTGGAATTAGTGGTATCGCAGCAGCGGTGCTGTTATCCAAAAAGGGCGCTAACGTTTTATTATATGATGGAAATGATAAGTTACAAAAAGAAGCAATAAAAGACCAGCTAGCAGGTCATACTGAAATCGAAATATACTTAGGTGATTTTCCAAAAGAAAAACTATCGCTCCTTGATTTAGCTGTAATAAGTCCTGGGGTACCAACCGATATACCTATAGTTGAGATGTTAAAGAATAACGGAATAAAAATATGGGGAGAAATAGAGCTTGCATACCATTGTGGTAAAGGAAAGGTAGTAGCGATTACAGGAACAAATGGAAAGACTACAACAACAGCCTTAACTGGCGAGATAATGAAGAATTATTTTGAAAGCGTATTTGTTGTAGGAAACATAGGAATTCCATACACAAGTGTTGTAGACCAAATGGTAGACCATACGGTAACGGTTGCAGAAATAAGTAGTTTCCAATTAGAAACCATTGAGGAGTTTAGACCAGTTTCCTCTGCTATTTTAAATATTACTCCAGATCATTTGAATCGCCACAAGACTATGGAAAATTACATAAAAGTCAAGAAAAGTATAACGTTAAATCAATCCAAGGAAGATACATGTGTTTTAAATTACGAGGATGAAATATTAAGAGAATTTGGGAAAAAGCTTCCTAACAAAGTAATATTTTTCAGTAGTCTTACAAAGTTATCAAAAGGAATCTATCTTGATGGAGATGATATCGTTTATCAAGATAATACAGATACCTATCACATTTGCAAAACAACGCAACTAAAACTTCTTGGTAGACATAATCATGAAAATGTCATGGCTGCGATTGGTTTAGCAATTAGTATGGGAGTACCACACGAAGTGATTCGTGACACGATTATGAAATTTGCTGGTGTAGAGCATCGAATTGAATTTGTGATGGAAAAAAATCAAGTGGCTTATTATAATGATTCAAAGGGAACGAATCCCGATGCAGCGATTAAAGGGATTCAGGCAATGAATCGCCCTACGATATTGATAGGAGGCGGTTATGATAAGGATTCTGAATATGAAGAGTGGATACAATCTTTTGAAGGGAAAGTACGATATCTTATATTAATTGGAGAGACAAAAGAAAAGATTGCAAAAGCAGCTAGAAAATGTGGATTTGAAAATATCATTTTTGCCGAGAACTTAAAAGAGGCGGTAGAAATAAGTGCCTCAAAGGCTGAGATAGGAAATGCTGTTTTGCTATCCCCTGCATGCGCAAGCTGGGGAATGTTTAAAAATTATGAAGAGCGTGGGAACATGTTTAAAAATTATGTTCATAATTTATAAGTATCTTTTAGGTATAATAGAGGAGAGTTTGCATGAGTCCAAGGAATGAGAGATCGCGTAGACCCAAAAAAGAAAATTATTTTGACTATAGCTTATTATTTATCATCATATTTTTAATATGCTTTGGATTAGTTATGCTATACAGTACGAGCTCCTATAACGGACAGATTAAAGCAAATGGTGATTCGGCTTTTTATTTGAAGAAGCAGTTGACTGCAACAATATTAGGGTTAATTGCCATGATGATTATTGCAAGGATTGATTACCATTTCTGGGAAAGATTTACTTTACTGGCATTTTTGTTATCTCATGTTTTGTCAGCTGCAGTTTTGTTTGTAGGTTCAGATTTTAATGGTTCAAAAAGATGGCTAAAGATAGGACCTTTGTCTTTTCAACCATCTGAATTTGCCAAATTAGCAGTTATTCTTTTCTTGGCATTAGTAATCAGTAAGGTATCTAAGAAAATTAAGCAGTTTCGAACCATGCTACTTGTAATTACGCTATGTGGGCCTATAGTAGCTTTAGTAGGTGTTAACAATCTTAGTACAGCTATTATTATACTTGGTATTGCAGTTATTCTAATTTTTGTTGCAAGCCCGAAATATCTTCAATTTATATTAATTGGTGTAGGTGGAATTGCTTTTATGGGAATTTTTATCTATTTAGAGCAATACCGCGCAGAAAGACTTAAAATATGGCTGAATCCAGAAGACTTTGATAAAGGATATCAGACATTACAAGGACTGTATGCAATCGGATCTGGAGGAATACTTGGAAAAGGACTTGGCCAAAGTATGCAAAAGCTTGGCTTTGTACCAGAGGCCCAAAACGATATGATTTTTTCTATCATTTGTGAAGAATTGGGATTGTTTGGTGCAGTCTGCCTTATCTTATTGTTTATGCTGATGATTTGGAGGTTTATGATTATAGCCAATAATGCACCAGATTTGTATGGAGCACTGATTGTTGTTGGTATTATGGGACATATTGCACTTCAAGTTATTTTAAATATTGCCGTAGTAACGAATTCGATTCCAAATACAGGAATTACATTACCTTTTATAAGTTATGGAGGTACTTCTGCCTTGTTTCTTTTATCTGAGATGGGGCTTGCACTAAGTGTATCAAGGCAAGTTAAGTTAGAAAAATAAGAAAATCAAAATTTTATTGATAGATAAGCTTCATTATGAAGAAATTTACATAAGATAGAGTAGATAAGTGTATTAATAATTAATACGAATATGGAGGTTGACTTTGAACTCTATCAAAATTTCAGGCGGTACACCACTTAGTGGTGAAGTAGTAGTCCAAGGTTCTAAAAATGCAGCATTACCAATGATTGCTGCATCAATACTTTGTAAAGATATTAGTGTTTTACATAATTGTCCACATATTATTGATGTTTATAATATGATTGAAATATTAAAGACAATTGGATGTAAGGTAGTATGGGAAGGTAATTCCCTTATTATAGATTCAACATATGTAAATTCATATGAGATACCAACTAAGTTGGCAGACAAAATGAGATCTTCCATATTAATGTCTGGTGCATTACTTGGAAGAATGAAGAATGCAGTTATTCCATATCCAGGTGGCTGTGTAATTGGAGAAAGACCAATTGATCTTCATTTAGCTGCATTTAAGCAAATGAATATTGGCATATATGAAAGAGAAGATGGTTTGGTAGCTAATACCACACAAATTATTGGTAATACCATAAATATGGCGATATCAAGTGTGGGAGCAACAGAAAACGTTATGCTTGCTGGCGTATGTGCGACAGGAATTACAATTATTAAAAATGCTGCAATGGAACCAGAAGTTGAGGAACTAGGCAGATTTCTTAATAAAATGGGAGGAGATGTAAAAGGAGCAGGCACAGAAACAATTACCATAAATGGTGTAAAAAATCTTCACGGAGCACAGATAGATATTGTGTCTGACCGTATTGCAGCTGGAACCTATATTTTGGCGGCGGTCGGAACAAGGGGTAAAATTACTTTACAAAATGCTCCTATCAGCCATATGAATGCGTTGTTTGAAGTAGTTGAAGAAATGGGGGCAAGTTATAACCTAGAGAATAACAATGTTCTTATTGATGCGAGTTATGCAATAAATCCTGTTAAGAATGTGGTTACTAGTATATATCCAGGTTTTCCTACTGATTTACAATCACAGCTTTTGTCTGTTCTTACGATTGCTAAGGGCATAAGTCATGTGAGTGAGAGTATTTTTGAAGCTCGATTTAAAACGGTAGAATGGCTTTTAAAGATGGGTGCCAATATTGTATTAGATAACAATCATGCTAAGATTATTGGTGTAGAAGGTTTGCATGGTGAAGAAGTTAGGGCAAAAGAACTGCGAGGAGGTGCAGCACTAATAATTGCTGGCTTAATAGCCAAAGGTAATACAAATATTTTAGATGCCTATTATATTCAAAGGGGCTATCAGGATATATGCAAAGATTTAGCAATGCTGGGAGCTGATATTCATTATGAGTAAGATAAACAAAAGAAAGCTGATTCTTGTTTTAATTTTCGTTGTATTACTTGTAGCGTCAGCTATAACAATGATAAGCGTTTTTTCTATTAAAGAAATAACAATAACAGGAAATGAGCATTATTCAGAAGAGGAAATGAAGGAAATCATATTTAACAACCGATATTGTTATAATTCGCTTTACTTGTACTGGAAATACAACTACAAAAAAGATTATTCTATTCCATTTGTTGATACAGTGGAAATCCATCTGTTATCAGGTAACAAGGTTAAGGTAAATGTGTATGAAAAAAGTATGGTGGGATATATTGAATATCTTGGTTCCTATATGTATTTTGATAAGGATGGAATTGTTGTTGAAAGTTCCTCAGAAGCTATTTTAGGAATACCATTAATAACGGGGTTAAAGTTTGATCATATTTTACTTTACAGGGAATTAGAAGTAGAAGATAAAGGTGTTTTTAATACCATTGTCAGTGTGACCCAGTTATTAGCAAAATATCAAATAACGCCAGATAAAATCTATTTCAATAGTCACTATGAAATGACACTTTATTTTGCAGATGCTAGAGTGTATCTTGGAAAGGATAGCGAAACAGAGGAAAAGATTATAAGGCTTAGAAGTATTTTGCCAGACTTGGAAGGGTTATCCGGTGTGCTTCATATGGAAAATTATCAAGAGGGTACATCAAATATTACGTTTGAAAAAGATAAATGATAAAAAAACACGAATAAATGAAAGAATTTAGTAGAAAATATCAAAATTATGTTGATAAATTATCAAAAAAAATATATTATATAAAGAGTAAGTTTTTTATGTGAAAAGGAATGTGAAGGAGGAAGAACCTTGCTGGAAATAAAGACGAACGAAGCGGAATCTTCTGCAAAAATTATTGTCGTAGGAGTCGGCGGAGCAGGAAATAATGCTGTAAATAGAATGATTGATGAAAAAATTGGTGGAGTAGAATTTATTGGTATTAATACGGATAGGCAGGCATTAAAGCTTTGTAAGGCATCTACACCTTTACAAATTGGAGAAAAATTAACAAAAGGATTAGGCGCTGGAGCACAGCCAGAAGTTGGTGAAAAGGCTGCAGAAGAAAGCGCAGATGATATACAAAAGGCAATCCAAGGTGCTGATATGGTCTTTGTTACTTGTGGTATGGGTGGAGGAACCGGTACCGGTGCTGCACCAGTTGTTGCAAAAATAGCAAAAGATATGGGAATCTTAACAGTTGGAGTTGTAACAAAGCCTTTTAAATTTGAAGCAAGAGCAAGAATGAGCAATGCTTTATCAGGAATTGAGAAATTAAAAAATAGCGTAGATACATTAATTGTGATTCCAAACGATAAATTACTTGAAATTGTTGATAGAAGGACAACCATGCCTGAGGCACTTAAGAAAGCAGATGAAGTTTTACAGCAAGCGGTTCAAGGAATTACTGACTTGATTAATCTTCCAGCATTGATTAATCTGGATTTTGCAGATGTACAGACTGTAATGACGAATAAAGGAATTGCACATATTGGTATTGGTAGAGCAAAAGGTGATGATAAAGCACTTGAAGCAGTCAAACAAGCTGTTGCCAGTCCATTATTAGAAACTACAATTACTGGTGCATCTCATGTTATTATTAATATTTCTGGAGATATTACATTAATGGATGCGAACGATGCTGCAAGCTATGTGCAGGATTTAGCAGGTGATAGTGCTAATATTATTTTTGGTGCTATGTATGATGATACATATACAGATGAAGCAAGTATTACTGTTATTGCGACAGGACTAGATACCAATGCCTCTGCTGTTACACCAGGTAAGATTATGCCTAGTTTTTCGTACCCAACAGGTGGGACAAATTCTCAGACTTTGACAAAACCTGCAACAGGAGAGGTGAGACTGACAGGTACACCACCTGTTACACCTAGACCAATTACTGGTATTCAAAGACCTCGTACCCCTGAAAGCAGCGTGGAAGAAAAGTCTATAAAGATTCCTGAGTTCCTTCAGAAGAATCGTAAATAGTATAAGAATATCTTAAAGAACAGACCGTCAAAGGACGGTCTGTTTTTGCGTGATAATGTAGAAAAAGTAAGATGAAAATAATGAATGAGCGTATATAGTTTGACAAAAAAATAAGTTTTGACGTTTTATAATGATTACAGCTTAGACACAAACTATAAAGCGAGGGGAGTGAAACGTGTATTATGAGCTGTATGTAGATGTGCTTTTTTTGATTAACATGTGTATGAACTTTTTTATATTAAGTATTATTAAGAAGGTCTTAAGATGCACTGCCACGTATCTTAGAATTTTTCTTATTAGTGTAATAAGTTCTATGTTGACCATAATTATTATCGTGTTGCCGCTAAAAGGTATAATAATCAAATATATCCTTATTCATCTTGGCATTAATGTGGTTAGTACCAAAATAGCATTAAAACTAAAGGGTCGAATAAATATTTTAAAAGCAGTTGCGTTACTTTACATACTAACTTTTCTTTTTGGTGGAATATTAAATTTTCTCACTTTTGGAAGGGATTTCAATGCAGAACAGCTACTGCTATCCGGATTAGTTGTGTTTATACTGATTAGAGGTGCAATCATTATATATACTTTTTACAAACGAAACCTTGGAAGGATTTGTCAAGTTACCATCAGTCAAAATTACAGACAACTAAACATGAAAGGACTTGTGGATACAGGTAATAGTTTAGTTGAGCCATTTAGTAAAAAGCCTGTAAATATTGTACCTTTTGAAGTAATAAAAGATTTGCTTACCCAGAAACAGATTAGTTACATAAAGACTTTTTTAGAATACGAAACCTTTGATTCAAACGTCGAGTGGGATGAATTAAATCAAATATGTTATGTACCGTATTGCTCAGTGGGTAAAAAAAACGGATTACTACCAGCAATAAAAGTAGAGAAAATAAATATTATTCATGGGGAAAAGGTAATTGAAGTAAAAGGGCCAATGATAGGTATTTGCCAGAATGAGTTTATGTCTGACAAAAGATATCAGATTATTCTAAATCCCAAATTAGTAGATTGACAGGAGGCATATATATGTTTATAAAAGTATCTGTACCAAACCATTTTCAGTTTAAAGCAATGCCATCTTTTCAAAACATGATGTTTTCAAAAGGTGGAGATATCCACTACATTGGAGGAGCAGATGTGTTGCCAGCACCTCTAGAGGCGGAAAAAGAAGCAGAAGTTATTAATGATTTAGGAACTGACTACGACAAGGATGCAAAATCTGTTTTAATTGAACATAATTTAAGATTGGTTGTTTACATAGCAAAAAAATTTGATAATACTGGTGTAGGAGTGGAAGATTTAATTTCAATCGGCACCATTGGATTAATAAAAGCAATTAATACCTTCAATCCAAATAAGAATATCAAGCTAGCCACATATGCATCCAGATGTATTGAGAATGAAATACTGATGCACCTAAGAAGAAATAACAAGACTAAAATGGAGGTATCTATTGATGAGCCTCTAAATGTGGATTGGGATGGAAATGAATTGCTATTGTCTGATATATTAGGGACTGATGAGGATATTATTTACAAAGATATTGAAAGCGAAGTGGAAAGAAAGCTACTAAATAAAGCCATTGATAAACTTTCTGAAAGAGAAAAAACAATTGTCAGGTTACGATTTGGTTTAAATACAAGAGATGGAGAGGAACTCACACAAAAAGAAGTTGCAGATTTACTTGGGATTTCTCAATCTTACATATCACGTTTAGAGAAAAAGATTATAAGGAGGTTGAAAAAGGAAATCGTACGTTTTGAATAGATTATAACTTATGGCCAAATGTAGGAATGCACACTTCCTAGATTTGGCTTATTTTTTGGGGAATTTAGTTAAAATGACAAGATTTTTACGATATAGATTGCATTTTTTGGCAATATCCGATAATCTTAAGATAAATAATTTATGCAAAGGATATGGGGGAAGCAATGCAAAAAGTATTTTTAGTAGAGGATGAAATTGTAGTAAGAGAAGGAATTAAAAATAATATTGATTGGGAAAAAGAGGGCTTTCAATTCGTTGGAGAGGCCAGTGATGGAGAATTGGCTTATCCAATGATACGAAGTACAAAACCAGATATTTTAATAACAGATATCAAAATGCCTTTTATGGATGGGCTAGAATTGAGCCAGATGGTAAAACGTGAATTTCCTAGTATTAAAATTATAATTTTAAGTGGCTATCATGAATTTGAATATGCAAAGCAAGCAATCCAAATAGGGGTTACGGACTATTTGCTTAAGCCAATCTCTTCGATCAAACTAATGGAGGCAATCTGTAAAGTAAGAGATATTATAAAAAAAGAAGCAAAAGAAAAAGAGTTACTTCAATTATACAAAAAGGAAATGGAAGAAAAAGTAGTTCTTCAAAAGAAACGCTTCTTTTTTGATATCGTACAAAGCAAACTAACTTTATCTCAAGTAATTGAAAAAGGAAATCGTCTTGGGATTGATTTAGCAGCTAGCGCTTATAATATTATATTGTTTCAAGTTAGTGTAAAAGAAAATCCTATGGATTACTCTTTAGATTTAATCAGTGTAAAAAATCGTATCAATGCATTATTAAAAAACAACCAAGAAGTAATTGAATTTGAATGTGAAAATGAAATCATTGCAATTATATTAAAAGCAGACAACGAAAAATATCTAGAAGAAATCTTGGTAAAATATCGAAGTCAATTGCAAGAAATTATGAAGGAAAAACCAGACTTAGAATATTTTGGTGGGATAGGAAATACCGTATTTAGAATCAGTGAGTTACAAGAATCATATCACATAGCAAATAAAGCGTTTTCTGCAAGATATTTTATGAAAGCCAACCAAATAATAGAAGGAAGCGATTGGTGGAAAACTTTTAGTTATCCCGATCCGATTGATATGCATGCCATTGATTCAAAAAAGATTAACAAATCTTTTTTAGAAAAGTTTTTAAAAAATGGAACAAGAGAAGAAGTTTCTGATTTTGTAGAAGAATATTTTTCAGGCTCAGGAAAGGTGAATATGAATTCTTTGTTGTTTCGTCAATATACAATTATGAATGTGTATTTCAGCGTACTTGTCTTTATGGAAACAGTCGGGTACTCGAAAGAAGAAAGTGTAAAAGAATTGGATAATTTTTCACATTTAGAGGAGATTGTAATTTCTATTGATTCTGCAAAAGAATACTTAAAAAAATTACTTGAGAAAGCATTTTTGTTAAGAGATACCATTGCAAGACAAAAATATGGAGACATTCTTAAAAGGGCCTGTAATTATATTGAAGAAAACTATCACAAGGATGACATATCTTTAAATAACGTAGCTTCCTTTGTTAATGTAAGTCCAACATATTTTAGTGCAATATTTAGACAAGAAATGGGACAAACCTTTATTGATTTCTTAACGGAAACAAGAATGAATAAAGCAAAAGAACTACTAAGGTGTACGAATTTAAAAACCACAGAAATAGGATATGAGATAGGATACAAAGATTCGCATTACTTTAGTTATATATTTAAAAAGACGCAGCAGTGTACTCCTAAGGAATATAGGGCAAAAGGAAGGGAGTAGTTACATGCGAAAAAGAAAATGGAAAAAAATATCGCTTAATTTGAACAAAAAATTAGCATTGTTTGCTCTTGTAATAATTGTACCCATGGTGATTCTTATTTTATATTTAATTCTTTCTTTAATTAACTTTGGAAATGCTTATAATCAAATTGTAAAAAATATTACAGCTGCAAATGCTTACAATATTAATTTTAAAGAAGAAATTGATTACAGCATGTATCGAATTGTAATCGGCTCTGCTGATTTTGAGACGGCCAAAGAGTCAACAGAAATAAGAGACCCTTATGAAATTATAGAGGAAGCACGAAATGTTTTTAAAAAACTATATGAAATATCAATAACTCCGGGAAATAAAGGTAGAATCGAAAAATTATTGAAAAATCTTGATACCTTGCAAGATAGAGTGGATGATATCAAATATAATCTAAGCCAAAAAGGAAAATACGAAGACAATATTTATTTACTAGATACAAGTATTTATATACTAAGTGAGATTATACAAGAGCATATTCAGATGTATATCTATTATGAGGCATCTAATTTTGAGACAATACGAAATGAACTTGCCATGCAGCAAGCAAATGCAGTAAGAATTAGCCTTTTTGCTTTTGTAATCATTTTGCTAGGTTCGATACTTATTTCTATGTTTATTGTAAAAAGTGTAACAAAACCAATCAAACAATTGTGTGACACTACTGACATAGTGGCAAGGGGGGATTTTACAACCAGGGCTTATGTAGAATCGGATGATGAAATATCAGTGTTAACGAATAGCTTTAATAATATGATTCAAAAAATAGGAGATTTAGTAGAGGATATAAAAAAAGAACAACACAATCTTCGTGTGATGGAATTAAAGCTATTACAAGCACAGATTAATCCACATTTTCTTTATAATACCTTAGATACAATTATATGGTTGGCAGAAGGAAACCAAACTACGCAGGTAGTCAATATGGTTACTTCATTATCTGATTTTTTTCGAACGGTGTTAAGTGAAGGTAGAGATTACATAACAATAAAAGAAGAAGAATCTTACATAAGAAGTTATCTTGAAATTCAAAAGTTCAGATATCAAGATATATTAGAATATGAGATAAATATTGATGCTGCCATTCATCATTATACAATTTTGAAACTTACCTTGCAGCCCTTGGTGGAAAATGCTTTATATCACGGGATAAAAAACAAACGTGGAAAAGGGAAAATATGTGTAATTGGTAAATTAATAAACGACATGATATATTTGGAAGTCAATGATAATGGAAAGGGCATGACAAAAGAAGAGCTATCCTTTGTCATAAAAAGAGTAAAGGGGCATAAAGAAGAGGATTTACAAGGTGGCTTTGGACTTGCTAATGTGGATGAGAGAATTCGTTTAAACTATGGATTGGAATACGGATTAGAATTTGAAAGTGTGGAAGGGGAAGGAACCAAGGTATGGATTTGTTTACCAATTCATACAATAAAAACATAAAAAATTGAACCAATCTAATAAAAAAACGAACATTTCTTTTTTCGTTCGTTTTTTTGTTATAAATGGAATAAGAAATAATACAGATACAATAATTTATTCCGTTTCTTTCTAACAATAAACTAGATAAAATAAAATTGTAACTGGGAGATAGATTATATAACAGGAGGATTAAAGGTATGAAGAAGAAGTTTTTATGCACGCTCATAAGTGTAGTAATGACAACGGCTATGCTTGCAGGATGTGGTGGGGGAGCAAAACCAACAGATGCACCAGCAGAGTCAAAGACGGAGTCTACAAAAGAAACAGATACAGCCGATCAAACAAAGACAGAAACAAAGGAAGAAGATGCGAAAGAGAGTGGAGAGTCAATTGTAGTAGGATTTTCTCAGGTTGGTGCGGAATCCGATTGGAGAACAGCAAATACTTCGTCAATGAAATCAACCTTTACTGAAGAAAATGGCTATACGTTATTATTTGATGATGCGCAGCAAAAACAAGAAAATCAAATCAAAGCAGTTCGTAACTTTATTCAACAAGATGTTGATTATATCGTGATTGCACCAGTAACGGAAACTGGATGGGATACGGTGTTAAAGGAAGCGCAAGATGCTGGAATACCAGTTATTATTGTAGACCGTATGGTTGATGTATCAGATGATTCTTTATATACAGCTTGGGTAGGTTCTAACTTCTTGCAAGAAGGTTATGATGCAGCAGATTGGCTTGCCCAGTATTTGGATAAACAAGGAAGAGGATCAGAAGAAATTAATATTGTAACTTTGCAAGGAACGATTGGAGCTTCTGCACAGATTGGTAGAACCAATGGAGTAGAAGAAAGAATGAAAGATCATACAAACTGGAAAATGTTAGAGCGTCAAACTGGTGAGTTTACACAAGCCAGAGGACAAGAGGTTATGGAATCCTTCTTAAAATCTTATGATGACATTGATGTTGTAATTGCAGAAAATGATAATATGGCATTTGGTGCAATCGATGCAATCAAAGCAGCTGGAAAGACTTGCGGTCCTAACGGAGATATTATTATTGTATCATTTGACGCAGTAGCAGCCGCATTTGATTCTATGATTGCAGGAGATATGAATGTTTCAGTTGAATGTAATCCATTACATGGACCACGTGTTGCAGAATTAATTCAAAAGCTTGAAAAGGGTGAAACAGTTGATAAGATTGCTTATGTAGAAGAAGGAGTATATCCAGCTGATACAGCAGAAGCAAAAAAACCAACACGTGAATATTAAAGAAAATAGTATTTTTATGAATGGAGAACCCTTGTAGGTTCTCCATCCTAACATAAAGGATATCATAAGTATCAATTTAGAAAGGATGGAATTACATGGAACAAGGCGTTGTACTTACAATGAGGCAGATTGGCAAAACTTTTCCGGGAGTAATTGCCTTGGAAAATGTAGATTTTACATTACGAAAAGGCGAAATACATGCACTTATGGGGGAAAATGGTGCGGGAAAATCAACTTTGATTAAAGTACTAACAGGAGTTGAGGAGTTTGAAACTGGTGAGATTAAGATGTATGGAAGGGATGGGGCGATTATAAACAAATCTCCTCAGGAAGCACAAAAAAATGGGATTAGTACGGTTTATCAAGAGGTAAATTTATGTCCAAATTTATCGGTAGCAGAAAATCTTTTCATTGGAAGAGAACCAAGGCGTGCAAAAATGATTGATTGGAAAAAGATGAATCAAAAATCAAAAGAATTATTAGCCAGCCTTGACATTGAGATTGATGTAACAAAAGCATTAGAAAATTATTCCATTGCCATTCAACAAATGATTGCAATTGCAAGAGCAGTAGATATGTCGGCAAAGGTTTTAATACTAGATGAACCCACATCCTCACTTGATGATAGCGAGGTAGAAAAGCTTTTTGCGCTAATGAAGAAGCTTAAAAAGGATGGGGTTGGAATTATATTTGTAACTCATTTCTTAGAGCAAGTGTATGCAATATGTGATCATATTACTGTATTAAGAAATGGAAGACTTGTGGGCGAATATGCAGTGGAGCATTTACCACGCGTGCAGTTAGTTGCGAAAATGATGGGAAAGGACTTTGATGATTTAGCAGCAATTAAGAAAGTGGGAGAACAAAATAACGAAGAAAAAGAGATTATTATAGAGGCAAAACAACTAGGGCGTGTAGGTAGTATCAAGCCATTTAATATTCAAATACATAAAGGTGAAGTGATTGGATTAAGCGGATTACTTGGTTCAGGACGCTCAGAACTTGCAAGATGCATCTATGGTGCTGACAAATCAGATAGTGGAGAATTACTTGTAAAAGGTGAAAAGTTACTGGTTGGAGCACCGATTCACGCAATGCAAAACGGTATGGCATATCTTCCCGAGAATCGAAAGGAAGAGGGTATCATTGCAGACTTATCCGTACGTGAAAATATAATGATTGCACTTCAGGCAAAACGAGGCATGTTAAAACTCATAAGCAAAAAGGAACAAGAACAATTTACAGATAAATACATTGATTTGTTGCAAATCAAGACAGCTGATAGAGAGACTCCAATTAAACAGCTTAGTGGAGGGAATCAGCAAAAAGTGATTCTTGCTAGATGGCTTTTAACAGATCCTGATTTCCTTATCCTAGATGAGCCAACAAGGGGGATTGACATTGGAACAAAGACAGAAATACAAAAACTAGTACTAGAGCTTGCAAAAAAGGGAATGGCTGTAATGTTTATTTCATCTGAAATTGAAGAAATGATACGAACCTGCAGTAAGATGGCAGTTCTTAGAGATGGATGTAAAGTCGGAGAATTAAAGGAAGAGGAACTGTCACAAGACTCCATAATGAAAGCAATCGCAGGAGGTGTTAAGAATGAATAAAATAAAAAAAATAACAAGCTACGAACTTTTTTTGCCAATCATGTGTTTTATACTTGTTTTACTCATTAATGTCATTAAAACTCCTACATTTTTTGAAGTAAGTATAAAAAATGGCGTATTCTATGGATACATAATTGATGTAATCAATCGTGCAAGTGAGCTTGTTATCCTGGCTGTTGGTATGACATTGGTTGTAGCTTCCTCAGGAGGAACCGATATATCGGTTGGTGCTGTTATGTCGGTAGCTGCAGCTCTTTGTTGTTATATATTGGCAGGAGGGCAACAAACCATCAATGCTTATCAAAATCCATATGTGTTAGGTATTCTTCTTGCATTGGTAGTCGGTGTGGTTTGTGGATGTTTTAATGGCTTTTTGGTGGCAAAAATGAAGATACAGCCTATGGTTGCAACTTTAATATTGTTTACGGCAGGCAGAGGTATCGCACAGCTTATTACCAAGGGGCAAATTACTTATATAAGAGTTGAAAATTATAAGCTTTTAGGGGCAAATATACCAGGTATTCCTCTTCCAACTACAATATTTGTTGTAGTCATAGTTGTTTTGATTACAAATATTGTCCTAAAAAAGACAGCACTTGGACTATACATTCAGTCAGTTGGAATTAATGCAAAAGCATCAAGGTTAGTTGGGCTCAAATCTTCAAGAATTATTTTTCTAACTTATGTATTCTGCGGGTTATGTGCTGGAATAGCAGGGTTAATGGCGTCGTCTCGTATTTATTCTGCGGATGCAAATAACATCGGTCTTAATATGGAGTTGGATGCCATTTTAGCGGTTGCATTGGGAGGAAACAGCTTATCAGGTGGTAAATTTACTCTTCTTGGAAGTGTGATTGGAGCATATACGATTCAGGCATTGACAACCACCCTTTATGCAATGAGTGTATCGGCAGATCAATTGCCAGTATATAAAGCAATTGTAGTAGTTATCATTGTATCATTACAGTCAAAGGAGTTTAAGAAAATAGTACGTGGACTTAAGGATAAGAAAGCTGATGGCAGAAAGGAAGAGCAGGTGGCATAATGGAAAAAAAGAAATTAAAATTAAATGGCAATACCTATCTTTTATTTATTACTGTTCTTCTTTTTATAGTCATGTATATTGCAGGAATTATCATATTTCATGGAAAAGGCTTTGGTCGTTTTCAAGTATTATTGAATTTGTTTATTTCAAATGCGGGCCTAATAGTCATAGCAGCGGGTATGACGATTGTCATGATTACAGGTGGAATTGATATTTCTGTAGGTTCTGTTGTGGCACTTGTATGTATGCTTCTGGCATGGATGATGGAAAACAAAGGGATGGATGCGATACCTGCCCTTATGATTGTTTTGGTAGTGGGGTTGATATTTGGAGTGGTACAGGGATTTTTGGTTGCATATCTAAAGATTCAGCCATTTATAGTAACATTGGCTGGTATGTTTTTTGCAAGGGGCTTAACAGCTATAATTAGCCAAGAAATGATAAGTATAAAAAATGAAGTGTTTTTAAGTTGGGCGAATGCAAAGATTTATCTACCATTTGGAGGAACTGTCAACAAAAAAGGGGTAATGCTCTATCCTTATGTATACCCAAGTGTAATCATAGCATTACTTATTTTAATAATTGTCTTTATTATGCTTAAATATACAAAGTTTGGAAGATCAATTTATGCAGTTGGAGGAAATGAGCAATCCGCCCTTTTAATGGGGTTAAATGTAAAAACGATTAAATTAAAAGCATATATATTAAATGGATTCTTGTGTTCCATTGGTGGCTTTTTATTTTGCTTAAATACAAGTGCTGGTTTTGTGGAGCAAGCAAAAGGGTTTGAAATGGAAGCAATTGCATCATCTGTAATTGGAGGAACATTATTAACAGGGGGCGTTGGTAATGTGATAGGAAGTTTGTTTGGAGTATTGATAAAAGGAACGATTGAAACCTTTATTACATTTCAAGGTACATTATCTTCATGGTGGACTAAGATTACAATAGCAGCACTTCTTGCATTTTTCATTATATTACAAAGTTTGTTTGCAAAAGCAAAGGAAAAAGTAAATAAAGTAAGCTAGGTAAAATAGTTGTAGAAAATAAGATGAAACAGTTTATTGTTTCATCTTATTTTCTTTGGTTTTTGGATAAGGAACCAAATGTGTTCTTTCGCATAATATAATCTAGATTCACGCAATTTGTTATAAATATTAGGGCTTTAAAGAATATTTGAATTGCAAGATTATCTGGAGGTGAAGTTTATGAATAAATTTGTAGTTATCATGGCAGGCGGTGTAGGGTCAAGATTTTGGCCTTTATCACGAGAAAAAAAGCCTAAGCAATTTATAAGTGTTGATGGTAACAAGTGTATGCTTATACAAACCATAGAACGGGTTTGCCAAGTAATCCCACCAGAAAACTGTTTTATTATAACAAATCAAGAATTGCTTGATATTACACAAGATACGATTAAAGATATAATTCCAGTTTCTAATGTAATAGCTGAACCTTTAAGAAAAAATACAGCAACCTGTATTGCATATGCTACACTTTTTTTAAAACAAAAGTATGAAAATGGTGTATTAAGTTTCCTGCCAGCAGATGCTTATATAAAAGATAATTTAAATTATGCAAAGGCATTAGAGAAAGGATTTTTAGCTGCAAACAATACAAAAAACATTGTTACAATAGGTATCCCTCCTACATTCCCATCTTCGGGCTATGGATATATACAAGTCGATGTAGAAGATAACAATAAAGACTATTCAAAAGTAAAAGCATTTATTGAAAAACCAGACTCGGATAAAGCAAAAAAATTATTTATGTCGAAAGAATATTTGTGGAACAGCGGAATTGTTTTAGGCGACATGGATGTGTTGATAAAGCAAATTAAATTATTCTTACCAAACCATTACAACAAATTATTAGAAGCAGTATTAAAGCAAAATACAGATCACTTTAAACATTATATTGAAAAGGCATATCAGGATGTCGAAAATGTTTCCTTTGATGTTGGAGTTTTAGAAAAGAGTAAAGAAATATATATGGTAAAAGGAGTTTTTGATTGGGATGATATGGGTAGCATGGATGCATTATCAAAGACTCTTGAAAAAGATTTGGAGGGTAATTTTGTACACGGAAATTTTTTTGGATTGGATACCAGTGATTGTGTGATTTATAGTGAAAATAAGCTTATTGGGACAATAGGTCTTCATAATCTGGTGGTTGCATGTACAAAGGATGCAATTGTTATTTGTCCTAGGGATAGAGTGCAGGAAATAAAATCTTTGGTCAATGAACTAAAGGAAAAAGGATATGAAGATTATATCTAATTATATGGAGACTAACTATATGAAGTCAAGTAAAAATTGATAACATTTTATAGTTTTTCTTATAGATAAAAAAGTGTATGACAAATAAGGCAACGTGAGTTGCCTTCAAAAAAAGGATATTTATTGGTTACATTTGTGGGACAAATGCTGTGTTATTTTTCAATAGTGAATAGATTACGCGGATTAATTTCTTGCCTACGTGACTTTGTGCGACATTAAAGTGTTTACCTTCAGATCGCTTCTTGGCCATGTAAGTGGCAAAAGTGGAATCTCGCATAGAAACCAAACGGGCAGCTTGCATTATTGCCCAACGCAAATATGTAGAGCCTCTCTTAACCATAGGTGTTTTGGATGCATTGTATTTTCCAGATTGGTAAGTAGAAGGTTCCATTCCTGCAAATGCTAAAAGTTTTGCAGGTGATGAGAAGTTGTTTATATCACCGATTTCAGCAAGAATGATGGCAGCAATGGTATATCCAATACCAGGAATGGTTATAAGCGGAGTATTTAACTCATCTACGACAAGTTTGATTTGTTTATCCAACGTGTCAATTTCAGATTGAACAGCTTGAATCAATCGAATTGTTTGTTGTAATTCAAATGTTAAAGATCTGTTGGATGATCCGATTGAATTAGCAGCAAGCTCTCGAAGTTGAAGTGCTTTTTCACGACCATATTTTCCACGTGAAGCTTTTGAAAGAACATT
>NZ_WAGX01000004.1 GCF_008830185.1 Candidatus Galacturonatibacter soehngenii
TTGTAATGTTTGTGCTGTAATGACCTGTCGATTCAAGTCCTATTTTTACGTTTGAAAAATCACTTGAATCAAGCGCAGATATGATTGAGGTATAAAGTGTATCGAAACCTTCTTTTGTATTTGAAATACGAAGGGAATCCGTAATGATAACACCATCAGAATCAATGATACAGCAGTCATGTTTAGATTTGGCTACATCAATGCCAACAAATAACATAAAGAATCACTCCTTTGTAATAAATTTACGCTGTGTTTCCGCAAACTCTATGCTGAATGTATCCTTGCTATATATAAAACGTCATGCGTTATCTAACTAATTAACAAATAAACATAGAGCTGTGGTTAGAGCCTCCAAAGGAAACAGTCAGCTTATAGGGAAGCTGCCGTAGGTGATTTTACTAATCCACAGCGTCTACAACTGATTATATAGAAAATAATCGAGAAAGGAAAATATGTAGTGAATTTCCCTATGAGTTCATTATACAAGGTGATTTATATATAATGACAGAAAATAAATATATATTAATAAAGGCAATTAGCCATGATATGTGGAAAAATATACACCATTTAATGGAAATGCTTTTGGTTGCAGAATTAACGAATCGTATTCCGATTGTTTATTGGGGAACCACTTGTTTATATAAAAAGGTACTGTTTAATAATGCTTTTGATTTATATTTTGAGCCAATATCTGCTTATAACATTTACGATGTTATAAATAAAGATTTTTCATATTATCCTCCAATATGGAAATATGATAACTTAACTTCAGACGATCCGAATAAAAAAAGACTTAATTATAGAAATCTAGGAGATTTTATAGGAAGCAATGCAAATGTAATAGTAAGCGATATCAATATATATATTACAAGAATTATTCCTTTTATTAAAAAAAATCATCCCGCATTTGGAATGACACCATTACAAGTTTATCGATATTTATTTCAAAAATATCTTAAGTTAAAACCAGATATCATGGAAGAAATAAAACAATTTTATAATAATAATTTTAAAAATACTAATCATACGCTGGCTGTACACCTACCAGGAGACTTCACATTGGATATTTATCCTCAAATTAAGAGGTATCATATGAATATGATTTATCATCCATTGAATCCTAGCTTGTTTTCAAAGAGGAAGAAAACAAAGCCTAGAATTGATCATTTTAAGGTAGATGAAAATATTAAACAATATGAGATTGTTCGTTTCTTAAATATAACTCAAAAAGGAGACCCTTATAAACTTTTAAATCCAGAAATTAAAAATATGCTTAGTAAGTTTAATATTGATAAGATATTTCTAGTAACGGATCGAGAAGATATTATTGAAGAATTTCAAAAAGTATACGGTTCTATGGTGATTTTTAATCAATATGAGCGAACGCCAAGTAGTGATAGTAGTGAACCAAATTATTTGGAAAATCATATGAATATGAGGAGTAAAGGTATTGAAGTTCTTTTGGACACTTATATTGCTTCTATGTGTGAATTTTTTATTGGTTATGGATACTCTGACTTGTCATATGGTGTGACGCATATAAAAGACTGGGCTGAAACAAATATAAAATTAACTTATTGGATGTATGATAAGTTATTTAATTTTTCTTATGAATTTGAAAAAAGCGGGCGCTATTCTCCAGAAGAAGCGGACGGTAAGTATAAACTACTGGCTAAGAGAACAGAAAATTCATTCAAAAAGATACAGAGAGTATTTAATTAATTAGATTAATTGGAGGTGTTTATTAAATAATGTCGGATACTAGATTTCTTCTCATAAAAGCATGGGGATGGGGATTCTGGGCAGATATGGATCATTTGATTGGACAGCTTTTGGTAGCAGAACTTACCAATCGTATTCCGGTGGTTAGCTGGGGAACCAATAGTTTATATAGTGATACCATTTTAACAAATGCATTTGAACTGTATTACGAGCCTGTGTCGAACTATACGTTGAAGGATGTAGCAAGACCGGAATTCACCTATTATCCACCAATTTGGAATTATGTGAATATCATGATAGAGGATTTAGACAAAATTACCTATACGTATCGTGATATCGGAAATATGATGAGCAGTGATGCAAATGTAGTGGTCAGTGATGTTCATTATTTTGCACGCCCCATTATGGAGTATATTAAAAAGGATAATTGGATGTATGGGCTTACTCCCATTCAAATATACAGATGCTTGATTGATAAATATCTTAGACTCAAACCTGATATATTAATGAAAATCGATGACTTTTATAATAAATTTTTAAAAGACAGTGGTCCGTTGTTAGGAGTGCATGTACGTGGTACAGACAAAATAATCGAGGTTGCAAACTTGCCATATTTGAATAAGAGATACCATTATGAGATTAGAAAATACATTAAAAATTTTGATATAAAGAAAATATTAATGATTACAGATAGTCAAGAGATTTTAAATGAGTATATAGATTTATATGGAGACATAATTATTTCTACAGATGCCAACCGAAGTGAAAATAACTCGGAGCACTCAGCTACTCAGGTAGATAATTATATTAACAGGAGAAGTAAAGGAATCGAGGTGTTGGTGGATACCTATTTGGCATCTAAGTGTGATTATTTTATTGGAAACGGTTATTCAAATGTTTCATTTTCGGTTAACAGGTTAAAGGAATGGCCACAGTCCCATATCACACTTTTATATAACTCCTTAAAAGAAGAGATAAAATTGGCGAAGAAACGATCAAAAGTAGAACTTTTAAGAAAACAAAATCAAAAATTGGAACACAGATTAAATTATCCAGAATTATATGGAGGTATATAAAAATGGCAAATGGACGTTTTTTATTGATTAAGTCATGGGGATATAGCCTGTGGGCAGATATTGAGCATGTAATGGTCATGTATCTTGCAGCACAGTTGACAAATCGTATTCCTGTCGTCTACTGGGGAATGGAGAGTATGTATAGCAGTTCAATTAGCTTAAACTCATTTGAATTGTTTTTTGAACCTCTTTCACAATACAGCATTTATGATGTGGTTCATCCGGATAACACATACTATCCTCCTATTTGGAATTTTAGTAATGTCATGATTGACGACCCTGATAAATTAAAATGGGAGTATCGAGACATTAACAGTATGATGGAAAGTAATGCAGACGTTGTAGTTAGTGATGTGTCATATCCTATTAGTGCTTTAATTCCTTTTATCAAACAAGATCATCCTATGTATGGGATGACTCCGCATCAAATATATAGCAAGTTGTATCAAAAGCATTTAATTCCTAAGCCAGAAGTGAAAAAGATGATTCAAAATTTTATCAACAAAAATCCTAATTTTAGGGATGAAAAACCAATTGTTTGCGCTCATGTTAGAGGAAATGCATTGGTTCATGAGATTAATCAGCTTTATAGTGCAAATAGCTTCTATGCACCAGCAATATGGCAGTTTTTTAATATGTATAATGCAAGGCATTTATTTCTTATTACAGACTCAAAAGCAATCGTAAAGGAATATAAGAAATTATATTATACCAATGATATTTTAATTATCAGTAACAGTAAAAAGATACCGTTCAAAGGCCCTGTAAGACAATGCAATACAAATTATCCGAATAAAAGGCATAAGGGGGTTGAACTTGTAAAAGATACCTTTGAGGTGATTAAAGACACCTATCTTGCCACGGAGTGTGATTTTTTTATTGGAAATGGATATTCAAGCTTATCTAACGCAGTGCTTCGCTTAAAGGAATGGCCAGAAACCAATATTAAACTAATTTATTAGAAAAATGAGGATTGAGTATGAGCAAACAGGCTAATTTGATAGAAAGTAATGCGCATACCATTTTAGAAAAAATTGATTTAAGTGCTCTTCAAGGAAAGTCAATTCTAATCACTGGAGCATCAGGGTTAATCGGGATACATTTCTTGTCTTGTTTAAAGATAATAAGAGAGCAAATGAAGGAGCCTTTTCAAGTATTTGGCATCGTAAATCGCAAGCCGCTTGCATTTGTGAAAGAGTTTTTCGATTATGAGCAAGCACATATGTTACAAGGAGACCTAACAGATATTGATTTTTTGAAAAGCTTGCCAAATGTAGACTATATCATTCATGCAGCAAGTTATGGACAGCCGATTCGTTTTATGGAAAATCCACTAAAAACACTTAAACTAAATACGTTAGCAACGTATCTCTTATTTGAAAAATTAAATGAGGGAGGGAAATTTCTCTTTGTCAGCAGTAGCGAAGTATATATTGGACTTAACACTCCTCCTTTTAAAGAAAGTGAAATTGGTACGATCATGACAAATCAGCCAAGAGCATGTTATGTGGAGGCCAAACGATGCGGAGAGGCTATTGTAAATGTATATCGAAGAAAAGGTGTTGATGCAAAAATCGTTCGCTTGTCAGCTACTTATGGACCAGGAACGAGATTGGATGATAAAAGGGTAATTAGCTCATTTATTCAAAAGGCATACAAAGGCGACTTAAAACTTATGGATCACGGCAGAGCCGTTCGAGCATATTGTTATGTGACAGATGCGGTGGAAAATATGTGGAATGTTTTATTACACGGTAAAGATGATATTTATAACATAGGGGGAATTTATAAAAATACAATCGCACAGGTAGCCGAAATAATAGGAGAATTAATAGACGTTTCAGTTGTTTATCCGGATATACCTGATGAAGTAAATGGTTCACCAGAAGAATCCTGGTTGGATGTGGAAAAAATAAATAATGAATTTAAAAAAACAAATTATGTAATGTTAAAGGAAGGAATTAAGAAAACAGTAGAGTGGTATCAATTACTTCAAGAATTGGAGTAATCATTGTAGAAAGTTATTGTATGAATTCAAAACGTAAGGAGATGATTAAATGGATTCTAACAGCAGTCTATTCGATAAAATAAGAGAAAAAAAAGAAAATGAGTTAGTATATAAAGATAATCTACAAAATAGCGGTGTGACAATTGCTATAAGTAAAGCAAAATATTTAGGTGGATATCCTGATATCCTAGATGAGAAAACAGGAGATGTTGTAGTAAAGACAATAGGGGTGTTTTTTAGAGATAACAAATATAATTTTATGTTTGTACCTGTTGAACAAATTGTAAAGGCTGAATTTAGGACGGGAGAACAGGTATCTAAAAATGAAAGGTTATCAAGGATTCTTGCATTTAGCGGATTTGACTTCGCGTTTAACAAAAAGAAAAGAGAAGGTATTATATTTTTAAGTATTACTTACAGAGAAAACCTAGTTGAAAGTAGTATATTGTTCGAATGTAAGAATGCAAATAAAATAGCAAGTGCAATCACAAAAATAGTGCAAGAGCATGCAAAAGAAAAAAAGGTAGAAACGGATACGACATTAATAGAACTTATGAAAGAGATATCCGTTTTGAGAGCTATGAATGTCCTGACAGAAGAAGAGTTTCATCAAAAAAAGATGGATATATTATCACGAATGTAAATAGTATATATTTGCTGTTAACAACATATGATGAAATAGAAGCTTTGTATTGAGGTGGTCAAATGCACTATACGTCAAAGGATTTAGAAAACATTTGCTTTAAAAGAGAATTTATCTATGGATATCATAGAGGACAAATCGATAATATTTTATCCAAAGTGCGTGAAGATTATGAAACACTTCTGAAGGAAAACGATAAACTACAATCTGAAATAGAAATTATGAAAGAAACAGTAAAGCACTATAAGACAATAGAAGAGTCTCTACAACATACTTTGATTTTAGCACAACGCACCAGTGAAAATATAACCAATAATGCGGCTGAAAAAGCAAATAATACAATACGGGAAGCAGAAATTAATGCTCAAAAAATAATAAATAACGCGAATTTGAAAGTAGAAGGAATACAACAGGAATTTGAGGAATTAAAGAAGAGATTAAATGTTTATCGAGTTAAATCGCAGGCACTATTATCTTCTACAATGGAAATTGTCAAAGGTACTGTTACAGATAATGATGATTAGTGACATAATATACAAAGATACAAATCTAATGAGCCTTTGATCTAGGAAAAATCAAAGGCTCATTTTATGAGTAAGGTTACATGATGTGTTTTATAGATATAGTCAGATTTTAAATTTATTTAAATAATCATGATAAGCAATTACAATACCTTCTTCAAAATCTACATTTGGCCTCCAGCCCATGTTATGAATTTTACTGTTATCAAGTACTTTTCTTATTGTTCCATCGGGCTTACTTGCATCAAAAATCAATTCACCTTCATAACCAATTACCTTTTTTACGGTTTCTGCTAATTCTTTAATACTGATTTCTTTGCCAGAGCCGACATTAATCGGTTCACTATCTTCATAGTGATTCATAAGAAAAGTACATGCATTGGCAAGATCATCCACATATAAAAATTCTCTTAAAGGTGTACCAGTTCCCCATATTTCAACGTTAGGTTTGTTCTCTTCTTTAGCTGAATGCATCTTCATCATTAAGGCAGGAATAACATGAGAATTGTTCATGTCATAGGTATCATTCAAACCATAGATACTAGAAGGCATAATGGAAATAAATTTAGTACCATATTGTGTATTATAATGCTGACACATCTTGATTCCTGTAATCTTAGCAAGTGCATATGCCTCGTTTGAAGTTTCAAGAGGTGCGGTCAATAAATACTCTTCTTTAATCGGTTGAGGACATATTTTTGGATAGATACATGAGCTACCTAAAAACATAAGTTTTTTAACATTACTTTTGTAAGCGCTTTTGATTACGTTACATTCGATTAAAAGATTTTGAGTCATAAATTCAGCGGGATAGGTTTTGTTTGCAATAATTCCCCCAACCTTTGCAGCGGCAAGAAAGACATATTCTGGTTGTTCAGTCTGAAAAAACTCTTGGGTTGCCAATTGGTCAGTTAAGTCAAGCTGCGCGTGCGTTCGAACGATTATATTTTTGTATCCATTTTTATATAAGTTTCTTAGAATAGCAGAACCAACCATGCCAGTATGGCCTGCTACATATATTTTACTGTCCTTATCCATTGTTAATATTCCTTTCTATATAAATTGTTATAATTGTTTAAATCGCTGTCTACCATCATATGAATAAGTTCTTTGAAGGACACTTTTGGCTTCCAATTTAATTTTTGTTGTGTTTTTGTTGCATCTCCAAGAAGAAGATCTACTTCCGTTGGTCTGAAAAACTGACTACTGATACTAATGAGTTCTTTTCCAGTTGCGGAATCAAATCCCTTTTCGTTCTCGCCTTCGCCATCCCATACCAAATCAATACCTACATGTTCAAAGGCAAGTTCACAGAATTCTCGAACGGTATGAGTTTCGCCAGTGGCTACCACATAATCGTCTGGGGAATCCTGTTGAAGCATTAGCCACATTGCTTCTACATAATCACCTGCAAAACCCCAATCTCTTTTCGCATCAATATTTCCTAAGATAATTTTATCTTGCCTTCCCTTTATGATATTACTAATCCCAGTAGTGATCTTTCTAGTCACAAATGTTTTGCCTCTGCGAGGAGACTCATGATTGAATAATATACCATTCGTTGCAAATAATTCGTATGCATCCCTATAATTTACTGTAATCCAATAGGCATAGAGCTTTGCTACAGCATAGGGACTTCTAGGATTAAAAGGAGTGTTTTCAGATTGTGGAGTTTCTTTTACTTTTCCAAATAATTCACTAGAAGATGCTTGGTAAAATCGAATGTTAGGGTTTACTTCTTTAATACTTTCTAATAGTCTTAATGTTCCTATTGCATTCACATCTGATGTAAATTCGGGTACATCAAAAGATATTTTTACATGGCTTTGAGCTCCAAGATTATAGATTTCGTCAGGCTCAATATGATAGATAAGTTTATTTAAGTTGTTAGAATCACTTAAATCTCCAAAATGAAGAACAAATTTTTCTTCTTCTGCGAATTTTCCTGTTGACAAATGATCAATTCGCTGGGTATTTTGGGAACTGCTTCTACGAATAATTCCATGTACCTCATAACCTTTATCAAGTAAAAATTCAGCTAAATAAGAGCCATCTTGCCCTGTAATACCGGTAATTATTGCTTTTTTCATATATAATACCCAGTATAATGACCCCAGAGCCACTATACATTTTCCTTTCTATTTATATAAATTTCATGCATATTTTAGTTTTTAACTTAATAATATAATATGTTAGACAGTATATAATGTGACATAAAGCAGCCGAATCAAAGAAAAAGTGTTGATTGAAAATCAAGGATAATGTATTTATTGTTGACCTTTTAAGGTTGAAAGGTTAGAATAAATACTAAGGTCAAAAAAGAAATTAGCTTTTTTGATAGAATTTATGACAAGTAAAGTGGCTTGCTACTTTAGCTTATTCGGAATTAGGAGATTATGTATGAAATTATTATTTATTTCACTCGGCTGTGATAAAAATCTTGTCGATACAGAAATTATGCTTGGAATTCTTTCCAAGGGAGGATTTGAATTTACGGATGATGAAACACAGGCAGATGTAATTGTTGTAAATACCTGTTGCTTTATCAATGATGCAAAAGAAGAGAGTATTAATACGCTTTTAGAAATGGCAGAGTATAAAAAAACAGGTAGCTGCAAAGCATTAATTGCAGCTGGATGTATGGCACAAAGATATAAGCAAGAAATCCAAGAAGAAATTAAAGAAGTGGATGCTATTATAGGAACCACATCAATTGATAGTATTTTAGATGCGGTAAACACAAGTTTAAAAGGGCAAAAAGCTCAGTTTATAGAAAATATAGACCGAATACCAGCACAAAAAGGCAATCGAGTGGTTACAACAGGAGGCTATTATGCACATTTAAAAATAGCAGAAGGATGTAATAAACATTGTACCTATTGTATCATTCCAAAAATCCGCGGTAATTATCGAAGCGTACCGATGGAAGAATTAATCGAAGAAGCAAAATCTCTTGCAGAACAAGGGATAAAGGAGTTGATCTTAGTTGCACAAGAAACAACGCTTTATGGTATGGATTTGTATGGCGAAAAAAGACTTCCAGCTTTATTAAAAGAGCTATGTAAAATCAGAGGAATTGTCTGGATTCGTATTCAATACTGCTATCCAGAAGAAATTACAGATGAGCTTATTGAAACGATTAAAACAGAACCGAAAATATGTCATTATCTTGATTTGCCAATTCAACATGCTAATGATGAGATATTAAAAAGAATGGGTAGAAGAACCAATAAGGCCCAGCTAGTACAAATTATTGAAAAGCTTAGAAATGAGATTTCAGATATTGCACTTCGTACCACGTTAATCACAGGTTTCCCAGGTGAAACAAAAGAGCAGCATGAAGAACTTGTGGATTTTATTGATGAAATGGAATTCGATCGTTTGGGTGTATTTACCTATTCTCCTGAAGAGAATACGCCAGCGGCTTTGATGGACAATCAAGTGGAAGAAGAGGTTAAGGAAGAACGTCGGGCTGAACTAATGGAACTTCAGCAAGAAATTGTATTTGATAATGAAGATAAGATGGTTGGTAGAATCGTAACGGTTTTAATCGAAGGTAAAGTAGTAGATGAAAATGCTTATGTTGGAAGAACCTATAAAGATGCTCCAAATGTAGATGGATACATCTTCGTTCATACCGATGAAGAATTAATATCGGGAGATTTTGTAAAAGTAAAAGTAACTGGTGCAGTAGAGTATGATTTGATAGGAGAGATTGTAGATGAATTTACCGAATAAATTAACTATTTTAAGGGTAATCATGATTCCATTTTTTTTAATCTTTATGCTGACCGATTTTATGGGAGCCAATAGCAAATACATTGCATTGACCTTATTTGTAATTGCTAGTTTTACTGATTTTTTAGATGGGTATCTGGCACGTAAGTATAAGTTGGTAACAAACTTTGGAAAGTTTATGGATCCTCTTGCGGACAAGCTATTGGTGAGTGCAGCTTTAATTTCATTTGTAGAACTTCAGGCCTTATCAGCGTGGATTGTTATTACAATCATAAGTCGTGAGTTTATTATCAGTGGATTTCGTCTTGTTGCTTCGGATAATGGGGTGGTTATAGCCGCTAGTTATTGGGGTAAGTTTAAGACTGTAGCACAGATGATTATGATTATTTTATTAATAATAGATATTCAGGCAAGTTATTTTGTTATTCTGGAAAACATTTTTATTTATCTGGCATTAATTTTGACAATTGTATCCCTGTTGGATTATTTGATAAAGAATAAGGATGTTTTAAGGGAAAGGAGTGTTAAGTAATGGTTGTTGAATTGATATCGGTTGGAACGGAACTTTTACTAGGCAATACAGTCAATACAAATGCAAGTTTTCTAGCAGAAAAATGTGCTGCACTTGGACTATCGTTATATTATCAAACAACAGTGGGCGATAATTTTAATCGTTTGGAAGAAACACTTCAGGTGGCGCTTAATCGTTCGGATGTAGTCATTTTAACAGGCGGGCTTGGTCCTACACAAGATGATTTAACGAAGGAAGTTGCGGCAAAGGTAATGGGAAAAGCACTTGTAGAAGATACTCATACCAAGGAAAGAATTACGGAATATTTTAATAAGAGTCAGGTAAAAACTATAACAGAAAACAACTGGAAGCAGGCTCTGATACCAGAAGGTGCTATTGTCGTAGATAATAACAATGGAACAGCCCCAGGAATTATCATAGAAGAAAATAATAAATCGATTATTATGCTTCCAGGTCCTCCAAATGAATTAATTCCGATGTTTATGGAGGAGATTTATGGTTATTTGAATAAACTACAGCCAGAAATCATTTATTCACAAATTGTGAAATTATGTGGTATTGGAGAGAGTACGGCAGAAACTATGATTCAAGACCTTATTTCAGAACAAAGCAACCCAACCATTGCTCCTTATGCAAAAGTTGGGGAAGTTCATCTAAGGGTGACTGCAAAAGCAAGAGATGAAGAAGAGGCTAAAAAGTTAATTAAACCAGTTGTAAAAGAATTAAAAGCAAGGTTTGGAAACAATGTATTTTCTACTGATGAAAATGAGACATTAGAAGAAGCAGTTATAAAGTTATTGACAAAAAATGAGCTTACTCTTACTACAGCTGAATCCTGTACTGGTGGTATGTTGGCGGCGAGATTGGTTAATGTACCTGGCGTATCTGAAGTGTTTCGACAAGGATTTATCACTTATTCGAATAAGTCCAAACGTAAAATATTAAGCGTACAAAAAAGTACATTAAAAAAATTTGGGGCTGTGAGTGAAAAGACAGCTAAAGAAATGGCTAAAGGTGGTGTCTTTGCAACGGATTCTGATCTCTGTGTTTCTATTACAGGAATAGCAGGCCCAGATGGCGGTACAGAAGAAAAACCAGTTGGATTGGTATATATTGCATGCTATATTAACGATAAAGTAACAGTAAAAGAATTTCACTTTAAAGGAAACAGAGCTAAAATTAGAGAGCAGTCTGTAGTTCGTGCACTTACCTTATTAAGAGAATGTATTCTTGATGTATATAATAAATAGGAAATAAAAATAGTATTTACATAATTTTTTATATATGTTATACTATCTCAGGTATGAAAAATTAGCCAATATTCAGAATTTGGACACTCCGACCTAATTCTTAGTATTCATAACAAATTAAGCGACTTATTGCTTATCTTGTTTGGCGGTTTAAAATGAAGGAGGAAATTAAAATGATTTCAAAGGAAAAAAAGGCTGAAATTATTAAGGCTTATGCTAGAACAGAAGGAGATACAGGATCACCTGAAGTTCAGATTGCAATTTTGACTGAAAGAATCACTGAGTTAACTGAGCATTTGAAAAGCAACAACAAAGATCACCATTCAAGAAGAGGACTTTTCAAAATGGTTGGTCAAAGAAGAGGATTACTTGCATATTTAAAGAAAACTGATATCGAAAGATATCGTGCTTTAATTGAGCGTTTAGGACTCAGAAAGTAATCTTTGCCAAATGCTAGAATTAGGGCGGAGGAATCCGCCCTATATTTATATAATAGGAAATCTTATTTGACGTTCCTATTTTAGCTTTAAAAAGAAAATAGGTAAAAGAATGTACCCGAGACCACTGAAAAGTATATTTTACGTATATTTTAAAGTATGTTTTTCAGTAGTTTCGGTATCTTTTGCCACTATAAAAAGTAAAAGGAGATACAGTATGTTTAAAAGTTTTTCAATGGAATTGGCTGGCAGAACATTAACAGTTGATGTAGGCCGTGTGGCAGCGCAAGCGAATGGTGCTGCACTTATGCATTATGGAGAGACAGTTGTTTTATCAACTGCTACTGCATCTGAAAAGCCTAGAGAAGGAATAGATTTTTTCCCTCTTAGTGTGGAGTATGAAGAAAAATTATATGCAGTAGGAAAAATCCCAGGAGGATTTAACAAAAGAGAAGGTAAGGCATCAGAGAATGCAATTCTTACTTCCAGAGTTATCGATAGACCGATGCGTCCATTATTTCCAAAGGATTATAGAAATGATGTTACTTTGAATAATCTTGTTTTATCGGTTGATCCTGACTGTAGTCCAGAATTAACTGCAATGCTTGGTTCAGCAATCGCAACAGCGATTTCAGATATTCCATTTGATGGTCCTTGTGCGACCACACAAGTTGGTTTGGTAAATGGTGAATTTGTATTTAATCCAAATGCAGAACAAAAATCAATTTCAGATTTACAACTAACAGTAGCTTCTACAAGCGAAAAAGTTATCATGATTGAAGCTGGAGCAAATGAAGTTCCAGAAGATAAAATGATAGAGGCTATTTTTGCAGCTCATGAGTTAAACCAAAAGGTAATTGAGTTTATTAATAAAATCGTAGCAGAGTGCGGAAAGCAAAAACATGCCTACGAAAGCTGTGCAATACCAGAAGAATTATTTGCAGCAATGAAGGAGATTGTTACTCCACAAGAAATGGAAGAAGCTGTATTTACAGATGTAAAACAAGTAAGAGAAGAAAATATAAGAATTATTAGAGATAAATTTAATGAGGCATTTGCGGAAAAAGAAGAGTGGCTTTCTCTTATTGACGAAGCATTGTATCAGTATCAGAAGAAGACTGTTCGTAAGATGATATTAAAGGATCAGAAACGTCCAGATGGAAGAGCAGTTGATGAAATCAGAAAGCTTTCTGCTGAAATTGATATTATACCTAGAGTTCATGGATCAGGTATGTTTACACGTGGACAGACTCAGATTTGTACGATTACAACCTTAGCGCCATTATCAGATGCGCAAAGAATTGATGGACTGGATGAAGCAGAAAAGTCCAAACGTTATATGCATCACTATAACTTCCCATCATATTCAGTTGGTGAGACAAAGCCATCTAGAGGACCAGGTCGTCGTGAAATTGGACATGGAGCATTAGCGGAAAAAGCATTGATTCCAGTGCTTCCTAGTGAAGAAGAATTTCCATATGCAATCAGAACTGTGTCAGAGACGTTTGAGTCAAATGGTTCTACATCTCAGGCAAGTATCTGTGCGTCTACGTTGTCATTGATGGCAGCAGGTGTACCAATCAAAAAACCAGTAGCAGGTATCTCAACAGGATTAGTGACTGGTGATACAGACGATGAATATATTGTATTAACAGATATTCAAGGACTGGAAGATTTCTTTGGTGACATGGACTTTAAGGTTGCTGGTACACATGATGGTATCACAGCAATTCAAATGGATATAAAAATTCATGGTTTGACCAGACCAATTATTGAAGAGGCTATCAGAAAGACAAAGGAAGCCAGAACCTTTATTTTAAATGAAGTTCTTATTCCTACCATTGATAAGCCAAGAGAAGAAGTTGGTAAATACGCGCCTAAGATTGTACAGATTCAGGTTGATCCAGCAAAGATTAGCGAGATTATTGGACAAAAAGGTAAGACAATTAATAAAATTATTGAAGAAACTGGTGTTAAGATTGATATCACAGATGACGGAAAAGTATCAATCTGTGGCATTGATGCAACAGGTATTGAAAGAGCAAAAGAAATCATTTTAGCTATCGTAACTGATATTGAGGCAGGTCAAGTTATGACAGGTAAAGTTGTTAGAATTATGCAATTTGGAGCGTTTGTTGAATTAGCTCCAAATAAAGATGGTTTAATTCACATTTCTAAATTATCAAAAGAACGTGTTAATAAAGTGGAAGACGTTGTAAATATTGGTGATGTTGTTACTGTAAAAGTAATTGAAGTTGATAAAATGGGTAGAATTAATCTAAGTATGCGTGATTTAACTGAATAAGACTTTTAAAAGGGGTTCCTAATGGGAACCTCTTTTTGTAGGCGCACTAGCAAAGAGTAGGGGTTAGGAGAGTATTTAAGGGGAGTATTCCTTTACAGCAAGTAGGAAGTGGTGTATAATCGGAGCAGAATAAAAGAAAGGCTTGGTTAATAATATGTATTTAGCAGATTATCATATTCACACAAGGTATTCCTTTGATGGAGTTGAAAGAATAGAAGATATATGCAACAAAGCGATAGAATTAGGTATGGATGAAATTGCATTAACAGATCATATGGACATCTTTAGTAATAAGCCTTATGGAGACGTTCTAGATTGCAGGCAGTTATATAACGAAATTGACCAAATGAAAGAAAAATTTGAAGGTAGGCTTACGATTCGAAAAGGAATTGAATTAGGACAACCACAAGCAAATCCTGTGGAAGCAAAGCAATTTTTACAAGATTATACTTTAGATTTTGTGATTGGTTCCATTCATAACATCCGAGATGATGTTGATGTGTATGAATATGATTTTAAGAAACTGGATTGTAATAAAGTATATGAAGACTACATAGAAGCATTGATTGAGCTTGCTATGAACTATGATTTTGATGTAGTGGGTCACCTTACCTACCCGCTTCGTTATATGTTTCAAAGAGAAGGAGTAAGACTTAACTTGGATCCTTATGAAGATAGGTTTCGAAAACTTTTTAAGATAGTAATACAACGAGGCAAAGGAATTGAGGTTAATACATCTGGTTTGTTACAGTCTATGAATGAAACGATGCCTTCTTTATCTGTAATAAAGCTTTATAAAGAGTGCGGTGGAGAAGTGATTACGATTGGTTCAGACGCACACAGGATAGAACATTTGTCAACTACAATTAGACAAGGACAAGATTTGATTAGAGAAGCTGGATTTGAATATATTACTACCTTTGAAGAACGAAAACCTATTTTTAAAAAAATATAAAGGGAACCCTCAAACAAGTTAGGGTTCCTTTTATGTTATACGGATTAATTTGCTACTTCGAAAGAAGTTTTTCGATTCTTTCCATTGCCTCAATGGTATTTTCTCTGTTTCCAAACGAAGTCAAACGGAAAAATTTCTGTCCGTTTTTACCAAAGCCTGCACCAGGTGTACCAACCACTTGAGCATTTTCTAGTAAGTAATCAAAAAAGGCCCAAGAATCCATACCATTTGGGCATTCAAACCAGATGTATGGAGAATTAATACCGCCAAAGAAGCGAATATTTTTCTTTGCAAGTGTATCAGCAATGATTTTAGCATTTTCTTGATAAAATTTAATGTTTTCTCTTGATTGTGCCATTCCTTCTTTTGAAAAAGCAGCAGCAGCACCCTTTTGTACGATATAAGATACACCGTTAAATTTAGTCGATTGTCTACGATTCCACATAGCATTCAGAGACATAACTGTTCCATTGGAAGCGGTAATGGTAAGCTCTTTAGGAACTACAGTATATCCACATCTTGTACCAGTAAATCCAGCTGTTTTTGACAAGGAACAAAATTCAATGGCACATTTTTTAGCACCTTCGATTGCAAAAATACTTCTTGGAAGAGATTCATCTGTAATAAAAGCCTCGTATGCAGAGTCAAATAATATAATTGCATCATTTAATAACGCGTAATCAACCCATTCTTTTAACTGTTCTTTTGAATAAGTTGCACCTGTTGGATTGTTTGGTGAACAAAGGTATATAATATCTGCATGAACATTTTTATCTGGCATTGGTAAGAAATTATTCTCAACATTTGCATCAATATAGATAATATTTCTTCCGTCCATAGTATTTGTATCAACATAAACTGGGTATACAGGATCTGGAACCATTACAATGTTATCTTTATCAAATAAATCGGTAATATTACCTGTATCACTCTTTGCTCCATCTGAAACAAAGATTTCATCCGCTTCTACTGATACGCCATTTCTTCCATAGTATTCAACAATTGCGTTACGAACAAAATCATAACCTCTTTCTGGACCATATCCTTTAAAGGAATCCGAGGAAGCCATTGCATCAACACCTTCGTGAAGTGCATGAATCATCGTGCTTCCAATAGGAAGCGTAACATCGCCAATACCAAGGCGAATTACTTTTTTATCAGGATTGGCAGTAGAATATTTTTCCACTCTATGAGCAATTTCTGAGAATAAATAACTTTCTTTTAGATTTAAGTAATTTTCATTTAGTTTAGCCATACGATTCTCCTTTACAATAAGCATTAAAAGAGCTTATATTTTATTTTAATGTTAACAAAGATAGTGTTCTTTGTCAAGACTACGCTTTTGATAATAATTCTTGATTAGAAAAAGCAAAATAATAGTTGAAAGAATAAAAGTAGTAGATTATAATATGTCTAGTTAAATTAACATATTCTTTTCTACTCATCTATCGCAATTGTCAAGGACTAAAATTTTATAAAATTTCATGATAGACAGGTATAGTCATGCTTTATAGTGAGAAGACTTTTACTAGAAAAATCTAGGAGGGATCTTACTATGGCGCTTAATAAAGTTGAAATTTGTGGTGTAAACACATCTAAGTTACCTTTACTTAAAAATGATGAAAAAGAGCTTCTTTTTGAAAAGATTAAGCAGGGTGATGAAACTGCTAGAGAGACATATATAAAAGGAAACTTAAGATTGGTTCTCAGCGTAATTAAACGTTTTTCTAATAGCAATGAAAATGTAGACGATTTATTTCAAATTGGTTGCATTGGTCTTATTAAAGCAATTGATAATTTTGATTCAACATTAGATGTAAAATTCTCAACGTATGCGGTTCCAATGATTATCGGAGAGATAAGAAGATATCTACGCGATAACAATTCAATCAGAGTAAGTCGTTCACTTCGTGATACCGCGTATAAAGCAATTTATGCAAAAGAAAATCTGATAAAAAAGAATTCCAAAGAGCCTACGATAAATGAAATTGCAACAGAGATTGGTATTAGTAAAGAAGATATAGCATTTGCACTGGATGCAATTCAAAATCCAGTTAGTTTATATGAACCTGTTTATACAGAAGGTGGAGACACGCTTTATGTAATGGATCAAATTAGCGATAAGAAGAATAAGGAAGAAAATTGGGTAGAAGAAATTTCTCTTAGTGAAGCTATGAAAAAATTAAATGAAAGAGAAAGCTATATTATTAAATTAAGATTTTTTGAAGGAAAGACACAAATGGAAGTGGCAAGTGAGATTAATATATCACAAGCCCAAGTATCAAGACTTGAAAAAAGTGCATTAAAGAATATGAGAAATTATTTAAAAATAAAGTAGAAGCTTATATCGTTTCTACAAATTGTTGAATTACAATCTGTGAAAGAGGTAACATCATGAATAGGATGAAAAGTGCTTTTATTGGCAGGCATGGTATCGATCAATTAAATATTGCATTATTGGTTATTACTTTGATTATGGCTGCTACTACTTTAATAATAGAAAGTAATGACATGGGATTATTATGTTGGTTTCCTTTTTTATATTGTCTTTATAGAATGTTTTCCAAACAACATATTGCAAGATATAAGGAAAATGTACGCTTTATGAAGTGTTTGTCACCCATTTTAAAACCATTGTATGTAAAAGTGGCAAGAGTAAAAGATAAGCAACATAAATATTGCCAATGTCCTTCTTGTAAACAAACAATACGAATTATTAAGTCGAGGGAGAAGATAACCATTTCTTGTCCAATGTGTAAATCAGAATTTATAAAATAAATAAACTAAATAAACTAAGACCATTCTAGCAAAAATACAGAATGGTCTTTTTTCATTTAAAAAAAATTAAAAAAAGTTCAGAAAGTTGAAGACAGATTGAATTTTAATTCGTTATAATAAATGAACAGATAAAAAAGGAGGCGGATAAAATTAATCAAGAGGAATATTTTGAATATCTAATCGAGAACTATCAAAATTTAGTATATTCGATATGCTATAAGACGATTGGAAATAGTTTCGATGCAGAAGATTTAACGCAAGAAGTATTTTTATCCGCATATAAAAAACTATCTGAGTTTGATCGAACATATGAAAAGGCATGGTTAGGAAAAATAGCGGCTAATAAATGTTTGGATTTTATAAAACAAGCAGGACGAAGAAGTGTTCCTACCAGCGATACATATTTTTTAGAATTAGCATCCGATTCCATTTCACCAGAAGAAGATTATTTGATGAAGGAATCAAAGAAAGAAGTACTTTTTATCTGTAAGCAGTTAGCAACTCCCTATCAAGAGGTAGCATTAGAACACTACTATAAAGAATTATCTGTTCAAGAAATAGCAAAGAGAAATGGAAAAAACATAAAGACAATACAAACCCAGTTATATCGGGCTAAGGCGCTGATAAAGAAAATCTTAGAGAGGAGTGACTAAATGCACATTGATGATAAAGTATTAAAAAAATTTCAAAAAGGAACTTTGGATAGTAAAGAATTAATAGAAGTTCTTAAACATTTGGATACTTGTAGTTTTTGCACGGATAGGTGGATGGAGTTAGAAAATGAAGAAATGATTCAGGCTCCTTCCTATTTGAAAGAAGATATATTAAAACGTGTACATAAGGCAGATGTACAAGTAAATATACACATTAAAAAAACATCAAAGAAAACAGAGCTGTTTTTTTACAGTTTAAAAACAACTGCAGCAGTTTTGGGCGCATTGATTTTACTCATCTCAATAAGTTATGTGAATACAACGGAAAGGTTATTGGATTATAAAGATAAGGCATCGCCATCCGTTTCAATTAGTGAGAAACTGAATGAAAAAAGTAACGAGATAGTAGATATTATGACGTATTTTTCAAATCAAATTATAAATGGAGGTAAGAATTAATGACAAAACAAAAAAATGGATTTTGGACGTTCATATTTTCCCTAATCCCTGGTGCAGGAGAGATGTATATGGGATTTATGAAACAAGGAATTAGTATCATGACGCTTTTTTGGCTTTTGATTGCATTGTGCAGTTTCTTTAATACAGGAGTATTTTTATTTGGACTACCATTGTTATGGTTTTATAGCTTTTTTAATGTTCATAATTTAAAATCACTAAGTGAAGAAGAATTCTATAGCATTACTGATGATTATGCATTTCATTTGGAGGCATTTATCGCTGATAAGAAAGGGCTTGTTAAAAAATATCATTCTATCATCGGGGGAGTACTTTTATTTAGTGGGCTGACAATATTATGGAATAATTCTTATGAATTTATTTATTATATTCTTCCTGATTATTTTGGTTCAATTGTTTATAGAATCGGAAATATGGTTCCTCAGTTTGTACTTGGTATAGGAATCATTCTCTTTGGTATTTCGATGATAAGAGGGAAGAAAAAGGAGCTTGAAGAAAATGAGAACGCATAGAGTTGGAACGATTACATTAGGTTTATGTTTAATTGTGTTTGGAACTTTGTTTTTTATTCACATGTTTCTTCCAACACTTCGCTATGAAACGATATATAAGCTTTGGCCAATTATGCTTATAGCATTGGGAGTTGAAGTATTGTTAACAAATGTAAAGGTAGAAAAAGATGCATTTATATATGATAAGGGGGCTATTTTTTTGATGATTGTAATTTGTTTTTTTGCGATGACTTTGGCAACGTTTGAGGTTCTATTTTGAATTTATTTGCCTAGAATTCAAAGTGTGAGGAAGACTCACACTTTTTTTCGTATTTAATAACAAAATCTTAGTGTTGTTAATATAATGATAGAAAGAAATCTTTGGTGGTTGTATGCGACTTTGTGATTTTAAAGACAAACAGGTAATTAATCTATGTGATTGCTGCGTAATTGGCTGTGTCTCTGATATTATATTCAATGAATGCACTGGGAAGATAACAGATATCATTGTTCCAGGTCCTGCAAGGTTATGTGGGATATTTGGAAGAGATTCAGAGTATATTATTCCGTGGAATCACATATGTCAAATCGGACCAGATATTATTCTTGTTAAATTAACGCATGAAGAGGCCAAGGCACATAAGGTGATTTTTTGATAGAAGGCACTAAAGCATCCTCTACCTAATATTATATCAGGTTCTAGTCTTGTTTTTAAACGTAATAGATGATAAAATGCTTATTATAGTATTTGAATGTAATGATATATGGAGGATAAAATATTTTGAATAGAGTAGCAATCATAACAGATAGCAACAGTGGAATAACGCAAGCTGAAGCAAAGAAATTAGGTATATTTGTACTTCCAATGCCATTTACAATTGATGGGGCAGAGTACTTTGAGGACATCAATCTGTCAGTCGAAGAATTTTATGCTAAGTTAGAAGCAGATGCTGATATATCAACTTCTCAGCCTTCCATAGAATCTGTGACGTCTTTGTGGGATGAGGCTTTAAAAGAATATGACGAAATTGTACATATTCCAATGTCGAGTGGATTAAGCGGATCTTGTAGTACTGCTATGGTATTAGCCCAGGATTATGAAGATAAAGTTGAAGTGGTGAACAATCAAAGAATATCAGTAACTCAAAGACAGTCTGTCTTAGATGCAATCGAACTAGTAAACAAAGGAAAATCAGCAAATGAAGTAAAAGAAATTCTAGAAAAAAACAAATTTGAATCTAGTATATATATCATGGTAGATACTTTGAAGTATCTAAAAAAGGGTGGTAGAATAACCCCAGCAGCAGCGGCACTTGGTACCATGTTAAGACTTAAGCCAGTTTTACAGATTCAAGGTGAGAAGCTAGAAGCATTTGCAAAAGCCAAAACGATTAAGCAAGCGAAATCTATTATGATGAAGGCTATCCACGATGATATTGACCAACGTTTTGGAGGATTAAATGCAATGGATGTTTCCTTGTTTGTTGCTCATAGTGCGAATGAAGAAGCGGCGAATCGTTTAAAAGAAGAATTGCAAGAGATTTATCCAGGGGTATCCATTTATGTAGATGATTTATCTTTAAGTGTTTCATGCCACATAGGACCAGGCTCACTTGCCATTGCAACATCACGTAAAATAAAGGAATAAATACAGGTAATGAATTGCCTTTACTTAAAACAGCCAAGTGTTATGCACTTGGCTGTTTTGTAATGCAAAATCATTTTAAGTTGCTTTATTTTTTACACTTCAAATAACTCATTTGCATAACGAATAGAGCCCATAGCATCCTTTGAATAAAAGTCAGCGCCAATCATATCAGCATAAGTTTGCGTAAGTACCGCACCGCCTACCATGACTTTACAATCAGGAATTGCAGTCTTTATCTGCTTAATTGTAATCTCCATATTTGCAACGGTAGTGGTCATCAAAGCACTTAGCCCGATTAATTTAACGTTGTGCTCAAGAGCTGTTTCTACAATTAATTCTGGACTAACATCTTTTCCTAAATCTATTACGTGAAAACTATAATTTTCCAAGAGAACTTTTACAATGTTCTTTCCAATATCATGAATGTCTCCTTTTACCGTAGCAACTATAATTGTTCCTTTTGAAGAGGAGGTTGTTCCTTTTTTTGCCAAAACTTCTTTGATGGCATCAAATCCAGCTTTCGCAGCTTCAGCACTCATAAGAAGTTGTGGTAGAAACAATGTTTTGTTTTCAAAGCCTTGTCCAACTTTATCGAGTGCAGGAATTAGGTCTTCGTCAATGAGTGTTAGCGGTTCCTTTTTCTTTAAAAGTTCTTTGGCCGCTGTGTATGCACTTTCTGATAGCCCTTTTACGACTGCATCAAAGAGAGAAACCTGTCCAGACTGCTTGATGTTTGATGTTTGTTGCGCTACTGCGGAATATCGATTGATATAACCGATACATTGTTCATCACTGCCGTTTATAGCACAATATGCATTGTATGCGTTCATCATAGCTTCGCTTCCAGGATTGATAATACCTGCACTTAAGCCTCTGGCTAAGGCTATGGTAAAAAACGCTGTATTTATATTTTCTCGTTGAGGAAGCCCAAACGATATATTAGATACACCTAGTACGGTATGGATTTCCATTTTATGGCGGATGTAATCTAATGCATCCAAAGTAATATCTGAGTTCTCCTGACCAGTACTAATCGTCATAGCTAAGGTATCCATTACTAAGTCTTTTTTAGAAATACCGTACTTTGAAGCTTCAGAAACAATTTTTTTTGCTATGTCAATTCTACCTTGTGCTGTTTCAGGAATTCCTGTTTCGTCTAAGGTAAGGCAAACAACCATACCTCCGTATTTTGCTACAAGAGGAAATACTGCATTCATCGATTCTTGTTTCCCATTAACGGAGTTAATCAGTGGCTTTCCATTATAGATTCGCATTGCTTTTTCCATTGCAGTAATATCAGAAGTATCGATTTGAAGAGGTAAATCTATGATAGACTGAATTCCTGTTATGGTTCGTTCCATCATAGACACTTCATCGATTTCAGGAAGACCTACATTAACATCAAGGATATGTGCACCGTTATCTTGTTGAGCAAGTGCTTCTTTTAAAATATATTCCAAATCATTGTCGCGAAGTGCTTGTTTAAATCTAGATTTACCAGTTGGATTAATTCTTTCACCTATAATTTTAGGACGATTGTTTAATTCAACCGCATGGCTGTAAGAGGAAATAACTGAAAGACCTTTATCCATTACTTCCAATGGTTTTATATCTTTGCAAAGCTCAATTGTAGCTTTTATATGCTCAGGAGTCGTGCCACAGCAGCCACCTAGTATAGAAGCACCACTTAATGCGATTTCTTTCATGACCAATGCAAATTCTTCGGGATTAACATTAAACATAGTCTGTCCATCTACTACCACAGGAAGACCCGCATTTGGATTCATTACGATTGGAAGAGAACAAACTCTGTGAAGTTCTGGCAACAGTTTTTGCATTTGAACTGGACCAAGTCCACAATTAAAACCAATTGCATCAACTCTTAAACCTTCTAACATTGCAGTTGCAGCAAAAATATCAGCGCCAGTAAGAAGCTTGCCTCCTTCATCGAAAATCATTGTAACTATTATAGGAAGCTTGGTATTTTCTTTTGCTGCCAAGACAGCAGCTTTTATTTCATAGGTATCGCTTACGGTTTCAATTAGAATTAAATCTGCCCCTGCTTTTTCACCTGCCACGCATATTACTTTAAAAGCTTCATAAGCGTCTTCAAATTCCAATTCTCCAAGAGGTTTTAATAGTTTTCCTACGGAACCGATATCTAGAGCAACATAAGCGTCTTTTTTAGACTGTAAAACGGCTTCTTTAGCAATCTCAATTCCCTTGCTCACGATTTCCTCACAGCTATAGCCTGTATCTTTCATTTTAAAAGGATTCGCTCCAAAGGTATTCGCCTTTATGATGTCACAACCGGCAGCAAGATAGCTTTTATGAATCTCTAAAATAGTATCAGTATGAGTCATATTCCATAACTCAGGTATTTCACCAGGCTGCAATCCTTTGCTTTGAAGAATTGTTCCCATTGCGCCATCAAAAAAAAGCATCTTTGTTCCTAATTTGTCAATAAATTTTGTCATGTTATCCTCCTGGTATAAATTAGATTTAAAGCGTATAGCCCTTTATGCATCTCTGTATTCGCATTGTGTACTTGAACAGGTTGTGCATTTTTGTTTCAAACAATTGTTTTTAATTTTAGAAAGTCCAATGATAGCAGTAACACTTTTGGAAGGAACCATAAGACAGGTATCTGTTAATGATAAGCCAATTCGTTTACTGCATTCTAGTATATTAAAGATTTCTCTTTGATGCTCCAGCGACAAATCACCATAGCCTGGGCTAAAGCGTGGGCGTAAATATAAATCTCTTTTGGTTGCATCCAAGCGAATGGAGTCTTCCAAAGAATCACAAAAAGTCTCAATCAAAGCAGCACCAGCTGCTTGAATGACAGAAGCTTTTGCAAGATTGGTAATAGAATAACGTTTTATAAGTGTATCTACAGAGGAACCAATGGTGGCTGCAAAAATAATAGCACTGTCACAACCTTTTAAATTTTTTGCAAGGTTTTTACTTGTTATTTTAATTGGGCCAAGTAAAACAGTTGTTTCGTCTATTACGTTACAGGAAAATTCTTTGTGTACACTTTTGGGATTGATTGATATTTCTAATTCTTTTGAAGCTTCTTCAATTAATGTTTCTAATTTTGCATCAATATCTTGACCTTTGTAACCCAGATATCGTAAGGTTTCTTTTTTGTTTACTTGCATTATCATTATCCTTTAAGCATTCTTTCATGCGTTGATACAAAGAGTTATTATTTTATGTAGAGAGATATTTTAGTTATCCTAATACATAAAAGGGAACATTGTTTTTAAACATTATAAATAATTTATCGCCAGTTGGCAATAAGCAACTGGCGATAAGAAAATAAGATTATTTATTACCTAGATAACAAAATTTAGTTGATTTTTTTCTGTTTGTATTTCCATTAAATCTGCGAGTGTAATATTATCTACTACTTCGTTGATTGCATCGTTTAAGCGTTTCCACACTTCTAAAGTAGCACAATTATCATAACGGGCACATTCGCTGACATCACCGTCTAGGCATGATACAGGTGCAAGACTTCCTTCTGTTAATCTTAAAATCATACCAACTGTATATTCCGCGGGTAGTTTAGCAAGTTTATAGCCGCCCGATGCGCCTCGAATACTTTTTACATATCCGGCACGACTTAAGATTGTAATGATTTGTTCTAAATATTTGTCTGACAAGTCCTGTCTTTTTGCAATGTCCTTTATTTTTACATATCCTTCATCTTCATATAAAGCCAAATCAAGCATAAGCCTTAAAGCATAACGTCCTTTTGTTGAAATTTTCATAATATCACCTTCTTATTTTTTTATTTTATTTATAAATTTCTTGACGAATGATTGGTTCATGATAAAATAGAACTATCATTTTAATGATGGAACAAAAGAAATAATTAATTTTGACGAATGAAGTGATAACACATCATTTTGTTGCTATAAATATTATGGATCATAGCGATTTATTTACAACAACGAAAAAGTCCATAACAAGTAATCGTTATGTGACAGGTATTTTGATAAATGCCAATACATCTTTGTTAGAAGTAAAACCGTAGACAGAGCCTACGGTTTTGTCATGCAATTAATGAAACGCCTCTTCTAGATCAAATAGCAAATCATCAATGTGTTCTGTTCCGATGGAAAGACGAATTGTATTTGGCTTAATATCTACATTTTTAAGTTCTTCTTCGTTAAGTTGAGCGTGAGTTGTAGTATAAGGGTGAATCACTAATGATTTTACGTCTGCAACATTTGCAAGTAACGAGAAAATCTGTAATTTGTCAATGAAGTCTTTTGCTTCCTGTTCTCCGCCTTTAATATCAAACGTAAAAATAGCAATTCCACCATTTGGAAAGTACTGTTTGTATAATTCATTGTATTTATTTCCAGCAATGGATGGATGATTTACGGATTCCACCTTTGGATGTTTACTTAGATAATCAACAATCTTAAGTGCATTTTCCACATGGCGCTCTAGCCTTAATGATAAGGTTTCAAGACCTTGAAGGAAAAGGAAAGAGTGTAATGGAGCAATCGAAGCACCTGTATCTCTAAGCAAGAGAGCACGAATGCTTGTGATATAAGCAGCTGCGCCGACATCTTTTGCAAAACTAATGCCATGATAGCTAGGATTTGGTTCAACAAGGTGTGGAAACTTTCCAGAGTGAATCCAGTCAAATTTACCGCTATCAATGATAACACCACCAAGTGCAGTACCATGTCCACCAATGTACTTTGTTGCAGAGTGAACGACTATGTCAGCACCGTATTCAATTGGGCGTAACAGATAAGGAGTTGCAAATGTATTATCTACAACAAGCGGAATTTTATGATCGTGTGCAATTTTAGCGATTTTTTCAATATCAACCAAATTAGCATTTGGGTTTCCAATACTTTCAATGAAAATAGCCTTGGTATTTTCACGAATTGCTTCTTCGAAGCTGTTTTCTTTATCAGGGTCGACAAAGGTAGTAGAAATACCAAAATCTGAAAAAGTATGTTCTAATAGATTATAAGAGCCACCATAAATATACTTGGAAGAAATAATGTGATCACCAGAATGTGCAAGTGATTGTAGTGCATAGGTAACGGCAGCAGCCCCTGAAGCAAGTGCTAAAGCAGCAATTCCACCTTCTAAGGAAGCAATTCTTTTTTCAAAAGCATCCTGGGTTGGATTGGTAAGTCTTCCATAGATGTTACCAGCATCTGCTAGGCTAAAACGAGCAGCAGCATGATCACTGTTATGAAATACATAGGAAGAAGTTTGGTAAATTGGTACAGCTCTGGCATCTGTTGCTGGATCTGGTGATTCCTGACCTACATGTAATTGTTTGGTTTCAAATTTTAAAGGTCTTTCGTTAATTGAACTCATAGTAATTACCTCATTTCTTTCTTAGTGTGTATAACTTATTTCTACAATAAATAGATGGTTTGAACTAGGATGGAAAAATGTCGTAAATCATATCGGATAACTATGAATTGAATATACATGATTGAACTGATTATGTCAATAGATTTATAAAAAAATTACAAAGTTCTTCAAAAAAAGTTTTAATCTATCAGATTTGATGTATAATGTATATGAAGATTAACCATTTCCTAGTTGACAAGTAGAAAATCAAATGGTATATTCAAATATAATTAATCCTAGTAAAATACTAGGAAATAGAAGCGTGATTCAATTTTAGGAGGTAAATTTATGAATGAAATTATATATTTGGATAATGCAGCTACAACGCAGTTAGACAAAGCAGTATTTGAAGAGATGCAACCATATTTTGTAGATTATTATGGGAATCCATCCAGTGTTTATAGCATAGCTTCTGAAAGTAAAAAAGCTATTAATCTAGCAAGAGAAAGAGTTTCAGGTGCAATTGGCGCATTAGATAGAGAAATTTATTTTACCAATGGCGGAACAGAAAGTGATAATTGGGCAATTAAAGGAATAGCAGAATCTTATAAGGAAAAAGGAAAACATATTATTACTTCCAAGATTGAACATCATGCGGTACTGCATACGTGCGAATACTTAGAAAAACAAGGATATGAAATAACTTATTTAAATGTAGACGAAGATGGACTAGTTGATTTGAATGAATTAGAAAAAAGCATACGTAAAGATACGATTTTAATTACGATTATGTTTGCGAATAATGAAATTGGGACCATTCAGCCGATTAAGGAAATTGGTGAAATAGCCAAAAGACATGATGTCATATTTCATACAGATGCAGTTCAAGCATTTGGTCATGTTCCAATCGATGTAAATGAAATGAATATTGATCTACTAAGTGCAAGTGGTCATAAAGTAAATGGACCTAAGGGCGTTGGATTTTTATATGTAAGAAAGAATATTAAACTTAAGGCCTTTATTCATGGTGGAGCGCAAGAAAGACAAAGAAGAGCTGGAACGGAAAATGTTCCTGGTATTGTAGGACTTGGAGCAGCAGCAAAGATTGCATACGAACAGTTAGAAGAAAGAACAAAATATTTAATTGAGAATAGAGACTATTTAATTGACCAGATTGAAAAAAATATTGACTATGTACGATTGAATGGACATCGGACCAAGAGATTGCCAAACAATGTTAACTTTTGTTTTCGTTTTATAGAAGGAGAGTCATTGCTTATTTCACTTGATATGGAAGGTATTTGTGCATCAAGTGGATCAGCATGTACTTCAGGTTCCCTAGATCCATCTCATGTATTACTGGCAATTGGTCTTCCACACGAAATAGCGCATGGCTCATTAAGAATGACATTAAGCCATTCTACAACCAAAGAGCAGTTAGATTTTGTAGTGAAGCAACTAAAAGATATAGTAAATAGGCTTAGAAATATGTCACCATTATATGAAGATTTTTTAAAAAATCAAAACAAGTAGTTTATAAAAAGAAAGAGGCGATTTTATGTATACAGAAAAAGTAATGGACCATTTTAAAAACCCAAGAAACATGGGTGAGATTGAGGATGCAAGTGGAGTAGGTACGGTAGGAAATGCAAAATGCGGAGATATTATGCGTGTATTTCTTAAAATAGAGGGTGACGTGATTGAAGATGTAAAGTTTAAGACATTTGGTTGTGGTGCTGCTGTAGCAACAAGTAGTATGGCAACAGAATTGGTTAAGGGTAAAACAATTAAAGAAGCTATGTTAGTAACCAATAAAGCAGTAATGGAGGCTTTGGACGGCCTTCCACCAGTGAAAGTACATTGTTCTTTGTTAGCAGAAGAAGCCATTCATGCGGCATTATGGGATTATGCAAAAAAGAATGGGATTGTAATAGATGGTCTTGAAGAACCAAAAGAAGATATTGGAGAAGAAGAAATTCCCGAAGAAGAGTAAGCGAAAAGATAAAATTAAACTACTTGTTAAACCAAAGTCTTTAAAATAACAATGACTAATAGAGTAATCTCCATTTTTTTATTGCATGGTACTATTAAAAATGATATAATGAATCGGTATGAGTTTTAAATTGGTTACAGTTTTGTCTTATGACTTCATAAAAATGATAGAAAATAAAGCTGTAATAATAATAGAACAAAAAGATTACATTTTGAATAGGTTCTATTATAAATAGAAATGGAGATTTGTTAGATGAAAAAGATTGAAGAATACGTAAGAAGTATACCTGATTTTCCAGAAGAAGGTATTATCTTTCGAGATGTTACGTCCGTATTACAGGATGCGGAAGGCTTACATTTAGCCATTGATTCGATGCAAGAATTAATAAAGGATGTAGATTGTGATGTAATCGTTGGACCAGAATCCAGAGGTTTTATATTTGGCGTTCCGATTGCGTATAATTTAAGAAAAGCATTTATTCCTGTTAGAAAAAAAGGAAAACTTCCTTGCGAAACAATCGAAAAGGAATACGACTTAGAATATGGTACTGCCATAATTGAAATGCATAGAGATTCAATCAAACCAGGTCAAAAGGTTATTATTATAGATGACCTAATGGCAACAGGCGGAACCATTGAAGCAATTGTTTCTTTAATTGAAGAATTAGGTGGAGAAGTAGTAAAAATAGTATTTTTAATGGAGTTAGAAGGCTTAAAAGGTAGAGACAAATTACAAGGATATAATGTTGAATCTGTAATACGATATTCAGGTAAATAGACTCGTTTCATAGAATTAGATTAGTTTATATCAAGAATAAGAAGTAGGTGATTATCGGAAGAATTTCCATAGTTACCTATTTTTTGAATTTACTATTGCACATAAAGACAAAAAAAATTATAATAAGAATCAAATGTAAAGACTAAGATGGTGAATATATGTCGAATGAACAAGGAAAACAGATAATGAGTAAATTGCAGGAAGTAAAAGTGGATGATAGTAATGTGAAGGCACCGGCAGATTTTACCAGTCCTGATGTTCTATATAAAGAATTGATTGATAGTGTCAGAAAATATCATCCTTCAACAGATATTTCTTTAATTGAGAAAGCATACAATATTGCCAAAACTGCTCATGATGGGCAAGTTAGAAAATCAGGTGAACCATATATCATTCACCCTCTTTGTGTTGCAATTATACTGGCTGAATTAGAACTTGATAAAGAAACGATTGTTGCAGGGCTTCTTCATGATGTAGTGGAAGATACGGTTATGACCGCAGACGAAATTATAGAAGAATTCAGTGAAGAAGTGGCATTGTTAGTAGATGGTGTAACCAAGTTAGGTCAATTATCTTATTCTATGGATAAGGTAGAGGTGCAAGCAGAAAATCTTCGTAAAATGTTTTTGGCAATGGCAAAAGATATACGTGTTATTCTTATCAAGTTAGCCGACAGACTTCATAATATGAGAACGCTAAAATACATGAGGCCTGAGAAGCAGATAGAGATTGCTAGAGAAACCATGGATATTTATGCTCCAATTGCACAAAGACTTGGTATTTCAAAAATTAAGACAGAGCTTGATGATCTATCCTTAAAGTATTTAGAACCTCAAGTGTACTATGATCTGGTTGAGAAAATTAACTTAAGGAAAAGTGAGCGAGAGTTATTTGTTCAAAATATTGTCGACGAGGTTAAAAGTCATATCGATAATGCTGGAATAGAAGCAAAGATTGATGGAAGAATTAAGCATTTTTTTAGCATTTATAAAAAAATGGTCAATCAAGATAAGACGATAGACCAGATATATGATCTTTTTGCAGTACGCATTATTGTAGAAACGGTAAAGGATTGCTATGCGGCACTTGGAATCATTCATGAGTTATACAAACCGATACCAGGGCGTTTTAAGGATTATATTGCGATGCCAAAGCCTAATATGTATCAATCCTTGCATACTACTTTAATTGGACCAAATGGTCATCCTTTTGAAATTCAGATTCGTACCTTTGAGATGCATCGAACAGCGGAATATGGTATTGCGGCACACTGGAAATATAAAGAAGCATCTGACGGCAAGCATGTAGAAGAGCAAGAGGCGGCTAAACTTAGCTGGTTAAGGCAGATTCTTGAATGGCAAAAGGATATGTCTGACAACAAAGAGTTTATGAGTCTGATTAAAAGTGATTTTGATATTTTTTCAGAGAATGTATATTGCTTTACTCCTTCAGGAGATGTAAAGAATTTACCAAACGGCTCTACTCCAATCGATTTTGCATACAGCATTCATAGTGCGGTAGGCAATAAGATGGTGGGAGCAAGAGTAAATGGAAAATTAGTAACCATTGATTATGTTCTTCAAAATGGTGACAGAGTCGAAATTTTAACATCACAAAATTCAAAAGGTCCTAGTAGAGATTGGTTAAATATTGTTAAAAGTACACAAGCAAAAAGCAAGATCAATCAGTGGTTTAAGAACGAGTTAAAAGAGGATAATATTGTAAAAGGAAAGGAAATGCTCATTCAGTATTGTAAGACGAAGAGCATTACGTTATCAGATATTTTAAAGCCTGAATATATGACAGTTATTATGAGAAAGTACGGCTTTAAGGATTGGGATTCTGTAAATGCGGCGATTGGCCACGGTGGATTAAAAGAAGGGCAAGTCATTAATAAACTTGTTGAAGAGTATGATAAAACGCATAAAAAGGCAATATCAGATTCTGAAGTTTTAGATAGTGTAACAGAAAGCAAAGAAAAGATTCGAGTTGTGAAATCAAAGGGGGGTATCGTTGTAAAGGGTATCCATGATGTTGCAGTTCGTTTTTCAAAATGCTGTAGTCCCGTACCAGGTGATGAAATTGTTGGATTTATAACCAGAGGTAGAGGCGTTTCAATTCATAGAACAGACTGTATCAATATTATTAATTTATCAGATGGAGAAAGAGTACGTTTGATTGATGCGGAGTGGCAGCAGGCAGAAAATGCGACGGGCAGTGAGATGTATACAGCTGAAATTATGATATTTGCAAATAATAGAACGGGCATTTTAGTGGATATATCGAAGATATTTACCGAAACAAAGACAGATGTTACATCTATGAACTGTCGAACAAGCAAACAAGGAACAGCCAGTATTTCCATTGCCTTTGAAATTCACGGACGAGATGAATTAAATCGAATCATTGATAAACTACGTCGTGTAGAATCGGTTCTTGACATTGAAAGAACAACGGGATAAGGCAGTACTAGCAACGATAACAGGAGGAGATTATGGCAATTATAGTGGAAAAATACCAGCTTGGTATGGTAAGAACCAATTGTTATCTGATCTACAACGATGAGACGAGTGAAGTTATCATAGTTGATCCAGCAGATAATGCAAAAATGATAGAGCAATTGATAGATGAAAAAAATCTTAATTTACAAGCAATATTGCTTACACATGGACATTTTGATCATATTTTGGCTGCAAATGAATTACGTGACATATATCAAGTACCAATTGTTGCACATGAGGCCGAAAATCAAATTCTTGCAGATCCATCCTTGAATCTTTCCATAGGAATGGGAGGAGAGCCATGTATTGTAAAAGCAGATCGATTTGTAAAAGATGGTGAAGTATTGGATTTACTTCATACGAAGGTGAAAGTTTTGCATACGCCTGGCCATACAGCAGGAGGCGTTTGTTATTTGTTTATAAAAGAAAAATTGATGCTTAGTGGAGATACATTATTTGAAGAATCTGTTGGTAGAACAGATTTTCCTACAGGCAGCATGTCTACTTTAGTTCATAGTATAAAGGAAAAGTTAATGGTGCTAGAGGATGAAATAATTGTATATCCAGGCCACGAAGGTGAGACAAGCATCATTCATGAAAGGAATTTTAACCCATATATTAGATAGGCTAAATAAAAGAATAAATGATAAAGATACAACAAAATAAAAGAGAGTTTGAATATGATATATTTTCCCTTGTAAAGGCTTTTTATCCAAAGGACGAGGTGCAGACAAAAAGCATTGACGAAGATTCGAAATTAGATGAAAAAACACAGATAGAGGCAGTGATTCATGTGTTTTATATCGAAAACTGCATTGAAATTAAAATATATCATATGGATAGTAGTAATCTGGTTGAAGGAAAAGCAAATTTAACACCAGATGATAGAGTAAAGGATAAGAATATAGTAAAACATCTTTTATATAACTTATTAAGTGAATTTACAAAGCGCGTACTTCCTTGGGGAACGCTTACGGGGATTCGACCAACGAAAATACCAGTTTCCTTAATGGAACAAGGCTATTCAAATGACGAGATAAGAACCTATATGAAAGAAACCTATCTTGCCACTGATGAGAAGATTGAGCTAAGTATTGATATTGCAAAAAGAGAACTAAAGGTACTTGAAAAAATAGACTATAAAGAAGGATATAGTATCTATATCGGGATTCCGTTTTGTCCTACGACTTGCCTTTATTGTTCCTTTACCTCTTATCCAATCGTTATGTGGGAAAAAAGAGTCGATGAATACTTAGATGCTTTGTGTAAAGAAATCGAATTTACGGCCAAAGCATTTCAAAATAAAATCTTAAATACGATATACATTGGCGGAGGAACTCCGACCACCTTAAATGCAAACCAACTAGATCGCCTATTAAAGAAATTAGCCTCCTCCTTTGATTATTCACATTTGTGTGAATTGACGGTCGAAGCGGGACGTCCAGATAGTGTAACGCTAGATAAATTTAAAGTTTTAAAAGAGAATAACGTTAGCCGTATCTCAATTAATCCCCAAACAATGAATCAACAGACATTAGATTTAATTGGAAGAAAACATACTGTAACACAGATTCATGAAGCTTATCAAATGGCAAGAGAAGTTGGTCTTGATAATATCAATATGGATTTGATTGTGGGATTACCAGGCGAAGATAAACAAATGGTAAGGCATACCATGGAGGAAATTGTTGCATTGAATCCAGATAGTATTACCGTACACTCCCTTGCAATTAAAAGAGCGGCAAGACTAAATATGTTTAAGGAAAATTATCAACAATACGAAATAACAAATAATAGTGAAATTATAGATTTAACACGAGAATATGCAAATAAAATTGATGCTACTCCTTATTATTTGTACCGTCAGCAAAATATGGCTGGAAATCTTGAAAATGTTGGTTATGCAAAACCAGGCAAAGAAGGAATATACAATATATTAATTATGGAAGAAAAGCAAACCATTATTGCTCTGGGTGCAGGAGCTTCCACAAAAATTGTATTTCCAGATGGTTATCGCATTGAGCGGATTGAGAATGTAAAAGATGTTGATAATTATATTAATAGAATTGATGAGATGATAGAGAGAAAAAGAAGTTTTTTGTCTGCTAACTTTTAGATAGTATTGAACCAATGGCTCTACTGTCAATTTTTGACTTAGATAAGGAGAAGATAATGAAGAAAGCATCCATACCACTTAAAAAGGAAGAGATTATTAATTATGACATGTATTATAATCTTGTTCATGGTATGTGCGTGAGTAATTTGGCTTATCACATTGCCAAAGAATTACATTTAAAAGATGAAATATGTTATGAGCTTGCTCAGGCTGGTATGCTTCATGATATAGGAAAGCTAAGATTATCAGACTATCTATATGGTAGAGATGAAAATACGCTAGCCATTGAAGAAATGAAATACATTCAAATGCACTCCATATATGGTTATGAAATACTAAAGAAAAAAGGGTATTCTGATTTTGTATCAAAAGCTGTTTTATATCATCATGAGAATTTTGATGGTTCTGGGTATCCAGATAATTTAAAAGAATCCGATATTCCCATTGGTGCAAGAATTTTGAGAGTATGTGATGTATTTGCTGCTCTAATTTCAGATCGGCCATACCGCTCTGCATTTGATGTAGATGTAGCTGTAGAACTCATGATTGAAGAAGTAAAAAATTTTGATATGGAAGTTTTTCTAGCTTTTATGCGTGTTGTAAATAGTGAAAATAGTTTAAGTTTATATGATATTTAGGATAGTGAAGTTTTACAAAGATAGATAATATGGAGGAGATTATTATGATTACACAGGCCCCAAGAGGTGTCCAAGATTGGTTTGGCGAAAATATGCACAAACGAAGTGTTGTTGAGAAAATGGCAAGAGAGCTTGCTGTTACTTATAATATGAGTGAAATTATAACGCCAATGTTTGAACATACTGTTTTATTTCAAAGAGGTGTGGGAGAGACAACAGATGTAGTACAAAAAGAGATGTATACTTTTCTTGATAAAGGAGATCGAAGCATTACCTTAAAGCCAGAAGGAACCGCTTCTGTTATGCGTGCCTATCTTGAGAACAACATGTATGCGGAGCCTGGACCAACGAAATTGTTCTATATTACACCAGCATTTCGCTATGAAAAACCTCAAAGTGGAAGATTAAGACAACACCATCAGTTCGGGGTTGAATTTGTTGGTTCTAAGTCACCACTTGCAGAAGTTGAACTAATTACTTTGATTACGACTTTAATTAATAAATTAGGTTTAAAGGATGCTAAGCTTCATATTAATAGTATTGGTTGTTCTGAGTGTAGAAAAACATATAACGAAGCTTTGCTTTTATACTTAAAAAAGCATGAGGATAAATTATGTCCAACTTGTAAAGAAAGAATGCAAAAAAATCCTCTTCGTGTTCTAGATTGTAAGGTTGAGACTTGCAAAGAAATTGTAAAAGATGCGCCTAGAACGATTGAATATTTAGATGAAGAATGTAGCAAACACTGGGAGGAACTACAGTATTTATTAAAAGAGTTAAATATCCCTTTTGAAATTGATACTGGAATCGTTCGTGGACTTGATTATTATACAAAGACAGTATTTGAATTCGTTAATTTGGAGGGCTTTACTTTATGTGGTGGAGGACGCTATGATGGTTTGATTCACGAGATTGACGAAAAACAAGATATTCCATCGGTTGGTTTTGGAATGGGGATTGAACGAATCCTTTACTTTTTAGAAAAAGAAGGAGTGGAACTGGAGCCCAAAAAAAGTGTTCAGCTCTATGTCGGTATTCTTGGTAAAGAAGCAAAAGCAAAAGCATATCAGTTAGTGAATGAAGTAAGAAGAAGTGGTATAATTGTAGAAACAGATTATATGGATCGTAGTGTAAAAGCACAAATGAAATATGCGAATAAGTTAGGGGCAAAATACACAGTTATCATAGGTTCCCAAGAGCTAGAAGAAAATCAAGCTAGGGTAAAAAATATGGAGTCTGGAGAACAGACTGAACTTGCGTTAAATCAGATTGCATCCTATATAATAAGCCAAAGTAATGAATAGCTTAGTAAAAGGACTATTTCGTGAAATTAGAATGGTGAATCTAAGATAACAGTGGAAAAGATGGAGGAAATTATGGCAGAGTCAATGAAAGGGTTACACAGAACCCATAGATGTACAGAGATAACGAATGCTAATATCGGAGAAGAAGTTACCGTTATGGGCTGGGTGCAAAAAAGTAGAAATAAAGGTGGTATTATTTTTGTTGATCTTCGCGATCGCTCAGGTATTTTGCAAATTATATTTGAAGAAGCAGATGTAAAAGCAGAGGGATTTGCAAAAGCAGAAAAACTAAGAAGTGAATTCGTAATAGCAGTAGTGGGAAAGGTAGTAGCACGTACAGGAGCTGTGAATGAAAATCTTGCGACAGGGGATATCGAAATTAGAGCAACAAAGCTTACTGTGTTATCAGAAGCACAAACGCCACCATTTCCAATTGAAGAAGGCTCTAAAACAAAAGAAGAACTTAGATTAAAATATCGATATTTGGACTTAAGAAGACCAGACATCCAAAGAAATCTAATACTTAGAAGTCAAGCGGCTACAATTGTTCGCACCTTTTTGGCAGAAGAGGGATTTTTAGAAATTGAAACTCCTATTTTGCAAAAAAGTACACCAGAAGGTGCAAGAGACTATCTCGTACCAAGCCGTGTTCACCCTGGAAATTTCTACGCTTTACCACAGTCACCGCAGTTGTTTAAGCAGTTACTTATGTGTTCAGGATATGATCGATATTTTCAAATAGCAAAGTGTTTTCGTGATGAAGATTTAAGAGCAGATAGACAACCTGAGTTTACACAAATCGATATGGAGTTATCTTTTGTAGATATCGATGATGTTATTGATGTAAATGAAAAATTATTGCAAAAGCTTTTTAAAGAAACAATTGGTATTGATGTAGCCCTTCCAATTCAAAGAATGACATGGCAAGAGGCAATGGATCGCTATGGTTCTGATAAACCAGATACTCGTTTTGGTATGGAACTAAAGAATGTATCTGATGTAGTAAAGGGCTGTGGATTTGGTGTGTTTACAGGGGCATTGGAAAATGGTGGTTCTGTAAGAGGTATTAATGTCAAAGGGCAAGGTGCTATGCCTCGTAAAAAAATTGATGCCTTGGTTGCTTTCGCCAAAGATTTTGGGGCAAAAGGACTTGCATATCTTTGCATTGGCGAAGATGGAAGCTACAAATCTTCTTTTTCAAAATTCATGACAGAAGAAGAGTTAAAGAATTTAGCTACTAGTATGGGTGCGGAAAATGGTGACTTGCTACTATTCGCCGCAGATGTTGATAAAGTTGTCTATGACGTTTTAGGTAATTTAAGATTAGAAATAGCAAAGAATTTAGAATTGATTGATCAAGATAAATATAATTTCCTATGGGTAACTGAATTCCCACTATTTGAGTGGTCAGAAGAGCAAAAACGATTCGTAGCCATGCATCATCCGTTTACTATGCCGATGGAAGAAGACTTGGAATTATTAGAAACAGCGCCAGAAAAGGCACGTGCAAAGGCATATGACATCGTGTTAAATGGTACCGAAATTGGTGGTGGTAGTGTAAGAATCTATCAGAATGATGTGCAGGAAAAAATGTTTGAACTTCTTGGATTTACAAAAGAAGAAGCCTATGAACGTTTTGGTTTCTTGCTAAATGCATTTAAATACGGAGTACCTCCTCATGCTGGTTTGGCATATGGTTTAGACCGTCTAATTATGCTTATGGCAAAAGAAGAAAGTATCAGAGACGTGATAGCATTTCCAAAGATTAAGGATGCTTCCTGCTTAATGACCGAAGCTCCAGATGTAGTAGATGAAAAACAGCTCGAAGAGTTAGAAATAGCACTTGTATTAAAAAAGAAAGAACAAGAGTAATGTAAAGAATATAGAGTGTATTATCCTTACTTATAAAAGAAAATGAAAGATAGATTTTATACTGTCTTTCATTTTCTTTTATGATAAAAGCATATATCTAAATTCAGGCACTTTGTTGAATTACATATATTGTTTATATAGGATAAAAAAGAGAATTGCTATGTGTAAAATCAAAATCAAAGGGATGCCGAGTACAAAAGCTTTGTGCTTCGTTTTGTGGCGAAACAAATACATTCCACACAAGGAACCTAAACTTCCACCAACAATAGCGATTATAAAGAATGTTTTCTCAGAAATTCTCCACTGATGCCTCCTTGCTTTTTGTTTGTCAATCCTCATGAAAGAAAGTCCAACGATGTTGATAAGACAAAAGTAAAGAATAAGAAAAAATATTAATTGATTCATATTAAGTATCCTTTCAAAGATAATATTGTTAAAGATAAAGTTTGTGTATTTTTCTAATAGGAATGAACTGCAAATAGTGGTAGATAATCAGGTTCTATATAAAAATTATAACATATGTTTGCAATTTAAAGGAATATGTGATAACATAAAAATACAAAAGTGTTAAATTTCAATTACACTTTTTCGTTTATTTCTTTTTAGGCGTTTCAGCCAAAATATCCAGTTTTTATATTATAAATGAATAGGGGATGATTTTAGTATTAAAAGAGGTTTTGTAAATATTTATTTCTTAGATATTTAGGTCTATTATTGCATGTATTAACAATGCATGCATTTCAAATCAATCTATAATTACAAGGCTGAAATCTAAAGCTTTGTTAGTCTCATGTAACAACTTCCAAATTAAAAAGACGTAAGAATTAAAGTGTATTTTTAGAATAGAGGAATCGTCTAATCTTTTATAATGCACAAAGTTAGGTAAAAAAGGAGTAAAGAATGAAAAAGAAAAAATATAATCGCTTAGCTGCTTTTAATTTTCAACAAAAATTGAAAGAAAGCTTAGCATGGATGCTAATACTTACTATATTTTTGCAGGTATCTACACCATTGCAAGTTTATGCAGCAAATGCAAAAAATTATAACGATACTAATATTGATTATGGGTGGCATGTGTCAGATTGGAGAAAATCGTCCTATTGTAATGTTGCAAAGTATAAGGAAGTTTCGCCAAGTATTAGCTACGTAGATAAAAAGGGTAAAAAAGTAAAAGCTAAAACAATAAATGGAAAGGTTTATGTACCAAAGGGAACGAAGGTGAAGCTTTCATGGTTAATGGAACATTCGTCTGGTTTTGCATCCGAAAAATTAGATATTTGGCAATTTAAAAAGGATACTAACTATAATAATGTAGATAATTACAATCATGGAGGTGGAGATAATGGTTTATTCTATCTTAGAGGAAAGGCTAGCGGCTTGGTAGGTAAAGTTAAGTCACAGGATTCGGGAAAATTCACGTATATCTATTCCATTGACGAATATAATTCAATTAATTTCCTTTGTGAATCAATTCAGCTAGTTGGTGATGAGGGAGGATCAGCAGCGGTTGGAAATGTTATGGGAAATGTAACTTATTACTACTATTATGATGACAAGGTAGACATTGTGGAAGATAACACTCCACCAACAGTTACACTTGCTGTAAATGGTAACCCAACCAATAACTGGTATCCATTAAATACAACTGTAACGATAACGGCAGAGGATAAGGAGAGTGACGTTAAGACGTTAACGGTAAATGGAGCTCCAAGATCAAATCCTTATACTTTTACATTAGCAAGTGGGGTTAATAATATTACATATTCTGCGGAGGATGTAGCAGGAAATTCAACAGGAGATAAAAGTGCAACCGTAAATGTTGATGGAACAGCTCCAACAATAAGTGCAACACCTTCACAAAAAGATACAAATGGATGGTACAAAGGAGATACTTCGGTAACATTTAATGTGTCAGATAGTGAAAGTGGAGTTGCAAGTTTTAAAGTTAATAATGAGGGAAAATCAAATGGCTATAAAGTAAGTGTGCCAGAAGGAACAACATCATACAAATATGAAGCTTCTGATAATGCTGGAAATACAAATTCACAAACTATTTCGCTAAGTGTAGATAAATCAAGTCCTACGGTTTCGATTGCAGGTGGAGCATCTTTTTTTACAAACAAAGATGTTTCTCTTTCAATCACTGGTACTGACAAATATTCAGGTTTGAAAAGAATGGAAGTAGAATATTCAAGTGATAATGCAAAATGGACAAAGTATCAAGAATTTACTTTTGAGGGGGTAACGAGCCCTCAAACGAAAACAGTATTAGCAAGTAAAAACGGATACTATCGTGTTAAAGCAGAGGATTTAGTTGGATATAGTAAAACATCCGATCAAACAATCCATATCACTAAGATTGACAAGGAAGCACCAACTATTGTTGCAACAGTAAAGGGAAATGAAGGTCCACCAGTTGATAAATGGTATAGAGGTTCAGCTACTATAACCATTACAGCAACAGATGAAGGTGTGAGTGGCTTAAAAGAACTAGAGTATAATGGACTTTTAACAACTAACTCTATAGTCCAATTACAGACACAAAAAGAAGGTGTAAATAATTATCGATACAAAGCAACGGATCATGCTGGAAATTCATCTGCAACAGGGAATACAGAGGTTTATGTAGATGCATCAGCTCCGATTGATTTAAGTTGGTCTAATAATCAAGATTCATGGACCAACAAAGATATTACAGTAACTATGTCTGCAAGAGACTTACTATCTGGAATGAGTAAGTTTATTGTTCAAAGAAAGAATGAGGAAACAGGTGAGTGGAAAGATTACACACAAGTAAGTGCTTCCTATGAGACAACCTTAGTTACAAAGCAGGCAGCCATTAAAGAAAATGGAACCTATCGTTTCAAAGCAGTTGATAGAGTAGGTTATGAAACCATTAGTGGAAATGAGTTTGTAATTAATAAAATTGATAAAGAAAAACCAGTTATTACTCCAGAGGAAATTGGTGATAAGTCCTCAAATGGTTGGTTTAAACATAAAATGACACTAAAACTTTTAGTCAAAGAGTATGGTGTAAGTGGTCTTAAGAATCTTTATCTTAAAATGGGAGGAATAAAAACAAATAAAGAATTTGATTCAGCAGAGGTATTTCAATATATCCATAAAGAACTAATAGATGATGAGGGTGTTACAACAGTAGATTACAATGCTCTTGATTATGCAGGAAATTATTCTGATGATGGACAAAGTATTATAAAAATTGATAGTACAACTCCAATTGATGTAACTGCAAGTGCGGATACACAAAAATGGACCAATAGTAGTGTTACTTTAACCGCAGGGGCAACTGATAAGATGTCTGGCTTAGCAAAACTCGTAGTACAAAAATACGAATCAGGTTCATGGAGTGATTATCTCACAACAAATTTCAATGGAGAAAACACAAGACAAACATACGATTTTCCCATTGAAGAAAATGGCTACTATCGAGTAAAAGCGGTAGATATGGTAGGTTACGAAATGACATCTGATAAGAGTCAAGGTGGAAGTGAAGTAGTTGATCCAACCAATCCATTGGATCCGACTGATCCAAAGAAACCATTCCCAGGTATAATTATTATAGATATAATCGATAAAATCAAACCAATTGTATCAGCAGAGATTATAGGCGGAGAAGGATATTCAGATACATCAGGTGGTTGGTATAAAGATGATGTTAGATTAAAGGTTACTGCAACAGATGAAGCAAGTGGAGTTGGCACCCTTACTTGTAATAACGATACATCTGTAAATGAAGAAAAATCCAAAATATATGTTAAAGAATATGGACCATTTAAGACTGGTATCAATACATTTGAGTATTATGCAACGGACGTAGCTGGAAATGATTCAGAAGTAGGAACAACAGATATTAAAGTAGATATGATTAAACCTGTTGTTGCTAGATTTACAAAGTTAACGAACGATTGGGTAAATTCTGAAACTGGTGTTATCTTTGAATGTGAAGGCCAAGATGAAGAATCTGGACTTTTACAATTCGTATTAGAAAGAAGTGAAAATGGAACAGATGAATGGATAAACGAAAGCACCTACACATATTTAGGTGAAACCACTTTAGAAAAGGTAAATATGGTTGTAAAACAGAATGGTTATTATCGTTTAGCTGTTTATGATAGAGTAAAGAACATCACGTACTCAACAGATGTGATCTATGTAGATAACATTGATGATAATCCACCGGATGGAAATTCTCTTGGAATTACACCAAATACAGAGGAATGGGTTAATGAAGCTACAGGAGTGGAACTAACTGCAGCAGGTCAAGATATGGATTCGGGATTAAAGTCACTTTCTGTCATGGAGCTGGATGAAAATAATGATTTTAATGAGATATACATCCAATATTTTTCGGGCGAAAAAGATTTGCTATCTGCAAATTACTTAACTCATATTAACGGATTTTATAAAGTGAGTGCGCTTGATAGTGTAGGAAATTATAATGAAATGAAGGATGAAGAAGCGCTAGAAGTACCAAATATCGATCCAGTTAATCCAACACTAGTAGTAAATGTAGAAACTGAGCAATGGGCATCAGAAGAAAATGGATATGAAATTTATGCTTATGCAAAGGATAGTGAAAGTGGATTGAATTCCATTAAGCTTCAACGCTTAGAAGAAAGCGGCGAATGGAAAGACACTGGAATTGACTTTGAAAAGCAAGCTTATGTTAAAGATGAAGAAAAGCTTAATACTTATGAAGGTAGCTTTATCCAAAACTTTACTAATAAACTTAGATTAGCAGTAAATAAGCAGTTTTTCAGCAAAACGACAAATGTTGTAAATGACAAAGTAGTTGGCGGAAACAATGAAATGGTAAAGGTATTATTTCGAGCAAGAGAAAATGGTACTTATCGAGTAGTGACCGATGATATTGTGGAAAATTCAACAAGTTCTAATGCGATAGTTGTAACAACAATGGATTTTGATTCCCCTAGCCTAATGGTAGAAGGAAATCCAACGGATTGGACCAATCAAACAGTTACAATAAAGGTTACTGCAAAAGATGATACAAGTGCAATCTCCAAGATGTTATTAAATGGAGAAGAGGTAAAATTTAAGACTGTAGGTAAAGCTTCCTTCTTTACATTTGATGTGGAGAAAAATGCTACATTTAACGTGGCGGCTATTGATGCAGCTGGACATGAAGTATCTGAAGTAGTTGATGTTACAAAGATTGATAAAGATATACCTCTTGTTAATTCAGAATTAGGGGAATGGATAAACGGTAAGGCTAATGCTAAAGTTACATTAAGTGATGAATTATCTGGAATAAAGAGTGCATATATCAATGAGACTATGATACAGATTCAGGATAAGCACAACACTACGCTAGATACAAGTATTAATGCAGAGGTAACATATAAAGTAACAGTTTCTGACTATGCAGGAAATAAGGTAACCACCACTATCTCAGAAAACAAGGCATTATCTTATATTAAGGTAACAACACCGCCAGACAAAAAATCATATTATGCCAAAGAAAACTTTGAAAAAAAGGGTATGGTAGTTACTGCATATTATACAGATAAGAGTCAGCAGGTAGTAACTAATTATGAAATTCTTGATGGTAAAAATCTTGCAGTTAATCAAGCAAAGATAAATGTTTCTTATACAGAAAAAGGTATTACTAAGAAGACTAATACAGGAATTAAAGTAAGTACACAAAGTACGAGGCCAGATGTGCCAGATCCAATGCCTAATGTTCCTGATTCACCTACACCAGATAACCCTACTCCAAACAAACCAAAACCAACTCCGACAAAACCTATTACTCCAACTCCTACACCTGTAATTACTACGGAAGAAACAGTGGAAGAGACTTTAGAGGAAGAGGTTACGAAAGAGCCACAGACCGTTGAAAGTGTTAATCAGGAAGCTGAGCAGGTTACAAAAGAATCAAATCAATTTCCAATGATGGCAGTTGTCGTTGGTGCGGCTGGAGTAGGAATGTTTTTAATTTTCTTATTCTTTATACTTACTAATGTAAAAATATATACGATGAGAGAGAATGGGAAATACAAATTAATTGGAAGAACTAGGGCGAAGAAACAAGATGAATTCTATTTGGTTAAGACCAATAAAATTATGATTATGAATGCCTCTAGTGAAGATTTTAAATTTGTATTTAGCAAAGGATTTGTAAAAACACATTCAGATATTAATGTAGCAATTAAGATTGAAAATAGAGAATTTAATCGATTCCTTGCAAAAGGTGAAGATACTCTTTATATAAAATATAATATCTAACGGCAAATATTGACAGAACTTCTCTAAAAGTATAAAATAAAAGAGCACGGTTAATATACCGTGCTTCTTTATTACCATATAATATAAGGGGAATTATTAAAGATAGAAAAATATACTTGGGGGAAGTATAATGAAAAGACTAAAGAAGTTAATGGCATACATATTATGTATTGTAATGCTTATGGGGACATATACTCCAGTTCAGGCAGAGGAAAATACAACTACTTATACAACAGGAAGCGGACTATCTTATGTAATTGATGAGAATGATGAAATAACAATTACAGGATATAATGGAGCTTCCTCACATATGATTATTCCTGAATATATCGAAGAAAGACCTGTTGTTACAATAGGTGCTCGCGCTTTTGAAAGTAATCTAGTAATTGAAACGGTTGAATTACCAAATACATTAAAATTGTTAGAAAAGTTATCATTTTGGGGATGTAAAAATCTATTGGAGATAGAGATACCAAGTTCGGTTGAGTTAATCAGAACTTCTTCCTTTCAGGCATGTAGCTCTTTAAGGAAAATTGTTATTTACAAAGATACAGAATTAGAATACGGAACTGATGCAAATAGAATATTTTCAAGTTATACAAGAAATGTATTTCGTATATATGGATATAAAGATTCTCCGGCTGAAGCATATGCGAAAGCATTTAATGATCCATTTGTATATCACGATTGGATTCCACTTACTAGCATAACCTTACCAGATGAAATCTCTATCAATCTAAATGAGAGAACAGAAATCCCAGTAATATATGGTCCAGAGGATTCCTATGTAGGATTTCACGTAATTGATACTCGTACATTTACAGGACCAGGAGCTGCACAGTTTGAATATGGAGAGAATGGTAGACTGTTTATTACTGGAACAAAAGTGGGCCAAAATGAATTATATATTACAAAATTCAAAGTTTATGATTACATTGATAATTATATTGATAGTAATGTGTGTAAAGTGAATATTATTGATCCATCAATAATAGATTCAAAAAATATTACAATTAAAGATAGTAACAATAAAGTTATTAATGATACTACACTTTCCTTCGACACTTACGTAGAAAATGAGTGTGAAATTATTTTGGAAACTGATCCAGTAAATGCAAATGAACCAATTACGTTCACATCTACAAGGGATAGATTGGCAAAGGTAGAAAGTAGAGATGGAAAATATATCCTAACCGTGTACAAGGGGTATGTAGAAGGTACACAAACTGCAACGATTACTGCTACTGGTAGTCGAAGCGGAGTTACAGCCTCTTTTAACGTGGATGTATCTTACAGTGGAGCAAGTTCAGTAAACTTTAATACGAGTTTTAATAGTGGTAGGGGAAATCGCATTGATCAGTATTCAGAATATGAAATGCCACTTGTAGTAGTACCATCGAATCTTACACAAGATACTTTAATTAATATAGTAAATAATCCAGATAAAGCAGGAGAAGAGGTTATTACTTATGATAAGACAAGTGGAGTGTTAAAAGCTTCTGGTGTCGGTACGGCTACAATTACAGCAACGTGTAAAGGGCAAAGTATAAGTTATGACTTTGAAGTGATCCCGTATGAAAAGAAAGCGACAAGCGTAACAATTAATACGAATGAAAAAGTTTTAAAAACCAATACTGGATACTCTCTGAACTTGAAAATAGGAGACAGTTATCAGCTTTTTGCAACTGTAACTCCAGAAGACACTACAGATATATTTAAGTGGTCTACTGTTTCAAATAACGAAATCATTAGTTTGGATAAAAGTGGAAATATAGTTGCCCTCAAAGCGGGTACTGCTACAGTAAAAGCATCGTCATGTTCTTATTTAGAAGAAATCATAGCCAATGCTACAAGTGAATATTTGACTATTACAGTAACAGATCCAAACGAAGTAAAAGAACCAACAACTCCAGCTGAAATAAAAGCTCAATCCATTCAATTCAATCAGACAACTGGGGAATTAAAAAATGGAGAGACCTTTCAAATCATTCCTACTATTGTTCCATCAAATACCACGGATACGTTATCATATAGATCTAATAGGCCTAATGTAGCAACTGTAAGTAAAACAGGATTAGTTACAGCAGTTGGAGCTGGTTCAGCATGGATTATCGGTGAGATTAATGGGTATGAAGCCTATTATATTGTTGAAGTTCAAGAAAATGTGATTAACCCCACTATTTCCTTGAGTGATTCTGCTATCACGATAAAAAAGGGAGATAAAAAGGTAATTAAAGCAACCCGTGGAGAGAATACTAAAGAACCATACTGGTCAAGCCAAAATGAGAAAGTTGCTAAGATTACATCGGATGGACTGATTACGGCGGTAGGTAAAGGTTCAACCTATATAGAAGCAATCGCATATAGTAACGATAACAGTTTGCATACAAAAGCATATTGCAAAATAACGGTGACAGATGATTCTACAACAACAGATAGCGGAAAAAACGATAATGACACAGACAATGGAAATAAAAAAAATCCAGAGGAAGAAAGAAAGCCAGGGATAATAAAGTTAAATGCTACTAAGTTCAATCTTCAAAAAGGTAAGACAACTAAGGCATTAGCAATAAAATCATCCACCTATTCAGATGATCCCATTGTAAGTGTTACTTCTTCAAACAATAAGATATTAAAAGCTTCTTTAAAAGGTAATACAATCACCTTAAAAGGTGTAAAAACATCAAATAAGTATGTAACCGTAAAGGTTGTCACAAAAAGTGGTGCAACAGCCACCTGTAAAATAAAGGTTGTTAAAAGTAAAGTAAGTACAAGTAAACTCAAATTAAATAAAAAGAATATAACCTTGAAGAAAGGAAAGAGTACAACTCTTGTTGTTACACAGACTCCAATCAGCGCTACAGATAAGCTTACGTGGACTAGCAGTAACAAAAAAATAGCAACGGTTAATAAAAAGGGGAAAATAGTTGCTAAGAAAAAAGGGAGTTGTGTGATAAGCGTAAAGAGCAGTAATGGGAAAAAGGTTACTTGCAAGGTTAAGGTCAAATGAGACAAATTTAACATAAAAAAATCATTACATTTACGGATGCAAAGTCACAATTACAAAAATATGTTCAGATAAATTAAATATATTCTATTAATAAGTAACGTTATTTCTTTCTTTAGTATCTCTAACCAAAGACTATTACTAAGGAATTAATAAAATGGATAATTAGTACTAATTTTTTTGTAAAAAAAAGTAAAAAAGGGTTGATTTTTAAAAAATGATATGGTATTATATGTAAGAAATGTGAAATTGATATCGAAAGAGGTATTCAAGAAGCATGTTGACTTTACATAATTGTCTTTATGCCTTTCAGTCATGTTCGGCTGGGGAGTATGAGTGGAAATGTCCGGAACTTTCGTTCCAAGATGCCTAGTGGCTGTATAATACGGTAATCTTTAATAAATCCCCAATATTTTACGTGTATAACCTGATTACTTATGTATGATAGAAGATTTAGTTCATATCAGAAAAAAAGGGGTTGTCGGTAGAAGTAGTTTTTAGTTAGTCAAGTCGATTAAGTATGCTTTGAATCAAGTTAGATTCATGTACTTATCAAAGATGCACCAATATACCGGTACAGTCAATAAGGACAAGAGTGAAGTTTAAATCACAACATTGGTGCATGGAATCATCCATTGAAAATATTTCAATTTTTTCAGCAAGGGGAGAGCTAAAAGAACGAGTTTTTCAAAAAGAGTGGATATTTCAAGTTTTCAATTTTATTTCAGCAGGTAACAAAAGTCTGCTTTCTATGTCTAAGAAAGCAACCAGAAGGTATTTTACGGTGTTTGCTTTATAGTCGATAAATCCTTCTATCTGGTATTTCTGTATGAGCGGTTAATGGTTCGGACAGTATATCCAACCTTAACCGCGAATGTCTTTAAATGATTAAATGAATAATCTTTATTCTTCCTTATTTCCACTTCATGTATCATGTGATTAAATAATTAATAAAAAGAAATAGTGATGTGATTTCAAATTTTATTTTTATATTATAAAAAGATTGACAAGTAGACGAATGTATAATAATATTATAATAAGAAAACGAACATAGGTTCGCATAAAGGAGACTGTCATGGTAAAAGAAGATAAATTAAAAGCATTGGATGCTGCATTAGCAAATATTGAAAAGCAGTTTGGTAAAGGTTCCGTTATGAAACTTGGTGATGCGGGTACTGGCATGAATGTGGAAACTGTACCAACAGGCTCATTAAGTTTAGATATTGCACTTGGAATGGGTGGTATACCTAAGGGAAGAATTGTTGAAATATATGGACCAGAATCAAGTGGTAAGACTACAGTAGCTTTACATATGGTTGCAGAGATGCAAAAAAGGGGTGGTATTGCTGGATTTATTGATGCAGAACATGCATTAGATCCTGCCTATGCCAAGAATATAGGAGTAGATATCGATAATTTATACATATCTCAACCGGATAATGGAGAACAGGCGTTAGAGATTACTGAGACCATGGTACGTTCTGGGGCAATTGATATTGTTATTGTAGACTCTGTAGCAGCATTAGTTCCAAAAGCAGAAATAGATGGAGACATGGGTGATTCTCATGTTGGTTTACAGGCGAGACTTATGTCTCAGGCGCTTAGAAAGTTAACTGCTGTCATCAGTAAATCAAATTGTATTGTAATTTTTATTAATCAGCTACGAGAAAAAGTTGGTGTAATGTTTGGAAGTCCAGAGACTACAACAGGTGGACGTGCGTTGAAGTTTTATTCCTCCATTCGTTTAGATGTAAGAAGAATTGAGACATTAAAACAAGGCGGAGAAGTAATTGGAAATAGAACAAGAGTTAAGATTGTTAAGAATAAGATAGCACCTCCTTTCAAAGAAGCGGAGTTTGACATTATGTTTGGACAAGGAATTTCCAGAGAAGGAGATATACTGGATTTGGCTGCTAATATCGGTGTTATTAGTAAGAGTGGTGCGTGGTATGCATATGAAGGTGACAAGATAGGGCAAGGAAGAGAGAATGCTAAGATTTTCCTAAAAGAGCATAAAGAGATTATGGAAGAGGTTGAAATTAAGGTTAGAGAACAGTATGGAATTACTGGAATCAAACCAGAAGATCAAGCTGTCCAACAAGAGGAAGAATAATGTTAGTTACAGCATTGGAGGAATATACCAAGGGTAGATATAAGATATACTTGGATGAGCAGTTCGCTTTTGTATTATACAAAAGCGAACTGAATTATTTTAAAATAGAATTAGGAAAAGAGCTAGCAGAAGAAGATTATATAAAAATAAAAGAAGAGATTATACTAAAGCGCGCCAAGAAGAGAACCTTATATCTATTAAAAAAGATGGATCGAACAGAACAAGAATTAAGGAATAAATTAAAAGACGGTTTTTATACAGAAGATATTATAGGGAAAGCGATTGAATATGTAAAAGGATATAATTATATTAATGATGAAAGTTATGTACAACGTTTTATAGAATATAAAAGTAAGTTCAAAAGTAAACTAGAAATAACCTCACAGTTAAAACAAAAAGGTATATCAAAAGAAGTAATTAATTGTATTTATAATTCCATTGAGATTGATGAAAGTAATGCAATTATAAAATTGATTAAGAAAAAAGTGAGTAATATAAATGAGATAGATCATAATCAAAGAAGAAAGCTTTATATGTACTTATGTAGGAAAGGCTTTCAGTACGAAGATATCGATAAAGCAATTGAAAAGATGAAAGAAGAAAATGAGAATGTAATCGATTTTGGTGAATAATTATACAAAATTGATTGCTATGAAAATGATAAAAAATGTAGTGTCTACTTGACATAATGTTTAAAACAGTATAAAATTTAAGTATTGTATTTTGTACAATGAAAACTAAATAAGGAGGTGCTCCTGTGTCAATAGCTGATATTATATTAGTTGCATTTATCACGCTTGTTGTAGCTGTTCCTATTACTTGTGTTGCTGCTATTTCCTATCGCAAAAAGATTGTAGAAAAGAAGTTGGGAGATGCAGAGGAAAAAGCAAGAGAAATAATAGATGAAGCCATTAAAACTGCAGAAACAAAAAAACGTGAAGCTTTACTTGAGGCCAAAGAAGAGTCACTCAAAACAAAGAATGAGCTCGAAAGAGAATCGAAAGAAAGAAGAGCTGAAATACAGCGTTATGAGAGACGTGTTTTATCAAAGGAAGAAGCTTTGGATAAAAAGTCTGAAGCCATAGAAAAGAGAGAAGCTGGATTTGCAGCAAAAGAAGAATTATTAAATAAACAAAAACAAGAAGTTGAAGAACTTCATGAAAAAAGGGTACAGGAACTAGAAAGAATCTCTGGACTTACCTCCGAACAAGCAAAAGAATATCTTTTGAAAACTGTTGAAGATGAAGTGAAACATGACACTGCGAAGCTAATTAAAGAATTAGAAAGCAGAGCGAAAGAAGAAGCAAACAAAAAGGCAAAGGAATATGTAGTAACAGCAATTCAGAAATGTGCTGCTGATCATGTAGCTGAAACTACAATATCTGTAGTTCAACTTCCAAATGATGAAATGAAGGGAAGAATTATAGGTAGAGAAGGTAGAAATATCCGAACTTTAGAGACTATGACGGGAGTTGATTTGATTATTGACGATACTCCTGAAGCAGTTATTTTATCAGGCTTTGATCCAATTAGGAGAGAAGTTGCGAGAATCGCACTTGAAAAACTTATAGTTGATGGACGTATTCATCCAGCTAGAATTGAGGAAATGGTTGATAAAGCTCAAAAAGAAGTGGAATTAATGATGCGTGAAGAGGGTGAGGCGGCAACGCTTGAAGTCGGTGTTCATGGAATTCATCCTGAACTTGTCCGATTACTTGGTAAAATGAGGTTTAGAACAAGCTATGGACAGAATGCATTAAAGCATTCAATCGAAGTAGCACATTTGTCAGGTTTATTAGCATCTGAAATTGGTGTTGATATTAGATTGGCGAAAAGAGCAGGTTTACTACACGATATTGGTAAAGCTGTCGATCATGAAATGGAAGGCTCACATATTCAATTGGGTGTTGACTTATGTAGAAAATACAAGGAATCACCAACCGTTATTAATGCAGTAGAATCACATCATGGTGACGTTGAACCGGAAACACTAATTGCATGTATTGTACAGGCTGCAGATACAATTTCTGCCGCTAGACCGGGTGCAAGAAGAGAAACACTAGAAACGTACACAAACAGATTGAAACAACTTGAAGACATCGCTAATGTATATAAAGGCGTTGATAAATCTTTTGCAATTCAGGCCGGAAGAGAGATTCGAATTATGGTAATTCCAGAGCAGGTAACAGATGCTGATATGATACTTATGGCAAGAGATATTTCTAAACAGATTGAATCAGAATTAGAATATCCTGGCCAGATAAAAGTTAATGTTATACGTGAATCACGTGTAATTGACTACGCGAAGTAAGATTCGCATGGATTTATATGAATTGATGATTGAAAAAGCCTTATAAACTTTGTTTATAAGGCCTTTTTTGTATAATAAGAAAGTTCTTAAACTGTTCTATTATACAAAAAGATGACAAGTGTACAGGAGTGGTTGCTTTGAAACTAGCGTATGTTAATTATAGGTAACTTCATATATCTTATATAAACAGATTATGTAAAAGTTGTAAAGGAGTAATTATATGTCAAAAATAGGATTTATAGGTATGGGCAATATGGGCTATGCCATGCTAAAAGGTTCTTTAAATACCTTTTCTAAAGAAGATATAACATTTACAGATGTAAATCAAGAACAGTGTAAAAAGATAATGGAAGAGACAGGAGTACATTACTTTAGCAGTAATGCAGAGTGTGCAAACAACAATAAATACATTATATTGGCAGTAAAACCACAATACTATGAAACCGTTATAAAAAATATAAAATATGTGATAACGAATGAGCAAATAGTAATATCAATAGCACCAGGCATTACAATTGATGAACTTAATATTAAGCTTGGAACGGATAAAAGAATTATTAGAGTAATGCCAAATACCCCTGCTTTACTAGGAATGGGTATGACGGGAATCACATATGATAAAGGATTATTTTCACAAGAGGAAATAGAAACGGTATATCAACTATTGCAATCATTTAGTAAGGTGGAATATGTAGAGGAACGTTTGATGAGTGCTGTGACATGCGCCAGTGGAAGTTCACCAGCTTATGTATATATGTTTATAGAAGCGTTAGCTGATAGTGCAGTAAAATACGGTCTTCCAAGAGACAAGGCATACGAATTTGTTGCTCAAACGGTGAAAGGAGCGGCTGAAATGGTACTTGTTACAAAAGAACATCCAGCAAAATTAAAAGATCAGGTTTGCTCCCCAGGAGGTACGACAATAGCAGGAGTTGCAGCCTTAGAAGAATACGGATTTCGTAATGCAATTATAAAAGCTACTGATGCATGTTATGAAAAGGCGGAAAAGATAAAATAAAAATGTATAATAACTACCTAAATGCAAGAATAGGAGAATAGAATGGCAGAAAAATATTATCGGTTAAAAAGAGAACTGGTACATACTGGAAGGATTATAAGTCTATATAAAGATTATGTGGAAATTCCAAATGGAACAGTGGCAGAATGGGATTTTATTGGTCATAAAGGAGCAGCAGCAGTTGTACCCGTTACAGAAGATGGAAAAATTCTTATGGTAAAGCAATATAGAAATGCAATAGATCGCTTCACTGTTGAGATTCCTGCAGGAGGTTTAAATACAAGTGATGAACCTATGCTTACCTGTGCAAAAAGAGAATTAGAAGAAGAGACAGGATTTCAATCAAATAATCTGGAATTTTTGATTAGTATAAGAACTGCAGTTGCATTTTGTAATGAAAGAATTGATGTTTTTGTAGCTAAGAATCTGGTAAAGACAAGTCAGAATCTAGATGAAGACGAGTTTATCGATGTGGAAGCTTATGACATTGATGAGTTATGCAATAAAATTTTCACAGGTGAAATACAAGATGCCAAGACAATTTCTGCATTGTTAGCGTATAAAACAAAATATTGTTAATTTTCATTCTACCTAAGATACACACGAAAATATGGTATTCAAATTAGTACAGATGCATATAATGAATAAACAGCATGTTCAGTTGGGTGAGGATCATTCTAAAATTTAAAATTATTCATAAGAGATTTTTTATCATTCTTTTTATGGTTGGATTTTTGATAGGCATTTTGTTTACAAATATTTTTGGAAAAGCATATATATTAGGAGTAGGATTATTAGGAGAATATTTTTTACTTCATTTTAAATATACACAGATTAATTATAATAGACTTCTAATGTATGTATTTCAAGAAAGAATCAAGTTATTTTTAGTTATATGTATATTAGGAGTTACCAATATAGGTATCTTTGTGATAGGCGCATTTATTCTCTGGCTTGGATTTTCCAGTGGTGTCTTATTATCAGTTGCCATATTAAAATTTGGTATGAAGGGTATTATGATATGCTTAAGTGCAGTGTTCCCACAATTTTTAATATACATACCCGTATATCTATTATATTGCGATAAGCTAATTGATTTAAAAATTTCTGGTAGAAGTACATTGAAAAAGCAAAAATGGTTGCAATATATATTATTTATTGGAGTTGGGTTAATAGCAATATCTTTTGGAGTTGTCTTAGAATCTTATATTAATCCTATTATTTTAAAAAAGGTTATAAGTATAATCAACTTAAATACCTAGAAGGTTACAATCGATTCCTATAAATTAGTAAAAAAATTAAGAAATTATTACAACATGTAGTAGTTTTGATTCTTATAAAATGTATATGTTGTATGTAACACAGTAAACCAAAATTTTGACGTAAAATTATGTTTGATTTTACGTCATTTTCTTATTATAATACTAATTATATAATATATTTGTAACATTTTGGTAAAAATTGTGAGGGAAAAAAATGGAACAAGACATTGTAGCATTTATCGGGTATTTACATGATGTTAAAAAGACAACAGGTAATACGGAACTTTCGTATCAAAGAGATTTAAAGAAGATGGAAGCTTATTTTAAACAACAAAATATAAGTGACATTAGTAAAATTAGTTTTACGAATCTGAATTCTTATATTCTATATCTTGAGCGTAAAGGTTTTGCTATAACCACCATATCGAGAAATATTGCATCGATTAAAGCTTTTTTTAATTTTATGTTTAAAGAGGGCAAAATTAAGAGTGATGTTTCTGAATTGCTAAAGTCACCGAAAATAGAAAAGAAGGTTCCAGATGTTTTAACCGTAAAGGAAGTAGAACTATTACTTAATCAGGCTAAATGTTTAACACCTAAGGAGATTCGCGATAAAGCTATGCTAGAGTTACTTTATGCTACAGGTATCCGCGTAACCGAACTTATTTCATTAAGATGCATAGATGTTAATCTGTATATGGGCTACATAATTTGTCATGATAAGAATAAAGAAAGAATCATTCCGTTTGGCAAAAATGCAAAGATGGCTTTGGAGAACTATTTGAATCAAGCAAGAAATCAAATAATAGATGACGAATCAAATCAATTGTTATTTACAAATTGCTCAGGAAAGCCCATGAGTAGACAAGGATTTTGGAAATTAATCAAACACTATGCAAAAAAAGCAGGAATTAATTCTGAGATTACACCACATACCTTAAGACACTCTTTTGCAGCACATCTAGTAGAAAACGGTGCAGACTTAAAATCAGTTCAAGAAATGCTAGGGCATTCTGATATATCAACGACTCAAATTTATGCAAGTATGAGTCATAATAAAATACGAGAAGTATATAAAAAAGCTCACCCCCGCGGGTGAGCTTTACTTACGATTGTTAGCGATTAAGTTCCGCAATTTCATAAATGAGTCGTTCAGAAGAATCCCATCCCAGACAAGGATCTGTAATGGATTTACCATAAATGTGTTCACTAATTTTTTGACATCCTGGTTCAATATAACTTTCTATCATAACACCCTTTACAAAACGATTGATGTCAGGTGAGAGAATACGGCTATGCATTACTTCTTTTACAATGCGAATTTGCTCTGCATACTGTTTGTTAGAATTTGCATGGTTCGCATCAACAATTACGGCAGGGTTTACAAGATCACGTTCATTATAAAGATTTAATAATAGATTCAAATCTTCATAATGGTAATTAGGAATGCTTTGCCCACGTTTGTTTACGGAGCCTCTTAAGATACAGTGCGTTAATTCATTACCATCAGTTTGCACTTCCCAACCTCTATAGATGAAGCTATGTCCCAATTGAGCAGCCACAGCAGAATTAAGCATAACAGAAAAGTCACCACTGGTTGGATTTTTCATTCCAGCAGGAATCTCCATACCACTTACGGTAAGACGATGCTGCTGGTTTTCAACAGAACGTGCACCAATGGCAACATAGGATAAGATGTCCGATAAATATCTCCAGTTATCAGGATAAAGCATTTCATCAGCAGCAGTAAGTTCACTTTCTTCAATTGCACGAATATGCATTTTTCGCATTGCAATTAAACCTGCAAATAAATCAGGTTCTTTTTCAGGATCAGGCTGATGTACCATACCTTTATATCCTTCACCAGTAGTTCTAGGTTTGTTTGTGTAAATTCTTGGGATTAAAATCAACTTATCTTTTACTTGTTCTTGTACCCTAGTAAGTCTGCTTACATAATCACAAACGGCGTCTTCATTATCGGCAGAACATGGTCCAATGATTACCAAAAATTTATTGGATGCACCAGTAATCACATCACGGATTTGAGCATCACGTTCAGATTTTATTTTAACTAATTCTTTTGAAAGAGGGTATTGTTCTCTTATTTCTTCTGGAACAGGTAATTTTCTTATAAACTTAAAACTCATGGTTATCTCCTCATATACACGTATTTTCAACTTTTATGCTTGGTCACAATTGATTTTATTCTAGTAACCAATGGTATCAAAGCTTGAACTGAAACTATTATAATACATTTTAGATGTGTTGTCGATTGTATACTTAGTCAAACTTTAGTAAAAATATTCAGTTCCTTTATTAATTATTTATGACTTACTCGGAAAAAGCTTTAGGTAATATAAAATTAATAAATAAACAATGCAAATTGAGGTGCATGAAATACCAACATTGATTAGATTGTTTTGCCAGTTTAGATGTTTTAATAAAACGCTTGTATATACACCGAAACATATAGAAATACATAACACACCTAGTGGCTTAACAACCCATTGATAAAGTGATATGGAAATTGGTACGTATAGATTTAAAACAATGTAATTTAAAAATGTCATAGCCAATTGTCCTGCCAATAATCCCCATAAGTATCCTTGTATTCCAAAACGTGGAACACAAATTAGGATAAAGGCAATTCGAATAAAGATAGAGGCAAGGCTATGTAAAAAAGTTACAGTTGTTTTGCCTAAGCCATGTAAAATACTAGTCAGTGTAGTTGACAAATATAGAAATGGACAAATCCACGCTAACGTTACAACAAAGTCACCAGATAGGGAACTGTTAAATATAATACGCCCCATGTCATCTCCAAAACATAAAAAGATTCCCGTGCATAATATTCCAAGGATGATACAATACTGAATGGTTACTTTTGAGGTACGTTGTATGCGATTCGTATTAGAAGCGGCTTGTGCCTCTGCAACGTCTGGAAGTAACATGACAGACAAAGAATTCGTAAAAGAGGACGGGAACAAAATAAGTGGCAGTGCCATACCATTTAATATACCATAAATGCTTAAAGCCTCACTGTTTGTTAGACCATATTTTCGAAGCTGTATGGGAATAAGGACAGCTTCTACACTTTGCAATAACGTAATAACAACTCGATTAGCCGTGAGTGGTAAAGACAAAGTAAATATATTCTTAAAATAATAAGAAGGAATGCGACCATTTAGGTAAGTTGAATGTGATACATTTGTCTGAAGTAAAATTGCAGTAACTGTAAATAAGGCAGATGCAATTTCTCCTGTAACGATTCCAATTGCTGCAATGGATGCAGTGACAGGAATTCCTTTATCTGTTACAACAACATAGATGACATATACACTAATCACCCGAATCACTTGTTCAATTAATTGAGAAAATGCAGGAACGCCAGCTTTTTTTGTTCCATAGTAATAACCATTTATACAAGTGTGTATCGCTCCAAACGGAACAGAGAAAGCTATAATTTTCAAAAGGTCACTACATCTTTCTTCCTTCAAAAAATGAATTGCGATATACCCAGAGTTTGAGTAAATTAAATATGCAATTAAAACAGATGGTACTAAGGCCAAAATAAGTCCTGCATATAATACTTTAAGAGCTCCTTTTAAATCATTGGTAGCCAGCTTAGCAGAAGTAAATCGTGAAATTCCAGTATGTATTCCTGATACCGTTAAAGAAAAGCAAAGAATGTAAACGGGAAAAATAAGTTGATAAATTCCCATACCTTCTGCACCTATTGTATGGGAGAGGAATATTCTATAAAAAAAGCCAATAATCCGGCTGATGAATCCGGCTATTGTTAAATATAAAGTTCCTTTTATTATGGTATGTAGTTTCTTCAATAGAGGTACCTAAAATAATATTTTTAATAGTTTATTCAATTAGCTAAAATATAAGAACATGTTGGAGGGGATAGAATGGGAAAATTCATATATCTTGATAATGCAGCTACAACACAGACTTCAGAAAGAGTGTTAAAAGCAATGCTTCCTTTTTATGCTAGGAGCTATGGGAATCCTTCATCAATTTATGATTTCGGAGAAAAAAATAAAAAAGCAATTATAAAAAGTAGAGAAATTATAGCAAAATCAATTCATGCAAGTACAGAAGAAATATTTTTTACATCGGGTGGGAGTGAAGCAGATAATTGGGCCTTACAAATTGCAGTTAACAAAAATAAATCAGAAAAAAGGCATATGATTACGACTAAAATCGAACATCATGCAATACTAAATACATGTAAAAATCTAGAAAAACAAAACGTAGGTGTTACTTATCTAAATGTTGATGAAACTGGTATGGTTAATATTGAACAATTAAAAAGGAGTATTACACCATATACGAAATTAATTTCTATTATGTTTGCAAATAATGAGATTGGAACAATTGAGCCGATCAAAGAAATCGGCAAAATAGCACGAGAAAGAAATATTATTTTTCATACTGACGCCGTACAGGCATTTGGGCATGTACCAATTGATGTAGATGAATTCTATATAGATATGATGAGTGCAAGTGCACATAAATTAAATGGCCCAAAAGGAGTTGGGTTCTTATATATAAGAAAAGGAATAGAGATATCCCCTATGATTTTTGGGGGAGGCCAAGAAAAGGGAAAAAGGGCAGGAACAGAAAACGTACCTGGAATTGTTGGATTAGGAGAAGCAACAAGACTTGCAATCGAAAGAATCGATCAAAGGTATAAAAGAGAAATAAAATTGCGAGACTACTTAATCAAAAGAATTTTGAATGAAATTCCATATACGAGATTAAATGGTAGTACTCAAAACAGACTTCCAAACAACGTAAATATAAGTTTTCAATTTGTAGAAGGAGAAAATTTGCTTGTATTACTTGATATGGCTGGAATTTGTGCATCGGTTGCCTCCGCTTGTTCATCGGGTGCAAGCTCCCCATCTCACGTATTAAGTGCAATAGGGCTCCCAGATGAGATTGCTTATGGAACGTTGCGTCTAACTTTAAGCGAACATAACACCATAGATGAATTAGATTATGTAGTAGATACCTTGAAACAAATTGTGAAAGAATTAAGAGAAAAAAATAGTGAGTACCAAGAATTTTGTGGTAAGTACTAGTTATTTTTTTTAATAACTGTTATAGTAAAAAGGTAATAGATATATGTTACAGGTAAAATTTTACTTGTAAAATTGTAAGAAAAGTAGTGGAGGAACATATGGAAAAGAAAAAAGTAGTAATTGGAATGTCGGGAGGAGTCGACTCTTCAGTTGCAGCCTATCTTTTAAAAAAACAAGGATATGATGTCATAGGTGCAACCATGCAAATATGGCAGGATGAATCAATAGATGTGCAAGAAGAAACAGGAGGCTGTTGTGGCCTTAGTGCAGTAGATGACGCAAGAAGAGTAGCAAATGATCTGGATATTCCTTATTACGTTATGAATTTTAAAAAAGAGTTTAAAGAAAACGTGATTGATTATTTTATTGATGAATATTTACAAGGCAAAACACCAAATCCTTGTATTGCTTGTAACCGATATGTAAAATGGGAGTCCTTATTGGATCGTAGCTTAGAGATTGGAGCTGATTATATTGCAACAGGGCACTATGCACAGGTTGTACAATTAGAGAATGGAAGGTTCACTCTTAAAAAGTCAGTTACAACAGCAAAAGATCAGACCTACGCATTATATAATTTGACACAATTTCAATTGTCACATACTCTAATGCCAGTAGGAGAATATACAAAAGATGAAATTAGAGCAATTGCAAAAGAAATTAATTTAAAGGTAGCAAATAAACCTGATAGCCAAGAGATTTGTTTTGTTCCAGATAACAATTATGCAAAGTTTATTGAAGATAATACGAATGTGAATCTAGTTGAAGGAAATTTTGTTGATTTAGATGGAAACATCATTGGAAAACATAAAGGGATTGCACATTACACAATTGGACAACGAAAAGGATTGAACTTATCAATGGGACATCCTGTATTTGTAACAGAGATTCGCCCTGATACCAATGAAGTTGTGATTGGTAATGCCGATGATGTTTATGCAAACAAATTAATTGCAACTAATGTAAATTTTATGTCGATTGAAGATTTAGAAGGTAAGTTGGAGGTTGTAGCTAAAATTCGTTATAGTCACAGCGGAGATTTGTGTACAATTGAAAAAATGGAGAACAATAACATTTTATGTACCTTTGATAAACCACAACGAGCAATCACGCCAGGACAAGCAGTTGTTTTTTATGACAACGACTTAGTGATTGGCGGTGGAACAATACTAAAGAGTATTGATTAAGAAAGAATATTGATGGCGACAAAAATCAACATAGATGATAACAACGAATGTTAAATCTGTGTTAAATTCATGTTAAATATATACTTGAATTTTAAAATCTATTGATATAAAGCTTCATAGTATGATATTCTAAATTGAATGTAAAAAATATGTAAAATACATTCGTAAGTTTAACACTAGGAGGAAACAAAGTATGTCAATAAGTGACATTGGAATGCTATTTAGTTTTATAGGGGGACTTGGACTGTTTCTTTATGGAATGAACGTTATGGCAGATGGTTTACAAAAGTCTGCTGGTAATAAGATGAAGCAATTGCTGGGATTTTTAACAAATAATCGATTTCTGGCGATTGTAGTTGGAACCTTAATAACAGCAATCATACAAAGTTCTTCGGCGACTACTGTTATGGTGGTTGGTTTTGTTAATGCAGGTATACTTAATCTTACACAGGCTGTTGGTGTAATTATGGGTGCTAATATTGGAACGACTGTTACTGCATGGATTGTTTCAATGAGCGAATGGGGTGCTTTTTTTAAACCTGAATTTTTTTCTCCTCTTGTTGTGGGATTGGGCTCATTTATGATATTATTTAGTAAGAGTTCAAAGAAAAAAATGATTGGTGAAATCGCTGTTGGTTTTGGAATCTTATTTATTGGACTTAGTTTTATGTCAGACTCAATTATACCTTATAGGGATGCACCTATATTTCAACAAGCCTTTGCTATTTTAGGAAATAATCCCTTTTTAGCAATACTAGCTGGTGCTGTTGTAACAGGAATCATACAAAGTTCATCTGCTTCGGTAGGTATTTTACAAACACTTGCAATAAACGGAATTGTCAATTGGAAGTCTGCTATTTTTATCACTTTAGGACAAAATATTGGTACATGCGTAACAGCATTATTATCTAGTGCAGGTGCACAGAAAATGGCAAAAAGGGCGGCTGTAATACACTTACTATTTAATACAATAGGTGCAATTGTTTTTGGAGTCATTATGTATGTGATATTTGCTATACTTCCTGAATTAGCAACAAGTAATATAGATAGTGTACAAATATCAATTTTTCATACTGTATTTAATATAAGTAATACAATTATATTATTGCCTTTTGCTAATCAACTTGTTAAGTTATCTGGAGTTATTATCAAAAATTCAGAACAAGTAGAGAGTGAAGTAGAAAAGGATGAGGTTATTACTTTACGACATTTAGATGAGAGAATATTAGAATCTCCATCATTTTCAGTAGAAAATGCTATTTTAGAAGTTGGACATATGGGAGAAGTAGCACTTGCAAATATAAAACTTGCTTTTGAAGCTGCAATAGAAAATGATATTGATAAGGTAAATTTAGTTTTTGAAAATGAAAAAACAATAAATAATTTACAAAAACTTATTATGGAATATTTAGTAAAAATAAGTAATCTTTCATTAACTGAAAAACAACATATGGTAATTAATAATTTATTTTACATGATAAACGACATTGAAAGAGTTGGAGATCACGCTGAAAATATAGCTGAATTAGCAGAGTTCAAATGCAAAAACAACATTGTATTTTCTGAAAATGCACAAGAAGAAATTACCAAGATTATGGAAGTTGGATTAAAAGCGATTGAAAATGCTATTTTGGCAGTTAAAGAAAATAACATAGAATATGTAAGAAAAGTTGTAAAATATGAAGATATGGTAGATAATATGGAAGAAGAACTTAGGGAAAAGCATATAGAGCGTTTATCAAACAATCTTTGTAAACCTGAAGCCGGTATTGTTTTTCTTGATATTATCAGTAATCTAGAAAGAATCTCTGATCATGCTTATAATATTGCAGGATATGTTAAGGATGAAATAGAATAAATGATTTATCGTATAAAATCGATATTTTTTAAGGATATCATGCTGATAAATTGGAAAAAATAATACTTGAATTATTGGCATAAATTAGGTATTATATCTTTAGGTTGTGTTTTTATTAACAATCTCTGCAACCCATTGTTTAATTGCTGTAAAACTACAGCATATTATAAAACATTTTAACTTTAGGAGGAATTTAAACATGGCAGTAAAAGTAGCAATTAATGGTTTTGGACGTATTGGACGTCTTGCATTTAGACAGATGTTCGGAGCAGAAGGATATGAAGTTGTAGCAATTAACGATTTAACAAATCCTACAATGTTAGCTCATTTATTAAAATATGACTCAGCTCAAGGTAGATATGCATTAGCTGATAAAGTAGAAGCAAAAGAAGATTCAATCGTAGTAAATGGAAAAGAAATCAAAATCTACGCTCAAAGAGATCCTAAAGATCTTCCTTGGGGAGAATTAGACGTTGATGTTGTATTAGAATGTACTGGATTCTTTACATCAAAAGACAAAGCTTCTGCACATATTACAGCAGGTGCTAAGAAAGTTGTTATTTCAGCTCCAGCTGGAAACGACCTTCCTACAATCGTATACAATGTAAATCATACAGCATTAACAAAAGAAGATACTGTTATTTCAGCAGCTTCTTGTACTACTAACTGTCTTGCTCCTATGGCAAAAGCTCTTAATGATTTTGCTACTATCCAGAGCGGTATCATGACTACAGTTCATGCTTACACAGGAGATCAGATGACTCTTGATGGACCACATCCAAAGGGAGATTTAAGAAGAGCTAGAGCAGCTGCTTGCTCAATCGTTCCTAACTCAACTGGTGCAGCAAAAGCAATCGGTTTAGTTATTCCAGAATTAAACGGAAAATTAATCGGTTCAGCTCAACGTGTACCAACCCCTACAGGATCTACTACTATTTTAGTAGCTGTTGTTGAAGGTAAAGTAACAAAAGATGAAATCAATGCAGCTATGAAGAAAGCAGCAAATGAATCATTTGGTTACACAGAAGAAGAATTAGTATCATCTGATATCATCGGTATTTCAGAAGGATCATTATTTGATTCTACTCAGACTATGGTTACAAATCTTGAAAACGGCACAAGCCAGGTTCAAGTTGTTGCTTGGTATGATAATGAAAATTCATATACTAGCCAGATGGTTAGAACAATCAAATACTTCGCTGAATTAGCATAATAAGTATTATAGTTTTATAAAAAGACTCAACATGGGTCCGGTCTTTTGGGCCGGGCTCTTTTTATATAATAGGAAATGAATTTACTACGCAGCCAAGTGGCTTAAGAGAGTCCGCAAAGTAGCATAAAAATCAATAAATTTGAGAAAGCAGGTATAGTTATGTTAAACAAAAAATCAGTAGATGATATTAATGTTAGTGGAAAAAGAGTTCTTGTTAGATGTGATTTTAACGTACCATTACAGGAAGGAAGAATTACAGATGAAAATCGTCTTGTAGCGGCTCTTCCAACTATTAAAAAATTAGTTGCAGATGGTGGAAAGGTAATTCTTTGCTCTCACCTTGGTAAACCAAAGGGAGAAGCGAAACCAGAATTATCATTGGCTCCTGTTGCTAAGAGATTAACTGAATTATTAGGACAAGAAGTTAAATTTGCAGCAGATCCAGAAGTAGTTGGAGCGAATGCAAAAGCAGCTGTTGAAGCTATGAAAGACGGCGATATCGTTTTAATTGAGAATACACGTTACAGAGCAGAAGAAACAAAGAATGGTGAAGCATTCAGCAAAGAATTGGCTTCTTTAGCTGATGTATTTGTAAATGATGCATTCGGAACAGCTCACAGAGCTCATTGTTCCAATGTTGGTGTAACACAGTTTGTTGATACAGCAGTAGTTGGATATTTGATGCAAAAAGAAATCGATTTCTTAGGAAACGCAGTAAATAACCCAGAAAGACCATTCGTAGCAATTCTTGGAGGATCAAAAGTATCATCAAAAATTTCTGTTATCAACAACTTGTTAGATAAAGTAGATACATTAATCATCGGTGGAGGAATGAGCTTTACATTTGCAAAAGCGCAAGGTGAAGAAATTGGAAAATCATTAGTAGAAGAAGATTTCTTAGAATATTCAAAAGAGATGATTGAAAAGGCTAAAGCAAAAGGTGTTAAATTACTACTTCCAGTTGATACAGTAGCAGCAAAAGAATTCTCAAACGATGCACAATTCCGTGTGGTAGAAGGAAGCTTAGCTTCAGATGAAATGGGACTAGACATTGGACCAAAGACACAAGCTATCTATGCAGATGCATTAAAAGATGCAAAAACAGTTGTATGGAATGGACCAATGGGTGTATTTGAAATGTCTAACTTTGCACAAGGAACAGTAGCAGTTGCAAAAGCTTTGGCTGAAATCAATGCAACAACAATCATCGGTGGTGGAGATTCTGCAGCAGCAGTTAACATACTAGGATACGGCGATAAAATGACTCACATCTCAACAGGTGGTGGAGCATCCTTAGAATTCCTTGAAGGAAAAGACCTTCCAGGTGTAGTAGCGGCTAACGATAAATAAACACTGAGTAAGTACAAATATGAATTACCCTTAAGGAGAAGATAAAATGTCTAGAAAAAAAATAATCGCAGGCAACTGGAAAATGAACAAAACTCCAAGCGAGGCAGTTGCACTTATTAATGAATTAAAACCATTAGTTGCAAATGATGAAGTAGATGTAGTTTTTTGTGTACCTGCAATCAGCATTATTCCATGTATTGAGGCGGCAAAAGGAAGTAATATCAATATTGGTGCGGAAAACATGTATTTTGAAGAAAGCGGTGCGTTTACTGGTGAAATTGCACCAAATATGTTAACTGATGTTGGAGTAAAGTATGTAGTAATCGGACATTCTGAAAGAAGAGAATACTTTGCTGAAACTGATATTACAGTAAATAAAAAAGTGAAAAAAGCATTTGAGCATGGTATTACACCTATCATTTGCTGTGGAGAATCATTAGAACAAAGAGAGCAAGGTGTGACTATAGATTTTATTCGTCAACAGATTAAAATTGCATTCCTTGATATAACAGCAGAACAAGCAAAAACTGCAGTAATTGCTTATGAACCAATCTGGGCAATTGGAACAGGAAAAGTTGCAACAACTGAGCAAGCACAAGAAGTTTGTGCTGCAATCCGTGTTTGCATTGCAGAAATTTACGATCAAGCAACAGCGGATGCAATTCGTATTCAGTATGGTGGAAGCGTTACTGCTGCAAGTGCTCCTGAATTATTTACACAACCAGATATCGATGGTGGTTTAGTAGGTGGAGCATCTTTGAAACCAGAATTTGGTAAGATTGTTAATTATAAATAGTTTGATTCTAACACCAGAAAATAATATTTTCTGGTGTTTTTAAACTTAATTGTTAAAAAAGAAAGGAATGGGGTATGAAGCCAACTGTATTATTATATAATTTTAAAGATAGCGTTCGTAATAGAAAAATAACCTTAGCTTTGATGCCTCTTGGTTTTCGCTTAAGGAAAGTTGAAAAAGAGAATTATAATCAACCAATCGGTTATATAGCTGGGGTAAAGGGAATAGAACCACTAAATGAAACTCATGTGGGTGAAGAATTAGAAGATGAAATGTTAATTATGGTCGGTATGACAAGTGCTCAAATTGACGGCTTAATAATGGCATTTCGAAAAAATGGAATCCCAAAAGTAAAATGTAAAGCAGTGTTAACTGAGACGAATCAATATTGGGATGCACTTACTTTGTATAAAGAATTAAAACTAGAACATGACACCCTTAATAATAAGGGAATACAAAACGAAGTAGAAAAATAGGAAAATACTATATATATTAGAACTTATAATATAGATTATGAATTTAATATAACAGATGAAGTATTCTAAGATTTTGCAATTTTAAAGGCATATACTTGAAAGTACAAGTATATGCCTTATTCTATGTAACTTATCCCTTTATATTGTAACTAAGGAAATGTGAGTAGATAAAGATTAAAATATCTTATATCTTAATAGTAACGATGAATCACAAAAGGGGAAGCACGGATGAAATTAAAGAAAAGATTAAAAATAGTATTTATTATTGTGTTAATCGCGATTGTAACTGGATTTATAGGAATAAGCGGGGTATTGGGCTATCAAGTGGCAAATCAACTATCCTATCAAAATGTATCAAAAAACACGATAGAAGCAAGTATTATGCAGTTAAAGAGTTGGGGAAAAACGATTGATTATTATGAAGAAAACTATGAACACAAAACTATGTTTTTAGAAAATGAAAAAGGTTATCAAATCCCTTATACCATTATAGGAGATACAAAACTAAAAGAGAAAGATACGGTTATCTTGGTACATGGAGCAGGGGGGGACTATCGAAGTGTTTATCCTCATGCAGAATTCTATGTACAACAAGGATATAATGTTGTTGCAATTGATCAAAGAGCAAGTGGCTTATCAAAAGATAACATCGTATCGTTTGGATATTATGAAAAATATGATTTGAAGGATATGGTTGATTTTATAACAGAAATGCTACCGCAACAAAAAATAATTCTTCACGGATTTTCAATGGGAGCGGCTACTGTAGCCTTGTATGGCGAGATGGTAGGAGAAAAAGAATCAATATTATTAATGGTTTTGGATTCTTCTTATGAGAGTATGCAGTATATATTTGCTAAAGTTTGGGAGGGAATGGATACAGGTTTACCTAGTTCTTATGCTGTTTTTTGTGGTAATATATTCTTAAAGACAAAATTTGGATACTCCTTTGATGATGTCAATGTTATAAAAGCATTTGAGCGTTGTAAAATTCCTGTATTATTTTTTCAAGGAATGAACGACGACCTAACGACTCCTGATAGAGGCAAGAACTTATATGAGCATTCAGCGGCGATACAAAAAGAATATGTAGAACAAGAATGCGGACATATTGAAGGATTTGTTAAACATCCAAAAGAATATAAGAAGAGGGTGCTGGAGTTTATTGATGAAATTAGAATTGATTCGTATTGCGAAAAAAAAGGATGAAAAGATACAAATATACTACAAGGAACAATCTTCTCTTATTCAAAGAATTGTTGAATTGGTGGAGGCAGAGGATATTGAACGTTTAGAAGGAAGTAACGATAAGGCAGAAAAGGTTCCTATTAAAATATCTGAGATTTTATATTTTGAAGCCGTAGATAAACGAGTATTTGCTTATTTGAAAAGTGAGGTATATCAAGTACATTATAGTTTATCTGAAATAGAACACCATTTTAAATCTCATGGATTTGTTAGAATTAATAAATCTACGGTTATTAATATTTATCATATAGAAACAATAAGACCTGAGTTAAATATGAGAGTAAAAGCGATTCTTGACAACAAAGAATTCTTGTTCATCAATCGCACATATAAGCGTCAGTTTGAAAAGTTTCTGAAAGAAAGGATTACGAGATAATGAAAAGGATAGGAACAATATTAACGCAAATTTTGGAGGCTATTAGTATTTCATACCTCATTATATCAATCATAAATGCTAGCTATAGTATATTATGTAGGAATGGTATGGTATCTGCACATAACCAGATTCGTATCTTTGTTTGGTCGTTGATAGCAGTTGTTGTGTTATATTCCTATAGACTATTTACAAGATTTTCTCCTTTGGCGACGATATTCATACAGTATATCCTTGCGGTGCTCTTGATTACAGCGGAGATATTTTTTGAGACAAAGATATTGGGTATTGCTACGAGTCAAGGTCTTTTAAAATCACTGGGGAACTTTAGCGTACCTTATTTTATAGGAGCGTTTGTATATTATATGTCTTTGTATTATGAGGTTTTAAGACAAGATAAGTTGTTGAAAAAAGTAAAGGCAATGCAGGGAGAAGAGGTATTTTCATCAAAGGGAAAGGAAAGCTGATGTAAAAATTGCAACATGCATGTAGTATGTTTTAAGTAGACAAAAGCCTTTATAAGCATTATGGTATTATTATCAACTAACTTGATGCAAAATCTGTAAAGGGTAATGATAGAATGAATGTGATGGAGTATAAAAACTTTCGGTAAAGGAATTTATTCATTTGATGAAATTACTTGTTTTTGAGTTTTTATCACTATCTAAAGGCTGACAGATTGATGATGATTAAAGATTTTGACTCGGACGAAAAATAGAAATACTTGATTCGTTACTAAGTTATTTTCCATACCGACTTATAAGTATATTGAAAATAGGAAGGAAGTAAACAATAAAAATTTTAGTAAGTTATATCAATGTAGAAGATTGTTGAAAGTGTTCGCTTTTAGGAATATAATTATTACGTTGTATGTTGAGTATTTGGATTAGGGATAATTGGAAAATACAAATAAGCATTTTAATCTATGACGCTAGATATCGAAAATCGATTAAAGCTTTAACATGATGAGTGTAGAGCATGTGCGCAAGTTGTGGGATAGCATATGAGGTTACATAGTATAGTGAATGTATTCACAGATGAGCTGATTGATGAGCCGAAGTATAATGGGATAGGATAAAAGCTTGCGTCGTAAGGTATTTAAAAGAGAAGGAGCAGTTAGGATGACGGATGAAAAAATTGTGGAAATGAAAAGTGGTTTTAATACGGCATTTATCGATGGTGCATTTAACTCTAATTTAGCATATAGACCACAGTTTATTTACAACGACAATAAGAACGGTCAGAAGGTTTTCTCTGCGATTGAAGAGGAATTGCTGAGATGTGATAACTTTGCTATAAGCGTTGCGTTTATAACAAGAGGTGGAATTACGCCACTTTTACAAACCTTGCAGGAGTTAGAGCGAAGAGGTGTACCAGGGAGAATATTAACTACCGATTACCTTAGCTTCAGTGATCCGGTTGCTTTAGATACAATTGCGAGTCTCTCTAACATTGAGCTTCGTATGTATCAGACGGAGCGAGCAGGGTATGGATTTCATACTAAAGGATATATCTTTCAGAAGAGTGAAGAGTATCGTTTTATTATTGGCAGTTCTAACTTGACGCAGGATGCATTAACGAGAAATATGGAGTGGAATACAAAACTGGTATCCACAAGTCAAGGAGAGTTGGTAAATTCAGTTCTTGGTGAATTTGAAAAGCTTTGGAATGCGACGAAATATTCGAAATCATACTCTGAATTTATCGAGGAATACAGAAGAAAATATGAAGAAAAGCGGCTGTTTAATAAAATGGTTGCAGAGCAGAAAAAAATAGCTAAGAGTGAGTCGATTCCATCAGCAGAGGGATATACACTGCGTCCAAATTCAATGCAAAGAGCATTTATTTATAATTTACTAGAATTAAGGAATAAAGGTTTAGATAAAGCGTTATTGATTTCTGCTACCGGAACAGGAAAAACCTATGCTTCTGCTTTTGCCATGAGAGAGCTCGGCTTTAAACGAGTTCTATTTCTGGTACATAGAAATCAAATAACGAAGCAGGCAAAAGTATCTTTTGAAAGAGTATTTGGAAGCAGAATTAAAACTGGTTTAGTATCAGGAATTAATCATGATTATGAGGCGGATTTTGTGTTTGCAACGGTGCAGACATTAAGCAAACAGGAAAACTTGGAGAGATTTCCAAGGGATTATTTTAACGCATGTATTTATGACGAGGCACATCATACAAGTGCAGGAAGTTACAAGAAGATAATGGATTACTTTACACCGGAATTCACTTTGGGAATGACTGCTACACCGGACAAGCGAGATGATAATTAAGAAGGATGCAACATCTATGAAATCTTTGACCATAATATTGCCTATGAAATTCGATTGCAGCAGGCGCTGGAGGAAGATTTGTTGTGTCCGTTTCACTATTTTGGTATCACAGATTTGGCAATGATTTCTGATGAAGGCAATTCAAGAGAAGAACAGCTGGAAAATTTCAGATATCTTACAAGTGATGACCGTGTGAAATATGTTATGAAGCAGGCTGCATACTTTGGATATTCAGGAAAACGTGTAAAAGGTTTAATTTTTTGTAGTAGAGTAGATGAAGCAAGAGAACTTTCTAGCAAATTTAACGAGCATGGTTTAAGAACAATTGCATTAAGTGGCGCCGATTCAGAAGAAGTTAGAGCAGATGCAATTGAGCGTTTGACTATGGAGGTCCAGTCTAAAGAAGATGATTATTTAGATTATATTATAACCGTGGACATCTTCTCCGAAGGAACGGATATTGTCGAAGTGAATCAGGTTATCATGCTTCGTCCAACACAATCACCGATTGTATTTATTCAGCAATTAGGGAGAGGTCTCAGAAAAGCATCTGAGAAGGAGTATGTAGTAATTCTTGATTTTATCGGAAATTACAAGAACAACTTTATGATTCCGATTGCTCTATCAGGAGATCGTAGCTATAATAAAGATAATATTCGAAGATATCTGATGGAAGGTGGGCGCGTAATCCCGGGGGCAAGTACCATTCACTTTGATGAGATAAGTAGAAAACGTATTTTTGTATCTGTGGATAATGCAAATTTTAGCGATATTAAACTAATCAAAGAGAATTATTGGAATCTTAAAAACAAGCTAGGTAGAATTCCGAGATTAAGAGATTTTGATGATTACGGTGAGATGGATGTTCTACGTATCTTTGATAATAATAGTCTATGCTCTTATTATAAATTCCTTGTAAAGTATGAAAAGGAATATGAAATAAGATTGACACTAAAAGAAGAAAAAGTCATCGAATTTGTATCCAAAAAGCTCGCTAATGGAAAACGAATTCAGGAGTTAAGGCTTTTGAATAGAATGTTTTCAGATGCTCTTAGGTTTTCGCTGTTTGCAGGTCTAAAAGAGGAACTCAAAGATAGATATGGTATTAAGATGAGCGAGGAACAGAGGGAAAATATAATTAATATTATGACAAATCAGTTTCCGGCAGGAGCTAGTAAAAATTCATATGCAGAGTGTGTTTTTATTGAAAAAGATGACGTGGTAGGAGCAGACTATCATGTTTCAAGATCTTTTGAGAAAATGTTAGCTAATAGGGATTTTAATGAGATTTTGAAGGAGCTTATTGAATTTGGCATTAGTCGCTATGAGCGAGATTTTTCTGACACATATAGGGAAACGGATTTTGTTTTATATCAAAAGTATACGTATGAAGATGTTTGCCGATTGCTTAATTGGGAAACAAACGAGGTGCCATTGAATATTGGTGGTTATAAGTACGATAAGAAGACAAAGACTTTTCCTGTTTTTATTAACTATGACAAATCAGAGGATATCAGTGATACGACGAAATACGAAGACCACTTTACAAGCAGCAGTAGTTTGATTGCGATATCGAAGTCTGGAAGAAGTATTTTGTCTGAGGACATGCAGAACTTTTTGCATGCAGAAGAGCGTGGAATCTCAGTACATTTGTTTGTGCGTAAAAATAAAGATGATAAGATTTCAAAGGAATTCTATTATTTAGGACAAATGCGGGCAAGTGGTAAGATTAGAGAGTTTGTTATGCCAAATACGAATAAGACCGCTGTTGAAATTGAATGGTTGTTAGATGTTCCGGTAAGAGAAGATTTATATGAATATATTGTAAATAAGTAGAGGTGCAACATGAAAACTATAAGGGTAGTGGCAGCAATAATTAAGAAAATAAATGAAAATGGTGAAACTATTATACTTGCGACGCAGAGAAGATTTGGAGATTTTAAAGGTGGTTGGGAGTTTCCTGGTGGCAAAATTGAGAAAGGAGAAACCCCAGAAGAGGCGCTTGTGCGTGAGATAAAGGAAGAGCTTGAAATAGAGATAGCAGTTAAGGAATTGATTGACACGATTGATTATGATTATCCAACGTTCCATCTTTCAATGGATTGTTTTTGGGCAAAGATTGTGTCTGGTGATTTAGTTCTAAAGGAGCATGAAGCGGCTATGTGGTTAACTAAAGATGAATTGGATTCTGTGGAATGGTTGCCGGCGGATATTACTCTGGTTGATAAGATACGAATAAATATGTAATAATTATAAATCAGTAATATATGGAATTGGTGAAAGATTTAAGACAGTAACAGGTAGTCACGACTTAATAAATTATGCTATAATTTGCTTAGAAAAGAAAAATATCAAAAAGACAGAATTCATTGAAAACTGGGCACTTTGCGTCTGTTTAAGTAGTTTGATAACAATGATAAAAATATTATTCGTCTGCCACGGCAGTAGATGAAGTAAGTTGTAAGAAAGATTGAATTTGCGGTGTTTAAGAAGATAAGATGATGTGTTTTATGACACTTTTATGACAGAATATAGAGACAAGCATAAGCATTAGTATAGTGGATTATAGCACGTACACTCAAACATAAGTGTACGTGCTTATTTAATTATACAAAAAGTTGTTAAGTTATGGAATAAAAATACAGGATTTTAGATGTTGATTTAATTAGTTAATCCAACTATACTTGGGTCCCGTATAATTTATATGTCTATAAAAATAAAATGTAATAAAATAGTAAAGAATTACATATGCAAGTGTGATATTATAAAAAAATAAGAAGTAAAATCAAAAGATACTAACTGATTAACTGTAATGACACACGATAAGGGGGAAGAGTATGAGAGTAAGAAAAAGGTTTTTCATACTTGCTGTAATGGTAGCTATAGTGTTTACTTCAACAGCAAGTGCAAAATCACTGGGTTATCGTTGGAGTAATAAGTATTCAACAATCTATTTTTACTGTGGCTTTAATTCCGTATGGACGAATGCTATTCAGGCAGGTATGAATTCATGGAATTCTGTTAAGGAAATTTCAACATCTAAGACCATTGTACCAATGTATGTTACAACAAGTAGTTCTAAGAATAAAATATATACAACCAGCAACCAAACGTGGATAGCCAAAATGATTCCAACTTATTCTGGTTCTAATCTTAGTAAAGCCGATGTTGCTTTTAATAATGGTGATTATACTTTTTCGGTGGGAGCAGCTGCTAATAAGTACGACATACAATCAATAGCCGTACATGAATTTGGTCATGCAATTGGTTTAGCACATTGCCATGAAATAGGAAAGAAATGTTCTAGTTCATCATGTTCCCAAAATATAATGCAGCCAACTTCAAAAGTTAATAATATTAGACGAGGATTAACCAGTTATGATAAAGAGAGTAAGCAAGTAGAATATTATAATTAATTCGAGGGGGATTATGATGAAAAAGAAAAAAATAGTTACTCTAGTTGCCATAGCTTTATCAGCAATAGTGATATGGGCATATAATGAGTATAAACCGCTACCTGTTGTTTACTGTACGTCAACTTATCCAGACTACAGTGTAAAAGAACTTGCCATTGAGTCGGAGAATATAGTTTATGGAAAAGTTGTTTCAATAGCTCCAACACAGATGCATGAGGTACGTGTATCTACAACTCTAGATCCGACCAAAGTAGAAGATGTATTGTATTATCCTGTTACACCAGTTACTATAAGTATAAAAGATTCTATTAAAGGGGATGAGTTAAGTAAAATAATCTATTTTGAGGAAAGTGGTGTAACAGACACATATATTCAAAAGGCTCAGGGATATCAAATGTCACAAGGAATGGAAGTTGTACTATTTTTAAATGAAGAGGGATATGGATGGGGAAGCCAAAGTGTTTATCCTGTTATAGATGACCAAGTCGTTCTACAGGATAAAGCGATAAATGAAATTCCATCAAATAAAATAAATAGTATTTCTGCCGATGTAATTGAAGAAAAATATAGTATTTCTTCCTCGTATGAAGCAGAAAACGTTTCAACTACAAGTCTTGATGAATTTCTAAAATTAGTAAATTCGTATATAAACTAGTTAGTTGTAAAAGAGGTAGCAATAGTTAAATGTTTTGAAGCTATTGCTACCTCTTTTTATATTGTTTTCTTTGTAATAACTAGGTATAATATAAAATAATAGAAAATTAATATCAAAATAGCTAATTTTCGATGTTTTGAAAAATTAGAGATAGACCTCAAAGATAATTATACGGTATTGCTTGGTATAAATGGAGCAGGTAAATCTTCTGTTTTGGACGCAATCTCAATTGGGCTTGGAAGTTACTTATCAGGTTATGATAAGATTTCCACAAATAGTATTCATACAGATGATGCACATTATAGGACGTATCAAATAGTAATAAGTAATAGGTATAGGTAGAAATTGCTGTATATGTTTCAAAGAAAGTATGTGTCATATGAATTTTGAATTTATGACACTTTTAGTGACACATATTTATGCCAATAAGTATTAACAGTTATGTATGGATAAAACACTGTAAAGTCAAGTAAAATCAGCATTTGCAAGGAGTTATAAGACATGATAAAAATCCTATTCGTTTGCCACGGCAACATCTGCCGCTCCCCAATGGCAGAATTTGTAATGAAAGACTTAGTAAAAAAACAAGGACTACAAGATGAATTTTACATCGCTTCAGCTGCAACCAGCAGAGAAGAAATCGGTAACCCCGTTCATTATGGAACGAAAAACAAACTTCATACATATGGTATATCGGTCGATGGTAAGTGTGCAATTCAAATGACAAAGAAAGATTATGAACAATATGATTATATCATAGGTATGGAACAAAGAAATATAACTAATATTTTTAGAATCATAGGAGAAGATAAAGAAGCAAAGGTTTGTCGACTACTTGATTTTTCAGACCGACCAAGAGATATTGCAGATCCTTGGTATACTGGCGATTTTGACAAAACATATGATGATGTATTGGAAGGCTGTCAAGCACTTTTGAAGGCTTGCCTTTCCTCAATTTGAAAGGAGTAACGTATGGATTTAAAAGAGATTATGCAACAAGAAGTATATGTAGTGGTAGGTGATACCTTAAATGAAGAAAAGTATGCGTACCGTATTAAGAACGAGCTACTAAAAGAAGGTTATAAAGTCTATTGTGTAGGAAAGGAATTGGCATCCATCAACGATGTGGAAGATACAATTGATATCATTGATTTATGCATTCATCCAGTAAAGGGATTAAAGCTGATGCAAGAATGTAAAAAAGAATTCAAATCCATAGTCATTCAGCCAGGTGCAGAAAGCGAAGAATTACTTGCCTATCTAGAAGAAAAGAACTATTCCTATATAGAAGGATGTTTGCTGGTAGGAATTAGACTATACAGTAAGAATAACCAAAACGATTAATAGAAAGCTGCCGTCTTTGTTATAAGAACAGATACGGCAGCTTTTTCAATCTAGATTGCCATATTTAAAGATTATTTTCACGATATATTTTAGGACACATACCATAGGTCTGTTTAAAAATTTTTGAAAAAGTCAATGGATTTTCATATCCGATGCTATTAGATATTTCACTGATAGATAAATTGGTGTTTATCAAAAGTTCAGCAGACTTTTTAAGTCTAAAACTAACAAGATATTCTTGTGGCGATATGCCCAATTGTTTTTTGAAAATAGAAGTAAGATAAGAACGATTAATTCCTATATACTCAGCAATATCTTGTACACGAATATGATTATAGTTGTGTTTGACAAATTGAATTGCATAGTCTACATATGTATTGCTTGGATAATCATACTTATTTTGCTTTGCTTTGATACTGCTTTGAACTTCAATTAGTGTTGAAAGAATTTCATATAGATAACCGACACGTTTAATTTCATTTGCAAAAGTGAGCTCATTAGCGTCTAGTATTTTTTGTATCATAGGCTGATATGCATTATTAGGAATTGTTGATTGAATTACGGGATTATCCTCTGATAGCCCTGCATGCTGTAAATAGGGTACACTCTTTTCACCATCAAATGTAATCCACATGTATTCCCAAGGGTTTTCCATATCTGCATAATAATGGATATGCGCATCCTTTGGTATTAAAAAAATATCATCTTTTTTGATATGATAAATACGCTGAGACACTTTAAGCGTCCCTTTTCCATTTAGAACAAAATGCAAATGATATTCATTAGGAATTTTATGATTATAAGTATATCCAGGTGTACATTGCTGCTGTCCACAATGTACTAAGTATAAGTCGCTTGTCTGTTTTTCAATATTAAGGAGACAGCGAAAACCAGCAACATTTCTGTAACTTGTTGGTTTACTCATATTTTACATCCATTCATCTGCGTGAAAAGCATATGAATTGCACTCCTTTCCTTAATTATACAAAAAGCTTAAAACAAGGTTTTTGATAAATCAAGTATAACATAAAAAATAATAGTATAGATATAATAACAACAAAAATACAAAACTTAAATTATTTTTAGTAAAATATAACAAAAAGAAATGTAGATACAACATTAATCCATATTAAACTTGTATGATGTAGTATATAATTTTTTTGTGGCAAATAACAAAACCGAATATAAGGGAGGAAAAATATGAAGGTTAAAAAAATTGTATCTATTTTGCTTGCATCAATTTTAACAGTTAGTATGATTGGATGTGGGGATACGAAAAAGCAACAACAAGATACGATAGAAGGATTTAATAGTAAAGGCGATAAGTTAACCGTTGCGATATGGGATAACAATCAACAGCCTGGAATTCAAAAAATTCTTGATGAATGGAACAAAGAATCTGAAATCAAGGCAGAAGTGCAGGTTATTACCTGGAATGAATATTGGACATTGTTAGAAGCAGGGGCTTCAGGAGGAGCTTTACCAGACGTGTTTTGGATGCATTCAAATCAAAGTCAACGATATTCGGAAAATGGCTTATTGCTTGATTTGACCGATAAAATTAATCAAAGTGATAAGATTGATCTAAATAATTATTATAATGATATTGTTAAGTTGTATGAATCTGATGGTAAGCAATTTGCGATTCCAAAAGATATTGATACAATAGCATTATGGTATAACAAAACCATGTTTGACGAAGTAGGTGTAGAATATCCAAATGAAAATTGGACATGGGATGATTTTTATGAAGCAGCAAAAAAATTAACAAAAGACGATGGAAGCCAATGGGGATATGCGATTAATACAGGTAACAACCAAGATAGCTATTACAATATGATTTATGATTATGGCGGATATGTGATCAATGATGATAAAACAAAATCTGGATACGATGATCCAAAAACCATACAGGCGATGGAATTCGTTGAAAAAATGCTTCGCGAAGGTTTGTGCCCTGAGCTTGAGGTTATTTCGGAAAACGGAGCAGATGTGTTATTCCAATCTGGAAAAGTAGCAATGGTAACACAAGGATCATGGATGGTAGCTGGATTTAGAGATAATGAGTACACCAATAAAAATTGTGATGTTGCTGTATTACCAAAAGGTCCAGATGGAAAAAGAGTTTCTATATATAATGGACTAGGCTGGGCAGCATCAGCAAATGGAAAGAATACCGAAGCAGCATGGAGCTTACTGGAATATTTAGGATCAAAGGAAGCACAGCTAAAGCAAGCACAGTTAGGTGTAACGATGTCTGCTTACATAGGAACGTCAGATGAATGGGTAAATAGTGTAGATAGTTTTAATCTGCAAGGTCATCTTGATATGCTAGATGCTGAGCTCGTAATCAGACCATACTCTAGAAATACGAATGTGTGGGAAGACATGGCTATTGAGACATTTAAAGGAGCATGGACAGGGGAAATGACAATGGAAGAAGCATGTAAAAAGATTGCGGAAAGTATGAATGCTTCACTGGCTGAAGAATAGAAAAGTAAATCAAAAGGCAGAAATATTTTATTTCGGCCTTTTGAAAACTTGAATCAGCATAGACAATAGCAGGAAGGGCTGAGAGTATATGAGAAAGGATTATGGAAAGAAAACATCCTGGGAAAAAAATCAGTTTATTTGGGGATGGTTTTTTATTTTGCCAACGTTATTAGGGTTGATTATTCTAAATATCATCCCGATTTTTCAAACAATATATCAAAGTTTTTTCAAGACAGGGGATTTTGGAAAAGGAAATATCTTTGTAGGGTTTAGTAACTATACTAGAATGTTTCAGGATAAAGCAATATGGCAAGCACTTTGGAACACTGTAAAGTATGCAATTGTAGAAGTTCCATTTTCAATCGTTATCGCATTGATACTTGCAGTATTTTTAAATCGAAAAATGGCGGGACGCGCAATTTATCGAACTATATTTTTCTTACCAATGGTTGCAGCACCAGCGGCTATTGCAATGGTGTGGAGATGGCTTTATAACTCAGAATTCGGTCTGATTAATCATTTGATAGGCCGTAAAATAAATTGGATTTCAAATCCAGACATTGCTATATTTGCAATCGCAGTCATAGGAATCTGGTCAATTGTTGGGTATAATATGGTTCTTTTTTTAGCAGGATTACAAGAGGTACCAAGAGATTATTATGAAGCAGCATCCATTGATGGGGCGTCAGGAATCTTTCAATTACTTAAAATAACAGTTCCATTGATTTCACCTACTATCTTCTTTGTAGCAGTTACCAGAGTAATCGGTGCATTTCAGGTATTTGACCTTATTTTTATGGTAATGGATAAAACAAATCCAGCATTAATAAAAACGCAGTCACTTGTTTATTTGTTTTACAGATATTCCTTTACTGAGGCAAACAAAGGCTATGGTTCAGCTATTATCGTACTTCTTTTAGTCGTTATATTGATTTTAACAGGATTTCAACTGTTTGCACAGAAAAAATGGGTTCATTATAATTAGGAAGAAGGGTGAAAATATGCAAATAAAAAGAAATGTAACTACTTTATTGATTCATTTGGTTTTAATTGTTTTTTCAATAACAATGCTGATTCCTTTTGTATGGATGTTTTTGACTTCATTTAAATCGGTTACAGAAGCAACAAGCATAAATCCATTCATTATTCTTCCAAAAATATGGCGTAAAGATTCATTTATAAATGTTAGCAACAATATGAATTTTATATTGCTTTATAAGAATACATTGCTTATGATTGCTGGAAGAGTAATTGCAGCAGTATTAACTGCTACTATGGCAGGGTATGCATTTGGTAGACTCAATTTTAAAGGAAAAAACCTTGCGTTTTCAGTCGTTTTATTCCAAATGATGATTCCAGGTCAGATTTTTATTATCCCACAGTACTTAATGGTGAGTAAGATTGGAATGTTAAATACAACCTTTGCGTTAGTATTTCCAGGATTTGTAACCGCATTTGGAACATTTTTGCTAAGACAGTTTTATATGGGACTTCCAAAAGATCTAGAAGAAGCGGCAAGACTGGATGGATGTAATATTGGGCAAACCTTTTTATTTGTCATGGCGCCGCTTACAAAATCGGGAATGGTAGCGCTTGGTATATTTACAACGGTTTTTGCTTATAAAGACTTAATGTGGCCAATGATAGTTAATCCAAACAATGATAAAGCTACATTAGCATCCGCATTAGCCAAAATGCAGGGGCAGTACGCAAGTAAGTTTCCAGAATTAATGGCGGCCTCTTTAATTGCATGTATTCCAATGATTCTTATTTACTTATTATTTCAAAAACAATTTATTGAAGGAATTGCCACATCAGGTGGCAAATTATAGAATAGGAGAAATTTATGCCAATTATATTTCACGAAAAGTCAAGACAATTTCATATTTACAATGAGTATATTAGTTATATTATTGAAATTATGGAAAATGGAGAGTTAGGGAATCTTTACTATGGCAAAAAAATAAACGATAGAGAATCTTTTGCTTATCTTCATCAAGATAAAGAACGGTCATTAGCAGCTATGGCTACCGATTCACAGTCAAATTTATGTTTGCAGTATACCAGACAAGAATACCCTTCTTATGGAAGAGGAGATTACAGGTATGGAGCATATAAAATAGAACAAGAAAATGGAAGTACCATATCAAAGTTTGAATATGTAAATCATTCCATTTATGCAGGGAAAAAGAGTATAAATCCACTGCCTTCAACCTATGTGGAAGATGAAGAAGAAGCAACCAGTATAGAGATTTATTTATATGATAAAATCATTGATACAAAACTTATTTTGACCTATACAATATACGAAGAAAGAGCAGTTATCACACGATGTGCAAAACTGATTCATAAAGGCGAGAAGCCAATTGTTTTAGCAAATGCAATGAGTGTAAGTGTAGATATTCCAGATAAGGATTATGAAATGATACATTTGTCTGGAGCATGGGCAAGAGAACGAGCAGTTAAAATACGTAAATTAGAACAAGGAATACAGTCTGTCTATAGCATGAGAGGAGCTAGTAGTGCTGAGCACAATCCTTTTGTTGCGATAAAAAGGTCTCATACAACGGAGGATTGCGGCGAAGTATATGGATTTAGCCTTGTCTATAGCGGAAGCTTTTTAGGGCAGATAGAAGTTTGCTCTCATGATACAACCCGCATAATGCTTGGTATTCATCCAGATAATTTTTCATGGAGATTAAATCAAGGCGATGAATTTCAAACGCCAGAAGCTGTAATGGTTTATTCTGATGAGGGCTTAAATGGTATGAGTCAGACTTATCATGCATTATATAGAAATAGACTTGTCAGAGGGTATTGGAGAGATAGAGAGCGTCCTGTATTACTGAATAATTGGGAAGCAACATACATGGATTTTACCGAAGATAGTATTATTCAACTGGCAAAAAAAGCGAAGGAGCTTGGCGTAGAGTTATTTGTTTTGGATGATGGATGGTTCGGGACTAGAAATGATGATACACAAGGTCTTGGGGACTGGTATGTGAATAAGAATAAGTTACCAGACGGAATAAGTGGCCTTTCAGAAAAGATAGAGAAACTAGGTATGAAATTTGGTATTTGGATAGAGCCAGAGATGGTAAATAAAAATAGTGATTTATATAGAACACATCCTGACTGGATTTTATCAACACCAGATAGATTTGAAAGTCCTAGTAGATATCAGCATGTACTTGATTATTCCCGTCCCGAGGTAATAGACACCATATTTAATATGCTTGATCGTTTGCTTTCTGATTCAAAAATATCTTATATTAAGTGGGATATGAACCGATATATTACCGAATGTTATTCAAGAAGTGCATCATCCAAAGAGCAAGGAACAGTGATGCATAAGCATATTCTTGGAGTTTATGAATTGTACAGTCGACTAACAACTAAATATCCAGAGATTCTATTCGAATCGTGTGCAAGTGGTGGAGCTAGGTTTGACCCAGGAATGTTATATTTTTCTCCACAGATATGGTGCAGTGATAATACCGATGCAATTGAACGCTTAAAGATTCAATATGGAACGAGTATGGTATATCCCCTTTCTACTATGGGAGCTCATGTTTCAGCAGTTCCAAATCATCAGGTTAATCGATTTACCCCTCTTCAAACAAGAGGAAATGTAGCCTTTTTTGGAGTATTTGGTTATGAACTTGACTTAAATAAACTAACGAAAGAAGAACAAGAACAGGTAAAAAATCAAATCGAGTTATATAAAAAATATAGAAAATTAATACATGAAGGAACATTTTTTAGAATTCAAAGCCCTTTTGAATCAGAAGATACAGCTTGGAGCGTTGTTTCTAAAAATAAAACAGAAGCAATTGCAGTTTATTATTTTAAGTTAAACTATGCAAATGCTGGTTTTGTTAGATTTAAGTTAAAAGGACTAGACCCAAATAAACAATACCAATTAATACTTAATGATAAAGAGTGTATCATGTATGGAAGCGAACTGATGTATGCAGGATTGCCTCTAGATCGAAATAAAGAAGGTAAGAAATATGGTGATTTCTCATCGTTATTATTTCATATTAAGGAAGTTCGATGAAATACATTCAAAGTCATAAAAAACTACTGTTAAAAATCATACTGTACGTAATGGGAATAATAATGATGCCTTTAGGAGTAGTATTTACAATTAATTCTCATATGGGGGCGGGAGGATATGATGCTTTAAACTTTATACTGGGAGAGCGTATTGGAGTTTCGAGCTCTTATGCAATTATAGGTACAGCATTCATTGCAATGATAATCAGTGCGTTAATAAGAAAAAAAATCCCGAGAATTACAACATTTATTACAGCTATTTTAGTTGGCATTACTACACAGTTATGGAAGGGTGTTTTATCAAATACACGCAGTGCGTCCCTTTTTCTTTCAATTACGTTTCTTTTCATCGGTATAACAATAATTGGTTTTGGAATAGCGAGCTATATGTTGTCTGAATTACCAACGAATCCGACTGACGATATCATAGTAGCTTGTAAAGAAAGAGGGTTGCCAATACGGAATGTAAAGATTGGTATGGACATCATATGTGTTTTATTGGCGCTCATATTAGGGGGAGAAATCGGAATAGGGACAATCTTTATTACGATTTGCTTAGGCCCAATGGTTTCCTTTTTTTATGATTTCATAAAGAAGAAGACGAATGATTGTACATGATACATGATAATACAAATAATAGTGTTAATTTTTATATTGGTTCTATGAATACTTTATTGAAGGAGGTGGTTAATCATACTGCCTCCTTAATTTTTTAATTGTGTTTTCAATATACTTGTACGAAACACAAAACATTGCTATAATCGAGAGTAGACAAATAGAACAATTCAGTGAAATGAACATGAGAGGTACGCATGAATTTATTAACAATAGAAAATATGACAAAGTCATATACCGATAGAATCTTATTTAACAATGTAAACTTTAGTATTGAGGAAGGCGAAAAAATTGGTGTCATCGGCGTAAATGGTACAGGAAAGTCCACTTTATTAAAAATCGTAGCAGGGCTTGAAGACACCGAACTTGGTACTGTTACAAAAGGAAATCAGGTGTATATTCGTTATCTTGCACAAAATCCAGTATTTCAAGAAGAGGTTACTGTTTTACAAGCGGTACTAGAGGATAACACGAACAAAGAAAACGAATGGTCCATAGAAAGTGAAGCAAAATCCATGTTAAATAAGCTAGGAATCACAGATCATTCGGCCCTCATTAAGCATATGTCAGGTGGTCAAAAAAAGAGAATTGCTCTGGCAAGTACCTTATTAGCAACTGCTGATATATTGATACTAGATGAGCCGACGAATCATTTAGACAATGAAATGTCAGAGTGGTTAGAAGAATATCTAAAGAGACGAAAAGGTGCCGTTTTAATGGTTACCCATGATCGATATTTTCTAGACCGCGTTTCCAATCGAATCATCGAGATAGAAAAGGGCAATATTTATAGTTATGTTGGAGGTTATTCAGAATTCTTACGACTAAAAGCGGTCAGAGAAGATATGGAAAACGCGACAGAAAGAAAGAGGCAATCTATTTTAAGAAATGAGCTTGCCTGGATTAGTAGAGGTGCAAGAGCACGCTCCACAAAGCAAAAAGCAAGAATTGAGCGCTTTGAAGAAATGCGTCAAATCGACGCTCCTACAAAGGAAGAAAATGTGGAAATCAGCTCTCTTTCTTCAAGGCTTGGGAAAAAGACAATTGAAGTCTATGATGTATGTAAAAGCTATGGAGAAAAGACTCTAATAAAAGATTTTAACTATATTTTCTTAAAAGGTGACCGCATTGGTATTATCGGCCAGAATGGTTGCGGAAAAAGTACATTACTAAAAATAATAAATGGTATCATAGAGCCAGACAGCGGTTATGTAGAAATGGGTGCTACCGTAAAGATTGGCTACTTTTCACAAGAAAATGAATACATGGATGAAAATCTAAAAGTCATTGATTATGTAAGAGAAGGTGCGGAATATATTGAAACGGTAGAGGGAAAGGTTACAGCATCACAGATGCTGGAACGATTTTTATTTGAAGGTGCACTTCAATGGAGTCAGATTAAGAAATTATCTGGTGGAGAAAAAAGAAGACTTTACTTACTACGAATTCTAATGGAAGCACCAAACGTATTGATTTTGGATGAGCCAACCAATGATTTGGATATTCAAACCATGACTGTTTTGGAAGATTATTTAGATAGTTTTGATGGCATTGTAATAACAGTATCACATGATCGTTATTTCTTAGACCGTGTTGTAAAACGATTGTTTGCCTTTGAACCAAATGGTGTGATACGACAATTTGAAGGAAGCTACAGTGAATATAAGGAAGTTAATCAGCCAGTCAGTGAAAATGAAGGTGCAAAGCCTGTAGAGATAAAGACAAAGACAGAAAAGGTAAGAACACAAAAGTTAAAATTTTCTTACCAAGAGCAAAAAGACTATGAAACAATCGAAGAGGATGTGGCAGCATTGGAAGAAAGCATTGAGCAGCTAGAGAAAGATATCACTACTTATGCAACCGATTTTCCAAAGTTAAATAAATTAATGGAGCAAAAAGCGATATTAGAAGCAAACTTGGAAGAAAAGATGGAACGCTGGATGTATTTAACGGAGTTGGCGGAGAAAATTGAAGCACAAAGGGATGCTAATTAAATATAAGGATAAGAGGGGTACTTTTGTATGATAACGGATGGTAACGGAAAAAGAAAAGTATTGGTAAGCAAAGGAATTACAACTACACTTGGAGTTACGATATATCAAGAAGGGATTAATTTTGCTGTTTCCGTTAAAGAGGGAATTGCTTGTCGACTCCTTCTGTATCCATATGGAAAAAGTGAGCCAATTCTTGATTATAGGTTTGATGAATCAAAGAAGGTTGGCGACATTCATACCGTTTTCGTGAAGAATCTTGACCTATTAAGGTATGAATATGTCTATTTACTTGACGATGAGATCTACTTAGACCCCTATGCAAGAATCCTTACGGGCAGAGAGGAATGGGGGAAAGTAGTAGCAAAATCAGACCTTCGCTGTGCTTTTGATTTGGAAGAATTTGATTGGGAAGGGGATAGACCTTTAACGATTCCATACCATCAAGTGATTTTATATTCTCTCCATGTTCGAGGCTTTACCATGCATCCTACCTCCAAAGTAAAACATAAAGGAACATTTGAAGGAATAATTGAAAAAATTCCATATTTAAAGGAATTAGGAGTCAATCAAATAGAATTAATGCCTTCATATGAATTTGATGAAATCATTCCCAGACGTGAAAATAATATGGAATTTACAAAATATTTGCCGGATCGTCAATATACAATTAACTATTGGGGATATACAAAGGCTAATTATTTTGCTCCAAAAGCATCATATGCAAGTGGTAAAGATAGTGTAAAGGCATTTAAGTCCATGGTAAAAGAACTTCATAAAAATAAAATCGAAGTTATTATGGAGTTTTATTTTGGTGAAGAGGTCAATCAAAATACCATAGTTGATTGTGTGAAATACTGGGTAGAAGAATACCATATTGATGGTGTTCATATCAATAGCAATGGTGTGCCAACTACCTTACTTGCAACCATGCCAAGATTAAGCAATACAAAAATTATGACGGAGGATTTCGATTTTACAAGAATTTATAAGGAAGAGAATTATCCTTTGAATAAAAATCTGGCACAATACAATGACGGGTTTTTAATAGATGCTCGTAGGTTTTTAAAAGGTGATGAGGATATCTTAAATAACTTTACCAATCGTATGAGAAAAAATCCAAGGTATTGTGGTGTAATCAATTATATAGCAAGCCACAACGGATTTAATCTTATGGATTTGGTGTCTTATGATGTGAAACACAATGAAGCCAATGGAGAGAATAACAAAGACGGAACAAATTATAATTATAGTTGGAATTGCGGCGTAGAAGGAACGACGAGAAAGAAAGCGGTTTTAAAACTTCGTAAAAAACAGATTAAAAATGCATATCTGTTATTCTTATTTAGTCAAGGCGTTCCAATGATTAATAGCGGAGATGAATTTGGACATACACAGCAAGGAAACAATAATCCATATTGTCAGGACAATGAGATTACTTGGATTGATTGGAATAATATAAAAAAACAAAAGGAATTATTTGATTATATCAAAACTTTAATTCGTTTTAGAAACGAGCATCCAATCCTTCATATGTCTAAAGAGTTAAAAATTATGGATTACTTATGTTGTGGATATCCTGATTTATCTTACCATGGTGAAAAAGCATGGTATCCTGATTTTGGACTTGAAAGTAAGCAAATTGGCGTAATGTACTGTGGGAAATATGTATTAAAAGAGAACAAAAAAGAAGATGACTTTATCTACATTGCATTTAATATGAATTGGGAGCCAAAGGAATTTTCCCTTCCAAGTCTACCGCCGAATAAAAAATGGAGGATTGTGTTTGACACCTCCCTAGAAGAACCAATTGATAAAGTAATTACCATACAAAGAAACTTGAATGTAAAAGAAAAAAGTATAGTAGTATTAATAGGAAAATAAAATCTATAATACGTAACTATTAGACCGAGGAATTAAGATGAATGCAATACAACACTTTAAAACAATAACAAAGCATAAAATATTTGTCATGAAAGGCTGTTTTCAGATTGGATTATATAAACAAGGAATTTTGCATGATTTGTCCAAATATACTCCAGCAGAATTTTTAATTGGCTGTAAGTATTACCAAGGGGTGAGAAGCCCGAATAACGCAGAAAGAGAGAGCAAAGCCTATTCAGAAGCGTGGATGCACCATAAAGGAAGAAATAAGCACCATTATGAATACTGGACGGATTATAGTTTGGATGGAAGAGGAATCGTACCTGTATCAATGCCGAGAAAATATGTGGCAGAAATGTTTATTGATAGAGTCAGTGCTTCTAAAATATATGAAAAAGAAAATTATAATCAAACCAAGCCTTTGGAATATTTCTTACAGGGAAAAGGACATTATAATATGTCACAAAAGACAAGTGATGAGCTTGAACTATTATTAAGAATTCTTGCAAAAAAAGGAGAAAAGGCTACCTACAAGTACATAAGAAAAAAATTCTTACATAAATGAATCAAGTGTTAACTTGTAGGCAACCTTTTCATTATAAGTCAAGCTTCATATCGCCTTCTAGAATGAGTCCCTTTTTACGCATAAATTCTGATATTACAAGAGTGATAATTGCTGGAAGAATAAAATGCATCAATAAAATTTTAATCAATAAAAGAGTTGAACCGTCTATTGCAAGCATTGTATTCCATGTCATAATCTGTCCAACAAATCCAGCAGTTCCCATTCCAGAGCCTGTAGCGTTATTTTCCATATGAAAAATTAATGTTCCAATTGGGCCAAGAATAGCACTTGAAAGAATCGCTGGTAACCAGATAATTGGCTTTTTTACAATATTTGGGACTTGAAGCATTGAGGTTCCAATTCCTTGTGCAACAAGACCGCTTACCTTATTTTCTCTATAACTAGCCACGGCAAATCCTACCATATTGCAACAACACCCTATTGTTGCAGCGCCTGCAGCAAGTCCAGACAAGCTAAGACTGATACCAAGTGCAGCAGAGCTAATTGGCAGAGTTAGAATAATGCCCATTAAGACGGATACGATGATGCCCATTAGTAAAGGTTGTTGAACGGTGCCCCAGTTGATTAATTCACCAAGTCTAATCATAAAAGCGGCAATAGGCTTTCCGATAAATAAACCAGCAAAAGAACCGCTTAAGATTGAAACCAAAGGAGTAACAAGAATGTCTATCTTGGTTTTTCCAGATACGAAGTTACCTAATTCAATACCAATGTAAGCGGCAACAAAGGAACCAAGTGGCTCACCAGGCCCAATGAATAAAATTGCTTCATTTAAAGTTAAGCTTCCAAGACTTCCACTTACAAGTACACTTCCAGCTAATATTTTGCTTGCAAAAGCGCCTACCATACCAGCACTAGCCGCAGATAATAAAACAAGAGGGCTTGTTTTTAATTTAAAGGCAACTCCACACCCAATTCCTGCACCTGTCAAAGCCGCAGCAACTTTTCCAATCAGATATAAGATGTCTCCTATATTTCCCCCGATAAGATTGCCGATTTGTTGGATAATGGTTCCTACAATCAGAGTAGAAAAAAGTCCAAGAGCCATTCCGCTAAGTCCGTCAATGAAAATTCGATTGAGTAATTTTTTTATTTTATCCATAGATGTTCTACCTTTCTTATTCATACACCAAAGTTTATAACTGTATATACATATGTACAATCACAAGATAAAGAATAGCATATTTGTATGTTTTGCGCAAGAGAGTTTATTTATGCTTATTTTTCTTGTTTTAACTTCGGAATAATACATATCTAGTTTTAATGTTTCATTCGTTATGAAATTATGATATTGCTAATGCAATTGCATATACTATAAGTTGAATCAAGAAAGGGTTTCTCATATCTTTGATGAAATAAAAGAGTTCTTTCATTCATAAGTGATGTTAGTAATTGAGAAAAAGTGATGAGTAGAACGTTTTTACTTGTGCAAAAATAGTTGAAATATAGGAAGAAATAGAGTAGAATTTGAAAGTAAGATAGACAAATAATTAACATTTTTATAAAGGAGATATAAAATGAGTAAAAAACCTACAGTTTTAATGATACTTGATGGATTTGGTTTAAATGAAAGAAAAGATGGAAACGCAGTTGCGATTGCAAATAAACCAGTTATTGATAATCTTATGGCAACATATCCATATGTTAAAGGTTACGCAAGTGGTATGGCAGTTGGACTTCCAGACGGGCAGATGGGTAACTCAGAAGTTGGACATTTGAACATGGGTGCTGGACGTATTATTTATCAAGAGTTAACCAGAATTACAAAAGAAATCAATGATGGTGATTTCTTTAAAAATGAAGCGTTTCTAAAAGCAGTAGAAAATGTAAAAGCTAATAATTCAGCACTACATTTATTTGGTTTGTTATCAGATGGTGGTGTTCATAGCCATATTACTCATCTTTACGGCTTATTAGAATTAGCAAAACAAAATGGATTAGAAAAAGTTTATGTACATTGCTTCTTAGATGGACGTGATACTCCTCCTGTATCTGGAAAAGGTTTTGTAGAAGCACTTTCAGAGAAGATGAAAGAAATTGGAGTTGGTGAAATTGCATCTGTTATGGGACGTTACTATGCAATGGACCGTGATAACAGATGGGATAGAGTAGAACTAGCTTACAATGCGATTGTAAAAGGAGAAGGTGCTTACACAGATTGTGCAATCAAAGGAGTTCAAGCATCCTATGATGAGGGTAAGAACGATGAATTTGTAACACCTACTGTAGTTACAAAAGATGGAAAGCCAGTTGCAACAATTGCAGATCAAGATTCTGTCATTTTCTTTAACTTTAGACCAGATAGAGCAAGAGAGATTACAAGAGTATTCTGTGATCCTACATTTGAAGGCTTTGCAAGAGAAAAAAGACTTGATACAACTTTTGTATGTTTTACAGAATATGATATAACAATTCCTAACAAATACGTAGCATTTCATAAGGTTGCGATTACAAAAACTTTTGGAGAATTTTTAGCAGAAAATGGCAAAACACAGGCAAGAATTGCTGAGACAGAAAAATATGCCCATGTAACCTTTTTCTTTAACGGTGGAGTAGAAGAACCATACAAAGGTGAAGATAGAATTTTAGTTAAATCACCAAAAGTAGCAACTTATGATTTACAACCAGAGATGAGTGCCTATGAAGTATGTGACAAACTTGTAGAAGCAATCAAATCAGAAAAATATGATGTCATTGTAGTAAACTTTGCAAATCCAGATATGGTTGGTCATACAGGTATCGAAAATGCTGCGGTTAAAGCAATCGAGGCAGTGGATAGCTGTGTTGGAAAAACATATGAAGCGATCAAAGAAGTAGGCGGACAGATGTTTATTTGTGCAGACCATGGAAATGCAGAACAATTAGTAGATTATGAAAACGGTGGAGCCTTTACCGCGCATACAACAAATCCAGTACCATTTATTTTAGTAAATTATGATGAGGCATATACATTAAGAGAAAATGGTTGTCTGGCAGATATTGCTCCTACATTAATTGAAATGATGGGAATGACTCAACCAGCAGAAATGACAGGTAAATCATTATTAATTAAGAAATAATTAAAAATAAAAAGGCAATGGACGTAACGTATCCATTGCCTTTTAAAATGCTAAAAAAATGAATTTCTTAGTTATCTTAAACTTATCACTGTACCCAATCCTTACGATATCTAGATGCAGTAATATTTTCAGATTTTTTAAATACCTTGTTAAAATAACTAGTATCAGGAATACCACATTCGCAGGCGATTGCCTCGATACTTTTATCAGTAAAGCGAAGTAATTTCTTGGCCAAATTGATTCGTTGTAAAAGAATGTAATTGCCAATAGTTACGCCATATTGAGCTTTGAATTCTCTTGCTAAATGAAATTTGCTGATATAAAATTGTTCAGCCAACTGATCCAAAGATATTTTGCTTTGATAGTTCTCATCAATAAACGAGCGGATGGAAGAAAGCTTTAATGAGATATTATGGTTGCTATATTCTGACATCTTCTTTGATTCCGTAAAACATAAGGTTAAAATGTCGGTTATTAATTTAGAGATAATGAGTTCTGTTAAGGTATTGTTTTCATTATGGGCTTCCATTATTTTATGAATGATGGATACAAACTGAGTGGGTGTATCGGTTTGGAAAACAAAATTCGGGACTTGTTCCACAAATAAATTATAATAACTTCTTGCGTGAACTCCATTAAAATGAACCCACATAAGTTCCCATGGATCGTCTTCACTGCTTTGATGCGAGTAGGGTTGTTTACAATCAATTAATACACAATCCGACGTATTTAATGCATATGTTTTATCTTTCACAGTCAAAATCCCTTTGCCAGACAATACAATAATAAAAAGAAAGGAGTTTAAATTTGCTCGCTGACATTTATGGCTTTTTAAGCTTTTTAATGTACCCGCTTCCTGCATATAAAAGAGAGAGGATTTTGCAAAGGCACTAGGTGTATGAAGCACACGTTCCGACTTTGTGATATCTGATTGAGGAAAGGATTCATAAAAAGTATTCATTAAGTTCCTCCATAGTAGTATAATAAATATAATAATTATACTACAGTTATCAATGAAAGAAAATAAAAATTCTTACTAGCAAAATAAGGTTGAAAAATAGATAGTGCTGTGTTAAAATGTTTACGTTGACTATAGGAGGTGTAACTATGGAAATTTTAAGAATCATTTTAACAATAATTTTTGTTATAGATTGTATCGCATTAACTATTATTGTATTATTGCAAGAAGGAAAATCAGCAGGACTTGGAGCTATTGGTGGTGGAGCAACAGAGACATTCTGGAGCAAAAACAAAGGACGTTCAATGGAAGGTGCTTTAGAAAAATCCACGAAATTTTTAGCGATTTTATTTATGATTTTAGCAGCAGTATTAAACATTAATTTTTAGTTGTTATAAGTAAATATCAGGCAGATAAACACTCTTGTATAAGGGTGTTTTTTTCATATAATAGGAAAGTTCTTCAGAGAGAGAAAGCAAATATACTTATTTGGAATATTATGCTATAATAAAATGATATAAAATGCAGTAATAAGGTTAAGAATATTCAATATTACATATGATAAGAAAAAGAATTGTCATTACGATAAGGAGTTTGAGAATATGGAGAAAGAATTACTAGAAGAACGTAAAAAAGTAATATATGAACTGATTTGTGATGAATTATATATACCAATGAAAATGAAAGAGATTGCAAGCTTATTGCAAGTTCCAAAAGAAGACAGAGAAGATTTAAAGATTGTTCTTGATGAACTTTTAGCAGATGGAAAGATTGAAGTATCAAAGAAGGGAAAGTTTTCAAAGGCAAGTGGAAAGTTTTTGACTGGGATATATACAGGACATCAAAAAGGATTTGGTTTTGTAACCGTTGAAGGAATGGAAGAGGATATTTTTATATCGGAGAGTTCCGCAAATGGAGCAGTCCACAAGGATACGGTTCAAGTGGTTTTAACAGAAGAAAAAGGTGGTAAGCGAAAAGAGGGAGCCGTTGTGAAAGTGTTGTCACACGGAATGAAGGAACTAGTTGGCACCTTTCAAAAAAGTAAGAGTTTTGGTTTTGTTGTGACGGATAATACAAGGTTTGCAAAAGATATTTTTGTACCGTTAGAACGCTCCAAAGGAGCAGTAACAGGACACAAAGTAGTGGTTGAAATAACAGATTTTGGTTCCAATTCCAAAAAACCAGAAGGAAAAGTAAAAGAGATAATAGGACACATTAATGATCCAGGAACCGATATCATGTCCATTGTAAAGGGGTATGAATTACCAGTTGATTTTCCTGAAAGAGTAATGAATCAAGTAGAAAATGTCTCGAGTGAAGTAACAGGAGCAGATATGGCAGGTCGTATGGATATTAGAAGCTGGCAGACCGTTACGATTGACGGCGAAGACGCAAAGGATTTAGATGATGCCATTACACTAACAAAAGAAGGCGATTTATATAAACTAGGTGTTCACATTGCAGACGTAACTAACTATGTACAAGAAAGAAGTGCTCTAGATGTGGAAGCATTAAAGAGAGGAACTAGTGTATATTTGGTAGACAGAGTCATTCCAATGCTTCCTCATAAGTTGTCAAATGGAATTTGCTCCTTAAACGCTGGAGTAGACCGACTTGCTCTAAGCTGTATTATGACAATTGATGGAAACGGTAACATGATTGACCATAAGATTGCAGAAACAGTTATTAATGTAGATCGCAGAATGACATATACAAGTGTAAAAAAGATTTTAGAAGATAAAGACGAAGCTGAAATGGAAGAATACAAAGAGTTAGTTCCAATGTTTTTAAGAATGGAAGAATTGGCAGGAATATTACGAGAAAAGAGAAGAAAAAGGGGCTCTATAGATTTTGATTTTCCAGAATCTAAAATTATACTTGATGCAAAAGGAAAACCACTTGATATTAAACCATATGAAAGAAATGTTGCTACGAAAATAATAGAAGATTTTATGCTTGCAGCAAATGAAACGGTGGCACAGGATTATTTCTGGCAAGAGTTACCGTTTGTTTATCGTGTACATGATAATCCAGACCCAGAAAAGATTCAAAAACTTGCGCTTTTTATTAATAATTTTGGTTATGGTATCAAAGCAACAAAGGATGAAATTCATCCAAAGGAATTACAAAAGTTATTACAAAAAATTGAGGATACACCAGAAGAGGCACTCATTAGCAGATTGACTTTAAGATCCATGAAGCAGGCAAAATATGCAACGATAAGTACGGGACACTTTGGATTAGCTGCTAAATATTATTGTCATTTTACATCTCCAATCAGACGTTATCCAGATTTACAAATTCATCGCATTATTAAAGATAATTTGCGTGGAAGAATGAATGAAAAACGTATGGAACATTATCATAAAATATTACCTGAGGTTGCAGTGCAGTCAAGTGCAATGGAAAGACGTGCAGATGAGGCAGAGCGTGAAACAGAAAAATTAAAGAAAGTGGAATATATGCAAGAGAGAATTGGCGAAGTCTTTGATGGAGTTATTTCTAGTATAACCACTTGGGGAATTTATGTGGAGCTTGCGAATACAGTGGAAGGCTTGGTTCATGTAACATCTCTTGAAGATGATTATTATTACTATGATGAAAGTGTTTATGAAATGGTAGGAGATAAGACTGGTAATCGATATAAACTTGGCCAAAAGGTAAAAGTAAAGGTATTTGCAACAGATAAAATTTTAAGAACCATTGATTTTAAAATTGTTTTAGATGAGGAAGAAGTAGACTTGGAGGAGTAATAACATGCCAAAAGATAGTTTTAAATTAATTGCAAATAATAAAAAAGCTAGATTTGATTATTTTATAGAAGATACATTTGAGGCAGGTATTTCATTGCATGGAACCGAGGTAAAATCTCTTAGAATGGGAAAGTGCAGTGTAAAAGAAGCATTTATTCGAATTGAAAAGGGAGAGGTTTATTTGTATAACATGCATATTAGCCCATACGAAAAAGGGAATATCTTTAATAAAGATCCTCTTCGTATTAAGAAGCTTTTATTGCACAAATATGAGATTAATAAGATAGCAGGTCAGTTAGCTGCCAAAGGGTATACGGTAGTTCCTCTTCAAGTATATTTAAAAGGAAGTCTTGTTAAGGTGGAAATTGGCCTTGCACGAGGTAAAAAGTTATATGATAAGAGACAAGACATTGCAAAAAAAGATCAAAGGCGAGAAGCAGAAAAAGATTTTAAGGTGAAGAATTTATATTAAGGAGAAAAACATGGTACCAGTAACAAAAGAAGAACTATCCAAAATGGTAACACAGACGACGAGAGAAGTATATGAGGAGCTAACCCCTCAACTTATTATGATTTTGGAGCAAACCAAAAAGAATGAACAACTATCAGCAGAACAAAAGCAAGATGAAATTATGCTTGATATGATGGGATTTGTAAAATCTTGCACCAATGAAATTATGATAGAAGTATTGGCAGAAATACTAGGAATTGATTAATGAGTAAATGATTAATGAGTAAATGAATAACAAAGAATGAAAGGGCGAGTGTATCGCTCTTTTCTATATTTGAAAGGACGGAAAAGGAATGTTACTTTATAAATTACAAAAGAAGGAAGGCTTATCAAACAGTGAGCAAATATTAGCGGATTTTATTTTAGAGAATACGCTAAGAGTCTGTAATATGAGTAGCAGAGAGATATCAGCAGAAGCATATGTATCATCAGCTACCGTTGTTCGCTTTGCAAAGAAAATGGGTTTTGAAAGTTTTGAACAATTCAAAAGACAGCTCTATGCAGAATGGGTTAGTAATGGTAATAAGTATACATCAATTGATGCAGATTTTCCTTTCGATGCGGATACTCCATATGAAACTATTTTTGATCGAATTGCAGAACTTGAGAAAAAAGCGATTCAGGAAACACGGGAACTTATTAAGTACGATAAGTGGGAACTATTAATAAATGACATTGCAAATTGTAAATCAATTGATATTTATGGAGAAGGAGTTTCCTATGAGATTACAGATTGCTTTATTAGCAATATGAACCGTCTTGGCTATAATATATTTATGGAAAAAGATAGTGCCAGACAAAAATATCGAAGTACAAACCTATTTCCAGATCACTTTAATCTTTTTTTATCTTATTCAGGTGAATCCGCCTTTAGCTTATCAATTGCAAAAATGTTTCATAAACACAAATTAAAATCATTGTCCATTACAAGTGAGATACCCAATCAGTTAATGTATCAAACCACATATCACTTATCAATTGCAAGGATGGAAGGGCGAATCACAACAGGAGGTATCTCAACCATGTGCTCAACCATTTCCTTTATTTTTCTTTTGGACTTAATTTATGCCTGTGTGTTTCAAAAAAAGTATGAAAGCAATCGACAGCATATTCATGAAAACATTGCTCTTGCAGAAGAATTTCGCTTAAGTGGTAAATAAAATGATATTTTTTGTTGCCTTTAATTTTAATCAAGTGTTTATATGAAACAATGTTTCAAAATGCTGTATTCTTCTTTGGATTCCATGAAACGATTAGTCAAAACGCCCATAAAATATTTACTTTTGAATCTATAATTGTTATAGTTGCCTTGTCTAAAGGAATTGCCTAGGGCAAAAGGAGGATTTTAAGTATGGGAAAGAAAGATACCTATAACAAAACCGCAAAAGAAGTATTACAAGCAGTTGGCGGCAAAGATAATGTGATTCAGGTAACACATTGTATGACAAGATTACGCTTTAATCTAAAGGATGACAAAATCCCTAATCAAGAAAAGATTAAGCAAATTGATGGAGTTGCAGGCGTTGTTCAATCAGGAGGTCAGTATCAGGTTATAATTGGAACCACAGTAGAACCAGTTTATGCAGAACTGATTCAAATCGGTGGATTTGCAGAACAAGAAGCAGTAAAGGATAGTATTGACCAGAAGAAAGAAAAGTTGAGTCCAAAGTCTATCCTTGGAGCTATGTTTGATTACTTATCTGGTAGCTTGACTCCTTTGATTCCAATCTTACTAGTAGCATCCTTATGTAGAACGGTTGCAGCAGTATTGGGACCTCAATTAATTGGTGCAATTTCAGAGGAAAGTAGTTTGTATATTTTGTTCACCTTTGTTGGAGATGCAGGATTTTACTTTTTACCAATATTTATCGGATATTCTGCTGCGAAGAAAAGAAATTGCAGTATTCCAATTGGTATGTTATTAGGAGCAGTCTTAATACATCCAACACTTATTAATATGGTAACAAATGAGAGTTCTCTACATGTATATGGAATCCCTGCCATGATTAATAATTATGCAAGTACAGTAATACCAATGATTTTAATTATATGGGCAATGTCTTATGTGGAAAAATTCTTTAAGAAATATTCACCAGATGTGCTAAAAGTTTTTCTTGTTCCGTTTGGTACCTTAATAGTAATGCTTCCTCTTTCCTTGTGTGTGTTGGCACCAGCGGGTGCGTTTTTTGGAACATATATTTGCAATGCGATAATTAGTGTGAATAGTGTTGCTGGACCACTTGGTGTTGCAATAGCCTGCGCCTTTAAATTCAAGAAGCGTGAAAACCGCACACTTACTATAAGCTATATTATTACTTGGTTTATTGGAGGGGTTGGAGAACCGTTATTATATGGTTTAAATGTTCCATATAAGACGCCATTATATGCAAGTGCAATAGCTGGGTTTATTACAGGATTAGTAGCTGGATTCTTAAATTTAACAGCATATATATTAAGTACAAGTAATGGTATTTATTTAATACCTGCTTTTGTAGGAGGGTCAACCTCTAATTATATAGCATTGGGAGTTACGCTTTTAGTCGGTTTGGCAAGTGGTTTTATTGTGATGTACTTTATGAAATTAGAGGAAAAATAAAGGAGTAAGAATGACATACTATCAGTTAGAAAAATTAAGTGAAAGATTATATCGAATTATAGAAATAGGAGATGTTTGCTGTTATCTGGTAGTCGGAGAGAATAAGGCATGTCTTTTAGATACCGGTTGTGGTTATGGAAACCTAAAAGAATATGTTGAAACCATAACGGATAAACCTGTGTTTGTGATACTAACGCACGGACACCATGATCATATGGGAGCGGCAGCATTGTTTGACGAAGTATATATGAATCATGATGATATGCCTGTTTTTAAAGAGTTTGGTGTTATGCAAAGGCGGCTACAAGATGCCAGAGAACATGAAAAAACAAAACATTTTACCTCAAAAGATCTGATTCCAACAAGAGAAAGTGAAATCAAAGATATTAGAGATGGCGAAGAATTTGATTTGGGTGGAATTACTATCAAAATGATTCAAGTAAAAGGGCATACACCTGGAATTATGTGCCCTTTACTAGTAGAAGATAGAAGTATTATTTTTGGTGATGCATGTGGTGTTAGTGTTCTTTTATTTGATAAATACAGCTCCAATGTATCGGAATATAAAAACAGCTTACTAAAGTTAAAACAATATGAAGAGAAGTACGATCGTATCTATCGAAATCATGGAACGTTTTGGTCACCAAAAGAACTGCTTGATAATGTAATAGAATGCTGTGATCTTGTTTTAGAAGGAAAGGATGATCATCAGCCAACCATGATTCATGGCTTTGAGTTATTTGCAGCTAAGTCCATTAATGAATTTGGCCGCATTGACAAAAAGCAAGGAAATATCATGTATGCTATGGAAAAAGCAAGATAAGCAAACGCTCTTAATAGAATCAAATATGAGAAATTTACTATAAGCTTAGTGACAATATTATTACTTTAATCATATAATAGAAAAAAACAAATTGGAAATCTAATATGATTAATCAAGAACAATATGTAATTTGGTCATTAGAATTGCATATATTTTTCGGCCGAATTATGAAAGAACATTCTTTTTTCTAGAGGCCGGATTTACACCCGCAAACCCAAATTTTTCAAAGGTTGCCGATCAATACAAGGAACAATTTGAAATTGTTTTAAATAATGCAGTAATCTTAGGAAACGGAGTCATTTCACCTGATGTTGTAAACTCTGGTGAAATAGTTACAGATTACACACTAAGAAGTGAACAGATGACAGAAAACTTTACCGGAATTGACATTAATAAAAGTATTACCAGATTAGAACGAGAGCTTCAAGGAAGTATGAACCCTATGATTAGCCCAAGCTTGGTAGCACAAGTCAAAAAGCTCAATACGCAGACAATCCCACTACTAGAGGGGCTGATTGATTTTAAAACACAGGTATTAAATAATGTCTTATCTTGTAAAATGTTTACGGTGAATTATCCGTTACTGATAGAGCATATTTTACGTGAAGCAAAAATGTATTTGAGTCACATTTGTTCATTAGAGAATGGAGAAAGTATCGATGATAACATAAAAGATATTGAACTATTTTGGGATCAAATTATGTTAGAACATGCTTTATTTATTAGGGGATTACTTGATCCAACGGAAATTGATCTTATTAATACATCAAATGATTTTGCCCAGGATTATGCTGACTTATTGCAAAGTGCGCGAAATGCCACGGATATGACGATAGAAGGCATTACGGACGTAACACTAGCACAGACTATGAAGTATCGTGACTTTAAAGCAGCAGGCACAGAGGGGATTGCAGAATGTAAGATACGTAGTATTATTTTACCGCTTTTAGGCGATCATGTACTGCGTGAAGCAAATCATTTTATTCGTTTGTTACAACAATTTAGTAAAGAATGATGGTAAGATAATTAAATGTTTTAGGGGCTCGCACTAAGCAATTGTGCACAGCCCCTCTTTTTATGCTCGTGCCCTGTTAAGCTGGCAAAGCGAGCGAAAGATAACTAATAGGCACTACATTGAAGAGGGTATTCTAATATAGTTTCAGAAAAAAATAAAACCTACTACATAATCGTAGAGGTTTTTATCTTTTTATAAAACGTAAATTTTATCCTTGTGAAGTACGAAGCCCGAATTGGCATAAAGTACTCTGATGTGGATACTTAAATATGGAGCTGAGGGGAATCGAACCCCTGTCCGAAAGTTCTTCCATTAAGGCTTCTCCCATTACAGTCATTATATTAACATTCCCTCTATCCACCGCCTAATGACAGGCTTTGGATTTTAGTAGCTTCATGAAATCTTTTATTTCCTCAAAGCTTTGGAAACAAAGTGCCTCGCAAGTTCGAAGCCGAGCTCTTAAGCAGCGAGTGGCTTAAGGTCGACTGCTGCCACTAGGCAGCGTACGCTAAATTTTCGTCTGCGTTTATATTTATTTTACGGATTATTGACGCGGTCCCGCACCGCGAATGGCTACCTAAACTTCTAAACCCCCGTCGAAACCAGTACAACCCCCTAGGTTGTTGGTATGCAAACGTAAGTTTATTATAAACGAACAATATTTTTGTGTCAACTTGATTTTATAATCCATTTTTTACATTTTTTAGTTTATTTATTAACAACATCTAGATTATCATACATAATGTGTAATTTCTCATCCTCTTTAATCTTGGAGAGAACATTTCTTGCCTTGTCATAGATGATATGATTTGCTTTCCTATCACTTTCATGTGGATGCTCTTTGATAAGAACAGATTTAGAACCGTGATAATGACACAAGTAATCACTAAATTCATCATTAAAACCAGTATCTAATATTAGAAGAAGATCAGCAGTGGCAATTGCATCATGTGCCTTAGTAAGCTTGTTGTTATCAATAATTTCTCCAAACATTTTAATCTCAGGTCGAATGGGAGATTGGCACTCTAGACATTTAGGAATCCCCTTACTTTGCATAATGTACTTTGATGAATATTTTTGACCACATTTTGGACAAAAGTTTTCATAAATATTACCATACAGATCAATAACATTTTTACAGCCTGCACGCTTGGATAGACCAAAGATACCCTTTGTTATAATGGCTTTTAACTTTCCTTCCTTTTCAAGACTTGAAAGTTTGTAAAAGGCAAGGCTTGGTTTGCATTTGTATTGAAGCATTTCTTCTTTAAATATTGAAAAGAATTCCTTGTTTCGTGTTGAATAGAATCCAATGTGAAACACTTCATCCAAAGATTTTTTATATTTATTCTCAAAATAATATGAATAGTCCTGTGTCCAATATGCTGGATAACCACAATCATATGACATGCCCCTTCCACTTAAACACACGATATGATTTGATTTACTAATTAGTACATTCAATTCCTTTACGTCCATAATATATTCCTCCTACAATGCTTATTCAATTATGTCTCTATGTAATAGCTTGTTCTATTCGTTATGTTAGTTTAAAATGTATAATTCATTTGATACTATCAGATACTTTTAAAATATGTATATTTATTTATTAGAATTCCCAAAATATATAGAACATATCAGAGTAAATAGTAAACGAAAAGAAGTCACAAGCCACATTAACTATGTTATGTTTCAGTCGGAACAATTATTCGGTATGAAGTAATATTCCATATTAAATATATTGTTTGAAAAAATATACAATTATTTATATTAAAATAACAAGGTAAAACTGCTAATTAAGAGACGGTTTTACCTTGTTAAAGCAAAAGAGAGAGACGAAGTACTTATTTAATAAAACTTCATATTAGATACATAGCTTTGCATGGCTTCCTTTGTTTTTATATTTCTAGCACCTTCTACCAATTCATCTTGCTTACTTTTTGGTAGCTTAGAAAATTGATTTAAAACATCACTATGCATGACAAGTTCCATAGTAAATCCAATTGGCAATTCTTCGTTATTGATCATAATATCATCACCTCCTTAAGTAGTGTTTGTTAATATATAAAAATTAAACAGTAAGAATAAGTAAATTCTAATTATAAAAAATTGATGATTTAAGTTTAAAGAATGTGTGAACTAACTTGATATCAAATAGATTTCTATAGTAAAGTATAGTAAATAAATAGAATTTTGTTATAAAATCTGTTAAAATATCAAATAGAATGAAATGATGATACGTAGGAGAGATATTATGACAGAGAGGAAAAACGAGTTTGAATTGGAGGGATTTGCTTTTTGTTCCAAACAAGATATGTTAGTGGCTGAAAATGAATTAAAAGGTGTAGAATACCTTAAGAAAAAGACAAATATGAAAAATCCAAAATCAGTCTTAGTAGTATACAATAAAATAGTTGCAGAGGGGCTGTTTCATACCCCGATTGGGATGAAATATCTAATTGAGTTACAAAAATATCTGCTAGAAAACAAAGAGATTGATAATAATAGTGTATCTCAAATTCCAGTAGAACCTTTGCATGAAGGAGTTTCTAAAAAAAATATAGTAGATAAAATCGCTATGGTATTTAGTAATTCAAAAAAAGCATATCGTGAACGATTAAAAATAGCGTTATTAACGAATGTGATTTTAGTTCTTGTTATAGTGGGGATGATCATTATTGCAAAGACATCCAATCAGGTAAACATACTTAATTACGAAGAAAAGCTTATTGATAAATATGCTTCTTGGGAGCAGGATTTAACGGAAAGAGAGAATAAGCTAAAAGAAAAATAAATTGGAGGCGAAATTATGAGTCATGAGAAATTAAAGATTCTGGTTGTGGACGACGAAAGCAGAATGAGAAAATTGGTGAAAGATTTCTTAGTCAAGCAAGATTATGAAGTGATTGAAGCAGCAGATGGTGCCGAAGCCTTAGAACATTTTTACGCAGCAAAAGACATTGCCCTTATTATATTAGATGTTATGATGCCAAAAATTGATGGTTGGCAGGTATGTAGAGAAGTAAGAGAGAGTTCAAAAGTTCCAATAATAATGTTAACTGCAAAAGGTGATGAGCGTGATGAATTACAAGGCTTTGAACTTGGAGTGGATGAATATATTTCCAAGCCTTTTAGCCCTAAAATACTTGTTGCCAGGGTAGAAGCACTTCTTCGACGCGCAAATGTATTAAATAAAGAAGACGTGATTAAAGTTGGTGGTATAGAAGTCAATAAAGTAGCGCATATGGTATATATTGATCAAGAGGCGGTAGAACTAAGTTTTAAAGAATTTGAATTGTTAACTTACTTTATTGAAAATCAAGGAATCGCATTATCCAGAGAAAAAATCTTAAACAGCGTATGGAATTATGATTATTTTGGAGATGCAAGAACAATTGACACGCATGTTAAAAAATTGCGTAACAAGCTTGGTGAGAAAGGGAACTATATCAAAACCATTTGGGGAATGGGATACAAGTTCGAGGTAGAATAATGAGATGGTCGTTGAAACAAGAAATTGCATCCATATTTATTATTTTAATGACGAGTACGATTTTCTTGAATTGGTTTATAAATAATTCGTTTTTAGAGCGATATTATATAGAAAACAAAGAAAATGTGCTTCTTAGTGCATATCGTTTCATTAATCAAGCTGGTAATGAAGGAAGTATGTTAACGGAAGATTTTTATCTTCAATTACAAAAGATTGCTTCCACTGGAAATATCTCTATATTAGTAATGAATACAAGTGGTCAGGTTAGGATGACGACTGTAAACGAAAAAGATATATTAAAAACACAATTATTCAATAATATTTATGGGAAAAATTCAGATGTTGTATCCATATTAAGCGAAGGAAATGGACAAAATTATATTATTCAAAAGACACGAGATAGTCGGATAAATACAGATTACCTAGAGATTTGGGGTAGCTTTGAAAATGGAAACTGGTTTATAATGAGAACGGCACTTGAAAGTATTCGAGAAAGTGTGCAAATCGCAAATCGCTTTTTAGGTTATATTGGTCTTTTTGCAGTTATGATAAGTGCCCTAATCATATGGAATGTATCAGAACAAATATCGAAACCAATCTTAGAGCTTGCACATATTTCAAAGCGAATGACAAATCTGGATTTTGAAGCAAAATACACGCGTGGTGGAAATGATGAAATAGCAATTCTTGGTAACCACATCAATCAACTGTCAGAAACTTTGGAGCAAACGATATCAGATTTAAAAACGGCTAACAATGAGTTAAAGACTGACATTGAAAAGAAGGAACAAATTGATGAAATGCGAAAAGAATTTTTATCCAATGTCTCTCATGAATTAAAAACTCCAATTGCATTAGTGCAAGGATATGCAGAAGGTTTGAAAGAGTGTATCAATGATGACGCAGAAAGCCGAGAGTTTTATTGTGATGTAATCATGGATGAAGCAAATAAGATGAATAAGATGGTACAAAAACTATTGACGCTTAATCAGATCGAGTTTGGTAATGATGTCATAACATTAGAACGATTTGATATCACCACCTTAATCAAAGGCATTATACAGTCTTCCGATATCTTAATAAAGCAAAAAGAAGTAAAAGTAATATTCAAAGAACAAAATCCGATTTATGTATGGGCGGATGAATTTAAGATAGAAGAAGTATTTACGAATTATTTTAGTAATGCGCTAAATCATGTAGCCAATGAAAAAATTATTGATGTGAAAATTACGAGAAAGACAAATACGATTCGAGTATCTGTTTTTAATACAGGAGAAAAGATCCCAGAAAAAGACATTGATAATATATGGATTAAATTTTACAAAGTAGATAAAGCAAGAACGAGAGAATATGGAGGAAGTGGAATTGGACTTTCTATTGTAAAGGCGATTATGGACTCACTCAACAAAAAGTGCGGCGTTATCAATTATGATAATGGGGTTGAATTTTGGTTTGAATTAGACTCCAATCAACCACAAAATATTTAGAAGGATAGCTATTGTTTCAAATATCAAAAAGTGTTAAAATAAATAGAAGTACCTACCAAAGAAAATTGATAGCAAGATACGAAGAAGGGGAAGTTTTATGAAGAAAATATGTATTATATTAATGGCGGTTATTGTTTTGAGTGGATGTGTACAACAGACAAACCTTACCCAACAAGAAAGCGAAGCAATTGCTGCTTATGCTGCAAATATTACGTTAAAGTATGATAAGAACTATAAAAAGAAATTAGTGAATACGGATGCTGAGTTAGTTAAATCAGAAGAAGACGCCGTCCAAGAAAAAGCAAATGATCTTGATAATGACATGATGACAAACGAAGCAATTAACCAGGAAGCAACAACACAAGAAACACAAGACGAACAAGTAAAGGTTCAAGAGGAAAGTATCTCACAATTACTGCAGTTAGATGGATTTCAAATAACATATGAGGGCTTTCTTTATAGTCAACATTTAGAAGATATTAGTGCAGGGAATAGCTATACCGCTAATAGCTTAGATAATAATGAATTTCTAATAATGAATTTTAGAGTTGAAAATACAACGGATGAAACCAAGATTTGTGATGTTTTGTCAATGAGTCCGAGTTTAAAAGTTTCTATTAATGGCAATGAACCAATTAATTCTTTTGCATCGCTTTTGAGCAATGATTTATCTACTCTATACGAAGAAATGGAAGCACATGCATCAAAAAATGTAGTGTTATTAATTGAAATACCACAAGATTATGGTAAAGATATTACGTCTGTTTCGTTAACGGTTACAGTAGCGGGTAAGACATCAACAATAGAACTAAATTAATTACAAGGAGAAGTATTGCATAGCAGTATTTCTCCTATAAACGTTTTATTATAATTTATTACTAAGCAAAGTATATTTCTATTAAGTATATAAATTATGCAGGGGGAGGAGACAAATGCATGAGTAGTAGAATAAAAAATGCAGAACAATCCATGGAACATATCCTTAACATGGAAATTAACAATGGTCAATTAGCAGGAGCAGGAATTAGCGTCATTTATCAAGGGGAAAAAGTGATTCATAAATGTTTGGGATATGCGGACATAGAAAATCAGCGTCATTTTACAGAGGATACTATTTTTCGAATTTATTCTATGAGTAAACCGATTGCTGCGGTTGCAACCATGATACAAGTGGAAAGAGGACTCATTGATATTTTAGCACCAGTATCAGAATATTTGCCTGAATTTAAGAATATGATGGTTCTAAAAGATGATGGACTAGTAAAGGCGAAGCGACAGATTTTAATAAAAGATTTGCTTCATATGACTTCAGGAATTGTATATCCAGATCAAGACGATGCAGGAACTTATATGCAAAGATTGTTTGATGAGATACAAGAAAGATTAGAACATGGAGAAGCAATCTCAACAAGGCAGTTATGCAAATTAATAGCAGAGCAACCATTAGCCTTTCAGCCAGGTAAACAATGGAGATATGGTCTTAGTGTTGATGTAATGGGAGCGGTTATAGAAGAAACAGCACAAATGAGTCTTTCAGACTTTTACCAAACATATATATTTGAGCCTTTAGACATGAAGGATACAGGTTTTTATGTTGAACCAGATAAACAAGAACGATTTGCCCAGTTATATAAATATGAAGACAATAAACTCGTAATTGATAAGGACAGACATTTATGTTTAACAAGTTGCTTAAAACCACCAAGCTTTGAATCAGCAGGTGCAGGAGTGGTTTCAACGATGAACGACTATAATAATTTCGCCCAAATGCTTGTAAATTACGGAACATTTAAAGATGCAAAAATACTAAGTAAAAAATCGATTGAATTATTTCAGCAAAACCACCTTTCAAAGGATCAATTATCTACTGCTTCATTTGATACCTCAATTGGTTATGGTTATGGAAATTTTATGAGAGTCTATAAAGAACCAAAAGAAGCGCAGACACTTGGCTCGATTGGTGAATTTGGTTGGGACGGATGGACTGGTCCATATGTAACTGTGAATCCTATGGAGAATTTAACAATCGTAATGATGTTACAAAGAAGTGGTTATACAAATCCAGCATTGATTCGCAAAATAAGAAATATTGCTTATTCAATTTTGTAGTTTTTTAGGATGTACTATGTTTAGTATATCCTTTTTTGATAGAGGTGTATCCTACGATTACAGTGAAATCTGAATTATTTTCTACTTGAAGTCTGTTTTGAATAAAATAAAAGATAAATTCCAAATACTATTTTTATAATTCCATCAATAAACGCAAATACTATAAATGGAACAGATGTCAGAAACATTCCAAGTATTGCGTTTGCCGAACATAATATAGCAAGTCCTACCATGGAGATACCGTGAACAAAATAGAACGGGAAAATATGCAGACCTACGGCAAGGAATGTGCCTAACCAAATCATTCTCCAATTTTGCATCGGGAAAAATGGGCCAGAGAATACAAACATGAGAGGAAATAAAATCACAATTGCTAAAATTCCCATATTATCTTGAAATTTTGAGGAAGCTCCGACTGATAATTTGTTCGATACTTTTCGATTAATGATTGAGATATAGAATCCGACAATATAGCCAACTGTGAAAATGACTGGATTTATTTTTTGTTCTCCACCAAAATAAGCAGATATAATAATTACAATGCCAACTATAATAAACCATAACCCTGAATTACGCTTGAAATTATATTGTCTTATCTCACCCTTTTTATAACCTAAAAATCCCATAGTTCTTTCTCCTAAATTTTATCAACATCACACAATATTATGTTTCAATTTTATTTTTTACACTCATTTAAATATTGTAACTGAAAGAACGGTATTCGTCTATAAGAATTTAATAAAACAGCAAATCGATTGTCCACAGTAAAAATGCTTGAAAGCCAATTATATTAGGCTATACAAGCATTTAAGAACCTATAAAATGAATCAGAAATGAATACTATAATGTTAAAAAATTAATATACTAATAGATATAGATTTGAGTTTTAAATTTTTGCAAATTACATGAATATTATAGAGGGCTTAGACCAAAATAATTGAGTAGACCACTATAAATTGCATATGCAAAAGCATATTGCTGATTCGCAAGTTTCCAAGCGTCGGAAGCATTTGTGATATACGCAAGTTCAACTAATATCGCAGGCATATTTGTTCTTCTTAGAACATAAAGAGTAGGATTGATAATGATACCATTGTTTTGTGTACCTAACCTTCTCACTATTTCACGTAAAATATCATCTCCAAGCCAATAACTTTCACTATATAAGGATGCGACATATACTTCAGAACCATTAATGTTAGGATTTTCATTTGCATTTACATGTATGCTAATAAAGTAATCTGCTGGCCATTCATTTGCCATATTTACACGTTCATTTAGACTTGATAAGTTATCCGTACCAAGAACTTCCGTTGGAGTAGTTCTAGAAGTACGAACTTCAAAACGTGGGTCAGCTGCCAGTAAATCAGCAAGATATCGTCCTACCATGTAATTAATATCTGATTCATAAATTCCGTTGCCTTCTGCTCCGCTATTGTGGTAACCAATTGGGTTGTGACCCTGATCAATAAAAATGCGGATAGCCAAAATATCACCTTCTATCAATAATAAAGTTGTTTTAATATATGCCTTAGTATTACAAATGTGAACAATATTTAAACATATTATAAAAATTCAAAATATCTATTGACTTATTGTCAAATATGTTGTATAAATTAAACATAGTATTCATACTAAGTAAGTATGAAAAAAGAAATCGAATAAAAACGGGAAAAAATAGGAGGTTTTAATCATGGCAAATATTTATGGTAATATTACAGAATTAGTTGGTAGAACACCTTTAGTTGATTTAAAAAAAATAGCAGCTTCAGAGAATTTGGAAGCAAGGATACTTGGTAAACTTGAATATTTCAATCCAGCAGGAAGTGTTAAAGATAGAATTGCAAAAGCAATGATAGACGATGCAGAACAAAAAGGATTAATAAAAGAAGGATCAACAATTATTGAACCTACTAGTGGAAATACTGGTATTGGTCTTGCATCTGTTGCAGCAGCCAGAGGATATAAAGCAATCTTTGTTATGCCAGAGACTATGAGTGTTGAAAGAAGAAAACTTTTAAAAGGATATGGTGCTGAGATTGTACTAACTGAAGGTGCAAAAGGAATGTCAGGTGCAATAGCAAAAGCAGATGAGTTGGTAAAAGAGATTCCAGATGCAATTATTCTTGGACAGTTTATTAATGAAGCAAATCCAAAGATTCATTTTGAGACAACTGGACCTGAAATCTGGAATGATACCGATGGTAAAGTTGATATATTAGTATCTGGTATTGGAACTGGTGGAACTGTAACAGGAGCAGGTGAATATTTAAAGAGTAAGAACTCAGATATTAAAGTGGTTGCAGTAGAACCAGCAAGTTCACCAGTATTGACAAAAGGAACACCAGGACCTCATAAGATTCAAGGTATTGGTGCAGGCTTTATACCAAAAGTTCTTAATACAAAAGTGTATGATGAGGTCTTAACCGTTGAAAATGATGATGCATTTGCTACTGGAAAGTTAATTGGTGTGACAGAAGGTATTTTGGTTGGTATCTCTTCTGGTGCAGCTCTTTATGCAGCAATTCAATTAGCAAAAAGACCAGAGAATAAAGGAAAGACAATTGTAGCAGTTCTTCCAGATACAGGGGAGAGATATTTGTCCACTCCATTGTTTGATTAATTTGATTCTAATATCATAATAGATACGAATAAACGGTAATTTGAGTGAAATCAGATTGCCGTTTATGTATTTCGTTAAAAAGGAGGTAGCCATGCAATATAATTTTGATGAACCAATTAACAGAAAAAATACATATAGTATCAAGTATGACGGAGCAGCTAAATTTAAGAAACCAGACGATTTGCTACCTCTTTGGATTGCAGATATGGACTTTTTATCTCCTCCCATTGTGTCAGACAAATTAAAAGAACTAGCAGAGAGGGGCGTATATGGATATTCTTTAATTAATCAGGAGTATTATCAGGCAGTGCAAAACTGGTATGTTAATCATTATGATTGGAATCCGAAGCAAGAGTGGCTTTTGGTAACTCCAGGTATTGTTTTTGCAATGGCAATGGCAATACGGGCATTGACAAAAGAAGGAGAGGGTGTTTTAATTCAACGACCAGTGTACTATCCATTTACCACGGTGATTGAAAGAAATAACAGGAAATTGGTAAATAGTCCTCTTAGATTAGTAAATGGAAGATATGAAATAGATTATGAGGATTTTGAAAATAAGATAGTACAAAATAATGTAAAGATATTTTTGCTTTGCAATCCCCATAACCCAGTAGGGCGAGTGTGGACAAAAGAAGAAATAAAAAAGCTTGCAGATATTTGTTTGAAACGGAATGTGACAATAGTATCGGATGAGATACATAGTGACTATGTATACCAAGGACATAAACATACTGTTTTAAGCAAATTAGATAAAGCCTATGAAGAAATTACAATTACTTGTACTGCACCAACAAAAACTTTTAATCTGGCAGGCTTACAAATCTCAAATATATGGATTCCCAATTTGCAGATTAGAAAAAGCATTCGAAGAGAAATTGTAAAAACAGGGTACGATTGGCCTTCTTTGACAGGAATTATTGCATGTCAGGCAGCCTATCAAGGTGGAAAAGACTGGTTGATTCACGTGAAAGAGTACTTAACGGATAATTTGAATTACGTGAAAGAGTTTTTAACACATGAATTACCAGAAGTAAAATTAATAGAACCAGAAGGAACGTATTTAATCTGGCTAGACTTTCGAGGACTTTTATTGCCAGATGAGGTAATTGAAAACCTGATTGTCCATAAAGCAAAGCTTTGGCTTGATCATGGAACGATGTTTGGAGAAGAGGGAAAAGGGTTTCAAAGGATTAATATAGCATGTCCAAGGTCAGTGCTAGAGGAAGCAATGAATCGAATAAAGTTTGCGTTTAAACCAAATAAAATCAATGTATAATCAGTTAATAATCGTTGACAAAACGAAAAAATCATACTATACTGTAGCAAAGTAAAGGATTAAACCGTGGAGCAAGAGTAGTAATGATATGCGTTGTTTTTCAGAGAGCTATCGTGTGGTGAAAGATAGTAACAATGGTATGATGAATGGACTTGTGAGGGCAGCTTGAAACCAATTGGAAGTAGACGCTGACGGAAGCCTTATCCGTTAACAACAAGGTATGCATGTTTGTGCGTAAGGAAGAGTGGATGTTTATACATCAAACTGGGTGGTACCGCAGAAGTTTAGCTTTTGTCCCTATTATAGGGGCAGAAGCTTTTTTTTGTATAATAGAAAAGTTCTTCGAATTATTTATTATATAAAAAAGTACCATGTAATATATACCCCTCCATGCATAATATGCCCATGATGAAAGGAGTTAATATTATGATTAAAGAAGCGATTTATCAACTAATTAATGGCAAGGATTTAACGTTTGAAGAAGCAAAAAGTGTTATGGAAGAAATGATGGATGGAACAGCCACACAGGCACAAATGGGAGCATTTTTGACGGGTTTAAGGATGCAGGGCGAAACCATTGAAGAGATTACGGCATTTGCAACGGTTATGAGAGAAAAAGGGATCAAAATTACACCACAAAGAGAAGTTATAGACATTGTAGGAACAGGCGGAGACGAGGTAGGCACCTTTAATATCTCAACTACAAGTGCATTTGTAGTTGCAGCAGGAAAAGTACCAGTTGCAAAACATGGAAATAGAAGTGTATCAAGTAAAAGCGGAGCCGCAGATGTACTTGAAAAGTTGGGAGTTAATTTAATGCTCACCCCAACACAAAATGAACAGATATTAAATGATATTGGGATTTGCTTTATGTTTGCCCCAGTGTATCATTCCTCCATGAAGTATGCCGCTCCAGTCAGAAAAGAATTAGGTATTCGGACGGTGTTTAATATTCTAGGTCCGCTGTCTAACCCAGCGGCTGCTACGATGCAACTATTAGGCGTATATGACCCAAAGCTTGCAAAACCCTTGGCATCTGTGCTTGCTAATCTAGGAGTCACAAGAGGAGTAGTTGTATGCGGAAAAGATGGACTTGATGAAATAACATTAACAGGAGAGACAATGGTGTATGAAATTCGAGAGGGAAATATAACCAATTACACCATTAAACCAGAAGATTTTGGGTTAAAGTCTTGCGAATTATCAGAACTTATAGGGGGAACTCCAGAAGAAAATGCCAAAATAAGTCAAGATATTTTGTTAGGAAAAGAACTAGGAGCAAAAAGAGATGTTATTCTTATGAATGCTGGCATGTGTTTATATCTTGGGATTGACAAAATTACACTAAAACAAGGAGTAGAAATGGCAGCAGAGATAATTGATTCAAAGAAGGCTTATGATAAACTATTGGAATTTGTAGAAGCGACTAACCATGTTGTGAAATAGGAGGTTCAATCGATTGGTACTATTTAGCGATTTACAAATAAAGTTTTTTTGTGTATTCTTGTAATAAGAGTTAAATGTACGAGGAGATAATGAATGAGATTGATAATTGATAGATTTGAAGGCAAGTTTGCTGTCTGTATACAGGAGGATAAGATAATTAATATTCCAAGGTATAAGCTTCCGATTGAAGCGAAAGACGGAGATTGCCTAGCATTGGAAAATGGATTTTTTGTAGTAAAGAAGGAAGAAACAGAGGAAAAAAGAAGAAGTGTTAAAAAATTAATGGAAGATTTAAAGAAGAGAAATAAATAATTTTTTCGATAACACGAATATATGTGAAAGACTCTTGACAAATGAATTGCATATGATAAAATATCAATATTGTAAAGATATAGATACAGACTGTGATGAGGAGTATTAAGAGAAATAAGGTTACAGAGAACTATCGGTTGGTGTGAGATAGTACCTGAAAGCTCCCAACTCGCCTCGGAGTTCCTTAATTGAAGGTAGTAGATTAGGGCGGTTGTTCCCGTTATAGAATACAGAGTGCATTTTACTATGTAAAATGAATTAGAGTGGTACCGCGAATATTCCCTTTCGTCTCTATTGATGAGATGAGAGGGATTTTTTTAGTTGAGAGGAGAAGTTTTATGTCAGAAGTTTATAACCACAAGATTGTAGAAAAAAAATGGCAAAAAGTTTGGGATGATGAGAAAGCATTTAAGGTAGAAAATGATTACTCAAAGCCAAAGTACTATGCTTTAGTCGAATTTCCTTATCCATCAGGACAAGGACTTCATGTAGGTCATCCAAGACCGTATACGGCACTTGATATTGTAGCACGAAAAAGAAGAATGCAAGGATATAATGTTTTATATCCAATGGGTTGGGATGCATTTGGACTTCCTACGGAAAACTATGCAATTAAAAATAAAATTCATCCAAAGGTTGTTACAAAGAATAATGTACAAAGATTTAAAGAACAATTACACGCACTTGGATATTCCTTTGACTGGGACAGAGAAATCAATACAACAGATCCAAATTATTATCACTGGACGCAATGGATTTTTCTAAAGCTATTTAAGGCAGGACTAGCATACAAATCAGAAATGCCAATTAATTGGTGTACCTCTTGTAAAGTTGGACTTGCAAACGAAGAAGTAGTAAATGGTGTATGTGAGCGTTGTGGTTCTGAAGTGGTTCGAAAAGTTAAGAGTCAGTGGATGCTTAAAATTACCGAATATGCAGATAAACTGATTGAAGGCTTAGACAGCGTTGATTATGTGGAAAAAGTTAAAGTGTCACAGAAAAACTGGATCGGAAAATCAGAAGGTGCTGAAGTTGACTTTATCGTTAAGGGAAAAGAAGAAAAGTTAAGAATCTACACCACAAGACCAGATACTTTATTTGGTGTTACCTATATGGTTGTATCACCAGAACATCCAATGATTGAAAAATATAAAGAGGATATAAAAAATTGGAATGCTGTTGTTGAATATAAAGAAATGGCAGCCAAAAAATCCGATTTTGAACGTGCAGAGCTTGCGAAAGAAAAAACAGGAGTTGTGCTGGATGGACTTACTGCAATTAATCCAGTTAACGGAAAGGAAATACCAATCTGGATCTCTGATTATGTATTAATGACTTATGGAACAGGAGCGATTATGGCGGTTCCAGCTCATGATGAAAGAGACTGGGAATTTGCAAAAAAATTCGGGCTTCCAATCATAGAGGTAGTAGCAGGTGGAGATGTTCAAAATGAAGCATTTACCAATGTTGCAACTGGAACGATAGTAAATTCTGATTTCTTAAATGGCTTAGAAGTAGCGGATGCCAAAAAGAAAATCATTGAGTTCTTAAGTGAAAAAGGTATTGGAGAAAAGAAAGTTAACTTTAAATTAAGAGACTGGGTATTCTCAAGACAAAGATATTGGGGAGAACCAATTCCAATCATTGCATGTGATAAATGTGGATATGTACCACTAGAAGAAAGTGAACTTCCTTTAGAACTTCCAGAAGTGGATAGTTATATGCCAACCGATAATGGCGAGTCACCAATTGCTGCTATGACCGATTGGGTGAACACAACTTGCCCATGTTGTGGCGGACCTGCAAAAAGAGAAACCGATACTATGCCTCAATGGGCAGGATCCTCTTGGTATTTCTTAAGATATACAGATCCAGATAATAACGAAGCGCTTGCAAGCAAAGAAGCATTAAATTATTGGTTACCAGTTGATTGGTACAATGGAGGAATGGAACATACCACACTTCATTTATTATATTCACGTTTTTGGCATAAATTCTTATACGATAACAAGATTGTTCCGACATCTGAGCCATACCAAAAGAGAACATCCCATGGTATGATTTTAGGAGAAAACGGTGAGAAGATGTCAAAGTCACGTGGAAATGTAGTAAATCCAGATGACATCATTACGGAATATGGCGCAGATACGCTTCGTACCTACGAAATGTTTATTGGAGCTTTTGAACTAAGTGCATCATGGTCAGAAGACGGAGTAAAAGGATGCAGACGTTTCTTAGATAGAGTGTGGAAGCTTCAAGATATGATAACAGATGATTTGGAATATTCCTCTGACTTAGAGACAAAAATGCATCAAACAATAAAGAAAGTGAGTGCAGATTTTGAAAGCTTAAAATACAATACTGCAATAGCTTCTATGATGGCATTGATTAATGAGTTCTATAAAAAGAACCAAGTAACCAAAGGTGAATTTAAAACGTTTATCACATTGCTTAATCCAGTTGCTCCTCATATAACGGAAGAATTATGGTCTATATTAGGCTTTGAAGGTAAGATTTATCAAGCAACCTGGCCAGAATTTGATGAAGAAAAGACAGTGGAAAACACCATTGAAATTGCAGTTCAAATAAATGGAAAGACAAAAGGAACCATTGCAATCAATAGAGAAGAAGCAAAAGAGGATGTAATTGCGAAAGCAAAAGAAGAAATCGCAGATAAACTTACAGGTACAATTGTAAAAGAAATCTATGTTCCTGGACGCATTGTAAATATTGTTCAAAAATAAAATCATTTGTTTCATATAAACAGATGAATGTATGGAGCTAACAGCAAGGTGAAAAGCCTTGCTGTTTACATATTATTATTAAATTTTATTATTTGATATTAGAACAAAAGGATATTTATGGATTCACTTTTTACACAATTACACATATTATGAAAATATAAGTATTTTAAGAAAATCTTACAAAAATAGAAAGTAATGAAAAAATATTGAATTTTTAAATTTCTTTTGGTATTATTTTATCAAATGAATATTAGTAAGTTGTTTTGATTCAATATTTCGCACATGCAAGTAAGAGTAATTTACTAATACTTATTTTAATAATTTCATAGCAGTTTATAACCAGAATATAAACTGGAATACGATTGAGAAAGAGAGAGAACTATGAAAAAATTACAAATAGTTTTTTTAGCAGCAATGACTGCTACCTTAATGTTTGCTGGATGTGGTTCAAAAGCAACGCAAGAACCTGTTGAACCAGCAACGGTTGAAAAACCAGTGGAAGAGGTTAAGGAGCCAGAAGAGCCTGTCGTGGAAGAATCAAAGGAAGAAGTACTTCCAGAGGGAAAGAAACGAAGTGCTTTAACAAATGAAATTTTAGATAAAGCAGTTGTAGATAGTCGCCCTATTGCTATTATGCTTCCAACTGATAAAGCAGCACAGCCTCAATATGGTATTGGTAATGCAGGGATTTTATATGAATGTATGGAAGAAGGAAATATGTCCCGTCAGATGGCAATCATTGAAGATTGGCAGAATATATCTCAGCTAGGTAATGTAAGAAGTTGCCGTGATTACTATGTTTACTGGGCATTGGAATGGGATTCTATTTTAGTACATTTTGGTGGTCCATATTATCTTGCAGATATTGTATCTAGAGATTATGTAGATAATATCACAGGATGTGCTGTTAATAGTATGACAGCAGCACCAGGAGCAGGAGCTTTTTATCGTACAACAGATAAACAAGCACCTCATAATGCATATATATCAGGACCTAAGATTGTAGAATATGCGAATTCCCTTAAGTATTCATTAGAGCATAGAAGTGAGTACTTTGATGAAGATCACTTTAAATTTGCAAAAGAGGATGAACCAAACACTCTCGCATCTGCAACGGGTGCGCTAGAAGCTACTAAAGTTGATTTAACACCAGCATTTCCATATACCCAGTCTGCATTAGAATACAATGCGACAGAGGGAATTTACTATAAGACTTTATATGGTTCAGCACAAAAAGATGGTGCAACTGGTGAGCAATTAAAGTTTGAAAATGTAATTGTACAGTTTACTTATCACGAAACAAGAGATGCAAAAGGCTATCTTGCTTTTGGATGTGTTGACGATGAGTATGATGGATACTTCATCACAGAAGGAAAAGCAATTCATGTTAATTGGAAAAAAACCTCTGACAATGGAGCTACAAAATACTATGATGACAATGGCAATGAAATAGAATTAAATACAGGTAAGACGTATATTGCAGTTGTTGAACATGACAAATCCGTTATCATTAACGGAGAAAAATATTTCTCAAATAAAAACAAATCAGCTCAATAATAACTAAAAAGTGCGTAATTTTAAATTGTGTTTTTTACAGAAAACACCTTGTTAAAAGGATTGATGTACTCGTGCTATTGGTGTAAACTAATAGCAGGGGTACATTTTTATGTAATCGAAATTAAAAGAGGTGTTGAGTATGTATGATGAATTAACAAAGAGTGATATTAAAAGAATGCAAGAAGAAATTGAATATAGAAAGTTGGTGGTTCGAAAAGAAGCATTGGAGGCAGTAAAGGAAGCAAGAGCACATGGTGATTTGAGCGAGAATTTTGAGTATTATGCAGCTAAAAAAGATAAAAATAGCAATGAAAGTAGGATTCGATATCTGGAAAAAATGATTAAAACGGCTAAAATCATTTCAGATGATTCAAAAGAAGATGAAGTTGGTATTAATAATACAATCAAGGTCTATTTTGAGGAAGATGATTTAATTGAGACATATAAATTAATTACAACAGTGAGAGGAAACTCCTTGGCAGGATTAATTAGCATTGAATCACCTCTTGGAAAAGCCGTACTTGGGCGTAAAGTGAATGACAGAGTTTTTGTAAAAGTAAGTGAGGATTACGGTTACTATATCGTAATAAAAGAAATTAACAAGACAGTAGATGATGGAAGCGATAAACTTAGAAGCTTTTAAGCTTTAGAGGAGAAAAAGATGAATAATTTAAAAGTACGTACGAAGATATTATTGATTTGTGTAATATCTGCAATTGTAATTGCAGTGCTGGCAGTCTTAAGTGTAAAAAATATGTATGATATTGGAAATGCAGCGCTTATAAAATTAGAGGAAACCATTCGGACAGACTATGATTTGAACATCAAAGAGCAGGTGGATAGTGTTATATCGTTGATAGATACGGTAAATAAAAAGCATGAAGCTGGTGATTATACTTTAGAAGAGGCAAAAAAGTTAGCAGCAGATTTGGTAAGAGAATTAAGGTATGGGGAAGCGGGATATTTTTGGATTGATACATACGATGGCACCAATGTTGTTTTGCTAGGTGGAGATAAAGAAGGAACAAACCGACTCAATACCACAGATTCAAATGGTTATAAAATGGTTGAAGAAATAATAAGAGTTGGGCAACTAGAAGATGGTGGGTATACAGATTATGTATTTCCAAAGGAAGGTGAAAGTCACTCTTCACCAAAAAGATCCTATAGTAAGTCCTATGAGGCATTTCAATGGGTAATAGGAACAGGAAATTATACAGATTATATTGATGCAGCTGTAGCGAGTGAAACGAATACAGTAAGAGAGCACATGAATCAAAGAATACTTATGATTGTAATAATCAGTATATCATGTTTGCTCGCCTTGATTGTAATTTCTTCTTTGATTACGATTAGTATTCTAAGTGCATTAAAGACATCAGTAGCTTACATACAGGTATTAGCAAAAGGTGATTTTTCGGAGAAGTTACCGAATAAGATTTTACAAAGAAGAGATGAATTTGGTACACTGTCACAGGAAATGGATAAAATGAAGACACAGATTGCTACCTTATTAGAGAGCGTAAAAAATGAATCAAATCAGATAAGTGAGGTCGTATCCGATGTTAAACGGAATATGTCGCAATTAAATGGAGAGATTGAAGGGATATCTGCAACAACGGAGGAACTTGCTGCAAGTACAGAAGCAACCGCTGCTTCAACACAGCAGATTACAGCAATGTCACAAGAAATTGACGCAGCAACAAGAAATATAGCGAAACGTTCCAATGAAGGAGCTACGCATGTAGATGATATATTTAATAGGGCTGAAAAAGCAAAGGAAGATACGGTTAGCAGACGACAGACTACAAGAAAAATCCATGGTGAAATCAGTGAAAGTCTAGAAAGTGCATTGGAAGAAGTGAAAGTCGTAGACCAGATAAATATTTTGTCTGACTCTATCATGAGTATTACACAACAGACCAATTTGTTAGCGCTAAATGCGGCAATTGAGGCAGCAAGAGCTGGAGAGGCTGGAAAAGGTTTTTCTGTTGTTGCAGATGAAATTAGAGGGCTTGCAGAGCAATCTAAGAATGCAGTAGCTAGAATCCAAGAAGTAACCACAGGGGTAACTTCTTCTGTGGAGAGACTTTCTAGGGATGCGGTAAAGCTATTGGAGTTTGTTTCTAAGGATATTTTAGAGACCTTTGATTTGTTTGATAATATTTCAGATTCTTACAAAAATGATGCTGGTTTTGTAGATGAATTAGTTACAGATTTTAGTGCAACTTCTCAAGAGTTATTAGCCTCTATCGAAAGTGTCCTAAAATCAATCGAAGATATCACAAATGCATCACAAGAGGTGGCGACTGGAACGACTGAAATTGCAACACGCTCAGGCGACATAATGAATCAATCTTATCTAGTAACACAAGAAGTAGTAAAATCAGATGAAGTATCAAATCGCTTAAAACAGCAAGTAAACAGTTTTAAAGTATAAAATAAGTATTATAAGATATCCATAAAATGCCTGCACAGTCGTGTGGGCATTTTTGGAAAATAAGTGTATTTTCTATTAAAAAATGTGGTTAAGAAATATGTAAGATATTACATGACAGTAAAAAATCCCAGTAATACCAATAAAATTATATTAATTCTATGTAACACCTATGAAATAATGAGTAAAGTGGGTTAAACTTGTTTTTAAATTATGTTATAATAAAAATCATCATCATCATATGATAGAATAAGTAAGCTCTTTCATGTATATGAAAAAGCTTATCTTATATAAATTCTAAAGCAGAAACCAATAAAAGTATAGATTTAGGTAGGATAGAATTATGGTAAAAAAAAGAAAAAAACGCAGAGGGTCTAAGAAGGTTAAAAAACTTCAAATGAGGGCGGGGATTATAACAGGTGCAGCAGTACTACTTATTTATCTTGCGGGTGCATTCTATTATAACTGGCATTTTTATCAGGGAACTACCATAAATGGTGTAAAGAGTTCGAACATGTCTGTAGAAAAGGCAGAGAATGTAATTTCCAAAGAAGTAAGAGAATACATATTGACAATTGAAGAAAGAAACAATGTATCAGAACAGATTAAGGGTAGCGATATTGGTCTTAAGATATATTTTGACGGTGGACTAGATAGTCTAAAAGAAAAGCAAAGTGGATTATTGTGGCCAATTGCCCTATTTAAAAAACATGATTACGAAATAGGAACAATGCTTGATTATGACAAAGACTTGCTAGATAGCTTTTATAATTATTTGCAATGTTTTGATGAAGACAAGATAGTTGCACCAAAAGATGCTCATATATCAGAATATGAAAATGGTTCTTATCATATTGTTGACGCCGAGCAAGGAAACTTAGTTAAAAAACAAGAATTTTATGAAATAATAAAACAAAAGATACTGGCAATGGAACCAACGGTATCTATTGAGGAGGAAGGTTGTTATGAAGCACCTGCTTTAATCGCAGACAATGAATCCTTAAAGAAAGCAGTAGACAGATTGAATCATCTCGTAAGCTCTGAGATAGTCTATGAATTTGATGATGATAAAGAAGTAGTGGATGGAGAACGAATACATAAATGGCTTACAGTAGATGATAATTATAATGTATCTTTGGATGAGACAAAAGTAAAAGAGTTCATAGATTACATAGGCAAAACATATAATACATTTGGTCAGGTGCGAACATTAAAAACCTCTTATGGCAAGACCATTGAAATTTCAGGAGGCGACTATGGATACTGGCTTGACCGAAGCACAGAACTTAAGGAATTAATGGAAGCCATTGAAGCTGGAACAAAGGGTGTAAGAGAACCAGTTTATTTTCAAACTGCCGCGCATTATGGAAAAGATGATGTTGGAGATACTTATGTAGAGATAAACTTGACAGCTCAACATTTATTTTTCTATAAAGATGGTGAATTGGTGATTGAATCAGATTTCGTATCTGGTAATATAAAAAAGGAATATGGAACGCCTGTTGGCACTTATCCAATTCAATATCGCCAAAGAAATGCTACGTTAGTTGGAGAGGACTATGAAACCCCAGTATCTTACTGGATGCCTTTTAACGGAAATATTGGTATGCATGATGCGCCATGGAGAAGAGAGTTTGGTAAAGACATTTATATGACAAATGGCTCACATGGATGTATTAATCTTCCTCCAAATGTTGCTAAGACAATCTATGAAGGTATTGCAAGAGGTGTAGGTGTTTATGTATATGAACTACCAGGAACGGAAACATATACTGCTAAGCCAAATACAAGTCCAACTGACATTACAATGCCAAACAACAATACGATACCTAATAATACTGTAGAGGATGGTACAACTTTGAATAACACAGAACAAAATAATACGATGCAGACAAATTAGGAATAGGGGTATAATAGAATGGAATTAATTGAAATAATAAAAGTAATTATTCTGGGAATAGTGGAAGGAATTACAGAGTGGCTACCAATTAGTAGTACAGGACATATGATTTTAGTGGATGAATTTATTCAAATGAATATGTCAAAAGATTTTAAGGAAATGTTTTTTGTTGTAATTCAGCTTGGAGCAATCATGGCGGTAGTTGTCTTGTTTTGGAATAAAATTTTTCCTTTCAAGATGAAAAAAAAGTCATTTTCCATTGATATGGATATTATGAACCTTTGGTTTAAAATTATTGTATCTTGTGCGCCAGCAGCCGTTATTGGCCTACTTTTTGATGATAAATTGGAGGAGATGTTTTATAATTACCAAACGGTATCTGCTACCTTGATTATTTACGGTATTTTGTTCCTTATCATTGAAAAATGGAACAAGGGAAGAAAAGCAAAGATAAATGATTTAAATCAGATTGGTTATCAGACGGCATTAATCATTGGTGTTTTTCAGGTATTAGCATTAATTCCTGGCACTTCTAGATCGGGAGCTACTATTATTGGAGCATTATTGATTGGAACATCAAGAACGGTAGCAGCTGAATTTACTTTCTATTTAGCAATACCAGTTATGTTTGGGGCAAGTCTTTTAAAACTTTTAAAATTTGGGTTTGGATTTTCTTCAACAGAATTTGTTGCTTTGATACTTGGAATGGTTACAGCGTTTATTGTTTCTGTTTGGGCAATTAAATTCTTGGTAGGATATATTAAAAAGCATGATTTTACAGCGTTTGGTATTTATCGCATTATCCTAGGTTCAATCGTAATATTTTGTGGTTTAATTGGAGTGTTTAATTAATAACTCTACATAATATAAGAGTGAATCATAATTTATATAATAGGGTGAGTTTCTTTTGAAGCTCACCCTATTATAATGATAAATATGTTTGTTTGTGTTTGATTTGTTTTGATTTATGATATGTTTTGTTGACTTTTTGATGTAAATATAGTACAATTTAACATAAGATTTTGTGGGGATATACCAAAAAGCAAGGGTTAACATTGTTATGAAAAGGAGCTAGTGAAGATGAAAAAATATTATGATTCAGAAATTGCGAAAAGCTCAAGAATACCGAAGCTAATTGAACATTTATATGCGAAACTTCCTGTGATTGAGGCAGATAGAGCTGTCATTCTTACTAGAGTTTATAAAGAAACTGAAAATGAGCCTATCATTATGAGAAGAGCAAAGGCCTTTCGTGCGATATGTGAGGAACTACCAATTACCATTCGACCAGATGAATTAATTGTTGGTAGTAATAGCAAAGCACCTAGAGGATGTCAGGTATTTCCAGAGTATTCATTTGAATGGCTGGAGCGAGAATTTGATACCGTAGCAACAAGAAGTGCGGATCCGTTTGAGATAGCAGAAGATACGAAACAAAAGCTTCATGAGGTGTATCAGTATTGGAAGGGAAAAACGACAAGTGAGTTGGCAAGTTCCTATATGGAGCAAGAAACCCTTACTGCAATGGAACATAATATTTTTACTCCTGGCAACTATTTTTATAATGGAATTGGTCATTTGACTGTACAATACGAAAAAGTATTGGCCATTGGATATAAAGGGATTATAAAAGAAGCCAAGGAGGCTCTAAAACAGCTAAGTATAACGGATGGAGATTATGCAAAAAGAGCTAGATTTTTAGAAGCGGTAATCATAACTTCCAAGGCGGCAATTAAATATGCAAGAAGATATGCAGAACTTGCAATGAATATGGCGCAAGAATGCAAGGACCGTACCAGAAAGAAAGAATTAATTACGATAGCGCAAAATTGTGCAAATGTACCAGAGTATGGAGCTACAAGCTTTTATGAAGCTTGTCAATCCTTTTGGTTTGTACAGCTATTGTTGCAGACAGAATCCAGCGGACATTCCATTTCTCCAGGACGTTTTGATCAATATATGTACCCATATTATAAAAAAGATTTAGATGCGGGAATCATTACGAGAGAATTTGCACAAGAGTTAATGGATTGTATTTGGGTCAAATTAAATGATTTGAATAAGGTTAGAGATGCTGGCTCGGCAGAAGGATTTGCAGGATATAGCTTATTCCAGAATCTGATAGCAGGTGGGCAGGATGAAGAAGGAAACGATGTTACAAATGATTTATCCTTTATGTGTATTGAAGCATCTATGCATGTAATGTTACCTGCGCCTTCTTTGTCGGTTCGAGTTTGGAATGGGACACCAGATGAATTCTTGATGAAAGCAGCTACGCTTACTCGAACAGGAATTGGTCTTCCAGCTTATTATAATGATGAAGTTATTATTCCAGCATTGGTAAACAGAGGTGTTTTACTAGCAGATGCAAGAACCTATAATATCATCGGTTGCGTGGAACCGCAAAAGGCTGGAAAAACGGATGGTTGGCATGATGCGGCTTTCTTTAATATGCTAAGACCATTGGAAATGGTGTTTTCAAATGGATATGAGAATGGAGAAAAAGTTGGATTACAAACTGGCGACGTGTCTTTGATGAAAAGCTTTGAAGAATTCTATGACGCTTATAAAAAGCAAATGAATTATTTTATTGAGCTAATGGTGAATGCTATTAATGCAATTGATTTGGCTCATGCTCAAAGATGTCCATTGCCATATCAATCAAGTATGATAGAAGATTGTATTGGAAGAGGAAAGTCCATTCAAGAAGGTGGAGCTGTTTATAATTTTACAGGGCCGCAAGGATTTGGAATTGCAAATATGACGGATGCATTATGGGCCATTAAAGTATTAGTGTTTGATGAAAAGAAATTAACTTTGTCAGAATACAAAAAAGCATTAGAGAATAACTTTGGTAAGGGTATGCCAAAGAAAAAGGCGGAACTTATTACTACCGAGATTGTAAAAGAGATAGTAAAAGCAGGTAATCCAGTAAGTGAATCACAAATCGCTGATATTTTTAAAATGATCTGTGATAACTATATTTCAGAAACAGATAGAAAGAAATATGAGCAGTTATTAGAATGGATTGATGAGCTTCCAAAGTATGGAAATGATATCGAAGAGGTTGATTTATTTGCTAGAGATGTAGCCTATACGTATACAAAACCTTTGGAAAAATATAAAAATCCGCGTGGTGGGCAGTATCAAGCAGGGTTATACCCAGTATCTGCGAATGTTCCATTAGGAGCACAAACAGGTGCAACACCAGATGGACGTTTCGCCAATACACCAATTGCAGATGGAGTAGGACCAGCTTCTGGTAGGGACAATAAAGGCCCTACTGCCACAGCAAATTCTGTGGCAAAATTAGATCATTTTATTGCATCCAATGGTACATTATTCAACCAGAAATTTCATCCTTCAGCACTCAGTGGAGTAAAAGGATTGCAAAATTTTACGTCGTTAATTCGAGGTTTTTTTGATGAAAAAGGGATGCACATGCAATTTAATGTAGTAAGTAAAGATACCCTATTAGATGCACAGGCGCATCCAGAAAATTATAAAAATCTGGTCGTTCGTGTGGCTGGTTATAGTGCATTGTTTACAACATTATCAAGATCTTTACAAGATGATATTATTAATAGAACAACACAGGGTTTTTAACTGGAGGATGAAATGAACGAATTTTTAAAAGTAAAAGGAAGAATATTTGATATTCAGCGGTATTCGATTCATGATGGTCCAGGAATACGTACAATTGTTTTTTTAAAAGGCTGTGCATTAAAATGTAAATGGTGCTGTAATCCAGAATCACAAAGCTATGACATAGAAAACATGCAAGTCAAAGGAAAAAATAAAATAATAGGAAAAGATGTTACGGTCGAAGAAGTAATGCATGAAGTAATGAAAGATGCCCCTTATTACAACAGATCAGGTGGCGGACTGACCTTATCAGGTGGAGAATGCTTGCTACAGCCTGATTTTGCAATTGCTTTATTAATGGCAGCAAAAGAAAAAGGAATTCATACGGCCATTGAATCAACTGCCATTGTAGACTACGAAATAATTGAACGTTTTTTTCCTTATTTGGATTTATTTTTGATGGATATTAAACATTTGGACACAGTAAAGCATAAACAATTTACGAATCAACCAAATGAGCGGATACTTACCAATGCAATGAAAATTGCAATGAGTGGACAGCATTTAATCATAAGGGTGCCTGTAGTTCCTACCTTTAATGATACTCCAAAGGAAATCAGAGCAATAGCAGAATATGCTAAAGTGTTGCCTGGAGTGGAGGAACTACATTTGCTCCCTTACCATAGATTAGGCAGTGACAAATATGTTGGCCTAAGTAGAGAATATGAACTGAAAAATTTGAAACCTCCAAACAATGAATGGATGCAACTTCTGAAAGAAGAAGCACTAAAAACAGGGCTTAGAGTCCAAATAGGTGGCTAGAATCCAAGAATTGATAACATCTTGCTGGTTCTTTCTTGTTCAGCAGGAGACATATCTTTTTTTAGGACGTTAATAATTAGTTGCATCTCTTCCTTAGAAAAATTCATTCCTTTCGAATTTGCCTGTCTTGATGCTGCCATTAAAAATGGCAGCATATCAGATGTTTTTTTACCATTTGATTGTTTCATCAATTCTTGTAGCATCAACATCTTTTGCATATCGATATTTTTTAACGAATCGTTATTATACCATTGTTTTGAATTCATACATTCCTCCAATTAATCTTGACAAGTGAAGAGACTTGCTTCCTCTTGCTTGATACTATAATTTAGTATATGTGAATCTAGAGAATTTTGACTATTATGTATTTAACATAGATGAGTAAGTATCAAACATTTGTTGCTGTTCAGGTGATAACATACCTTTTATACTATCAAACATATTTGAAGAATTGTTTTGGGATTGAGAGTCTCCATCTCCAAACGTTTGATTGTAAGTGCGATACATTTCATATGCATTAAAAAAATTAATAAACATATTTACTGCTTCTTGTTCTCTTGCTGTGCATACAGCCTTTATATCATTTAGCATATCCATCATACTACCACCATTACCGCTCCCCTGTGCGGTAATACCGATATTGGTATTTGGCCTTCTGAATAAGGAAATTGTTTCTGCTAATTCAGAAGCTTTTACATATACGGAGATAACTCTTTGCTCCGAGTTATTAATATAGGGGATGGCAGCTTTTATAATTTCTAGGTGATGAGATTGGGTAGCTGCATCAAAAGCTGTCTTTGCTTTGATTTTTTCTTCCTCCATTTGTTGTCCCCCCCTTTTTTTATTTACTCTAGAAAATAATATTCATATTGAAGGAATAATATGACAAGAATGAGTTATGAAACATATATTATTATGTAGTTTTATTTCTAAAAAATTTCTTAGGCATGGTTGGTTGCAGTATTTTATCATGCTTCATAGGAAAGGAAAGGATTTTTATGGGCAATAAGATTATTATAGAAGATAATACAATTTATGAAATTGATGAAGAGTGTATAAAAAGAATGGAAAAACAAAAAATAGTAATGGAAGAAAGAAAAAATAGAGTTAGAACCAATACGAGCAATAGGAACAAGAATTGTAAAAATTAATTATTTTAGTGGAAAAAACGATGGAAAAAGTATATGCAATTTCTATTAGAAGCAATAACTTCCAAATCCGCCCCTTTGCTATCCCCACGTGGTTTTTATATAATAGGAGTTCTACGAACTTTCCTATTATATAAAAACAAAAAATGCATTCCAGAACGGAATGCATTTTTGTGAGAGAATATGGAGATTAGCAGAAAGAATTTCCGCAGCCATTGTTGCCTAATCCACCACAGCAGAAGAGTAAGATGATAATAAGGAAACAGCTATTATCGCCACATCCGTCATTACATCCGCCTCCACCAAAACCATTTCCACCGCAGAGACAAAGCAATAATATAATCCAAATAATTGAATTACATCCATTGTTGTTACTGCATCCGCAACCTGTTGCAGCTAAATCACTCATTTAATTTCCTCCAATAATTTGTTTACAGTTAATAATATGATACTATGTTTGTACTTGTTGACACTAAAATTTAAAAAATTAAAAAAATTATGGGAGATACTTCATGGCTTACGAAATGTTGGTAAATATGCTTAAAAGCACCAATCGCATTGTATGCTTATGCGGGCATGGGACTTATAAAGAGAATGGTTATGTTGATTTTAGGGATGATGACGAAGCCTATGAAATTGAAATGAGTTATGGATACTCACCCGAAGAATTGTATAGCTCCACCTTTTTTCATACAAGAACAAAACTTTTTTATCAATACTATAGGCATAAGGTGCTTCAACTTAACGTGAAGCCAAACCAATCGTTTGAAGCGTTAGCTCAACTAGAGCAAATGGGAAAATTAAAATGCACAATCACTCGAAGTGTACATCCAACGTTAGAAAGTGCAGGTTGTAAAAAAGTAGTAAATTTATTAGGAAGTGTAAGTGATAATACTTGCCCCAGATGTCATAAGCATTATTCGGTTGACTATATTGCAGGTACGTCAAAAGTTCCTTTATGCGAAACATGTAACGTCACCATACGGCCAGGTGTTACTTTGTTAGGTGAGATGGTATCAAATCATTCAATTACGGAAGCAGCATGGGCTATTACAAATGCAGAAGTTTTGCTGGTGATAGGCTGTAATTTGAATGTTTTTTTAGCGGAAAAACTATTGCAGTATTATAGCGGTAATCGATTGGTTTTGATAAATGAAGAAGAGCATTATACGGATCGATTAGCAGATTTTGTAATTCACAAAAAAGTAGTAGAAGTTTTGCCTGCTGTAACGAATCAATTATTTGTGTAATATTATAAATGAAATGATGCAAAAGCAATGCTTTTGCATCATTTTAAAAATGTTAGTTTACGTTTGGCATGGATTTGAATTTATTTGCTTTATAGCCTGGAACAATTTTTTTCCAATTCTTGGCGCCAATAATTTTTAAGGCGAATTTTGTAACGCTTGTTGAACTTGGTGTGTCCATATATTTAAAAACTTTCCAAGCATATTTTTTCTGATATGCCTCTTCAATGTGGCCAGGTCTATTAGACCACAATCCAAGATTTAGTCCATCCTTTGTTTCTGCTATGTTATCTACATGACGAGACAATATGAGTGAATCAATCATAGAATTAAATTCTGTCAGATAATATGCATAAGCAATTGCTGCGGCTTGTGTTTTCTCACCATACGGAGAAGCAGAAGTAAACCCTTGTTCCGATAAAATAATCCTTGTCTTTTTTCCATAATGCTTTTTAATATATTTTGTTAATACAGAAATATTACTTATGGATATTACAGGTGAATTATCATTGTTTTGAGATTGACCATTTGCATTTTTCCAAAAACGTGGCTCGGTAAGCGGAGATGGATAAGCATGATAAGCTAAGTTCCAGCTAATTTTACCAGTTTCTTTTATGTATGAATCAAACTTTTCTAAAAATTCTTTTCCACCAAAGGTAGCAGAGTTACTTATTGTCCAGCATTGATCTAGTGGTACATATAGTCTGGCGTTACTGTAGACGCTTTTGATTGCGTTATATGCAAGTCGAAAAGAGTCTGCATAAAGCTGTGTATATTTTGATAAGGATTTTGTACCAGCATAATTCCATGCGTCAAAGCTATTGACTTCATTTCCAATAATCCAATTAACGACTTTACCATTTTGAGCGCCGCTCGCATAACGCTCTGCCAAAAATGAAAAAGTAGCTTCTAGTTGATTTCTTGCATTTTTACTTGAGGTATTAAAGTTATAATAATTATGCCCTGGTTCTCTGCCAGAGGGTGTGATTAGATAAGTCAAATCATCTCGCCATCCTAAAAGAACTATTGCACTCACAACCATATCTTGATTTTCTAAATTTCGAAACAAAGAGTCATACGCAGCAATCATACCTTTTCGAAACCAATAGGTCTCTCCGTTATATTCGTAATCCACACTAGAACGATAATTGGTCTCACCTGGTGCAGCAATAATAAGATTAAGTGGGATATTATAAGCCACATGCTTTATGCCTAAGTCCTTTGCATCATTTAACATACCTGCATTAATTTGTAGCCCCTTTTTACTGGAGGCAGTAGGAAAGGAATATGTAAAATCAGCTATTTTTTGTGGATTTGTAATAAACTTTGCTTTACTTACGATTTTATATCCTGATTTTACTTTAATAGCAACAACAAATTTTGAATGTAGTAGGCTTTGCGATGTATTTAGGTTTAAAGCGGTATTAAATTTAAAAGATGTAGTTTTAATCATAGATGCCAAAGGTTTAGAGTTTTTTGCAATCCCCTTTTTGTAAGAGGGAAGTGCAAATAAATAATAATAGTTGTCACTGCTTTTTATAATGTTTTTCGTCTTTGCCTCCACTACAATTGTATCTTTTGAGCTGAGTTTACAACTTTTAATGGTAGCAGAAGTGCTGGTCGGTTTTTCTTCCGTCAGCCCTTTTTTTATGGACAGTTTCTTAATTTTACTATAGCTACTGTATACTTTTTGCCCGATTGAATCGTAAGAATAGGATCTTACTCTCACATAATAAGTTTTGCCTTTTATGAGGTTTTTTACAGTGATTGAACTTTTAACAGTATCAACAATGATAGCATTTTTCTTTGCATTTTTATTAGTACTGTAGGACACTTCATAGCCATCCACATTTTTTTGTGTCTTAATCGTAATTTTCATCTTAGACTTAGAACTATTTTTTAAACTTTTTATTGTTGGCTTTTTCGGTGTAACCTTTTCCCATTGTGCAGTTAATGTAATATCTTTTGTAACTTGTGTTTGAAAGTCATAAGGTGTATCTTGATTGTACCATCCCTTGAATAGGTATCCTGCTTTCACTGGTTCAGGCGGAATGGTAGCAATTCCTTGAGAAGGGACAGATTGTGTTGCAATGCTACTTGCTCCGTTACTGTTAAACGCTACGGTATAAGTCACTGCTGGGCTAGAACTTGATACAGCAGGAACCTCCTTGGTAGCTGCATTTTGTTGAGGCTGTGATGGCGGTTGTGTATCAGGAACAGTTTCAGTATTAGTATCTAAAGAGGGTTCTTCAGATAAAGTAGGGGCAGTTTCTTTTAGCTCTTCTTCCTTTGGAATAACCTTTAGTGTAAGAGTAATAGAACTAAACGTTTCATTTGGTGAATGCGTTAAGTATTCATAAGTAACATTGGTTTCATCATTTAATTCCTCTAATAATAAGCGAAAATCAGGAGTTAATGTACCTGACGACCAATTGCGGGTGTAACTAAAGTCAAAATCTGTAAGTGAAGATAAATTAAGCGCCCCGTTTGTCGCTGTTGCTTCGTGGATGTTACTTTCAATGTCTAAGATTTCAAGTGAAGAACATCCGCTTAAATCGAGTGAATAAAGTTGGTTGTTGCTACAATAAAGTGTATTAAGTTGCTTTAAGGATTCCACTGAAAGCTTGGTGAGTTCATTGTTGATGCATGAAACATTTCTTAGGTTTACTAGAAGGTTTAAATCTGCAAAAGTGATTGCATTGTCATCAAAATTTAATGATACCAAATTACTAAAATGCTCGATACCTGTAAGTGATGAAATATTTAACTTAGGAATGTAGAGATAGGTAATATTTTTTATCTCATCACCAGATAAAGACAAATCATGGTCTAAATCATAAGTGTCACTTAGATGATTTCGAAGTGCAGTGTCTGGAAAATTAGCTTCGTTTATTTCAATGTCTGATTGTGTGGTAGCATCAATTACCAAAGAACCATTAAAAAATACATCTTCTAGCAACGGAGCATTTACTTTATAACGGTAGGTAACAAGCATTGAATCTGAATCTGGTGAAACCGTTAATTGCTTGTCTGTTATGGTAGCATTTTCCGACCAGTCAAATGACTGCGAGATACGAAAGTCTTTCAATGAGGATAAATCAAAAGCATTTTGTTCATCAAGAGAGATTACAGTTGCATTATTGCTCGCTTCCAAAAAGCTTAAGGAAGAACAATTACTTAAATCAATATTTGTCAAATAATTATGTGAACAGTCTAGTGTGGTCAGACTCGTAAGAGTATCAACTGCTAATGCACTTAATTTGTTGCCATTACAGTATAAATAAAGAAGATTCGTAAAATACTCAATTCCTGTTAAATCATAGATTCCCTTATAAGAAACATCTATGCTATCTACCTTTGCAATTTCTTCAACTGATAAATTGCAATCTTTATCCAAATCAAAGTTTTGATAGACATAATCGCGAAAAATATCATCGGGGAATGTTTCTTTTGTAAGTGCTAGCAGGGTGCTAGTTTTAGCATCGGTATCTTTATCGTCGATTTTAGGTATCTCATTATTGGTTGAGCGTTCATCATTGGTTGAGATCTCTTCATCTGTTAAGGATAAAGTATCATCACTTTTGGAGTCCGGAGTATGGGGAACCTCATTTGTATCGTCCGCCTCTTGTGTTGAGTCAGTAGCATCATTTTCTTTTGTGGCATCCTCCATAATGGATTCATTTGCCGTCTCAGTGGCATGAACGAGTGTCATATCAGGAAAAATTACTGACTCTGTTAAGATACAAATCAGTAATAAAAAAGGTAATCGTTTTTTATGGAATGATTTAGAAAAAAAACCTCTCATAATATATAATCCTCCTAGTTATCTTAGTGTATTAGTTGAGATTGCGCTTTTAATAAAAGAATCACAGATTTTAATTATAATAGGTTCTATCAATATTTTCCATTGTTTCATAGATATTAATAAAAAAGAAATAAAATTGTAAAAAAATATTTGTTATGGATACTGTAAAATGGTTAATAGTGGAATATAGCATGTATGGTTGAATTCTATTTATAGATATATTATAGTAAGAATATAGAATTATAAATTAAAGCTTAATTCTGCAAATTAAGGAGGAAAATTAAAGGAGGAAAGTGATGAAAAAAGTACTGAAGATGTTTATGCTGTTGATGTGTTCTTTGGTCATTTTTACAGCAATACCAGTGCAAGCAAATGATGATACACCAACAGAGCAGACACAAGAAAACGCGGTATGGAAAACAAAGAAGGGGAAAACATACTACTACGTAGATGGTGTGAAGCAAAAAGGCTGGCAAGTCATTGAGGGAAACAAATATTACTTCGATAAAAAAGGAGTAATGCAAACAGGTTGGCAAACAATCAATAATAAGAAATATTATTTTGATAAATCTGGTGTAATGCAGTCTGGATTTACAGTGATTAAAAAGAAAACCTATTACTTTGATAAAAAAGGGGTTATGCGAACCGGGTTCGTTACAATTGATTCAAAAAAATACTATTTTGATGGTAAAGGTGTAATGAAAACGGGATTCAATACAATTAAGAATAAAAAGTATTATTTTGATAAAGATGGTGCGATGCAGACTGGCTTTCAAGTAATTAAAAAGAAGACCTATTACTTTAATAAAAAGGGTGTCATGCAAACCGGATTGACTAAAGTTGGATCAAAGAAGTACTATTTTGATAAAAAGGGCCGAATGAAGACTGGTTTTCTTACTATAAAAGGTAAAAAATATTATTTTAATAGTACGGGCGCCATGCAAAAAGGCTTCCAAGTAGTAAAGAATAAAACATACTACTTTAACAAAAAAGGTGTCATGCAAACTGGCTTTACTAAAGTTGGATCAAAGAAGTACTATTTTGATAAAAAGGGCCGAATGAAAACTGGCTGGGCAACCATTAGCAAAAGCAGATATTATTTTGATTCAAATGGTGTAATGGCCACTGGATGGCAAACTATAGGTGGACTTAAATATTATTTTGCATCAAGTGGAAAGATGTATAAGAATACCACCAAAAAAATTGGCGGTACATATTATACCTTTGATAGCAAAGGTGTATGTCTAAATGATTCTTACCTAGTGGTAAACGGTGTAAAAGTACATGCACAATATAAAACAGATCCACAGGTAAGTACAGAACAGTTATTGGCAACTATTATTTACTGTGAATCAGGGAATCAAAAGCAATATCCAGTTACTGGAACCGTTAATGGTAAAAATGTTACGGTATACAAGGGACAATTAGGTGTTGGATATGTAATTGCAAATCGATTAAAGAGTAACATGAGTTATAAAGAGGTAATCTATCAATTGAATCAGTTTGAGCCAGCAAGAACTGGGGTACTGACAAAATATCTTAAAAATTATAATTTAGTGTCAGCAGAATGTAAGAATGCTGCAAAAATTATTTTAAATGATGTAAGTAAAAATGAGAACAGCGTACCAGGGTTTAAACGTTCTGACTTCATATGGAAGAATTTTTGGGCGTTATCCTATGCACAAAAAACAAATTTCTTTAATGTTTATGATAGTTCTGAATATGAAATATTACAAGGACACGTATTCTTTAATTATACGAAAGTAATTTCAAAATAATTGGTAATCAGGTGTTCGAATCGAAAATGAAATATTATATTCTACATAAAAAAACAGGAGCAGAAAAGCTTAAATAGGGCTTTTCTGTTCTTTTATTAGTACAATTTTAATAAAAATGAAAAATTTTGTGTGAAATTGGCATTATTCGTAAATACTATAGTAAAATTACTTTACAATACTTGGGTTTGGGTATAAAATTGTAAATGTAGTGACTATATACAAGGAGGATTCATGATGAACAGAAAAATGAAAACAATGGACGGAAATACAGCCGCAGCTCATGTAGCGTATGCTTACTCTGATGTTGCAGCAATCTATCCAATTACACCGTCTTCTACCATGGCCGAGTTAGTAGACCGCTGGTCTAATGATGGTTTAAAGAATATTTTCGGTGAAGAAGTTTTAGTACAAGAGATGCAATCTGAGGCTGGAGCAGCAGGTGCAATCCACGGCTCATTGGCAGCAGGTGCTTTAACCACAACCTTTACTGCTTCTCAAGGGTTATTGTTAATGATTCCTAATATGTACAAAATTGCCGGAGAATTACTTCCATGTGTTATCAACGTATCAGCAAGAGCATTAGCAACGCATGCTTTATCTATCTTTGGAGATCATTCCGATGTATATGCATGTAGACAAACAGGATTTGCAATGCTTGCATGCTCCAGTGTTCAAGAAACAATGGATTTAAGTCCTATTTCTTATTGTGCTGCATTAAAGGGTAAAGTTCCATTTTTAAATTTCTTTGATGGATTTAGAACTTCACATGAGTTACAAAAAATAGGAGTGTGGGATTACAAAGATTTAGCTGAAATGGTTGATCAAGATGCAATTGATGCATTTAGAGCAAATGCACTAAATCCAAATCACCCAGTTCACAGAGGATCCGCACAAAATCCTGATATTTTCTTCCAGGCAAAGGAAGCTTCCAATGAGTATTATAATAGACTTCCTGCAGTTGTAGAAGAATATATGGCTAAAGTAAATGCAAAACTTGGTACAGACTATGGTTTGTTCAATTACTATGGAGCAAAAGATGCTGAGCACGTAATTGTAGCAATGGGATCTGTTTGCGAAACAATTGAAGAGACAATTGATGCTTTAGTGGCAGCAGGAGAAAAAGTTGGTGTGATTAAGGTAAGACTTTACAGACCTTTCAGTACAGAACACTTCCTTGCAGCAATTCCAGATACAGTAAAACAAATCAGTGTTTTAGATAGAACAAAAGAACCAGGAGCAATTGGAGAGCCTTTATATTTAGATGTTGTTGCTGCGTTAAAGAACACAAAATTCAAAGATACTCCTGTTTTCAAAGGAAGATATGGATTAGGTTCAAAAGATACTACTCCTGCACAGATTAAAGCAGTTTATGATAACAAAGCAAAAGAAAGCTTTACAATCGGTATTATTGATGATGTAACAAATCTATCATTAGATGTAGATAATAGCTTTGATTCATCTAGTGATAAAATTAAGAGCTGTAAATTCTGGGGATTAGGTTCTGATGGTACCGTTGGAGCAAACAAAAACTCAATTAAGATTATCGGTGATAATACAGATCAATATGCACAGGCATATTTTGATTATGACTCAAAGAAATCAGGTGGTGTAACTGTATCTCACTTAAGATTTGGTACAGAACCAATTCGTTCTACTTATTTAGTAAGTAAAGCAAATTTTGTAGCTTGTCATAATCCTTCCTATATCCATAAATTCAACATGGTTGAAGATTTAAAGGATGGTGGAACATTCTTATTAAATTGTAGCTGGACTCCAGAAGAATTAGAGAATGAATTACCAGCTCGTACTAAGAGATATTTGGCAAAACATAATATTAATTTCTATACAATTGATGGTATAAAGATTGGTAAAGAAATTGGTCTTGGAGGACGTATTAATACAGTACTTCAATCTGCATTCTTTAAATTAGCGCACATTATTCCAGTTGAAGATGCAATTGGATATATGAAAGCAGCAGCTAAGTATTCCTATGGTAAAAAGGGTGATGCTATCGTTAATATGAATTATCAGGCAATTGAACGTGGAGCAGAGGAAGTGGTTAAGATTGACATTCCTGCGTCATGGGCTGATGCAAGTGATTCAAATGATAACACTAATAACTTAGAAGGAAGAAAAGAAGTAGTTGATTTCGTAAATACAATTCAAAAGAAAGTAAATGCAGTGGATGGTAATTCACTTCCTGTTTCTGCATTTGTTGATTACGTAGATGGTACAACTCCATCTGGAACTTCTGCTTATGAAAAACGTGGTATAGCAATTGATGTACCTACTTGGATTCCAGAAAACTGTATTCAATGTAACTTCTGCTCTTATGTGTGTCCTCATGCAGTAATTAGACCTGCAGTTATGACAGATGAGGAATATGCGAATGCGCCAGAAGGAATGAAGTCATTACCAATGACAGGACTTGATAAATTTAAGTTTGCTATCACTGTTTCAGCACTTGATTGTACAGGATGTGGCTCTTGTGCAAATGTATGTCCTGGTAAGAAGGGTGAAAAAGCATTAGTAATGAAACCATTAGAAACTCAGCTTCATGAGCAAGAAGTTGCTAGCTATGCAGTGAAATTAGAAGAAAAACAAGAAGTTCTTGAAAAATTCAAACCTACTACTGTAAAAGGTAGCCAGTTCAAACAGCCATTACTTGAGTTCTCAGGAGCTTGTGCAGGATGTGGAGAAACACCATATGCTAAGTTAGTTACTCAGTTATTTGGAGATAGAATGTACATTGCAAATGCAACAGGATGTTCTTCTATCTGGGGTAACTCTTCACCATCTACTCCTTACACAGTGAATAAAGCAGGATGTGGTCCAGCTTGGTCAAACTCTTTGTTTGAAGATAATGCTGAGTTTGGTTATGGTATGAAGTTAGCACAATTAGCTTTAAGAAAGAGCATTAAGAGTAAAATTGAAGCGTTGGCAGCAGAGTCAAAAGATTCTGCAGTAGTAGAAGCTTGTAAAGCGTATGTGGATACATTTGAGTCAGGGGTTGAAAATGCAATTGCATCTGCAAACCTAATCAATGTATTAGCAAAAGATGGAAGCGATGCTGCAAAAGAAATCTTATCAAAGAAAGACTTTATCTCTAAAAAATCTCAATGGATTTTTGGTGGAGACGGTTGGGCTTATGATATCGGATTTGGTGGCTTAGATCACGTAATTGCAAGTGGACAAGATGTAAATATCTTAGTATTTGATACAGAAGTTTATTCTAATACAGGTGGACAATCTTCAAAAGCAACTCCACTTGGTGCTGTTGCACAATTTGCTGCAGGTGGTAAAGGTGTTAGAAAGAAAGACCTTGCACAGATTGCTATGAGCTATGGTTATGTATATGTAGCACAAGTATCACAAGGAGCAGATATGAATCAATGTATCAAGGCAATGACTGAGGCAGAAAGCTACAATGGTCCATCTATTGTTATAGCTTATGCACCATGTATTAACCACGGAATTAAAGGTGGTATGACTGGAGCGCAAACAGAAGAAAAGAAAGCGGTTACTTCAGGATATTGGAATCTTTTCAGATTTGATCCAAGATTAAAAGAAGAAGGAAAGAATCCATTTATGTTAGATAGTAAAGCTCCATCAACAAGTTATCAGGAATTCTTAACAAATGAAGTTCGTTATAGTTCCTTGCTAAAACAAAATCCAGAGAGAGCTCAGAAGCTATTTGATCAAGCTGAAAAACAAGCAGCGGAGAAATTTACACATTTAACTAAATTAGTAAAGCTTTATGATAATACAGAAGAATAATACTAGTAACAGACTTCTGTAAAAATATAAAAAGGCCACCATCTTTTGGTGGTCTTTTTTTGATGGAAATATTATATGTCGTGTGATATAATTAACGAAGATTTTAATTATACTTAATTGACATGTCAATGATTTAATTGAAATAGATAATAAAGATGGTATTCATACCGTCTTGAAATTATTTGGCTTTGATGGAATAGCAAATGCTTTTTTAAGTGCAACAAAATGAGGGAAGAATGAATGAATAAAAAGATAAAAAAAATATCGTGTATTATATTGGTATTAATATTGCTTGTAGGATGCCAAAATAAAGAATCGTTACAAGATACGGCAGAAGCTTTTGTCGAGATAAAAGAAGATAGTGCGAATGTTGAGGCAGTATCAATTGAAAAAGATAAAATAAAAATTAAATATCCCAAACTAATCGGTTTTGAAAATGAAAAAATAGAGGCTAAATGGAATAAAATAATCGAAGAGCGAATCTTAAAAGACTTAGAATTACTGAAAGAAACAGATGTATATAATTTAGATTATGAGGTGGCGACAAACACAAAAGAAGAGCTATCACTAAAACTGGTTGGAAGTTGCTATTATGATGGAGCAGCACAACCTTATCATTTTATTTATACATATAATATTTCATTAGAAACGGGAGAAAGTATACGTTTAAGCGATCAAAGAGATATTACAAAGTTAGCTGAGATGATTTATAACAAGCAAGGCTTTCAAATGGAATCCGATATTGATGTCGATGAAGAATTTATGAAATATATTTATAGCACCTTTGAAAATGAGGAATTCTTAGCAGAGATGTTAATTAATTTTGATTATGATGAAGAGACACAACAAGAATATGGTTATTCTTTTTTTGAACATAATCAATTACATTTGTGTATAGAAGTACCGCATGATTTGGGTGACTATGTAATTTTAGCGTTAGATGAAGAAGAAAAATAGAAAGACTAACTATTAAAAGTCAAGTCTAAAATGATATTTTTTTGAATGAATTGCGGATATGCATTTCATATATTTGAACATTGAAAACTGCATGACAAATAGAGCATCTTAACAGGTGCTCAATAAGGAGACATTTTTATTAAAAACTTAAGCTGCTTTGATGTAGGATTGTCCGGATTTTTCTAACCGGTAAATTACTCTGACGAGTTTTTTAGCAGCATGTGATATTGCAACATAATAATGCTTACCTTCAGAGCGTTTTTTGGCAAGGTAAGCTGAAAAGGTTGGATCCCAATGACACACAAATATAGTTGCGTTAAATAGAGCGTATCGTAGATATTTGGAACCCCGTTTTTCCATGCGTGCATAGGAAGAATCTAGTTGACCGGATTGATAAGTAGATGGTGATAAACCTGCATAAGCGAGTATCTTATCAGGAGAATCAAAATAAGAAAAATCACCGATTTCAGCAATAATCATGGAACCCATACGGTAGTTGATACCTGGAATGCTTAGAATTGGTGAATTGATATTGTCCATGATAGATTTGATTTGGGATTCAATTTCATTGATTTCAGAATTTAGTTCCTTAATCAGTCTGATGGTATGCTTTAGTTCCAGAGATTTGGCAGGCATATGAGAACCAATGGATGTCCTTGCTGCTTCTCTGAAAAGATTAGCAGTATCTTTTCCATAGTGACCTTTAGAAGAAACAGAAAGTAGATTTGTCAGCCTAGTCAAATGAGCTGATGAAATATCAGATGCACTTGGAAACTCAGATAATAAAGCATAAACAGATGCCATATGGAGTGTTGGCACATGTTTCTCCAGTTCTGGAAAAAGAATTGTAACAAGACGGGAAATGGAGGTTTTTAACTTGGCACGTTCCTTAACTTTATCAAAACGATAGCGAGTTAGTGACTTCAATTCTTCATTATGGTAAGATGTGTCTGAGTAGGACTTTAAGTTCACATCAGACATAAGCATTGTAGCAATCGTATGGGCATCAACTTTATCCGTTTTCGTCTTTCTAAGGCTTAGACTTTTTCTGTAAAGGTTGGTATGTAACGGGTTGATAACAAAGGTGGTCAGACCTTTATCAAGAAGATATCCCAAGATGTTATAACTGTAGTGTCCTGTGGCTTCAAGTCCTACTTTTACTTCGGTTAAATCATCTGTAACGGATATGATTTTCTGATAGAGTTCATCAAAACCATCTCGGTTGTTTGGAAAGGTAAATGCTTTAAAGAGCACTTCACCATCTGAGTTAGTGATAAAGCAATCATGCTTATCCTTTGCAATATCAATTCCTGCGTATATCATAGCAATTCTCCTTTGAAATGTATTTGATACTGTTTGGAACCACGGATACTCCTTGCGATTGTATTCTCGTTCTAAATAAACCGTCATGCGGTATCTAACTGATTAACAAATATACAAAGAGATTGTGGTTGGAGTCTTTCTGTAACCATCAAGTGGTAGAAGGTGAGCACCAATCCACAGTATCTCCATTAGTATAGCATACAGTCCTTGGAGAGGGACTATAAACACTACTACTATATAATACGAGAAGGTACTTTAAAGATTGGAACTTTTGTGTTTCGGTCTTTTTTATTACAAATAGGAAGGTGAGTTAGGCATCCTGTTTGTAAAAATTGTATGTCAAGATAAAATTTTTCATTTGTGCAACATTATATAAAATGAGAATAAATATTGTTACAATTTAACAATATTTAGAAAATATTAGTCGAAATATTATCAAACTATTGAAATTTAAAGAGAAAAGGGATAAAATTATAATTGGCAGAAAATTGGTTTTACTTTAAGAATATAGAAAATTGGAGGGCTAAAGAATGAGCGGTACAGCACAAAACTCAGCAATGTTAAGAATCCAATCTTTACTTGATGAGAATAGTTTTGTTGAAATTGGTGGAATGATTACAGCCAGAGCGACCGATTTTAATTTACAGCAAAAAAAGACCCCTGCAGATGGAGTAATTACTGGCTATGGTGTAATTGATGGAAATCTTGTATACATATATAGTCAAGATGCATCGGTTCTTAACGGGTCGATAGGTGAAATGCATGCTAAGAAAATAGTTAGAATATATGAGATGGCTATGAAAATGGGTGCTCCAGTTATTGGGTTGATTGATTGTGCGGGTTTAAGACTTCAAGAAGCAACAGATGCATTAAATGGTTTTGGAGAGATTTATTTAAAACAGTCTTTGGCGTCAGGAGTGATTCCACAGATTACTGCAATAATGGGAAACTGTGGAGGCGGTGTGGCGATTATGCCAACTTTAACTGATTTTACTTTTATGGAAGAAAGTAAGGCTAAATTATTCGTTAATTCCCCGAATTCGTTAGAAGGAAACATACAAGATAAATTCAATACTTCCTCGGCAAAATTCCAAAGTGAAGAAAGTGGTATTGTTGATTTTATCGGCTCAGAAAGCGAGATTTTTGAACAAATCAGACAGCTCATAAAAGTATTACCGGCAAGTAACAAGGATACTTTACAATATGAAGAGTGTACGGATGATTTAAATCGTGTGTGTCAAGAACTTGAAAATTGTATCGGTGATACGTCTATATTAATCTCTAATATAGCTGATGATAATGTATTTATTGAAGTGAAGTCTAATATTGACAAGTCAATGATAACAGGGTTTATTCGATTAAATGGAGTTACCATTGGTTGTTTGGCAAATCGTACACAAGTGTTTGCCTTGGATGGAACAATCGATAAAGAATTTGACTCAGTGTTAAGTCCGAGTGGATGTGAAAAAGCAGCAAAGTTTGTAAATTTTTGTGATGCTTTCAATATTCCAATTCTTTCCTTTACCAATGTAACAGGCTACGATGCTTCCATAGCTTCTGAAAAAAGTATTGCCAAAGCAGTTGCAAAATTAACTTATTCTTTTGCAAATGCAAACGTTCCGAAAGTAAATGTTATAATTGGAAAAGCGTTTGGTAGCGCCTATATTACCATGAATAGTAAAGCGATTGGTGCGGATATTGTATATGCATGGCCTTCAGCTGAAATAGGAATGATGGATGCTAAATTGGCAGCTAAAATCATGTACGCAGATGAAAATGTTATTGTAATGAATGAAAAAGCAAGCGAATATAGAGAGCTTCAGTCTAGTGCATTATCGGCAGCTAAAAGAGGTTATGTAGATAGCATCATTGAAGCAAAGGATACAAGAAAGTATGTGATAGGAGCCTTTGAAATGCTATTCACGAAGAAAGAGGATCGTCCGAATAAAAAGCACGGTACGGTTTGATGAGGTGATGCTTAATATGAAAAAAATAATAACAATATTATGTTTATTTACCCTTGTTTTTTCTACGTTATTGTACACCAGTGCAAATTCTGAAACAAAAAGCTATAATGGTTATACTGCAGAAGATCTAAAATCCAATTCAGAAAGTTTGTATACAAGCTTATCAAGTTTTACAGAGGAAGAGATTGAACAATATATTAAAAGTGCAGATACCATTACTTCGCAAGCGGTTCAGTCATGGGCTGATGTCAAAGATGAAATTGGAGAATTTGTTGCATTTGGAGATTTTGCAGTCGAAGAGAGTGAAAATGTAATCACAACAAAATTATTGATTGATTATACCCAAAAAGATATTACGTTAACTGTAGTATTTGATGAAAATTTGACCGTACTTAGTATTTTGATGGAGAAAGAAAATTCTTTGATTGAGAAAATGAGTAAAGCCGGATTAAATACCCTAATGGGAATGGGGACTGTTTTTGCAATATTAATTTTTATTACATTTTTAATTTCTTTGTTCAAATACATTCGAATATGGGAAGAACGAGGAAAGAGTAAAAATGAGAATTTAAAAATAGAAGTGGAAAAAACACAACCCGCAGTGAAGGAAGAAGTATTAAATGAAGAGGTGGATGATTTAGAACTGGTCGCAGTTATTGCAGCAGCCATTGCATCGGCAACCAATACCTCTGTTGATGGCTTTGTAGTTAGATCCATTAAAAGAAGAGATAAAAAATGATGGTTATACTAGTAAATAGGAGGATACAAGAATGAAAAATTATACAATTACGGTTAACGGAAATGTTTATGATGTAACAGTGGAGGAAGTAACAAAGCATGAAGGAGCAAATATAGCTGGGAAGCCAGCTGCTTTGGGTGTACCAAAAGTTCCTACGATAACACCACATCAAACTACATCATCAACCAAACCTTCGATTCCATCTGTTGGACAAAAGGGAGCAATTATTGTTGAAGCTGGAGCGGCAGGAAAGGTATTTAGAGTAGAAGCAAGTGTTGGTCAATCGGTTAAGAAAGGGGATACTATCGTTGTAATTGAAGCTATGAAGATGGAAATTCCTGTAGTTGCCCCAGAAGATGGCACTGTTGCTAGTATAGACGTAGCGGTTGGAGATGCAATTGAAGCAGGTAAAACATTAGCAACGTTAAACTAGAAAAAATAGTTAATTCTAATGGGAGGTTAAAAGGATGGAATACGTGATAGACACGATGAGTAACCTGCTTCATCAAACAGCTTTTTTTAATTTAAAATGGGGAAACTTTTTGATGATAGTAGTTGCATGTGTTTTTTTGTATTTGGCAATTCGCAAAGAGTATGAGCCATTATTATTGGTTCCGATTGCGTTTGGTATGTTATTAGTTAATTTATATCCAGATATTATGTTATCTATAGAAGATTCTTCAAATGGAGTAGGTGGGTTATTACATTATTTTTATTTGTTAGATGAATGGGCAATTCTACCACCGTTAATCTTTTTAGGAGTAGGGTGTATGACTGATTTTGGACCTCTCATCGCAAATCCTAGTAGTTTTTTGTTAGGAGCAGCCGCTCAATTAGGAATATTTATGGCTTATTTGATAGCCATATTATTAGGATTTAGTGATAAGGCAGCAGCAGCCATATCAATTATCGGCGGGGCAGATGGTCCTACTTCAATCTTTCTTGCTGGAAAATTAGGACAAAGTGCTTTGATGGGACCAATTGCAGTAGCAGCTTATTCTTATATGTCTTTGGTACCTATTATACAACCACCAATTATGAAGCTATTAACCACTGAGGATGAAAGAAAAATAAAAATGGCACAATTAAGGCATGTATCTAAGCTAGAAAGAATCTTATTTCCTATTGTTGTTACAATAGTAGTTGTAATAATTCTTCCATCTACGGCGCCTCTTGTAGGTATGTTAATGCTTGGCAATTTATTTAAAGAGTCTGGTGTGGTGAGGCAGTTAGTGGAAACTGCATCGAATACGATGATGTATATTGTAGTTATCTTACTAGGAACATCAGTGGGAGCAACTACGAGTGCGGAGGCATTTCTAAATTTAAACACGTTGAAAATAGTTGTTTTAGGTTTGTTTGCGTTTGCTTTTGGTACTGCAGGAGGAGTAATATTTGGTAAAATAATGTGCAAAGTATCCGGAGGAAAGATAAATCCATTAATTGGTTCTGCAGGGGTTTCAGCTGTACCAATGGCTGCTAGAGTATCACAAAAGGTAGGGGCAGAGGCTGACCCAACGAACTTTTTATTAATGCATGCAATGGGACCAAATGTTGCTGGAGTTATTGGTACGGCAGTAGCGGCTGGAACATTTATGGCGATTTTCGGAGTTTTTTAATAGAGAGTGGATTTACCTTATCTAGTTCATTCGTACAAATTACAAGATTGAAAAAATTGATAGGAGGTTTAGGAGATGACAGAAGTAGATAAAAAACCAGTCAAGATTATGGAAACAGTGTTACGTGATGCACATCAGTCCTTGATGGCTACGAGAATGACAACGGACCAAATGCTTCCAATTATTGAAAAGATGGATAAAGTGGGATACTACAGTGTCGAATGTTGGGGTGGTGCTACTTTTGATGCCTCACTGCGATACTTAAAGGAAGATCCATGGGATAGGCTTAGAAAATTAAAAGCTGGATTTAAAAACACCAAATTACAAATGCTTTTTAGAGGACAAAATATATTAGGTTACAGACCATACGCTGATGATGTGGTAGAATACTTTGTTCAAAAGTCGATTGCGAATGGAATTGATATCATCCGCATATTTGATTGTATGAATGATCTTCGAAACCTACAGACATCAGTGAAAGCAACCATCAAAGAGGGAGGACACTCTCAGGTTGGCTTGGCTTATACATTAGGTGATGCATATACTCTGGATTACTGGATTGAGATTGCAAAAAGGATTGAGGATATGGGAGCCCATTCTTTATGTATCAAAGATATGGCTGGGCTATTACTGCCATATAAAGCTGAAGAGCTTGTAAAGGCCTTAAAGGAAGCGATAAGTATACCAATTCAATTACACACACACTATACAAGTGGAGTGGCCTCTATGACGTATCTAAAGGCTGTTGAGGCAGGATGTGATATTATTGACACAGCAATTTCACCATTCGCACTAGGAACCAGTCAACCAGCAACAGAAGTAATGGTGGAGACATTAAAAGGAAGTTCATTTGATACAGGACTTGATCAAAAAATACTAGCAGAAATTGCAGAATATTTTAGGCCATTTAAAGAAGAAGCACTTGATAGTGGACTTATGAGTAATAAGGTATTAGGAGTGGATATTAAGACATTGTTATATCAGGTTCCAGGAGGAATGTTATCCAACATGGTTTCTCAATTAAAAGAACAAAATGCAGAGGATAAGTATTACGAGGTATTACAAGAGATTCCAAGAGTTCGAAAAGATCTGGGTGAACCACCACTTGTTACGCCATCCTCACAGATTGTTGGAACGCAGGCAGTATTAAATGTACTTATGGGAGAACGCTATAAAATTGCAACCAAAGAAACAAAGGCAGTACTTAGCGGTGAGTATGGGGTGACTGTGAAACCATTTGATCCAGAGATACAAAGAAAGGTCATAGGAGATAAGGAACCAATTACTTGCAGACCTGCCGATTTGTTAGAGGATGAATTACCTGCTATAGAAGAAGAGATGGCACAGTGGAAAGAGCAGGACGAGGATGTATTGACTTACGCATTGTTTCCACAAGTTGCATTGGAGTTTTTTAAATATAGACAGGCGCAAAAAACGAAGATAGATCCTACGGTTGCAGATGTAGTAAACGGTTCATATCCCGTTTAAGTAAAAGACCTATGAAGCTGAATTGAAATATTAAATATACTGCAAACCATGTTTGCAGTATATTTTTTTTTGATTATATGTTATACTGAAAAATGCAATAATCGTTGAATATTCTAAGAAAGAAAAGACTTGGTATTGTATATGAAGAATACAAAAGATTTGATTCGTGTGATTAATTTAAAATATAATACGCTTAGCAAAGGACAAAAGAGACTGGCTGCGTATATTTTAGAAAATTATGATAGAGCAGTTTTTTTTACTGCGACCAAATTAGGAAAAGAGGTAGGAGTCAGCGAATCTACAGTGGTACGTTTTGCTATGGGGCTTGGATTTAAAGGCTATCCAGAGTTTCAAAAGGCGCTTGAAGAGCTTGTGAGTAAGCGATTAAGTAGAATGGAAAAAATGGAAGTTACATATGGGCATAATAGCCAGTCACAACTTTTGGAGAATGTTCTTACTTCGGATATGGAAAAAATTAAACATACGATGGAGCATTTGGATGCAAAAGCATTTGAGTTGGCTGCTGACATATTGATTGGAGCTAAGAGAGTCTATATTATTGGACTTAGAAGTTGCGCTCCACTGGCCAGTTTTTTAGGATTCTATCTGAATATGATACTAGACCATGTTCTAGTTATTGATACAAACAGTACAACAGAAATTTTTGAACAGATGATGAGAATCAACAGTGATGATGTAATAGTTGGAATAAGCTTTCCTAGATATTCTATGCGTACGTTAAAGGCCTTAGAATTTGCAAATAATAGAAACGCAAAGGTTATTACTCTTACCAATGATATACATGCACCGATTAATTTATATTCGTCTTGTAATTTGGTTGCGAAAAGTGATATGGTTTCCATTGTAGATTCCCTGGTAGCCCCTTTGAGTGTAATCAATGCGTTAGTAGTTGGGATATGCATGAAACAAAAGAATAAAGTAATTCACAATTTAGAAGAGCTAGAGCGTATATGGAATGAATACCAGATTTATAATAATGATGAAATGAATTATTTGGGAAATCATTTGATGGAAGAGTTTGGACCAGGAGAATAAAATGAGTAAAGTTTTAATCGTAGGCGCAGGAGCTGCCGGAATGTTTGCTGCAATATATGCAGCAAGAAATCATAATGAGGTAATTCTTTTTGATGGAAATGAAAAGTTAGGAAAAAAGCTTTTCATCACAGGGAAAGGAAGATGTAACATTACCAATGCTTGTGATATGGATACATTATTTGATCATGTGATTTCGAATCGAAAATTTTTATATAGTGCATTTTATGGATATAATAATTATGATGTAATAGATTTCTTTGAAGAATTAGGAGTAAAAACAAAAATAGAGCGCGGAAATCGTGTATTCCCTGTTTCTGACCACTCATCTGATGTAATAAATGCATTAGGCAAAGAATTACAAAAAAATGGAGTAATTGTAAATTTAAAAACTAAGGTAAAAAACATCATAATTGAGGAAGGACAAGCAAAGGGGCTATGCCTAGATAATGGGAAGAAAGTATATGGAGAACATGTAATCATAGCGACAGGAGGTTTGTCATATCCAACGACAGGTTCTACGGGGGATGGATATGATTTTGCTAAAAAAGCAGGACATACGATAACCAGATTAACCCCTTCGTTAGTTCCATTTAAAGTAAAGGAAAACTTTGTAAAGGAATTACAAGGACTTTCTCTTAAAAATGTGAAAGCAAGTATTTTGGATGGGAAAAAACAGCTTTATAGTGATTTTGGTGAAATGCTTTTTACCCATTTTGGTGTAAGTGGCCCTTTGATGCTTAGTGCAAGTAGCTTTGCGGCAGATAAAATAAAAAAGAATTCTCTAAAGCTTATTATAGATTTAAAGCCTGCTTTGTCAGAGGAACAACTTGACATGAGACTTGTAAGAGAGTTTGAGAACTATAAAAACAAGCAATTTAAGAATGCAGTAACAAGCTTGTTTCCATCTAAACTAATACCGATTATGATTGATTTAAGCGGCATTCATCCAGATAAAAAAGTAAATGAGATCACAAAAGAAGAAAGATTATCATTTGTATCCTTAATAAAGAATTTAGAATTAACACTGATTGGATTATGTGATTATAACCAAGCTATTATAACAAAAGGTGGAGTGTCAGTAAAAGAGATTAATCCATCTACAATGGAATCAAAATTGGTGAAGCAACTCTATTTTATTGGAGAAGTTTTGGATTTGGATGCACTCACGGGCGGATTTAATTTACAGATTGCCTGGTCAAGTGCATATGCTGCGGGAAGTAGTATATGGTAAATACCATTCGTAAGGATAATATTATAAATAGGAAAGAGGATAAAATGTATGAGCTTTAGTGTAGCAATTGATGGACCAGCAGGAGCAGGTAAAAGTACAATAGCAAAAGAAATAGCGAAAAGATTAGGATATATATATGTAGATACAGGTGCAATGTATCGTGCAATGGCACTTTATATGATTCGAAAGAATATTAAGCCTGATGAAACAGACAAAATGAGTCTTGCTAGTAAAGAGGTAGATATTACAATTGAGTATTATAATGGAGAACAATTGGTAATATTAAATGGAGAGAATGTAAATCCATTTATTCGATCAGAAGAAGTAGGGAACATGGCATCTGTAAGTTCGGCAAATAAAGATGTAAGATTTAAACTTGTTGATTTGCAACGTCAATTGGCGAGTAAGGCAGATGTTATTATGGATGGTAGAGATATTGGTACTTATGTTTTACCAAATGCCAATATTAAGATATATTTGACTGCAAGCTCAAAAGTTCGTGCAAAACGAAGATATGAAGAGTTGACGCAGAAGGGATTGTCCTGTAATATAGAAGAAATAGAAAAAGATATTATTGAAAGAGATAGAAGAGACAGTACAAGAGAGTTTGCTCCTCTTAAGCAAGCAGAAGATGCAATTCTTATTGATTCTTCCGATATGAGTATTGAACAAGTGATCAATACGGTTATTAAAATGGTGAATGGAGGAAATAAATGAAAGTAGTATTAGCAAAGACAGCAGGTTTTTGCTTTGGTGTAAAACGAGCAGTTGAAACTGTATATGAACAAGTGGGAAAGGATAACATCTATACCTATGGACCAATCATTCACAACGAAGAAGTCGTAAAGGATTTGGAGAAAAAAGGTGTAAAGGTAATCCACACAGAAGAAGAATTAAATCAAATCACAGAGGGTACCGTTATTATTCGATCTCACGGTACTGCAAAAAGAATATACGATATTTTAAACGAAAAAAGAATCAATTATGTGGATGCAACTTGCCCATTTGTAAAAAAAATTCATAAAATTGTAAAAGAATATGGACAACGAGGGTATGAAATTGTTATTATTGGTAATGACAAGCATCCAGAAGTGGAAGGAATAAAAGGTTGGTGCGATTCTAAAGTTAGTGTGATTGAAAATATAGAAGAAGCAAATAATTATAGTGCATCAAATAATCAAAAAGTGTGTATTGTGTCACAAACGACATTTAACTACAATAAATTTAAAGATTTAGTTGAAATTATTTCAAAAAAGGGTTATGATATAATTGTTTTAAATACGATTTGTAATGCGACGGAGGAAAGACAAGTAGAAGCCAGTCGAGTTGCCAGTCAGGTTGATGCTATGATTGTCATTGGAGACAAGCATAGTTCCAATACGCAAAAGTTATTTGAAATTTGTAAAGATGAATGTGAAAATACTTACTATATACAGACACTAGATGACTTGGATACGCAGTCCTTGCAGTTCTTTGGTAGCGTAGGTATTACAGCAGGGGCTTCAACCCCAAATAATATTATTGAGGAGGTTCATTCAAATGTCAGAAATGAGTTTTGAAGAAATGCTTGAAGAATCATTGAAAACAATACGTACAGGGGAGGTAGTTGAAGGCACTGTTATCGATGTCAAAGAAGATGAGATCATCTTAAATATAGGTTACAAGTCAGATGGAATTATCACTAGAAACGAATATACAAATACCCCAAACGTAGATTTAACAACAGTAGTTTCTGTTGGAGATACAATGGAAGTAAAGGTATTAAAAGTAAATGACGGCGAAGGACAGGTTTTATTAACTTATAAGAGACTTGCCGCTGAAAAAGGTAGCAAGAGATTAGAAGAAGCATTTAACAACAAAGAAGTGTTAAAAGCAAAAGTTGATAAAGTTTTAGACGGTGGATTAAGCATTGTTGTAGATGAAGCAAGAGTATTTATTCCAGCAAGTTTAGTATCTGATACTTATGAAAAAAATCTTGCAAAGTATGCAGGTGAGGAAATTGAATTTGTAATTAGCGAATTCAATCCTAAGAAAAGAAGAATCATTGGTGATCGTAAGCAATTATTAGTTGCTAAGAAAAACGAATTACAAAAAGAATTATTTGAAAAAATTAAAGTTGGTGACGTAGTAGAAGGTACAGTTAAAAATGTAACTGATTTTGGTGCATTTATTGACCTAGGCGGCGCTGACGGTCTGCTTCACATTTCAGAAATGTCTTGGGGGAGAGTAGAAAATCCAAAGAAAGTATTTAAAGTTGGGGAAACCATCAAAGTTCTTATTAAAGAAATCAGTGGTGACAAAATTGCACTTAGCCTTAAATTTGAAAATACTAATCCATGGATTCATGCTGAAAAAAAATATGCAGTTGGTAGTATCGTAACAGGTAGAGCTGCAAGAATGACTGATTTTGGTGCATTTGTAGAATTAGAAGCTGGTGTAGATGCTTTGCTTCACGTTTCACAGATTTCAAAAGAGCACGTTGAAAAGCCATCAGATGTATTGAAAATCAATCAAGAAATCACTGCAAAAGTTGTAGATTTTAATGCAGATGACAAGAAAATTAGTTTAAGTATCAAGGCATTAGAAGAAAATGCCGAAGAAGCTGGAGATTCTACAGCTGAAGTTGAGGAATCAATAGAGGAATAAGTTTATAATATGCAGATGATGATGATCTGTTTATGATAAGTATAATAAGGAAAACCTGTTAGACAGGCTTTCCTTATTATTTATATGAAAATAAATTTGTTTTCAGGGTAAAATACCCTTTTTCCAATATTATATCGTGACTATAACATACAAAGGAGTTGTCTAAATGGAAGGTTATGAAAAATTTAAAGGCGACGTCTTCAAACTTACAAAAATTGATTTAGATGCATATAAAGAACGTCAGATGAAACGACGTATTGACACACTGATTACAAAAAATAATATAAAAACATATGATGACTACATAAGGACCATTAAAGTTGACGCGAAGATGTTTGAAGAGTTTGTTAATTATTTGACCATTAATGTGTCAGAATTTTACAGAAATCCAGAACAGTGGGAACTACTTGAGAAAGAGGTATTTCCTAAATTGATATCAACCAATGGCAAAAATTTAAAAATATGGAGTGCAGCCTGTTCCACAGGTGATGAACCTTATTCTTTGGTTATGGCATTATCAAAATTTCTGCCATTGAACCAGATAAAGATTATAGCAACAGATATTGATAAACAGGTATTACATAAGGCTCAAGTAGGTCTATACAATGCAAAAAGTGTTGCCAGTGTACCAAAAGAGTTTTTGAATAAGTATTTTACAAAGGTCGGTTTGTCCTATCAGATATCAGAAGAAATCAAACAAAGAGTGGAATTCAAACAGCATAATTTATTAAAGGATCCGTATCCATCAGGGTGTAATTTAATTGTATGTAGAAATGTTTTGATCTATTTCACAGAAGAAGCAAAGGATGAAATATACAAGAAATTTCATGATGCATTGGCTAAAGATGGTATTTTGTTTATTGGTAGTACGGAACAAATTATGCAATACAAAGAATTAGGATTTGGAAGATATAAATCATTTTTTTATTCAAAAGATTAATTCGTTTTTATTATAAAGGAGCTACACACAGATAATTTTGTCTAGTGTGTAGCCCCTTTTTAGTCAATTATTATGGATTAAAACATCAAATATATGTAGAACATACTTCTTTATTAAAGCTTCATTGTTTAAGATATCATCGGTAAGTTCAAAAAATGTTTTTTTATCGTTATAATTTTCCCTAAAGCAAGGACTAACGATAGTTTGATGCTGAGGAAGAAAATACCCAGATTTTTTAATATAGCAATTGGATGACTTGGCTTTTGAGCGAAATTCTTTATTAACAAAAGAAGCAACGCTTTTATGAATTGCAATGTCTTCATTTGGAAGGTAATAGTAATCCTTGTAATTACTATAAAAATATTTTAGTTCATTAGAGTTTACTTTGATTTTTAATTTGCCAGTATTTTTATTACCAATAAAATAAAAATCTCCAGTCCCATATGAGATTCGTTTTGGCAATTCCACTTGTAGTTTTAGTTCAATGAAAAATTCAAATTGTTGTTCATGATACATATCTGTGTATGGTTTTACATCAAACCCTTTTACTGAAAATAAGCCATTAAACAAAGCGTGATAAGAGAGAATTGGAAGTAAACCAAATAATCCACATAGATCTTCTTTGTTATGTAGAAGTAGTAGTCTTTTTGCTTCTTCATCGGGCTGAATCAAGTATTGTGAATAAACATGTATCAATTGACCCCCGCTAAATTTATCTTCGCGTGTAATGTCTAAGAATGTCTCTACTGTTTTTTGTTTTAAGTTTTCTAGCTTGAAAAATTTCTTATAGGGTGAAAGTAGCTTATATAAATCTATGCTTTCCTTTAAATGAAATGTTTGATTTAACTCATAATTAGAAGATTTTTGAATTAGATAAGGAATATCAAAACCATTTCCATTATAATGAAGGAGTGCTTTATAATCTTTAGAAAATTCAAAAAAAGCTTCTAGGATTTCTTTCTCATCTTGGCTAGAGTCTGCAAACCATTGAATCAGTTTAAAGGTATTGTTTTGAAAATAGATACAACCAATCAGATAACAAAACGTATTTTTAGGAGAAAAGCCAGTTGTTTCTATATCGAATATCAAGACATCGCAAGGGTTCAACTCATCTTTACAAAGGAGTTGATGTAAAATAAAATGAAAGCCTTTTAAGTTGTCTAAATCACTATGTAAATCGAAAGTTCTTATATACATTATCATTCCTCAATTGTAAGTAAATATATTACATATTAGTTACACCTTTATCTTATCTAGAAAAAATAAAAAAAGCAAGTCTCTCTTTTTCGTTAGTAAAAGATTGAACTCACATAAATTGATAAAATTTTCACATAATTTATTTATTTTTATATATATTATACATCAATTTTTACAAAAAATAAAGTATGGATTTTGCATACAAAATCTAGTATATTTATAATCAGAGTAGTATCGCAATACTTAGATTGTAAAAGTTACTCCGTAAAAAATAATATATAACAGAAAGGTCGGACAAAATGGGAGCATTTACATTTAAAGGTGGAATACATCCTTATGATGGAAAAGATTTATCGAAAGATAAACCGATTAAAACAGTTTTACCAAAAGGTGAGCTGGTTTATCCCCTGTCACAACATATTGGTGCGCCAGCGACACCGATTGTTGCAAAAGGAGATAGAGTGTTAAAGGGTCAGAAGATTGCAGAAGCAACTGGCTTTGTATCTGCTAATATTCATGCATCTGTTTCTGGTACAGTCAAAACGATTGAACCAAGACTAACCGTAACAGGAACTATGATAAATTCAATAATCATCGAAAACGACGGACTTTATGAAGAAGTTGAGTATCAAAATGTTAAACCTCTTGATGCATTATCAAAGGATGAAATTAGAGCAATGATTAAAGAAGCTGGCATTGTTGGAATGGGAGGAGCGGGGTTTCCTACTCATGTAAAGCTTACTCCAAAAGACGACAATGCCATTGATTATGTAATTGCTAACTGTGCTGAATGTGAGCCTTATTTAACTTCTGATTATAGAAGAATGTTAGAAGAACCAGAAAAGATTATTGGAGGAATGAAGGCGACATTAAAGCTTTTTGATAAGGCAAAAGGAATTCTAGCAGTAGAAGATAATAAACCAGACTGTATAGAAAAGCTAAAATCGTTATTACAGAAAGAAGATAACATTGAAGTGGTTGCCTTAAAAACAAAATATCCTCAAGGAGCAGAACGTCAATTAATCTATGCAGCAACAGGTAGAGCAATTAATTCCTCTATGCTTCCTGCAGATGCAGGGTGTGTTGTGAATAATGTTGATACAATTGTTGCAATTTATATGGCTGTTTTTGAGGGAAAACCACTGATGCATAGAATTGTAACCGTGACAGGAAATGCGATTCAAGATCCTCGTAACTTTCTAGTCTGCACAGGAACAAATTATAGTGAGTTAATCGAAGAGGCTGGTGGCTTCAAACAAGAACCAGCAAAAATGATATCGGGTGGGCCGATGATGGGATTTAGCATATACAATATTGATGTACCTGCTACAAAAACATCGTCTGCTTTGTTATGTCTAACAGAAGATGATGTTGCAAAGTTTGAACCATCTGCTTGTATCAACTGCGGAAAATGTGTAGAGGTCTGTCCAGGAAGAATAATTCCAGCAAGATTGGGTGATTTTGCAGAAAGAAATGATGAAGCTAACTTTTTGAAATATGATGGGTTGGAATGCTGTGCATGTGGTTGCTGCAGCTTTATTTGCCCTGCCAAAAGACATTTAACGCAGTCGATAAAATCAATGCGACTACTAGTTTTAGCGAATAAAAAGAAATAGGAGGGATTATAAGTGAGTGATTTAAAAAGCGTTTCAGCGTCACCACATGTGAGAGCTAAATTTACGAGCGGGAATATTATGCTAATGGTTTTCATTGCTCTATTACCTGCAAGTTTATTTGGAATCTATAATTTTGGACTGAAAGCATTATTTATTATTCTTGCAAGCGTTATAACATGTGTTCTTACAGAATACGTTTATCAATATTTTATGAAAAAACCAATTACAATTGGTGATTATAGTGCCGCCGTAACAGGACTTTTGTTGGCATTAAATCTTCCTTCTTCCGTTCCAATATGGATGCCTGTCATTGGTGGTGTCTTTGCAATATTAGTTGTGAAACAGGTTTTTGGAGGACTTGGTCAAAACTTTATGAATCCAGCACTAGGTGCTCGTTGCTTTCTATTAATATCTTTTACAGGAAGAATGACGAACTTTACATATGATGCAATATCAGGAGCTACACCACTTGCCTTATTAAAGAGTGGTGAAACTGTGAATACTTGGAAGATGTTTTTAGGTTCTACGCAAGGAACAATAGGTGAGACATCCGTAATCGCAATTATGCTTGGTGCAATTTTCTTATTAGCGACTGGAGTAATCAAAATTACAATTCCAGCATCTTACATTTTATCGTTTCTTGTTTTCGTGGGAATTTTTTCTGGAAGAGGATTTGATGTAAATTATCTAATGGGACAGTTATGTGGCGGTGGTCTTATGCTTGGAGCGTGGTTTATGGCTACTGATTATGTAACATCACCGATAACCCAGAAGGGTAGAGTTGTGTACGGAATCATTTTGGGAGTTCTTACTGGATTATTTCGATTGTTTGGAGGTTCAGCAGAAGGCGTTTCCTATGCAATTATCTTTAGTAATCTATTAGTGCCTCTTATTGAGAGATTTACTCTCCCGACAGCATTTGGAAAGGAGAAGAAAAGAGCATGAATACAAAAATAATGAAAGACGCAGCGATGCTAACAATCATAACGTTGATTGCAGGTCTTTTACTTGGGTTAGTTTATGAAGTAACTAAGAATCCAATTAAAGTACAACAGGCTTTGACAAAACAAAAATCGTTTCAAGCAGTATTTCAAGATGCGACTGAATTTAATAAATTGGATAATTTTCATAAAGAAAATGCGATGCAAATATTAAGTCAGGCAGGATATGAGCAAGAATCCATAGATGAGGCTGTTCAAGCTCTGGATGCGAATGGAACAATTCTTGGCTATGTTATGCAGGTTACAACGAGTGAAGGATATGGAGGGGATATTACATTTTCAATGGGAATCCGTCTGGATGGAACGGTGAATGGATATGAAATACTTCGTATTAGTGAAACAGCAGGTCTAGGCATGAAGGCAAAGGATGCTTCCTTTAAAGACCAGTATGCAAATAAGAACGTAGATAGTTTTGCATATACCAAAACAGGTGCAACAGCTGAAAACGAAATTGATGCCATCAGTGGTGCAACGATTACGACGAATGCAATCACAAATGGAGTAAATGCAGGAATCGTATACTTTAATAGTATTGCAAAAGGAGGAAGCAAGTAATGAATAAAGTAGTAGAAAGACTTTTTAACGGTATCATTAAAGAAAATCCTACCTTTGTATTAATGCTTGGTATGTGTCCGACTCTTGCGGTTACGACTTCGGCGGTAAATGGACTTGGTATGGGACTTACAACAACAGTGGTACTTATTATGTCAAATATGATAATTTCTATGCTTCGTAACATTATACCAGACAAAGTAAGAATGCCAGCTTACATTGTAATTGTAGCGTCCTTTGTTACAATTGTTCAATTTTTACTAGAAGGTTATGTACCAAGCCTTTATGATTCGCTTGGTATTTATATTCCGTTAATTGTTGTTAACTGTATTATTTTAGGAAGAGCAGAAAGCTATGCTTCAAAAAACCCTGTAGTACCATCTATTTTTGATGGAGTTGGTATGGGACTTGGATTTACAATTGGATTGACTGCAATAGGTGCAGTAAGAGAATTAGTCGGAGCAGGTACTATATTTTCAAAACAAATAATGCCAAGCGCTTATGAACCGATTACTATCTTTATTCTTGCACCAGGAGCATTCTTTGTATTAGCCATGCTTACTGCAATACAAAATAAAGTAAAGAATAACGTAGCAAATAACGATAAAAAAACAAGTGGCGGATGTGGCGAAGATGGATGTGATAGCTGTTCTAGCCACTGTGGCTTGAATTAGGAGGTGGGCATAAATGAAAGAATTAATTATAATTGCAATTAGTTCAGCACTTGTAAACAATGTTGTATTAAGCCAATTTTTAGGTTTATGTCCATTCTTAGGTGTGTCTAAGAAGGTTGAAACAGCAGGTGGAATGGGTGGAGCGGTAATTTTTGTATTAACGATTGCTTCAGCCTTTACAAGTGTTATCTATAAATTTGTACTTGTAAATACTGGTTTAGAATATATGCAGACGATTGTTTTTATTTTGGTAATTGCTGCATTAGTACAATTTGTTGAAATGTTTTTAAAGAAAACGAGTCCTTCGCTTTATCAGGCATTAGGGGTATACTTACCACTTATTACAACGAACTGTGCTGTATTAGGGGTTGCTCTAACAAACGTGCAAAAATCATATAATATTTTAAGTGGTATTGTAAATGGATTTGCAACTGCCGTTGGATTTACCATAGCAATCGTAATCATGGCTGGTATCCGAGAAAAAATTGAATATAATGATGTTTCTCCTTCGTTTAAAGGATCACCTATCGTATTAATTACTGCAGGTCTAATGGCAATTGCTTTTTTTGGATTTGCAGGTCTAATATAGGAGGTTACACATGAGTATAATAGGTATAATAATAGCGGCTGTCATTGTTGGTGTGACTGGTTTGTTAATAGGTCTATTCCTGGGAATTGCAGGTGAAAAGCTAAAAGTTGAGGTTGATGAAAAAGAACTACAAATCCGTGATGCGCTTCCAGGAAATAACTGCGGTGGCTGTGGATATGCGGGTTGTGATGCACTTGCAAAAGCGATTGCAGAAGGAGAAGCAGAGGTTTCTGCTTGTCCAGTAGGAGGTAGTCCTGTAGCAGACAAAATCGGCGAGATTATGGGAGTTGCAGCAGGAGAAACCATAAAAGAAGTTGCATTTGTAAAATGTGCAGGAACATGTGATAAGACAAAGCAAAACTATGAATATCACGGAGTACAAGACTGTAAGATGCTTGCCTTTGTTCCGGGCGGTGGACCAAAGGCCTGTGACTATGGATGTATGGGCTTTGGAAGTTGTGTAAAAGTCTGTCCTTTTGATGCAATTCACATTATTGACGGAATTGCTAAGGTAGATAAAGAAAAGTGTAAAGCCTGCGGTAAGTGTATTGCAGAGTGTCCGAAAAAATTAATTGAACTTGTTCCTTATGCAGCAAAACACTTAGTTCAATGTAATTCAAAGGATAAGGGCAAAGATGTTATGAAAGGATGTTCGGTTGGTTGTATTGCTTGTAAAATGTGTGAAAAAGTATGTGAATTTGATGCAATTAAAGTAGTTGATAATATTGCACATATTGATTATAATAAATGTACTTACTGTGGCAAATGCGTAGAGAAATGTCCGAAAAAAATTATTCTATAAATAAAATATCAATGATGAAATAGATGTGAGATTCTCACATCTATTTCTAAATTCACGACAAGTGATAACGTGGGATAAAGGGGAAGAACATGAATACAGAGTTAATGGATCGATTGAAACCAGTAACAGAGGAAGAAAAAAGAATTCTGATTGGTGACAAGAAAATAAATAAAGAAATCTATACAACGAGTAATGAATTTACCATTGATAGTAATAAAATGCTAGAAAAAGGACGCTTAATTGATATTCGAACACATACTCGTTTTATTGATTTTCCTGCCCATAAACACAATTATATTGAAATCATGTATATGTGTACGGGAAAAACAACACATATCATAAATGGAGATACAAAGGTTGTTTTGGAAAAGGGGAATTTACTCTTTTTAAATCAGTTTTCTTATCATGAGATTCTTCCAGCTGGAATGGAGGATATTGGTATTAATTTTATTATCTTACCTGAATTTTTTGATGAAGTATTACCAATGCTTCATAAGGATAATGCGTTAAGTAACTTTTTGGTAGATACGCTAAGGCAAAATACAACGCAGGCTAGTTATCTGCACTATAAGGTATGTGATATTATACCCATTCAAAATTTGATTGAAAATCTAGTGTGGGATTTAATTAATAAACAACATAATCATAGACAGATTGACCAAACAACAATGGGCCTTTTATTTATGCAACTAGTGAATCAGACAGAGAGAATTGAGTATGATAAACAAAATCAAAGCTACAATACAGTTGCAATTAAAGTGCTAAAATATATAGAAGAAAATTATAAGACTGCGAATTTAACAACGCTTGCAAAAAGTATGAATCAATCCATTTCCAGCCTTAGCAAAATGATAAAAAGTAGTACTGGAAGCACATTTAAAGAACTATTACAAAACAAGAGGCTAAACCAGTCAGCACACCTGTTATCCGCGACTAAATTACCAATTACAGACATCATTTATATGGTTGGATATGATAATACAAGTTATTTTCATAGGATATTTAAAGAACGATATGGATTAAGTCCCAAACAATATCGCGACAAAAAAGAATCAAATGATAAAACGATGTGAAGTTCATAAGGAAAATAAGGACGTAAAAATATAAAAATTACGTCCTTGTTATAGAAGTCTGCTTTGTATATAATGAATACGAAAAGCAGATTTTTTATTAACATACTATACAAATTACAATATGCTTTAGCAGTTGAAGTGAAATATAGTTATCAATTAAAGTAAATTTATATAATATGAAAGGTGGAAAAAAAGAATGTACGATGTAAAAAAAGGCTATGAATTAGCAAAAGAATTCTATGCTCAATATGGTATTGACGTAGACAAAGCAATTGAGATTGCAAATGCTACTCCTATTTCAATGCATTGCTGGCAAGGAGATGATGTAGCTGGATGTGAAAAGAAAGAGGACACTTCGTTAACAGGTGGTATTCAAGCGACTGGTAATTATCCAGGAAAGGCAAGAAACGGAGAGGAATTACGTGCTGACATTGAGACAGCTATGAAATACATTCCAGGTGAATTAAAACTTAATTTACATGCAAATTATCAAGAAGCGGATAGTTTTGTTGACCGTAATGAAATTGAGCCAAAGCATTTTGATAAATGGGTGAATTGGGCAGTAGAAAAAGGAATCGGACTTGATTTTAACCCAACGTATTTTTCACATCCAAAGAGCGATAAAGCAACTTTATCCTCTGATGATGAAGAAATTCGTAAATTCTGGATTGAACATGGTATCCGTTGTCGTCAGATTGGAGAATATTTCTATAAGAAGACTGGAAAACCATGCGTAATCAACCACTGGACTCCTGATGGAGATAAAGAAGTACCAATCGATACCATTGGACCAAGACAGAGATTAAAAGACAGTTATGATCAAATCTTTGAGGCAACAAAAGATGTAGAAGGTGTAATTGATGGTATCGAATCAAAAGTATTTGGTATTGGAGCGGAAAGCTTTACCGCTGGTTCTCATGAATTTTGCATGGGATATGTAATGAAAGCAAACAAAGACCATATTATTATGACGTTAGATACAGGACATTATCATCCAACAGAAGTGGTTTCTGCTAAATTAGCATCTATCTTTACTTTCTCTGATAATGTATTACTTCATGTTTCACGTCCAATTCGTTGGGATTCTGACCATGTAGTAAGCTTTGACGATGAAACAAGAGCAATCATGGAAGAATTAGTACGTATGGACAAGTTAAAAGATACTTATGTTGCAACTGATTTCTTTGATGCTTCTATTAATCGTATTGTAGCTTGGGTAACTGGTATGAGAAATACAAGAAAAGCAATGTTAGCTGCATTATTACAGCCAGTTGATAAGATGAAAGAGATTGAAAAGAGTGGAGACGTAAGCGCACGTTTGGCTTACAAAGAAGAATTCAAAGCAGCACCATTTGCATTGGTATGGGATTATTATTGCCAGCAACAAAATGCAGGTGTAGGTCTTGAATGGCTTAAGGAAGTTCAAACATATGAAAGTGACGTTCTTTCAAAAAGAAATTAAAATTTGCCAATTTTAATATAGTTCTATGTTAGAGCACGACTTTGTCGTGCTCTTTGCCATGTCAATCTTTGGTTTCAAAGGTTACTGACGTACTATATAAGCAATTTTCTTCCAAGTACTTCGCAAATGTTTTGGTTTTCTTTTTCTCTTCGTAATCTTCCGAAAAATAGTAACCCTTTAGTTCGTCCATATAACGAATGTAATCGCAGATAAAAATAGATACAGTACTTGTATCTCTGCCATATACTTGGAAAGTATATGCATAGTCTCCCTGAAAATCCAATAAATCACCATTGTTGTCGCAAATGGCTAAAAAGTAATTGTTAGCGACTTCTGATGAAGGGAAAATTTCTTTTGCGGATATTTCATAAGGTGTTTTCTCAACATTTTTAATACCAATTCCATTTTCAGCAGTATCGTTTATTTCTACTACTTGTGTTTTAGACAAATCAATCGATACATCTAGTTGAAAATTCCAGTTACCTTCGTATTCTTTTTTGGCAGAATCATAGATAATCATAGCATTACCATTATAATCTTTGCCTTCCGTGCTTATTTGGTCAAATAAGTCTCCATAAAATTTTGTGATATTTAGGTCATACTGAAATTGGTCAGGAACATCTACGTTCAAATGAGCTAGGTCAATGCGTATGATTCCAACAAATGTATTCATATCTTTAAATTTTCCTTCAATGTAATAAGGGTTTAGATTGTTTTCTGTAAAACTTAGTTTTCCTATTGATAAAAGTTCGATTCTATCATAATCTAAAATATAATCTTCCATATTTTGTGTTCGATTAAAATCTGGTGGAAATTCTTCCTCATTAAAAATGGTTACACCAAGATACAATGCCTTGCTGTTATAATATACTTCTGAGACTGTTACTGTTATTCCATTGGAGGTTTGAGACAAATAATTATAATTGGAAGTTTCTTCTATCTGTTTATTAATGGTATCTGTATTGTCATACGGGTGCTTGGAAACTGTACTAAAGTTACCCTTATAACTAACATCTTTTTCCACATATTTAAATATGTGACCAATGATTGGTATTTTGCTTGCAAGAACGGGATTAGACATACCAAAAATCAAAAAAGAAAAAGATATTATAACAATACTACCAGATATGAGGATTCGTTTATGTCGTACCATTTTTTGATGTTTTTTTTGAACTAAAAGCAAGCTTTCGTTGACCACTTCATCTAATCTATCAGGAACGTTTATTTTATCAAAATCATTTTGCATAGAGATAGTCCTCCTTTAAATATTGTTTTAACTCTTTCTTTGCACGATATAAATAGGCTTTAACAGAGCCTTCTGGTATATTCATTAAGCTGGATATTTCATTGATTTTTAAATCATTAAAATATTTTAAGATTATGATCGTTTTATAAATTTCTGATAAATTGTCAATTGCTTCATACAAATCTAATTTTTCTTCTAACATAGGTTGAAGATAAGATTTAGTAATATCCTCTATTGTTTCGATAGAAATGGTTGAATTACGTCTCTTTAAAACGGTAAGGCTATTATTTATTAGTATTTTTGTAATCCATGTTTTAAAAAACTGAGGATGTTTTAATTTGCGTATGGATTCATAGCCCTTTAATATACTTTCTTGAACGATATCCAAAGCGCTATCTTCATCCTTAACATAAAGGAAGGCAGTTTTATATAAATAGTCTTGATAATAATGTATTAGGTTTCCATAGGCTTTTGGATTACCTTTCATTGCTTTTTTTACTAAATGTAATTCCTCTTTGGAATTCAAGTTTACACGTCCTCTCTTGGTTATAATTGAAGTTCTTTTATTGAAACTAGTTTCATACATTAGACATTTTAAAGAGGATAAAAGATACAAGTATTTTTATTTTTCATTATAATAGTTTTAAACTAGTAAAGTCTACATAAGAATATATTGGAAACTCATACTTAAATGATAATAAAAATATAGCACTAATACTTGATATATTCTCACAAAAAAGAGTATAATAAAAAAATATGGATTTCACTTGGTAGTATTTCACATATCGTCAAGAATAAGAAATAAAGGAAGGGATTTAACATGACAAAAATTGATATTATATCTGGGTTTTTAGGCGCAGGTAAAACAACTTTAATAAAGAAACTCATTGGACAAGCTTTTGAAGGTGAAAAATTAGTATTGATAGAAAATGAGTTTGGAGAGATTGGTATAGATGGGGGATTTTTAAAAGAATCTGGTGTAGAGATTACGGAAATGAACTCAGGATGTATTTGCTGTTCGTTGGTTGGAGACTTTGGGACAGCTTTAAAAGAAGTATTGGATAAATATACTCCAGATCGAGTTATTATTGAGCCTTCAGGAGTGGGTAAATTATCGGATGTGATTAAAGCAGTCGAAGGTATAAAAGATGTGGAAATCAAATTAAATGGTTTAGTAGCGGTTGTAGATGCCATGAAATGCAAGATGTTTATGAAAAACTTCGGTGAGTTTTTTAACAATCAAATTGAGAATGCAAAAACAATTATTCTTAGTAGAACGGATAAATTAAGCGAGGATAAGTTGGAGGCTTGTGTAAAATTAATCAGAGAGCATAATGAACAAGCAACAATCGTAACGACTCCATGGGAGCAGTTGGATAGCAAAACTATTCGAGAAACCATGGAAGAAAAAATAGATATGGCGAAAGCTTTACTCGATGAAGTAAAGCATGAGCATGAGTGCTGCGGACACGGTCATGACCATCACAAGCATGAGCATGAGTGCTGCGGTGGACAAGGACATGAGCACCATCACGACCATGACCACGAGTGCTGCGGGGGACATGGACATGAGCACCATCACGACCATGACCATGAGTGTTGCGGGGGTCAAGGACATGAGCATCATCATGACCATGACCACGAGTGTTGTGGACATGACCATGATCATGACCATCATCACGAAGGACATCACCATGCTGAAGATATATTTACAAGCTGGGGTAGGGAAACACCAAAGAAGTTCGCTAAACATGAGTTAGAGGAAATATTAAAAAAATTAGCAGATACAACGGAATATGGAGTGGTACTACGAGCAAAAGGTATTATTCCTTCGCAGGAGGGTACATGGATTCATTTTGATTTGGTTCCAGGTGAATATGATATTAGAGAAGGGGAAGCAGATGTTACAGGTCGTTTGTGTGTGATAGGAACCCAACTAAAAGAGCAGGAATTAGAAGTGTTATTTAACCTGTAATAGAGAGATTAATTTAGAATCGTACAATGTTACTAGATGTAAAAGGAATTTGAAAGGCATGGTACAAATATATGGAAATACCAGTTTATTTATTTACGGGATTTTTAGAGAGTGGAAAGACTTTATTTATTCGAGAAACCATACAAGATCCTAATTTTTCGCGCGGAGAGAAAACGTTAATCATACTTTGTGAGGAAGGAATGGAAGAATTAGAAGCAGATTTTTTGAAGAAGAATAACGCTTTTGTTGTAATGGTGGAAAAAGAAGAACAGTTTACAGAGGAATTTCTAAAGGAAATTAGTGTAAAATACGATCCTGATCGAGTATTTGTGGAATATAACGGAATGTGGGATACTAAGAGAATTTTGGAGATGAAGCTTCCTAAATACTGGGAAGTGATTCAAATCATAACCTTGATTAATGGTGAAACATATGAGGCATTTATGAGTAATATGCGTTCCTTATTAGTAAATCATTATACCGAATCGGATATGGTTATTTTTAACAGATGTTCAAAGGAAATGGATTTTGCGGCATTTCGTAGAAGTGTAAAGGCAGTAAACAAAAAAGCACAGGTATATTTTGAAGGAGAAGATATAGATCCGCAAAATACTGCGGAATTTCTACCGTTTGATTTGGATGCAGATATCATCGAGATTGCGGATGAGGATTATGGTATATGGTATTTGGATGCGATGGATAATCCGAAAAAATACAATGGAAAAACTGTTGAATTTACAGGAATTGTGTACAAATCCAAACATTTGGCACAAGATAATTTTGTTCCGGGCAGGCATGCAATGACTTGTTGTGCAGACGATATTTCTTTCATTGGCTTTATCTGTAAAAGTCAGAATGCAGAAAAATTACAACATAAACAATGGGTGCGTTTAACTGCTCAGGTTCGTGTGGAATACCGAAAAGAATACAAGGGTAAAGGGCCAGTGTTATATGCAAAGAAGCTTTCAGCATGTGAGAAGCCAGAAGAAGAATTGGTTTACTTTTATTAAAAGAAAAGATGTCTTTCAAATTTGAAAGGCATCTATATTTTTTGATGAAAATTCTTTTTCCGCGACAGCATATGCAATTGCATAATCCGTATCATAGGAAAGAGAAAGATAAATACTATTTATGTGCAATTGATTTGCTATATTCTTAGCTTTTCCATGAAGATAAACAGTTGGCTGACCATATTCATTTTCTAAAATTTCTATTTCATTTAATAAAATAGTATTGCCATGTATGCCAAAACATTTAAACACAGCTTCCTTTCCAGCGTAGCGGGTGGCCAAACTGTTCACAGGATTGGGCCTTTTTAGAATCAAATCTAATTCTTTTGATGTATAGGTTTTCGTTATAAAGGGATCTTCTATTTTATCTAAGAAATATTTCAAATGATCTATTTTAATAATATCAACACCATTTCCATGAAGCATAATCAATTCTCCTTTTTTTCTAATAATGCAATTATATATAAAATTGGTCCGTAAAGCAATAGAACATATACTGCATTGTCAAGTGTATATACATATATATTGACAAAAAGCGAAAATCGTGTCATAGTAAGTAATTAAGAAATATCAAATGAAATGCTGTTAGAAATAGGAGAAACACATGGACAATATACAAGAAGAGATCAATCAACTAAAACAAGAAAAAGATGCTGTAATTCTAGCACACTATTATGTAGCAGATGAGATACAAGATATTGCCGATTACATTGGAGATTCTTATTATTTAAGTGAAATAGCTACAAAATTACCTCAGAAAACGATTTGCTTTGCAGGAGTAAAATTCATGGGTGAAAGCGCAAAAATTCTTTGTCCTGACAAGACAGTCTTGTTACCAGAGGTGTTAGCGGACTGTCCAATGGCAAACATGGCAGAAGAAGAGAAAATACTTAAAATAAGAGAGCAGTATAAAGATCTTGCAGTTGTTTGTTACATCAATTCTTCTGCAAGATTAAAAACATTCTCGGATGTTATTGTTACGAGTTCAAATGCTCTAAAAATTGTTAAGGCTTTGCCGCAAAAAAATATATATTTTATACCAGATGAAAATCTTGGGCGCTATATTGCATCTCAAGTTCCAGATAAAAATTTTATTTTTAATAAAGGATTTTGTCATGTCCATACAAGTATTACAAAGGAAAATGTGCTAAAAGCCAAAGCGGCTAAGCCAAATATGGAAATACTGGTTCATCCAGAATGTAAAATGGAGATTCTAGAACTTGCAGATTATATCGGCAGTACTTCAGGAATTATAAATTACGCAACCAAAAGTGAAAAGAAAGAATTTTTGATTTGTACAGAGCTTGGTATCTTACACGATTTAAAGAAAAAGAATCCTGAAAAGTCTTTTTATTCGGTAGGACATAGGCAGTTTTGCCCTAATATGAAAAAGATAACATTGCAAAAAATAAAAGATAGTTTGCAAAGTATGAAAACAGAAGTAAAAATCGATGAGGATCTAAGAATAAAGGCCTATAGACCGCTAATAAGGATGTTGGAGTTGGCAAAATGAAAAATAATAGATATGACGCAATAATTGTTGGTACAGGTGTGGCAGGATTATTTACAGCCCTATCATTGCCTTGCAATTGTAATATATTGATGGTTACGAAAGAAGAGGCAGATATTAGTGATTCCTATCTGGCACAAGGAGGAATATCTACCTTACTTGAACCAGAGGATTTTGATGTTTATTTTGAAGATACATTAAAAGCAGGAAGATACCAAAACAATCCAGAATCTGTTCAAGAAATGATCTTGTCTTCAAACGATGTGATAAGAAGGTTGTTAGAATACGGAGTTGATTTTGATAAGACGAGTGAAGGTGATTTTGAATATACCAGAGAAGGAGGCCATTCTGAATATAGGATTCTTCACCATCAAGATGTAACAGGAAAAGAGATTGTTGAAAAGTTATTAAAGGAAGTAAAGACACGAAGTAATATTACAATACAAGAATATACAACCATGATAGATTTACTGATTCAGGAGGGTGCTTGCATTGGAATAGCAGCAAAAACAAAAGAGAAGCTTCTTTGTTTTTATGCTAATGCGGTTTTTCTGGCTACAGGGGGAGTGGGAGGCATTTTTAAAAACTCCACGAATTTTTCACAGATAACAGGGGATGGGATTGCGCTTGCCCTTCGCCATAACATAGAAGTTACTAATATGAATTACATTCAAATACACCCAACGGTTCTTTATTCAAAAAGGAAAGGAAGACGTTTTTTGATTTCGGAATCGGTGCGTGGTGAGGGTGCTATTTTGTTGAATGAAGAAGGGAAACGTTTTGTCAATGAATTATTACCTAGAGATCTTTTGACACAAGCCATTCATAAGGAAATGGAGAGATATCAGGTGGATTATGTGTATCTAAGTATGGAGAATATTAGTAAGGATAAGATATTAAGACATTTTCCCAATATTTATGCACGATGCAAAGAAGAAGGGTACGATGCATTGACCGATTTAATACCAGTTACGCCAGCTCAACATTATTTAATGGGAGGAATTAAAACGGATATTAATGGTACGACATCAATGAAACACTTATATGCAGTAGGAGAAACTGCCTGTAATGGTGTACATGGTGCAAATCGTTTGGCGAGTAATTCATTGCTTGAAAGTCTTGTTTTTGCAAGAAATGCAGCCAATCATTATGTTTTGATGCATGCTGGTACATGTTTGGAGGAAGGCTACGTAGAAGTTAGTCTAGAAAAGTATATGAATCAAGATGATTGGGAGGCCATAAACAAACAACTGATATTAGAGGAAATTAAAAGAAAGGACAAAGAATTCTATGATGCATGGTGTTAACTGGAAAGTAAATATTGACGAATATATTTTACGAGCCTTAAAAGAAGATATTACAAGTGAAGATGTGACAACGAATGCGGTGATGAGAAGCCATATAATCGGAAAAGCTGATTTAATATGTAAGCAGGATGGAATTATTTGTGGATTGACTGTGTTTGAAAGAGTATTCCAACTGTTAGATGAGAAGGTTGAGTTTGAGTGTTTTTACCAAGAGGGTGATACGGTTAAAAAAAATGACTTACTAGGTGTAATAAAGGGAGATATTCGTGTACTTCTCTCGGGAGAACGAACGGCTCTAAACTATTTACAAAGAATGAGTGGAATAGCAACGTATACAAAAGAATTTGTAAAGGAGCTGGAAGAATTTCATACAAAGCTTTTGGATACGAGAAAGACGACTCCCAATATGCGTCCATTTGAAAAGTATGCAGTGACAATTGGTGGTGGTACAAATCACAGATATAATTTATCCGATGGTGTTTTATTAAAGGATAACCACATAGGAGCAGCAGGAAGTGTAACAAAAGCCATTCAATTGGCAAGGGAATATGCACCATTTGTAAGAAAAATAGAAGTCGAAGTAGAAAACATAGAAATGGTGAAGGAAGCAGTTGAAGCGGGAGCGGATATTATTATGCTTGATAACATGAGCAATGAAACAATGAAAGAAGCTCTTACAATCATTGGATCAAAAGCACAAACGGAATGTTCTGGGAATGTAACAAAGGAACGGCTCAAGGAAATTGCTAGCTTAGGAGTGGATTTTATATCGAGCGGAGCATTAACACATTCTGCACCAATTATGGATATATCACTAAAAAACTTAAAACCATTAACGAAACAGTAAGAATAGCATAAAATACCCCGTTGATAGAAATATTATCAACGGGGTTAAATATTTTATAGCGAAGTTAAAAGATTTAATATAGCAGGAGAGTAGTTTATTTGATTTAAGGAGGAATAATCCGAACCACTGCTACTATTTGCTTTTTGTGCTTCTTCCTCTTCCTTATTATCTAAGTCTTTGTTATTAATCAACAAATTAATAAAAGTCAAATAATCTTCATAGTCAAATGCCTCTTTTAATTCTTCGATTTTCTTTAATAATTCTTCAGATAAGCCCTTATCCTTTGAAATTGTATCATCAAAAGATCTGGTTGTTGCATAGGTAGCATTTGGAACTTCAACACCAGTTTGCATATAAGCAGTTACTTTAACCACATAGTCTTGCGTTTCTTTAAATGGAGGAATTCCACCATATTTTTTTACATTATTACCACCAGCATTATAAGCAGCTAATGCAAAGGTAACATTACCATTAAAGTTATCTAATAATCCAGCTAAATACTTTGCGCCTCCCATGATATTTTGTTCTGGGTCAAAGGAGTCTGTAACGCCAAGCGAAGCAGCAGTTGCAGGCATTAATTGCATAATACCTTGTGCACCACATCGAGATACAGCAGTTGGATTAAAATTAGACTCTTGCTTTCCAACCGCTTTTAATAAATCTACCGATATATTATATTTTGCAGCGGCTCTTTCAAAGATATCATTTAAGGATTCCGATTCTCCTAAAAATGATGAAAAAGCACCAGTTTTCTTAGTACTGGAAATACCAACGTCTATATTGTTTGTAGTTTCATAACCTTTCACACGATTTACTTCTAACATGTACTCACCTCAATCATAATCCCTAAATTATAGTTTGCTTATTTATTTACGATTAAACTATGCATATAATGTCATTTTATAGTATTTTTTGAATAAATACAAGACAATGTTTTGCATTTGGTACTTATGTCATAGATAAAATAAACTAGAAAGAGATTGATTTATCGATTTCTTTGTATAAATATGAGTAAAAAAATAAAAAAATGCCAGGAAATGTACGAAGGAATAAATTGACTTGAATATGAGGATAAACTATAATGAGGTAAAGTAAGGAATGGAAAGGAATGGAAGTAAAATGCCATATATTAGTACAAAAACAAATGTAACAATTACAAAAGAAAAAGAAATATTATTAAAGGAAAAAATTGGAAAAGCAATTGAATTAATACCAGGAAAAAGTGAGAATTGGTTGATGTGTGCTTTTGAGGGAGAGCAGACATTATATTTTAAGGGGGATGCCAGTAATAATCTTGCATTTATTGAAGTGAAACTATTTGGTAAGGCTACAAAAGAAGCTTATGCGGCTTTAACAAAAAAGATTACTGAAATTGTAAGTGAGGAGCTTTTGATATCACCTGACAAGATTTATGTAAAATACGAAGAAGTAAGTGTATGGGGATGGAATGGAACAAACTTTTAGACCTAATAGGGTAATGATGTGATAAAAGTAATATGTTTATATGTAGGAGACAAGTATGAAGCAAGGTTGCATATCTATAATTGTCTATCAGTGAAATCAGGAGTATAAAATTGGCACAAAACAATGGAGAATCGAAGTTGAAAGAGCAAGTTTTTAATCCTAACACGATGATTTCACCCTTACAATCAAGTGAAATCAAACGTGCTAAAATAAGGAATCACATGGATCAAGTGGTTCGTTTTATAAAACGCGTCAAACATATTAAGAGCCATATCAATCAAAAAATGGAGGGAAAATACTCTCCATCTTTGATTGCGTTGTTTGCGACTGCACTCGCAAGCCTCCTTATGCTATTGATGCTATTTTTGCCAAACTATTTAGGCGTAGCAGATGATGGCTCTATATCAAGGGTGATGAATTCAGCAGGAATTTATTACACGCAGTCTGAAATATCTGAAATCTATAATAATTATTTTGTAAAAATCTATTCCAATGTTTTAAGCGGCTATCAAACAAGGGACTCTCTCTTAAACAGCCAGGTTTTGTTTGTCAAAGCCGCTGTTTATTTGGATAATCTAATCACAAAAGATAAATTTTTTGATATTCGCTTTCTGGCATTGCTGTATGGGATATTCTATATTCCTGCCTTTTACTTATTGATAAAGCAAGCATGTATGCGTGTACAAGAGTTTTCGGAAGGTTTTGTTATTGGGTTTGTAGGAGTCTTAATTTTTGCAGATGTAGGTTATATTACATACTTCAATTCTTTTTATCCAGAAGCACTATGGTTTATTAGTTTTATGTACTGTATTTTTGCGGCACTCTCGTTTCAGAATCAAAGAAGCTCTTATAAGGACTTTGGAGCGTTGGTGGTTATAGTTGTTTCAGGAATTATACTAACAACTTCAAGAAGCCAAACAACAATTATAGCTCTTTTGTTAGCGGTATTTTGTTTGAAATTATTATTTATTCGAAACAACTGGATATGGGGTGTTATATGTATCGCGTCATCCATATTTTTATGTATTGTATCTGTGATAAATATGTTAGATATGGAATCCGATTTTGATAATACTTCTAAATTTCATGCGATGACAAGAGGTGTATTATATGAGTCGCAAAATCCAAGTGAAACACTCTTGGAATTTGATATCGATCCTTCTTATGAGTTACTTGCAGATGCATCTTCTCATGATTATTTACCAGTTGTAAAGGCAACGGACCCAGTTTTAAGTGAATTTATAGAAAAGTATACACAACTTGACATAGCAGTATACTATGTAAGACATCCAGGTGCTCTTCTTGGCATGCTTGACGTTGCAATAAAGTCTTGCTTTGATATCAGAAGAGAATATTGTGGAAATTATGAGAAAAGCGTAGGACTTCCAGAGAGAGCAAAAAGCTTTTTTTGGGGAGCTTGGAGTAATTTTAAAAGCAATACGTTACCAAAAACAATTGGTTATTTTGTTTTTTTAATTGGCGTTTGTGTATTGCAATTTCGAAAAGGATATTCACTTCGTTTTTATGAAGAAAGACGTAATACAGTTTTTATGGATACGGTGATGTTAATTGTTTTAATTTGTATATCTCAAGCAATTATTATAGTAGTAAACAGTGGTGATTCCCAGATGATACAACATGGATTTTTAATTGGTTTTGGAATCGATATTATCACATATATTATATTTACAGAAATTGTTCACCGCATAAAGATATTCTAATAATCCGGTGTATTGAGGAGGGAACTATGTTAAAGAAAAGAAAGACCGGTTATTTGTTACAAGATATTGGGCTTGTGCTTTTTTTACTGTGTATTGTTGCAATGTCATTTACGGTAGGCTATGGAGGAAGTGGGCTTTTAACGGAGTTTGTAATTATGCTGATGGCGACTTTCTTTGCAATATTATTAGCTGGATTCAAATTAAATAATCTAGCAATCGTGGTAGCAAGTTTTTCTATATTAGTATATAGTGCTTACAAACTTTATATGTTTTTTGCCTACTCAAAAGAAATTGTGTCTCTTTGTTATATCTGGATTGTTTTTCCTTTGGTGTCTGTTGCGGCGATGATTATTTTTGTTTATGGAAATGCACAGACAGAACTAGAAAATGAAATATTAAAATCACAAGTAGAAGAATTGGTTATGATTAATTCTATGACTGGTTTATATAATCTTAGAAGTTTATACAATGATTTGCAAAAGCAGATTGCATATGCACAACGAAATGACATGGCTATTTCGCTTATGATTGTAAAGCTTCGCTATGAGCAAGAGCTTAAAAGTATTCTGTCTCGAAGCCACTATGAAGCGTTAATTCAAAGAATGGCGGAAATGGTAGTGGATGTAGTTCGCGTGGAGGACCGTACTTATTCACTCGATAACCAAGGAACCATTGGAATTATTCTAACTTGTGATTCACAAGGTAGTGAGTATGCAAAGAAAAGAATCAAAGCAAGACTAGAGTCAAGTGATGCCTTTGAAGGGATAACAGATGCAGCCATTCAAGTAAAGGTAAAAATAGCCTATCTAGAATATGAGAAAGAAGCATATGGAAATGATATGATTTCGTTTAAACAAAAAGTAGAAAGTGAGCTGCAATATGATGTCTAGTCTATGGAAGAAGGGCGTTTTTGCAACGATTTGCGTTATCTTTTTATTGTTTTCTTATGACATTGCACAAGCAAAAGAAGAATCGCTTCCAGCAGGTGACATCTTAATCATTTATTCCGACGGTGCAAAAAACGATGATATGAAGAGTATTAGGAGTATCGTGGAATATTTTACTTATCAAAGATTTCAGGTTACTTATGCACCTGCATCTAAATGCTTGAATCAAATAGAAAAATTTAACTTCATTGTATGTTATAAAGTAGAACGATATCCAAAAGAACTAGTTGATAAGCTAAAAGATAGAGAAGAGAAGGGTAATTTAATTCTAAGGGAAAGAGAAGGGATAAAAAATTCTACTGGACAAAATGATATCCGCTTGCTGTTTGTTGGTAATGAGCTGCTTCGCTATTATTTAAATGAGACAGGAAGAAAAGATACCTATATGGATTCAATGAAGCAAACGGGAAAATTACAATATAATTTCAGTGATTTTGATTTAAAAGAAGCTTTGGTGAAGGAAGAAAATTTCTTATTTTTAACAGAGAATTTAGATTATCAAGTAGGAAGCTTAGAGGTTGGTGGGGAAAAAGGATATTTTTGTGCTAAGGTAGAGTCTTTGTATCATATTCCGCTTACTGATATGAACAATCATTTGATAAAAGCTGCATTTATAAAGGAGGCTGCAAAGTGGAAGTGGCCTTATAATGGAGAACCTACGACCTATGCACAATACATTGTATTGGATAAAGTCTATCCGTTTCAAGATGCGCAAAAGCTTTTAGAGATTATAACTTATTTAATTGAAAAGAAAGAACCCTTTGTGATATCTGTTATGCCAATCTTTCAACATGGAAATTATCCAGCGATGCAACGCTTTTGCGAAGTACTTCGCTATGCGCAGGCAAATGGGGGTACGATTATTATGCATAGTCCCACCAATCAGATGCCTGATTTTGACAAGGAGATTGTGAATGAATATATCACAACAGCAATCCGTATCTACATGGAGCAAGGTGTTTATCCTATGGGATTTGAAGTTCCTAAAAATTGGATGTTTAACAAAGATACCATTGAGATTATGAGTCGTTTTCGAACCGTATTAGTATCACAGGAAGAAGATGCCTTGATTCAGAGCGAGGATGTTACTACCAATCTTGTTTATAAGGATGGACATCAATGGATTGCTCCAGTTATTGAACTAGATGATAGTGGAGTTAGTTATCTAACTACAAACTCCTTTGCTGTTTGTTTCGATATTACAGAGGATATGGAGAAAATTAAAGATAAAATTCAGGCTTGTATCTCCTCGTTTGTACCATTAAAAAGTCTTTGGGATATTAATCATAGCTTTTGGACGGATGAAGACATTATGGAATATAAAAATCAAATCATTTTTATCAATAAAAAAAGAGTGGAAAAAGATTTTAATGCCACCAATTATGATGAAAATTTTAAATATAATCGCAATACATTACAAAGGTATTCGAAAGACTTATCGCGTATAAATAAAAGACTTGTGATAGCAGTGGCAATTGTCTCCTCTTTATTTTTGACATTTATATTTACAGCGAGGCATCGAAACAAACAGACATTTTTTATAAAAAAAGAAAAAGGTAAGAAAAAAGGGGGGAAGCCATGATATGTCACTTGCAGATTTATTATCCTTATACTCAATCATAGCCATATGGGGTATTATGTTCATCAATATTTTCTTATCCATTGGTGGGATTATTTATATGCTAAAAGTGAATCGAACGGATGGAAAGATTCCTCTAAAGGAATACCCTATGGTAAGTATCATGGTGCCAGCTCATAATGAAAGCATTGTAATAAGAAGAACAGTATTGGCGCTTTTGAATTTTGATTACCCAGAAGATAAGTACGAAATCATTGTGATTAACGATAATTCAACGGATAATTCAGCAGAAGTATTAAAAAAGATTCAGGAAAATTATCCGAGCAGAAAATTAATTGTGATTAATACGGATCATCAGGTTGGTGGAAAAGGAAAATCAAATGCACTAAATATTGCCTTGTCGGTTGCCAAGGGTTCTGTAATAGCCATTTATGACGCAGATAATACACCTGCTCCTGATGCGTTACGTATCTTGGTAGAAAATCTAATGTCGGATGAAAAACTTGGAGCAGTCATTGGCAAATTTCGAACGAGAAATCGAAATGCCTCCTTATTAACTCGCTTTGTAAACATTGAAACACTTGCCTATCAGTGTATGAATCAAGCAGGAAGGTATTATTTCTTTAAGCTTTGTACCATTCCTGGAACTAATTTTGTAATACGGCGAAGTATTATCAATCAGATGGGGGGATGGGATACGAAGGCATTGGCAGAAGATACGGAAATTAGTTTTCGGATTTATCGGATGGGCTATTATATCAAGTTTATGCCATTAGCAGTAACTTGGGAGCAAGAGCCTCAAAAGTTAATGCAGTGGTTCAAGCAAAGAACAAGGTGGGCAAAAGGTAATATCTATGTATTAATAAAGAATTTTAAATATGTATTTGACGAAAATGCGGGTCCAATGCGTCTAGATGCCTTTTATTATGCTTTGGTCTATGTATTGATGTTAACATCATTAATATGTTCGGATATTATATTTGTACTAGGAATACTAGGGTTTTGTCACGTAACCTTAGGAGGATTTTCTTCTTTGCTGTGGGGAATGGCAATTTTACTATTTTTATTAAATGTATTGCTAACTCTTTCCGTAGAAAAGAATGAATTTAATTTTGAAAGTGCATTGCTTATTTTGCTTATGCTCTTTACTTATTCTAAAATGTGGGTATTCGTTGTATTGAATGCATTGGTACAGAGTATACAAGATAAAATATATCATAAAGAAGTTGTCTGGGATAAAACGGAACGTTTTGAGGAAGTAGATAAAAAGAAGAAAAAGAAAAAGTTTATGGGTTAGCCGAAAAGAGGTAGGAATATGAAAACGAAAAGATTAAGAGTACCTGTTTTACTGCTGATAGCAGGAGTGTGCTGTGCATTGGCTTATGAGAAGGATACCAGTGCAACTGAACGTATAAATAAAAATGTAGTCAATGAAGAGCAAACAAAAGGAGAGGCAAATGATTCACAGGAGGAAGCGGTAGTTGCTTTTCAAGGAAGAGATGCAATAAATGCAGAAGCTCCAACGAAAGAAGATTCGATTGTACAAATACTTTCCAATCATCCAGGGGATGCCAATCATCCAGTTCATGTAAAGCCAAGTGTGGTAGAAACCTCGTACACGAAGGATGTCTATTTTGACCAAACCACATTGCATGGGATATTTTCTAGTAAGGAGTTATTTTTTTTCATTCCAAAGTATTGGGACACCAAATACATCTATACAGAAATTCAGTATGATGTGAGTGAATTGATTCAAAGCATAGATAGTTCCATCACGTTTTTGGTGAATAATGTTCCTGTTAGTTCTTATCGCATTGCTTATAATGACGGAAGTACACAGACTTGTTATCTTGAGATACCACTTGATTTAATCAAAGAAGGATATAATTCATTAGGCGTAGCAGCTTATGCAAGGCTCTATGACGAAGAGGGATGTATTGATGATTTTACCAATGCAAATTGGTTTAGTATATCGGCAAACTCTTATATTCGAAGTGGTTATGAAGTAAAGGATTCTAATCATTTCATTTCTTACTATCCTTATCCTTTTATGTCTACAATGGATGAGACAGGTGAGGGGCTTACCATTGCGGTATCAGATGAAGCTACGAACAAAGAAGTTGCTGCGGCAATGAATTTAATGGCTGACTTAAGCACAGAAACAGGTAACAGCAATGAGATTGAGTTTTGCATTTTATCAGATTTAGCATCTACCAATGCGAATCGAACCGTTTTGGTAGCAAATTATAATAATTTACCAGAGTTTTACCAAACCATGATTGAGGATAAGACGAATCTGGATACTAGAGCAGTTGTACTCTATGCAGATGACTACAATCAGAACCCACTTTTGTTAATTACATCGACAAATGATGATTGTTTGCTGGAAGCAGCTTATATGCTAATGGACGAGAATCGAGTATCTCAAGAAAAAAGTAATCTTGCAAGTGTAAATCTTGGCAGCGCAGATGTTGCAATTAATTCGACTTCTATAAGTCAAATGGCCGCAGGCAACTATACGGTGAAAGATATTATAGGAAGTGGATTGACCTTTGTAGGACCATTTCACCAAGAGCAATTGATTTATCTTCCATTTTCAGAGGACTATTTTTTATCAGATGCAGGTAAAGTTACATTGAAATTCAGATACAGTGAGAACTTGGATTTTAAGCGTTCCTTAATAACCGTTTATTGGGGAGACATACCTGTTGCGAGTAAAAAGCTTGAAAAAGACAAAGCAATTGGAGATGAATTAACGTTTGCCATGCCAGCAGATGTGGTTGGAACAACAACGGGTGCGATACGAATTGCATTTGATCTAGAAATTGCTGATATTATTTGTACACCAAGACAAGATGAAATGCCATGGGCATATGTTTCGGATGAGTCTGTACTTTATTTGCCAGCATCTACTGGAATTGTACTAACCTTTGATTTAAAACCTTCACCATTTCGAACGGATGGAAAATTTAATGACATGATGATGGTACTTTCAAATAATCCGACCTCAAGTGAATTAAATCTATATGCGCAGATAATTGGAATGTATGGTGATGGGGTGGAACCATATGGTAACTTGTATGTGAAGCGGGTAAGTGAATTTAGTGAAAAGGATGCGGATTATAATATTATTACAGTAGGAAGTTATAACAGCAATTCCTTGTTTCAATCTTTAAATGATAAACTTTATTTTTCTTATGATATGGATGGAGAAAAATTCAAAAGCAATGAACAATTAATTTTATCCGATAATTATGCAAAGCAAATTGCTATTTTACAGCTTTTGGAATCACCGTATGCAAGCAATCGAGGGGTATTGGCTGTTACGGGCGTCAATGATGAGACTTTAAGTTATGTGCTGGAATTTATGAGAAATCATAAGCTTCGATTTAGTCTATCAAAAGATTGCGTTGTAATTGATAAAGATTTAGAAACAAAGTCTTTTCAATTCATAAAAACAATAGCAGATCGGAAAGAGCCGTCTGTTCTTAATAGCATTGCTAAAAATAAACAATCCTTAATATTTACAGTTGTTGCAACCTCTGTGATGCTTATGCTATTTATTTCTGTGGTAATAATGTTAATTCGTATTCGAATCTACCATAAAAAGAAGGATGAATAGAATAGTAAAAATTGGTACGAGTAAAATACCAAAAATTTAATACCGAAAATGAAAAAGTAACATGTTATAATAATGTCATCATGATATTTTCCTAAGAAAAAGGAAGGTTTGCTATGAAAAAGATTATGATAGTTTTTGGAACAAGGCCAGAAGCAATTAAAATGTGTCCACTTATTTCAAAACTACAGGAAGTAAAAGAATTTCAAACAGTCGTTTGTGTGACTGGACAGCATAAAGAAATGTTAAAGCAAGTGTTAGATTCCTTTTGCGTTGTACCAAATTATGATCTTGCAGTTATGAAGGATAGGCAAACATTATTTGATGTTACAACCAATGTACTAAATGGAATGAAAGAAATATATGAGAAGGAAAAACCAGATGTCGTATTGGTTCATGGAGATACAACCACTACATTTGCAGCGGGATTGGCAGCATTTTATCAAGGTATTTTAGTAGGTCATGTAGAAGCAGGACTTCGAACCTTTAACCTTAAAGCCCCATTTCCAGAAGAGTTCAATCGTCAAGGGGTAGGGCTTGTGGCAGCGTTTCATTTTGCTCCTACCAAAAGAGCAGCACATAATTTAATTCAAGAAGGAAAGGATGTCAATACAATCTTTGTAACGGGCAATACTGTAATTGATGCATTAAAGACTACGGTGAAAAAAGATTATTCCCATCCAATCCTTGAGTGGGCGAAAGGTTATCGTTTGGTTATGCTAACTGCACATCGAAGAGAAAATCTTGGTAAGCCTTTATACGATATCTTTCGTGGTATCAAACAAGTACTTGATGAGGTGTCGGATGTAAAAGTCATCTATCCCATTCATATGAATCCTGTTGTTCGGCAAACAGCGTTTGAGGTGTTTGGGGATCATGAAAGAATGAAAATCATAGAACCGCTTGAGGTATTGGATTTTCATAATTTTATGAATCATTCCTATTTGATTCTAACCGATAGTGGTGGAATTCAAGAAGAGGCGCCAGCACTTGGAAAACCAGTACTTGTGATGAGAGATACAACAGAACGGCCTGAGGGAGTGGAGGCTGGAACTTTAAAATTGGTGGGAACGAATCATGAAAGCATTTATCAGGAATTCTTAAACCTTCTTACAAATGAGAAAGCTTATCATGCCATGAGCAAAGCAGTGAATCCTTATGGGGATGGCACTGCCTGTGAGCAGATTGTTGCAATTTTAAAAAAGAAGCTTTTGGAATAGGAGGTTTTAAGAATGGAACTTAAAAAAAACTGGTTATATTTTTTAAGTATATCCTTTGCGATTATAGGGTTTCTCTATATACTAGTGTGTGGTTTTGTATCACTAGGCGAGGGGCAAGAATATCCCTATATACCAAAAGGAATGTTATTAATTGGCATTTTTATCGTTTTTGTTAGCTTAAGTATTGTGACTAGCTTTGTAGCAAAACTTAGCCTAAAAAAACGAATTAACACAAAACCTAAATACGATATATATGTAGAAATTGGGTTCGTTGTATTTGTTTTAATTGCCGCTACAGTTGTTCGAATCTTGGTGATTGCAAATTTACCAATGAAACCTGAATCAGATTATAAGACGTATTTTGAAATAGCAGTACTCTTAAAAGATGGCGCAATACAAAAAGATGGAAAAGGATACTGTGATTACATTGCAATGTTTCCGCATGTTATGGGATATAGTTATATTTTAAAAACGCTATTTAAGGTTGTGGGAACAAGTGTGTTAGCAGGACAATACTTAAATGTATTTTTTTCCGTAATGACTGTGTTTTTTACCTATCGGATTGGTAGAAAGCTTGGAGGAAGAACGGCTGGTATAATCGGGTTGGTTCTTAGTGCTTTTTGGCCATCGCAAGTTTTATATATTACGATGCTTTCAGCAGAGTACAGTTTTACTTTCTTTTTATTTCTTAGCATATGGATATTCCTATCACTTGTAATCGATTATGATAAAAAGACAAAAAAAGCTGGAAAAGGAATCATTATGCATATGTTACTTGGTGTATTGATTGCTCTTGCAGCTGCAATCAGACCAATGGCTTTGATACTCTTGATTGCCATTGTTCTTACCATAGTGCCACAAAAAATGAAACTTCCAACGGTGCACAAAAATACCATACCACTTACACTTCGTATGCTTGAAAAGGGGTGGATTCGTTGTATTTTAATTATCATTCCTTATTTTATCCTATCAAATGTTATTACAACCAATATTGAACTAGCTGTAAATAAAACACTGCCATCGGCAAGTACCTCTTTTGGATACAATCTTTTGGTTGGACTTAATACAGAATCGATAGGAGGTTGGAATGATGAGGATGCGTCGCTTTTATATGCTAGTATGGAACAAACAGGCTCTGCTACAAAAGCGCATATTACGTGTAGAGACTTGGCATTACAGCGTATAACATCAAATCCAAAAGGAATCTTTAATCTTTTTATTCATAAATACGAATTGTTATGGGGAAATGATGATTATGGTGCTACCTGGAACATAGCATTTTTGGACGAGCAAGGAAATTTAACAAAGGATCGAAGTGATTTCCTATATGCACTACGTGATGCAAACAATATTTTATATATGATTGTGATTTTTCTTGCCTTGATTTCACTTATTTATCTTTGGAAAACAAAAGGTAATTTTGCATATGTTTTAGTTTTAGTTTATCTTGGAACGGTTGTAATGCATTTGTTTGTAGAGAGTCAGAATCGCTATCATTATTTCATCTTACATATTTTTATGATATTAGCAAGTATGAGTGTACCATTTTTATATGAAGATGCAAAGAAAAGTATTATGCAAAAGGATAGCCAGGTAAAACTGGAACAACTAGAAGCACAAGCAATGCAACAAGCAGTCGAAGATTATCACATACAAGAAAATGCGATGGAGGAACTAAGAAAAGAAGCATTTTCCAATGTATTCAATATGAAGGAAGCGCTGGAAAACGGAAATGTTATTATGACTGTTTCACAAGCCTATCAAGAAGAGGATGAAAATATTGAAGTCGTAGAAAGAGAAGTAGCGGTTACAGCCCTGGAAAAAGGAGCGGAGGCAAATCATTGATGGATAATGGTTGGTTAAAAAAACTAGAGCGAATATTGTTGGTGGTATTTATGTTACTTGGTATTGTTGTTGTAATTGGAGGTGTTTTACTGATACGATTGGACAATATAAAGAAACAGGAGGAAAAAACAAAAGATGAGGAAATAGTAGAAGAGGAGACATATGATTGGGAAGCTGGTCTTTCGGATCATACCCTTTGGCTTCCAGAAAACTGCAAGATTTATAGCAAAGTGCCAGAATTTAGATTTACAGATGAACAAGGAGTAAGCCGCAGTATTACTCAATTTGAAGGAAAGCCTGTGGTGGTTGTATTTTGGGCTAGTTGGTGTAGTGATTGCAAAGAGCAGATGCCTTTTATGAAGGATTATATGCAATTGTCAAAAAATTATGAAGATGTGACATTTTTATTTATCAATAAGACGGATGGGGAAAGAGAGACAAAGGAATCCGCGATTTCTTATTTTAATGAATTAGGAGCGAATGGTGAGCTATTTTTTGATGAAGACCTTACGGCTTATGAACAACTGGGAATACATAATATTCCAACAACATTATTTCTTGATGCAAATGGTATTATAAGTGCATGGTCACCAAAGCAGATTACCAAAGAGAGTGAGTTTGATGCCTTGCTTAACAAAGCATTGAATGGAGGAAGTGATGCTACTAAAACATTTATTATTAAGAATCTTATGGATGAATTTGGGGGAATACATAGTGTTTATGACTTAGAACGTGGCAAAACATTTTCTTCAGACATTCTTAGTGAAAGCCAAGGAGCCATGCTAGAATATGCGGTTCTTAGTAAAAATCAGGAATTGTTTGATCGTATTTTAGACTTCATTCGTACGAATCTGTGGGAAGAAGGGCTAACCTCTTGGCAGATAAAAGAAAATAAGACTAGTACTGTCAATGCTTTGATTGATGATTTTAGGATTTATCAAGCATTAGAAGAGGCATCTGGCATTTGGAGTGGTTATGAAGACATTCTGAATCATTTTAGGGAGAAACTTCTTAAGTATGGATTAAAAAATGGAAGATTTGTTGATTTTTATAACGCCAAAAGTAAGGAATATGCGAATCGTTTTACTTTATGCTATGCAGATTTTAAGGCGATGGAACAATTATCAAAGTCAAAGGAAGAGGTAATAAGTGCCTATGAAAGCAGTAAAGAAATTGTATTAAATGGACAAATTAGCGATACATTTCCTTTGTTTTATAGTTGGTATAATTACAAAGAAAGAAAATATGAAAAAGATGATTTAAATTCCGCAGAAGCTATGGTAACACTTTTACATCTTGCAGAAGTTGATTTATTACCGAATAACACATTGAAATGGCTAAAGACGCAAATGAAGCAAAGTGGCGTGAAAGCTCGTTATACAATAGAGGGAAAGGTAGTAGAAGGCTATAATTATGATTCTACAGCTGTGTATGCATTGGTTGCAATGATAGGTGTTGAGGTGGGAGACTTTGACCTTGTTAACCAAGCGATTAAAAAAATGGAAAAAATGCGAATTGACGATACTAATTATTCCTATAATGGAGCTTTTGGAATGGAGGATGGAAGTGGTATTACTTCTTTTGATCAAGTTATGCCATTGTTAGCATATATGAAAATTTATGGAAAATAATTAGGAATTTTAATTAAAACGATAAATTTTATCAAAGTAGACGAGTTGATAAAATTTATCGTTTTTTCTCTTGTATTTCTCTTATAATTCCTTTAATATAGCAGTGATATATATCAGTACTATGTTAATATAGGAGGATTTATGGCGGAGATTGCTACAAAAGTAAAATTTTTAGAAGAAGGAAAAAAAGAGTTCTTGGACAAAGGATATAAGGAGGCTTCTTTGCGTCAGATTTGTAAAAATCTAGATCTAACGCTTGGGGCATTTTACGGTTATTTTACTAGTAAAGAGGATTTATTTCATGAAATTGTTTCAAGACCAGCAGAAGAATTACTAAAGTATTATAAATCAACACATGAAAATTATTTATCTTCAAATCCAGAGTTTCAGAAAAATAATTTGAATGAAATACCACATCGTGCTTTACGCAATATGATTGATTTTATGTTTGATTATTACGAAGAGTTTAAATTGGTTTTCTGTAAAAGTGCAGGTACAAAGTATGAAGATTACCTAGAAGAATTTATAAAGACAGAAGTAGAATCAACATTGAGATTTATAAAAACGATGAAAGAAAACCACTTTTTTGATGTAGAATTAGACGAACAATTGATTCATATACTTTCGAGTATGCTTATGAAAGGAATCATTGAAATATTTGAGCATGATATGGAATATGAGCATGCAGTAAAATATGTATTGAAACTTCAGATGTTTTACACGGCTGGCTGGATGAAACTGTTTGAAGGATAATTTTTAAATATTGGTTAGTTTGAACTAATAATAATTAGATTAATAATAGGAGGTTATAATGAAAGAGAAGAATACAAGTATGTGGTTACGTGAGTGGGCGTATCCACACAAAAAAAGTTACATAACATCCGTAATTTTCGCTGTTATAGGTGTAATTTGTGGTGTTGTACCATATTATGCTGTGACACAAATTGTAATAGGATTAATGCAACAGAGGAATGAAAGAAGTTATTACTTACAATGGATATTGGTTTGCGCTGTGCTGTGGATACTACGATATCTGTTTCATGCCATATCAACAACTTTGTCACACAAAGCGACCTTTCAAGTCATAGCAAGAGTCAGAAAAAGTCTGACAAAAAAGCTTGTTGCTTTACCAATGGGGTATTTACATGATATGCCGTCAGGAGCCATGAAGAATACAATAGTAGAAAAGGTAGATAGTATTGAGCCAACATTGGCTCATATGTTACCAGAGATGACGGCAAATTTGCTTGGACCATTCTGTATTTTGATTTATTTATTCCTTACAGACTGGAGAATGGGACTTGTGTCACTTGTAACTATACCAATCGCAATGTATTTCTTTGCTGGCATGATGAAGGATTATGAGATTAATTTTAAGAATTATGTAAATAAAAATAAATACTTAAATGAAACAGCAGTGGAATACATTAATGGGATTGAGGTTATCAAAGCATTTAATCAAAGTGCATCCTCTTATCAGAAGTTTGCGGATGCTGCAAGCTTAGCCGCTCAGTCAGCGATTGATTGGATGAAGGGGACACAAGGTTATTTTTCAGCTGCGATGTCAATTTTTCCGGCAGTTTTGGTAGGCGTTTTGCCAATGGGTTCTTATCTGTTTATGAAGGGTAGACTTGGCGCAGATACTTTTATTCTTGCGATTATTCTTTCGCTTGGTATTATGACGCCATTAATTACAGCAATTTCTTTTACGGATGATATTGGTAAAATAAAGACAGTGGTAAGTGACATAACATCTTTGCTTAATGAGAAAGAGTTAGTTCGACCTAATAAGAAAGTTAAGATAACAAACTATAATATCCATTTAAATCATGTCAATTTTGCTTATCGAGAAAAAGACGTTCTAAAGGATATAACCTTGACCATTGAAAGTAATAGCGTCACAGCATTTATAGGACCATCTGGAAGTGGGAAATCAACCATTGCCAAATTAATCGCTTCTTTGTGGGAAGTAACAAAAGGAAGTATAAGAATCGGAGATATAGATATAAAAGAAATTCCATTAGAACAGTTAAATAACATGATTGCCTATGTTTCGCAGGATAATTATTTGTTTAACGATACTGTTTTAAACAACATTCGTATGGGAAGGTTAAGTGCAACGGATGAAGAAGTAAAGGAAGTGGCTAGAAAAAGCGGTTGTCATGAATTTATCATGAGATTGGAATCTGGATATGATACCGTTGTAGGGGGAGCAGGGGGCCATCTATCTGGTGGCGAACGACAAAGAATTGCTATTGCTAGAGCAATGTTAAAAGATGCCTCTATTGTAATTCTAGATGAAGCAACCGCCTATACAGACCCAGAAAATGAAGCAATCATTCAAAGTGCTGTTGCAAAGTTGGTTCAAGGAAAAACTTTGATTGTAATTGCTCATAGATTATCTACAATAACAGATTCCGATAAAATAGTAGTTGTAAATCAAGGTCGAATCAATGCCGAAGGAACACACGAAGAATTATTGTATTCTTGTACACTCTATCAAGAAATGTGGAGGGCACATATGGAAGCGAAAGATGAGAAGGAGGATATGAAATGATTCAGATTTTTAAAAAGTTTTTTGAATTTTCAGGTGAACAAAAGTCTCGTTTTTATAGGTCACTTATTTTTTCATTTTTGCATTCTATTTTTGAAGCAATACGCATTCTTGCAATCGCAATTGTTTTAAAAGCAGTGATTCAAAATAATATGACAATGACAACAGTGTGGTCTAGTTTACTAATTATGCTTATCAGTATTGGCGGTTGTATTGTTACAAAAAATATAACATCAATTCAACAAACCATAGCAGGTTACACCATGTGTGCAAATAAGAGAATTGAAATTGGTGAGCGAATGAAGTATATGCCAATGGGATACTTTAATAAGAATAATCTAGGGTATATAACATCAATTACAACGAATACTTGTGAGAATCTACAAGACGTGGCAACTCGTGTTATATTAATGTATTTGCAAGGAATGTTTACTACAATTGTTATTTCAATTACCTTGTTATTTTTTGATTATCGGATAGGTATCACTGCATTACTTGGGATAGTAGCATTTAGTTTTATCAATAACCAAATGCAAAAAGTATCGGCTGCGATATCGCCGAAAAAGAATTGTGTAGATGCCGAACTAGTAGATGCGGTTCTTGAGTATGTACAAGGTATCACAGTTGTAAAGTCATATAATTTAGATAGGCAATCAAATAAAAAAGTAGATAATAAAATAAAGGAAGCCAATCAGATTTATTATACACTTGAGAGAAAGTTTATACCATTTATGACTGCTCAAACGGTTTTTCTTAAATTATTTTCAATTGCTATCATAGTACTTTCGATTGTTTATTGCGTTGATGGAAGCCTAAGCTTATTACATGCGCTGTTAATGATTGTGTCTTCTTTTGTCGTATATGGGCAGTTAGAATCTGCTGGCATGTATTCTGCACTACTTCGTGTTGTGGATTTATCGGTTGATCGAATTTTAGAAGTATTTGAAACCCCTGTAATGGATACAAAAGGGATTGATAAGATGCCGTCGAATTACAGTATAGGTGTAGAAAACATTTCTTTTTCTTACGAGAATAGAAAAATCATCGATAACGTGAGTTTTGAAATCAAAGAAAATACAACTACAGCGATTGTAGGACCCTCTGGTGGAGGGAAATCAACTCTTTGTAATTTGATTGCTAGGTTTTTTGATGTTGATGAAGGATGTATCAAATTAGGTGGAGAGGATATTAGAACTTATTCATTGGATTGTCTGCTTCGTAATATTAGTATGGTGTTTCAAAATGTCTATCTATTTCATGATACAATCGAAAATAATATTAAGTTTGGAAGTCCAGGCGCTACGCGTGAACAAGTGATAGAAGCTGCAAAAAAGGCTTGTTGCCACGAATTTATCCAAGCACTTCCACAAGGATATGACACTGTAATAAAAGAATCTGGTGCCACAATTTCTGGTGGAGAAAAACAAAGAATCTCTATCGCAAGAGCAATTCTTAAGGATGCACCAATTATTATTCTAGACGAAGCAACTGCGAATGTTGATCCAGAAAACGAAAAGAATTTACAAGATGCAATTGAACAATTAACCAAAGAAAAAACAATTATTATGATTGCTCACAGATTAAAAACAGTAAGGAATGCAGAACAGATTTTAGTTGTATCAGACGGTAAAATTATTCAGAAGGGAACCCATAATCAATTAATGAAAGAAAGAGGAACATACGCAGATTTTATAAATATGAGAAACCAATCAATCGGATGGAAGCTTGGATAAAATATGTTTTTGTATGTCCAATGAAACGGATAACATGTTATGTTACCAAATTATAAAAAATTTGTAAAAAAAGCTCAAATTATGCTATTTACATTTGCTTAAATCGACACCTTGTTATATAATAAAAGTAATTTTTGAGACTATAGTAAGCAAAAATATTTTGAGAGAGGGGCATTTCATGAAATCCGAACAAAAGTCAAAAGGAAATAGTTTGCTATTTAAAAATGTTTTAATTAATTTAGTTATCGTTATTATTTTAATTGTAAGTATCGTTACGGTTTTATATCGACTGAGTGCTGAAAAAATAACGGAACAAGTAGAACAGCAAATATATTTAAAATTAGAAGATGCAAAAGATGAAATTGAAAATGTTAGAAAAAGTCAAGAACAACAGCTTCAAATATTGAGTAGATCAACAGATGCCGCCGATGTATTAAAAGGTGGCGATTCGGATAAGTTTGACAAGTTAACAGAAGGTTTAAAAGTAAATTCAGAGTTTTTGGAGAATATATTACTGATAGATAGTACGGGTCAAGTGATGTATGATTCAAATACTAAGGAGGCAGCTACGAATAATTTATCTGATCGAAGTTATTTCAAGGAAAGTATGAATGGTAACGTGGCACATAGTGAAATACTTGTTTCAAAATCAACAGGAAATGTAATAGAAGTAACAAGTGTTCCTGTGGAGGAAAATGGTAAAGTTATTGGTGTACTTGCTACAACTATGAAGGTTGACTACATCAAAGCAGTTCTAGGTGATATCAAAGTAGAAGAAAGTGGTTATGCATTTCTTATTGATGAAAATGGAACCTTTATATATCATCCAAAAGCAGAATTGATTAATACAAATCTTGTAGATGCAGGAGTTCCAGAACTAACTGCAGAATTACCTAAGATGCAAGAAGGGAAAGCTGGAAAGTTAATTTATACCTATGAGGGTATGAAGAAGATGAATCTATATATGCCAGTTGAAAGCTGGTCACTTTCCATCAATGCGGTTCAATCAGAATATTTGTCACAAGTAAGATTGATGCTTGAAGAAGCACTCATTATTGGCTTTATTGTATTGGTTTTGGCTTCCCTTGCAACAGCATTTAACTCATACTTAATGATTGGTAGAATTAAAAATGTTCAAAAGGTAATGGGCGTCGTTACCCGTGGAGATATGACGGTAGAGATCAATGAAGCAAATTTAAAGAAGTGTTGGGAAGTTAAGAATTGTGGGAAGACAGAATGTCCAGCTTATGAGAATGAAAACTTAAAATGTTGGGAAATCCCTAAGACATTATGTAATGATGAAGTACAGGCTGATGCGTTGGCAAAGCTTGACATCTGTAAAGAGTGCAATGTCTATCAATCCTCAGAAGGGGATGAACTTGGACAGATGTCAAGAAGTCTAAGCGTGATGATACGTACCATTCGAAATTTAATTTATAATATTTCGGAAATAGCAGAACAATTATCAAGTTCCAGTCAGGAGTTATCAAGTGCTTCAGAGGAAACAACGTCTTCAGCAGAAAGTATATCTCACAGAATGGAAGAGATGAGTTCAAGTTCTCAAAACCAAACAGAATATGCTGAGACAATTAATCATATGGCACAAGAGATGAGTGAAATGCTTTCAGATTCTGTTACTAAAATCGTTGATATGGCAAAAGAGGCTGGATTGGTAAACCAAAAGGCAAAGGTTGGAGAAGAAAAAATTGAATTTGCAATTGGCGGAATGGAACAGATAAAGACACAGACGGAAAAGATTGAATCTGTTATGATCGAACTTTTACGCCAATCAGCCGAAATAGGAGAAATCAATAATCTTATCACAGCAATTGCTGATGAAACGAATTTATTATCTTTGAATGCTTCCATAGAAGCTGCAAGAGCTGGAGAAAATGGAAAGGGATTTGGAGTGGTAGCAGATGAAATAGGAAAGTTAGCTTCCCAGTCTCAGGAATCAGCAAAAGGAATCTCACAGCTTATTGATAGAATAACAGAAAGTATTGAATCAGCAAATAAATTAATGCATACGGAAACAGAACTTGTACAAAATGGAATTATGACTGTTCAAGAATCAAAATCTGCCTTTGAGGAAATTGCGGATACGGTACATGAGTTGGTTGATGGAATGCATGAAGTTGTTACCTTTGTTGAAACAGTAAAGGATTCAAGTAATTCAGTCACACACGCAGTAGAAAAAATGTCAACTATTATTGAAGAAACCAGTGCCGATATGGAAGAAATCACTGCTGCAACAGAAGAGCAAACCAGTGTATCAGAAGAAATATCAAAATCAGCGACTGAACTAGCGCGTATGGCAGAAGAACTAATGAATGCAGTAAGTGAATTTAAAGTTTAAACCCAACTGTTAAAAGGAATATCGTTAAGATATTCCTTTTAACGTATTTGGGATAAATATCATTTGATGTTTCACTGTATTTTATGTAAAATAGATTGAAAGGGAATAGAAAGGCTTAACTATGGATGAGAATATTTTATGGTATCGAGAAAAACAAGTGGAAAGAACAATAAAGAATTTAGAACTACATAATATGATGGGAATATATGTAGAAGATGAAGCAGAATTATTGAGTAAATTAAGTGAATTTATAAAAGAGGATTCCATAATCGGGGTTGGTGATTCTGTTACACTAAAAGATACTGGTGTTCTTAGATATCTTCGTCAAAATAAATTTCATTTTTTGGACAAATACAAGGAAGGATTGACAAGAGAAGAGAAAAGGAAAATATATATACAAAACTTTTCAGCAGATACCTTTATGTGTAGTTCGAATGCCTTGACAGAGGATGGATATCTTTTTAACATTGATGGAAATGGAAGCAGAGTAGCCCCAATGTTATACGGCCCTAAACAAGTTATTGTAGTAGTAGGTATCAATAAATTAGTAGCCAATCTAGAAGAGGCACAAAAAAGAGTCAGAAATTATGCGGCTCCCTTAGATGCAAAAAGATTAAATAAAGATACTCCTTGTACGAAAATAGGTACCTGTGTGGATTGTAAGAGTCCAAATCGTATTTGTAACGACTTCGTGACGATAACAGGACAGTTCGAAAAAGATAGAATTAAAGTAATTATAATAGGAAAATCCTTTGGATACTAATGAGATTGTATTGATAAAGAAGGAGAGTAGTATATATGAATAAAAGAGTGTGAATCAAATACAAATGTTTCACACTCTTTTTTAAAAGAAACACTTATCCCATAAAAACTGTGACCTGATAAGTCGTTTTACCCTCTTCAAATGGAATTAAATTGCCTTCTATCTCAACCCCATCGACAATGATTTTTTTAACACCCTTTTGAACAGAATCAAGGTTTTTAACCGTAATAAAATACTCTGCATCTCGAAATACTCTTTTTACAGTATAATTACCAAAATTAGATGGTACACATGGATCTACGATTAAGCCTTTGTAATCAGGTTTGATTCCCAAGATAAACTGAGATACATTTACAAAAGTCCAAGCTGCGGTTCCTGTAAGCCAACTATTTTTAGCTTCTCCATGAAAGGCTGCATCCGCACCTGCAATCATCTGTGAATATACATATGGCTCGGTACGGTGAATCTCACTGATATCTTCTAGGTATGCAGGGCAGGTTTTTTTATAAATTTCAAAAGCTCGATCTCCACGTCCAATTACAGTTTCTGCTATGGAAACCCATGGGTTGTTGTGACAAAAGATACCTGCATTTTCTTTGTAACCAGGAGGATAAGAAGAGATTTCACCCAGGTTCAAATAATACTTGGTATAAGCTGGTTGTAAAAGCATAATCCCATATTTGGTATCTAAACGCTCTTTAACGGAATCCAGTGCCTTTTGAGCAAGACCTTCCTTAACACCGATTCCAGCCAGTACACAAAAACCTTGTGGCTCAATAAAAATTTGACCTTCACTACATTCTTTGGAACCCACTTTTTCACTTGCCGCGTCATATGCTCGGAGAAACCAATCGCCATCCCAACCACTTTGAAGTACAGCATCATACATTTCATCCACAGCCAAAAGTGCTCGTTTTTCTTCGTCGTAATCGCCAAGTTCATGACAAATAGAAGCATATTCTTTTCCATACTTTACAAACATTCCAGCAATGAAAACAGATTCAGCAATTGGACCTTCTGATGGGCCTGTGGTCTGAAATGACTCTCCAGGTTCTTTAGAAAAGCAGTTTAAATTCAAACAGTCATTCCAATCTGCACGACCAATTAAAGGAAGCTTATGAGGGCCTAAATGTGTTATGGTATAATTCAAAGAACGTTTTAAATGTTCAAATAAAGTGGCGCTATTTGTCTTATCATTATCAAACGGAACAAGTTCAGCTAAAATTGAAAAATCACCTGTTTCTTTTATGTATGCCGATACACAGGCAATGAGCCAAAGTGGATCATCATTAAAACCACTTCCAATATCTAGATTACCCTTTTTTGTAAGAGGTTGATATTGATGATAAGCACTTCCGTCTTCAAACTGAGTAGAAGCAATATCAAGAATACGTTCTCTTGCTCTATCTGGAATTAAATGAACAAATCCAAGTAAATCTTGGCAAGAATCACGAAATCCCATGCCACGTCCAGTTCCTGACTCGAAGTAAGAAGCAGAACGAGACATGTTAAAGGTAACCATACATTGATATTGATTCCATATGTTTACCATGCGGTTTAATTTCGGTTCCTTACTTTCTACGCTATAGTTAGAAAGAAGATGTTTCCAGTATTCCTTTAATTCGTGTAGAGCAGTTGTTACTTTTTCATCCGTAAAATAGCGTTCAATTACTGTTTTTGCAGGTGCTTTATTAATAATTCCAGGACTTTCCCATTTTTCTTCTTCTTTATTCTCGATATACCCTAATACAAAGACAATGCCTTTTGATTCACCAGGCTCCAAAGTCAAATTAAAATAATGTGAAGCAATCGGACTCCAACCACTTGCAATGGAATTTGAGGAAGTATTTTGTTCTACCACTTGCGGATGATCAATCCCACGATATGAACCAAGGAATGCATCACGACTGGTATCAAAGCCATCTGGTTTTTCATTAGCAGAAAAATACGCATAGTGATTTCTTCGTTCTCTATACTCAGTCTTGTGATAAATAACACTATCTTCAACTTCAACTTCACCAATACTTAAGTTTCTTTGAAAATTTGTCATGTCATCCACGGCATTCCACAGACAAAACTCAATATAGGAAAAAAGCGAAAACGTTTTCTTTTCATTGGAATGATTTGTAAGTATCAGTTGGTTGATTTCACAATTATCATTTAGTGGAACAAAGGCTGTAACACTTGCTTCTAACTGATTCTTTGAAGATGTAATTTTGCTATAGCCAAGACCATGTCGACATTCATAGGAATCAAGTTCTGCTTTTACTGGTTGCCAACCAGGATTCCATATCGTACCATTTTCGTTTATGTAGAAATACTTACCGCCATTATCAGTTGGTATATTATTGTAACGGTAACGGGTAAGGCGTAGTAGTTTTGCATCTTTATAAAAACTGTAGCCTCCACTGGTGTTTGAATAAAGAGAAAAGAAGTCATTTGAGCCTAAATAATTAATCCATGGAAGTGGAGTTTTAGGTGTTGTTATCACATATTCCTTCTCGTTATCATCAAAAAATCCAAATTTCATATTATATCTCCATTCTAAATAGTTCTAGAAAAGTAGGTTGAAGTCAATAAGTAAAGAAGTTTCAACCATGTACTATGAATCATAGATAGATTCTAGTTCTATAAATGAATCATATTACGATTAAAGTTACATTAGAAAACGATTAAGTAAAATCAAATAAGTATCTAGTGACATTAGTATAGTCCATATCATTATATAAATCAATACATTTGTAAGAAAATTCTGCAATATAATACATTTAAATTTAAAAAAAAATACCGAAAAGGTATTCGTAATTAAATATACTTTATAACAAAATATACACAAAATAGTATACAAAATCATTCTTTTACTAAAAACTACAACGATAAACAAGATATTATTAACAAAAAAGTTAAAAATATACTTGCAAAAGTATAGAATATGTTGTATATTGTAATTACGAAAACGATTAAGTTAAAAAATATCCTGTTTAAAAGGCATAATACTTAGTATAATAAACAAAACAATACATAAGAAATTTAAGCTTTTGTTATTGTAAAACCGACATTTTTAATTGGAGGAAATACAAATGGTATCTATGAAAGACATATCCCTAAAATGCGGGGTATCAGTGGCGACAGTCAGCAAGGCATTAAATGATCATAGCGATATAGGAGAAAACACAAAAGAGCTTATTAGAAAGACGGCTAAAGAAATGGGATATTTTCCAAACTCATCGGCAAGAGCTTTGAAGACAAATAGAACCTATAATATAGGAGTATTATTTGTAGACGAGGCGCAAAGTGGTTTAACACATGAATATTTTTCCCATGTGTTAGATAGTTTCAAAGTAACAGCAGAACAATCTGGTTACGATATTACTTTTATTAATCGTAATAAGGCGCATAGTTCCATGTCATATTTGGAACACAGCAAATATAGGGGAGTTGATGGGGTAGTCATAGCTTGTGTTGATTTTCATGATCCGGAAGTTCTTGAGTTAGTAAGAAGTGACTTGCCAGTTGTTACCATTGACTATACCTTTAATAATCGAATTGCTGTCATATCAGACAACATCAAAGGTATGAAAGATTTAATTACTTATATTTACGAAATGGGGCATAGAAAAATTGCATACATTCATGGTGCAGATTCTGCGGTAACACAAAATCGTGTTGGGAGCTTTTACAAAACATTAGACAGTTTGGGGATATCAGTCCCAGATGACTATGTGAAAGAAGGCATTTATCATGATACAGAGTCTTCTGCAATACTTACAAGAGAATTATTAAACTTAAAAGAATGCCCTACATGTATTATTTATCCAGATGATTTTTCTAGTATTGGTGGTATTAATGTCATTAAAGAAAGAGGACTTAAAATTCCAGATGACATTTCTATTGTAGGTTATGACGGTTTAAGACTTTCGCAAGTATTAGATCCAAAGCTTACTACGCTAAAGCAAGATACGAAAAGTCTTGGAAGGTTAGCCGCACAAAAGCTGATTCATTTGATAGAAAAGCCAAAGGCTGCAGTTATTGAAAGAGTCGTTGTAGAAGGTGAAGTTATAAAGGGTGAATCGGTAAAACAAATGGGTAGTACCAGTTAAATAAAATTAGCTGTACAACAATATAACATTAATGAAATAAGGGAGGAAACATGATATGAAGAAAAAAATGTTGGCGTTAGCATTAGCTACAGCAATGACAACAATTTCACTCGCGGGGTGTGGTACAAGTTCAACTCCAACAGATGCTACAACAAATAAATCAACAGATGCAACAACAGAAACTGATACAGCAACAGCTGAAACAGAAGAAGAAATACCAGAAAATGAGATTATTGGTAATCCAGATGCTGAGGATGCGTTTTATGTTTATTGTTGGAATGCTGATGTAATGAACAATGTTATTAAGTATTTCCAAGAAGTATATCCAGAAGATGCAAAACGAATTGTATATGTTAATACAGGTGGCTCTGATTATTATCAGACAAAAATTGATGCATTGCTTGAAGATCCAACGAATCCTCAATATCCAGACATGATTGCTATGGAAATGGATTACATCATGAAATATACAGATAGTGATTATACACTTCCAGTATCAGACCTTGGTATTACTGAGGCAGATATGAAGAATATGTATCAATATACCATTGATGCAGCTACTGTAGATGGAAAAGTAAAAGGATTATCATGGCAGGCAACACCAGGTGCTATGATGTATCGTAGAAGCTTAGCTGAAAAGTATTTAGGAACATCAGACCCAGATAAAGTTCAAGAATTCTTTAAAGATTGGGATACAATGCTTGAAACGGGTAAAAAGATTCTTGCAGATTCCAATGGAGAAACAAAACTATTTTCAGGTGTTGACGATGTAAAACGTGTATATCAGGCATCAAGAGAAAATGCTTGGTATGATGCAAATAGTGTATTAACGGTAGAAGATACTATGCTAAATTACATGGATTATGCAAAAGCATTACAAGATGCTGGTTTAACAAATGGAACAGCACAGTGGAGTGATGAATGGGCTGCTAATGTTAAAAGCGATAACACATTTGCTTATATGGGATGTACTTGGTTCTTACACTGGACATTAAAAGCAAATAGTGGTGGCGAAAAAGTTGGAGAAGGAACTTATGGTGATTGGGCTATGACAGCAGGACCACAGTCATATTACTGGGGTGGAACATGGCTTGGTGCAACAGCAGGATGTTCAGATAAAGAACTTGCAGGTAAGATTATGAAAGCAGCTACTTGTGACACGGAAATGATGAAGAAAATTTGTAAAGGTTCTCTTGATTATGTAAATAACAAAGAAGCAATTGCTGCTTTAAGTGCAGAAGGTGTTGGTAATTATGATTTCCTTGGCGGACAGGATTTCTTAGGATACTTTTCACCACTTGCAGAAAAAATTGAACTTCCAGCTATGTGCGGAGAAGATTTCTATATTACGAATGCGTTTGATGATCAAACAAATGCGTATGTAAATGGAAATAAGGATAAAGATACTGCAGTCAAAGATTTTAAAGCATATGTGGTAGATTTATATCCATATTTAACAGCAGAATAATTATTATATGTGGGGATTCATATAAAGAAAAAGTAACAAGATGATGATGTAGTTACAAAGTGTTTTGCGTGCCGATGCGAAAACGTATCGGCAATGACAAAACCATATGGATATGTTTTAACTATTTTATAGTACCAAATGAAGAATATAGTCCTAGAATTTGGAACTATAAAATAGCTAAAATATTAAAAGGGTAAGGAGTGAAAAGAAATATGGCTGACATTAGTCAAAAAAGTAACATGGGAAAAAAGAGAAAAACAGTAGAATATGGCAGGTATGGTTACTTGTTTATTGCTCCTTTTTTTATTGTATATGCAATTTTTCAACTTTGGCCGTTGGTATATACAATATGGATGAGTTTTATGGAGTATTACTCGAAGGGGTTAAAGGAAATCGGGCCTAATTTTATCGGTTTCAAAAATATTGTTAATGCATTCATAACGACAGGTAAGGAGGGGGCAGTTCTCTTTGATACCTTCACGTTTAAAGCATTAGGGAATACTATTTTTATGTGGATGTTAAACTTTGTACCTCAGATTTTATTGTCCTTATTGTTGGCATCATGGTTTACAGACACTAGAGTAAAGTTAAAGGGGCAAGGCGCCTTTAAGGTGACTATGTTTATGCCAAATATTATTACGGCAGCATCTTTGGCAGTATTATTCTATTCCCTGTTTAGTATTAATGGACCAATGACACAGCTTTTGAAAAATATGGGAGCGATTCCTGGAAATTATGATTTTATGGTACATAAGCTTCCAACTCAGATTTTAATAGCATTCATTCAATTTTGGATGTGGTATGGAAATACAATGATTGTTCTGATTGCTGGTATTCTTGGAATTAATCCTAGCTTGTATGAAGCATCTAGAGTAGATGGCGCAAATAGCAAACAGATATTTTACCATATAACACTACCTTTATTAAAGCCAATTACATTATTCGTGCTAGTAACATCCGCTATCGGGGGATTACAAATGTATGATATTCCTTCTCTTTTCAATGTAAATCAAGGTGGAGATGGACTTCCTGATTTCGCTTCTACTACCATTACAATGTACATTAGAAAGCTTACGTTAACAAGTAAGGATTTTGGTAAAGCGGGAGCTGCATCTGTTGTATTATTTTTAGTGACATTAATAATAAGCTTGTTCTTCTTCTTTGTACTGGGCGAAAAAGAAGATAGAAGACAAAGAAAATCAAGGAAAGGAGTATAAGCATGAGTTCTCAAGTAATTGAAGTAAAAGAATCTAAAAAAAGTGAAAATGAACAATTAGAAAGTTTAAGTAAAAATATTAAAAGACAAAAACTTTTTAGAAATATTATTTGTATCTTGTTATGTATCATGAGTATATTTCCTTTTTATATTATGATTATTAATGCAACAAGACCAAGTGCAGCCATACAGCAGGGATTATCTTTGATTCCTGGAACTATGTTCTTTACCAATATAAGTAAGTTAGGATCATTATCAGCAGGTGTTGGAACGCCAGTGATGAAAGCCATGTTAAATAGTTTATGTATTTCTGTTCCTGCAACCTTGTTTACAGTATATTTTTCAAGTATGACAGCATATGGTGTATATGTATATAACTTTAAGCTTAGAAGGATTGCTTGGTCCTTCATCCTTGGAATTATGATGATACCGACGCAAGTTTCAATCATTGGATTTTATAAATTCATGATACAAATTGGACTAAACGATTCGTATTTGCCGCTTATTATACCCGCTGTTGCAGCACCGTCCACTGTATTTTTCATGAGACAATACATGAAGACAGCCTTGCCTCTTGAAATTATTGATGCAGCAAGAATTGATGGTTCGGGCGAATTCTATACTTTTAACACGATTGCTACGCCACTAATGAAGCCAGCTTTGGCGACTCAGGCAATATTTGCCTTTATTGCATCCTGGAATAATTTGTATACACCATCGATTATTCTGTCTTCATCAACCAAATATACACTTCCTATGTTCGTACAGGTACTTAGAAGTGAACAATTTCGTTCTGATTATGGAGTAATTTATGTAGGACTATTACTAACAGTACTTCCTTTATTCATTGTATACTTTGCATTATCAAAGTATATTATTGCCGGAGTTGCTCTTGGTGGTGTAAAGGAATAAATTAGCTTATTATCCCCTTTTCATTTTTATATTGAAAGAGTCTGAAAATGTTAGCATTTTTAGGCTCTTTTTCGGTCTACGTTTATTTTATTATGCATGGCTAAACTGATATCGTGAAATCGTTATAAAATTAACAAAAAAGGATTGCGTTATGTAAAGGCATAGAATATAATAAAAGAAATGAACAAAAAAGATACGTTCTGTTTGTGAATTTATCGTTATTATTCTGATTTCAAAGATTTATGTTCTGCGAAAAAAGGCCATGACATAACATTGATTTAAGCAGGATTTCGTGCGCCTTATACTTGTATAAGGCGTTTTTTTGTATCATTTAGAAAGTGATTGCTAATGTAACTAAAATTTTTATGAAAGAATTGAGGTGAAAAGAGGTTTTACGCGATGTCTTTGAATTTGTTTTGGAGGCAGAAAAAGTTTTAAAATGGAGGAGATTTAATATGGAGCAAAAAAAATCAATAAGTAGTTGGAGAAAAATAGGGTGTGTTTTTATTGTAGTCTGTCTTTTTGCACTTTATGGTTGTGGGAAGGATACAAAAGAGAGTGCAACTGTTCGTGTGGGTTCTTTAAAAGGACCTACCTCAATTGGTCTCATGCGTATGATGGAACAAGCTGAAAGTAATAAATTAACAAATGACTATACATTTACCATGGAGACATCTGCCGATACGTTATTGCCATTGATGATAAAAGGTGAACTAGATATTGCTTTGGTTCCAGGCAATGTTGCTAGTATTCTATATCAGAAAACACAAGGTAAAGTATCAGTTCTAGATATTAATACGCTAGGAGTCCTATACATGGTATCTTCGGATCAAACGGTGGATTCGTTATTAAGTCTAAAGGGAAAGACTGTATATCTAACGGGGAAAGGAACGACACCAGATTATGTGTTACAATATCTGCTTAGCCAAGCAGGCATCAAAGAAGAAGTAACATTGGAATATAAATCAGAACCAACAGAGGTTGCAGCAATTTTGGAAAAAGAGGAAAATGCAATCGGACTGTTACCACAACCATTTGTAACGGCTACACTAGCCAAAAACGATAAATTATCTATGGTTATAGATATGAACGAGGAATGGAATAAGATTCAAGGGGATAAGGGAAGTTTACTTGTAACTGGGGTAACGGTAGTAAGAAATGAATTTTTACAAAACAATGAAAAAGCAGTTTTAAACTTTATGAAAGATCATCAAGAAAGCGCAAAGTATGTAAATGAGAACCCAAAAGACGCATCACTTTTGGTTGAAAAGTCTGGAATTATTGAAAAGGCGGCGATTGCTGAAGCGGCCATACCATTTTGTAATATTACTTATATCGATGGAATAGAGGCAAAAACGGCATTAGAGGGATATTTGCAGGTGTTATTTGATCAAAATGCAGAATCGGTTGGAGGAGTGCTTCCAAATGAAGAGTTTTACTATATTCCAAATGAAAAATAAAAAAGAGCAAATACGAAAGTTTGTTATCTTTCTTTTTTGGATAATGCTATGGCAAGTAGGGGCTTTACTAATACAAAATGAAGTTTTATTAGCAGGCCCAATCGACGTCTTAAAGGAGCTTAGTAAGGAACTGAAAGAATTAGACTTTTACAAATCGGTAGTTTTTTCACTCTTTCGAATCATGACTGGTTTTTTACTTGGAATGAGTAGCGGTATGTTGCTTGGTGCAATTTCTTTTTTTAAACCTTTTATAAAAGAGTTCATGGCACCGATTGTAACATTATTAAAAACCATACCAATTGCATCTTTTGTTGTTTTACTACTTATTTGGGCAGGTTCAAAGAACCTATCCATATATATTTCATTTTTGGTGGTATTTCCTAACATATATCTAAATACGATTATGGGATTATCAAATGCAGATAAAAAAAGTATTGAAATGGCGCAGGTATTTCAAATGAGTCGTGGTAGAAGGTTATTCTATATTTACTTGCCAAGTTTGAACCCTTTTTTAATCAGTAGTATAGAGATATCCATTGGAATGAGCTTTAAATCAGGAGTGGCTGCGGAAGTAATTGGAACTCCTAAGTTTTCCTTTGGTGAAAATCTATATATGTCAAAGATTCATCTAAATACAGCAGGGGTATTTGCTTGGACGCTTGTAATTATATTCGTAAGTTATGTGATGGAAAAGCTGGTCTTACAATGGATAAAAAAAGTAAGTAAGATACCTGTTTCCAGCAAATACTTTAAAAAGCGTATGAATAACGAAAAAGAATTCATCACAGCCAAAGATATACAGATTAAGGATTTATCAAAAGCATATGAAGGGAAAATGGTATTAAATCGTATCAATTTGCATTTGAAAAGGGGGAGAGTTTATTGCTTGATGGGTCCATCTGGATGTGGAAAGACAACCTTTTTTCACATACTACTGGGACTGATTCGACCAGATGAAGGAGAATTAATAGGTGTAAAAAAGTCAGACATTTGTGCCGTGTTTCAAGAACCACGATTATTAGAAGAATATAGTACGCTTAATAATGCATTTTTATTTGGCTCGCTTTCTAAAGGAGAAGAGTGGGAGGAAAAAGAACTCTTATCTCTTTTACCGAAAGAATCGATTTACAAGTCTGCAAAGGAGCTAAGTCTTGGAATGCAACGAAGAGTCGCTATTATAAGAGCAATGAACTTTGATGCACCCTTTGTTATTATGGATGAACCCTTTGCGGGGCTAGACGAAAAAACAAAAGAAATAACAGCAGCGTATATATTGAAGAAAAAAGGCGATAAAACATTACTGGTATCAACGCACAATATAAAAGATGTGAATTTGTTAAAAGGAGAATTGATTGATGGAGACAAGAGTGGCTTTAATTGGGATTATGGTAGAACATAATGAATCCGTTGATAAACTCAATGCTTTGCTAAGTCAATATGGAGATTATATCATTGGTAGAATGGGAATTCCCTATCACAAAAAGGATTTATCTTTAATAAGCATAGCAATTGATGCACCAGCAGATGTAATAAGTGCATTGTCTGGAAAAATCGGAAGACTAAAAGGTTTGTCAGCAAAGGTGATATATAACAAAACAGATAAGACTGCATTGGTATAAAGGCAGGCGGAGGAATATGAGAGAACTAATTGAGCAATTGGCAAGCAAAAGGCAGCTTGAAAAAAAGGATTACATTCGTTTGCTAGAACAGTTAAATGAAGAAGACGAACAGTATTTAAGAGAGTTAGCCAAGCAAAAAGCGATTGAATATTATGGGAAAGATGTTTATGTTAGGGGACTAATTGAGTATACCAACTTTTGCAAAAATGATTGCTATTACTGTGGTATACGAAAAAGTAATTCGAATGCAATGCGCTATCGACTTACAAAAGAAGAGATTCTTGCCTGTTGCAAGGAAGGGTATGAGCTTGGTTTTCGTACCTTTGTATTGCAAGGTGGAGAAGACGGGTTTTTTACAGACGATAAGATAGAGGATATCATTTGGGCAATCAAGAAGGAATATAGCGATTGTGCTTTGACACTGTCTATTGGAGAGAGAAGCTATGAAGCATATAAAAGATTCTATGATGCAGGAGCAGACAGGTATTTACTACGACATGAGACGGCAGATGAACTTCATTATGAAAAACTTCATCCATCTAACCTATCCTTAAGAACAAGAAAAGAATGTCTTTATCAGCTAAAAGAGATTGGTTATCAAGTAGGGTGTGGATTCATGGTTGGATCTCCTTTTCAAACAATAGAAAACCTTGCTAAAGATTTAGTCTTTATCAAAGAACTATCACCTCATATGGTAGGAATTGGACCGTTTATTTCTCATAAGGACACACCCTTTAAGGATTATGAGAATGGGTTAGTTTCCTTGACATTGAACTTAATTGCTATCATACGACTTATGCTTCCAAACATTTTAATTCCAGCTACTACTGCACTTGGTACGCTTGATAAGATGGGAAGAGAAAAGGGGATCTTGGCAGGTGCTAACGTACTTATGCCAAATCTTTCACCCGTAAGTGTACGGAAAAAATATATGCTTTATGACAATAAAATATGTACTGGCGATGAGGCGGCACAATGCAGGCAATGTTTGAATCAACGCATTGAACGTATCGGTTATCACATTGTGACCGAGCGAGGCGATTGTAAGGCTTTATAATACGATAAAAGCAAAATGATAATATGTAAAGTAGAAAAGGGGATTTGTATGTATGATGTAACATCATCAAAAGCAGAAGAATTTATAAATCATGAAGAAATAATAGAAACCATTCAATTTGCAGAAGAAAATAAACACAATCGTGGACTTATTGAGCAAATTATTCAAAAAGCCCATAACTATAAAGGGCTAACTCACAAAGAAGCATTGCTTTTGCTTGAATGTGATATTGAGGAGTTGAACCAAAAGATATATGCATTAGCCAAAGAAATCAAGCAACGCATCTATGGTGAACGTATCGTCATGTTTGCACCACTTTATTTATCCAATTATTGTGTGAATGGTTGTGTTTACTGTCCATATCATCTAAAAAACAAAACGATTCGAAGGAAAAAGCTTACACAGGAAGAAATAAGGAGTGAAGTAATTGCACTGCAAGATATGGGGCATAAAAGACTTGCACTTGAAACAGGAGAAGACCCTGTGAATAATCCCATTGAATATGTTCTTGAAAGTATCAAAACCATCTATGATATTAAGCATAAAAATGGAGAGATAAGACGTGTGAATGTAAACATTGCGGCGACTAGTGTTGAGAATTACCGCAAATTAAAAGAGGCAGGTATTGGTACTTATATTTTATTTCAGGAGACGTATCATAAAGAAAATTATGAAATGCTTCATCCAACTGGACCAAAGCATGATTACGCCTATCATACAGAAGCGATGGATCGAGCGATGGAGGGTGGAATCGATGATGTAGGTATTGGTGTTTTATTTGGACTCAATCGATACAAATATGATTTTACGGGACTGCTTATGCATGCCGAGCATTTGGAGGCAGCAAAAGGAGTTGGTCCACATACCATAAGCGTACCCCGTATCAGACCAGCAGATGATGTAAATCCAGAGGATTACAAAGATGCGATATCGGATGAATTGTTTGAAAAGATTGTAGCAGTTATTCGTATTGCAGTACCATACGCAGGAATGATAATATCGACAAGAGAATCTAGAAGCACGAGAGAAAAAGTACTTGCCCTTGGGGTTTCACAGATAAGTGGAGGTTCTAAAACCAGCGTTGGAGGCTATGCCAAGGAAGAAAGCGAGGAGGAGAATTCTTCTCAATTTGAAGTAAGTGATACCAGAACACTGGATGAGGTTGTAAATTGGTTGTTGGGACTTGGATATATCCCAAGCTTTTGCACGGCCTGTTACCGAGAAGGACGAACGGGAGATCGATTTATGCAGCTTGCCAAATCAGGGCAGATTGCAAATTGCTGTCAACCAAATGCACTTATGACGTTAAACGAATATCTGGAAGATTATGCAAGTGAAGATACGAAGGTAAAGGGTAATCAAGTGATTCAAGAGCAAGTCAATCACATTCAAAACGAAAAAGTGAAGGATATAACAAGAAAGCATTTGGAAGAAATGAAACAAGGAAAGAGAGATTTTCGATTCTAAAGGAGGAATATATGAGTCTAACCAATACACCAAGATCAAACCAGCTTCATATAGGAATATATGGTAAGCGAAACAGCGGGAAATCTTCTTTGATTAATGCAATTACAAGTCAAGACATTGCACTTGTTTCCGAAATTGCAGGTACTACAACAGATCCTGTATATAAAACAATGGAGATTAGTGGAATTGGGCCTTGTGTTTTTATTGATACGGCAGGATTTGATGATGAAGGAGAACTGGGAAATAAAAGAATCGAACGAACCAATCATGCACTTACAAAGACGGATATTGCCATTGTAGTATTTACCGATACAGTCTGTTCGATGGAAAAAGTGTGGGTGGAAAAACTAAACAAGGCAAAGATTCCTTTTATTCCAGTGGTAAACAAAGTAGATATTCTTGAAAATCTAGAAGAGGTCAAGGATGTGGCACAGCAAATCACGAAAAGAGCACCGATACTTATAAGCTGTCAAAAACGTATCGGAATGGAGGATTTGTTAGAGGAATTAAGAAGAAATGTTCCAGAGGATTATGAGGCAAATAGTATTGTTGGTCATTTGGTTAATGAGGGTGATATTGTATTGCTTGTCATGCCGCAAGATATGCAAGCTCCAAAAGGACGACTTATATTGCCACAAGTACAAACCTTGCGTGATTTACTAGACTTAAAATGTATTGTTTTGTCTGCCACCACCGATAGATTGGAGGAATCGTTACAGGCACTATCTAAGCCTCCTGCATTAATCATTACGGATTCGCAAGTATTTCAAACGGTATATGAAAAAAAACCAAAGGAAAGCCGCTTGACTTCCTTTTCAGTTTTGTTTGCCAGGTACAAAGGAGACATTGATTATTATGTAGAAAGTGCGAATGCTTTTTCTAAATTGACAGAAAATTCTAAGGTTTTAATAGCAGAAGCGTGTACGCATGCACCGTTGGCAGAGGATATTGGTAGGGAAAAGATTCCAAGAATGCTTCGTAAACGTGTAGGTGATGCAATTGATATTCAAATTGTAAGCGGAGTTGATTTTCCAAAGGATTTGTCTGGGTATGATTTGATTATACAATGCGGTTCTTGTATGTTTAATCGAAGATATATGCTAAGTCGTGTCAAACAGGCGAAAAAACAAAACGTGCCAATGACAAATTATGGGATTACGATTGCATATATGAGTGGAATCTTAGATAAAATTGATTACTAGACCTTTTATGATACGATGGTTTTGTGTAAAAAAACATAAGACCATCCTCAATTGTAAAATAACATTCCCGTGTGAAAGGGAAAGATAGGTACAAATATTTGAAAATAGCATAGAGAAATTCGTGTTACAAAAAGGCAGGGCGCAGTCCCTGCCTTTTGTGATATATTGAACTTAGCCAGTGGGAAAGGAGACACTATGGCTAAGTTTTTATCATATGAAGATCGTTTACAGATTGAAAGTGGACTGAAGGAGGATATGACTTTTACCGAGATAGGCAAGGAGCTTTTGCGCGACAGAACTACGATTACAAAAGAAGTTCGCAACTATGCAGTAGAGCAATGGAGTGGATATTCAGTCTATCTCCATAATGTATGCAAGTATCGAAAAGGATGTAAGCGAAAAAAAGTGTGTGGAACCAATAAATGTAAGTATCCAATGGTAACCACATGCAGACAGTGTGAGCGTCTGTGCAACAGGTATTGCGTACAGTTTGAGGAAGAAGTGTGTACCAGTAGATTTAAAGCGCCCTATGTATGTAATGGATGTAGTGAAGTGAAAAAGTGTACATTGACGAAGACAATCTATGACGCATTGGAAGCCCATCGTCAGGCATCGAAAAAGATTGCACAATCAAGAAGTGGAATTCTTTCCACGGAAGGAGAAATTGCCAGACTGAATGAAATCCTGGTTCCGTTGATTAAACAAGGACAGTCCATACATCAGATTTATTTAAATAATAAGGATGAGCTGATGTGCAGTGAAAAGACTTTATACAATTACATAGACGGAAGTCTGTTTGATGTGAGGAACATTGATCTCCCACGGAAAGTAAAGTATCGTCCACGTTATAAAAAACCAGAACTAAAGGTAGACAGAGGCTGTCGAGTTGGAAGAAACTATCATGATTATGAAGTGTATCTGGAGCAGCATCCTGATACGGCAGTGACCCAGATGGATTCTGTGATAGGAAGCAAAGGTGGAAAGGTTCTGCTTACGGTATTCTTTGTAGAAACGTCCTTGATGCTTGCATTCCTAAGAGATTCCAATACCTCTAAGTCAGTAATTGATATTTATGATGAGCTATATAATTGGCTGGGAGGACAAGAATTTCGAAAGTTGTTTCCGATCATTTTGACAGACAACGGAAGTGAATTTTCTAATCCCAAGAGTATCGAGTATGGTCCAGATGGAAAAGGATTCCAAAGAACCAGAATCTATTACTGCAATCCAAGTGCCCCCTATCAGAAAGCGGAAATAGAGGTAGGGCATGAATTCATAAGAAGGGTATTGCCAAAGGGAAAAAGTTTTGATGAATTGACGCAGGAAGAAATCAATCGGATGATGGATCATATCAATTCCTATAGAAGAAAGAAACTGAATGGGAAAAGTCCGTATGAAGCATTCTGTTTTTATTATGGAAAAGACCTGGCTGATAAATTAGGATGCCACGAGGTTGACGCCAACAGCATCAATTTAACGCCGGGTCTTTTAAAAAAGTAGCAAGATAATCGGAAGAAGAAACCACTGGCTGGAACGAAAAAAACAGATACCAGCAGACGTGAATTTCGGAGTACAAAATTTGTAAGCCAAAAGTGACGTCCGGTTTTTGTGCGCCAAAATTATCCTGTTACCAGAGATTATACCATGAAAAGCAACAGAAAAACGGGAAAGTCATAACAATTGTGGAATTTCGATTACAAATTTTGAAGGTTGATTACAAAATGTGAAACTCGTTTACAAAACGGGAAAGTCGGATTACATTTCACCACATAAAATCATCTTTTTTGGATTAATAGTCGTTTTATGCCTCAAATGGTCAATTTATGTATTGTCTATTTAAAAATACGAATAATTTTCGATATATTAAATGTAACAGTTCATAAAGATTAGTATATTAGGGAGAAAATGAATGAAAGTAGAAAGTATACCGGCTCAATTAATTGGTTATGAATTTAAAAATCAGGTGAATACAAATAGAATAATTGAAGAAAATCAAAAAATTATAAATGATTTTTTTGGAAAAAGCAATCAATACATAGGAACAGATTTCATTGGAAGAAAATTGGATTTATCTTCATTGATTGAATATGAAGGAGGATATCTAAAAGGTAATTTATCAGATATAAATGATGTTGATTATTTTAAATTTAGCGTTGCTTCATATCGAAATTTGAATATGATTGAACAGTATAATAAGGATATTATTATAACGTTAGATAATATTCCTAAAGATTGTAATTATGAAATAATTTTATATGATGAAAACGGAAATCAAGTTGGAATAGGCACTGAAAATGAAAATGGCGGAAAACGTATAATAGTACCAAATTGGAATAACTCGACGGAATTTTATGTAAAAGTAGTATCACAAGATAACGTAAATGTGAACGAAGATTATCACATATCATTTTCTACAAAACCTGCCAGCCAAAGTAATGGGGCATATTTGCAAAATCAAGAAAAACAAAAATATTTAAGTGAATTTAGGAAAAAACTACATTATGGTAAGGATTATACACAAGAAAAAGAAGCTTTAATAGCGATTGAAGAAAAATATCAGAAAATATATGAAGAAAAGTTAAATGAATTACACGAGAGTCAGATGCAGCAAGTGTGCAAAGAAGGTGAAAGTATTAATGAGAATAATCTGAAAAAGCTTTTAGATAAATTCATTAATGAAGAAGAACTAACCGATTTAGAATCTAAACTAATTCAAATTTATGCGAATGCATCAGAATACGATCAGGCAAGGGCGATTAAAAATCTAAATACAACTATATCAAAACAGTTTTTTGAAATACTTGAGAATGAGGGTATTGAAGTTTCAAATGAAATATTGGTTCAAGTAGGGCAAGATGGTAAAGTAATGGTATCAGGAAATACAAATAGGGAAGATTTAAATAGAATTAGTGAAATAATTGAAAAAAATTTTACTAAGATTCTATGGGAAAATTATATATGTGCTAGTGAGGATACAAATCAATTGACAATTGAGGAGAAAGAAGTCCTACAAATGATGGTTGATATTGAAACTTTTTTAAATAAAGCAACAGGAGGAGAAGTAAAATTAAGTGATTTAAGTGTAAAAACAAACGGATATATTGAGGGATTGGCTGGTAAAATAAGTTTGTCAATTAATTATCCCAATAATACGCTTGGATTGGATATACAAAAGGTGAAAAAGTTTTATGAAATGGATACAAACGATTCATTATCTTTATGTAAAGCCACTTTTATGATAAAAGAAAATAAATTACAGATAATGAATGGTAGTATGAAATGAATCTACATGTCTTTTATTTAGCATCTTGGGTATAAAAAAGTAGTAGCTATTTCTATTTTTGATAATATGTAGTATAATGTAAAGTGTTGTGCAAAATATGCGCGACACTTTTTGCATAAAGAAGGAGAGAAAATAAAATGAGTAAAAAAATGAAACTATTTGTTCCTTGCTATTACGCGTTCTTTTCCAACGGAATGATGGCTTTAGTATTGGGTTCAATATTAACATATTTGATCAAGGAAGCAAATCTAAACTACAGTGTAGCAGGAGGACTTTTATCTGCTTTTGCAATTGGTAATCTACTGGCAAGCTTTGTTAACCCTTATATTGCAGGAAAGATTGGAAGAAAGAAAACAACAATCCTTTTATCTGCATTGATACCAATTGATTTATTTATTATTGCTTTAGTAGCACCTGTTCCGATTTTGTATCTTGCTTGTATTTTGCTTGGAATCGGAAGAGGATCCGTTAGTATTATTAACAATATGGTAGTCAATGATTATGATGGTACGCCATTTGCTTTGAATTTGTTACACATGGTATTTGCTATGGGTGCATTTTTAGCACCATTTTTAACCTCAGTTTTTGTTAGTGGAGGATTTAACTGGAGATATATTATCTATACAGTAATCATATTATCAACCATATCCGTTATAGGGTATTGTACCATTCCTTTGGATGAGAATATAATTAAGAAGGAAAAGAAAGAGGGCATTAAAGAGAATCGTTTTTTGAAAAATCCAGATTTTTATTTTTGTGGTCTTTTGTTATTTTTCTACTTAGGAGTCGAAAACTGTGTAAACGGGTGGTTTGTAACTTATTTTAAAGAAATCGGAATTATGAGTGACAATTATGCAACCAATTTAGTTTCCGTTACATGGATTGTTATTATGTTGGGAAGACTAACAACTGGTTATCTTTCTAAGAAATTATCGAAGTATAAAATCATGTTAGTAAATTGTAGTTTTACCGTATTATTTTTTATTATGCTGATTGCAACAAAGGATTTAACAATAATTAGCATAGCGGTTGTTGGACTTGGTTTCTTCTTTGCGGGAATTTATCCAACTGGTATTGCAAATGCAGGAGAAATGATCAAAGGTTCAACAGGTGGAATGTCTATGTTACTTGCAATGGCGGCACTAGGAGGGATTATTACACCGCAGATAGTGGGGATTATTGCGGATGGAGCAGTTGGACTTTCTGGCGCGATTGCCTTTTTAAGTATCAATGTTGCAATGATGTTATTCTTTGCAATCATAGGTTTTGTAAGAGCGAAAAAAATATAAATTTTTATTCCTAAGCTATACTAATTGACTAAAATAAGCTATACTAATGATATGAGTAAATATTTATTGTGAGCGAAGTTCATACTTTGTTATAAAAAAGTTCTTAAAATCATTAGAAAGGAAGTGTTATTGTATGAAAAGAGTATTTTTAATTGTATTAGATAGTTTTGGAATCGGTGAAATGCCAGATGCGATAGACTTTCAAGATGAAGGAAGTAATACAATCAAGGCGGCATCAACAAGTGAATTTTTTTCTATGCCAAATATGCAAAGACTAGGGTTATTTAACATAGATGGTGTTGATTGTAGAGAAGGAGTAGGCGAGCCAAAGGCGACCTACGCAAGAATGACAGAAGTTTCAAAGGGAAAAGATACAACGATAGGCCATTGGGAGATTGCTGGAATTCAATCGGAAAGGCCGCTTCCAACCTATCCACAAGGCTTTCCAAAAGAGATTCTAGATAAATTTCAAGAAGCAACTGGCAGAGGTATCATCTGTAACAAACCATATTCAGGTACAGATGTGATAAGAGATTATGGAAAACAACATGTAGAAACGGGAGATTTAATCGTCTATACATCAGCGGATAGTGTATTCCAGATTGCTGCTCATGAAGCGGTAGTTCCTATTGAAACTTTATATGAATACTGTAAAATAGCAAGAGAAATCTTGGTTGGCGAACATGGAGTTGGAAGGGTAATCGCAAGACCCTTTGAAGGTGAATATCCAGATTTTAAAAGAACTTCAAGACGTCATGATTTTTCGATATTACCACCAACAGATACGATGTTAAATAATCTAAAAGATCATAATTTTGATGTAATTGCGGTTGGAAAAATCAATGACATATTTGCAGGGCAAGGAATTACAGAATATGTTTATACAAAGAATAATGAAGAAGGTATCGAGCGTACTTTAGAATATTTAGACAAGGATTTTGAAGGACTTTGTTTTATCAATCTGGTTGATTTTGATATGCTCTATGGACATCGTAATGATGTGGATGGCTATGCAAAGGCACTGACTCATTTTGATAATCGACTTCCAGCTATTTTAGATAAGTTAAGAGAAGAAGATATATTAATGATAACAGCTGACCATGGCTGTGATCCACTTACTCCATCAACCGATCATTCCAGAGAATATACTCCTTGGATTATTTATGGTAAACAGGTGAAGGAAAATAATAATCTTGGAACAAGGGAGAGCTTTTCGGATATTGCAAAGACAATCACAGATTACTTTGGGATTTGGTCTGATATTAAAGGAGAGTCTGCTTTGCATAAGTTTAAGGTATAATAGGGAAGTTAAAAACTTTCCTACATACAAAAAAGCTGTAACAATTCAATTGTTACAGCTTTTTTGGGGACTTATTAAGCTATTTGTACGTTAACAGCTTGATCGCCTCTGTTGCCTTTTGTGATATCAAAAGTCACGTCCTGACCATCTTGTAATGTTTTAAAACCATCTGTAACGATTCCAGAGAAATGTACGAATATATCTTCGCCATCTGCTGCATTTGTGATAAATCCAAATCCTTTTGTTGAGTTAAACCATTTTACTGTACCTTTATTCATGAAAGATACCTCCTAATATTTTATTATATTTTCGGTGAAAATAAAAAATCACATACTTTTGTAAATCATGATATAGAATAATGACTTACAAAAATATGTGAATCAAAATAAACATCTCAAATATGTATCTATAATATCAAATAATTCATGCAATGTCAATGATAATTTATTATTTTTCAAAAAAGTTATTATAAATAGAAAAAGTTTTTATAAAATTAAGAGAAAGCAATGGCTTTTATTTTTACATTGATAGAGTTTGCTGCGCGTGATGAATGGGCGCTTGTTACGCCTTGTTTTAGGTAATATATCACCTCTTGACAATGGATATTGTATTAGTATAAACTTAATAAGTTATGGAAATATAAAGATGGGCGTATGCCTTTTTGAATAGACTTAGGAGGATTTACATTGGCTGATTTAAAAAATGAAATTGAAAAGAGACGAACGTTTGCGATTATTTCGCATCCAGATGCAGGTAAAACAACCTTAACGGAGAAATTTTTATTATATGGTGGAGCAATTAACTTGGCTGGTTCGGTTAAAGGAAAAGCTACAGCAAGACATGCTGTTTCAGACTGGATGGAAATTGAGAAAGAAAGAGGAATATCTGTTACATCCTCCGTCTTACAATTTAATTATGATAATTATTGCATCAATATTTTGGATACACCTGGACATCAGGACTTTTCAGAGGATACGTATCGTACCTTAATGGCAGCGGATTCAGCGGTAATGGTTATTGATGCCTCAAAAGGTGTAGAGGCTCAAACGAGAAAGCTGTTTAAAGTATGTGTTATGAGAAATATCCCAATCTTTACCTTTATTAATAAAATGGATCGTGAGGCAAGAGATACCTTTGAGCTTTTGGATGAAATTGAAAAAGAGCTTGGAATCGCAACCTGTCCTATTAATTGGCCAATTGGTTCAGGTAAGGATTTTAAAGGAGTGTATGATAGAAATACTCAAATGGTAACAACATTTTCTGATACGCAAAGAGGGACAAAAGAAGGAGAAACAAAGGAAATATCAATCGATGATAGCAATCTTGCAGACATCATTGGTGAGTCTTTTGCTGCAACCGTTCAAGATGAAGTTGAACTGTTAGATGGTGCGAGCGCTGAATTTGATATGGAGCTAGTAAGTACAGGGAAATTGTCACCAGTATTTTTCGGATCAGCTTTGACCAATTTTGGGGTGGAGATATTTTTAAAATATTTCCTTCAAATGACGTCTTCTCCACTTCCTAGAAATTCAAATATTGGTCCTATCAATCCATTTGGCTCTGACTTTTCAGCTTTTGTATTTAAAATTCAAGCAAATATGAATAAAGCGCATAGAGATAGAATTGCTTTTATGAGAATTTGCTCAGGAAAATTTGAAGCGGGAATGGAAGTGACTCATATTCAAGGAGGCAATAAAAAGCTTCGTTTGTCTCAACCACAACAATTAATGGCACAAGAAAGAAAGATGGTAGAAGAAGCTTATGCAGGGGATATCATAGGTGTATTTGATCCAGGTATTTTTTCCATTGGAGATACGTTATGTGCTGGTTCGGATAAATTTGAATTTGAAGGGATACCTACATTTGCGCCTGAGCACTTTGCAAGAGTACGGCAGATGGATACCATGAAGCGAAAACAATTTGTCAAAGGGATCAGTCAGATAGCGCAAGAAGGAGCCATTCAAATTTTTCAAGAATACAATACTGGTATGGAAGAAATCATAGTAGGTGTTGTAGGTGTTCTTCAGTTTGATGTACTAAAATACAGATTGGAAAATGAATACAATGTAGAGATTCGCATGGAAAATCTTCCTTATGAGCATATTCGCTGGATTGCGAATAAAGAAGTGGATTTGGATAAAATCGTAGGTACTTCGGATATGAAGAAAATAAAAGACTTAAAGGGAAATCCACTTTTACTTTTCGTAAATAGTTGGAGCATTGGAATGACGCTTGATCGTAATAAAGGGCTGGAACTTTCAGAATTTGGACGTGATTAGGAGAAAATGTTTATAGTTTGATAGGATAAAAGAAGCAAGGGTTTACGAACCTATATTTTTATGATACAGTATAATAAGACAGGGAGCTTGTAAGCAGGCTGAGAGGAAGTAATCGAACTTCGACCTATAACCTGATTTGGATAATGCCAACGTAGGGAAGAAATGAAATTTTTTGAGTTCATACACTATGTGGGTGTTATGGACTCTTTTTTTTTATATAATTGGAATGTTCATAGAACGTTCCTTAAAGGTAGCAGTCCATAATAAACATAAATGTATCATTGCATTTCTCTTAAGTTGGCAAATCATTAGAAGGGTAGACCTGTCAATAGGAGGATAATCAAATGAGAAATTATGCAACACAGATGGAAGCAGCAAGAAAAGGAATCATTACCAATGAGCTACAAAAGGTAGCAGAAAAGGAGAGAATGGCAACAGAGGAACTACTACCTTTGGTGGCAGAGGGAAAAGTGGTTATTTGTGCCAATAAGAATCATACCTGCATTGATCCAGAAGGTGTTGGTAGCATGCTTCGTACCAAGATCAATGTCAATCTAGGTGTATCACGTGATTGTAAGGACATGGATGTAGAAATGAAAAAAGTAATGTCTGCAGTAGAGCTTGGTGCACACTCCATAATGGATTTATCTTCTCATGGAGATACCATTCCGTTTCGACGAAAATTGACAAAAGAGTGTCCCGCTATGATAGGTACGGTTCCAATTTATGATTCAGTTATCCATTTTCAAAAAGATTTAGCACATTTAACAGCTAAGGATTTTATTGATGTCATTCGTCTTCATGCAGAAGATGGAGTAGATTTTGTAACATTACATTGCGGTATAACCAGAAAAACAATAGAACAGATTAAAAAGCATAAGAGAAAGATGAATATTGTATCAAGAGGAGGTTCTCTTGTTTTTGCATGGATGAGTATGACGGGAAAAGAGAATCCGTTTTATGAGTACTATGATGATATTCTTGACATTTGTAGAGAATATGATGTAACGATATCACTTGGAGATGCTTGTCGCCCAGGATGCCTTGCGGATGCCTCTGACGTATGCCAGATTGAGGAGTTGGTAAGATTAGGGGAATTAACGAAACGAGCGTGGGAGAAGGATGTACAGGTTATGGTGGAAGGTCCTGGACATATGCCAATTGATCAAATCGAAGCAAATATGAAGATTCAACAAACGATTTGCATGGGAGCACCATTTTATGTATTAGGGCCGTTAGTTACGGATATTGCACCAGGCTATGATCATATTACTTCTGCCATAGGAGGAGCAATTGCAGCATCAGCAGGAGCTGCATTTTTATGCTATGTCACACCAGCAGAGCATCTTGCCTTGCCAAATCTTGAAGACGTAAAGCAAGGAATCATTGCATCTAAAATAGCGGCGCATGCGGCAGATATTGCAAAGGGCGTGAGAGGGGCAAGAGAGATTGATGATAAAATGGCAGATGCAAGAAGAGAACTCGATTGGGAAGCACAATGGGCTTGTGCCATTGATCCAGCCACAGCAAAAGCAATACGAGAAGATCGAAAGCCTGAGCATGAAGATACTTGTTCTATGTGTGGAAAGTTTTGTGCAGTACGTAGTATGAATAAGGCATTAGCAGGTGAATATATTGATATATTATAACGAAAGAAAAGAAAGGGCAGCGTGGGGCTGCCTTTCTTTGTACGGTATGCATTCAGAAGATTTGTTCATTATAAAGTAACTTTTTCAATGATATATTGAGAATTAATTATAAGCCACAATTGAGGATTATAAACAGTGATATTCCAGACACTAATGCCATTTAGATGGTACTCAGAAACCAGATTTAATATTCCTTGAATTGTTTTAGCGTTAATAAACCAAATCGCATGATCTTCATACTGATTTTTTTTATAAGTGAAGTAGGGAGTTTGCGATAGTTCATCAAATTGTATGTTGATGTTATAAGCTTTCGCTAAATTATTGACATTATTATATGAAATGACGTTTACATCAGAAATACCTGATACATATGGAAGTTCCCAATCATAACCTAATGTTGCAATTCCAATAATTACCTTATCTGGTGGAATGAAACTAAGAATAAAGTCCAAAAACACTTTGGTTTGATAAACAGAAGTAATCGGGGAAGGTGGGTTTGCGTTAAATGCCCATTCATAACTTGTAAATATAATATTATGTGCTAATTCGTTGATTGTCGAGTAATCTATTTTTTCAAACTCTACTTTATTATTCGTAAATTTTATATTAGGGTTAATTGTAACAAATACCTGATAGCCTTCTGTGTTTAAACGGTTTACTACATTTGTAAAATATTCTTCATATAACGATAGATTGGAAAGACTAATATATTGTATGGAAATGTTTAATCCCCAATACCCTTTTTCTTTTAAAATTCTTAATATGTTTTCTATTTGTACCTTTTGAAATTCCTTGTTTAGTAATAAATGAAAATCGGTCGTAATATTTGCTTCACCTTGGAGGGTTAAGGTAGTTAATAACATGAGTGGAGCAACTCCATAGGATTTTGCCATATTAACGATCTCTGTTTCGTCATAATACTGTTTGATGAACCCCTCTTTGGTCGCAGTATAATTTAGAATCGATAAATAAGTTAAATAGGGTAAAGTTTTCATTAGAGTAGTTTTATTAATAGTAGGGACTGTATTACCATGTGTAGTAATTGACTCTTTTTTTGGATATTTGATGATAATAGTATCCCCTGGATATAAATATTTTTCATCAAATAAATAGGGATTGTTAGCTAATAATTCAATTACGGATAATTCATTGTTTTTGGCTATTTGTTCTAATGTATCCCCATCTTTAATGATATAAGTAGTTTCTGGCAATGCTATCACAATAGACTGTCCAACGACTAGGTTAGTCGGGCTAGTAATTCCATTATCATACATGAGTTTTTCTATAGAAATTCCATAATCATTTGCTATGGACTCAAGGGTCTCCCCAGATGTTACTATGTGTATTGTCATATTAATCCTTATTAATTGAGTTATAATATTATATGATAATATAATGCAATGATACCATAACTTCATTTAAAGTATGTTCTTTTTGGTTTTTAGGAAAGATAATAAATAGAGATTGTGTAATGTTAAAAATTACTATAGAATAAGAGTGTATAATGATTTGAAATAACATTAAAAGGAGTAATTATGAAAAAAGCATTAAGAAAAATTGGTATTTTACTGTTAGCAGTTTTGATAGGATTTCTTTATTACTATATTACAATTCCTGCTATTAACATTCATTCAAGAGGATTTTGGATATTTATAATTGGTGGTGTTGTATTATTTTTTGTATTGCTGACCTTTGCTTTTGCCAAATCGCAAAAGGATATGAAAAATACTCCGATTGTAAAAGTGGGTTTTGTTGTTACTGGAATTTTTATACTTGTTTTTATTATTGGAAGTATTTTATCTTCTCCAATTGTAAATGCAGCCAAATATCAACAATTATTAAATGTAAATGACAGGGAATTTCAAACAGATATCAAAGAGGTATCCTTTCATCAAATACCAATTCTTGATAAGGATTCCGCAGAACTTCTTGGTAATCGAAAAATGGGTAGTATGGTCAATATGGTATCACAATTTGAAGTAAGCAGTTTATATACGCAGATTAATTATCAAGGTGCACCAACACGAGTGACACCATTAGAATATGCAAGTCCAATAAAATGGTTAACGAATCATAAGGAAGGAATTCCAGCTTATATAAAAATTAATATGACGGATCAAAATGTTGAACTTGTGAAATTAAATCAAGGAATCAGGTATTCGGAAAGCGAGTATTTTAATCGTTATATTTATCGCCACATGCGTTTTTCTTATCCGACTTATATATTTGATAGCTTTAACTTTGAAATTGACGATTCGGGAGTTCCATATTGGGTTTGTCCGGTAAAAAAATATACCATTGGATTATTTGGAGGAGAAACCATAGGAAGAGTGGTTCTTTGTAATGCTGTAACAGGTGAAACGATAGATTATGATATTACGGAAGTTCCAACATGGATAGATAGAGTGTTTTCTGCTGAACTTTTGATTCAACAATATGACTATCATGGTACATTAAAGCATGGGTACTTGAATACCTTGCTTAGCCAAAGAGATTGTTTAAAGACATCAGATGGATATAACTATCTGGCAATGGAAGATGATGTATGGGTATACACTGGAGTCACTTCAGTCAGTGGAGATGAATCCAATGTTGGTTTTGTATTAATGAACCAAAGAACAAGAGAAACACGTTTTTATAGCATTGAGGGAGCAGAGGAGTATTCGGCTATGTCGTCTGCAGAGGGGCAGGTGCAACATTTAGGATACAAAGCCACTTTTCCGTTATTATTAAATATTGGAAGTGAACCTACGTATTTTATTGCTTTGAAAGATGAAGCGGGACTTGTGAAAAAGTATGCGATGGTAAATATAAAAAGATATCAAATTGTGGCAATTGGTGATAGCGTATTGGAGTGTGAAAAACAATACATTTCACTTCTAAGTTCCAATGGGATTACGAATGAAGTAAGTCAAGAGATACAAAAGATAACAGGAGAAATCACAAAGATTGCACAGGCGGTTATAGATGGAAATACACACTACTATATTATGGTAACAGGATCGAATGCTATCTTTGATGTTCCAGTGGTAGATTATATTAATATTATTAAATTTAATGAAGGTGATACGATTACGTTTGAGTATGCACAAGGAATTGATAAAAACACGGTATATTCCATTGAATAGTTTGGGTCAAAAGAAAAGTTTCACTAGAGAGATTAAGAATTAAGTGATATACTAATAAGATAAATAGGCATGTAAGTAATAGGCATCTCGGGAGGAAAAAATGAAATTAATTACCTATAAGTTAAAAGAAAGTGGAAATGAAATAATTGGAATAGTAAGTCAAGATGGGCAAAGAATATATCCTATTAGCCAATTTGATATCAATTACCCAACGATGAATGATCTGATTGAAAACATCTCAAGCGCAGAATTAGAATTGTTAAAAAGTAAGGCAGAAAAGGAGCATGATCAATTTGTTGCCAGTGACAAAATAATTAAAGTAGCTCCCATTACCCAGCCAAGACAGGATATAATTTGTTTAGGAATTAATTATATGGCACATGCAGAAGAATCAGCTAGATATAAACAAGAAGCCTTTGGAGGGGAACGTCCACATGCTGTTTACTTTTCAAAAAGAGTAAATGAAGCGGTAGCAGATGGGGGTGAAATTCCAGGGTACGAAGGATTGGTAGATAGCCTTGATTATGAAGCAGAACTTGCTTTCATTATTGGAAAAGATGCAAAGAATGTAAAAAAAGAAGATGCTTTTGACTATATCTTTGGCTATACTATCATGAATGATGTCAGTGCACGAAATTTGCAGACGGCTCATAAGCAATGGTATTTTGGTAAAAGTCTAGATGGTTTTACACCTTTAGGACCAGTAATTGTAACAAAAGATGAATTTGATTATCCACCAAAGCTAGATATTAAAAGTTATGTCAATGGTGAACTAAGACAAGATAGTAATACAGAATTACTTATATTTGGAATTGCTCATGTTGTGAGTGAACTTTCAAAGGGTATGACGTTAAAAGCTGGAACGATTATTTCTATGGGAACACCTGCAGGAGTGGGAATGGGGTTTGTACCGCCGCGTTTTCTTAAAAAAGGCGATGTCGTTACTTGTGAGATCGAAGGAATTGGTAAATTAACCAATACGATTGGATAATCGTAAAGTTAAATGCGAAAGTGTGAAAGCCAATGTATGTCGAACTATATGATAACAAAACACAAAAGCATATTGACATAAGGCAGGAGAATATAGAAGAATTTATTCATGAATAAAAAAAGAATTCCTAAACATTTTGCTTTAGGAATTCTTTTTTTGTATGTTTCTATCTTAGCATTCGATATACGTTAATTTGATTTTACTTCATTCCAGAGAGTGGAAAATAAATCATCATTTTCTGAACCAAGATATTGATAGGTTTCACAATCTTTTAACATATCAGCAGTAGGAAAAGCTACTTCGCTATTTTTGATATCTTCATCTTCAATGAGTTCTCTTGCGGCTTTATTAGGAGTAGAATACGTAATGTATTCAAAGTTTTTAAGTGCAATGTCATCACGGCATAAGAAGTTAATAAATTTCTCTGCATTTTCTTTATGTTCAGCTGTTTTTGGAATTACCCAACCATCAATCCAAACATTAGAGCCTTCTTTTGGAATGACATATTCTAAGTCAGGATTCTCACGTTGTGTAAAGATTGCTTCACCAGAATAAATAACACCAAGAGCTGCTTCGTTTCCGATCATTTTATCACGAACTTGATCAATAACATATGCTTGAACCAAAGGTTTTTGTTGAATCAATAATTCCTTTGCCTCATTTAACTGATTAGCATCTGTAGAGTTAATGGAGTAGCCTAAGGATTTTAGTGCAACTGCAAATGCATCACGTACACTATCTTGCATTAGTATACTATCTTTATATTTTTCATCCCATAGAATAGACCAACTATCCACAGGTTCATCTACCATGGTTTTGTTGTATAGGATTCCTACCGTTCCCCAGCAATAAGGCACACTGTATTTATTTTCTGGGTCAAATTGTTTTGCCTGATCTAAATACGTCTGATCAATATTAGAAAGATTTGGAATGTTATCATAATTAAGTTCTGCTAACAAATCATCTTGTATCATTCGCTCAATCATGTAATCAGAAGGACAAACGACATCATAAGATACACCACTTGATGCAACTTTTGGGTACATAATTTCGTTTGTTTCAAATTCATCATAGACAACTTCGATACCCGTTTCTTCCTGAAACATGTCTAATACTTCTGGATCAATGTATTCACCCCAGTTATAGACGTATACTTTATTTGCATCACTTGCTGAGTTCTTGCCACCACAACCAGTGAGAGCTGAAATCGCAAGTGCTGTTGTAGCGATGAATAAAAACCATTTTTTCATATTAAAATCCTCCTAAACTAACTTTCTTTTCGCTGTTTTGGAACTTTGTTTACAGCGATTAATAAAAATAAAACAGATACAAATAGTAGTGTTGACAAGGCATACATTTCTGGTTTAATTCCTTTTCGAACTTCAGCATAAATTTTCGTAGAAAGTGTATCGATGCCAGAACCTTTTGTAAAATGAGTAATGATAAAATCATCCAATGACATAGTAAAGGATAATAAAAAGCCTGATAAAATACCTGGTAATATATCAGGTACGATAACTTTGTAAAAAGCATAAAAAGGCGATGCGCCAAGATCAAGGGCAGCCATATATGTGTTTTGGTCGATTTGCTTTAGCTTTGGCATAACACTTAAAATAACATAAGGTATATTAAACGTAATGTGTGCTAACAGTATGGTAGAAAACCCAAATCGTACACCAAATGCAATAAACAAAAGCATCAATGAAATTCCTGTTACAATATCAGCATTTAGCATTGGTATATTCGTGACACTCATAAAAATTGTCTTTAGATGACGATTCATTGCGTTAATACCAATGGAAGCAGCAGTACCAATCACCGTTGCAATCAAAGCAGATAAAAAGGCAATGATTAGAGTGTTTGAAAGTGCTTCTAAGATTGCATCATTTTGAAACAATTCAAAATACCACTTCAGAGTAAAACCACCCCATTTTGCACGTGTCTTTGAAGCGTTAAAGGATAACACAATAAGAGTCGCAATCGGAGCGTAAAGCAGTATAAAAATCAAAGTGAGATAGAACTTAGATAGAAATTTTTTCATTATATCAGTCCCTCCCCATCTTTGTCGTATTTAGATAATATTGCCATACTTAGTAAAATAAATACCATAAGAACTAAGGACAATCCAGAACCTGCATTCCAATTATTTGCTTGAGTAAATTTTTGCTCTATGACATTTCCAATAAGAAGGATTTTACTTCCTCCTAATAAATCAGAGATTACAAATGTTGTGAGCGATGGTACAAATACCATAGTAATCCCACTAATTACACCAGGCCAGCTAAGCGGTAAAATTACTTTGTAAAAGGTCAAAAAGCTATTAGCCCCTAAATCTTTTGCGGCATTAATAACATTTGGATCAATCTTAATCAAAATATTATAAATAGGAAGAACCATAAACGGTAGAAAATTATAAACCATTCCAAGTACTATGGCATAAGGAGTATTAATGATATTTAATGTAGGTAAATGTAAAAGGGTTAATACACTATTAATAACTCCTGTTTTCTCCAGTAAGGTCTGCCAAGCTAATGTACGAAGCAAAAAGTTCATCCACATAGGTAATATAAAAATTAAAACAATAAAGCTATTTTGATTCACATCTAATTGGTTTAAGATCATTGCCAATGGATAAGCAAGAATCAGGCAGATAATGGTACTGACGATGGAAAGCAAAAGAGCAAGAACCAATGCTTTTACGTTGGTGTTTGTCGTAATCTGTAATATGTTTTCAAATGTAATGGAACCATCTTTCGTAGTAAGTCCATAGTAAAGTATCATGACTAATGGTATGATTATAAAGGAAATGGCCCAAAAAAGATAAGGACCTGATAACCATTTTTTATTCATTGATGATCACCGCCTCCTCATCTTCGGATGCAGGTTTGTTCATGATTTGAATATCAAAAGGATCAACATGAATTCCAACCTTAGTACCAACTGGAAATAAATCGGTACTGTGTACCAACCATTCGTGTCCGTTTGCCATTACTTCCATTTCATAATGCACACCTTTAAATATGAGATGTGTTACTACACCTTGAATCGTTCCTTCTTCTGGCTTTACTAAATCAATGTCCTCAGGACGAATGACAACATCTACGGGTGTATTGATTCCAAAACCAGTATCAACGCAAGGAAATTTTGCATCTAATATTTTTACAAGCTTATCTTGAAGCATAATAGCAGGCAATATATTACTTTCACCAATAAAATCAGCTACAAATGCATTTTGTGGCTCGTTATAAATATCTTCTGGTGTTCCAATTTGTTGAATGTAACCTTGGTTCATTACAACAATGGTGTCAGACATAGTCAAAGCTTCTTCTTGATCATGTGTTACATAGATAAAGGTAATGCCAAGCTCATTTTTCAAACGAATTAGTTCGTATTGCATATCTTGGCGAAGCTTTAAATCAAGAGCTCCTAAAGGTTCATCCAAAAGCAAAACTTTTGGTTCATTTACAATAGCACGGGCGATAGCAATACGTTGTTGTTGACCGCCACTTAATGAATTAGGCATACGGTTCTCATAACCTTCAAGATTTACTAACTTTAAAGCATATTTTATCTTATCTTGTATGTATTGCTTTGATTTTCCTTTTATCTTCAATCCAAATGCAATATTTTCAGCAATTGACATATGAGTGAAAAGTGCATATTTTTGAAATACTGTATTTAAAGCTCTTTTATTCGGTGGAAGATTGGTAATGTTAGTACCGCCAAAAATAACTTCCCCTTTATCGGGTTGTTGAAAACCACCAAGTATTCCAAGGGTGGTAGACTTACCACATCCACTGGGCCCTAGTAAAGTAACAAACTCATTTTCTTTTACAGATAAATTGAGGTCATCTAAAACTAGCTGGTTGTCAAAGGATTTGGTAATATTGATTAAATCAATTAAGTTATTGCTCACTTTTCATCTCTCCTGTGTTCTAAAAATTTGGCGGAGTACTTACCCATATAAGCGTTGCCCCTGTTTTGGCATTTGCCACAATATAATGTTTTGCATTTGGGGTAAAATAAAATGATTCCCCTTTTTTTACTTTATGTATTTTATTTCCTATATTAATTGATATACTTCCATGTAAGACATAACCGAATTCTTCACCCTCATGCGGATTATCTGGATAGGTAGAACCACCTGGTTCTAATGTAAGTCGTATGGGTTCCATAATGTTTTTTTGCGCATTTGGAATAATCCATTCTATTTTGTTGCCAAGCTCAGAGTCTATCTTTTCAAAATAATCACTTTGTTTAAAAACAATCTGCTCATCTGATTTATCATTAAAGAAATCCTTCAAATCTGTTCCAAGGCATTGTAATATATCGACAAGCGTAGCAATAGAAGGGGAAGTTAAATCACGCTCAATCTGAGATATGAATCCCTTAGACAATTCTGCACGATCGGCTAATTCTTCTTGAGTAAGATTTTTTAATACTCTAAGTTCTTTTAGCTTGCTTCCTATTTGCATTGAAATATTTCCTTTCTAAATAAATAGTAAAACTATACAAAAAGTTTACTATACCTAAACTACACACTAGATATATTATACTCATAAAATGTCATGTGTCAACAGTAGAATCAACAAAAATAAGCAGTAAAAAAATGAAAATAATTGTATGTATTGAATTTTAAAACAAGTGAATAAATGGTTATACTATTTACACAGGAATTTGCAAGAATTGTCGGTTATTATATTAGAGTATATATAATTTTCTTATTTATAACTAGAATCAGAAAACTTGACAGACTTATCATTATAGCTTATGATTTAAGTTGATTTTACAATTAAGGTAGGTGAGGCTACCGCTAGAATTAAGATTGCCGCCGTAAAAGGATGGAGACATTCTGCACTGGTCAACAGTTGTTATCGATCAAGGTTTCAACTAGAGCAAGTTCATGTCTAGCGAAGCTAAAGCTTGAACGTTAAAAACGTAATAGAGATTAAATATTAGAAACATCTACCATTTTGTCTAGAGCTATTTTGCCTTAGACAATTTTTATGTGGATGTTTTTTTATTGTATTAAGAAAGGAGCAAGAAGTGATGGATGATCTCCCTCGTTGTAAAAACAAAATAAAAAACACTGTAAAAGTCATAATGTTTTTACTAGGTAGATGAATGATTTAAAAATCATTCTCACTTCATTCATTGTTGGAGAGGGTTTCTAGATGTTTATTCTGCCTACATTTGGCTGGACAGTTCTAGAAAGGAAGATGTATCATGAAAAAGATTAAAACACCCAACAAGGAAATCATAAGAAATAGTCCAAACATTTCCAGTTATGCAACAATGGATCTCACAGCAGTAATTGATATCTTTAAAACTCAAAACGAAGGGCTAACTACCAAAGAGGCTGATAGTAGATTAGAAGAATTTGGACCTAACCAAATCTCAGAAGGTTATAAAGATACAGTGTGGTCAAAACTTTTTGAAGCAATTATCAATCCATTTAACGTTATTTTAATAGTAATTGCAGTGGTTACGTTTATTACGGACATTGTAATTCCTGCCCGAAAAGATTTTTTTACATTTGCTATTATTATCTTACTTGTTTTTGTATCTAGTACGATTTCTTTTATACAGAGTCAATCTTCAAGTAAGGCAATTGAAAAGTTAACCAATCAAATTAACAACACGAGTCACGTTTACCGAGATGCAACATTAATTCAAATTCCTCAAAATCAAGTGGTGCCTGGTGACATTGTTCACCTAGGAGCTGGTGATGTGCTACCAGCAGATATACGTTTTATTCAAACAAGGGATACCTTTATCGCACAATCTGCATTGACTGGCGAATCAACACCAGTAGAAAAATTCTCTCATACATTAAACGATAAGGATATGAGTTTAACGGATTTAGAAAATATAGGTTTTATGGGGTCAAACATGATTAGTGGTAGTGCCCGTGGTGTTGTACTTGCAACAGGGGATTCTACCTACTTTGGATCCATGGCTGGTTCACTAACAGGAGATCGTGCAAAAAATAGCTTTGAGCGTGGCGTAGAAGATATCAGTCAAATGCTGATTCGCATGATGTTAATTATAGTGCCTGTTGTCTTTGTTATTAATGCCTTTAATAAGGGAGACTGGGGGACTTCTCTTGTATTTGCCATAAGCATTGCTGTTGGTTTAACACCTGAGATGCTTCCGGTTATTACTAATTCCACCCTCGCTGTTGGTGCACAAAACATGGCCAAGCAAAAGGTTATTGTCCGCAGTACCAGTGCCATCCAGTCTTTTGGGGAGATGGATGTTTTGTGCACGGATAAGACAGGTACGTTAACTGAGGATAAAATCGTCGTTGAACGCTATATGAATTTGAATGGTGATGATGACAGGCGAGTACTTAGACATGCATATTTAAATTCATACTTTCAAACAGGTTTGAAAAACCTAATTGATTTTGCTATTATAAATCGTGCAGAGGGATATAAATTTGATAGTATACTTAATAATTATGAGGTTGTTGACGAGGTTCCCTTTGACTTTAACCGTCGACGTATGAGCGTTGTTCTTGAAGACAAGACAGGCAAATGTCAGTTAATTACGAAAGGTGCAGTAGAAGAGATGCTTTCCATTTCTTCTTTCATTGAATTAGATGGTAAGGTTTATCCTCTAGATGATGAAAAACTAGCAATCGCTAAGGAAACATATGAAACTTATAACCACCAAGGTCTACGAATGATTGCTGTTGCTCAAAAGAACAATATACCCGATAGTGAACATTTTAGTATTGCGGATGAAAGTGATATGGTGTTAATTGGATTTATGGGCTTTTTAGACCCACCGAAAAAGAGTGCAACCCCAGCTATTAAAGCATTAGAAGAACATAAGGTTCGTACAGTTGTTTTAACAGGGGATAGTGAAGGTGTAGCAATTAACGTTTGCAATGAAGTTGGAATTGCTACCAATGTTGTATATACGGGTGGCGATATTGAGGCTATGACTGATTTAGAACTATCTAAAGCTGTAGAAGAGTGTAATCTTTTTGCTAAATTAGCACCTTCGCAAAAGACACGAGTGATATCCGTCTTACAATCCATTGGTCATACAGTTGGTTTCCTAGGAGACGGTATCAATGATGCTCCAGCATTAAGGCGAGCAGATGTAGGGATTTCTGTAGATACTGCAGTGGATATCGCGAAAGAAACAGCTGATATAGTACTGCTTGAAAAGGACTTGATGGTATTGGAACGTGGAGTTTTAGAAGGACGAAAGACCTTTGGAAATATAATGAAGTATATAAAAATGGCTACCAGTGGTAACTTTGGGAATATTATTTCCATTCTATTTGCTAGCTTATTTTTACCCTTCTTACCTATCTTACCAGTACAACTTTTGACACAAAATTTATTAAATGATTTTGCACAAATAGGTATGCCTTTTGACAATATCGATGAGAATTACCTAATAGAACCTAAATCATGGAATACAAGAAGTGTTAGAAACTTTATGTATTGGTTAGGACCTGTAAGTTCAATATTTGATATCCTTTGTTTTGCAATCCTTTGGTTTGTTATGGATGCAAACACTCTGGGAAAGGCTCCCTTGTTTCAAGCTGGTTGGTTCATATTTGGAACTCTTTCACAAATCATTATCATTCATATGATTCGAACTTCAAAGACACCATTTATAGAAAGCATGTCATCGAATGAATTGACTTTATCAACGTTTATAGTTGGAATTATTGCTTGTGTTGTTGCATTTTCTGATATAGCAATTGGTTTAGACATGTCGCCATTACCAGTGCGTTTTATACCATGGTTTGTATTACTTTTAATAGGCTATATGGTGGCAGTACAACTGGTCAAGAAGTTGTATATCAAACGTTATAACGAATTAATTTAATTGGATCTGTTTTCTTAGCGTATTTCAAAAAGAGGGGATTGTCTACTCAAATTTGAAATAATTATTATAAAGTTTGATTATAATACATTTAACAAATGAAAAAAATATGATAATATATAGTTAGATTAATGTAGTGATGTTAATCACGTAATGTATTATGGAGGAAAGTTACATGAATAAGGAAAAATATGTTGCATATGTAGGTACATATACACATGGAAGCAGCTTAGGAATTCATATTTATGATTTGGATGTACAAGCAGGAAGTATGGTGGAGAGAAGAGTTGAAAAGATTAACAACCCTTCTGACATGGCTTTTTCAAAAAGCGGTAAGTATTTGTATTCAATTGCAGATGAAGGTGTTAAATCCTATGAGGTATTACCAGACGGTGATTTAAAACCGATTAATGTGGCACCAATTGAAGGAATGAGAGGATGTTACCTGGAAACAGATTCAGAAGACAAATATCTTTTTGTTGCTGGGTATCATGATGGAAAAGTTACAGTACTTGAACTAAATGAAGATGGTAGTGTTGGTAAAATATCAGACGGTGTGTTTCATAAAGGACTTGGAAGCGTTGCAGAACGTAATTTTAGGCCTCATGTAAGTTGCGCTACATTAACTCCAGATGAGAGATTTTTATGTGCGGTTGATTTGGGTGTGGATCATGTAAAGATTTATAAATTTAATAAAGATACTGGTAAGATTAAATTAGTTGACTTTTTAAGATGCGATTTAGAATCCGCACCAAGAACATTGTTATTTAGTAAAGATGGAAAATATGCATATTTGATGTGTGAATTAAAGAACTATATTAACGTATATACTTACGCTGCAACAGAAAAATCTCCAAAGTTTGAATTGATTCAGACAATTTCTACTGCTGAAACACATTGCGATGATGGTTGCGCAGCGGCAGCAATTAAATTTTCACCTGATAATAATTATATTTTTTGTTCTAATGCAGGTGATGATAGTGTTGGAATTTATGAAATTGATCATGAAACGGGAATGCTTCAAAGAAAGAATGTATTACCAATTAGTGGGGAGTATCCAAAGGATATTGAGTTTTTCCCAGATGGAAAGCATTTGATGTCTTTGAATCATGAATCAAATACGATTACAATATTCTCAATTGATTACGAGAAGGGAGTATTAATTATGAATGGAAAACCAATCAAGATTGATACACCAAACTGTGTTTTAGTAACGAAAGTAACTAAATAAGGTAGGTAGAAAGCAGGAGAAGAATGATTTTTATTCATTTCCTGCTTTTTGTTTCATGAATTTTGTCGTTTTGAAAAGAATACTGAAAAAAAATCTCAAAAACAACTAGACTATTTGTGTGTTTTGTGAGAGAATGGTTTAAAGTGCGGTGTTAAATAAATATCAATGTTAACACCGCACATGATAGGTTGAAAAAGTCCTTCCAAGCAAGGAAAGGTCAACAATTTACATATTTGAAAGGAGTCTTAAAATGATTTATTCTCACGAAGTAGAAAACATGTGTCCAGTAGCACAGGGTGTCAATCATGGTGCTGCACCAATTCCAGAAGAAGCAAAATGGGTTAAGGCAAAGGAAGTAACTGATATATCAGGTTTAACACACGGTGTAGGCTGGTGTGCACCTCAACAGGGAGCTTGTAAGTTAACTCTTAATGTAAAAGAAGGTTTGATTCAAGAAGCATTGGTTGAAACCATTGGATGTTCAGGTATGACACATTCAGCAGCTATGGCAGCTGAAATTTTACCAGGAAGAACCATTCTTGAAGCTTTAAATACAGATTTAGTATGTGATGCTATTAATACAGCTATGAGAGAATTATTCTTACAGATTGTATATGGTAGAACACAATCCGCTTTCTCAGAAGATGGACTTCCAATCGGAGCAGGTCTTGAAGATTTAGGAAAAGGACTTAGATCTCAGGTTGGTACAATGTACGGAACGCTTAAAAAAGGTCCTCGCTACCTTGAAATGGCAGAAGGTTATGTAACAGGTATTGCACTTGATGAAGAAGATCAAATCATTGGTTACCAATTCGTAAGTCTTGGTAAGATGACTGATTTTATCAAAAAGGGTGATGATCCTAATACAGCTTATGAAAAAGCTAAGGGTCAGTACGGTCGTGTAGCAGATGCAGTTAAAATTATTGACCCAAGAGCAGAATAGTAGAAGGAGGAAATAAAAAATGGCTTTATTTGAATCATATGAAAGAAGAATTAAACAAATTGATGCAGTATTAAACAGCTATGGTATTTCTTCTATTGAAGAAGCAGAAAAAATTACCAAAGATGCTGGTTTGGATGTATATAAACAAGTAGAAGCAATTCAGCCAATCTGTTTTGAAAACGCAAAATGGGCTTACATTGTAGGTGCAGCAATTGCGATTAAAAAAGGATGTAGAAAAGCTTCTGACGCAGCAGCAGCTATCGGAGAAGGAATTCAGTCATTTTGTATTCCGGGTTCTGTTGCAGATCAACGTAAAGTTGGTTTAGGACATGGTAACCTTGGCAAAATGTTATTAGAAGAAGAAACAAAATGTTTTGCTTTCTTAGCTGGTCATGAGTCTTTTGCGGCAGCAGAAGGTGCAATCGGCATCGCTGAAAAAGCAAACAAAGTTCGTAAAGAGCCATTACGTGTTATCTTAAATGGTCTTGGAAAAGATGCGGCTCAAATTATTTCAAGAATCAATGGATTTACATATGTTGAGACTGAAATGGATTACTATACTGGAGAAGTAAAAGAAGTATTTAGAAAATCCTATTCAACAGGTCTTCGTGCTAAAGTTAACTGCTATGGTGCAAATGATGTTACAGAAGGTGTAGCAATCATGCATAAAGAAGGCGTTGACGTTTCTATTACTGGTAACTCAACGAACCCTACAAGATTCCAGCATCCAGTTGCAGGTACATACAAAAAAGAATGTATGGAACAAGGAAAGAAATATTTTTCAGTTGCTTCTGGTGGTGGTACTGGTAGAACACTTCACCCAGATAACATGGCAGCAGGTCCAGCTTCTTATGGTATGACTGATACGATGGGACGTATGCACTCTGACGCTCAGTTTGCAGGTTCTTCTTCTGTACCAGCTCACGTTGAGATGATGGGTCTAATCGGAGCAGGAAACAACCCTATGGTTGGTATGACTGTTGCGGTTGCAGTTTCTATTGAGGAAGCGGCTAACGCTGGTAAATTCTAAGAAATGCAGTAAAGGTGTATATTAGGATAATATAGAAATAGTGTAAAAATGATATATTTATATATTATTGCTACATTACATAACATTAGTATAATAGAAAAATGATAATTTCAAGGTGCATTAGTAGATATCTTCTAGTGCACCTTATTTTATATCTTTTTGTCAATTAGTATTAGTAAAATTATGTTACAATAAGGGTACTATATAAAATAAATGAATTTTGGGAGGAGTCTAATGATAAAGAAGATAATAGGAATGGGAGCAATTGTAGTAGGAGTAATTATCGCAGTAATTGGAATTTTTTTAAAGGTAAAGAATAACATAGCAGTATCAATAATTGGCGGAAAAGATGGGCCAACCTCAGTTTTTTTTGCTGGTAAGCTTGGGGACGAACCAAGTATCTTAGGAATTATAGTTGGAATATTACTGGTTGCTGTTGGAATAGTACTTGTATTTAAGAAAATAGAAAGATAACAGTTTCAAAAAAAAGATATAATTTTTTCATACACTTGATGATAATGCATGAAATAGTATGCGCTTTGTGAGCCTTTTGATAGAATAGCAAAATGATAGGAGGATTAATACATGTCTGGAATAATTGACAAGAATGAGATTTCCCTGCGTCAGGCAAATAGAAAAGATATTTCTATTTTAGAAGTGTGGTTGAACAAAGATTATATAAAAAAATGGTATGGTGAGCCAGACGAATGGTTGGTGGAAATTCAAAATGATAGCGGTGATTTTAATTGGCTAAAGCATTATATAGTCATGTATCAGAACACGCCCATAGGATTTTGTCAGTATTTTGATTGTTCCCATGCACCAGAAGGCTTTGAATGGGATAATGAGCCTCAGGGTACTTTTGCCATAGACTATCTCATCGGTGAAGAAATCTTTCTTAAGAAAGGGATAGGTAGTGAAATTATACAGAAATTATGTCAGTTAATAAATTCACTTGAAAAACCTGTGCAAATTGTTGCTGATCCTGTTCCAGAAAATATTGTTTCAATAAAACTTCTTGAAAGAAATGGATTCATTCTAGAACCAACAAGTGGCTTGTATAAACTTAAAATAAAGTAGCATTATATCTATGTAATGAAACAGAGTTTTCCTCTATTAGGAATGAATTATGAACCAAGTAGATAATTATACAGTAAAGATTTTTTGAATCAGTTTAAATAAAAATATGGAAGGGTAAAAATGAAAGAAATTATCAGAACAGAAATTGATGAGATGTGGGCACATTCTGCAGTTGTAGAGGCTGGGGATTATGTTTACATTAGCTATTGTATGAAAAATGAAGGGGAATCGATAGAGAACCAAATTAACGGTGCTTTTGATGTTTTAAGTGAGAGACTTGAAAGAATAGGCTTGACATTGGAATCTGTTGTACAAATGGATTGTTTGTTTAGAGATATCAATGAATTATTATATTTAGGAGATATTATTAAAGAAAGATTTCATAGCAAATATCCAGCAAGAAAAGCATATGAAACGAGATTTATTAGAGATGGAATAGCCTTTCAGGTTGATGCAGTAGCTTTTAAAGGACGCTAGTAAATAGACAGAATAAATAAATTACAATTACATAATTAGATAAATGCTATAAAAGTTTAGGGCTGCCATACCAGAGATTAATTCTCTAGTGGCAGCTCTTTTTAATTCAATTTATTTGCAGTATTGAGAAATCAATTTTAATAAGTCACTTAAGTTACATGAGCTAAAGTTAAAACACATATCGCATATCCTCCTTTTTAGATTGCTTTCTTAAGAACAATTTAATTGTAACACTTATGTAACAATATTGTAATATATAAGTGGTGGAAATAAATGAAACTATTGGAAGATTTGCTTTAAGAAAAGTATAGTTTTTTATGAATAAAATATACTATTAAATACTCATAACGATGATTCACTCTAAGAATAGTGATAAATCTTTATCATTAATAGTGATTGACAAATAAATTATTTGTAACTATAATAGTTACAAAAGGAGAAACTTATGTATTCAACAAAACTATCAGTTAGTATTCATATATTAAGTGTAATCGCATTAATGGGAGAAAAGCCCGTAACATCAGAGTACATTGCCTCTAGCATTAATACAAATCCAGCACTCGTAAGACGATTGATGAGCCGATTAAAGAGAGCAAAATTCATTGAAACAAGTACAAAACTTGGAGTAATGGGGCTTGCAAAGGAGGCAAAGGATATTACACTACTGGATATCTTTTTTGCAGTGGAAGATCAAACGGATTTATTTAGTATCCATGGTAATACCAATCAAAACTGTCCAATAGGAGCTAAGATTGAGATTACGTTAAAGGATGTCTATGATGATATACAAAATGCAACGAAGCAAAAATTAGCTGCTGTTACACTGGCAGATATTATAAAAGAATTTAAATAAATAAGGAGGTCTAATTATGAAATTAGCAATTATTGGAGCAACTGGTATGGCAGGTTCTGCCTTGTACAAAGAAAGTTTATCTCGTGGGCATGAAGTGACTGCAATTGTTCGCCACAAAGAAAAGGCTGTTTCTTTATTTGGCGAAGATGTAAAAGTGATTGATAAAGATATTTTTGAGTTGACGAGAAAGGATTTAGAGGCGTTTGATGTTATTATCAATGCTTTTGCTACAGCGCCTGACAAAGCATATTTGCATTTGGATTTAGCAGCAAAGCTTGTGGCAATGTTTCGAGAAACCGAAAGTCCGAGATTATTTTTCATTCTTGGTGCAGCCAGTTTGTTAGATGAAAACGATAATTTATTTCTAGAAACTCTAAAGCATTTTCCAGAAGTAGAATCTTGGATTTCAATTCCGATTGAAGCTTATAAGACTCTTAATTTCTTGCGAAGTATTGAAAATGTGAATTGGGTGGGAGTATCGCCATCGGCTAATTTTGTTGCTGGAGGGGCTACAACTCCAGTAATAGGTAAAGATCATTTGTTAAAATCATCAAGCGGAGAGTCCATTGTAACAAGCGAAACAATGGCAATTGGAATTCTAGATGAAATTGAAAAACCACAATTTATTCGCACAAGATTCACGGTATGTAACCAGTAAAATAATAAATATAAAAAATAAATGAATGGAGGTATATGTTATGAGTAAGACAATTGGTGTTTTTAGTGGTAGTTTAAGAAAGAATTCTTTTTCAGGAAGTATAGCAGACTATATAAAGAACCATGCACCAGCAGGTTATGATTTTAAATTGATTGATATAAGCAAACTTCCTCTATATAATCAAGACAGTGACAATGAAGACGTGAAAGAGTACACCGTATTTCGTGATGAAGTAAAAGCGTTGGATGCCGTGTTATTTATTACACCTGAGCATAATCGTTCCATTCCAGCTGCATTAAAGAATGCGCTTGATGTAGGGTCACGACCTTATGGTGAAAATGTATGGAATGGTAAACCAGGGGCAATAATTAGTCAGTCACCAGGAGGAATTGGCGGCTTTGGTGCAAATCATCATTTGCGTCAGGTATTAGCATTCTTGAATATCTTGACATTGGCTCAGCCAGAAGCTTATATTGGAAGCTTCCATACATTGATTGATGAAAATGGAGTCATCAATAACAATGACACAAAAGATTTTTTAGATAGCTTTTTATCTGCATTTTTAGATTGGATTGAAAAAAATGCTTAATGTAATGAGCAATGCTATGGATGATTTGAAAGGTTATTTGCAAAAGTTGATATAATTATTTTGAGACATAGGAATTTATTCCTATGTCTCTTGTGTTAAATCGACAAATCATTTTTATAAATGCTACATTTAAGTGTTGTTTTTTTGAAGATATTACTCGAACTCTCTGTTCTATAAAAAATATTGGGCTGTCACACGGAGGATAATTACCCCAAGTATGACAGCCCATCTTAATCAAATTTATTTGCAGTATTGAGAAATCAATTTTAATAGGTCGTTTAAGTTACATGAGCTAAAGTTAAAACACATATCGCACTTCCTCCTTTATAGATTGCTTTCTTAAGAACAAATCAATTGTAACACTTATGTAACAATAATGTAATATATAAGTAATGGAAATAGAAGCAACTATTGGAAGATTTTCTAATAAATCTTTGACATTAACTTTTCATATAATTATGGGGTTGGTTGTATGCATATTTAACTACAACATATTCATTGATAAAAGAAGTTTATAACATCTCTTATTAATACTCTCTTGCGTAATACAGATGGAGATGAGACAAGGTCTAATAATTTAACTTTTCAACAAAATATTTACCAAGCAGCAAAATCCGTATCCGCTTAAACTCTTGATATTGAAGCCTTTTGGTATTTTCGATTAAAATAGCTAGAGGTTGGTAAAAAAAGTTAAAAATGTTGAATTTAAGGGGAATATATTGTATTTCTTATATAAGAAAAGCCGATAAAAATGCGGATAGAACCAAAACATGAGATGTATTGAAATCAACCTAAAACATCCATGCTAAATGATACTATAAACTTTCTATACGTATGTATAGATTACTAAATGATAACATTCTTTTCTTAAATAATATTGTCAGTTTATATTGTAAAATTATAAGAAAAGTTGTAAAATTAATTTCATAACAAGAAACATGTTGAATATTTCAAATCTTAATGAAACAACATAAAATCGGTAACAATAAAACAGATAAGATTGATAAAGTTGGAGGTATTATGGATAAAATTAGAAAAAGTTCCATTCAGGAATTTACAATAAACGAAAAAAAATATACGTATTATAATATTAATGAACTTGAAAAACTTGGATACGAAATTGACACCCTACCCTTCTCAGTAAAAATATTATTAGAATCGGTACTTAGACAATGGGATGGGGAAGCCATTTTAGATAGTGACATTGAAAAGTTGGCAGGCTGGAAAGCAAATACGAAAAAGGAAGAGGTTCCATTTAAACCATCACGTGTAATTTTGCAAGACTTTACAGGTGTCCCAGCAGTACTTGACTTAGCCTCCATGAGAAGCGCAATTACAAAACACAGCAAATCCGATGTTGCTGCAGACCAAATCAATCCAGAGGTTATGGTAGACTTAGTCATTGACCACTCCTTGCAGGTAGATGTTTATGGAGACTCGGATGCGCTAAATCAAAATACGAAGCTTGAATTTGAAAGAAACAAAGAAAGATATGAATTTTTGAATTGGTCAGAAAAATCCTTTGACCAATTTCGCGTCGTACCTCCTGCAAATGGAATTGTACATCAGGTTAATCTGGAGTATTTGGCAAAAGTTGTTTTACAAAAAGAAGACAATGAAAGAACAATTGTATACCCTGATACCTTAGTTGGAACAGATTCTCATACAACTATGATTAACGGACTCTCTGTTCTGGGCTGGGGGGTTGGTGGAATCGAAGCAGAAGCAGGAATGCTTGGACAACCATCCTATATTCCAGTACCAGAAGTAATCGGAGTAGAATTAGTAGGAACTTTGTCACCGACTGCAACAGCCACAGATATCGCACTTACCTTAACAAAGATTCTAAGAGAAGAAGGAGTAGTAGATAAGTTTGTAGAGTATTTTGGTCAGGGAGTGAAACAACTTACCTTAGCCGATCGAGCAACCATTGCCAATATGGCACCAGAATATGGAGCAACTTGCGGTTTTTTTCCAGCAGATGAAGAGACTCTTAATTATCTTACGCTTACAGGTCGAAGCAAAGAACAAGTAGCATTGGTAGAAACGTATTTAAAATTAAACGGTATGTACCAAGAATACAACAAAAAAGTAAGATATTCTAAGGTTATTCAATTGGATCTAGCAACGGTAAAAAGTGCATTGGCAGGGCCAAAAAGACCACAAGATAAGATTTTTCTAGAAGATATGAAGGAAGAATTTATTCAAGCACTAACAAAAGAACGAGGGAATAAAGGCTATGGATTAGAAAAAGGCGTAGAAGATAAGAAAGCAGAAGTTACTTTCTTAAACGGCGAAAAGACAGAAATGAAAACAGGAGCAGTCGTAATAGCCTCCATCACGTCCTGTACCAATACTTCTAACCCATTCGTTATGATTGGAGCAGGATTACTAGCAAAAAATGCATGCGAAAAAGGCTTAAAAGTGCCTTCCTATGTAAAAACTTCGTTGGCACCAGGATCACGAATCGTATCTTCATATCTTGAGGATGCCAGATTACAACAGTATCTAGATGAATTGGGATTTCAGGTGGTAGGTTATGGATGTGCGACTTGTATTGGCAACTCTGGGCCGTTAAAGAAAGAAATTGCAGATGCAATCGTAGAAAATGATTTATTGGTGGCATCGGTATTATCTGGAAACCGTAATTTTGAAGGAAGAATACATGCTCTAGTAAAGGCGAATTATTTAGCCTCCCCACCACTTGTCATAGCATATGCGCTTGCTGGAACAGTAAATATTGATTTTGAAAAAGAAGCAATTGGTAAAGACAAAAGCGGAAATGATGTATTCTTAAAGGACATCTGGCCTGAACGCCGACAAATTGAAGAAATGATTGCAAAATACGTAACTCCATTGCTTTATCAGCAAGTCTATAAAAAAATGTATCAACACAATGAATTATGGAATCAGATTCAAGCTGAAAATAGTAAATTATTTCCATTTGACAATGCTTCTACTTATATACGAAAGCCACCTTTTTTTGAGGATTTTGGAAAAGATTTAAAACACATTAAGTCATTAGAAGGCTTAAGAGTATTGGCAGTATTTGGTGATTCTATCACGACAGATCACATTTCTCCAGCGGGAAATATTGGGATAGATACACCTGCGGCTAAGTATTTATTAGAGCAAGGAGTAGCACAAAAAGATTTTAATACCTATGGCTCTAGAAGAGGGAATCATGAAGTGATGATGAGAGGTACCTTTGCCAATATTCGAATCAAAAATAAAATAGCACCAGAAACAGAAGGTGGATATACCATGTATTGGCCAAAGAAAGAAGTCTTAAGTATCTATGATGCAAGTATGGCTTACAAAAAAGATAACATTGGGCTAATCGTATTGGCTGGTAAGGATTATGGCATGGGCTCTTCGAGAGACTGGGCGGCAAAAGGTCCTGCACTTTTAGGTGTAAAGGCAGTAATAGCAGAAAGCTATGAAAGAATTCACCGTTCTAATCTAGTCATGATGGGGATACTGCCTCTACAATTTAGAAACGATGAATCAGCTAATAGCCTGGGACTGACAGGAGAAGAGACCTTTGAAATTATATTAAAGGATTCTATAACGCCAAAAGAAACTGTGAAGGTCAAAGCAAGACTTGGGGATAAAGCAATTGAATTTGAAGCAACGCTTCGCTTTGATTCTAGCATAGAGATTGAATATTATAAGAATGGCGGAATCTTACCAATGGTATTAAGAAAGAAAATAAATGCAATCGAAAAAGAAAGCAAGAGAAAATATATATAGAAGATAAAAGAGAGGGATTCTAATCCAAAGCAAGAAATGGATTTGAATCCTTTACTTTATTTAAATTTTAGTCATCTATTTGAATTAATAATACTAATTTTATAAGTTTTACAATAGTATATTTATATACGAAAAAAATTAGGTGTTTACATGAGTGAATCGATAGTAAGAGTGTTATTAATTGGAATGGTTGGATTTTTTACAGAGTGGCTGGGACTTTGTGTTGGAGGAGTTGTCACTTTATTTATAAAAAATAAAGGAATCAGAATCAGGGGATCTGTACTGGGTTTTTTAGGAGGGGTTACCCTTGGAATTGTATTTTTTGATCTTTTACCAGAAGCGATTTCTTTTGGTAATCTTTATATATCCGTCACAGGAGCCATAATGGGGCTTATCTTAGCTGTCATTTTAGATGGAAGGCTTGATGAAGGCGGAATTACCAATACAAAAGATCAAGTTAATTTTTCAAAGGCAGCAATCTTTATGTCGATTGGCATTAGTATACATAATCTGCCAAGTGGTTTAGCACTTGGATCACTCCTTAATCATTCATTAAAAAATGGGTTATATCTTGCATTTGCATTAATCATACATGGTATACCAGAAGGACTTACTCTAGGAGTTCTTTTTCGAGGCGGTATCAAAAGCAAACTTAAATTACTTATCATATCTATTTTAATTTCAATTCCTTTGGGAATCGGTTCTATTTTAGGCTGTGTCTTAAGTTCCCCTACTCTAATTTGCATCAGTCTTTCCTTTGCGGCTACGATGATGCTTTATGTAACACTAAGAGAAACAATACCAACTGCAAATGACATGTGGAAGGGAAGATTAACCACATTTGGAAATATTTTAGGAATACTCTTAGGCATGTTATTTGTATCATTGCTAGGAGTTTAAAACTAAATACATCAAATAAAATTAAAATGCACAAAATATAAAAGTATACTATTGAATTTTAGACTAATTTGAGTTATAATAAACTAACATATAGAAAGGAGGAAGATATATGTACAATATTTTAATTGGAGGAGCGGCTGGTCAAGGAATTGATACAACGGTAGCAATATTAGAAAAATTGTTAAAACGCTCTGGTTATTATATATATACGACAAGAGACTTTATGTCTCGTGTACGTGGTGGTCATAATTTTTCTTTACTTCGTTTTGGAACAGAGGAAATTACTTCTCACAGTTATGTCTTAGATGGAATCATCGCATTAGATGGAGAGACAATAGAATTACATTTGAATCAGTTAACACAAAAAGGTTTTGTTTTGTGTGATAGTGGTTTAAAAAATACCAAAGAAGATTCAAGAATCATCAAGCTAGATATGAATCAAATGGCAAGAAACATCGGTAATGCTAAGGTTTCAGGTAGTATAGCAGTGGGTGCGATTCTAAAACTTTTTGGTGAACCATTAACCTACGTAGAAGAAGTAATGAAAAGTATCATGAAAAGTGAAGTATTAGATGTAAATATAAAAGCGATCCAAGCAGGATTTGAGAGTGTGGAGAAAAGATTTGATCACTTAGAAGGTGGATTTAATGATTATATGCTGATATCAGGAAGCAAAGCGGTTGGCTTAGGAGCTGTCGCAGGAGGCCTGAAATTTTATTCAGCTTACCCAATGTCACCTTCCACAACAGTTTTAGAATACTTGGCGTCAGTGGGAAATCAAGCGGGTGTCGTAGTAGAACAGGCAGAGGATGAAATTGCAGCGATCAATATGGCAATTGGTGCATCTTTTGCAGGGGCGAAAGCCATGACAGGAACAAGCGGAGGAGGATTTTGCTTAAAGGTTGAGGCGCTTGGCTTATCAGGAATTGCGGAAATTCCTTTAGTTGCCATTGACGTACAAAGACCTGGACCTGCGACTGGTTTACCAACGAGAACAGAACAAAGTGATTTAAAGTTTGTTATCTCTGCATCGCAAGGAGAGTTCCCAAGAATGGTCATTGCACTTCGTAATCATGAGGATTCATTTTACCAGACCATTCGAGCACTTAACCTGGCAGAAAAATACCAGATTCCAGTTATCTTGTTAAGTGATCAGTATCTTGGTGATACAACAGCTTGTGTAAAGCCATATGATGTATCCGATATCAAGTTGATTCAACCAGCAAAAGAAGTAGAAGGTGAGTATCTAAGATATAAGTTAACAGAAGATGGAATTTCACCAAGGCTGATACCAGGTGTTACGAAGAACCTTGTTGCAGCAGACAGCGATGAACATGATGAAAGAGGTTGGATTACCGAATCAGCAGAGGTTCGCAATCAAATGATGCAAAAAAGAATGAAAAAATTAGAAGGGCTAATGGAAGAATTAATTGAGCCTGAATTTATCGGCGATGAAAGTGGAAAGACACTTTTGCTTGGTTGGGGTTCTACTTACGGACCAATCAAAGAGGCTGTATCAATCTTAAATAAAAAAGAAGGCGGTGGCTATGGTGCCTTGATATTTGGTGATATCTATCCACTACCACAGGAAAAATTAAAGAAATTAACTCCAAATAAGAAAGTAATTAATATAGAACAAAATGCCACAGGACAGTTGGCTTCATTGATAAGAGAGCAAACAGGAATTACATGTCATGACAGTATTTTAAAATACGATGGAAGACAGATAGCCGGTGAAGAGATAGTAAGCAAGATACTGGAAGGAGGCTTGATGTAGATGAATCAATTTGTAACTTATGAAACGGCATGGTGCCCTGGATGCGGGAATTTTCCCATCCTAAATAGTTTAAAAACAGCGTTGGAAGAACTTGGAAAACAGCCACATGAAGTGCTGATGGTAGCTGGAATTGGTCAGGCAGCAAAAACACCTCAGTATTTAAGTGCCAATAGTTATTGCGGATTACATGGTAGAGCCTTGCCAGCAGCTGTTGCAGCGAAAATGGCAAATGAAAAGCTGACAGTAATTGTAAATTCTGGAGACGGTGACTCCTATGGAGAAGGTGGTAATCACTTTATACACAATATTAGGCGAAATGTAAACATTACTCACTTTGTTCATAATAATCAGATATATGGATTAACCAAAGGTCAGGCTTCTCCTACCAGTAAAGAAGGGCATGTGACACAGGTACAAACAGATGGAAATAAAAATGCCCCATTAAATCCAATCCTTCTTGCGATTGCAGCAGGCGCAGGATTTGTAGCAAGAGCATCAAGTGGAGATCAAAAGCAATTAATAAGTATTATGAAAGAGGCAATTAATTATCCTGGTTATGCTTTTGTAGATATTTTGCAACCTTGTGTTAGCTTTAATAAAATCAATACGTATGGATATTATAAAAATGCGGTTAACCCTGTTGGAGAAGATCATAATCCAGCAGACAAACTAGAAGCAATCAAAATAGCTATGGAGTTAGGAGATAAGATTCCAACAGGAATCATTTATCGAGAAGAAAAAGAAGAGTTTCATAGAAAAAACTTCTTGCTAAAGGATGGTATTCCATTGATTGAACAAGAAACACCAAAAGAGGTGTTGACACAGTTAATTCAAAGTTTTATATAAGAAAATGTCATAAATGTTTTTGAAGAAAGTGTGAGAAATCACACTTTTTTCTATGCAAAAACCACACAATGCAATCAAGAAATCATGTAAAACATTGCTTGAAGTTATATCTTGTATAACAAAAAGATATACATCAAAACCGCACCAGCGTTGACAAAGAAAGGAATAGTTGTTAGAATAAGTGAAAGCGAATCAAAAATAGTTTTATAAAGAGAGTAGGGTTTCGTATGAAAGTAAGAGTATTTTCCATGTTGGTAGATAATACCTCTGGTGTACTAAGTCGTGTCGCAGGAATGTTTAGCCGTAGAGGGTACAATATAGATAGCTTAACGGTTGGAGTTACTGCAGATCCTAGATTTTCGAGAATGACAGTTGTCGTCAGTGGAGATGAACCTATTTTAGAACAGATTGAAAAGCAGCTTCGTAAATTAGAGGATGTTTTAGATATTAAGAAGTTAGAAGAAGGAGATTCTGTTTGTAGAGAGCTTATCTTAGTAAAGGTAAAGGTTGGAGCAAAGGATAGACAATCTATTATTGCAATTTCAGATATTTTTAGAGCTAAGATAGTAGATGTTGCGACGGAGTCGTTAATCATTGAGCTAACAGGAAGTCAATCAAAGCTTGATGCATTTATTGAACTGTTGGAAGGTTATGAGATATTAGAATTAGCAAGAACTGGTATTACTGGACTTTCACGCGGTAGTGATAATGTAACATATTTATAGTCAGTAGTTATCTGCTGGTAATTCATAAATATATAATAGGAATTGGTAACAATTTCTAATCAATTAATTCTGGGAGGAATAAAAAAATGGCTAAAATTTATTATCAAGAAGATTGTAACTTATCAATATTAGAGGGTAAGACAATCGCTGTCATTGGTTATGGTAGTCAGGGACATGCTCATGCTCTTAACGCAAAAGAATCAGGTTGCGACGTTATTATTGGACTATATGAAGGAAGTAAATCTTGGGCGAAAGCAGAAGCACAAGGTTTTAAAGTATATACAGCAGCAGAAGCTGCTAAAAAAGCGGATATCATTATGATTCTAATTAATGATGAGAAACAGGCTCAGATGTACAAAGAAGCAATTGAACCAAATCTTGAAGAAGGTAATATGTTAATGTTTGCGCATGGATTTGCGATTAACTTTAAGCAAATTATCCCACCTAAGAATGTTGACGTTACTATGATCGCACCAAAAGGACCAGGACATACAGTAAGAAGTGAATATCAGGCAGGAAAAGGTGTACCATGTCTTATCGCGGTTGAGCAAGATGCTTCTGGAAAAGCAAAAGAGAAAGCTTTGGCATATGCGTTAGCAATTGGTGGTGCAAGAGCTGGTGTTCTTGAAACAACCTTCAGAGTAGAAACAGAAACAGATCTTTTTGGAGAACAAGCTGTACTTTGTGGTGGTGTTTGTGCTCTTATGCAGGCAGGATATGAGACTTTAGTAGAAGCAGGATATGAGCCAGAAAGCGCATATTTTGAATGTATCCATGAAATGAAATTAATCATTGATTTAATTTACCAAAGTGGATTTGAAGGAATGAGATATTCTATCTCTAACACAGCTGAATACGGTGACTATATCACTGGACCAAAGATTATTACAGCTGAAACAAAAAAAGCAATGAAAAAAGTGTTATCCGATATCCAAGATGGTACATTTGCAAAAGATTTCTTGTTAGATATGCAGTCAGCAGGACAGGTTCATTTTAATGCAATGAGAAGAATGGCAGCAGAGCATCCATCAGAAGCTGTTGGAAAAGAATTACGTAAATTATATAGCTGGAATAATGAAGAAGATAAATTAATCAATAACTAATCTTTTTATAAGAAAAAAGCTTTTGGAGAAGATATACTCCAAAAGCTTTTTTTGCTTTTTATGTTTTAAAGTATAGATAAGGGATGAATCACCGTAAATGAAACGTATATTTTTTGTAAGTTAAAAATCAGTAATTGTAATATTATGGTAAATATAACTTTAAAACTATGGTATATGATTGATTCTAGTAAGAATTAGGAGGTACGATTGTGATAAAGTTAAAACAAATACACAAAAAGAAGAAAATTATTTATTTAGGTATTGTTATATTAGTAACAGCAGGGATAATAATTGGATGGAATCAAAGTGCAAAGGGAAAATCAGGAGAGACTACACAGATTCCAATCAGTGTAGAAAGTCTAACAAAGAAAGATCTTTCTAAAGTGATAGGGGTTAGTGGTGTAGTAGAGAGTGAGAATGTATCCAAAATAACAACATCAATTACAAGTAAAGTAAAAGAATTAAATATTCATCCAGGTGATAAAGTCAATGAAGGTGACATGCTTTGTGTATTCGATGATGAAACAATCAAAGCTGAGATAAAAAAGCTAGAAGAATCGATTGCAAAAAACAAGAAATTAGATGAGTATCAAGCAGGAATGAATCAAAGAGCTTTAACAAACGCAAAGGAAGAACAATCTCGCCAAGTTGACAAAGCGAATTCAAATATTTCTCAAGCTCAAAGTGATTTAGATAGTGCAAGTAATCATGTATCAGAGTGTGAAGATAAAATAAATAGCATTAGAGATGAAATCAAATCAACAAAGAAAAAAATAAAGAAGCTAAAAGAAAAAAAGAAGACTTTAAAAAGTGAAGAAAATGAAGAGAAAATTCAAAAAATAGAAAGTCAAATCGTAGAACTAAAAGCAAACTTGGATTCCTTGGAAGCAAATTATACAGAAGCAGAGAGTGAACTTGCTTCATTGCGTGAAAGTGAGAAAAGTGCACAACGTGTGGTTGACGAAGCACAAGAAAATCTTGAATCAGTTGAAGCGAGTACCTCGCAATCAGTTCAAGAACAAGTAGATAATATCAATACAAGCAAATTTAAGACAAATGATAATGATAGCGAAGCGCAGTTAGAAAAGTTAAAGACAAATTTAGCAAGTACGGTTATCAATGCACCGATAAGTGGAACAATTACTTATTTAAATTTAGAAAAAGGTTCCCCAGCATCAGAAGGTGTCATTATGAAAATCGAAGATACGGATTCGCTAAAAATATCAGTTAGAATTAAAGAGTACGATATTTTGAATATAAAAGAGGGTATGAAAGCGATGGTAACTTGTGACGCCATACCTGATACAACTATGGAGGGCGTAGTAAGTAAAATATATTTGACGCCGATTGCTACGGATTCCAACGCTTCGTCAGACAGCAGTAATACAAGAGAATATGCGGCTGAAATAAAGCTTAATGAAACCTACTCAAATTTATTAATCGGAATGAATGTAAAAGCAAAGATCGTTTTAGAAGAAAACAAAGATGTTTTTGCTGTACCATACGAATCCGTTACGACAAATAGTAACAATGAAATGATAGTATACGTTGCTATGGATGACAAAAAGGGAAGTTATTTCGTAAAAGCGATACCAGTTGAAAAGGGAATTGAAACAGATTATTACGCAGCTATTAGTTCAAAAGAATTAGAAGAAGGAATGTTTATTATTACAACGCCAGAAATGGTGAGCGAGAAAAGTACGATTTCGATACAGCCTACAAGTGAAAATATAGATACTGAAAGTAGTATAAACACACAGCAAGAGACTCAAAAGGAAGAGCAAAGCAATGAAAGTCAAGACAGTGATAGCTCAGGAGGACTCTAAAATGAAGGATATTTTAATTGATGCTCAAAACATCATAAAAAAGTATTACATAGGTCAGCCAAATGAACTTAATATATTAAAAAATATTAGTTTTCAGGTAAATAAAGGAGAATTTGTATCTATTGTTGGAGCATCGGGTTCAGGCAAAAGTACGCTTATGAATATTATCGGAGGACTGGATAGACCAACACAAGGAGCATATTTTCTTGATAATTTAGATATGAGTCAACTGTCTGATTCTGAATTGAGTAAGATAAGGAATAAAAAAATAGGTTTTGTATTTCAAACATTTAATTTGATTGCGAGGACATCAGCTCAAAAAAACGTGGAACTTCCAATGCTATATGCAGGGATTCCAAGAAAAGACAGAAGCATAAGAGCAAAAGAGCTTCTTGAAATTGTGGATATGGGAGAACGCTTTCATCATATGTCAAATGAATTATCAGGAGGACAAAAACAAAGAGTAGCAATTGCGAGGGCAATGGCAAACGATCCTTCGATAATTCTGGCTGATGAGCCAACAGGAGCACTTGATTCTGTCACTGGACGAAAAGTAATGGATATCTTCCACAAACTCCATAAAGAACAAGGGAAAACGATAATTCTAATCACACATAGTAATGAATTGGCTTTGGAAACAGAGCGAATGATAGTGATTAAAGATGGTGAGATTATTAAGGATGAAAGGCGGTAGGGTAAATGGATTTGATAGAAAACTCCTTACTAGCATTAAGTGGATTGCGGGCCAATAAAATGAGAACTGTATTGACAATGCTTGGTATCATAATTGGAATAAGTTCTGTCATTACGATTGTAACAATTGGCAATTCAGTGAATCAGTCAGTAGCAAAGTCTATGAGTGATATAGGAGCTAATAAGATTGAAATTGCTATTTCTCAAAATTATGTCATTGATGAAAATGGTAATTACAATTATGAATATATTGAGCAAACCGAAAACGATATGATTTCTGAAGAAATGATAATGAAATATCAAAAAGAATTTATCGATCAGATTGATTCGATTTCATTAAAAAAAGAGTTGGATAGTACAAAGGTAACTGATAAAGATAAATATGCAAATGTAAGTGTAATCGGTGTAAACGATGGTTATGCAGAAGTTGAAAATATTAAAATACTTCAAGGTAGATTTGTTACGAAAAAGGATATGGAACATAAAAAGAAATTAGCGGTGGTATCCGATAAGTTTATTCAAAATATGTTTCCTAATGAATCTCCCATCGGCAAAGAGATTGCTATCCCAATCAATAAAGAAACGAATTACTTTACGATAATAGGTGTGTATGAATACAAAGTACAAGGAAGTGGCACTGGAGCCGAAAGAGATTTGTCCACATCAGTATTTCTTCCAATCACTACTGTGAAACAAATAACGCATACGGTCGACGGATATACGCAGATGTCTGTAAATGGCAAAGCGGGAATGGATATGGATCAATTAACAAATGATACAAAACAGTATTTTGCTAACCTATTTGAAAAAAATGAAAATTTTAAACCTGAAGTATACAGTATGAAAGAAATGCTTGATGAAATGAATGGCATGTTAAAAAATATTACCGTTGCAATCTCTGCGATTGCAGGAATCTCTTTATTAGTAGGTGGAATCGGTGTGATGAATATTATGATGGTAAGTATAACCGAACGAACTAGAGAGATTGGAACCAGAAAAGCTTTGGGCGCACAAAATAGTGCTATTTTAATGCAATTTATTATAGAAGCCATGATTATATGTCTCTTAGGTGGAGTAATTGGAGTAATACTAGGAATTGGTGGTGGTATGTTAGGTGCTAAGCTTATGGGGTATCCTGCAATACCATCTGTAGCAGCTATACTTGTTGCTGTCGGATTTTCAATGTTAATAGGAGTCTTCTTTGGATACTATCCAGCCAACAAGGCTGCAAAAATGAATACCATTGATGCATTACGCTATGAATAAATTTTTTTTAAAAACATGACGGGGCGTATGTTATATATTTGAAAAAATGCTGATAACTTAATATGACATTACAAAATGGAAGTAATTCTAAGTTATCAGCATTTTTTATAGATAAAATGAAAAGTTTTTTGATTAAAACATCAAGTTTTTTCATATTCTTTATAGGAATGGATAAAATTTTCTACCGCAGAGGATAGTGGAACGGATTTTGAAAAAGCAAAACCAATTTCCCTTTTATGAATAGGTATTTCCAAAGGAACTTGTACTAATGTTTTATTTTGCAATTCAGTCTCAACAAAGCCTTTGATGACACATGCCACACCAAGTCCAATTTTTGCAAAATCAATTAATAAATCCATCGTACTAATTTCAATTAAGTTATTAAGTTCTATATTATTTTTAATAAAATAATCATCAATATATTGTCTTGTCATATTCTCTTTATCTAGTAGCATTAAGGTAGCAGTTTTAAACAAATCGTTACTTCCTGTTGCTTCTCGGATTTTGAGATTATTTATATAGCTTTGTGTTGCCACAAAAATATCTTCAATTTCTCCAAGTGAATAAAAATCAATATTTTTAAGAGTATATGGTTTCCCAATCAAACCGATATCAATCTTATTTTCTTCTAGAAGTTGAAGTGTCTTGTTTGAAGATTGACATTCGATTGTGATTCGAATGTGAGGGCTTTTTTCAATGAACTTTTGCAAATACGGAAGCAGAACATATTTGCAAAGAGTGGTACTAACACCGATAGTGATGTGACCGATATCAAGTTCTTTTATTCTTTTTATCTGTTCTTCCGCAGTCGATATGGTAGCGAAGGCAGAATCCAAATATTTAAATAAAATATGTCCTTCTTCGGTAAGCTGAACCCCTCTGGAGTTACGCAAAAATAATATAGTATCCAGACTTTGTTCTAGCTTTGTAATAGACTTACTAATTGCTGGCTGACTAATATATAGCTCTTTTGCAGCTTTAGAGATATTGCCTGCTATGGCGACGGTATAAAAAATTTTGTAAAGTGATAAGTTTTGTTCCATATCAGTTCCTCGCATTTTAATGATGAATCAGGGGATATCCCCCTAGCTTTGGCTATAACGCAGTGTTATAACAAGTATTCGTATTATGTATTTTAATTATAACAGTATATATGTTAAAATATCAATATCAAAATTACAGGTTAGTAATTTACAATGAAGTTAAGGAGGAATTTTAATATGGGTATGACCATGACGCAGAAAATATTAGCTGCCCATGCAGGACTTACTGAGGTGAAAGCAGGACAATTAATTGAGGCTGATTTAGATCTTGTATTGGGAAATGACATTACTTCACCAGTAGCAATTCACGAAATGGAAAAAATGAATGTAAAAACAGTATTTGATAGAGAAAAAATTGCTTTGGTTCCAGACCACTTTGTTCCTAATAAAGATATCAAATCTGCGGAACATTGTAAATGCGTAAGAGAATTTGCTGCAAGACATGATATTACGAATTATTTTGAAGTGGGTGAGATGGGGATTGAGCATGCATTACTTCCTGAGAAAGGTCTTGTAGTTGCTGGTGATGTAGTAATTGGTGCTGATTCTCATACTTGTACGTACGGAGCACTTGGTGCATTTTCAACAGGAGTTGGAAGCACTGATATGGCCGCAGGCATGGCAACAGGTAAGGCATGGTTTAAAGTTCCTTCTGCAATAAAATTTAATTTAATTGGAAAATTTTCAAAATGGGTAAGTGGTAAAGATTTGATTCTACATATCATAGGAATGATAGGTGTAGATGGTGCTCGTTATCAATCTATGGAATTTGTAGGAGAGGGTATCAAAGGTCTTACCATGGACGATCGTTTTACCATTGCTAACATGGCAATCGAAGCAGGAGCCAAAAATGGCATATTTCCAGTAGATGATTTAGCAAAAGCTTACATGAAAGAACATTCAAAGAGAGAATTTGTAGTCTATGAAGCAGATGAAGATGCACAGTACGAGCAAGAATTTACCATAGATCTTTCTACCTTAAAGCCAACAGTAGCATTCCCTCATCTACCTGAAAACACAAGAACGATTGATGAAGTAGGTGACATTAAGATTGATCAAGTTGTGATAGGTTCTTGTACCAATGGAAGACTTGATGATATGAGAATTGCGGCAGAGGTATTACAAGGGAAAAAAGTGGCGAAAGGAATTCGTTGTATAGTAATCCCAGCAACACAAAAAATATACCTTGATGCCATTAAAGAAGGATTAGTTGAGACTTTTATCAATGCTGGTGCAGTAGTAAGCACACCAACTTGCGGACCATGTTTGGGAGGACATATGGGAATCCTTGCAGAAGGTGAAAGATGTGTATCAACAACAAATCGTAATTTTGTCGGTCGAATGGGTCATGTAAAATCAGAGATTTATCTTGCTAGTCCTGCTGTTGCAGCAGCGAGTGCGATTACAGGTAAAATTTCATGTCCTTGTGATGAAGAATAGGAGGCTATGAAACATGAAAGCAAACGGTTATGTTTTTAAATACGGAGACAATGTAGACACGGATGTAATAATTCCGGCCAGATATTTAAATTCCTCCGATCCAGCTGAGCTAGCATTGCATTGCATGGAGGATATTGATAAGGACTTTATCAAGAATGTAAAAAAAGGAGATATTATTGTTGCCAATAAAAATTTTGGTTGCGGATCTTCTAGAGAGCATGCGCCCATTGCAATTAAAGCCGCTGGAATTAGTTGTGTAATAGCAGAAACATTCGCAAGAATATTTTATCGCAATGCAATTAATATAGGATTACCTATTATTGAGTGTGCTGAGGCTGCAAAGGGAATTGAAGCAGGTGATGAGGTTGAAATAGATTTTGATAGTGGAATTATTTATAACAAAACAAAAAATAAGAATTATCAAGGACAATCTTTTCCTGAATTTATGCAAAAGATAATTGCAGCAGAAGGATTGATTAATTACATTAATACCAAATAATTTGCAAATTATTTGGCAAAAAAGCAAAATGTTTGTGAATAATACGGTTATATTGTTATATAATAAGAGATAGAAGGAAACTGTCTCTTTTTGTCTGGAAAAAGAAGAGGAAAATCACTGGATTTGACAGATTGATATGCAAAATTCATCGAATAAAGTTGCAAAACAACAATATATTGAAAAAGAATATATTATTATGTAAAAAATTACAAAATGTTATTTGATATACTTATTGAAAATTCGGAAACAATATAGTATAATCATATTACATTCATTCCTGGGGTGTTCGATACCCTGCTATTTTGAACCTACATTACATTTCATGGGATTCCTAAATCTCTGTTTGGATGTCAAGCCTCCTTTGAGTGGAAGGCAGAAGAATAGGTGCGGATACCCACCTAGCTTAGCTAGGCGTCAAAATCGCAGGAAACGGCATTTTGGGACTTACAAAAGAATTGTTAGATACGAAAGAATTTAATGAACGAAAGAAATTAATAGACGAATGATAAAAAGCAACGCTAGTTTTCTAGTCGTTGCTTTTTTTGTGGTTTAGGTGCAAAATAATTAGAAAAAAACGCTTTAAAGATACATTTATAATTATTGTATCTATTTTACTATAAGTTAGCCTTATATATGTGTAAAATTAATTAAAAAAATAATAAATAATGTTTGCTTTCTCTAAGATATTTTGATATACTCTCTATGTCTTTAAAACAATGTAAACATTAACTTATGAGGAGGTATTGGCTTGATTGAGAAATTATTTAAGCTAAAACAAAACAATACAACTGTAAAAACAGAAGTATTAGCAGGTATTACAACTTTTATGACGATGGCATATATACTTGCTGTAAATCCAAGTACTATGACTGCATTTAATAGTATCTTAGGTTTGGAGCCAGCGGATCAAATGAGCTCTAGTGGTGTATTTGTTGCAACTGCCTTGGCAGCCTGCATCGGATCTTTATTAATGGCAGTATTAGCAAACTATCCATTTGCATTAGCACCTGGTATGGGACTAAATGCTTACTTTTGCTATACAGTAGTGGTTAATATGGGTTATTCTTGGCAGACAGCATTGGCAGCCGTGTTTGTTGAAGGTGGTATTTTTATTGTTTTGTCACTTACAAATGTACGTGAAGCTATATTTAATGCAATTCCTCAGAATTTAAAATATGCTGTAAGCTGTGGAATTGGTTTATTTATTTCATTTATCGGATTACAGAATGCAAAAATAGTAGAAAACAGTGATGCTACTTTAGTTCAATTTCATAGTTTTTCAAAAGAAACTTTTAGTACAACTGGTATTGGCGTAATTTTAGCTTTGATAGGTATTGTTATAACAGCAGCTCTACTAATCAGAGGAGTAAAAGGTGGAATTTTATTCGGAATATTAGCTACTTGGATACTTGGAATTATATGTCAGTTAACTGGTATTTACCAAGTAAATCCAGAGGTAGGAGTATATAGCCTATTACCTGATTTTTCAAGAGGTTTACAACTTTCATCAATTGCAGATGTAGCTTTTAAAGTTGATTTTTCTAATATAATATCTGTTGATTTCTTAGTTGTAGTATTTGCATTCTTATTTGTTGATATGTTTGATACACTAGGTACACTAATAGGTGTGGCATCTAAAGCAGACATGCTTGATAAGGAAGGAAAATTACCACGTATTAAGGGTGCTTTATTGTCTGATGCAATCGCTACCCTAATCGGTGCATTACTAGGTACATCAACTACAACTACTTATGTTGAAAGTGCTACAGGTGTTTCAGAAGGGGGTAGAACTGGTTTAACTGCTTTTACCACAGCAATATTATTTGCAGTTTCCATCTTCTTATCACCGATTTTCCTAGCAATTCCTTCTTTTGCGACAGCACCAGCATTAATCATTGTTGGTTTTTATATGATTGGTTCTGTAAAGAATATCGATTTTGATGATATGACAGAAGGAATTCCTGCATTTATATGTATCGTAGCAATGCCATTTTTATATAGCATTTCAGAAGGTATATTTTTTGGTGTAATTTCTTATGTAATTATTAATCTAATTGCAGGAAAAGCAAAGGATAAAAAAATCAGCATTCTTATGTATGTTTTGGCTATTGTTTTTATTTTGAAATATATATTTTTATAAGCTTAATAAAGTAAACCTTTTAAATCAAGAGAGGAACTTAAGGCTATCGGCATTTATATGTCGATAGTTTTTTTATGCTAGGGGAAGTTTTGATAACTCCCCACTATAAAATAAAATATCAAAAATTGTAAAAAAAGCTTTATCATGGTAGAATAGTATAAAAAATAAAAAAGAATAGATAATGTTTTAACATAGATAGACCACTTATATATATGTAAAACAGCGTGCTTTTTTACTTTGCTTATCGAAAAAAATAAGTATTGTTGTTTTTCGATAAGTCATATTATTTTTATTAGTCTAATATATTTGGATATATGTAATAGAGTAATAAAAAGATATAGTACTATGGGGGATAATATGGCTGAGAAGTATCGTTTTAAAATTAAAATATTATTAATTGCAGTTGGAATAGTTATCTTAGGTTATCTTATAGTTGCGAGTATAACGAAAACTGAAATATTAAAAGATGATGAACAAAGTATACTGATAGAAGAAGCCGCAGATATGTTGACCTTCACAGGTATTGCTGCATCTGAATGGAAAGACATATTGAATAAGAAGAATGAACAATATTTGACCTATAATGATGCCTGTACCATACTTGAAACACTTCAAATTCTTCCAGAAGACAAAGAAGAGCTTGCTAAGGAGAAGGCGAATAAAGGAATGAAAAAGGATGAGTGGTTAAAACTATACGATAAAATAATTGAAGTATTAGATAAGGAGAATAAAGTCTCATATCAAGATCTTTTTATCATAGCGGATCATAGAAATTGTGAAGAGCTAAATGAGAATGAAATATTTACAGATAAAGGTAGCTTTGTCTGGAAGAACAGTAAAGAAATCAATTCTTATATGTATCGAAGCGTAAAAGTAGTTTTATATGAAAATAATGTTGTTTACGTTTTAAAAAGCCAAGATCAGGAATTTAAATTAAACAATGCCTATTTTGTTTCAGGTGATGAAAATGGTTTTCAAGTTTTTATGGACCAAAAATATTTTAATTTTAGCAATCGGCCGTTAGAAAATAAAATATCCTCTCAAATCGGAGATATTGTTTTTGGAGGCGGCGAAATCAAACAAATTAAGATAAAAGCGGACAAGATAAGCGGAAAGTTACTAGCTGTAAAAAAAGATAGCTTGGAGATAGAAGGATATGGAATGGTACCTTTGGATGAGAATTTTAAGCTATATAAAGAATACGGACAGTTAGAAGAATTAAGCATAAATGATTTACTTGTTGGATATAATGTAACCGAATTTGTTGTAGCAGATGGAAAAATCAGTGCAGGTTTAAATATGAAGGACTTAGTTGTTGATAACATAAGAGTCTTAATCAAAACAAATAATTTTGAAAATATTTTCCATGGAAATGTAGTATTAACAGGAGACTGTGATTATACAATATACTATGGGGATAAAGAAGAAAAACACACTGCCAATGAACAAGTAAACATTGATGCAGACAGTAGCTTATGGGAAGAAAATCGTATCAAAATTGTACCAGATACACTGTCAGGAAAGATTAGTCTTTTATCGGTTCAAAGATCGAGTGGAAGTCCTGCTTATAGAGGCTCCATTGAAGTGGTAAGGGATGAGAGTGGGCTTATTGTTATTAATGAAGTATCGTTGGAAGAATACTTATATATGGTCGTACCTAGCGAAATGCCTGAAAGTTATGGCATTGAAGCTTTAAAGGCACAAGCGGTATGTGCAAGAAGCTATGCCTATAATCATATTTTAGATAATGCTTATTCCCAATATGGCGCCCAAGTAGATGACAGTGTAAGCTATCAGGTTTATTCAAATCAAGCAGAATCTGTTTTATGTACACAAGCGGTGAAAGAAACATATGGTCAGGTACTTCAAAAAGACGATAAGGTGATTGACACATATTATTTTTCTACATCCTGCGGACATACAACCAATAGCGAAGTATGGGTAAATAACAATCAAGAGGATAAAAGTTATTTACAACCAAAGTTTATTGGTGAGACAGATAGTGAGCTGGATTTGAAGGATGAGACTATATTTTATGATTTTATCATGCAAAATACATATCTTGGTTTTGAAAGTGATGAGCCATGGTATCGATGGAACACTACAATTCCAGTTTCTGATTTGTCAAATACCTTAAATTCAAGATTAGCATCTAGATACAATGCAAATCCAGAGCTTATTTTAGTGAAAAACAGCGAAGAAGAGTTTGAAAGCAAAGAAATTTCAAATATTGGTTCCATTAAAAATATCAAAGTAATCCATCGAAATGAGGGAGGGGTATTAGAATCGGTTGTAATTGAAGGGAGTAAAGCGACCATTAAGGTTATGACAGAATATAATATCAGATACTTATTAGCACCTGTTGCAACTCAGATTACAAAACAAGATGGTAGTCTGGTGGATGGATTTAATTTGTTGCCAAGTGCGTACTGCATATTTGAAAAAGTAATTGAAAATGACAAATTATCTGCTTTTAAAATTACAGGAGGCGGATATGGTCATGGTGTTGGAATGAGCCAGAATGGAGCTAAAATAATGGCAGGTAGAGAATATACGTATGATGAAATATTGAAATATTTTTACACAAGTGTTGATTTAAAAAATATATACGATTAGAAGAAAGTGTAGTATGGTGATATGGAGGAGTAACATGAAATTTATTCGACTAGGAAGAGACTTTCTTAAGAAATTAAAGGAGGATCATATAAATGCATATGCGGCGCAAACAGCATACTTTATGATATTATCGTTTATTCCATTTATTATGATGCTTTTAACTTTAATTAAATATACTCCAGTGACAAAGGCTGATTTATTAACGACAGCTGTTGATATACTTCCTTCTTCCATTGACCCAATGGTTATCTCAATCATTGATGAAGTCTATAATAAGTCAAGTGCAGTAATATCCATTTCTGCAATTACTGCTGCCTGGTCTGCTGGAAAAGGTGTTATGTCAATTATTCAGGCACTGAACACGATTAATGATGTGGAAGAAGAGCGTGGATATATTTTGGTGCGATTACGGGCCGCATTTTATATGGTTATTTTTGTTGTAGCGGTAGTGTTAACGCTCATCATTATCGTATTTGGTAATAAAATATTATTAATCATTGAAAGACAATATCCATTAGTCACTAGGTTGACCAGTCTATTAGCGGAAGTGAAGAACTTTGCCGTTTTAGGGGTATTGACGCTACTGTTTTGGATTATGTTTAAGTTTATACCACGTAAAAAAATGAAAAAATCAAAACAACTACCAGGAGCTGTTATGGCTGCCGTTGCTTGGACAATATTTTCCTTTGGATTTTCATTATACATTGATGTATCTTCTGGTTTTGCAAATATGTATGGAAGCTTAACGACAATTATATTGGTAATGCTTTGGTTATATGGTTGTATGTATATCATGCTGGTAGGAGCAGAGATTAATTCATATTTTCAGTATATGTTTCAAGAAATTGATGGATAAATAGGATTTCCTTAGAATAAGCAAATTTATTCTTGACACAAAAAAAGAATATGATACAATAGAGTACAGATTAGTTAAAAACCATGATGGTGTGTGTTAATCACAAGTAGATAATTATTTTCTTTCAGAGAGAGGGAGTCACCGGCTGCAAGCTTCCTTAAGTTCAGATAATTATTGAATTTCTCACCGGAGTTGTATTCTTGAAATAATAGTAGGGAATAACGTGAGTGCGCGTTAAGCATACTGAGAGCCTGTAGGATATGTTACAGGAATTAGGGTGGTACCACGGAATTTTGCTTCGTCCCTTTTGGGGGCGGAGCTTTTTTTGTTTTATAGGAAAGTTTGTAGAACTTCCCTATGAAAGTTCATTACGCGAGTACAGTAAGGAAGGAGAATAAAAAATGAAGGATAAACTTCAAAGAATTAAAGAAGAAGCATTCAAACAGATTCAGGATTCAGACGCATTAGAAAAATTAAACGAGGTTAGAGTTGCCTTTTTAGGGAAAAAAGGTGAACTGACAGCAGTATTAAAATCAATGAAAGATGTTGCACCAGAAGACAAACCAATGGTAGGTCAATTGGTGAATGATACCAGACAAGCGATTGAAGCATTGTTAGAAGAAACAAAAAGCAAATTAGAAAAAGCAGCATTACAACTAAAATTGCAAAACGAAGGAATTGATGTAACCTTACCTGCAAAGAAAGAACAATTAGGACATAGACACCCAAATACCATAGCTTTAGAAGAGGTAGAACGGATTTTTATCGGAATGGGTTATGAAGTAGTAGAAGGTCCTGAAATTGAAAATAATTACTATAACTTTGATGCTTTGAATATTCCAGACAATCATCCAGCAAAAGACGAGCAGGATACCTTTTATATCAACAGTGATATGGTATTAAGAACGGCAACCTCACCAGTACAGGTGCGTGAAATGGAAAAAGGTAAGCTTCCAATCAGAATGATTGCACCAGGAAGAGTATTTCGTTCCGATGAAGTAGATGCAACTCACTCCCCATCGTTTCATCAAGTAGAAGGTCTTGTAATTGATAAAAATATTACCTTTGCAGACTTAAAAGGAACGTTAGCAGAGTTTGCCAAGGAACTGTTTGGGCCAGATACAAAAGTTAAATTTCGTCCACACTACTTCCCATTTACAGAACCAAGTGCAGAATTAGATGTTTCTTGCTACAAATGTGGAGGAAAAGGATGTCGCTTCTGTAAGGGAGAGGGTTGGATTGAAATCTTAGGTTGTGGAATGGTTCATCCAAATGTTTTGAGGATGAGTGGAATTGATCCAGATGAATACAGCGGATTTGCATTTGGTATGGGACTGGAACGTATTGCACTATTAAAATATGAAATAGATGATATGAGATTATTATATGAAAACGATTATCGTTTCTTAAAACAATTTTAATGGAGGAGGAAAAAAATGATTACAGCATTATCTTGGATAAAAGAATATGTACCAGATTTAGATGTTTCTTTGCAAGAATATATGGATGCAATGACCTTGTCTGGTTCAAAAATAGAAGGATATGAAAAACTCGATAAAAATCTTGAAAATATTGTAGTAGGCCAGATTAAGAAAATTGAAAGACACCCAGACGCAGATAAGTTAATTATTTGTCAGGTTGATGTTGGTAAAACAGAACGAGTGCAAATTGTTACGGGTGCATCCAATGTAAAAGAAGGGGATAAGGTTCCTGTTGTTTTAGATGGTGGTAGAGTAGCTGGCGGTCACGATGGTGGAAGTTTACCAGAAAGTGGTATTAAAATTAAAAAAGGAAAGCTTCGTGGCATTGAATCAAACGGAATGATGTGTTCGATTGAAGAATTAGGAAGTAGTAAAGATTACTATCCAGAAGCCCCAGAGGAGGGGATTTACATTTTTGAGGATGACGTCGAAGTAGGAAGTGATGCAGTTGAAGTCTTAGGACTTAATGATGCTGTATTTGAATACGAAATCACCTCAAACAGGGTAGATTGCTTTAGCGTACTTGGTATAGCTAGAGAAGTAGCGGCTACATTTGGTAAGAAATTTGTACCACCAGTTGTAACGGTGAAAGAAAATACAGAAGATGTAAATGATTATGTAAAAGTAACGGTGAAAGACACGGATCTTTGTACGAGATATTGTGCAAGAGTAGTAAAAAATATTAAGATTGGACCTTCTCCAAAATGGATGCAAAGAAGACTTGCTGCGCATGGAATCAGACCAATTAATAATTTGGTAGATATTACGAATTATATTATGGAAGAGTTTGGTCAACCAATGCATGCTTATGATTTGGATTTGATTGAAGGAAAAGAGATTATTGTAAAAAGAGGAAATACTGGTGATAAATTCGTAACCTTAGACGGTCAAGAAAGAGCGATTGACGATTCTGTATTGATGATTTGTGATGCTAACAAACCAGTTGGTATTGCTGGAATTATGGGTGGAGAAAACTCTATGATTACAGATTCTGTATCTACGTTGTTGTTTGAAGCTGCATGTTTTGATGGTACGAATATCAGACGTTCCAGTAAGAAAGTTGGTCTTCGAACAGATGCCTCTACAAAATTCGAAAAAGGACTTGATCCAAATACAGCTCAATTAGCAATTGATAGAGCTTGCCAGTTAATTGTGGAATTAGGAGTTGGAGAAGTCGTTGGTGGTATGGTTGATGTTTATGAAACGAAAAGAGAAGGTAAAAAGGTAGTACTAGACTCTGCAAGAATTAATCAGATATTAGGTACTAATATTGATGAAGCAACTATGATTGGTTATTTCAAAAATATTGAACTTGATTATAACGCAGAAACAAAAGAAGTTATAATTCCTTCCTGGAGACAAGATATCTCGCATACCGCTGATTTGGCAGAGGAAGTAGCTAGATTCTACGGATACGATAACATTCCAACAACACTTCCTACAGGAGAGGCAACTACAGGTAAACTTTCCTTTAAATTACGAGTAGAAGAAGTGGCACGTAATGTTGCTGAATTTTATGGTTTTAGTCAGGCAATGACCTATGCGTTTGAAAGTCCAAAAGTGTTTGAGAAGTTGTTACTTCCAAAAGATTCAAAGCTAAGAGAAGCAGTTGCCATTATGAATCCTCTTGGAGAAGATTTTAGTATCATGAGAACTTCTTCTTTGAATGGAATGCTAACAGCATTATCAACCAATTATAATAGAAGAAACAAGGATGTTCGTCTATATGAACTGGGCAACGTCTATTTGCCAAAACAAATACCTGTAACAGAACTTCCAGAAGAAAGAATTCAGTTTACATTGGGTATGTATGGCGAAGGTGATTTTTTCAGCATGAAGGGTGTTGTGGAAGAATTTTTTCAAAAAGTAGGTCTTAATAAAAAAATCAAATATGACCCTACGAATAAAAAATCATATCTACATCCAGGTAGACAGGCTGAAATGTATTATGAAGAACAATTGATTGGATATCTTGGTGAGGTACATCCAGAAGTAAGTGAGACCTACAATATAAAAGATAGAGTCTACCTTGCAGTAATTGATATGCCTTATATTGTTGAACTAGCTACGTTTGATCGAAAGTATGAGGGTATTGCCAAATATCCAGCAGTAACAAGAGATATTAGTATGGTGATGAAGAAAGAAATATTGGTAGGCCAAGTAGAGGAAGTGATAGAGAAAAAGGGTGGAGCTATTCTTGAAAGTTATCAGCTTTTTGATATCTATGAAGGAGCTCAAATCAAGGAAGGCTATAAGTCGGTTGCTTACTCTATAACATTTCGAGCAAAGGATAAAACACTAGAAGATAGTGATGTAAACACTTCAATGGAACGAATTTTAAAAGAATTAGGCAATTTAGGTATAGAATTAAGACAATAGTTATATTGGAAATAGAGTGTGAGCAAGCTCACACTCTATTTCTAAAGAACAAATAATTTTATGAAATTATTCTAAAATTCGACAAAAAAGTTGTTATTATTAGTAGTATGGGATAATATAATATAGAATAGTTACAGATTTTAGCAAGAGAGAATTCAATTTGTCTCTTGCAAGATTAAGTACAGCAGGAGTTTAATATGAAACTTTCAGATTTTAATTTTGATTTACCAGAGGAACTGATTGCACAAGATCCAATTGAAGATAGATCAAGTTCTAGGTTACTTGTTTTAGATAAAAACAGTGGAGAAATACAGCATCATGTATTTAAAGATATCATTGATGAATTACAGGAAGGGGATTGTTTGGTTGTAAACGATACCAAAGTAATTCCTGCCAGATTAATTGGTAACCGTGTTGGCACAGATGGAAGAATTGAAGTTCTTTTATTGAAGAGAAAAGCAGATAATGTTTGGGAGACATTGGTAAAACCTGGAAAGAAGGCGAAGATTGGAACTAAAATTACCTTTGGAGAAGGTTTGTTAATTGGTGAAGTTATTGATATTGTAGAAGAAGGAAATCGCTTGATTCGGTTTGAATTTGAAGGTATCTTCGAAGAGATTTTGGACAAATTAGGTGAGATGCCTCTACCTCCATATATCACACATGAATTAAAGGATAAAAATAGATACCAAACGGTATATGCAAAACATGAAGGTTCTGCGGCAGCACCAACAGCAGGCTTACATTTTACAAATGAATTGTTAAAAGCAATTGAAGACAAAGGAGTCGTCATTGCAAAAGTTACACTACATGTGGGACTTGGAACCTTTCGTCCAGTAAAAGTGGACAACATTTTAGAGCATCATATGCATTCAGAGTTCTTTTTTATTGAGGAATCTGAAGCAAATAAGATAAATCAAGCAAAAAAAGCTGGAAAAAGAGTCATTAGCGTAGGAACAACAAGCTGTAGAACATTAGAGTCGGCAGCAAGTCAAGATGGAGTTGTGAAGGCGACCTCTGGATGGACAGAGATTTTTATTTATCCTGGGTATCAATTCAAGGTAATTGATGGACTCATTACGAATTTTCATTTGCCTGAATCGACACTATTGATGCTTGTTTCAGCGTTAGCAGGAAAAGAACATATATTGAATGCATATAAGACAGCAGTGAATGAAAGATATCGTTTTTTTAGCTTTGGTGATGCTATGTTCATTAAATAACGGAATAGGGGGATAATACAAATGATGGAAAAAAGAAAATGCAAAAGAAGTGTATTGAATGCAACCATACAGTTAAGACAATGTAATGGAGAAGAACACAAAAAATTATCTGTCGATGTAACTAATTTATCTCGAGAAGGGCTAGGTTTTTTTACTTCAAATGAATTGCAAATTGGAGACTATTATGATACAGAAATCGAAATATGGACCAAAGAAGTCATCAAGGTAGTAATTAAAATCGTTCGAAAGACAAAAAATCCAGATAAAAATGTAATATCTTATGGTGGTGAGTTCATTGGACTATCAGAAAATGAGAAATTTCGAATTGATGTATATCAATGTGTAGAGGAAAATGTAGTATAATCAGGAAGAGCCCTAAGGCTTAATAAAGGCTGTCGATATTTTCGGCAGCCTTTCATTGATTTCTTAAACATTTATGGGAGAATTATTGTTGAAGCTTTCTTAAATCAGAATAGAAGGTAGGATAAGAAATATCAACACAATCACTACGTTCAATGGTTGTTGTACCCTCTGCAATTAAGCCTGCAATTGCAAAGGACATGGCAATACGATGATCAAGTTTACTGTCAAGCACTGCACCATGAAGTGGTCTACCACCTTTTATAATCATTCCGTCCTCTGTTGCTGTTACATCTGCGTTCATGGCGCATAAGTGCTTAACGCAAACATCGAGGCGGTTTGATTCCTTTACTTTTAGTTCAGCGGCATCTTTAATCACCGTTTCTCCTTTTGCATAACAAGCAAGAACCGAAATAATAGGAATTTCATCAATCAAAGTTGGAATAATCTTACCACCTATTTCAATTCCTTTTAAATCACTTGATTTTACAAGAATATCAGCAGTTTGTTCTCCGTTATTTGAATTCATATTTAATAGTGTGATGTTACCACCCATTTCTTGGCATACCTTAATGATTCCATCTCTAGTTGGATTGATTCCTACATTTTTAATTAGAATTTCTGAATTAGGAACAATAAGTCCCGCTGCTATAAAGTAAGCAGCTGAAGATATATCGCCTGGTACGGTTACTTTTTGACCAACTAAATTAGGATTTGGTGTTACGGTAGCAGTGGTATCATTGGTTTGGATCTCTCCACCAAAATACTTTAGCATAATTTCTGTATGGTTTCTTGAAACATAAGGCTCCGTTACACTTGTTTGACCTTCGCCGTAAAGTCCTGCAAGTAAAATCGCAGATTTTACTTGTGCGGAGGCAACGTTAGAATGATAGTGAATTCCGCTTAATTTACGACCCTGTATGGATAAAGGAGCACATCCATTTTGGTTGATACTAGTTATTGAAGCACCCATTTGAGAAAGTGGTTTTATAATCCTTCCCATTGGTCTTCTTTGTATGGAGGCATCACCTGTAAGCTTTGTTTCAAATGGTTGTGCAGCAAGAATTCCTGACATAATTCTTGTTGTAGTTCCACTGTTGCCTGCATCAAGAATCTGTGTTGGTTTTGTCAAACCATTAAGGCCTTTTCCTTTAATTATCACAACACGATGTGAATTCTCAATTTCAATTCCCATTTTTTGAAAGCAATCAATCGTAGAAAGACAATCCGCACCTTGTAAAAAGTTTGTAACCTCAGTGGTACCTTTTGCCAATGCACCAAACATAATGGTTCGATGAGAAATTGATTTATCACCAGGAATTGTAATTTCTCCTGATAGTTTTGAAGCTTTAGTAATATTCATTTTGTAATTCCTTTCCATATAGAAGTAAACGTATCTGCTATCGTTCATGAACGGTATATCGATGTTTCTTTAGTAATCCCAAGGCCCTTTTAGAGGCTTCCTCGTCATAGAATTCAATTCTAAGAACCCCATCTACAAATTCACGGTTATGAATGATACCGATATTCTTTATACTGATATGATTGCCTGCTAATATCGTAGCAATTGTAGCAATACCACCAGCTTCATCTATTATATCACAATATAACTCATATATCTTCTTGATTGGACCAAGTGATGAATTTGTAATTGAGTTTCTATATTCTCTTGCTTGATCAAACATATCATATATCTCCTGACAGGAGGAAGAATCTATCAGTTCTTTTGCATAATTTAACTCCTCAATATAATCATGCAACAACAAAGAAATGTTTTGTTGATTGGATAGACAAATTTGTTGCCACATAACAGGCGAAGAAGACGCAATACGAGTGATATCTTTAAAGCCACCTGCAGCAATATTCTTCATGATTTGCTCGTTTGAATCTTTTTTTTCTACTAGATTGACAAGGCTTGATGCAATGATATGTGGAAGATGACTGATTGCAGCGGTAACGTAGTCATGTTCCTTATAATCAAGAACAAGTGGAATTGATCCAAGTGTGGCTACAAAATTTTTATAAAAATCTATTTTTTCCTGGCTTACCCTTGAAGAGGGGGTAATTACATAGTAGGCATTTTCAATTAAGTGTGCCATTGCGTTTTCATATCCGATTTTTTCGGAGCCAGCCATTGGATGACCGCCAATAAAATATTCTTCTAAGTCAAATTCTATTATTTTTTCATGGATATTTGATTTGACACTTCCAACATCGGTTAGAATACAACTTGGTTTTATTAAGGTTTTTAACGTATTCAAATATGTAATATTACATGAAACAGGGGTACATAAAAAAATAATATCACAAGTGCGAAAAGAGTCGTCGACCGCATAGGAAACGATGTCGACAACTCTTTCAGAACAAGCTTGTTCTAAAGCTTGTTCATTGAGATCAAAGGCTGTTATTTTACTGTTTGGATACTTGGCTTTTATAGCTTTGGCAATGGAACCTCCTATAAGGCCAAGGCCAATAAAGCCAACCTGTGATTCACTCATTTAAAATGTCCTCCCTGATAAGGTAGCATAAGGACGTATCTCATTTGACAACTCATGAAACTGATCAAAGGTAAGAGACTGTGGTCCGTCTGAGAGAGCCCTTGCTGGATCGTTATGTACTTCAATCATTAATCCATCTGCACCAGCAGCAATGGCTGATTTGGCAAGAGGTTTTACATATGCACGTACACCTGTTGCATGACTTGGATCAACAATAATTGGTAAATGGGATCGTTCTTTTATAACTGGAACAGCACTAATATCAAGAGTATTTCTTGTAGTAGTCTCGAAGGTACGGATACCTCTTTCGCATAATACAACGTTTGGATTGCCTTCTGCAATAATATATTCAGCAGCATTTAACCATTCGTCAATCGTAGCAGCAAGACCACGTTTTAATAATACAGGCAAACCTGATTTTCCAGCCTCTTTTAATAGGTAGAAATTCTGCATATTTCTTGCGCCAATTTGAATCATATCGACATATTTTACCGCAGCGTTAATTGCATCAAGGCTGGTTACTTCGCAAATAGTAGCAAGACCTGTTTCTTCTTTGGCTTTTTGCATATAGCGTAAACCTTCTTCTTCCAATCCCTGAAAAGAATATGGAGAAGTTCTTGGTTTATATGCACCGCCTCTTACAATTGTAGCACCAGAAGCCTTCACAGCATGGGCAATGGATAGAAGTTGTTTCTCCGTTTCTACGGCACAAGGGCCAGCCATAATGGTAAGTGTGTTTCCACCAATTTGAGTATTTCCTACCTTTATAACAGAAGGTTCTGGGTGGAACTTTTTATTTGATAACTTATAACTTTCTGTTACAGGTACAATTTTATCCACATCAGGAGCAATCTCAAGGTTTTCCGTTTGAAGTTTACTCTTGTCGCCAACAACTCCAATAATTGTTACTTCTTTTCCTATAGAAAGGTGAGTTTCAAGACCTTTTGATTCGATAATACGTATTACGTTTTCAATTGAAGCCTGTGGTGCATTTGGTTTCATTACAATAATCATAATTAAATCCTCGTTTATTTTCTTTTATATTCTTTTAGATTCAGACGCTAAGGTCTGTTTCCTCGAAACTATTCATAGAATCAAAATAGTAACTACTGTTTAATAGTGTATAACAGTTAACCAGATATGTCAATACTGTATTGCTTTAAAGTGTAACGCTTTAAAGTATAAATTAGGCAATGCGTTCTAATTCGATATAGTCATCTTGAATTATCTGAATTATTAAAACATTATATATTGTATACAAATAAATGGTAGTAATAAAAGGATTATCAAAATAAAATCATTTAATATATATAATTTGTATGATAATCTTGTAAATGGGAAAGAAATTTAGTAAAATATAGACAAATCTTTATTTGGAACCTTTAACCTACCGCATATACCTTTATGCGATACATGGCAACTATCATAATATTTTGATTTGTTGCCAACCATGATATAAGAATAGGAGGAATTGATATGAACGTTTACAAGACCGAACAAATTCGTAATGTAGTTCTTTTAGGGCACGGTGGCTGTGGCAAGACATCATTAGTCGAAGCCATGGCGCATTTAGCAGGTCTTACCAAGAGGATTGGTAATGTGAGTGAAGGAAATACTTTAAGCGACTTCGATAAAGAAGAAACCAAAAGAGAATTTTCGATAAATACTTCATTAGTACCGATTCCTTGGAATGATTGTAAGATTAATATTTTAGATACTCCTGGTTATTTTGATTTTGTAGGTGAAGTGGAAGAAGCAGCTCTGGCTGCAGATGCGGCTATCATTGTCGTTTCTGGTAAGTCTGGAGTTGAAGTAGGAACTGAAAAGGCATGGGAAATTTGTGAAAAGTATCATTTGCCGAGAATGATTTTTGTTGCCAATATGGATGATGACAATGCAAGTTTTCGTCAGGTTGTCGATGATTTGACGAATCTTTATGGGAAAAAAATCGCACCATTTTTTATGCCGATTCGAGAAAATGAAAAGTTAGTAGGGTATGTAAATATTGTTAAAAAGGGCGGAAGAAAATTTAGAGGACTTAGTGATAAAGAGGATTGTGAAATTCCTGATTATTTAGAAGAATATTATAATAATTATAGAGAAAAATTATTAGAAGCAGTGGCAGAAACCAGTGAAGAGTATATGGAACGTTATTTTAATGGAGAAGAATTTACAGATGAAGAAGTTCGAGTGGCTCTTTCTGAAAATGTAATGGATGGAACCGTTATCCCAGTTGCCATGGGATCAAATTCAGAAATTCGTGGTGTTTATAATTTATTAAACGATATTGTTAAGTATTTTCCAAGTCCTGATAAAGTACTAAGAACAGGAACAAGTACAAAAACAGGGCAAGCTTTTGAAGCAAATTATGATGAAAATAAGTCGATTTCAGCATATATTTTTAAGACAATTGCAGATCCATTTATCGGTAAATATTCCTTAGTGAAAGTGTGTTCAGGAGTACTTAAAAATGATAGTGTTATTTTCAATTATGAAAAGGATATGGAAGAAAAATTATCAAAACTTTATATACTTCAAGGAAAAACACCAATCGAAGTGGAGAAACTTCATGCAGGAGACATTGGCGCTATTGCAAAATTAACAGATGCAAAGACAGGTGATACGTTATCGACAAAAGCAAACCCAATTGTATTTGAACGACCAAAGTTTCCAATTCCTTACACTTATATGAGATATAAAGCTAAGACTAAGGGAGATGAAGATAAAGTTGCTCAGGCACTGGCTAAAATTATGGATGAGGATCAAACAGTTAAAGTAGTAAATGATATGGAAAATAGGCAATCCTTACTATATGGAATGGGTGAACAGCATTTAGATATCATTGTAAGTAAGCTTTTGAATAAATACAAAGTTGAAATTGAATTAATGAAGCCTAAGGTAGCTTTTCGAGAGACAATTAAAAAGAAAGCAGAAGTACAAGGAAAATATAAGAAGCAATCTGGTGGTCATGGACAGTATGGTGATGTGAAAATGATCTTTGAACCTTCCATGGATTTAGAAAAACCATATCTTTTTGAAGAAAAAGTATTTGGTGGTGCAGTGCCAAAGAATTTTTTCCCAGCAGTAGAAAAGGGAATACAAGAAAGTGTTTTAAAAGGTCCATTGGCGGCTTATCCAGTAGTAGGAATCAAAGCGATACTAATAGATGGCTCTTATCATCCAGTTGATTCATCGGAAATGGCATTTAAAACTGCTACAATGATGGCATTTAAAAAGGGATTTATGGAGGCATCTCCAGTTTTACTTGAGCCAATTGTATCTTTAAAGGTAAATGTTCCTGATAAATATACAGGAGATATTATGGGAGATTTGAATAAGCGTCGTGGCAGAGTTCTTGGAATGACTCCATTAGAAGGAGAGAGACAGTTAATAGAGGCAGATGTTCCAATGACTGAATTATTTGGCTATTCAACAGAGCTTCGTTCCATAACAGGTGGAAGAGGCGAGTATTCCTATGAATTTAATCGTTATGAGCAAGCACCAGCAGATGTTGCTGAAAAAGAAATAGCACAGCGAGCAAGTAAAGTCACTTCGATCGAAGAATAAAATCAAAACATATGAGTGAATAGGATGTTGACGAAGTCAGCATCCTATTTATTATATAAGAACGAGTTAGATATAAAGCTTAATGTAAGTGTACCTATTATAATAGGAAGAAACAAAAAATATCAACCCAATACTAGGTAAAAATCAAAATTTGTGATATGATTGTAAATATTAGACTTTGGAGGAAAATGACAATGAAAGAAAGAATAGAAGCATTACGAGTAATGATGAATAACAACAACATTGATATATATTTAGTACCTACGGCAGATTTTCATCAGTCAGAATATGTAGGTGAATATTTTAAATGTAGAAATTATTTATCTGGATTTACGGGATCAGCAGGTACTTTGGTTGTTACTAGTAAGGAAGCTGGGCTATGGACGGATGGAAGATATTTTATACAAGCAGAGGGTGAACTAAAAGAATCAATCATTGATTTATACCGTATGGGAGAGGAAAATGTACCAACAGTTAGTGAATTTATACAAGAACATTTAAAAGAGGGGCAGACGTTAGGTTTTGATGGTCGTGTTGTATCCTTTGAACGAGGAGAGGAATTAGAAAAGATAGTAAAAGAAAAAAAAGCGAACCTTGTATTTGAGCAGGATTTAGTTCATCTTATCTGGGAGGATAGGCCACAACTTTCCAAAGAAAAAGCATTTTTAATAGAAGAAAAATTCAGTGGTATGTCTACAAAAAAGAAACTTGAGTTAGTTCGAAGTGCGTTAGAAAAGGAAAACGCAGACCTTCATGTATTGACTAGTTTAGATGATATTGCTTGGTTATTTAATATAAGAGGAAATGATGTGGAGCATAATCCAGTTGTACTATCGTATGCAGTGATAACACCTACTAAAGCCTTCTTATTTTTAAATGAAACAGTACTAAATGATGAGATTCGTAAGGATTTTAAAGAAAATGGTATTACTGTTTTACCATATAATGATATCTACTCTTATGTAAAAGAGACGGATAGTCAAAAAACAGTGCTACTGGATAAAGCAAAAGTAAATTACACAATAGGAAAATCCCTTAGTACAAAGATCATACATGAGTTAAATCCAACAACAGCATTAAAGGCAATTAAGAACGCAGTAGAAATTGAAAACACGAGGAATGCACATATAAAAGACGGAGTTGCTTTTACAAAATTCATGTATTGGCTTAAACAAAATGTAGGAAAAATCGAAATTACTGAATTAAGTGCTACTGATTATTTATATCAACAAAGAAGTGCTCAGGAGAATTTTATAGAATTAAGCTTTGAGACAATATGTGCCTATAAAGAAAATGCGGCTATGATGCATTATGCTGCAACGAAGGAACATAATGCAACGATAAAGCCAGAAGGACTTTTACTGGTAGATTCAGGTGGACAATATTTTGAAGGAACTACGGATATTACTAGAACAATGGCACTTGGTGAGGTAGATACGGAGCAAAAGAAACATTTTACGGCTGTTGTAGTTGGAATGTTACAATTAATGAATGCAAAATTCTTATATGGATGTAGAGGAATTAACTTAGATGTATTAGCAAGAGCCCCAATCTGGGAATTGGATATTGACTATAAATGTGGAACAGGACATGGAGTTGGTCATATATTAAATGTACATGAAGGACCAAATGGTTTTAGACCGAAGTTATTAAAAGACAATGAGATGAATTGCATTTTAGAAGAAGGTATGATAACCACAGATGAACCAGGTATCTATATAGAAGGAAGTCATGGAATACGTATCGAAAATGAATTATTATGTAAGAAAGGTATCAAAAATGAGCATGGCCAGTTTATGTATTTTGAAAACCTCACATTTGCACCAATTGATTTAGATGCGATTGTACCAGAGCTTATGTCGGTAAAAGAAAAAAATATGTTAAATAATTATCATAAACAGGTATTTGAAAAATTATCTCCATTTATGAATGAAGAAGAAACAAAATGGCTAAAAGAATACACAAGAGAAATATAAAATAATTGAAATAAAAGTAAGGTAATAGGAAGTGAGATGTGAAATTGAGAGTCGGCTTGGCGCAAATGGATCTTGTATGGGAAAATAAAGAGGAGAATATAAAAAAAGCAGAGCAAATGATAATAGATGCTGTCAAAAAACAGATTGATTATTTATTATTTCCTGAAATGAGTTTAACAGGCTTTTCTATGAATGTGAATGTAATTGGAGAAAAGAAAGACAAAAGTGAAACCCTAGAGGTATTTTCTGAATTTGGAAAAAGATACAATGTGTTTATAGGGATTGGTTATGTAGAAAAAAGGAAAGAAAAAGCCTATAATCGCTATGCTATCATTAATCCAAATGGAGAAGTTCTGATTGACTATGCTAAAATTCACCCGTTTTCCTATGGAGAAGAAGGAATTTATTATACAGGAGGATCAAAGATTGAAAAGGCCGATATAAAAGGCGTGCAAACAGTGCCTTTTATCTGTTACGATCTTCGGTTTCCAGAAGTATTCCAAATAGCGTCCAAAGACTCGTGTTTCATTACCATTGCTGCTAATTGGCCAAAACAAAGGCGTGAACACTGGATTACACTGCTAAAAGCAAGAGCAATTGAAAATCAATGCTATATTGCAGGCGTGAATCGAGTGGGTATTGGAAATGGTTTAGAGTATAGTGGAGATTCTATGATTATTAGTCCTTATGGAGAAATTTTATCAAAAAATATAGAAGGAGAAGGAATTATCAGTGCAGATATCGATGTAACATTTGCTTTGTCTTATCGCAATGATTTTTGTTTAAAAAAGGATCGGAAGGAACAATTGTATCTGCAATTATTCCACCGACCAGTTTAGAATCTTTTTCGATATTTTAATACTTTGATATCTATTCGCATATTCTTTTGAAGTAATCTCAGTACAATAGTTGGTTTGGAAGTTTTTATCCAAGCCAGCTTTTTTTAATATATCAACTGCTTTATTGTAAGCAATTGCGGCAGTGATCTCATCCGAATAGACTCCTACAATAAAATTTCCATTAATATGAATCATTACTCGATATGCCTTGACATTTTTAATCCAAATTTCTTCGACTCCGTAATAGCGATTAATGACAATGATATTTTCGTAACGAAAATCGGTTTTATCATTGTTGGCAAATTCATAATCTTTCCCACAAACGGCATAATTTTTTATTCCGTATCGAGATAATATATTAACCTGCATCCCATAATCTGCAACAAACAAATGGCCTTGTCGCTTCATAATTTTATGGCTTGAATAATAAAACAAATCGTCGATATCAAATTTTAATTCCAGATTTATGTTTAAATAGTAGGAAAAATAGTTTTTATGCAGGTAAATAGGGTTTTTAATGTAGATATGATTATCTCTAAAATTTATCAAAATTACCCATTTTTCAAAAGTTAGTGTATTTTTTGACAAAGAATAGGAAATAATGGTGTAAACATTATCAGACAAAATGGCAGAAGCTTCAAGATATGCCTTGTGAGCAGAAGCTTCATCTTTGTAACTGCCAAGACTGATATGTTTGTTACGATAAGTAATGGAGGAACGAAAATATTTCGTACCATCTTTTTTGTATGCAAGATAAACACCTTGTAAGAAACTCATAACTTTTTCCTCCAAAATAAAGATATATATCACGCATAGTATATCATATTTTCAATCATTTAGGTGATTTAACGTTACGAAAAGCCTATTTAACATAAAAAAATTAACTTTTTTTTCCTTTTTACGTATATATATTAAAAAAGTGTAAAAAATAATTAATAACTATTTAATATCTATCTAAAATTATGATAGGTAATATTTGGATAAAATTAATAAAATAGTGAATTCAAATTTATATATAATTACTTTAATTTGTTTTATTCATGAAAACAAAAATTAAATAAGTGCCAAATATGATTATTTGTTATTGACACTAAAAAGCGTTTTTTATATAATGCTAATCATGTTCGGACATTGAAATTAAAAAATATGAAAAGAGGAGTATGTATGCTAGGATTACATTCATTTCTTCAAGGTGTTTGTCAAATGCTTACTAAGCTTACAAAGAAAAACTATAGGAGTTGTGCGCTAGTAATGGCAGGAACTGTTGTCATTGCAACTGTGGCATTCAATTCCAATTCTTTTGGTGGAGCTGGTAAGAATAAATCTACAACCTTAAGAAATGTATTGACATCAGATGATAGTACTGATGACGAAGAAACTGATACCGAAGCAAAAATACAAGCCGGAATTCAAGAGGTGTTAGCTACAATAGGAGATTCAGAAGAATTTTCGAAGAATCAAAACATAATGAGTAAGGTTATGTCCTATCAAGAAACAGATGAGAATATTGTAGAAAGCACGAGTGAGACAGTGCCCAAAATAGAGCTATCCAGTCAAGACTATAAGGCGTTACTTCGAATAGTTGAGGCGGAGGCTACCGGAGAAGATAAAAAAGGTAAAATATTGGTTGGTAATGTTATTATGAACCGCGTAAGAAGCGAAGAATTCCCAGATACTGTTGAAAAGGTTGTATTTCAAAGAGTTGGTGGGCATGTACAATTTTCACCAACAGCAGATGGAAGATATGAGAGTGTTGACATTTCAGATGAGACGAAAGAAGCGATAAAGGATATCTTAAATGGAGTGGATTATTCACAGGGAGCTTTGTTTTTTTCAGCGAGAGATAAGGCAGATCCAAGTAATATGAGTTGGTTTGATACGAACTTAAAGTGGCTGTTCGAGTATGGCGGCCATGAGTTTTATACAGTAAAGTAAATTACGAATGCGAGATTCAGGTAAAATTAGCTTGTAGTGTAAAACAAGGTATGTTATAATTTTTGGCAGTGGACTTAAAAGTGTGCAAATGCGAAAGATTATAGAAAAGGAATGATATTATGGAGTTACTTTATAAAAGTACCAGAAGTGAAAATGAAACAGCTACAGCTTCACAGGCAATTTTAAAAGGTCTTGCGGATGACGGAGGATTATTTGTTCCTACCAGTATTCCAAAACTTGAAACTAGTATAAGCGATTTATCTAAGATGACTTATCAAGAAGTTGCTTATGAAGTTATGAAGTTATTTTTTACTGATTTTACAGAGGAAGAGTTAAAGGAATGTATTAACAAAGCATATGATGCAAAGTTTGATACAGAAGAGATTGCTCCAATTGTAAAAGCTGATGGAGCTTACTTTTTAGAGTTGTTCCATGGAGCTACGATAGCATTCAAAGATATGGCTTTATCCATTCTTCCTCATTTATTGACTACTTCAGCGAAAAAGAATCAAGTCAAGAATGAAATAGTAATATTGACAGCGACATCGGGAGATACAGGAAAAGCGGCATTGGCAGGTTTTGCAGATGTACCTGGTACGAAAATTATTGTATTTTACCCAAAAGACGGAGTAAGTCCAATTCAAGAAAAGCAAATGGTTACACAAAAAGGTGATAACACATTTGTAGTTGGAATTAACGGGAATTTTGATGATGCACAAACTGGTGTAAAGTTAATATTTGGAGATAAAGATTTAGCTAAGGTAATGGCAAAATCAAATTATCAGTTTTCATCAGCTAACTCCATTAATATTGGACGTTTGGTTCCACAAGTAGTTTACTATGTTTACGCTTACTCAAGATTATTAGCAAATGATGAAGTTTGTGAGGGTGAGAAAATTAATGTAGTCGTTCCTACAGGTAATTTCGGAAATATTTTAGCAGCTTTTTATGCGAAAAATATGGGATTGCCAATCGACAAATTAATTTGTGCTTCTAACGATAATAAAGTGCTATATGATTTCTTTTCGACTGGTGAATATAATAGAAATAGAGAATTTATATTGACTTCTTCACCATCAATGGATATTTTAATATCAAGTAATTTGGAGAGATTAATATTTAAAATTGCAGGAAATGATGCCAACAAAAATGGTGAATTAATGAAGGCCTTAAGCAGCAATGGAAAATATGAGATTACCAAAGAGATGAAGAATGATCTTTCAGACTTTTATGGAAATTATGCAACGGAAGAAGAAACAGGCAAGACAATTCAGCAGATTTATGAAGATACAAATTATGTGATTGATACACATACTGCTGTTGCTGCATGTGTATATAAAAAATACAAAAAAGAAACGAACGATAAATCAAAAACGTTAATCGCATCAACAGCTAGTCCGTACAAATTCACTAGAAGTGTAATGTGTGCAATCAATGAGAAATATGATTCAATGTCCGATTTTGAACTAGTGGATGAACTTAGTAAAATATCAGGAGTAGAGGTTCCTCAAGCGATAGAAGAGATTCGAAGCGCTAAAGTACTTCATGAAACAGTATGTGAAGTAAATGAGATGCAAAAGGTAGTAAAAGATTTTTTGAATATTTAATAAAAGTAGTGTAGAGAGTGGATAAAAGCACTCTCTATTTCAAGACAAAAGGAAAGCAGAATGCTTTCCTTTTGTAATCTATTTAAATTACGAACATAACATTTACAGTTCCAAATGTAAACTGGATTGGTATGTAGTAAAGTGGTGCCTTAGGGACAAATAAAACGTCATTTTCAGTAAGGGGCGGTTGCAAAATAAGAGATTTAGAATAATCATTAGAAATATTTACTGCAAATAATCCATTATTTAAGTTAATAAAATCCTCCATGGAAGACCTTACGTATTCGTTGTTTGAAGTATAATTTTCTCCAACATATCTGGAAGCGAAAGAAATTAACGTGCTTTCATCCATATCAAGAGCGGTATGCAAAGAAAAATCCCCTGCAATTTTTTGTGATACACACCAATTAATCGGATAAGCTCCAATCTTAATAATTGGATAAGGAGTAAAATCATCACCTACGAATCGAATGATAGTATTAAATAGTAAGGTGATATAACAATATAACATTTCTCTTAAATTTTCATCATTTAATTCATCAAACTCATAAAACTCTCGAATCAAAGCATTTACTTTATTGCTTTGCTCATGGGAAAAATCAAGTTCTGTCAATTCGTAAAGAGATTGATATTCTAACATAGCATTTTGAAATTGTTCCATGCTTAGATACCCATTATCAACAAGAATCTGACTTAAGAGAAGATAATCAGGGGTTTGTGTATGTAAAAGTTCTTCCACTTGTTGCTTATTTAAAAACCCTTCTTCAATTGCTATTTCACCAAAACGTTTATCAATTTGGGTTTGCTTAAAATGAACTTGTTCTACTTCTTCAGCAGTCATATAACCATTATGAATGGCAAGTACACCAAGCTTAAGATGTATATTTTTTTTATTCTGAATGGCATCCATTAATTGTGTTGGGGTTATCAGATGCTTATTTAGAAGAAAATTACCAAAAAACTGAGTGTACATTAGTTTCCTCCCTGTGACAAAAAGTATTTCTCAATAATAGTCTCAACCAGATATGGATCAAAAGGCTTTTGTAAAAAATCATGCGCTCCTGCTAATATCGCATCCTTTAAATATTGATGGGTACCTGCAGAAGAAAACATTACAATATAAGCATTTGAATCATATGAAATGATTTCTTTTATTGCTTCGATACCAGTTTTATTCGGCATAATGATATCTAGAAAAACAATATCAGGTTTGTTTTCTTTATAAGCATCAATCGCTTCTTGACCATCAGTCACTTCAATGATAGAAGTACAATTATTCGCGGTAAAAAAATCTTTCATTTGTTTTCTAAATAAGATGGAATCATCGCATATCAGTACAGTAAGTCCTTTTAAATTCATATAAATTCCTCCTATTTTGCATATTATTTTTAAAACTACAAACATTCTGCTACTATTCTACAACAAATATCTAAATGTTTCAACGGAAAAGAAAAATAAAAATATAAAATAATTCGAAAGTTATTAAAAAAAAATAAGTTTTATAAAAGATAAGAAGCGTATTGTAAAAATAAAAAAAACTAGGTATAATCATAAAGAATAGGTTCGTTGTACGAATAAAAGCTTGGAGGAAAAACAATGGAATTTGGTGGGCTAATTGATGGTATTATTTTTGCCTGTGGAGTTTATATGTTATATTCTGCATATTTGATGAAAACAAAAGGTGAATTGAAAGTAGGTTGGTTGGTTAGTAAAAATGTTAATCTAGAAAGAAGTAAAGACGTACCAGGTTATATTAGCTATATGTATCCTAGGGTACTATTTTTTGCGATTAGTACTTTGATATATAGTTTTGTTGGCTTTTATAACGCTTATATCACTTCGTTAGGAATTGTACAGACCGTCACCTTTTTTGGTTTTTTTGCGGTGGTTGTTTGGTTTGCAATTATATCTACGAGAGCAAGTAAAAAATATCTATCTATGTAGCATTTTAAAACCACTTACAAAAGAAAAGGGAGGAAATACAATTGAATACGATAGAGGAATACGTTGATGCTTTTATAAAAATATCTCCATATGTTCAAACGCTATATGAAGGAGAGGTTTCTGTTGCGATTACTGATTTGGAGAAATTTATTTATACAAATTATACTTCAAAGCTGGATTTAAAGGCAAAAGAAGGAGATGCCATTCCAAAGGGCGGCGCAATAAAAGAAGCGATAGATACTGGCAGAGAGGTTGTAAAAGAAGTTCCTTCTCATGTTTACGGATTACCTTTTAAATCCTATGCTGTTCCAATTAAAAATGATAATCAGGTAATAGGTGTTATCGTTTTTGGAAAGAGCCTTGAAAAGAAAAAAAAGTTAAATGCAGTATCAGAGGAAGTAGTGACTAGTCTAAATGAGATATCTGCTGCATTAAATACAGTTTCACAAGGTGTTCAATCATTGGCTCTTATGAACAATGATTTAATGGAACAAAGTACAAATACGAAAAACCAGATGGAAGAAATAAAAAATGTTGTACAAGTAGTAGAGTCGATTGCTTCCCAAACAAATCTGTTGGGCTTAAATGCTTCCATTGAGGCTGCAAGAGCAGGAGAAAATGGAAGAGGCTTTAGTATTGTGGCTCAAGAAATAAGAAATTTGTCTAATTCATCAAGTGAATCAATGAAAAAGATTAGAGCAGTGATTCAAAGTATCACATCCTCAACACAAATCATAAATGATAGGATTACGGAGTTTAATGACGTATCTCAAAATCAATCTGCTTCTTTAGAGGAGATTACAGCTTCATTAGAAGAAATAAGTAACACATCTAAGATACTTGATGATTTATCGAACAAGTTATAAGAGGTTTGTAAATTGGCATTGATAATAATGTAGAGTCATAAAAAAGGCTACCGAAAATGGTAGCCTTTTTTATGACTCTCTTGATTAATTTTTTATTCTCGATCTAACAAAGACTTATACTCGGTATGCTTAGCAATACTTTTGTAGGCTGGTCTTATAATCTTACCATTATTAATAATTTCTTCAATTCGATGAGCACTCCAGCCGCTGATTCTTGAAATAGCAAAAATTGGTGTATATAATTCAAGTGGTAAATCTAACATGCTATATACGAATCCGCTATAAAAGTCTACATTTGCACTTACGCCCTTATACATCTTACGTTCTTTTGCAATTACATGTGGTGCAAGTTGCTCTACCAATGAATAAAGTTTAAACTCGTCGTTGCGTCCTTTTTCAGCAGCAAGTTTTTCCACGAAACCTTTAAAAATTTCAGCACGAGGATCAGATAAAGAGTATACTGCATGACCGATTCCATAGATTAAACCAGCTTTATCAAATGCTTCTTTGTGTAAAAGAGCAGTCAAATAATTAGAGATTTCATCTTCATCTGACCAGTCTTTGATTTTTGACTTCATATCTTCAAACATTCGAATAACCTTGATGTTAGCTCCACCATGACGAGGGCCCTTTAGAGAACCTAACGATGCAGCTATGGCTGAATAAGTATCTGTGCCAGTAGATGTGACAACGTGAGTAGTGAAAGTAGAATTGTTACCGCCGCCATGTTCTGCATGTAAAACCAATGCAATATCTAATATCTTAGCTTCCAAAGAAGTATATTTGCTGTCAGGCCTAAGGATATATAGAATGTTTTCAGCAGTAGAAAGCTCAGGCTGTGGAGCATGGATGTATAGGCTATTTCCGTCATGATAATGACTATACGCTTGGTATCCATAAACCGATAACAACGGAAATAAGCTAATAAGTTGTAAACATTGCCGTAAAACATTAGGCAAAGAAGTATCATCCGCATTATCATCATAAGAATATAATGTTAGTACACTACGTGCCAATGTATTCATCATATCGTGGCTAGGTGCTTTCATTATAATATCTCTAACAAAGCTTGTTGGTAGGGTTCTGTATCCCGCTAATAATGTTGTGAAATCAATTAATTGTTTTTTTGTGGGCAATTTTCCAAAAAGTAGGAGGTAGGTTACTTCTTCAAAACCAAATCGGTCATCTTCAATAAAACCCTTCACGATGTCTTCTACATCAATTCCTCGGTAATATAATTTTCCTTCACATGGGACGAGTTCATGATCTTCGATGGTGTATGATTTTACTTCTGCAATGTCTGTTAATCCAGCTAATACACCTTTACCATTAATATCACGTAAACCTCGTTTTACTTCATATTTTGTATATAAGGTTGGGTCGATTTGGCCAGTACTGGTACAAAGTTTTGATAAGTCGAGTATTTTGTCTGTTATATCGGATAAACCATTTGAATTCATTTGTTTCTTCCCCCTTTGTTCTAGTATTTTTTTCAAATTATATACCACTCCATAATATCATAAAATTCTAATATAATACAAGATAAAAATTTTTACGAAAATTTTAGAAAAATTATATTTATTTCATTTTATACTATTTAAATCAAAAGACCTTTTGGTTTTTATTGGTAATTTGTGAGAGTTTTATGAATCTGCCAAAAAAACTGTTAAATATTAAAAAAATGTGGTAATATATGTTATGTATAGTATTTTTTAGGTATGAGGTAGTAGCTGTGAGGGCATGATATGAGATGGTATCGTAAATTATATATTGGAAAAACGGCAAAAAAGAAAAGATATGAAATAGTTTGGAAAGTAAAGCATAGAGCAGGAATGCTAGGCGTTTATGTCATTACTTTAGCTTCGAATGAAGAGAATCTTTTAGATATCATAGATTCATCAGTCCTTTTACAGCCTTTTTATAAAAATGAAAATATTTTTATTGTAGGTATCGCATGTGGATATGAAGAAGCAGTAGAGTTGGCTGCCCACATCATCGATGAACTTTATAGGAAGACAGGTGAATTTCAAATCAGGAAATTTATAACAAATGAACGGTAGGAGTAGAATATGCTGCATGTATTAGTAGTTATATTAAAGTTAATCGGGATTATAATATTGACAATCTTACTATTGGCATTATTTCTCTTGACAATTGTCTTGTTTGTACCAGTCAGGTACCGAGCATATGCGATTAAGAAAGATGAGCGTTATGCAAAGGCAAATGTTTCTTGGTTGCTACATTTACTCCATTTTAATCTTTATTATGATGAAAACGGATTACAAACAACTCTAAAAATAGCAGGGATATCTAGTCAAAACTGGCAAGATTTATTTTTGAAAATAAAACGAATTTTTGTAAGGAAAAATGGTATTAAAAGTCCAAGTTCAGATAAAAAGAAACGAAGTAGCCAAAAGAAAAAAAAGAGTCAAGAAGTAATTGTTAAAGAAAAAAAAGAGGAATCATATGAGTTCGATTCTAAAACAATAACAGAACATCCGAAATTATCAAAAGAAACAAAAGTGGAAAGCCAAAGGCAAAATACGGATGAAAAAAAGATACCTAAAAATGAAAACAATAAAATCATTGATAGTGCACCTACTCCCAAAGCCAAACAGCCTAAGAAAAAGTCGATACACTGGTTAAACAAAATAATAAAGAAAATAAAGAATATCATCGCAAGATTTAAAAATATTGCCAAGAAGGTAATATTAACTTTAAGAAATGCAAAAGATAAGATAGAAGAAATAAAATCATTCTTACAAGATGAAGGAAATAGACAGGCCTTTATTCTAGGAAAAGGTCAATTGTATCGATTAATAAGACACATAAAACCTAAAAAATATAAAATAAACTTAAAATTTGGTACAGGAGATCCTGCATCAACAGGACAAGTGTTAGGAATATTAGGAATGCTGATGCCGCTATACAAAAAAAATGCGACTATTATACCGGATTTTGAGAATATCATATTAGAAGGTCATATTTATATGAAGGGTAGGATAACCATTGCAAAGTTATTACTCCTTGGCTTTCAATTATATCGGGATAAAAATGTAAAACGGTGCTATCAAATGATAATGGATTAGGAGGATCAAATATGTCAGTGGATAACAGTTTCAGTTCAACAATGGGTTCTTTATTTAAAGGAATGGATGGATTTATTAACAGTAAGACAGTAGTTGGAGATGCCATTAAGGTGGGGGATACGATTGTATTACCTTTGATTGATGTTACGTTTGGAGTTGCAGGTGGTGCCTTTACTGAGGATGGTAAGAAAAACAATGGAGCAGGCGGAATGGGCGGTAAAATGTCCCCTAGTGCTGTATTAGTCATACAAAATGGTAATACAAAGCTTGTAAATATTAAAAATCAAGATGGAATCACCAAGATTCTTGATATGGTTCCTGATATTATTAATAAATTTACGAGTGGTTCTTCAAAAGAAAAGGTAAATATGAATGATGATATAGAAGATGCAATTAAGTCATCTGTAAATGATACAGAATCAGAAGAATAAATGTTTGTTTAATACAACGATTACGTTAGTAAAAGTTCGTCTACACTTGAAAAAAGCAATTTGATATGCTATTCTTTGAGTGGAGCGGTATTCGTTGAAACTGCATCTGATGAAAACCAAAACATCATGAGATTTTGAAATAAGACAAAAGCTTGTATCTTAGGAATAAGACTTTTCAATAATTTCAATGAATTATCGTATGTGATGTTGAAAAAAAGAAGTACGTAACACTGTATTATTTTGTGGTATGTTCATCAAATGATTTTCATAATACAACTCCAAAAATAAAATTTTGGAGGAAAACATGAAGAATACAATTGTAACATTAAAAGAAGCGAAACAAAAAAATAAAAAGATAACCATGCTCACTGCTTACGATTATTCAACAGCCAAGCTGATGGATGAGGCAGGTGTGAATGCCATTTTAGTAGGGGATTCACTGGGTATGGTTATTTTAGGTTATACGGATACGATATCTGTTACAATGGAAGATATGATACATCATTCCAAAGCGGTATCCAATGGCTGCAAGCAAGCCCTAGTCGTAACAGATATGCCTTTTTTATCCTATCAGACATCTACTTATGATGCAGTGGTCAATGCAGGACGTATCATGAAAGAAGGAAGGGCTGGTGCTGTAAAGTTGGAGGGTGGCAGTGAGGTAATAGAGCAAATACAAGCAATTGTAAAAGCTTCAATACCTGTTATGGGACATCTAGGGCTTACTCCACAGTCTATTCATTCATTTGGTGGTTTTAAAGTACAAGGGAAAAATGAAACGGCTGCAAAAAAAATACTTGAAGATGCAATTGCCTTACAAGAAGCAGGCGTATTTGCGATTGTTTTAGAATGTGTTCCAGAAGCTTTGGCTAAGTTAATATCCGATAAACTTACAATTCCAACAATTGGAATTGGAGCAGGCGCAGGTTGTGATGGTCAGGTCTTAGTATATCAGGATATGCTAGGAATGTATGGTGAGTTAACACCTAAGTTTGTAAAGAGATTTGGAAATGTTGGAGAACAGATGAAAGAAGCGTTTTCTACCTATATAAAAGAAGTGCAAGAGGGAGCTTTTCCAGCAAAAGAACATTGTTTCACAATAGAGGAAGAAATCATAGCTAAGCTTTACTAGAAAGGGATGAAGATAAAATGATCATAGCCAATACAATAAAAGAGGTAAGATTACAAATAAAAGCATGGATGAAAGAGGGGAAAAGCATAGGCTTTGTACCTACGATGGGTTTTTTGCATGAAGGCCATCAAAGTCTTATAGAGCGTGCAAAAAAAGAGAATGATAAAGTGGTCGTTAGTGTCTTTGTAAATCCTACACAATTTGGACCAACCGAAGATTTAGAAAGTTATCCGAGAGATTTTGAAAAAGATACAATGCTTTGTGAAATGACAGGAGCAGACTTGATTTTTCATCCAGATGCTAAGGAAATGTATGAAAAAGGTGCCAGTACATTGATTCACGTAGAGGGACTTACCAATGCATTGTGTGGAAAATCAAGGCCAACACATTTTGGCGGTGTGTGCCTTGTTGTAAGTAAACTATTTCACATTGTATCACCAGATCGGGCATATTTTGGTGAAAAAGATGCACAGCAGCTTGCGGTGATAAAACGAATGGTCAAGGACTTAAATTTTGATATTGAAATAGTTGGATGCCCTATTATAAGAGAAGTAGATGGTTTGGCAAAAAGTTCAAGGAATGCTTATTTGAATACGCAAGAAAGAGCAGCCGCTACGATATTAAATAAGGCTCTTACAAAGGGGAAAGAAACGATATTAGCAGGTGAAACAAATGTGGTAAAGGTGAAAAATGAAATAACTGAAATAATTTGTAAAGAACCTTTGGCAAAAATTGATTATGTTGAAATCGTCGATTTTGATACGATTGCACCAGTCAAGAGCATAAAAGGAAATATTTTGGTGGCAGTGGCAGTATTTATTGGAAAAACAAGACTGATTGATAATTTTATCATACAAGCATAGGAGGTATTAGTTTGATTCTTACGATGTTAAAGGCTAAAATTCATAGAGCAGTGGTGCAACAGGCAGACCTTTCCTATGTAGGAAGTATCACGATTGATGAAGAATTATTGGAGAAATCAGGTATTTTAGAATATGAAAAGGTACAGATTGTAGATGTTAATAATGGTAATCGATTTGAAACCTACACGATTGCAGGGGAAAGAGGTTCAGGTTTGATTTGTTTAAATGGTGCAGCTGCAAGGTGTGTTCAAGTAGGTGACCATATTATCATTATGAGTTATGTGCAGATGGAGGAAAAAGAAGCAAAAGAGCATAGACCAAAGGTCGTGTTTGTTGATGAAGACAATAAAATAACAAAGATAACTAATTATGAAAAACACGGAACCATACGTTAGGAGATGAGTGGAATGCTGAAAGGAAAAACAATTATATTAGGAGTAACAGGAAGCATCGCAGCATACAAAATAGCTAGTCTTGCAAGTATGTTAGTTAAATTAGAGGCAGATGTTCATGTTATTATGACGCAGAATGCGGCAAATTTTATAACACCAATTACGTTTGAATCACTTACAGGTAATAAGTGTTTGATCGATACCTTTGATCGAAATTTCAAGCATCAGGTAGAGCATGTCTCTATAGCTAAAAAAGCGGATGTATGCTGTATTGCACCCGCAAGTGCGAATGTAATCGGAAAAATGGCTAACGGAATCGCAGATGATATGTTAACGACTACGGTATTAGCGTGTAAGTGTAAAAAGATTGTAGCACCTGCCATGAATACGAATATGTATACGAATCCAATTGTGATAGATAATATGGAGAAATTAAAACAGTATGGATTTGAAGTAATAAAAGCAGATAGTGGATATTTGGCTTGTGGGGATACAGGAGAAGGAAAAATGCCCTCACCTGAAGTACTACTTGAATATATTCTAAAAGAATTGGCTTATCAAAAGGATATGATAGGAAAAAAAGTTCTTGTTACGGCAGGGCCAACCAGAGAAAAAATTGATCCAGTAAGATTTATTTCCAATCATTCTTCTGGGAAAATGGGGTATGCCATAGCAAAAAACTGTATGCTTAGAGGCGCAAACGTACTTTTGATTACTGGAAAAACAAATCTGGAGGTACCTTTATTTGTGCAAAGGATTGAAGTAGAAAGTGCAAAGGAAATGTTTGAGGCGGTAGCTACGCATTACAAGGATTGTGATATAGTTATAAAGTGTGCTGCCGTAGCAGACTATACCCCAGTAAATGTTAGCGATCATAAAATCAAGAAAAATAAAGAGGATATGCAGATTGACTTAGAAAAGACAACTGATATATTAAAATATTTGGGAGAGAACCGCATCAAGAACCAATATATTTGTGGATTTTCTATGGAAACAGAAAACATGTTGGAAAATTCAAAAGAAAAAAGAAAGAAAAAAAATATTGATATGATAGTGGCGAATAATTTAAAAGATGATGGAGCAGGGTTTGGCATAAATACAAACAAAGTGACCATAATTACAGAAAAGGATTGCGTATCACTTCCGATTATGAGCAAGGATGAAGTTGCAGAAAAAATAGTAAATGAAATTCTTAAAAATAATAATTTAAAATAGGTATGCCGCATATAATATGATAAACAAGACAATGGGGATGGAGTAATGAGAAGATTAATAGGTTTTATTCTATTTTGGATGGCGTTTGGAATGTTTCTAATGTTATTACTCCATAATAGTTTCCTAGGCTGGCTACTTGTTTTTGGTTTATTGATAATAGGTTATAATTTATTTTGTTGTTAGTAGGTAATTTGATAACATAATAGAAGCGTTCCGTTATGATAACAAATAGGAAATTCGTTTGAATTTCCTATTACATACCATATAAAAAAGAGCTCATATAAAAAGGTTTATACAAAAATCTTTTTATATGAGCTCTTTTCTTAAGGTAGAAAATTAAGCACGTTCAACTAAACCTGATTTTAAACATGAAGTACAAACATACATTTTCTTTGCACCACCGTTGCTTAGATTTACTTTAACGGACTTTACATTAGATTTCCACATTTTACTTGATTTTCTATTCGAATGACTCACGTTGTTTCCGAAGTGAGCACCTTTTCCACAAACTGAACACTTTGCCATATTAGCACCTCCTTATATAAAATCATAACAAAACTATTCTATCAGAAATGGAATAACTTTGCAAGGGTAAAATAAAAAAACAAGTTAAAGTAGAAAAACATATTTCATTTTTACTAAAAAAAGGTTATAATACTTATATCCTATTGCTATTTTAAGAAATGGCATGCTATAGGTTTTGTTTCAGTTCATTCATATTACACAAAATTCAGGTTATATGGCTGAACTGTAGCTTAATTTCAATGATGTATGACATTGAATTGAAAATATAAATGGAGGTAGTAAACGATGAAAGGACGCATGAATAATAGTTACGGTGAAGTGCTTATAGATACAGAAGTAATTGCGAATTATGCAGGGTCTACGGCAGTGGAATGTTTTGGCATCGTGGGAATGGCAGCGGTTAATGTGAAAGATGGACTTGTTAAACTTTTGATGAGAGAAAGTCTAACACATGGTATCACTGTGGATATTATTGATAATAAACTGATTTTGAATTTTCATGTTATTGTTGCATATGGAGTTAGTATATCAACAGTAGCAGATAATCTTATTAGCAACGTAAAATACAAAGTTGAAGAATTTACCGGGATGGAAGTAGAAAAAATTAACATCTTTGTTGAAGGCGTTCGTGTCATAGATTAATTTAAGGAGGAACATATTGTGACAACTAACAGGATAGATGCCGAAATGCTATCAAAGATGTTTTTGGCAGGCGCAAAAAATATAGAGGCTAAGAAGGAATGGATAAATGAACTTAATGTATTTCCAGTTCCGGATGGAGATACAGGTACGAATATGTCATTGACGATTATGGCAGCAGCCAGAGAGGTAAGTGCTCTTAAGAATCCGACAATGACAGATTTGGCAAAGGCTATTTCATCAGGCTCCTTAAGAGGCGCTAGAGGTAATTCGGGAGTTATTCTTTCACAGCTTTTTAGAGGATTTACCAAAGTTATTAAGGATTATGAAGATATCGATAAATTTACAATCACGAACGCATTTCAAAAGGCAGTAGAAACAGCTTACAAAGCAGTTATGAAACCAAAAGAGGGAACCATTTTGACAGTGGCCAAAGGAATGGCGGATAAATGCTGTGAGATTGTTGATGAAGTAGATGATTTGGAAGAATTTTTGAGACAGGTTATTGAGTATGGCGAGTATGTGCTAAGTCAGACACCTGAAATGCTTCCAGTCCTAAAGCAGGCAGGAGTTGTAGACTCTGGCGGGCAGGGATTAATGGAAGTGATAAAGGGTGGATTTGATGCTTTCTTAGGAAAAGAAATTGATCTATCCATTCAAGGGTCTAATCCATTTTCTATGAAAAAAAGTACTGCTTCAAATCACGAACCTAGCGATATTAAGTTTGGTTATTGCACAGAATTTATTGTTATGCTTGAAAAAGAATATACGATGGAAACAGAACATGAATTCAAAGAATATTTAAGTTCGATTGGAGACTCATTAGTGGTTGTATCGGATGATGATATTGTAAAAGTTCATGTACATACGAATGATCCAGGGCTTGCGATACAAAGAGGATTAACGTATGGTTCTTTAACTAGCATGAAGATCGATAACATGAGAGAAGAGCATAATGAAAGACTGATTAAGGATGCGGAAAAGCAAGCCATGCTTCAGGCGGAAGAAATGAAAAAAGCTCCAAAGAAAGAAGTTGGATTTATCTGCGTATCTGTAGGCGAAGGGATTAATAATATCTTTACTGAACTTGGTGTAGATTACTTAATTGAAGGTGGTCAAACCATGAATCCAAGTACAGAGGATATGTTAAATGCCATAGAAAAAGTAAATGCAGAGAATATATTTATTTTGCCAAATAATAAAAATATTATTTTAGCGGCAAATCAAGCAAAAGAGTTAGTGGAAGATAAAAACATATTTGTAATTCCAACAAAAACAGTTCCGCAAGGAATTACAGCAGTAATTAATTATGTACCTGATAAGACTCCACAAGAAAACGAGAAAAACATTCAGGAAGAAATTGCAAGGGTTAAGACTGGGCAAGTAACATACGCAGTTCGAGATACCAATATTGACGGAAAAGAAATAAAAGAAAATGACATAATGGGTATTGGTGATCATTCGATACTAGCAGTCGGTAATACGGTTGATAAAGTATTAAAGGACATGATAAGAGAAATTATCGATGAGGATTCTGAATTAATCAGCCTATATTATGGTGAAGATATTACAGAAGAAGTTGCGAATGAAGTTGCAGATGAGATAGCTAAAGAATATAACAATTGCGATGTTGAGGTTCACTTTGGGGGACAGCCGATTTATTATTATATTGTTTCAGTTGAATAGTAATAGTAATATCTGAGAGTGAGAAGAGTATGTTGAGGGAAGAATTAAAAAAATTAGAAGATAGTGTTAGGGTCGTTATTTCAAATGATAAAATTGAAGCGTACCTTGAGATTGTTGAAGATATCTCAATGTATCAAGTATCAGACATAATTGAATTCTTGAATCATCATAACGTTATTTACGGTATTGATGAAGCAAGAATTGTTGTAATGTTAAATGAAAAAGAAGTAAATAAAAAGGTTCTGGTAGCGAAAGGAATTCCAGCTAGTAAGGGTAGTGATGGATTTTATAAATATTTTTTTAATACAGAACCTGTAAGCGGTACCATCATTCTAGAAGATGGTACCGTTGATTACAATATGCTTGGTAAAATGGTAATTTGTAATGAAAATGATTTGTTGGTGGAATACCACAAAGCAATTCCTGGAACAAATGGAGTGAGTGTGACAGGTGACGTGATTTTAGCGCAACCTGTAAAAGAGTTAAAGCCTTTAAAAGGAAAAGGCTTTAACATAAACGAAGAAGATAATTGCTATTATGCTAAGTTTGATGGAAAGATTGATTTTGATGGAAGCGTACTAAAGGTGTCACAAGTGTATGTAGTCGAAGGAGATCTAAGTGCAAATACTAAGCCGATTAAATTCTGCGGAGATGTTGTTGTACTGGGTAATATCTTTGGGGATGCGAAAATAGAAGCAGTAGGTAATATTACAGTAAACGGATGTGTTGAATCTGCTACATTGTTATCAGGTAAAAGTGTATTGCTAAAGAATGGAATGCAAGGTAATGGAAAAGGTTACATTTTTGCAAAAGGAGATGTATCAGCTAAGTTTTTTGAACAGACAACTGTTGTAGCAAAAGGGAATATTAATTCAAACTATATATTAAATTGTGATATGTATGCGAACAAAAAAATCATTGTATCGGGTAAAAGAGGCGCTATTATAGGCGGAAACGTACGAGCTATAGAACTAATATCAGCCTCTTCTATTGGCAACCCAGCCCTTCTGTCTACAAAAGTAGAAATAGGTGTTGGCAATGATTATTACTTTACCATACAAGCAATTGAAGATAAGATTACAAAATTACAAGATGAGATTGAAGAATTAGATAAAAAACTTGCTCGTATCTTGGAGAAAATAAAGGACAATCCGCTCACTCTTTTAATCGATGCAAGAAATGAAACCATAAAAGAAAAGATAGAAAAGTCAGCCAAGTATAACGAACAATGTAAAGTCAAGGAAGAAATGATTAGTCAAAAACAGCGCTCGATTAGTGGAAGTATTGTTGTATCTGGCAGTGTATTTCCCAATACCAATGTGAGTATCAATGGTATTTCAAATATAATTAGAGATTGTTATCGAAATGTTACCTTATCCAGAAATAATAACGAAATAAGAATTTATTCAAACTTACATGGATAGAGAGAATCAAGAAAAGGATTCTCTTTTTTGTATAAGGAAAGCTGTGACTTCTATGCATTTTACTAAATAAAGAATTAGAGGTATTTCATATGAACAAAGAAACGCATGTTATTCAATTAAAAGGAATCGGAGAAAAAACGAGTCAATTATTCCATAAGATGGGTATTTGTACAGTGGAGGATTTAATTCGTTATTACCCAAGAGATTATGATGTTTTTAAAGAACCCATTTTAATTGAAGCAATCAAAAATGACGAGGTTGTTGCAATTCAGGGAATGATTCTTAAAAATTTAGAAATAAAACGTGTTCGTAATTTACAGATTGTATCTGGTGTCATACAAGATGCGAGTGGATTATTAAAGGTGACATGGTTTAATATGCCATTTTTGCGTAATTCCATAAAACAAGGTTATCGACTGATTCTTCGAGGCAGGGTAGTAATAAAAAATGGAAGTCAAGTAATGGAGCAACCACAAATATATCAGGTGAATGCTTATGAAGAAATAGTGGAATCCATGCAACCAATCTATAGTTTAGTTGCAGGCATAACCAATCAAGCAGTATTAAAAGCTGTAAAGCAAGTAATTTGCCAAAAAGACGTGGTATCTGAATATTTACCTGCCACAATAAGAGAACAATATCATTTGGCTGAATACAATTTTGCTATAGAAAATATTCATTTTCCTAAAAATATGGAAGATTTGCTAATTGCTAGAAATCGACTGGTTTTTGATGAATTCTTTCTATTTATTATGGCACTTAGGCAATTGAAAGAAAAGAAAGAGAAAGCCAATAATGCATTTGCTTTAAGGAAAGTAGACAAAGTCAATGAATTGATTGAAAAACTGCCTTATAAATTAACCAATGCGCAATTAAAGGTGTGGAAAGAAATAGAAGCTGACATGACCAGTGAAAAAGTAATGAATCGATTGGTACAAGGTGATGTAGGCTCTGGTAAAACGATTGTTGCAATTCTTGGAATTCTTATGGTGGTATGCTGTGACTATCAAGCTGCCTTTATGGCACCTACGGAGGTTCTGGCCAAACAACAATATGATTCGATGATTCACTTATTTGAGACGTATGGTTTTTCTTTTCGGGCTGTTTTATTAACAGGTTCCATGACGGCAAAAGAAAAAAGATTGGCTTATGAGCAAATAGAAAGTGGTCAAGCTAATGTCATTGTAGGAACACATGCATTGATTCAGGAAAAGGTCAATTATTACAATCTAGCACTTGTGATTACAGATGAGCAACATCGTTTTGGAGTAAGACAAAGGGAAACCCTAGCAAATAAAGGAAAAGAACCACATGTCCTTGTCATGAGTGCAACGCCAATCCCTAGAACATTGGCAATTATACTCTATGGTGATTTGGATATATCTGTGATTGATGAGCTTCCAGCTGAACGACAAGTAATTAAGAACTGTGTTGTAAATAGCAGCTATCGTCCAACTGCCTATCGCTTTATTCAAAAAGAAGTAGAAAGCGGACGTCAAGCCTACATTATTTGTCCAATGGTAGAAGAAAGCGAAAATATTGAAGCGGAAAATGTAATCGAATACACCGAAATTCTAAAAGATGCACTACCGCCTAATATAACGGTGGAATATTTACATGGTAAGATGAAAGCAAAAGATAAAAATCAGATTATGGAACGATTCGCAAGTAACCAAATTCAGGTATTGGTATCAACCACAGTGGTGGAAGTAGGGGTAAATGTTCCAAATGCAACAGTGATGATGATCGAGAATGCTGAACGCTTTGGTTTGGCACAGCTACACCAGCTAAGAGGACGAGTGGGAAGAGGGAAATATCAATCTTATTGCATCTTGGTAAATGGCTCAGATAGTAAGGCATCTAAAAAAAGACTTGAGATTTTAAACAAGTCAAACGATGGGTTTTTCATTGCCAGTGAAGATTTAAAGCTTCGAGGACCAGGTGACTTGTTTGGAATCAGGCAAAGTGGTGTCTTAGAATTTAAAATTGGTGATGTTTTTACAGATGCATCCATTCTTCAACAGGCAAGTGATGCTGCGACGTGGTTATTGGAAGAAGATGAGAAGCTTCAACGAAAAGAGCATGAGAATTTAAAAGAGAGATTAGATAAATATTTGAACCATAGCCTTAATAAGCTAAGTTTATAAAACGACAGCGAAAGATTCGCTGTCGTTTTAGTTCTTAATAAATATAGTTGCCTCTAACGATTTGGCATGGACTTAAATTTTTTAGCGTTGTATTTTGGAACAATTGATTTCCAAGACTTAGCTTTAATTACTTTCAACGCAAATTTGGTGTATTTCTCAGAGTCTGGAGTGTCCATGTATTTGTACACGTTATAGGCGTACTTACCTTTGATACCAAAGCTTAGACCTTGATCCACCTCTACTTGAGCATCCTCTAGGCTTCGCATAATAAAAGCATCAACCATCGGATTGAATTCTGCCATATAATAGGCATAAGCAATGGCAGCCGCTTGTACCTTCTCACCGCTTTGAGATGTAAAACCTACCTCTGATAAAATGATACGTTTATTTTTTCCATATTGCTTTTTTACATAGTTTGAAAGCACAGTTAAGTTCTTCATGTTAATAATCGGTGAGTTATCTTTGTTACTTATAAAATCATTATTCCAAAAATCTGCATCGGTAAGTGGAACTGGATATGGATGATATGCAATATCCCAGTTAACATTACCTTCCGCTTGGAGAATCGAATTAAACTTTTCTAAAAATGCTTTTGAGCCATAGGAGCCTTCATTCGACATAGCCCACATATGATCCAATGACACATAGACGCGTGCATTTGCATATACACTTTTGGTTGCATTATAAACCAAACGGAAGGTATCGGCATAGATTTGTGTGTATTTATCGATGTTGCTAGTACCTGCATAATTCCACGTGTCGAAATTATCCACCTCGTTTCCTACAATCCATCCTGCAATGCCAGGTCCAGTTTTGCTTACCTTACAGCAATACTCTGCTAAATAAGTAACGGTAGCTTCTAATTGTTCTTTTACTTTTTTGTCTTTTGTGTTCCATGCATAATAAGCATAACCATACTCTCTAGCACCTGGAGCGATTAGATTTGTTTTACTACTCCATCCAAGTAAAAGGATACCATAAACAACTGCACCATTTCTTTCATAATCTCTAGCGGTATATGCATATTGATTGGCAACATCCCTTCTGAAATAATAGGTCTTTCCTTTGTACTCATATTCATCAGTCGAGTGATTGCCATATTCTGATTTGGTAGCGATTAAGTCATTTACCTCAATATTTAGAACCGTATGGTTGATACCTAAGCTTGACGAATATCCTTGTAACCCTTTTTTGGTTGAGGTAGTAGGAAATGCATAGGTATAGTTTGCGGCACCTTCAGGATTGGAAATATACTGAAAGGAGCTTATGATTTGGTATTTTGACTTTTGTTTTATTGCTATAACAAATTTTGAATGTAACAGGTTATTGCTTCCTTCTATATCAAGTGGAGCCGCAAAGGTTACACTCGTGGATTTTTCTGATTTTGCTATCGGTTTTAGCTTTTTAATATTTGTCTGTGTAGATGGCACACTAAACAAATAATAGTAGCTGTCACTACTTTTAACAATTTTACTTGCTTTTGCTTTTACAGTTACAGTATCTGTATTCGTAATTTTACAGCTACTAATTTTAGCAGAGGAGGAAGTTGCCTTTACTTCTTCAACGCCTGATTTTATTTTAATCTTTTTGACACCGCTGTATGAGCCATATACTTTTTCACCGCTAGAATCAAGCAAGTATCCACGTACTTTTACATAGTAAGTTTTATTTTTAATTAAGTTTTTTACTGTAACAGTCGTTTTTGAAGTAGTGGTGGTTCTTAAATTGCTTTTGAAATTTTTAGCAGTGGAACAAAGAACTTCATATCCTTTCACCCCTTCTATGGCTGGATAAGTAATAGTAAGCTTTCCTTTTCCAGAGGCTGTCAACTTTTTAATTGTTGTAGTTTCATTAACAGAAAGTTGTGTCCATTTTGCATAAACAGTGATATCTGTAGTAGTTCCCGAAGGAATGGAAGAAAGGGGCAAAGAGTAGTTATTATCTTTATACCAACCGTCAAATACATATCCCTTCTTTACGGGAATTGGTAAAGTAACCGTAGTATCCTCTTGAAAAGTAAGAACCGCATCAGCGGGGTTACTTCCACCATCTAATTGATACGTGATGTTATGTGTGGTCTTTTTTGGCTTTGCCGTATTCGCATCAATCGTCACCAAGTTTTGGTCAGGTGAAGCGTCATTTGTATCAGCAATAGGTGAAGTTGGATTAGTTTCCTCTTTGGTAGGAATTGTATCAGATTCTATGTCAAGATTACTTTTTTCTTCTGTGTTTTCTTGGTTGGAATCATTTTTGCTAGACTCTAAAGAAGTCTCGGATTCAGTATGACTTGTCGACTCACCTTCTTTTGTTGATTCCTTTGGATCAATAGATTCATCATTAGTAGAATCAGAAAAATCAACTTCAATGACTTCATCGTTTACATACCGTTTTACGTTAGTTGGTATAACGGAGAAATCAAGCTCACTGCTTTGTTGATCGGAGTAGTTAAATGATACCAGATTCACAAGAAGTTGTAGTCCTGTTAGGTCCTTGATATCGTATGAAGCAATGTCAAGACAGGTAATAAGACTTAATTCCTCTTGGTCTAAAATTTGATCCTTATTCTTATCGTACTTATCTAGTAGTAGATTCCTTAAAACCAAATCAGGAAATGTGGTTTCATCAACCATGATGTCACTACATTCGTTCTTATAAAAAAGGAAAGAAAAATTAAGTGTAGTATGTGTCGACGTAGTATCTTTTGTATCTACTTCATAGGTAACCACTAAGGAATCTGTAAAAGATGGAAAATTAATTTTATTGTCTTCTAATATGAATTCCTCTGACCAAGAAGTAGTTTTAGCAATATCAAAATCGTCTAAAGTGGATAAATCAAAAAGATTGCTTTCATCTACTTTAAGTGCTCTTGCATTCCCCACACAAGTCAAATTCGTTAAGTTTGGTTGATGTGATAAATCAAGCGAAGTTAATTGATTAAAAGAGCAATCAAGTGTGATAAGGTTTTGAAGGGCGTCAAGGTTTAAAGTGGTAATAAAATTATTGCGACAAACCAACTCCTCCAAATTCGTAAAAATTTCAATGCCTTCTAAGGAAGTAATACCTAGATTACTTACATCAATTTTATGAATCTGTGTGATTTCTTCTTCAGATAATTCATTATCTTTGTCGGAATCAAAATTTTGAATCAAGTAGTTTAAAAAGATTTCATCTGGAAAAATATCTTGTGATAAACGAATCGTTTGCTTATCGTTAGATGATAAAGGTAAATCAGCAGTAAGTGATTCATCTGTTGTGATATCCTCCAAAACTTCAATATCAGTTGTAGTCTTTGCATGGGCAGTTATATTGCTGTAACCAAACATAGTTTCAAGAATAATAAAAAAGCACATCGCAAAGGATAAAAAACGATAAAGTGATGTTTTGTTATGACGTTTCATAAGTTTTCCCTCTCTTTTGTAAGAATAAATAGTGTATCATTTGATATTATTATAATATGCTATCTGCCTAGAAACAAGCGACAAGCACAATTTTATGAATTTATAATAATTATATGGAGAGAAAGTATTTTGCTTGATACGCATGATTGTTTTGGGATTATAAAAAATCTAGACAACAAGATATAAAAAAATTATAATAAAATCAGCTTTGAGGAATAAAAATTTTTCGCAATAAAATATTTAAATTTCATGCAGGGTGACCACCTGTGCGGTAAAATATAAGCAAGAAACTTTTCGCACAGGAGGATACAGATGACAAAAAAGGAAAAACGTAAGCGTAAAAAACAGGACCGTGGAATTGTTGATTTTATGATGGTTGCTAATCATTTTTTTCATGCATTGAAAGAATGGATTTTGGAAATGGATGATCCAAGGAACCCGAGTTATACCACATATACACAAACGGATCTAACTTATATGGCAATTCTGAAAAATGTATGTGGACAGCACTCAATGAGGGAAATGGAAGAAAACTTTAATAAGGAAACATGTATTGCTACTTTACGTCTTATGTCAGGAAATCAGAACCTAGAGGAAATGCCTCACTATGATACCTTGAATTATTATCTCGAAAAACTTTCGCCAGATTGCCTGTCAGGCTTGAGGAAAAAGATGGTTACAAGTCTAATCCGTGGGAAACAGTTCAACAGAGGACGTATGCTAGGAAAATACTGGCGTATTATTCTGGATGGAACGGGTTTGTTCTATTTCAAAGAGAAGCATTGTGATAACTGTCTTTGCGTGACAAGGAAGACGGACGATGGAAAGGCAATGAAGTTGTACTATCATAAAGTGTTGGAAGCAAAAATTGTATTGAATGATAATGTAGTTATAAGCCTAGGTACGGAATTCATAGAAAATGAAAAAGAAGATATAAGCAAGCAAGATTGTGAAATAAACGCAGCAAAACGTCTGCTAAAGAAAATAAAGAAAGACTACAAAAGACTGCCGATTTGTGTACAGGGGGATGCTTTGTATGCAACAGAACCATTCATGAATCTTTGCCGAAAAAAATATCATTGGGAGTATCTTTTTACACAGAAAAATACCAGACAAAAGAAACTGGGTGAGGGATTTGAATGGATCAAAAGCGGCGAAGATACAACGCGAAAGAAAGGGCTCTGTAAAGAAAAAGGAACGGCCTATTATGCAAACCATGTGGAAGAACTTGCTGAAAAAGAAGAGGTCATGAATGTATTAGAGTATGAATATGAGACGAAAGATAAAGAAGGGAAAAAGCAGATAATTCGTTTTCAATGGATAAGTAGTCTAGAAGTAACCAATCGAAATCTGGAAGAAATAATACTTGCAGGAAGAGGTCGTTGGAAAATAGAAAATGAAGGATTTAATAATCAGAAGAATGGAATTTATCGCATCGAACATCTTAACAGTAAAAACAGTAATGCGATGAAGAACCATTACCTGCTGACACAGATATCGGATATTCTGATGCAACTCTATCTTGCGTGGAATCCGTATATAAAGGAACTAAAACAGAGCATAAAAAATACATCTTCAGGCCTACTGGAAAGTTTTCGAGGACTAACAGTAACACAAGAAGATGTATCTTACATAAACAGATACACAACTGTGTATCTCGAATAACAAGCTAATTGTAGCACAGGTGGTGATTGAATGAAAGATGAAATAACAGAATATTTATCCACAAGCTTTAAAAATTGGTTAAGTAGCGCAGTAGGATGTGCATAACAATAAGAAACAAATGAAAAAAAGTGGATAATTAGCAAAAATAGAAAATACTATTTTTGAAATGGAATAAATAAAATTTATTCTTCACCGCTGTAATAAAATATATTTTATGGACTTTTTTTCATTTTTCATGTATTATAGAGCGGATTATGGCTAAAAAATGGATAAATTAAAATAGAGTATCAGGGAGGAACAATGGTATGAAACAAACAACATATGATGCTTCCAGCATTTCTGTTTTGGAAGGTCTTGAAGCAGTAAGAAAAAGACCAGGAATGTATATAGGAAGTGTTTCGAGAAAAGGTTTAAATCATTTAATATATGAAATTGTTGACAACTCAGTGGATGAACATTTGGCAGGTTTTTGCGATACGATTACAGTCATATTGGAACAAGATGGATCGGCCACCATTTCTGATAATGGACGTGGAATACCTGTTGGAATGCATGAAAAGGGAGTTTCAGCAGAGCGAGTAGTCTTTACTACCCTTCATGCTGGTGGGAAATTTGATGATTCCGTATATAAAACCAGTGGAGGTCTTCATGGAGTAGGTTCCTCGGTTGTAAATGCATTGTCCACTTATTTAGATATTAAGATAAGTAGAGAAGGATATGTGCATCATGACCGTTATGAGAGAGGAATTCCAGTTATGGAATTGGAAAATGGACTCTTACCAAAGCTTGGTAAAACAAAAGAGACAGGTACTACTATTAACTTTTTACCAGATGATACAATCTTTGAAAAGACACGATTTAAAGCAAGCGAGGTAAAAAGTAGACTTCATGAAACAGCGTATTTAAACCCTGCGTTAACAATCTTTTTTGAAGATAGGCGTGGTGAAGAGATTGAGCGAATTAAATTTCACGAACCAGAAGGTATTATTGGGTTTATCTTAGATTTGAATAAAAACAAAGAAAAGATACATGACCCAATTTATTTTAAGGGAGAAGTGGATGGAATTACGGTAGAAGGAGCCTTACAATATGTAAATGAGTTTCATGAAAATGTATTAGGCTTTTGTAATAATATCTATAATGCGGAAGGTGGAACACATTTAACTGGGTTTAAGACCGTTTTTACCTCTGTTATGAATTCATATGCGAGAGAACTAGGTGTATTAAAGGAAAAAGATGCAAATTTTACTGGTGTTGATATTCGAAATGGAATGACAGCAGTTATTTCAATCAAACATCCAGCTCCAAGATTTGAAGGACAGACTAAGACAAAGCTTGACAATCAAGATGCCTCAAAGGCAACTGGAAAAGTAGCGGGAGAGGAATTACAAAGATACCTAGATAAGAATCTAGATACCCTAAAAGCCATTCTAGCATGCGCGGAAAAAGCGGCAAAGATACGAAAGGCTGAGGAAAAAGCAAAAACAAATCTTTTGACCAAACAAAAGTATTCCTTTGATTCCAATGGAAAACTTGCTAACTGTGAGAGTAGAGAACCAAGTAAATGTGAAATATTTATTGTGGAAGGAGATTCGGCTGGTGGTTCTGCAAAAACGGCGCGTGATCGCAATTTTCAGGCAATCTTGCCAATTCGCGGTAAGATACTAAATGTTGAGAAAGCAAGTATTGATAAGGTGCTTGCGAATGCAGAAATAAAAACAATGATCAATGCTTTTGGCTGCGGTTTTTCCGAAGGATATGGAAATGATTTTGATATTAGCAAATTAAGATATGATAAGATTGTTATTATGGCAGATGCAGATGTGGATGGAGCGCATATTTGTACTTTGCTTTTAACTTTGTTTTACCGTTTTATGCCAGAACTTATATATGAAGGGCATGTCTATATTGCGATGCCTCCTTTATATAAGGCTATGCCTGCAAAGGGAAAAGAAGAATATTTATATGATGATAAAGCTCTTGAAAAATATCGCAAGACACACAAAGGCTCCTTTACTCTTCAAAGGTATAAAGGACTTGGAGAAATGGATGCGGATCAGTTGTGGGAAACAACATTAAATCCACAAACAAGGAAACTTAAGCTTGTAGAGATTGAGGATGCAAGAATGGCATCTGAGGTAACAGAAATGCTTATGGGAAGTGAAGTTCCCCCAAGAAAAGCCTTTATTTATGAATACGCCCAGACGGCAGAATTAGATATATAAGAGTGGAGGAAAAACAGAATGGATGAACAGATTATAAAAACGGAATACTCTGATGTAATGCAAAAATCATATATTGATTATGCTATGAGTGTTATCGTCGCCAGAGCTTTGCCAGATGTCAGAGATGGATTAAAACCGGTTCAAAGACGTACGTTATATGATATGTATGAGCTTGGAATTCGATATGATAAACCGTACCGAAAATGCGCACGTATTGTGGGGGATACTATGGGTAAGTATCATCCTCATGGAGATTCTTCCATATACGAGTCATTGGTGGTAATGTCACAAGAATTTAAAAAAGGATTGCCACTTGTTGATGGACATGGTAACTTTGGTTCCATTGAAGGAGATGGGGCAGCGGCTATGCGTTATACGGAGGCACGTCTGCAAAAAATCACACAAGAGGCATATCTTGCTGATTTGGATAAAGACGTAGTAGATTTTGTACCAAACTTTGATGAGACTGAAAAAGAGCCAGCGGTTCTTCCAGTTAAGATACCTAATCTATTAATCAATGGCGCAGACGGAATTGCAGTTGGTATGGCAACCAATATTCCCCCTCACAATCTAGGTGAGGTAATTGATGGGGTTAAAGCCTATATGACGAATCCAGAGATAACAACAAGCGAACTTATGAAATATATAAAAGGCCCAGATTTTCCAACAGGAGGGCGTGTTGTTAATAAAGATGAGCTGTTATCCATTTATGAAACAGGTCAAGGAAAAGTTAAAATTAGAGGAAACGTTATAATTGAAAATGGTAAAAATGGGAAAGATAAACTTGTCATTACTGAAATACCATATACTATGATTGGGGCAAACATTGGAAAATTCTTAAATGACATCTGTACTTTAGTAGAAAATAAAAAAACAAATGATATTATCGATATATCCAACCAATCATCAAAAGATGGAATTCGAATTGTTTTAGATTTAAAGAAACATGCAGATGTTGATAATTTGTTAAATTTACTCTATAAAAAAACAAAGCTTGAGGATACTTTTGGTGTAAACATGCTTGCAGTTGCAGATGGTAAGCCAGAAACTATGGGGTTAAAGGAAATAATCAAAAGAAATGTGAATTTCCAAATCGAGCTTACTACAAGAAAGTATAAGACGCTTTTATCAAAAGAACTTGATAAAAAAGAGGTACAGGAAGGCTTAATGCGTGCCTGCGACGTCATTGATTTGATTATTGAAATTTTAAGAGGAAGCAAGAATATAAAAGAAGCAAAAGACTGCTTAATAACTGGCAACACGGCAAATATTAAGTTTAAAACAAAAGCTTCCGAAAAAAGTGCAAGCCAATTGCATTTTACAGAACGACAGGCAACTGCCATATTGGAAATGAGATTGTATAAGTTGATTGGACTTGAAATAGAAGCGCTTATGAAGGATCATGAGACAACACTAAAAAATATTGCTCATTATGAAGATATTTTAAGTAATCAGGCTACTATGATAGCAACAATAAAAAAAGAATTAGATGCCATTAAAAAGGAATATGCAAAACCAAGAAAAACGATAATCGAGAATGCAGCAGAAGCCGTTTACGAAGAAAAGAAAATAGAAGAGCAAGAGGTTGTATTTTTGATGGATCGTTTTGGATATACCAAAACAATTGATTTGGCTGCTTTTGAACGAAATAAAGAAGCGGTGCTGTCTGAAAACAGATATGTCTTTTCCTGTATGAACACAGATAAAATATGTATTTTCACCGATCAGGGTATGCTTCATAGTGTGAAAGTATTGGATTTGCCATTTGGCAAATTTAGAGATAAGGGAATTCCAATTGACAATGCATGTAATTATAATAGTAGTGATGAGAACTTGATATTTGTCTCAGCTTTGAGTGAGATGAAGGATAAACTTCTTTTGTTTACAACTAAAAATGGAATGATGAAGCAAGTAAGCGGAGAAGAATTTGATGTTTCCAAAAGAACAATTGCGGCCACGAAATTAGCAGAAGGTGATGAACTTGTTTCGATTGATATAATGGAAGGTGTGCAAAATATTGTCATTCAGACAAACAAAGGAATCTTTTTAAGATTCTTATCCGATGAAGTACCGCAAAAGAAACGTGGAGCTATTGGAGTGCGTGGTATAAAGCTTTCAAAAGATGATTACATCGAAGAAATCTATAAATTTAATGAGAATACCTCGATTCAGATTAATTATAAAGAAAAAGAAATTTCGCTCAATCGATTAAAGCTTGCAAGTAGAGATACGAAGGGGACGAAAGCCAGAGTATAGGTTTTGTAATGAAATTATCAAACTATTGTAAGAAAAAGTTTATGTTTAGATTTATAGAATAGTATATTATTAATTATGTAACATTTTGATATATCGTGAAAATTAAAAATCCTAAATCAATAGTGATGAGCCTATATTTGGAAGGGGGATAAAAATATCAAATGAATAAACTAATAGGGAGTATTTTATGGCTTATTTCTTCAATACTTATACTTGGAGAATATGTTACAAAAAGTTTATTTATATTATCAATGTCAAATATGGGAACTGTAGGTAATATATCTTTGGTTCATAATCTAGAGCTAGTTTTGATGTCTATTATATTTTTTGTGTTTGGTATATATTTTTTCTTAAAGAAGGAAAAATAAAGTGGAGAGTTTGAGACACATGGCAACTAAAATTTATGGCTTAGACATAAATTTTAAAGGCTGTCAACAAAGTTGACAGCCGCAATAAAAGAGGTAAAGCCACTAGGACTTTACCTCTTTTATTATGCTTTCGCATTTTGGTTATCAAATGATGTCCAGGTGCAGTTGAAGTGATTTGTCACTTCATTTGCCAAGAATTAAAGTCCAGATTTTCCTGCCATCTGTCTTTCTTGTTCTTCGATCATTTTTTTAACCATGTAACCACCTACAGAACCGTTCTGTTTTGAAGTAAGGTTTCCATTATAACCATCTGTTAATGGAACCCCTAATTCGTTAGCTACTTCATACTTGAATTTGTTTAATGCGCTTTTTGCTTCAGGTACTGATGCAGAATTACTTGAACTTGTCATAATAAAACCTCCATTTCACTTTCGCCTTTTTGGTAATATCAATACTGTGTTTTACAATGCTAATATTACCAAACGAAAGTTCATTGATTTGTTGTTTACCTAACAAACTGTTGTTGAATTTAATTTGTTAAGTGGTTACAATCATATTATGTACGAATATAAAAGTTATAATCTAGAAGTTGTTTCATATTTTTACAAATTTTTCTTGTTCATGTTTCGGAAAAAATAATCAGTTTTATACTAGAAATAGCATAAAATAGTTGTATGTTTTAATGGTTAATGTTAGGATATATAGTGAAAAAATACACATGGAGGGCATAAGGTGGAGAATCAAATAGGAAAGAAAGGGAAAGTAATTACAGGAAGTACCTTAAAACTAATTGCGATTATTACAATGTTAATTGACCACATAGGAGCGGCTATCGTTGAACAAATGCCGACATTTTCCATATCAAAAGGTAATAACCTTTATCATCTTGATATGATATTACGTGGAATTGGTCGCATTGCATTCCCAATCTTTTGTTTTTTATTGGTAGAAGGATTTTTACATACAAGAGATTCTAAAAAGTATGCGGCTCGTTTATTTTTCTTTGCACTTATATCTGAAATACCGTTTGATTTAGCTTTTAGTAATCAAATACTTGAGTTTAGATATCAAAATGTATATTTTACGCTTTTTATTGGTCTTTTAACATTAATGGCAGTAAAATATTTTGAAGCAAATAAATTTATGCAAATTATTTCCATGCTAGTTGGAATTATGACAGCGAATTTCTTACATACCGACTATGCGGGGTTTGGCGTTGTATTAATTTTATTATTATATATCCTACATGACAAAATCATATTGAGAAATATCATAGGTTGTATTGCGGTATTGTGGGAGGCACCTGCGACAATTGCGTTTATACCGATCACATTATATAATGGAAAAAGAGGTATTCAAATGAAATATTTCTTTTACATATTCTACCCAGCACATTTATTGCTATTATATGCGATTTCGCAGTTTATATCTGGAGGGATATAGTAACGGAGGCGTTTATGAAAAAATATTTATTGTTACTTGCTGTTTGTCTGGTGGTTACTGGATGTTCATTAAATTCTAATAAGGAAGCGGTTGAAACAAAGGAAGAAGTATCGCCTTCTAGCGAAGCTGATTTTAAAGTAGATCCAAAAGAGGAAGAAATTGAGACGGTCGAACAAATTCCTGGACTAAATGATATTTCTGTAGACGTCATGAATGTAGAGAATGAAGTGAAAGTAGAACCGGTGGAGGTTACAATAAAGACGCTGCAAAGAGAATATAAGGATAGTAATGGTGTTGTTGTGTCTTATGTTAGAATTGATTATCCAGTGATTTTAGACGAATCAAACAGTGAAGGGATAGTAAAAATTAATGAATTCTTTAAAGAGACAGCAGAGGCGTTGTATGAAGAAAATAACACGTATGCAATTGATAACGTGGAATCAGTTACGCAAGATTTAGAAGAACAATCGACGGTGCAATATTTCTATAGCGAATATGATGTTACTTTTGAAGTAAAATATAATGCAAATGGTATTTTATCAATTTTACAAAAATTTAGTGAAAAGTATACAGGAAAAGAAGAGATAAATTCATATGCTATGGGATATGTCTTTGATATAAATACAGGAGAACGTTTTACAATTGATAAGGTATTAGCTGGAACCAATCAAGAAATTGCAAATGTGGTAGGACAGGCTTTTTTGGATTCAGATAAAATAGAAGAAAGAGTTAAGACCTATTACAAAGAAGAAATATTAGCAAATACACAATATGTAGAATTTTATTTGGATACAGAAAATATAAACTTTTTCTATAACCCGAATATGGTTGTTCCGTATGCAGAAGGAACGCTTGTGGCATCATTATCCTTAAATACAAATAATTTATTAAAGATAAAATTAGGTGAAGAATAGAGTCTGCAAATAGAAGTTGAAAAAGTGTGAAAGGAGTTGGGTATGAGAGTAATAGCAGGAAGTGCAAGAAGATTAAATCTGAAAACCATACCAAGTACAGATACAAGACCAACAACAGACCGAATTAAGGAAACTTTGTTTAATATGATAAATCCTTACTTAATGGATGCTACTTTTTTGGATTTGTTTGCAGGAAGCGGACAAATGGGAATAGAAGCCTTAAGCAGAGGTGCAAAAACAGCAGTATTTGTTGAAAATAACAAGTTGGCTGTTTCTTGCATAGAACATAATTTAAGTGTTACGAAATTGAAAGAGAATGCGAAAATAATTGCTTCAGATGTCTTACATGCTTTAAGGAGTTTGGAAGGAAGCATTACGTTTGATTATATATTTATGGACCCGCCATATAATCAACAATTAGAAAAACAAGTACTTGAATATTTAAAAAATTCTTCACTTATCACTACGTCAAGTGTTATAATTGTAGAATCATCTTTTGAGACTGCATTTGATTATGTAAATGAATTAGGTTTTGAAATAATAAAAAGAAAAGAATATAAGACTAATATGCATATTTTTTTAGGGTTAGAAAGAGGCAAGCATGAATAGAGCAATATACCCAGGAAGTTTTGATCCAGTTACAAATGGACATTTAGATATTATAAAACGTTCCGCAGAATTATTTGATGAACTTTATGTAGGTGTTTTAAATAACACTTCAAAAAGTCCGTTGTTTTCTGTGGAGGAACGTGTTAATATGTTAAAAGAAGCAACGGCAGAAATTAGGAATATTAAAGTGGTTTCTTTTCAAGGACTCTTAGTAGACTTTGTAAAAGAAATTGATGCTTCTGTTGTTGTAAGGGGATTAAGAGCAATTACTGATTTTGAATATGAACTACAATTGGCACAGACAAATCATGTACTATACCCAAGTGTAGATACCATGTTTTTAACTGCTAAGCTAGAATATTCCTATTTAAGCTCAACTATCGTTAGAGAAGTGGCAAGTTTTGGTGGTGATATATCAAAATTTGTACCAGATGAAGTGGCAAAAAGAATGTATGAGAAGTATGGAATAGAAGATAAAAATAATTAAGGAGTGGAATACTTGTGAGTAGCAAAATTGAACAAATCATTGAAGAGATTGAAGAATATATTAACAGTTGTAAATATCAACCTTTATCGAATACAAAAATTGTAGTTAACAAAGAAGAAATTGATGAACTTTTAACGGAGTTAAGGTTAAAGACTCCAGATGAAATTAAAAGATATCAAAAAATCATTAATAACAAAGAAGCAATTTTGGCAGATGCACAAGCAAAAGCGGATGCTATTATTGCGCAGGCTACTGTACATACCAACGAATTAATCAATGAACATGAAATTATGCAGCAGGCATATGCGCAGGCAAATGAAATTGTTCAAATTGCCACCAATCAAGCACAAGAGATTTTAGATAAAGCGACCATTGATGCGAATAATATTCGTTATGGAGCAATTCAATACACGGATGATATGTTAGCGAATCTGCAAGGAATTATTAGTCATACCATTAATACTAGCACTGCAAAATACGATAATTTAATGAAATCTTTACAAGATTGCTATGATATTGTGAATGCGAATCGAGTAGAATTAGCACCAAGTGAAGAAGAGGAAGAGCAAGAAGTTGAAGAAGAGGTAATGGAACAAGAATAGAGAAAGTGTCTGCTTGGCAGACACTTTTTGTAGGCTTAGCTCATATTTTTAGGATAAGAAAGCTAGATATGCAATGCAAAGAAGTAACGTGATTCCCATATTAAGAACCTTTGATAGAGTGTAGTGACCTATGGATAAACCAGAGTTTTTTATCATGCTTTGTGTTTGAGCGACGCAAGAAATTCCTCCAAAGGATACCGAAGATAAAACGATAATGAATTTTTTTTGAAACGATAAAGAGGAAGAGGCTACCACAGAGATACCGTTTGTGATTTCTGTGATAGAAATAATAGAGTATTTTATAAATGCATTATGTATGGGAATATAAATTAACATTTGCGATAAAATAGCAAATAATATGATGTACCCTCCAAGCTTTGTTATGGTTTCAAATCCATTCATGATAGCCGCATCAATAAAGCGAAAATCAACGTTTGTGTTACATGGATAAAGTGAAATTTTTTTTTCTTTTTCAAACATTTTTCTATGATAGATGATTCTTAGTAAAATGGCACTTATAATTGGTGATAAATAAAGAATGATAAAAACAGGTTTCAACAAAGAAGAGGATTGAAAAGTTTCATTTACAATGTAGTTGATGATAAAAACAGGACTTACATTATTACAAAAGGAAAGTAGAAAGGTCCCTTCCTCGTATGAAATTTTTTTGTTTGCTACCAAATCAGAAGTTACCTTTGCCCCCATTGGATACCCACATAAAAATCCAGTTATTACAGCATAACTTCCATCTTTGCTGATACCAAATAGCAATTTAAAAATGGGCGCAAATAAAAAAGTAATGTAGGAAGCAGCATTTAATGCTATGATTAAGTTGGATAAAATAATAAAAGGCAACAGATTCGGTATAATAACATTAAACCATAGGAGTAATCCACCTTTTGCTGCGCGAACGGACTCAACGGGAAAGATAAAAATAAAAAGTAATAAGCTTAAAATTATGAGAGAATAAATAGTCTTTTTCAAGGTGAAGTACTCTCTTAGTTTTTAATAATATATTAAAAAAGAAAAAAGAATATGAATCATGGAGGTAGATTGAATGTATACAATGGAAGATTTAAAACCGAAGGAATTTTATAAATATTTTAAGGAAATTTCAGCAATTCCTCGTGGGTCAAGAAATACAAAACAAATCAGTGACTACTGCGTTGCATTTGCCAAGGCACATAATTTAGAGTATATACAAGATGAGTCAAATAATGTCATTTTGATAAAAGAGGCAAGCAAAGGCTATGAGGCAGTTCCAGCAATTATTATCCAGGGACATCTAGATATGGTTTGTGAAAAAGAATCGGATTATGAAATTGATTTTACAAAAGATGGATTAACGCTCGAACTAGATGGTAACTTTTTAAGTGCAAAGGGTACGACTCTTGGTGCGGACGATGGAGTGGCAGTGGCATATTCACTGGCATTACTTGCAGACGATACACTAGAGCATCCAAGACTTGAAATTGTTTTAACTACGGATGAAGAAATCGGACTACTTGGTGCAACGGCAATTGATTTATCCATGCTAAAAGGCAAATATCTCATTAATATTGATTCTGATGTAGAGGGCATGTTTTTAACCTCTTGTGCAGGAGGTTTAAGAGCAGATTGTACTCTTTTTGTTGAATACAAGGAAGAAACAATGACGAGCTATACCATTAAACTTTCTGGTCTAAAAGGTGGACATTCAGGTGCAGAAATCGATCAATACAGAGGTAATTCCAATAAATTAATGGGACGCTTTATGAGTTATTTAAGCGACGTTATAAATTTTGGCATTATTTCGCTAAACGGTGGTTTAATGGATAATGCAATACCAAGAGAAACAATTATGGAAGTTTTTATTGAAGAAGAGGATGCTGCTTTATTGGAAGAAACAGTAGCTGCATTTGACCAAATATTAAAGAATGAATTTGCATCAAATGATCCGAATGTGTCATTAACGCAGAAAAAGAACGGAATGAAGACCGCGTCTATGTTAACACCAAAGAGCAAGGAATTGATTCAATTTATGCTTGTGAATGCGCCAAACGGAGTTCAAAATATGAGCAGTGATATTAAGGGCTTGGTACAAACTTCACTTAATCTTGGAATCTTAACTTTGGATGAGGAAAAATGTAAGCTGACTTTCGCGGTAAGAAGCTCAATCGATTCAGAAAAACAAGCATTGAGCAATCAACTGAGATATTTGACAGAATTTTTACAAGGTGTTTACAGTGTACATGGTGATTATCCTTCATGGCCATTTAAAAAAGATTCAAAGCTTAGAGACTATATGACAAAGGCTTATGAAGAACAATTTGGTGTTGCACCTAAAATTGAAGCGATACACGCAGGTTTAGAATGCGGACTGTTTTGTCAAAAAATTGATGGGTTAGATGCTATTTCTCTTGGACCAGAAGTATTTGATATTCATACTCCAAAAGAGAGAATGAATGTAGAATCAGTTGAACGATATTGGAGATTTTTACGAAATGTAATTACTGGTTTTGCTAAAGTAGAGAATTGATGTAATAATATCCTCGATAGAACAGTTAGAGCAAAAGAGTTATATTAATAATTTTAAAAAAAGAGCATATATATAAATAATGGCACTTTTTAGGTTGGATTATGAAGTTTAATTTTAATCATTCAAATCAAAAATCGAGAGTGAAATCTATTTATATATTAATGCTCTTTCTCTTACTTAATTGCATTTTTATTGTATCCTTTGAAAAACAGATTTATCGCATGACAGGCATTAAGAATTTAAAGGATAACGTGGAGGAAACGATAGAATTTCGCAGTATGAATTTATCCGAAGGTGCGTTAAATAAAATAAAGGAGATGAAAGAGCAAGACGAGGTAGAAATTCCGAACTTAGTAACGGTGATGATGCTTGATAATAATTTTGATTTGACAAACAGTGACTTTACAAATTATACAGCAAAAGAGTATCAATCCAGTTACTCATATAAATACAAAAGAAGACCAAATGAATTGGTGGAACTGGTCGGATATTATGATACAATCTGGTCAGATGTGGTTTATTTTCCTGTTCCAGAATCGAAAATAACGAAAGAGGCAACCATTCGTTTTGAAAATTCTTGGTTAGCAGAACGAACCTATGGAGGAAAACGATTTCACGAAGGTACAGATATTATGGCAGGTATCAATGAACCTGAAGTATATCCCGTTATTAGTATGAGCGATGGCGTGGTTGAAAAGATGGGATGGCTTGAAAAAGGTGGCTGGCGAATTGGGATACGAACAAAAAGGGGAGCTTATCTTTATTATGCACATTTATCCTCCTACGCAAAAAATCTAAAACAAGGCGATACTGTAATAGCAGGAGAATTATTAGGATATATGGGTAACTCTGGATATGGAAAAGAAGGGACTACGGGAAATTTTGATGTTCATTTACATGTAGGACTTTATATTAAAACAAAAAATAATGAGGAAGAAAGTATTAACCCCTATTGGGTTTTAAAGTATTTGGAGGATAAAAAATTAAGCTATGCCTATTGAGTTATTTGAAAGTGACACGGATATATTGTGTATGATATAATGAAAATGGCTTATGAATGTAAAGGAGAGGGTTTTATGGAAATACAATTATGGAGAGAACTGCTAAATCCTTATGAGTTGGCAGTGAATGAACTTATACTTAAGTTTCGCCATTTTATAAAAGAACATAAAGAAAATGGACTATATTCTCCGATCGAGCAGGTGACAGGAAGGGTAAAGACGATATCCAGTATCTTAGAAAAAATGCAGAAAAAGCAGATTCCATTCGAGGAACTGGAGGAAAAGATAGAAGATATTGCAGGGATACGTATTATATGCCAGTTTGTAGAAGATATTTACAAAGTAGTAGAATTAATGAATCAGCGAGATGATATAGAGGTTAAATTAGTAAAGGATTATTTGAATAATGTAAAAGATAGTGGGTATCGCAGTTATCATCTTATTATTTATTACAATGTGCAAACCATTAAAGGTCCCAAAAAGATTCAAGTAGAGATACAAATTCGAACACTTGCCATGGACTTTTGGGCTACGGTGGAACACTCTTTGCAATATAAATACAAGCATAATATGCCAGAGCATATTAAGGACAGACTAACAAGTGCGGCACACGCAGTACAAGTATTAGATAACGAAATGTCTTCCGTTCGAAGTGAAATTATGGACGCACAGAATTCATTTCAAATCAAAGCGAATGTTGTGGCTGACATATTAAACAATATTCAAAATCTATACAAGGTAGCAAATAAAAGAGAAGTAAGCAAAATTCAAGATGAATTTTATAAAATATATAAAACAGAAGATGTAGAAAAGTTAAAAAGGTTTAATAAACAGCTTGATATTATTTCTGAAGGATATCGGGCTCAAGCAATTACAAGAGAGAGTATGTATGAGATTAGATAAGTTTTTAGCAGAAGCAGGAATTGGAAGTAGAAGTCAGGTAAAAACCTATGTTAAAAAGGGAATGGTTACTGTCAATGAAGAGATAGTAAAGAAAGCAGAGCAAAAAGTTGATATAGAGAAAGATGTTGTAAAGTTTCATGGAGAAATAGTGGAATACGTGGCATTTGAATACTATATGTTAAACAAACCAGAAGGTGTTGTATCAGCTACAAAAGACAATGTGTCAAAAACAGTAATCGAATTAATCAAAGACAAAAAACGTGAGGATTTATTTCCTGTAGGCAGGCTTGATAAGGATACACAAGGATTGCTTATCATTACGAATGATGGAGAACTGTCGCATAATATGTTATCACCAAGAAAACATGTTGATAAAACGTATTATGCAACCATTGAAGGGATTGTAACAAAAGATGATGTTGCACTTTTCTTAGAAGGTGTTGATATTGGTGATGAGAAATTAACAATGCCTGCAAAATTAGAGATACTAAGTAGTGACAACATTTCAGAAATTAAATTAACCATTCGTGAAGGTCGTTTTCATCAAGTAAAAAGAATGTTTGAAGCGGTTGGAAAGAAAGTATTGTTCTTAAAAAGAATCGAAATGGGTGGACTTAAGCTTGATGAAAGCCTTAAGCCAGGTGAGTATAGAAAATTAACAAAGGAAGAAATAAACTTATTAAGGAGAACCTAATGTTAAACGATATAAAAGCAGTGTTATTTGATTTGGATGGAACCTTAATCGATTCCATGTCGGTTTGGAAAGATATTGATATTGAATTTTTAGGTAATTATGGCATCGAACTTCCTGCTGATTTGCAAAATAGCATTGAAGGAATGAGTTTTACTGAGACAGCGGATTATTTTAGAAAAAGATTTCAGTTTAAAGAATCGGTGGAAGAAATCAAGGCAATATGGAATGAGATGGCGTATGAACATTATACCCAATTTGTAAAATTAAAAGACGGAGTCCTTGATTTTTTGTCTTATTTAAAGAGTCATAATATAAGAACTGGAATATCAACCAGTAATTCAATTGAATTGGTACAAGGCGTTTTAAAAGCAAAAGAAATAGAGCCGTATTTTGATGTTGTAGTAACCGCATGTCAAGTCAATGCTGGAAAACCATCACCAGATATTTATCTGGAAACTGCTAGGCTATTAAATGTAGAACCTAAGGATTGCTTGGTGTTTGAAGATATTCCCATGGGAATTATGGCTGGTAAAAATGCGAATATGAAGGTATGTACCATATATGATGATTTTTCAAAAAATCAAGACATAAAAAAACGTAGTTTAGCAGATTATTACATAAATACATTTAAAGAAGTATTAGAAGGAACCTATGAGGTATTAATGAATGAGTAAAGGCTTTTTACCAATCAGCAAGGCTGATATGGAAGAACGAAAAATAAAACAACTAGATTTTGTATATGTAATTGGGGATGCTTATGTTGATCATCCTTCCTTTGGACACGCAATTGTAAGTAGAGTATTAGAGGCAAATGGTTATACGGTAGGAATCATATCACAACCTGACTGGAAAGATAAAAATAGCATTTCGATACTAGGAGAACCAAGGCTAGGTTTTCTTGTTTCGGCAGGAAATATGGATTCGATGGTTAATCACTATTCCGTTTCAAAGAAAAGACGTACAACAGACGCCTACACACCAGGTGGAGTGATGGGAAAAAGACCAGATAATGCAACGATTGTCTATTGTAATCTGATTCGTCAATCCTTTAAAAACAAACCAATTATTGTTGGAGGCATTGAAGCAAGCTTAAGACGCCTTGCTCATTATGACTACTGGTCAAATAGTATGAAAAGGTCAATACTTCTTGATTCTGGTGCTGATTTGGTACTTTATGGTATGGGAGAGCGTTGTATTGTTGAGATGGCGGATGCTCTAAATAGCGGACTTGCAATTAAGGATGTGACTTTTATTGAGGGCAGTGCTTATAAAACAAAAAATAGAGAAGATGTATATGATGCCATTGACCTTCCTGATTACCAATCTTTATTGAAAGATAAATTAAATTATGCAAAAAGCTTTTACATACAATACCAAAATACCGATCCATTTGTAGGGAAACGCTTGGTAGAAAAATATAATGATAATTTGTATGTAGTACAAAATACAGCATCAAAACCATTGTCCTCTCAAGAGATGGACCGTGTCTATTCTCTTCCTTATATGAGGACCTATCACCCAAGCTATGAAGCTTTAGGAGGAATTCCTGCAATCGAAGAAGTGAAATTTAGCATTATAAGCAATCGTGGATGCTTTGGTGGCTGTAATTTTTGTGCTCTCACTTTTCACCAAGGAAGAATTATACAGGTTAGAAGCCATGAATCAATACTTTCTGAAGGCAATCAAATAGTATGGGACAAGGATTTTAAAGGCTATATTCATGATGTAGGTGGCCCAACAGCGAATTTTAGACATACCTCATGTGAAAAGCAGTTGACAAAGGGCGTTTGTCCAAATAAACAATGTTTATTTCCAAAACCTTGTAGTAATCTTGAGATTGACCATAAAGATTATTTATCACTACTACGAGAATTAAGGGCGTTGCCAAATGTAAAAAAAGTATTTATCCGATCAGGAATTCGTTTTGACTACTTGATTAACGATCAAGAGGAGGAGTTTTTTGAAGAATTATGTGAGCATCATGTGAGCGGGCAGTTAAAGGTAGCTCCAGAACATGTTGCCGACGCAGTATTAAGCAAAATGGGAAAACCAGAAAACAGTGTCTATGAAAAATTCTTGCATAAGTTTAAACAAGTAAATGAAAAGCTAGGTAAAAAACAATTTGTGGTACCATATCTAATGTCTTCGCATCCAGGCTCTACTATGAAAGAAGCGGTAAAGCTTGCAGAATATCTAAGAGATTTAGGATATATGCCAGAACAGGTTCAAGACTTTTATCCGACACCGTCTACCATATCTACGTGTATGTATTATACAGGTGTAGATCCAAGAACCATGGAAAAAGTATATGTCCCAACGAATCCACATGAAAAAGCAATGCAAAGAGCTTTGATACAATATCGAAATCCTAAAAATTATGACTTAGTGGTAGAAGCGCTGACACTTGCAAAGCGTACTGATCTCATAGGCTTTGATAAAAAGTGCCTGATTAGACCAAAAAAAGGTGAGAAAAATTATAGGAACGATGGTTTAAAGCAAGCAGATAAAAAATCAAATAAACCAGCAAAAAAGAAAACGATACGTAACGTGCATAAGAAAAAAGCGTAACCATTCGTTTGAACAAAGGTGATACTATGAACGTAGCAATAATTACGGGCGCTTCCTCTGGAATTGGTGAGGAATTTGTCAGACAAGTAGCAAGACAAACAAAGATTGATGAGATTTGGATGATTGCAAGGCGAAGACAAAAGTTAGAGCAGATTGGTAAAACAGTAAAGAAATCGGTTAAAGTAATTGCAATGGATTTACAAATAAAGGATAATATAAAGCAGTTAGAGGATATGCTAAAAAAAGAAAAGCCTTCGATTGGTTTACTGGTCAATTGCGCGGGCTATGGAATTCGGAAAGAATTTAGCAAAGGTAGTCTTGAAGAAGAGCTTGGCATGATTGAGGTGAATTGTATTAGTTTAACTGCATTGACTTACCTATGTCTTCCTTACATGCAAAAAGGGGGACGAATCATTCAAGTTGCGTCTGCCGCTTCTTTTCTTCCGCAAGCTGGCTTTGCAGTTTATTCGGCAAGTAAATCCTATGTTCTTAATTTTTCTAGGGCTTTAAATAAAGAACTTAAAAAGAGTGAGATATATGTAACTGCGGTATGTCCAGGTCCAGTTGATACAGATTTCTTTCTTATTTCAGACAAGGGAAGTAAAATGCCTTCCTACAAAAAGTATTTTATGGCGAGAACGGATCAAGTTGTAAGGAAAGCAATTGCAGATTCCAATCGGAAAAAAAGTATTTCTATTTATGGAGTGTCCATTTGGCTTTTAAGATTCCTAACTAGATTTATATAAGGAGTAAAGTCTACATGAAGATAAATAAAGGAAAGTATGGCTACATTGATTATAATAGAAAAAGAGCATTGATAAAGTCTAGCATTGGTCTTAGTGTTATTATCTTTATTTTTATTATGGGACTGATTCTAACAAAAACAAGATTGAATTGGTTTACCTTTGCAGCGGTTATGTGTGCTTTGCCTGTTGGAAAAATGGTGGTTGCACTTATCATGGCGTGGCCTCACAAGTCAATGCCCAAGGAAGAATATAAAAGAATAGAAGAGATAGAAAAAGACCTCTGTATTCTTTATGATTTGGTTATAACTTCTTATGAAAATGTGATGCAAATTGATTCCATTTGCTTATATGGCAATACCCTTTGTGCCTTTTCAAAAGATACAAAACTTGACATGAACACAACAACAGCGTACATAAAAGATATATTAGCAAATAATGGATATGGTTGCTCTATGAAAATATATCAAGATTTAAATGCATATGTGTCAAGGATAAATGAGATGAAAATTAATTTAAAAGAAGCAAAAGAAAATGAAAAAGCAATAAAAAGAAGATTAGAAAAAGAAGAAAAAGCGGTGGAAACCTTATTGGCAATTTCCATTTAGTGAGGTAATCATGCAAGTAATACAGGTAAATCAAAACGAAGCAGGGCAAAGACTTGACAAGCTTTTAACAAAGTATTTAAACGAAGCACCAAAAAGCTTTTTATATAAGATGCTTCGCAAAAAAAATATTACATTAAATGGTAAAAAGGCAGATGGAAGTGAGAAATTATCGGTTGGCGATGAGATTAAACTTTTTTTAGCAGAGGAGACAATTCATAAGTTTTCAAAACGGGAAATACAAACGATTTCTGATATCAATTTGGATATTATATATGAAAATGATCATGTTTTAATCCTGAATAAACCTGCGGGTGTTCTTTCACAAAAGGCGAAGGAATCAGATGTTTCGTTGAATGAAACAATTATTTCTTATTTGCTTTCACAACAAAAAATCACAACGCAGGAGTTAAAAACCTTTCGACCAGCCGTTTGTAATCGCTTGGATCGAAATACAAGTGGAATTGTTATAGCTGGTAAGACACTCCTTGGATTACAAGAAATGTCAGCGTTGTTAAGGAATAGAGATCTAAGCAAATATTATCGTTGTTTTGTAAAAGGAGTAATAAAAGAACAACAGCTAATTGATGGTTGGCTCTATAAGGATGAAAAAACAAATAAAGTTACGATTCTTTCTAAGGAACGTAAAGGGGCGTCCTATATTAAGACACAATATGTACCAATTGCAAATGGGAAAGATATTACTTTGCTAGAGGTTAAGTTACTTACAGGTCGCTCTCACCAGATACGTGCGCATTTGTCTTCTATAGGTCATGCAATTATTGGTGATTATAAGTATGGGGATAAAACAATAAATGACTGGTATAAAAAAAATTACAATGTTACAGCACAGCTTCTACATTCCTATCGTTTAGAGCTTCCAGCAATGAAGGAGCCTTTTTTGGATTTGTCAAAAGTAATTTTGATAGCAGAACTACCGCATATTTATCATAAGATACAAAAGGAGAAAATGTCATAGGAGGGATGATATGTATTCTTATCAAATCGTGGAATGGATATTGTTTTTTTATATTTACTGTGTGTTTGGATGGATTTTTGAAAGTACGTATGTATCATTAAAGTCAAAAAAATTTGTAAATCGTGGCTTTATGAAGGGACCAATGATTCCCATTTATGGAGAAGGAGCTATTATGATGGTAATTGCAACCTATCCAGTGAGAGGCAATATCCCTTTGGAATTTGTTATGGGTATGGTAGGTGCAACTTTATTGGAATTTGTAGTTGGAGCAATCATGGAATACGTATTTAAGGTAAAATATTGGGATTACAGCAACCAGCCCTTTAATGTAAAGGGATATATTTGCCTAAGTAGCACGATTTGCTGGGGAGTTTTATCGGTATTGCTTGCGGAATTGATACATATACCAATTGAGCGCTTTGTACTTTCCATAAACGATACGGTTCAATATGGTCTTGTTTTATGTGTATCTGCTCTATTTGTATTTGATGCAGTTACTTCTGCTAAGGAAGCATGGGATTTACGCATTTTGCTTGTTGCACTCACTAAAGCAAAAGAAGAAATTGTTGCCTTACAACATCAATTGGAAGTTAAAAAGGATCAGATTGCAGAGCAGCTAACGGATAAAAAAGAGGAATTGGTAGAACAATTGACCGATTATAAAGAAGAGATTACCTCACAATTAGTAGATAAAAAAGAAGAGTTATTCGAAGATTTACAGGCAAAAAAGGAATATATTGTTCAGTCTTTAAAGAAAGGTAGCGCAGTAGTAAAAGAAGCCGAAAGTTTAAAGAAAAAAATTGATGATGAAAGAAAACGATACCAAGCTATGGTCGAGAAGTTAAGTTTACCAAACGTACGTATATTAAGACGTAACCCAGGAGCAACTTCAAAGAAATTCTATGAGGCGCTTGAAAGCGTAAAAGAGCATTTAGAGATTAAGAGAAAAAATAAATAAGACAGGAAATGGTGATACTATGCCATCTTGGAACTCAAGAGGACTAAGGGGTTCAACCCTAGAAGAATTAATTAATAAAACATTAGAAAAATATAGAGAGTCGGGACTTTGTCTGATTCAGAAAATCCCGACTCCAATCACTCCGATTAAAATTGATAAAGAGAATCGTCATATTACCCTTGCATATTTTGAGCAAAAGAGTACAGTAGATTATATTGGAGTCGTACAAGGAATTCCAGTTTGTTTTGATGCAAAGGAATGTGTGAAAGATACATTTGCTTTGCAAAATATCCATGAACATCAAGTAAAGTTTATGGAAGAATTTGAAAAACAAGGTGGAATTTCTTTTATATTAATTTATTTTACAGGAAAAGATGAATACTATTATTTGTCTTATAACGAATTGCAAAAGTATTGGAGTAGAATGCAAAACGGAGGAAGAAAGAGCTTTCGATACGATGAATTAAATACAAAGTTTTTGTTTATTTCAGGAAACGGGGTGTTTGTTCCTTTTCTAGAAACGATACAAAAGGATTTAGATATGAGGGATTGACAATAAATTTCCAATGAATTATAATAATTCAAGGTGATAATAAGGTAGCATGGTAGCACGCTAAAGTGTTGAAATGACCTTGCTGCAATAAGAATAACAAGAGGAAGGATTTGTTAGGATGAAAAAGTTATTACACACCCCAGAAGGTGTAAGGGATATTTATAATTCAGAATGTGAGAAAAAATTGATTTTACAAAATAAATTGCATCAGCAATTTCATTTATATGGGTATAAAGATATACAAACTCCGACCTTTGAGTACTTTGATATATTTAGTAGAGAAATTGGAACCATTCCATCTAAAGACTTATATAAATTTTTTGACAGAGAGGGTAATACTTTGGTTCTAAGACCAGATTTTACTCCTTCCATTGCAAGATGTGTTGCCAAATACTATATGAAGGAGGATTTGCCTCTTAGACTTTGCTATTTGGGCAATACCTTTATTAATAATTCAGAATATCAAGGTAAGTTAAAGGAATCCACGCAAATGGGAGCGGAATTAATTGGTGATGATACCGTTGATGCAGACGCTGAGATGATTGCGCTTGTTATTTCTTCTCTTTTGGAATCTGGTTTAAAAGATTTTCAAATTGAGATTGGTCAAGTTGACTTTTTTAAGGGGATTCTTGAAGAGGCAAAAATAAAGGAAGAAGATAGTAATTTACTTCGTGAATTAATATCGATTAAGAATTATTTTGGCGTAGAAGAACTCGTTTCCAGTCTTTCTATAAGTGAAGAAGTAAAGCAGGTGCTACTTCGACTTCCCCAGCTTTTTGGTTCTTGTGAAGTTTTAGCAGAGGCAAAACAATTGGCAGGCAATGCTTGCTCTAGACATGCCATTGAAAGGCTTGAGAGCTTATATGAAGTTCTAAAAATCTATGGACTGGAACAGTATATTTCCTTTGATTTGGGAATGCTTAGTAAATATCAATACTATACAGGTATTATTTTTAAAGCCTATACTTACAAAACAGGAGAAGCTATAGCAACAGGCGGAAGATATAATCATCTTCTTACCTGGTTTGGTAAAGAGGCACCTTCTATCGGTTTTGTAATTATGTTAGATACCCTAATGTCTGCATTGATGAGACAACACATAGAGATACCGATACAACATAATATTACAATGGTGTTATACGAAGCAAAGCAACAAAAACATGCTATTCTTCTCGCAAACTATCTGAGGGAGAAGAACGAAAAGGTAGAATTGATTCGTATGACGGGTGAGAAAAGTGTATCGGATTATGTAGAATATGGGAAGCGAAATGCTACTTCGACCGTTTTGGTGGTAAAAAGTGAAGATGAAATTGATGTAATTGATGTAAATGCAATCGCCAAATCATCAACCATGGAACAATAGGAGACTGAAAATTATGAGATATTTAACATTTGCCCTTGCCAAGGGACGTTTAGCAAAAACTACATTAGCGATGTTGGAACAAATAGGAATCACGTGTGAGGAAATGAAGGATAAAGATTCACGCAAATTAATCTTTGTCAACGAAGAGCTAAAGCTTAAATTTTTCCTTGCAAAAGCACCTGATGTTCCAACCTATGTAGAATATGGAGCGGCTGATATCGGAGTTGTTGGAAAAGATACAATATTAGAAGAAGGAAGAAAGTTATTTGAAGTGCTTGATTTGGGCTTTGGAAAATGTAGAATGTGTGTAGCGGGACCAAAATCTGCAAATGAGTTACTACAACATCATGAGCTAATTCGTGTAGCTACCAAGTATCCTAACATTGCAAAAGATTATTTCTATAATAAAAAGCATCAAACCGTTGAAATTATTAAATTAAATGGTTCAATTGAATTAGCACCGATTGTAGGCCTGTCTGAAGTGATTGTTGATATTGTTGAAACTGGCTCTACACTACGAGAAAACGGACTTGATGTGCTGGAGGAAATTTGTCCGTTATCTGCGAGGATGGTTGTAAATCAGGTAAGCATGAAGATGGAGAATGAAAGAATCACCAAATTAATAACAGACTTAAGAAGCCTTTTATAAAGCAAAAGAGCATCAGGTAATACAACGATTACAGGAGGAGAAAATAGTGAGAACGATTAAAATAGATGAGGCAAGTAAAAAACGTCTGCTGGAAGATTTACTAAAAAGAAGCCCCAATAATTATGACTCCTACACGGAGGCAGTCAATGCAGTTATTGCAGACGTGAAAAAACAAGGAGACAAGGCAGTCTTTGCCTATACCAAGCAATTTGATCAAGTAGAGCTTGATGCTACAAACATACGTGTTACAAAGGAAGAAATTGAGGAAGCCTATGATTTGGTTGAACAAGAATTAATTGATGTCATTCGCAAAGCTTTGATTAATATTAAAAACTATCATGAAAAACAGCGTCAAAACAGTTGGTTTGACAGTCAACCAAATGGTATTATCTTAGGCCAAAAAGTTACACCACTTGAAAAGGTTGGTGTTTATGTGCCTGGTGGAAAAGCGGTATATCCATCCTCCGTTTTGATGAATATTATGCCTGCAAAAGTAGCAGGAGTATCGAAAATCATTATGACGACGCCACCAGGAAAAGACGGTAAGGTAAATCCAAATACCTTAGTAGCAGCAAACGAAGCAGGAGCAGATGAAATCTACAAAGTAGGAGGGGCTCAGGCTATTGCAGCACTTGCCTTTGGAACCGAATGCATTCCAAAAGTTGATAAAATAGTAGGACCAGGAAATATTTATGTGGCGCTTGCTAAAAAGGCTGTATTTGGTTACGTAAGCATTGATTCTGTTGCTGGCCCAAGTGAAATATTGGTAATTGCAGATGAGACAGCTAATCCAAGATTTGTTGCAGCTGATTTGCTTTCACAGGCAGAGCATGATGAATTAGCTTCTGCTGTATTGGTTACAACAAGTGAAGAGTTAGCCAAAGCGGTTTCAAAAGAAGTGGAGGATTTTGTTGCAGTTTTATCCAGAAAAGAAATTCTTGAGAAATCTTTAGACAATTATGGTTATATTCTTTTAGTAAAAGACCTAGAGGAAGCAATTGATGTAGCAAATGAAATTGCATCCGAACATTTAGAAATTGTAACGAAAGATCCTTTTACGGTAATGACAAAAATCAAAAATGCTGGAGCCATCTTTTTGGGTGAATATAGTTCGGAGCCTTTGGGTGATTATTTTGCAGGACCTAATCATGTACTTCCTACCAATGGTACAGCCAAATTCTTTTCTCCTTTAGGTGTGGATGATTTTATGAAAAAGTCCAGTATCATATCCTATTCAAAAGAAGCATTAGAGCCAATTCATAAGGATATTATCAAATTTGCAGAAGCAGAACAATTGACCGCACATGCAAATTCTATCAAAGTAAGATTTGAATCATAGTTGATTTGATAAGGAGGAAGTGAAATGGAACGTAAAGGGGCAGTTAAGAGACAAACTAAGGAAACAGACATTGACCTTGAACTAAATTTAGACGGCGTTGGCGTTTCAAGTATAGAAACAGGAATAGGCTTCTTTGACCATATGCTAGATGGCTTTGCAAGGCATGGACTTTTTGACTTGTCAATTGCGGCAACGGGTGATTTGGTAGTAGATTCTCATCATTTGATAGAAGATACTGGAATTGTTCTTGGAACAGCCATTAAAGATGCCATTGGAGATAAAAAAGGAATCAAACGATACGGAAGCTGTATTTTACCAATGGACGAAACATTGGTTTTGTGCGCAATCGATTTATCTGGTAGACCCTATCTTGTATTTGACGGCGTGTTTACAACGGACAGAGTAGGATATATGGATACAGAAATGGTGAAGGAATTTTTTTATGCAATTTCTTATAGTGCCGGCATGAACCTTCACATTAAAGTATTATCTGGTAGCAATAATCATCATATCATTGAAGCTATGTTTAAGGCTTTTGCAAAAGCACTTGATGAAGCAACGCAGTTTGACGAAAGAATAAAAGATGTATTATCCACCAAGGGAAGTTTATAGTTATAGTAATAAGATGCTATAAAATATAAGACAAGGAGACATACCAAATGTTTAAAAAGATAATAAGTTGTCTTTACATAAAAGATGGAAAGGCAGTAAAGGATAAAAATAATGATGAACCTATCAGCTTGGACCCAGTTTCTTTCGCAAAGTATTTTAGTGACAATGGTGCCGATGAAATCATTGTTTTTGACTTATCAAAAGATGATGCAGAGCATGAAACCTCGATTGGTATTATCAAGGAAATAGCAAGGGTAATTGAAGTTCCATTGATTGCAGGCGGTAATATCAAAAGAGTAGAAGACGTAAAAAAGCTTCTTTATGCAGGTGCTACGAAAGCGATGCTAAATTTCTCAAAGGAAAGTAATGTGGTATTAACAAAAGAGGTATCCAAGCGTTTTGGGAAAGAAAAAATAGCTGTTTGCCTTGATTCAAAAAGACAGTTAACTCAGAATAAGGAATTAATTGAAGAATATATCGATACAATAGTTACAATCCATGACTTAGAGATGGAAGAAATTGTAAGGGATACAAAAACACCACTAATTCCACTTATGGATACCATTGATTTAGGAAAGATCATAAAGGCTCTCTATCATGAGAATGTGGTGGGAGTTGGAGCTACGTTACTAAATCAGCAAGAGACTGACTTAATCCGAGTTAAATCTGCATGTAAATTGGCAGAGATTCCAGTCGATTTATTCGAAAGTGAAATGAAGTGGGATGATTTTAAGAAAAACCCAGAAGGAATGATTCCAGTCATTGTACAAGATTATAAAACAAATGAAGTGCTTATGCTTGCATATATGAATGAGGAGGCCTTTCGAAAAACGATTGAAACGGGTAAAATGACTTATTTTAGTCGAAGCAGAAATGAACTTTGGGTAAAAGGTTTGACTTCTGGACATTTTCAATACGTGAAATCGCTTACCATGGATTGTGATAGTGACACAATGCTTGCAAAAGTTTCGCAAATTGGAGCAGCATGTCATACAGGAAGTCGCACTTGCTTTTTTAAAAAGGTAGTAGAAAAAGAATACAATGAAACCAATCCACTTAAGGTATTTGAAGAAGTATATCAAGTGATACAAGATCGTAAACAAAATCCAAAGGAAGGATCTTATACAAATTATCTATTTGAGAAAGGAATTGATAAGATTCTAAAAAAAGTTGGAGAAGAAGCGACGGAAATCATAATTGCAGCAAAAAATCCAGATGCAGAAGAGATAAAGTATGAAATGTCTGACTTTTTATATCACGCTATGGTTCTCATGGTAGAAAAGGGTGTGACATGGGAGGATATTACAAAGGAATTAGCGAATCGATAGGTTTAACAAATATAAAGGATAAATAGCGACTGCATGTCATATTAAAATAAAGGCAGCATATAATATAGTAATATTATATGCTGCCTTTATTTATTGGAGGGATTTTGTTGAAACAATCTACGTTAGAACACAGAGTCGCCATGATTCAAAACCTAAGAGAAGCTACTGCAAATAATGAAAAAACGATGAGTAACATACATAGTATCATGAATAATTCGATGCCTTTAGACGAGACTAGTCATAGAGTTAAGAGTAACATGAAGTACAGAATACTAATTGCGTTGGTATTGTTTGGCCTTTATGTATTCTCCAGTATGAATAAAATGGAGTATATGGGAGTTGGCGCAGAGGATATCGACCAAATTATAGCACAAAATATGGACTATCAAGAAGTATTTGAGCAAATGAACATTCCCTTAACAGATTTATCAAAGTAGAAGTAGTTCTACTGTATCCGTAAATAAAACGAACAAGAGGTACGATAGAAACGGTTTGGTGATGATGAAATTGAATTGCAAAAAGAATTCCTATGATTTAATAGAACTGTTATTTCTTTTGTGTATTTTGGTTGGAATAATAATTCTTTGCGTAGTAAGCAGAAAAGATTCTTATGTGGATTCTTCTAAGTCTTTCTCGATAAACAGATATAGTGGATGGACTTTGGACAATAAAAAAGAATCCGTATTTTATCACACATTGCCTTCTGATTTAAACATGCAGGCAATTCTTTTTCGTACCCCTTTTCAAAACGTGGAAGTATTTGTAGGAAGTCAGCTGATTTATTGTAGCAATTATGAAAGTCGAACAAGGTTTAACCAAAATTATGGTTATTACTATCATATTGTAAACCTAATGCCAGACTATGAGAGTAAAAAAATTACCATTCATTTAAAAGGTGAGTATGTCAATGCAAATGAAAGAAATCTTTTTGCATATATTGGACAACCCCAACAGCTTCTTTATTACATAGTAACTCAAAATATTTTCGAACTTGTAATGGGTAGTTCTCTTTTTGTAATAGGAGTGTTACTTTTACTTATATCCATTTTATTTATTAAAAAAATACAGACAAAAATGTCTTTTCACGTTGGGATATGTGCGTTGCTATTTTCAACAGGATTGCTTCTTTCTACGGATATACTACAGTTAATTTATAATAAATCTATTGTGTTTGTTTCTTTGCAAGATGGAATAAGTGTATTGTTACCGATATCAGTGCTTCTTAATTTTCGAGAGTTATTTTTCTTGCAAAAAGATAGGGGACTAAAGATTCTTATTCGTATATGTAGTGTATCTTTCATCAGTCGTATTATGATACAATTGCTTCAGGCCAATGTAGCTTTATTTCCGTTTGAACGTCTGCTTTTTATAATGGGAGTGATTTATAGTTTTGTATTGATTGCTATCAAAAAGAGAGTGATTGCTCATAAGAATAGAATGATATTTGCTAAAGTAATATGTGTTTTCTTGTTATTAACGATACTATTGGATTCTTTTTGTTATTTTAGCATGAGTCATAACGAGATTGCCAAATTTTCAAAGTACATTTATTGTCTGTATGTTTTTTCTATGCTTTATCAATACATACAAGAATATGTTGAAAAAACAAGAGGTTATACGGAGGTTAAAATGATGGCAAAGCTAGCATACAAAGACGTTATGACAGGACTTTATAATCGTACAGCGTATACAAAGGATATTGCAGAATATGAAAAGCTTATTTGCCTTGCCCCAAAGGAGTTAAATCTAATCTATGTTATTTTTGATTTGAATAATTTAAAGGAGATGAATGACTCTCATGGACATGGTGTAGGCGATTATTATATCGTAACGACTGGACAAATTATTAAAAAAGCCTTTGAAAAAGTAGGAAAATGTTATAGAATAGGTGGAGATGAGTTTGCAGTAATTATGAAAGACAAAACAGTTCAAAATTATTGTGACGCCATTTTGTTACTTAAAAAGTTATTGAAAGCAGTAAATGAAACGAATGAATTTGAATTTTCATTGGCTTTTGGAGTAGCCGTGTATGAAGCGGGAAAATTTGCTTCGTTGAAAGAACTAATCGACAAAGCAGATAAGAACATGTATGATAACAAGAATATTTATAAAGAAAGCAAATTATGTGATGTAATGTAGTGTTGAATTCTTGGTAAAATCACATACACGAAAGAAGAAGATAAGAAAGGAATTTTATGAGAAAACAAGCATTAACCGATGAAATACTTCTTAGTATAGATAAACCAGCAAGGTATATTGGAAACGAGGTAAATAGTGTAAAAAAGGATTTAAAGGATATTGAAATTCGTTTTGCAATGTGTTTTCCAGATGTTTATGAAATTGGAATGTCTCATCTAGGAATTCAAATATTGTATGATATGTTCAATCGCATGGAAGATGTATATTGTGAGAGGGTTTATTCTCCATGGGTAGATTTAGATAAGATTATGAGAGAGAAGCAAATTCCTCTTTTCGCATTAGAATCGCAAGATCCAATTAAGGAATTTGATTTTTTAGGGATTACCATTCAATATGAAATGTGCTACACAAATATTTTACAAATATTAGATTTAGGTCAAATCCCACTTCTTGCAAAGGAGAGGGGGGAAGAATTCCCAATCGTGATTGGAGGAGGACCATGTACCTATAATCCAGAACCATTGGCGGATTTTTTTGATTTATTTTATATTGGAGAAGGTGAAACCTCTTATTTTCCACTTTTAGAGGCATACAAAGAAAACAAGAAAAAGGGTGGAAGTAAGCTGGATTTCTTAAAAAAGGCGGCGCAGATACCTGGAATATATGTACCGTCCTTTTATGAGGTGGACTATAAAGAAGATGGCACTATTTTAGAGTTTCGTCCAATCGTAGAAGAAGCACCAAAAAGTGTACGTAAAGAAATTGTTATGGATGTGACCGATACGTATTATCCAAGAAAGCCTGTAGTTCCATTTATTAAAGCAACACAAGATCGTGTTGTTCTAGAAATCCAAAGAGGATGTATTAGAGGGTGTCGTTTTTGCCAAGCAGGAATGATATATCGTCCAGTACGTGAGAGAAGTCTAGAAATGCTAAAACAATGTGCCTATGAAATGCTTCGTAATACAGGACATGAGGAAATCTCACTTAGTTCACTTAGTTCCAGTGATTATTCTCAGCTACAAGGTCTTGTTAATTTCTTGATTGAAGAGTTTAAAAATAAAGGAGTAAATATTTCCTTACCGTCTCTTCGAATCGATGAATTTTCACTTGAGGTTATGAGTAAAGTACAAGATGTAAGAAAAAGTAGTCTTACCTTTGCACCAGAAGCAGGAACACAAAGGCTTCGAGACGTTATGAATAAGGGCTTAACAGAAGAAATTATCATAGAAGGTGCTGGTAAAGCATTCGATAGTGGTTGGAATCGTGTAAAACTATATTTTATGCTTGGTCTTCCGACAGAGACAAAAGAAGATATGGTTGGGATTGCAGAGCTATCCGATAAAATTGCAAGAAGATATTATGAAATACCAAAAGACCAAAGAAATGGAAAAGTTCAAATTGTAGCAAGTACTTCCTTCTTTGTACCAAAGCCTTTCACACCATTTCAGTGGTCGCCGATGAGTACAAAAGAGCAATTTATTGAAAAGGCTAAGATTGTAAAAGAAGCAGTCAAAGCGCAATTGAATCAAAAAAGCATTAAATATAATTGGCATGAAGCAGATTTGACCGTACTAGAAGGCGTCCTTGCAAGAGGAGATCGAAAAGTAGGAAAAGTTATTTTACAAGCATATCAAAACGGTTGTATTTATGATTCATGGTCAGAAACGTTTGATTATGGAAAATGGATGGATGCATTTGAATCGACAGGTGTGGATATCGATTTTTATACGACAAGAGAACGAGATTTAGATGAAGTGTTCCCTTGGGATTTTATTGATACGGGCGTAACAAAAGAATTCTTAAAAAGAGAATGGAAAAATGCAATGGATGAAAAAGTAACAAAAAATTGCCGCATGGGATGTTCTGGATGTGGGGCAACGATATTTAACGGAGGTGTTTGCTTTGAAAATTAGAATTAAGTTCCGCAAGAACGGGGTTATGAAGTTCGTTGGACATCTAGATGTAATGCGTTATTTTCAAAAAGCAATGCGTCGAGCAGATATCGATATTGCCTACTCAGGAGGATATAGCCCACATCAGGTCATGTCTTTTGCAGCTCCCCTTGGTGTTGGTATTACAAGTGATGCAGAATATATTGATATTGAGATTAATACGCCAATTACAACAAAAGATGCACTTAAGCAATTAAATGACACAATGGTAGAGGGAATGGAAGTAGTTGCTTTTAAGCAATTACCAGAAGAGAGTAAAATTGCTATGTCCATTGTGGATGCAGCGGATTATGAAGTCTGTTTTCGAGAAGGCTATGCACCAAGCGGGAATTGGGAAGAAAAAATCTCTTCTTTTTTTGCACAGGAAGAAATCGTAGTATGGAAAAAGACGAAAAAAAGTGAGAAAGAAGTAGACATCAAACCTTTGATTCATACGATTTCTACAAAAGATGGAAAAATCAGCATGCAGATTGCATCAGGAAGTGCCAATAATTTAAAGCCAGAACTTGTAATCGAAGCGTTTGCTAATTACATTGGCTTTGATTTGAAAGAATTTTCTTTACTGATACATCGTAAAGAACTGTATGCAAATATTGGTGATGAGAATCAAAAGGAACTAATTTCTTTAGAGAATATGGGTGAGGACATTGAATAAAGTTGTTATTACCAAAATACCAACGCTTCCAGATTATATTGTTACAGCACAGTTTGAACATGATAAGCTTGTATTGTTAGACTGTGATAATCGTAAAGAAAAATCCATTTTAAATAATATCTATATTGGAAAAGTAAAAAATCTGGTACCTAATATTGAGGCTGCATTTATTGAAATTGAAAAAGGATATGAGTGTTATTATTCTTTGACCGATAATAAAAATCCGATTTTTATCAATAAGAAAAATAATAATAAGATAACAATTGGCGATGAAATAATTGTACAGGTAGCAAAGGAAAATATAAAAACAAAGCAACCTGTACTTACTTCCAATATTACCTTGACAGGAAAATATGTAGTGGTGAGTGCGGGTGATAAAAAGCTTGGCATTTCAAATAAGCTCTCACTAAAAGAAAGACAGCGGGTTAAAGAGTTATTTGCAGAGCAATTGGATGGAGAATTTGGAATCATTGCCAGAACCAATATTAAAAATGCCGCAAAAGAAGATGTATTAAGAGAAGTCCAAAATCTAAAGAACAAGCTTGCACATTTGATTCATCACGCAAAACATCGTACCTGCTACAGCGTACTTTACGAGGGAGATGACAATTATATATCTATTTTAAAGGGGCTATATGAAGAAAGCTTGGAACAAATCGTAACCGATGAAAAAGAAATTTATCAAAACATCCATACCTACTTAACCAATCAGAACATGGACGTAAACCGCTATCTCTTGTTTTATGAAGATTCGTTATTACCTCTTTATAAATTAAAAAACTTAGAATCAGAAATTAAGAATGCCACACAAGAAAGAATATGGCTAAAGTCAGGTGCTTATTTAGTGATTCAGCCTACAGAAGCATTTACGGTGGTTGATATTAATACGGGCAAATTTACAGGAAAGAAAAATACACAGGAAACCTTTTTAAAGATTAATCTTGAAGCGGCTAAAGAAATTGCAAGGCAGCTTCGAATTCGAAATATTTCTGGAATTGTAGTAATTGATTTTATTGACTTAGAAAAAGTTGATGCCAAAAAGCAGCTGATGGAGGAATTTGATAAAATATTAAAAAAAGATCCAATTACGACGCATTTGGTAGGAATGAGTCAATTAAATCTAGTAGAACTTACGAGAAAAAAAGTGAGAAAATCACTTAGAGAACAAGTGATGGAGCCTTGTCGCTTGTGTCATGCAAGCGGATATATAAGCAAGAAAGAGTAAGGAATTCATATGTTAAAAGTAGACTTGCATACGCATACACAAAGATCAGATAGTTCAAACACTGCCCAAGAAACGATACAACTAGCAATTGAAAATGGAATTGATGTAGTATCTTTTGTAGATCACGACACGATACCTGATGTAGAACAAGAAAAAGCATTAGTAAAAGCCTATCCCATTCAAATCATTTCTGGAATCGAATGTGAATGGGTGGATTATCAGACAAATCAAGCCGCTCATATACTTGGGTATAACATAAAAGATTATTCCTATCTGGAAAGGCTTTGTGAAACCGTATTAGAGCAACGGGATGAAAATACAAGAAAGCAAATTAAAATTGTACAAGACTTAGGCTATGATATTACGGAAGAAGAAGTGCGGGCGGTTACGCAAGAACCCTGCTTGTATACGCAAAATATATTACAAGTACTTTGGCAAAAAGGTATGATTACTGAAGTATTTGGAGAATTTAATAAAAAGGTTTTTAAAAAGGGTGGGATAGCCTACAAAACAATAGAATATCACAGACCAGAAACATTGGTTTGCGCTATTGTAAAAGGTGGAGGTAATGCAGTACTTGCTCATCCAGGGCAGCAAAAAAACTTTTATCTAATTGAAGAACTGGTAAACTGCGGACTTTCAGGTATTGAATTGGTACATCCCTCCAATACATTGGAGGATCAAAAATTAATAAAACAGTATGCAAAAACCTATCAACTTTTCATGACAGGAGGAAGTGACTGTCATGGTATTTTATCAAATAGTGGTGGGAAAATTGGAGATTTTTATATAGAAACCCAGCAAATAGAAAATATATTTATAAAATATTGACGTGACTTTATAATTATGCTATTATATACGAGTATGCCGCACAGCGAGGTCAAAGAAGTGCAAACTCACCGAAGCTGGCGAGTAATGATAATAGGAGGTGCCATATGTACGCAATTATAGCAACAGGTGGTAAACAGTACAAAGTAGCCGAAGGCGATATCATTAGAGTTGAAAAACTTGGAGTAGAAGCTGGAGAAACTGTTACATTTGATCAGGTTCTTGCTGTAAACGACGGAAGCTTAAAAGTAGGAGAACCTACAGTAGCAAACGCAACTGTTACTGCATCAGTAGTAAAAGAAGGTAAAGCGAAAAAGGTTATCGTTTACAAGTATAAGAGAAAATCAGGTTATCACAAGAAAAACGGTCATAGACAAGCGTTTACACAAGTTAAGATCGAAAAAATTAATGCTTAATTGGCAAAAACATAAGGTCGATTATGATTCAGATTACATTTTATAAAAATTCAAATGGTGATTATATTGGTTTTAAGTCTTTAGGTCATGCAGGATATGCGGACAGAGGACATGATATTGTATGTGCAGCCGTGTCTGTACTTGTTATCAATACCATTAATTCTTTAGAAGCGTTTACTGAAGATAAGATAAAGATTAAATCAGATGAAAACAAAGGACTCATAGAGTTTCGTTTCACCAATCACATCAGTGAGAGAGGAACTTTACTTATGGAATCCTTAGAACTTGGATTAAAAGGAATAAGACGGGATTATAACGACGGATATATTAGAATGAAACTCAAGGAGGTGTAGGTCATGATGAGAATGAACCTTCAATTTTTCGCTCATAAAAAAGGTGTTGGTTCTACTAAGAATGGTAGAGATTCAGAATCTAAGAGATTAGGTGCTAAAAGAGCTGATGGTCAGTTCGTAAAAGCTGGAAATATTCTTTACAGACAACGTGGTACAAAGATTCATCCAGGTATCAACGTAGGACGTGGTGGAGATGATACTTTATTCGCTTTAGTGGATGGTGTTGTTAGATTTGAAAGAAAAGGTAGAGATAAAAAACAAGTTTCTATCTATCCTGTAGCTAGTAACGAATAAAAGTTCAGTAGAACCATAAGCCGTTTTTATTCTCACAGATTAAGAGATAACTTTTATCGTGAGAATAAAGACGGCTTTTTTGAGCAGAGTATAGAATAAAGATAAAATGTGTTTTTCTTAACAACACTTTGTGACATTTGATGTTTCGTATTTCTTTCAAAAGTAGAGCGAAACTAAGATTTGAAACAAATACGAAAACTCAAATAAGTAATTTGGTAACATATATGAATTTACGATATTTAATAAATGTATAAAAAGAAAAAGGTGATAAAATGTTTGCAGATAGAGCAAAAATATATATCCGCGCTGGTAAAGGTGGAGATGGACATGTAAGCTTTAGAAGAGAATTATTTGTACCAAATGGAGGACCAGATGGTGGAAACGGCGGAAAAGGCGGAGATGTAATCTTTGTTGTAGATGAAGGATTAAATACATTGACAGATTTTCGTCATAAAAGAAAATATTGTGCTGCTGATGGAGAACAGGGCGGAAAAAAGAAATGTCATGGAGCAAATGGACAAGATATTATCATAAAAGTACCAGCTGGTACAGTCATAAAAGAGGCAGAATCAGGTAAAGTAATTGCAGATATGTCAGGTGACAATGTTAGAGAAACTATATTAAAAGGTGGAAAAGGTGGTCTTGGTAATATGAACTTTGCGACCGCTACCATGCAGGCTCCTAAGTATGCTCAACCTGGACAGCCAGCAAAAGAACTGCATGTTACATTGGAACTAAAGGTGATTGCAGATGTAGGTTTAGTAGGTTTTCCTAATGTTGGGAAATCAACCTTATTATCAAGAGTAACCAATGCAAAACCAAAGATTGCTAATTATCATTTTACAACTTTAAATCCGAATCTTGGAGTAGTTGATTTGGATGATCAAAAAGGCTTTGTAATCGCAGATATCCCAGGGTTAATTGAAGGTGCTTCAGAAGGTATTGGGCTTGGACATGAATTCTTAAGACACATTGAACGTACAAAGGTAATCATTCATATGGTGGATGCTGCATCAACAGAAGGTAGAGATCCAATACAAGATATCTATACCATTAATCAAGAATTATCAAGTTATAATGAGCAGATAGCAAAAAGACCTCAAGTGATTGCAGCAAATAAGATTGATGCCATTTTTGAAGGTGATGAAGATCCTATACAAAAGATTCGAGATGAATTTGAACCACAGGGAATCAAAGTTTTTGCCATTTCAGCAGTAAGTGGAAAAGGATTGAAGGAATTACTATACTATGTAAATGAATTGCTAGAAGGGCTAGACCCTGAACCAATCGTATTTGAAAAAGAGTTCTTTGAAGACGAAATACCTATGATAGATGAACCTTATACGATTGAAGTAGACGAAAACGGTGTATATGTAGTAGAAGGACCAAAGATAGATAAAATGTTAGGTTATACGAACTTAGAATCCGAAAAGGGATTTGCCTTTTTCCAACGTTTCTTAAAGGATAGTGGAATCCTTGAGGAACTAGAACAGGCTGGCATCCAAGAAGGTGATACAGTTCGCATGTATGGACTTGAATTTGACTATTATAAATAAATAAAACGTATGGTAAGTAATATTAGGAGGATTTCAAAATTTATGACAAGCAAACAAAGAGCATATTTAAAGAGTCTTGCAAGTGTTTTAGACCCAATATTTCATGTTGGAAAAGCAAGTGTGACTCCAGAAGTAACGGCTGCGATTGGTGAGGCACTTGAAGCGAGAGAGATGATTAAAATTAGTGTGTTAAATAACTGTGCAGATGATCCAAAAGAAATCGCACAGATGATTGCAGAAAGAACCAGATCACAAGTAGTGCAGGTAATCGGTAAAAAAATTGTTTTATACAAGCCTGCAAAAGAAAAAGAAAAGCAAAAAATTGTACTGCCAAATAAATAAAACATTTATTAGGAGATGATTCCATGGAACGTGAGTGTAAAAAAAAGATAGGTATTATGGGTGGCACATTTGATCCAATCCATGTTGGACATCTTATGCTTGCGGAACAGGCATATGATAAATTTAACCTGGATAAGGTTTTGATTATGCCTGCTGGTAATCCTCCCCACAAAAAAAATGAAGTGTCTGCACTAACAAAGCATAGAGTACAAATGACCAGACTTGCAATCGAGGGCAACAAGCATTTTGAACTCTCTTTGATTGAAGTGGAAAGAAGTGGATACACATACACCTATGAAACCTTAGAAAGTCTAACCAAAGAAAATCCAGATGTAGAGTATTATTTTATCTTAGGTGCTGACTCTTTAATGGAAGTTGATAAATGGAAAGAAACACAAAGAATATTTCAATGTGCTACCATTTTAGTTGCAACAAGATACAATCTCGAATCAAAAGAATTAAATAAAAAGATAAAAGAGGTTGCAAAGCAGTATAATGGTAAGATATACTTATTAGATACGCCGAATATTGATTTGTCATCGACTTTAATTCGAACTTCGGTTAGTACAGGAAAATCGATTAAATACTACGTTACAAGTGATGTGGAGCGTTATATCTATAAAAATAAGCTATATAAGCATTTTTGAAGTAGGGTGTGTTACGGATGAAAGAAATTAACTTAGAAAAATATCGAAAAAAGTTAAAGACGAAATTAGACAAAGAAAGGTATGAGCATACCATTGGAGTTATGTATACGGCAGGTGCTCTAGCCATGCGATATGGGTATGATATAAAGTCAGCTATGCTTGCAGGTCTTATGCATGATTGTGCAAAATGCATCCCAAATGATAAGAAGATTGCTTTATGTGAAAAGCATAATATTAATATTACGGAATGGGAAAGAGAGAATCCGTTTTTGCTTCATACCAAATTAGGGGCTTTTCTTGCCATGCACAAGTATCAAATTCGAGATAAAGAAATTATCAGCGCTATTTTAAACCATACAACTGGTAAGCCAGATATGGACTTGCTTGATAAGATTATTTTTGTGGCTGATTATATTGAACCAAGAAGAGATAAGGCTCCATTTTTAGAGGAACGTAGAAAAATGGCCTTTGTTGATATAGATATGGCCACATTTGAAATTTTGAATGATACATTGGAATATTTAAAAAGTAGGCCTGGAAGTATTGACCCTATGACAGAAAAGACATATGAATATTATAAAGAATTAATTGACTCAAGAAAGGATTTGAATCAGGATGAATAATTCAAAAGAAATGACAAAGATAGCATTTCAGGCATTAGAAGATAAAAAAGCAGAAGATATTCGCATCATTGATATATCAGGAGTATCTGTACTTGCAGATTATTTTATTATTGCAAATGGTACGAATGAAAATCAAGTTAAAGCATTAGTTGATAATGTACAAGAAGAGCTTTACAAAGCAGGTTACGAGGCAAAACAAGTAGAAGGATATCGCAGTGCAAGTTGGATTTTGCTTGACTATGGTGATATTATCATTCATGTTTTTTCAAAGGAAGATAGATTGTTCTATGACTTGGAAAGAATATGGAGAGATGGAAAAGAAGTGGACGCTTCAAGATTATAAAAATAGTATGTTATACGAAAGATAATAAAGGTGCGATGAATGTTAAATAAATTAATAATTGGAGTAGTACTATATATAGGAATTTCATTTTGTGTTAAACCAGAAAAATATGTTAGGAATGCTAAGAGTAAAGAGGAGCTAGAAACACGTATTAAATTGATTAGAGGCGTTGGAATATTTACTCTTGTTATAATGATTTTAACAATCGTGGGATTGTCTGTTTTTTTAAGGCTTATTTAACGTTATTTATTATTTGTTCTATTGAAGAAGGAATTATAAAAACAGTACAGTAAAATAATATTACTGTACTGTTTTTGCGTATAATCATTACTTGAATAAACGAAACACACCAAATACTTTTCCTAATATAGAAACATCATCTACGATTATTGGGTCCATGGTATCGTTTTCTGGTTGAAGACGATAATGTCCTTTTTCTTTATAAAAGGTTTTAACAGTAGCAGAATCATTTAATAATGCAACAACTATTTCTCCGTTTCTTGCAGTTGATTGTTTTGCTACTAAAATCTGGTCGCCATTATAAATGCCTGCATTAATCATGCTATCACCTTTTACAGTGAGCATAAAACTGTCCTGATTTGGCATAAATTCAGATGGGATTGGAAAATAATTTTGAATATTCTCTTCAGCTAGTATTGGACTTCCAGCAGCTACAGTACCTACAATAGGGACATTAATGACTTCACGTCTGGTCAAATTAAAGGTGTCATCTATAATTTCGATTGCTCTAGGCTTAGTGGGGTCACGACGTATATAACCATTCTTCTCGAGGGTTTCAAGATGAGAATGCACGGATGAAGTAGATTTTAAATTCACTGCTTCGCATATTTCACGAACTGCAGGTGGATACCCCTTACTTAATATTTCTTTCTTTATGTATTCTAATATTTCTGATTGCTTAGCTGTTATTTTGCCCTGAGCCATTCGCAAATTCCTCCTTAATTCTTATTACTTACTTATCATACCATATCTCTTACTTGATTGCAAACGAATGTTCGCCAAAATAAACATGGGATAACTAAGAGTTTATAACGTGAACGTTAATAACTTATGCTTGTTAAATGATAGCAATCTGTTATTATTTAAGTATAGACTTTAGTGCTAGAATAAAGAGTAAAACAAGTGATCACTTGATAGGATTAGTTAGAGATTTAGGTATGTAAATAAGCAGTTGATATGCTAAGAATAGCGTGATACAATAATTCTTTAAATACCGCTAAATAAAGAAATAGCAACAATAAAATGGGGTTAAGTAAATACTAAGAAAAGGGGATTTATGAATTTAGAAACAAAAAGATTATATATAAGAAGATTTGAAAAGAGTGATGGAGAGGACTTGTTTGAATATTTATCTGATGAAGATGTGGTTAAATTTGAACCATACCATGTGTTTACAAAAGAGCAAGCATTACAAGAAGCAATTAAAAGATCTAGTAGAAAAGATTTTTTTGCAATTTGTTTGAAAGAAAGCAATAAATTAATTGGGAATCTTTATTTTAACCAAGGTGATTTTGATACATGGGAATTAGGTTATGTTTTTAACAAAAGCTATCAAAAGAATGGCTTTGCGACAGAAAGTGTGTATGCGTTGCTTAAATTTGCCTTCTTAGAACTAAATGTAAGGAGAGTGGTTGCATATTGCAGTCCCAAGAACGTTCCTTCTTGGAGATTAATGGAGAGATTAAAGATGAGACGAGAAGGACTCATGCTTCAAAATGTTTATTTTAAGACCAATGAGTTAGGAGAACCAATTTGGCTTGATTCGTATCAATATGCAATATTAAGAACTGAATGGGACAAAATTAAGAATAATGATGAATATCAAGACTTTTTATAAGAAATAAATAGAAAACGAGGTGCTTTATATGAGAATGTATGATTTAATCATGAAAAAAAGAAATGGAATTGTATTGACACAAGAAGAAATTAACTTTATGGTGGAGGGCTTTACCAATGGAAGCATCCCAGATTACCAAATGTCTGCCATGATGATGGCGATTTATTTTCGTGGAATGAATGAAGACGAAACATTATATTTAACTATGGCAATGGCTCATAGTGGTGATATTCTTGATTTATCTCGAATCAATGGCTTAAAAGCAGACAAGCATAGTACGGGCGGTGTCGGTGACAAAACTTCTCTTGTATTAGGGCCAATGGTCGCAGCTCTTGGTGTACCAGTTGCAAAGATGTCTGGAAGAGGACTTGGTCACACAGGAGGAACCATTGATAAATTAGAAAGCTTTGAAGGATTTTCAGTTGATATTTCGACAGAGGACTTTATTAAAAACGTAAACTCTATTAAGATGGCAATTATTGGTCAGACAGCAGATTTAGCACCAGCGGATAAAAAACTGTATGCACTAAGAGATGTAACAGCTACAGTTGACAATATGTCATTGATTGCCAGCAGTATCATGAGTAAAAAGCTTGCAGCAGGTGCAGATACGATTGTTTTAGATGTAAAGACTGGTAGTGGTGCTTTTATGAAGACAGAAGAAGATTCCTTCGCGCTTGCAAAAGAAATGGTGCAGATAGGAAAAGGTGCTGGTAGAAATACGGTTGCCATTGTTTCTGATATGGATCAGCCACTTGGGTATGCAGTTGGCAATGCCCTTGAAGTAAAAGAAGCAATTGATACGCTAAATGGAGAAGGCTCAAAAGAGCTACTTGAATTATGTGTTACACTAGGCTCTTACATGTTAGTTGGTACGAAAAATGCGGCTACAATTGAAGAGGCAAGAGAAAAACTATATCAAACAATAGAAGATAAAAGTGCATTAAATAAATTTGCTGAATTTATTCGAGCACAAGGAGGAAATGATGCTCCTATCTTTGATACCTCCTTGCTTCCAAATGCATCTTTAATTGAAGAGATTAAGGCAACAACACAAGGTTATGTAGAGCATATTATTACAGATGAAATTGGTATTGTTTCCTTAATTCTTGGAGGTGGAAGAGAGACAAAGGAAAGTGAGATAGACTTGGGTGTAGGTCTTGTTTTACACAAAAAAGTAGGAGATTACGTGAATATAGGCGATAGCCTTGCTACTATTTATGCAAATGATAAGGATAAACTACAAGCCGCAAAAGAAAGATTTAAAAAGACTTATTCTTTTACAAATGAAAAGAAAGAAAAGCCTAAGTTTATAAAAGGAATTGTAGAATAATAAATTCATGTAAAAATTCAAATAAATTTCACATAGCTTACATAAAAAGCTGGTATAATAAGAGAGTTACCAGCTTTTTATATATAGACTAGCACAACTTTTTCTTACAAATGCAGGCAAGCAACGCCTTGTTCCTATTTTGGGCTGCATTGAATCTTTTAAACTGAATTTGCATATATTAGCATTAGCTACATACAGATGTTAAGCAGACAGGAGGTTTGTAACGAGATGAAGAAAAGAGTTGCTGCTAGTCAAAAGAACAATCGGTTAATGGAAAACGTAGCAGATACTCTAAAGCTCCCCAAGGATTTGCTTTTGGGTGCGGCTATATTAACGGTAACCGGGCAATGTGAAGCATATGTGGAAAATTATAGTGGAATTATAGAATATACGGACAAGAAAATAAAACTGCAAACAAAGACTTGCCGAATTGAAATCAACGGTGACCGGTTGATGGTAGTTTATTATACGAACGATGAAATGAAAATAATAGGTCAGATAGATGAAATAAAATATCAGCACTAGGGAGTGTGAAAATGTTAATTAATCTTATGAAATTCATAAGAGGATATTTAAAAATACAAGTATATGGTTTTTCTCCCGAACGATTTATCAATTTATGTAGCAATCGAAATATTTTAATATGGGGGCTAGAAAATCAAAATCACCAATACGAGATGTTTTTAAGCGTAAGAGATTTTAAAAAACTAAAGCCTATTTTAAAAAAAACGAATACAAAGTTAAAAATTACAGAGAGGCATGGACTTCCTTTTTTTTTATACAAATACCGAAAACGGAAAATGTTTTTTGGTGGAATCATTTTATTCTCGATCATTCTCTATATACTTTCTTTGTTTATCTGGGACATTGATGTAAGTGGAAACTACTCAAGAACCGATAACGTGATACTTGATTTCCTAAGTCAAAATGATGTTTACCATGGTATGTTAAAGAAGCAAATTAGCTGTGAGCAGATCGAACAAATGATTCGAAGTGAATACGATGACATAATATGGGCCTCAGCACAAATAAAAGGTACAAGATTGTTAATTCGAGTGCAGGAAAATACAGATGTTGGTATGATTACGGAAAATGCGACACCAAGTGATATAATTGCAACAAAGGATTGTATCATAACTAGTATTATTACAAGAAAAGGTACACCGATGGTCACACAAGGCTCAGTGGTCAAAAAAGGTGATGTTTTAGTATCAGGCAGAGTTGATGTCTATAACGACAATGGAGAAATAGCTGATTACCAGTATTACGCAGCAGATGCGGATATATATGCCAAGACATTAGAAGAATATAATGAGGAATTTGACATAAAATATACAAGTAAAAATTACACAGAAAATGAAAAGTTAAGGTTTTATTTAAGAATCCTTAATAAAAAAATAAATATACGAAGTGGGAAAATTAGTTATAATGAATACGATATGATTACGAATGAATCACAATTAAAGATTGGAAACAATTTTTATCTACCTTTCATACTCGGAAAAGTACAAATAAAAGAGTATGTTTCAACGACCAGCACTTACACAAAAGATGAAGCAATCGCAAGAGGAAATAAGATGCTCAAAGAATTTTGTGAAATTTTAATTGAAAAAGGGGTTCAAATTGTAGAAAATAATGTTAAAATACATATAGGTAAAAAATCCTGTAAAATAGACGGTTTTCTTGTTGTGATTGAAAAGATTGGGAAACGAGTTGATACAGAGATTTTGTCAATTCCTGAAGAAAGGACTAATACGGATGAGCTTGAATGAAATTGTGATGGAAATGCCAGTTGAGCATGCAAAAAATGTTTTTGGCCAATTTGATTTCTTTATAAAAAAAATAGAAAAAACTTTAAGTGTAACGATTGTAGCAAGAGATGGAGAACTCAAAATTTTGGGTTCCCAAGTTGCTACAACGAAAGCTAAAAATATAATAAATCAGCTAATTGAGTTGTCAAAAAGAGGCAATATTATCAATGAACAAAATGTTGATTATGCAATATCTTTATCTTTTGAGGATAATGAAGAAGCACTTGTAGAGATTGATAAAGAATTGATTTGTCATACTATAAATGGCAAGCCAATCAAGCCTAAGACAATTGGACAAAAAAATTATATTGATTTAATAAAGAAGAACATGATTGTATTTAGTATTGGACCAGCAGGGACAGGAAAGACCTATCTTGCAATGGCGATGGCAATTACTGCGTTTAAGAATAATGAAGTCAGTCGAATTATTTTAACAAGACCAGCAATTGAAGCTGGTGAAAAGCTTGGTTTTTTACCAGGTGACTTACAAAGTAAGGTTGATCCGTATTTAAGACCGCTTTATGATGCCTTGTACCAGATTATGGGGCCAGAAAGCTTTGCTAGAAATATGGAAAAGGGCTTAATTGAGGTTGCTCCCCTTGCTTATATGAGAGGTCGAACTCTAGACAATGCTTATATTATTTTGGATGAGGCTCAAAATACAACACCAGCACAAATGAAAATGTTTTTAACCAGAATTGGCTTTGGTTCAAAAGTAATTGTAACAGGTGATAATACGCAAAAAGATTTACCCGTTGGAACAAAATCAGGACTTGAAGTGGCAATGAAGGTGCTTAAAAAAGTGGAAGGAATCGGATTTTGTACGTTAACGAGTCAGGATGTTGTAAGACATCCATTGGTTCAAAAGATTGTAAAAGCCTATGATGACTACGAGTCAAAATCAAATACGTCTTCAAATACAAAACCTAAGATAAGAAAGAGATAAACATGAAAGATAAGTACAATCATTCACGAGCCTATTACGGCATTATGACTATCGTCATGTATGTAGTTACCATTGCCTTAATTTTGGCAACATCATTGATGAAGGGGAAAAATACGGGAGATATTATAGCGAATATTTTAGTTAGTATTGCATTCATTACTGTTATCGTGTTTTATTTGGCGAAGGAACGGTTTGCTAAGGTTAATTTTACGAAACAGTTAGCAAGTTATGGAAGGATTATTAATGTATATTGGTTGCTTTTTATATTTTCCTTTATACTAACTTTTGTTCCTGGTGATATTAGACCAATGTTCATTATTGGAATTATTATGACTCTTGTCTCGAATGAGTATCTTGGGATATTGTTTCAGATTTACCTATCCGTTATGATGACTTTAATTTCAACAGATACAATTGAGATATTAGTCTTTTATTTGCTGTCAGGCTTAGTTGGCTGTGCAGTTGCAAAATATTTTACGCAAAAAAAGAACATGTTGTATGCAGCTATTATTATGCTTACATCAAATCTTTCATTAACAGGAATACTTGAATATCTGCATAATGATACTTATGACAGTAAGTATATCATTAGTTCATTGCTTTGTACCTTTGGTGGTATTGTTGTTATAATTCTTGCTCTTCCTTATGTATATTACCGGGTTGATAATAAACTTAAGGCAAAGTTAAGTCACATTACGGATCCAGATTATGAACTAATTGTAATGCTTAAGAACTATTCCAAAGATTTATATGAGCATTCTTATCGAGTGGCCAAGCTCTCAGAACGGGTTGCATATAAAGTTGGGGCAGATTCTTTGCTGGCAAGAGCTGGTGGATATTATCATAAAATAGGTAAATTAGAAGGAAAGGATTATATCAAGCATGGAGTCGAAATCGCATTGAGTTATTCATTCCCTCAAGAATTAATTGATATTATGAAACAGCATACAGGTCGTACGCAGGTACCAAAGAGTATAGAAGCTGCTATTGTTATGTTAGCCGATACGATTATATCTGCCTTTGAATACTTAGAAGATAAGCAAAATGAACTTGTATTTGATAAAGATATCGTAATTGATCAAGTCATAGATACGAAGCTTGATAAAGACATGCTAGATGAATCTGGACTATCTTTAAAAATGTATCGTGATATCAAGAAATGTTTTAAACAGGAGGAAATGATATATGACCTTTAACATAGAAGTCGAAACCAAGTTAGAATTTGATTTTGATTATAAAGAAATGATTCATCGAGTAATCAACGAAGTTCTTGATTACGAAGCGTGTCCTTATGAATCAGAAGTCAATTTGATATTGACAGATAATGAAGAAATACATAAAATTAACAAGGAATATCGAGATATTGACCGTCCAACGGATGTACTATCATTTCCGATGATTGATTTTGAAATTGCTGGTGACTTTTCACTTGTAGAAGAAAAAGAAGAGGACTATTTTAATCCTGAGACTGGTGAATTAGTACTAGGTGATATCATTATTTCGATTGATAAAGTGTTAGAACAAGCTACAAATTACAATCACTCTGTTATGAGAGAATTTGCATTTTTAATTGCACATAGTGTGCTTCATTTGTGTGGTTATGATCATATGGAGCCAGAAGAAGCTAGAACCATGGAAGCAAAGCAGCGTGCGATTCTAGAGAAGCTTAATATTCTTCGGTGAATTACGTAATGGTGATCGCATTACAAAAGAATAATTGCGGGAAAGTTTCACTTTCAATATCCGCAAATTAGAGGTGTATGATGGGTAAAAGAAGAAGTGAGTCGAATTTTATTATACAAGGAAGCATCTTGGCAATCGCATCTGTGATTTGCAGGCTGATTGGTATTATATATAGAATTCCGTTAACGAATATAATTGGTAATGAAGGGAATGGGTATTATTCCTGTGCATTTGAAGTATATTCTATTATGCTTTTGCTATCCTCTTATAGTCTACCAGTTGCAGTATCAAAACTAGTATCTGCAAGACTTGCCAAGGGAGAAAAACGAAATGCGTATAGAATCTATAAAGGAGCACTTATTTTTGCAGGAATAGCAGGAATTACAGTTTCTGTCATTACATATTTTGGGGCAGACTTTTTGGCAGGGACATTAATGTCTCAACCAATGAGTTCTCTTGCATTAAAAATATTGGCACCTACTTTGGTATTAAGTGCAATTATGGGAGTACTAAGAGGGTATTTCCAAGGGCTTGGAACTATGATTCCTACTGTGTTTTCACAAATTATTGAGCAGATAGTAAATGCAGGTGTAAGCGTTGCGGCGGCCTTTTATTTATTTTCTTATGGACAAAAGTTAGATGCATTATTATTTACTGAGTCGTATGCTCCTGCTTATGGGGCAGCAGGAGGTACGTTAGGTACAGGTGCAGGCGTGCTATTTGGTCTTTTATTTCTTCTATTTCTCGCACTCATGTATAAACAAGTAATTAATAGACAAATAAGAAGAGATAGAACCAGGTACAACGAATCCTATTCCGATATTTTCTTAATTCTAATACTCACGATTGTTCCAGTTATTCTAAGTACTGCTATCTATAATATCAATTCAATCATTGATCAAGGTGTATTTAATAAGATTATGATGATACAAGGAAATGCAAGTAATGACATAGCGGAATTATATGGAGTTTTTACAGGAAAATATAAACTACTTACAAATGTTCCATTGGCAATTGCAAATGCATTGGCAGCATCTACAGTACCAACGCTTTCAAGAGCATTAGCAGAAGGAAAGGAACATGTTGCGGTAAGAAAGATTAGTACATCTATTCGATTTACTATGATAATTGTCATTCCTTGTGCGGTTGGTTTAACCGTTTTGGCATCACCTATTTTGCAATTATTATTTCATGACTCAAGTGAACTACCAGCTAGATTATTACAAATAGGTTCTATCTCAACGGTCTTATATGCATTGTCCACATTGACCAACGGCATATTGCAGGGATTGAATCATATGAATATCCCAGTTAGGAATGCAGTAATCTCTTTAATTCTTCATCTGGTTGCATTGGTTATTATGTTGGGTGTATTTAAATGGGGTATCTACGCAGTTGTATTTGGCAATATTATCTTTGCTTTAATTATGTGTATTCTTAATGGAGTAGCCATTCGAAAAGTGGTTGATTATGAACAAGAGATAAAATCTACCTTTGTCATCCCTGGTATTGCAGCTATCTTTATGGGAGTAGTTGTGTATTTGATTTACTTCGCTTTGTTTAAAGTAGTTAGTAATAGCATTTCTACTTTACTGGCTATTATCATAGGAGGAATCGTATACTTTATCTTACTCGTAGCATTAAAAGGAGTTGCAAGAGAAGATTTGGAGCGAATACCAAAGGGATATATCCTTATTTCTATCGTGGAAAAGTTTCATTTAATGTAAAAAATTGAATAATTTAGAAAAATTAGCTGATACTATATGTAAAAAGATAACATGTGATACCTTTATGGAGGGGTGAAGTTATGAAGAAAACATATGTACTCAGCTTATTTTTATTTGCATTGCTTTCTGTTTCTGTTTATTTTTTGACATACAAGGTTTCAAGAGATATTTATGAAGAGGAAAGTAATCAAACTGAAATAAAGAGTGAAGATTTACTCATATCGGCAGATACCAATACGGACCAAACTGTAACCAATTCAACTAAGTATATTTTAGAATACTATAATTCCAAAGAATTTACCTTAAAGGAGCAGTCGCTTCCTACACCAGCTGATTTTGTTGGTTTAACGAGAGAAGAACTAATCGAATTTTTAAAAAGCTATGAATCGTCACCTTCTTTGGAGGATAAACAGTTAGGATTGGAAAGCTTTGAATTAGTATCCTTTTCAAAGGATAAGATTGTCCTTAGAAAGACATATCATCCTTATGCAGATAATTATAGATATTTTTTAGTAGCAGAGAATGGTTTTGTTACGGTTTATTATGCTGATAAAAGTACGGTTTATGAATATACGAATATATCAACAGAAGAACTTCCAGAAGAACTTAAGGAAGAGGTTATAAATGGTAAGTATATCACAACGTTGGACGAACTATATAATTTCTTAGAGAATTATTCCAGCTAGAAAGTAATAGCTATGAAAAATGCTGTTTGTATGGATTAAGTAAATTAACCTATATAGACAGCATTTGTATTATATTATGCATTCGTTTTTTCATTCCTTTCAAAGAAAAATTTATAGTAAATAAAAAATGTATATGATATAATTATTGATTAAAGGGTTATAAAAGGTAGTAAAGCATAACTGCAAAAGGGAAGGAGTATCTTTAAGGTACTATGAATAAACAAGAAATTATAGTAATTGGAGCTGGAGCTGCTGGTGTTATGGCGGCCATAACGGCGGCAAGAAATCATGCGAAGGTTACCATATTGGAACATACACAGCGTTTTGGAAAAAAACTTTTGGCAACTGGTAACGGAAGATGTAATTTGACTAATTTATCCCAGTTACCAGAGCATTATCGAAGTGATAATCATAAATTTCCGATGCAAGTCATATCGCAATTTAACGAGAAGCAGACCTTACAATTTTTTGAAGAAATTGGAATCTATACCAAGCAAAAACTTGGATATGTGTACCCTTACTCAGAACAAGCAAGTGCGGTGCTTGATTTATTAAAGCTTGAGTTAGATAGGCTACATATCAATATTATATATTCTGTTTCAATAAAAGAAATAAAAAAGAAACAAAGATTTCAAATTTTAACCGATACAGTTACTTATACATGTGATAAAGTAATAATGGCAATGGGTTCAAAAGCGGCACCCAAAACAGGGTCTGATGGAAGTGGATACGCTCTTGCAAAGCAAATAGGTCATCGCATCATAACACCATTACCAGCATTGGTTCAATTAAGATGCAGTGGAGACTATTTTAAAAGTCTTGCAGGAGTTCGATGTGAAGCAAGACTTCGTTTGATGATAGATAAAAAAGTGGTTGTAGAAGATAAAGGCGAATTGCAGCTGACAGATTATGGTATATCAGGAATACCGACATTTCAAATTAGTAGATATGCGATAAGAGCTGTAGAAAAGGGGAAGGCAGTCAGTGTTTATATTGACTTTATTCCAGATAAGAATGAAAAAGAAATAATATCTTTTCTATATTCACAGATTCGTCATGACCCAAAGAAAAAGATGGAAGATATTTTAATTGGATTATTCAACAAAAAATTAGTACCCGTCCTATTAAATCAAGCAAATCTATCAGGAAAATCATTGGGAAAAGAGTTAAAGGAAGTTCAAATCAATCGTTTGATACAAAAAATAAAAGCTTTTGAAGTTAAGGTTACATCTTATAACTCCTTCGAACAAGCACAAGTATGTTCGGGTGGAGTTGATACAAGAGAATTATTTCCAGATACGTTAGAATCACTTAAAATGCCAGGAATTTACTTGGCAGGTGAATTACTTGATGTAGATGGAATTTGTGGAGGATACAATCTTCAATGGGCTTGGTCAAGCGGTTATGTAGCAGGTAAGTCTGCAAGCATGTCATAGGAAAGAGGAAGAAATGATTCGAGTACAACAACTAAAACTAAATCCAGGGCATAAAGAGGAAGAAATACTTAAGAAAATAAGTAAGCAGCTTCGAACTACCCCTGATGCAATAAAAGAATATACAATCATCAAGCAATCCATTGATGCAAGAAAAAAGAATGATATTAAATTTATCTACACCATTGATGTCTTGCTTGACAAGGAAAAAGATGTATTAAAAAGGATTCACGACCCCAATATATCAGTTGTCGTCGAGAATAAATACGTATTCACAAGTAAAGGAACAAAAGAACTAACAAAGAGGCCAGTTATCATTGGAAGTGGCCCTGCAGGGCTTTTTTGTGCACTGATGTTAGCAAAGGAAGGTTACAAACCCCTTGTCCTAGAAAGGGGAGAATGTGTAGAAGAACGCATAAAATCAGTGGATGCGTTTTGGAAGTCTGGAACGTTAAATACCAATTCAAATGTGCAATTTGGAGAAGGAGGAGCTGGAACGTTTTCAGATGGAAAATTAAATACATTAGTAAAAGATCCCTCAGGTAGAAATAAAAAGGTGCTGGAAATATTCGTAGAAGCAGGCGCACAAAAAGAGATTACTTATATGAACAAACCTCATATAGGAACCGATATTTTGGCTAAAGTAGTTAAAAATATAAGAGAGCAAATTATAGCATGTGGTGGTGAAGTTCGTTTTGATGCTCAAGTAACGGATATAGAAATAAAGAAGGATACGATAGCGAAAGTGATTGTCAATCACAAGGAAGAAATTGAGACAGATGTCGTTGTGCTAGCAATTGGGCATAGTGCAAGAGATACCTTTGAGATGCTTCTATCCAAAAAAATTGATATGGCAGCAAAAGCATTTGCTGTTGGAGTGAGAATTCAACATCCACAAGAAATGATTAATGCATCGCAATATGGAGTGAGAAAACATCCACATTTACCAAATGCAGAATATAAAATTGCAAAGTCGCTCAGTAATGGACGTGGCGTTTATTCATTTTGCATGTGTCCAGGCGGTTACGTGGTAAACGCGTCCTCAGAAGAAGCAAGACTTGCAGTAAATGGAATGAGTTATAGCAAACGTGACGGTGAAAATGCAAATAGTGCAATCATTGTGAGTGTATCCCCTAATGATTTTCCATCTAATTCTCCTTTGGGCGGCTTAGAATTTCAGCGAAGCCTTGAAAAACGTGCGTATGAAGTTGGAAAGGGAGCTGTACCTATCCAATTGTATCGTGACTTTAAAGAGAATAAAACGACTACGGGTTTGGCTGGAATAACACCTCAGATAAAAGGAAAATATACATTAGCCAATGTTAGAAGTATTTTTCCAGAGTTTATAGCAGAGTCTTTGATGGAAGGTATTGACCAGTTTGAGAAAAATATAAAAGGATTTAGTAGAGAAGATGCAATTGTTGCTGGCGTGGAAAGTAGAACGTCTTCTCCTGTTCGCATTACAAGAGGTGAATCCTTTGAATGTAATATCAAGGGGATTTATCCTTGTGGTGAAGGAGCTGGATATGCAGGTGGTATAACCTCTGCCGCTATGGATGGAATCAAAGTAGCAGAAGCAATTGCGAAAGAATATCAACCATTCAACTAAATTATGTTTGATGAACAAAAGATTGAATTTCATAAAGGGGAAACAAAATGAATACAAGAGAATTATTAAAGGATAAGAAGACAATCGTGGTAAAAGTAGGTTCTTCTTCACTTATTCATCCAGAAACGGGTAATTTGAATTTAATAAAGTTAGAAAAGTTGATTCGAGAGTTGTGTGATCTTAGAAATCAAGGCAAGGATGTTGTATTGGTATCTTCAGGAGCAATTGGAGTTGGTAGAGTGGCATTGGGATTAAATGAAAGACCAAATACCATATCTTTAAAACAGGCATGTGCAGCAGTTGGTCAGGCAAAGCTTATGATGACCTACCAAAAACTTTTTGCAGAATATAACCAAAATACGGCCCAAATTTTAATGACTAAGAATACGATGGTTAATAATTTAAGCCGTATCAATGCAAAGAATACGTTTGATGAATTGCTTAGTATGGGGGTAATTCCTGTTGTCAATGAAAATGATACGGTATCAACTTACGAAATGCAGTTTGGTGACAATGATACATTATCTGCAATTGTTGCATCTTTGATAAAGGCAGATGTGCTTATTTTATTATCTGATATTAACGGCCTATACACAGATGACCCAAACACAAATAAACATGCAAAGTTTATTGATTGCGTGGAGACTATTGACCAGAAGCTACTTGACATGGCAAAAGGTTCTTCAGGAAGTGATGTGGGAACAGGAGGTATGGCTACAAAGCTACAAGCAGCTAGAATCGCAACCGAATCGGGAACCGATATGATTATTGCAAATGGAGAAGATATGGGTGTGATACATAGGATTATAGAGGGAGAAAATGTAGGAACTTTATTCAAACAAAATAAGAATGAAGATTTTTATTTGATTGATTTTATAGAAGAAAATTTATAGTTTTAATATAGGGAAGTAATCAGAAAGGTAAGGCGGTTAAATGAAACAGGCAGGATTAATCTTAGAAGGTGGAGGAACAAGGGGAGTATTTAGTGCAGGTGTTCTTGATTATTTTATGGAGCAAAACTTATACCTTCCTTATGTAATTGGAGTTTCTGCTGGAGCATGCAATGCTGTAAATTATGTTGCGCATCAACATGGAAGAAGCAAAGAATGTATGATTGATTATTTAAGAGATGGAAGTTATGCAGGCCTTAAATATTTAATTAAAAAGCGAAGTTTATTTGACATGGATTTAATCTTTGATGTGTTTCCAAATAGTGAGATTCCTTTTGACTATAAGACTTTTTTTGAATCTGATCAAACTTGTATCTTAACTGCAACAAATTGTTTGACTGGAAAAGCAGAATACTTAAGTGAAAAAAAGAACAAAAAAAGAATTATGGCAATATGCAGAGCATCAAGCAGTTTACCTTTGGTAGCACCAATTGTAATGGTAGATGATATTCCAATGATGGATGGAGGAATGTCTGATTCCATTCCGATTAGAAAAGCTTTAAAGGATGGATGTAAAAAAGCCGTAATTATTTTAACAAGAAACAAAGGTTATATAAAAAAAAGAACACCGAGAATTAATAAAGTGTCACAAATGGTTTATAAAGAGTATCCAAATCTTGTAAAAGCAATAAAAAGAAGGCCCGACCGATACAACAAAACCATTGAATATATAGAAAAATTAGAAGAAGCGGGCAAGATATTCGTAATTCGGCCAGAAGAACTTGTTGTGAAACAAGCTGAGACGAATCCTGATGTCTTATATAAATTCTATCAACATGGATATGAAATAGCAAAACAACTTTATCCAAGTTTAATAAAATACTTAGAAGCGTAATTGGAGGAGAAAATGTTAGAAGAAAGAATAACACGAATCAATGAACTATACAGAAAGTCAAAAGCAGAGGGACTTACCGAAGCTGAAAAAAAAGAGCAGGCAGATTTACGAAGAGAATATATCGAAAATATTCGAGCTAACCTAAGAGGGCAGCTAAATAATATCAGCATAGAAAATGAAGATGGAAGCATTGAGAACCTAGGTGAAAAATATGCAGGAAAAAAAGGACATTAGACATCAAATTCTTACCAAGCGATTAGACATTGAAAAAGAGGAACTCTACAGTAAAAGTGAAACGATTTGCAATTCGTTTTTATCCCTTCCACAGTACCAGAATGCAGATTTACTCTATATTTATATGGATTTTAAAAATGAAGTTGTAACGAAACAAATTATTGTGGATGCTCATCAAAAAGGGAAGAAAGTTGCAATACCAAAAGTCCAAAACGATCAGATTGTATTTTATTATTTGGAACCAAATGATAAAGAATTAAAAGAAGGATTTTTTGGAATTCGAGAGCCTGAAATGACAAAACCTGTTAAAGATAAGTCGGGAATTATGGTCGTTCCAGGGATTGCCTTTGATGAGAAAGGATATCGGGTTGGTTATGGAAAAGGTTATTATGATCGCTACCTACAAGAGAATAAAGTGGCGCAAAAGATTTCCCTTGTACTTGAACTTCAAATGATAGAAAAAGTGCCTTATGATGCATATGACATACCAGTTGATATGATTATAACAGAGAAAAGACTCATTCATTGCCGATAAAAGTTTGAAATTGACATATTTTAAGATTACGATTATAATTGAAATGGATTCAAAGACGAAATCCGTGTACATAGAGCAATATGTACATGGATTTTTTGTGTCTATGGACTCTATGATAAAAATTTGAAAGGAATCTATTATGAGAATCAATAAAAGTAAAGTTGCAATTGTTGGATGTGGCCTAGTGGGAGCTTCTACAGGTTTTAGTTTGCTAACACAAGGTGTTTGTGATGAAATAATAATGATAGATATCAATAAGGAAAAGGCGCTTGGCGAGGTACTAGATATGCGCGATGATGTAGAGTATCTCAATCGTAATACAAAAGTTATGACTGGGGATTATGCTGATTGCAAGGATGCTGATATAGTGGTTATAACCGCAGGTGCGCCTCCTAAAAAAGGGCAAAGCAGATTAGATACACTTGAAGTATCGGCGAAAATAGCAAAAAGTATTGTGGAGCCAATTATGGCAGCAGGATTTGACGGTATCTTTATTGTCATATCTAACCCAGTTGATATCATTGCTCACTATGTACAAAAAATCTCTAATCTACCAAAGAATCAAGTGATTGGTACTGGTACTGCACTTGATTCTGCAAGGCTTAAAAACATAATAGCAGAAATCGTTCATGTAGACCCAAGAAGTGTATATGCATACTCATTAGGAGAACATGGAGATTCTCAAATGGTTCCTTGGTCTTTGGTAACGGTTGGTGGGAAAAAATTCTATGATATTGTGCTAGATAACCCTGAATTAATGAAAGGAATCGAACTAGATGACATCGTAAATAAGACGATACGTGCAGGATGGGAGATATATGATAGAAAAGGAACAACTTCCTTTGGAATCGCAACAGCCGCTGTTGGAATCATCAAAGCAATCTTAAATGATGAGAATAAAATAATTCCAGTATCCACTTATCTAGACGGAGAATATGGACAGTCAGATGTGTATCTTGGAGTACCAGTTATTTTAAATCGCAACGGTGTATCTGATATCCTAGAGCTTCATATGCTAGAAGACGAGAAACAACGCTTTAATCGTTCTGCTGAAACAGTAAGAGCATATGCGAAAGATTATTTTAAGAAAGTGGGATTGCTATAATTTTTATAGAAGAAGTTATTCCACAAAAAAGATGCTGATTTATTCTTCAGCATCCTTTTTTATGGATTGAAGGATATCTTTTAAGGTTAATCCTGATTTATCTAATAAATTTTCAGCTTCCTTTTCTTTGTTTAGTAATTTCTCAGTTTCTTTTTCTAGATCTTTTTCTGCTTTGAGTAGTTTTTCTAATTCTTTTTTACAAAAAATATTTTGTGCAATGATGGTTCTTAATGTATCGTTAAGTTGGGCGATCATTGCACAGATAATGGGAAGCTCCTCTTCAGGACAATTTTCTGCAATGAAACATGCAATGGCAGTAACATATGTAACAAGCTCACATGATTTCATTCTACCACCCCCTTATATATATAATATGCATTTTCAAGTTCTCAGTGCAGGAAAAAATAATATTTTTTCTTCATATTTTTGTAATGAATGAAAAAGTTATTAATTTTTTCTCATTTTAATGTTTACTTCATAATAGTTTGGTATGATAATAAGATAAGCTTAAAAGTTTTGGAGGACATAAAGATGGAGTTACTAAAAATATTTGATCTGTCAGATATTACAAATATATTATCAGGACAATATATGGAAGTGTTATCAAAGTATTTATTACCTGCAGCAATACCAGTATTCATTATTGCGCTAGTAAACTGTTTCTTAGGGCATAAAGTGTTCAAGGTTTTAATTGGAATGGCAGGAGTGCTAATTGGTGGTCTTCTAGGTGTGGGCATGGTAAGTGGAATCTATACACTTTCTTCTAATAAACTGCCAAGCGTAGGAATCATGATGTTGGCTGCGGGAATTGGTGCAGTGATAATAGGATTTTTCTCATATAAGCTCTATAAAGGAGGAGCTTTTTGTATGGGATTTATAACGGGTGTGATACTTGGTATAGCCATTATGAAGTGGATGAATAAGGATGAGTATATCATTGCAGGTGTCATTGGTGGCCTTTTAATGGGGTTACTAGCCATTGATTTGTATCGCCATGTCGTTATTTTGCTAACAGGTACGAATGGTGGATTCGTAAGTGCCGCCTGCCTAGCCATTATATTAAAAAAAGAAGATCCACTTTTTATTTTAAAATTTGGTATTGTGTTATCTTTCATTGGTATTCTTGTGCAATATATTCTATTATTTGTTGGTAGAAAAAATGCAGAAGACGATGAGGAAGAAGAAGTAAATATAAAAGAGGAAAGACAAAATAGAAAAAGGAAAGAAACAAAGGAAGATAAAAAGGAACATAAAAAGATAACAAAAAAGAGAAAAGCTAAAAAGAATGCTTCAAAGAATAAAAAGAAACAGCAGGGTAAGAAGGGATATGACTATGAAGCCGAGTTCTTTTTGGTTGAAATAATAAGTACGATAGCACAAAAAATAAAAGATTTTGTTGTAGATAAGTTTGACTTTGAAGAAGATGATGAAGAAGATATATATGAAGATGAGGATGTATTAGAGGAAGAGGAATATGAAGATGAGGATGAAATAGAAGAGGAGCTTGATGAGGAAGAGTTAGAAGAAGTGGATGAAAAAAAAGAGGATGATAAAGAATACGCAGACTTAAAGAATTATCAATTGAGAAAAGATGAGCTTGAGAAAAGCGTTCTTAATGATACAACAAGTTATAGTCAAATCCAAAACGAGGATATTATTATTGAAGACATTCTAGACAAGAATAAACCAGTAGAGATTGTAAGCGAAGAAGAGGAAGATGATTTTGATTTGGAGGATTTAACACAAAAACTAGAAGAAGAATTAAATCATAGTCTTGAGATTGAAAAAGATAAGGAATTAGAGGATTTGATTATTAATGAAGTTTATAAGAATCTGCAATAAAAGAAGACAAAGGAAAAGGAACAATTAGGTATCTTATCTTTTTGTTGAAAAGCGTTTGACACAAACGGGACTTTCTACTATACTTTTAGGGTATGATTAAAAGTTAAAGGATGGATAAGAAAGTGATTAAGATTGATTTTGATACAATAGATATTTCAAAAGAAGAACCAATAACAGAGCCAGAAAGACAATATTATTTTATTGCAAAAGCAAGAGCGTTAGTTAAGAAGAAGGCGGACGAGTTAGGAAGAACTCTTACTTGTAAGGTTACGACGTTTGGTTGTCAGATGAACCAAAAGGATTCAGAAAAACTTCTTGGAATCTTAGAATTAGTGGGATATGAACAGGCGGAGACTGAAAAAGCTGATTTTGTAATATATAACACCTGTACGGTTCGTGATAATGCTAACCAAAAAGTGTACGGGCGTCTTGGATACTTAAACGGAGTAAAACGAGAAAATCCAAATATGCTAATTGCTCTATGCGGTTGTATGATGCAAGAGTCTGAAGTAGTAGAAAAGATTAAGAAAAGCTATTCTTTTGTTGATATTATTTTTGGTACTCACAATATTTTTAAATTTGCAGAGTTACTTTACACAAGATTACAATCAGAGCGAATGGTTATTGATATCTGGAAAGGTACCAATGACATAGTAGAAGATTTACCAACAGAACGTAAATACAGCTTCAAAGCAGGAGTTAATATCATGTTTGGCTGTAATAACTTTTGTAGTTACTGTATCGTGCCATATGTAAGAGGAAGAGAAAGAAGCAGAAATCCAAAGGATATTATACGTGAAATTGAAGATTTGGCAAGTCAAGGTGTGGTAGAAGTTATGTTATTAGGTCAAAATGTTAATTCCTATGGAAAGTCTTTAGAGGACCCAATGACATTTGCACAGCTACTACAAGAAATTGAAAAGGTAGATGGAATAGAGCGTATTCGTTTTATGACTTCTCATCCAAAGGATTTATCAGATGAATTAATTGAGGTGATGAAACATTCGAAAAAGATATGTAAGCATATGCATTTACCTTTACAATCTGGAAGTACGAGGATTTTAGAGAAAATGAATCGTAGTTATACAAAAGAAAGCTATCTAGAATTAGCTCAAAAGATACGTAAAGCGATTCCAGATATTTCAATTACTACGGATATTATTGTAGGCTTCCCAGGAGAAACAGATGAAGATGTGGAAGAAACCATTGATGTTGTAAAGAAAGTTCGCTATGATTCTGCATTTACATTTATCTACTCAAAACGTTCAGGAACTCCAGCAGCAGTTATGGAAGGACAGGTGCCAGAAGAAATCAACAAGGAACGCTTCGACCGCTTGCTATCTGTTGTGCAACAAATCTCAAGAGAAATGACACAACGTTTTTCAGATCAAGAAGTAGAGGTATTAGTAGAAGAGGAAAATCAGCAAGATGCAAGTCTGGTGACAGGAAGAATGAGTAATAATATCATTGTCCACTTTAAGGCAGACAAAAGCTTGATAGGCAAAATTGTAAAAGTAAAGCTATTAGAATGTAAAGGATTCTACTACATGGCTGAATTAATTTAAGAAAGAATGGAGCTTTTGTAAAGAAGAATAATTGTTTACAAAAGCTCTATTTTAGTTGTTTTCCAAATAAAGATTGAATATAATATCCATGGATGAGAAAAAGGTATGAAGATAAGACCCAAAAGGGAGGAAAATAATATGACAAAATATATTAAATCAATATTACCAATTATGCTATTAATTTTAAATTTATTTGCTATTACTGCTTGTAGCAATGTCCGATCAGATACTGAAAAACCAAGTGAAACACTACCTTCAAAGTCTGTGGAGCAAGATACCAAAAAGACTCTTGATGAGCAAAAAAACGATGAGATTGAAATAACATTAAGTATTTATAACATGGAAAATGAAGCTATTTACAGTGAGAATATAAAAACCGAAACGAAGAATTTACTTGAAGTAATGAGTAATATTGAAGAATTAAAGCTAGTAACTGAAGACAGTGAGGGTGGTAAGTTTATCGTTTCAATTATGGATATTTCATATGATTACGGACAGTATTGGGAGTGTTACATAAATGGAGAAGAGTTGCTAGAAAACATTAGTTTATATGAAATTAAGAATAATGATGTTATTGAATTTCGCTATGAAAAGTCTTGATTTTGGGATAACTGTTATATAGGTATGGTATACCCATTAAAAAAGGATGAAAAGAGAATTATCTCTTTCATCCTTAATTGTTGTTTTTGGTTTGAATTAAGCTACTGTTACGTTAACAGCCTGTGGTCCACGGTTTCCATCAACGATGTCAAATGAAACTTTAGCGCCTTCTTCTAATGATTTGAATCCTTCTGAAACGATTCCAGTAAAGTGTACGAATACATCTTCTCCGCCGTTATCGTTAGTGATAAATCCAAATCCTTTTGTTGAGTTAAACCATTTAACTGTACCTTTGTTCATAAAAAGATACCTCCTAATAATAATAATAATCGTATTTCATAATAGGTATTAAAAAATCACATGCTTTCGTAAATCATGAATTAATTAATGACTTACAAAAACATGTGAAATCAAAATTCATTATAAATACTATTACATTATAATCGGAAAGTTAAAATATGTCAAGGTAAACAAATTAAATTACAGATAATTTACATTGTTAACTGAGTAGTGTCATAATTGTACTTTATGTTGGACACGTTTTGCTAAATTTAGTATTATAAAATCAACCTTGTAAAATCACAAAAATGTAATCCTTACATATACTATAACGAAAGGAGGCAGCATATGTCAATGAACAAAAATATAGCAGTAATAGGCGGAGATAAAAGGCAAGTTCATATGTGCATGTTATTAGCTTCACAAGGATTTTCTGTTATAAGCCTTGGTGTAGAATCCGACTTTGCTAATACGAAAAATGTAGCAGTTGCAGATTCCTTAGAAGAGGTTATGAATTCGTCTAACCTTATTATTGGACCAATACCATTTTCTAGAGATGGCATCCATATATTTTCAAATACAGAGGTAAATATCAGATTAGAAGAGTTTGTCTCATTCATTCAAGATAATCATACTATTTTAGGTGGAAATATAAATACACTTATTATTGATGCAGTAGAAAATAAAAATGCCAAATATTTTGACTTTATGAAAGATGATGACATTGCAGTCAAGAATGCAGTAGCAACAGCAGAGGGAACTATCTTAGAAGCAATTCGACTCAGTGATATTAACCTTTCTGAAAGTGAATGTCTAGTGTTAGGGTATGGTAGGTGTGCAAAAGTTCTGGTAAATCGTCTTAAGGCATTAAATGCAAAGGTAACCATAGCAGTAAGAAGCAAGGAGCAGATTAACCAAGCAAGAAATGATGGTTTATCAGCGCTATTTCTTAATGAAGCTCCTGCTCATCTAAAACAATTTGACTTTATTTTTAATAGTATACCTGCAATGATTATTACTTTGGCATGGCTTATGGCATGTAAGAAAGAGGTTGTTATCATTGATATTGCATCAAAACCAGGTGGAACTGACTTTGAAGAATGTAAGAGACTAGGGATTCAAGCTGTTTTGGCTTTGGGTCTTCCAGGAAGATATGCGCCTAAAACTTCTGCCAAAATATTAATTGATTCCATTGGACATCTGTTGCCCCGTTAATTATGTTAGGAGTAATTTTATGCAGTTAAAAGGCGTAAACGTAGGCTTTGCTATTACAGGATCATTTTGCACCTTTGAGAATGTAAAAAAAGAAGTCGTTAATTTAGTAAATGAGGGAGCGAATGTGATTCCCATTTTCTCTTATAATGCTATGAGCATAGATACTCGTTTTGGAAGGGCTTTTGACTTTGTTAGTGAAATCAAAGAAATCACATCAAATGATCCCATTACATCCATAGAAGCAGCAGAACCGCTTGGCCCAAAAGGAATGATAGATATTATAATAATAGCTCCATGTACTGGTAATACAATCGCAAAATTAAGTAATGCAATTACGGATACACCTGTATTAATGGCAGCAAAAGCACATATGCGAAACAATAAGCCGTTGGTTATCTCTATTTCCACCAACGATGCGTTAGGTTTGAATCTTAAAAATATAGGTACGATGCTGACTGCAAAAGGTGTCTATTTTGTACCATTTGGTCAGGATAACTTTAGTGGAAAACCAAAATCAATGATAGCAGATACCACCAAAATCATAGCGACTCTTGAAAAGGCATTAGACGGAGAACAGATTCAGCCGATATTGATCTAATTCATATTGTAAGGGCAGAATATTGCAAAGATAATTTTGAGGCTATCAACAAAGTTTGAAAGCCTCAGAATTATCTGCCCAAAATCACAGCACGCTAAGTGAAGTAGTTGCGCTACAATTAATACCTTTGCTATAATAAAAGAAACGATTATTCGCCAAGAAAAGCGATAGGTAAAAAATTGAGTTGGAGGAACCTTATGTTTCTTATTATGGGAATTAGTCAAGCTGAAAAGATGTTGAATTTCAATCAGCTTACTGTATGTAAATGTTGCGGTAAATATGGACGAGTTGAAGTGTTTATGAATTACACGTATTTTATGCTATTTTTTATACCAATATTGAAATGGAACAAGCAGTATTTTGTAAAAATGAATTGTTGTGGCTCAAGCTGTGAAATCAGCAAAGAGCTTGGAAAAGCCATTGAACTTGGACAAGTAAGTGAAATAAACCTGACAGAGCTTTCCTTTTATGCGAAGGAAAATAGCGTAAAACATTGCGAGTATTGTGGGTTTACCACAAGTGAAGACTTTCAGTTTTGTCCAAAATGTGGGAGAAATATTTAGGAGAGAATTGTTTTGATTTTAATTATGTAGGGTAATTGCATTTGGTTTTAAGAAGAATATTCCAGAGTGAAAGGATAAAGAATCACTCTGGAATATTTTTTTTGCAATTGAGTTATTGAAAAATAATAATCAGATTTTTTGTATTTAAAGTAGCAATATATGCTAAGCGGTTGGCAAACTTTGATAGGAAGAAAAGATGAAAATATCGTACGATACGATTAAGAAATATTCTTGTCATAGTTAAGAAGGAGGCAAAGATGGGAATCTTGTATTTTGAAAAAGAAAAAGTATTTAAGCTAGATACCCCTAAAAGCACCTATATGCTTGGAATAATTGGAGAAGAAGGCTTTATAGCACATATTTATTACGGAAAAAGAATAAAGAGTCATAGATTAACTTACCTAATTGGAATGGGAGAACCAGCAATGGTTCCTGATGAGAATGCTTTTGATCGTGTGATTTTTATGGGGACATATCCCAAAGAATATCCAACACATGGATTGGGTGACTATAAGGAAGCCGCCATTGGTGTACGTACAAAAAGCGGGCATACTGCGTTAAAGTTATGTTATAAAGAACATCAAATCTATGAAGGAAAGCCAAAACTAGAAGGATTGCCAGCTACCTTTGCAACAAAGGAGGAATGTACAACACTTGAATTAGTCTGTGAAGATACCCATTTAGGTTTAAAGGTTGTATTAATGTATAACGTCTTTGAAGAAATTAATGTAATTACAAGAAGTGTAAAAATTATCAATGAAGGGCAAGAGGAACTCTATCTTACAAAGGTGTTAAGTGCCAGTTTGGATATGAATAATCATAATTTCGATCTCATAACGTTGCATGGTGATTGGGCTAGAGAATGTAGAATCAATTGATATCCACTGACTATGGGTACTCATAACGTTAATTCTGTCTGTGGAAAAACAGGACATCAATCACAGCCGTTTCTTGCATTGGCTACGCATACATCAGATCAAGAGCAGGGAGAGGTTTATGCCATACATCTTGTGTATTCTGGAAATTTTATAGCGCAGACGACATTAGAACCAGATGATAGATTGCGTTGTGTCATAGGAATCCATCCGCAAGATTTTTGCTGGAAACTAGAAAAAAATCAATCGTTTCAATCGCCTGAAGCAGTTTTAACATATACGGTTGAAGGAATGGGAGGCATGACTAGGAATTTTCATGATTTATACAGAAAGCATCTGATAAGAGGAAACTATTCGAATCGAAAACGCCCCGTTTTAATTAACAATTGGGAGGCAACTTACTTTGATTTTAATACGAAGAAATTACTGTCAATTGCAAAAGAAGCATCTAGGCTTGGAATTGAGATGCTAGTCGTAGACGATGGCTGGTTTGGTAAAAGAAATGATGACAGTAGCTCTTTGGGAGACTGGTTTGTTAATACGGAAAAACTACCAGAAGGACTTTCTTTTTTAGTAAGTGAAGTCAACAAATTAGGAATGAAATTTGGAATCTGGATGGAACCTGAGATGGTATCGCCTGATTCGGACCTATACCGAGCACATCCAGACTGGGCAATTGCAATACCTGGTAGAAAAGCAGGATTACGCAGAAATCAATATGTGTTAGATCTTTCCAGACAAGAAGTAATAGATGCGATATATGAAATGATTGCAGCATTATTGCAAAGTGCCAACATCGAATATGTAAAATGGGATATGAACCGACCTCTATGTGATCTTGGCACACTTGGGTTACCACCTGATAGGCAGGGAGAGTTATTACATCGCTATGTTCTTGGCGTTTATCAGTTACAGGAACGTATGATGAAGCAATTTCCATATTTGCTTTTAGAAAATTGCTCAAGTGGTGGAGGACGTTTTGATCCAGGTATGCTTTATTATGGACCACAGATATGGACTTCTGATGATACCGATGCCATAGAACGACTTGCAATTTTAGAAGGAGCAGCGTTGCTTTATCCTTTATCAGCATTAGGGGCGCATGTCAGTGATTGCCCCAATCATGTTACTGGAAGGAGTACCCCATTTCGAACAAGAGGTATCGTTGCTTTGGCAGGAACCTTTGGTTACGAGCTGGATGTAACAAAAATCTCAGAGAAAGACAAAAAACTAATTCCACAACAAATAGAGGAATATCACAGATACAATGACTTAGTGCGAGAAGGTGATTACTATCGCATTGCCTCATATGCTAAGAATTCTACCTACGACTGTTATATGGTTGTATCAAAGGATAAGAAAGAGGCACTTGTTACGTTTATTCATGTATTGCTTCATCCAGGAGAATTTGTTCACATCATACATTTAATGGGGCTGAATCCTGATGGTGTTTATAACATTGATGGAGAAGTTCGTACATATACAGGTGAAGAATTGATGTATGGAGGTTATCGAATTTGTACTTCATGGGGAGGAAATGATTTCACAGGTCAAATAATTCATCTGGTTCAAACGCTAGATAGATAGTAGATAATAGGAGCGAGATAAAATGGAGTTTAATTTATTTAAAAATAACAAAATTGCAGATTTTTATATTGAAGAAACTGCTTTTTCGGGGGTTAAAAAAATTACAGAAAAAGTCAGTAACGATATTTATATGGTAACAGGCGCAAGACCTCATATCCATAAGGATATTCATGTAGCATCAGAGCTGATTATTGTAGGAACAGTTGGAAAAAGTGCTATTATAGAGCAGATGAATCAACAAGGAAAGTTGGATTTATCTACAATTCTTTCGAAAAGAGAAGTATTTTCTTTTCAGATAGTAAAGCAACCATTGCCAAATGTTGAGCAGGCGCTTGTTATCGTTGGTAGTGATAAACGTGGAACTATTTATGGGCTATTTCACTTATCAAAACGATTAGGGGTATCTCCCTTTGTAGACTGGTGTAATGTGATACCAGAAAAGCAAATGGAAATTGTATTTACAAAGTCAGACAATGTAGTTTCGAGAGAACCATCTGTAAAACTAAGAGGTTTTTTCATTAACGACGAGTGGCCAGCTTTTGGTAACTGGTGTATGAAAAATTATGGTGGTTTCAATGCAAAGGCATATGAGCATGTATTTGAACTTTTGTTGCGCCTAAAAGGAAATTATCTGTGGCCAGCTATGTGGAGTGCTAGGTTTCAAGATGATGGACCAGGACTTTTAAATGCAAAGCTGGCAGATGAGTATGGTATTATCATGGGAATGTCACATCATGAACCATGCTTAAGACAGGGAGAAGAATATAAATATCTTCGTGGAAAGGATTCTATCTATGGAGATGCTTGGAATTTTCGCAAGAACAAGGAAGGAATCACAAGGTTTTGGCAGGATGGTTTAAAGCGTAGTGGTAAATTTGAAAATGTGATTACTGTTGGCATGCGTGGAGAAGCGGATACAGCTATCCTTGGCAAAGAAGCTACATTGGCAGATAATATTAAACTACTTTTAGATGTATTAAAAACACAAAGAAGTCTGATACAAGAAAATGTGAATGAGGATTTGAGTCAGGTTCCTAGAATGATTGCACTGTATAAAGAGGTTGAGGAATTTTTCTATGGAAATGAAGAGGTAGAAGGCTTGATAGGCTGCAAAGAGTTAGAGGATGTCATTTTAATGCTTTGTGATGATAATTTTGGAAACCTCAGAACACTTCCAACGCAGGAAATGCGTAAGCATAAAGGCGGATACGGTATGTATTACCATTTCGATTATCATGGGGGACCAATTTCGTATGAATGGATTAACAGTTCCTATTTGCCAAAAATATGGGAACAGATGTCAATGGCATATGATTTTGGTATTAGGGATTTATGGATCGTTAATGTTGGAGATATTTGTACACAGGAGTTTCCATTGTCCTTCTTTTTAGATTTGGCTTATGATTTTGAAAAATGGGGAACAGCAGCTATCAACCAGCAAGAAAACTACGCAAGACAATGGATAAAGCAACAGTTTCATGGCATATTTAATCAAGATGAACAAGAAAAAATATATAAAATCTTAAACGGCTATACAAGAATTGCTCATAAACGAAAGCCTGAAGCTATGAATGCAGATATTTATCATCCTGTAAATGAAAGAGAAACGAAAAAAACATTAGAAGAGATTCAAATGCTGCTTAATTTGGCAGAAGAGCTTTATCAAAAGGTTTCACCCAAAAATCTGACTGCTTATTTTTCATTGGTTTATTACCCTGCAGTTGGTATTTTAAATCTATATAAGATGCAGCTACTTACTGGGTTAAATCACTACTTTGCAAAGCTTGGGGTAATGATTGCGAATGACTATGCAAAAGAAGTAGCGAATTGCCTGCAACGTGATTGTAGCTTAATAGAAGAATATCATACAATGGACAATGGAAAATTCTTTGGTATGGGAATGTCTGAGCATATTGGCTTTACAAACTGGAATGAGGAGGGCTGTCAAAAGCCAATTTTGATGCAAGTAATGCCAGCAAATAAGCCAAGAATTATAGTAATGGTAGAGGGGACTAATCAGCATGTAGAAGGGAGTGCATGGCATCCTAACAGGTTGTATCTAAAGGATTTTTTAGAGCCAGATATCTGTGTCGCATCGATTGCGTTATATAATTTAAGTAACCTAAAGGCAGATTATACGATTAAAAATAATGTGGAATGGCTTACATGTTCTATGTTAAATGGAACACTTGATGGTGAACATTGCATGGAGCAAATTGAAATTAGAATTCATCGCGATAAATTAGTTAAAGATGCAAAAGGAGAAATCTGTATCACAACACCTACTGGCGATTGTGTGATTGAAATTCCAGCAGAAAAAATAGATACAAAAAAATGGAAGCATAATACGTTTTTTATGCAAAAGGATTACATATCCATTGAGGCAGAGCATTATACAGAGTGTAAGCCAGGGCGAGAACAGTCTGCCTTTTTGTGTATCAATGATTATGGTAAAACGAAATCGGCTATGAAAGTATATCCAACCACTGCATATTTTACGGCAGGGGTAGATGCACCATACTTAGAGTATCACTTTGTAGTGAAAGAAGAAGGGAACTATGAAGCAGAGTTTTATATGCAGCCTTCTAATCCAGTCACACCAGACAACAAGATTTTATATGCAGTATCCTGTAATGAGGAGGTAATAAAAGTCTATAATGCAATAGAATCAGGGCAAAAGGTAGGAGATTATGGATATCTGTGGGCAAATGGTGTATTAAATAATATTCGAAGAAGAGTACAGGCAATTGAATGTAAAAAGGGATGCAACAAGCTACGTATTTATGCGGTCACACCTGGATTTGTGTTAGAAAAGCTAGTAATTTATCCAAGTGGGAAAAAACCGCCAGAATGCTTTCTTGGACCAGCAGAAACCTATTACGTTGGGCGAGATAAATGATTCCTATGTAATGGAATGTATTTTGCTGTATAAAGCTCTGTATTCGCTTGGAGTACAATTCTTTTGATTCTTAAAAATGCGGTTGAAGGTGGAAATACTTGAAAAACCAGCCTGTAAGGCAATCTCTGTAATGGAGAGATTAGGTTCAGCAAGTAAGCTTTCTGCCGCTTTAATTCGTTTAAAACTAAGATAGTCATAAAAGGTAGAATCACTATATTGCTTAAATAATCTGGTGAAATGATATTTGGAAAATCCACTATAAGAAGCAACATCATCTAAAGTTAATTCCTCCATATAATGGGAATCAATGTAATCTAAAACGCTGTTGAATTTTTGCATATATTCCTTTTGCTTATAGATTCGTACATTTGGAAATATATCAGTGTTACTGAGGCGGTTTCTTCCTAGCATAACAAACAAATGAACCAGTTGGGCATATATAGCCAGTTCACGAAAATCATTGTTACTAAAATATTCATTTCTCATTTGTAAAAGCAGTTGATAAACCTCCTCGTAAATCTGTGGATAGGTCTGTTTTGTAATATAAAGGCAACCATTTAATAAAGATTGTATGCCTGAAAACCCCTTTAATTTGATAATGTTAGATATATCAAACAAGAAGATAAAACGTTTTCCTGTTTCGGGAGCAATTAGCTGATGTGTTTCGCCAGGTGGAATGAGGATAATATCCCCTGGCAGGATATGATAAGTAGTAGAGGAGGCAACTACTTCATAATAATTTTCAACTGGCATAATGATTTCTAAAGCAGTATGCCAGTGAGGGCTGTAACAATGAGACTGTTCATTATACCAAATGCGGATTATTGTGTCATTTTGGTAATTGACTATTTCATAATCACCTTTTACTGTACGTCCTTTCCAGTCACTGTTTTGTGTGTAAAAATCTAAGCAGTTGTTTTTTGTCTGATTTACTCTAGTCATATAATTCCCCCTATAAAAAGATAGTAAAATATGCAGATATTGCGAAAATAAGTAGATAATATAATTTAAATATGATAAAAGTTACAAAAATATACCAATTAAATTAAAAACATTATCGAATACATTAACAAAAGAGTATCATATTATCGATAAAAAGTAAATAATGCATAATAAAACAAGTAAATAGCAAAAATAATTGGGCAATATTTGAATATTAACTAGCAATAAATGATAAGCGGCAATATTTGAAAATGTTAAGATATATTTATAGTCAATTAGTAGTTTATTCGTAATAAATTAATCTGATTCCTACGGGAAAATAATTAGTGATATCAGATAATTTTGTATTAAAACAGTAATGATAGGGAGTTATTTAAAAAATTAATGGAGGCATTATGAAAGAGGCTGTTAAAAAAATACTAATAACGATTGGAGTAATTCTTATAATAGGAGTTATTTACTTTATTAAGATCAAGACAACAGTAAATGATAATTATGCCGATAAGTATGACCAAATAGACTTTGCAATGGGGGAGAACGGATCAAATAGGGAGGGTACTTATTGTGCATACTTAAACAATCATGCTAATGCTCAAAATCCGAAAAAGAACATTGACATTGATCTTTATAATTATGATTATGGTAAGAATGTAGAGGTTTTTCAAAATTATGAAGGCGAAATGAAAGTTCTTTATACGGGAGATGAATCAAAAGTTACATGGAGTGTTGATGTAGTGGAAGCTGGTTTCTACAATGTGTATCTAGAGTACATGACAGTGGAATCAAGAGGGGTTGCAGTGGAACGCTCCCTACTTATTAATGGTGAAAATCCTTTCAAGGATGCAGCAAATCTGGTGTTTAACAGATTATGGACAGATGATGGAGAGGTTCGTACGGATAATCAGGGTAATGAAATACGCCCAACACAGATAGAAGCCTATGAATGGCAAAGTGCCTATTGCAAGGATGGGAGGGGTTATGAAATAGAACCGTATCGGTTTTATTTTGAAAAAGGGAAAAATAGCATCACCTTAGAAGCAGTAAATGAACCAGTGATTTTAAGGAAACTTGCACTGACAGCAGTCAGTGAGAGAAATGACTATAAAGTCTATAGTAAAAATCTTCCACAGGTGACAAATACGATATCTGATTTCGAGTTAAAAATTCAAGGAGAGGATTCCACGCTACGTTCCGAATCATCACTTTACGCCAAATATGATAGAGCATCACCGACAACAGAGCCAAACAGTGTAACGAAAACAGTTTTAAATTATATAGGTGGCGAGACATGGAACTCGTCAGGACAATGGATTGAATGGGAATTTCAAGTACCAGAAGATGGGTATTATAACATTACAGTAAAAGGCAGACAAAATTATGCAAGGGGTAGCATATCTTGCAGAAGTTTATACATAGATGGTGAAGTTCCATTTAAGGAAGTCGAGGCAATTTCTTTTCATTATGGTAATGACTGGAATGTAATGACTTTAGCAGATGAAGATGGAACACCATATAAGTTTTATTTGACAAAAGGTAGACACCTGGTAAGGCTGGAGGCTACCCTTGGCAATATGGGTGAGATTTTAGAGGAACTAGAAGATTCTACCTATAATCTAAATCAGATATATCGTAAAATTTTAGTTTATACTGGGGCAGATCCAGATGACTATCGTGATTATAATTTGGAGCAAGTCTATCCAGAAGTAATTAAAGCAATGGATATTGAATCCAAACGACTCTATAAAATTATTGATGATGTTGTAAGTTACACTGGACAAAAAGCAGAAAAGATTGCCACAGCCCAGACATTAGCCCAGCAGTTGGAACAGTTTGTTGAGAGGCCAGATAAGATAACGGTTCACTTTATTCCATTTAAAGATAATATTACGGCACTTGGTACGGCAATTTTAAACATGAGTGAAACAAAGCTTGATATTGATTATTTGATTATAAGCAGTGATGGATTTGAAATACCAAACGATAAGGCAAGCAAATTTGCAAAGGTATGGCATGAAATAAAATCCTTTGTAGCCACCTTTTTTGTAGATTATGATGCAGTGGGGGATGTTTACAGCGATGAGGATCCTAGTGTTGTAAAGGTATGGATTGTAACTGGACGTGATCAGGGAACTATCTTAAAAACAATGGTAGACGATACCTTTACACCTGAACATAAAGTCAAGGTAAATGTTGAAATTGTAGAAGCTAGTGCACTGTTAAATGCTGTAGTGGCAGGAAGAGGGCCAGATGTTGTTTTGTCTGTTGGTGCAGACCAACCAGTAAATTATGCACTGCGAAATGCCGTAGAGGATTTAACTCAATTTAAGGATTATAGCGATGTGCTTGATGTGTTCTATGAAAGTGCATACCGTCCTTACGAATATAATAATGGCATATATGCAATACCAGAAACCCAGACCTATAACGTTTTGTTTTACCGCAAGGATATTTTAGAGGAGCTTGCACTAGAAATACCAAATACCTGGAAGCAGTTGATTGAGATGCTTCCTACTATTCAGGGCAACAATATGGAGGTAGGAATTCCAACAACAGCAAGTGCTACATTGCCTGATGCATCACTTTATTATACATTACTCTACCAAAATGGAAGTGATATTTATGATGAAGAAGCGAAAAGGACCATTATTGATAATGAAGCAGGTGTGAATGCATTTACTATGTATACAAGTTTTTTTACCGAATATGGTATGCCAAGGGAATACGATTTTGTAAGCCGCTTTCGTTCAGGACAAATGCCTATTGGAATTGCAAACTATAGTATTTATAACACACTAATGGTATCAGCACCTGAAATTCGAGGTTTATGGGATTTTACATTGATCCCTGGCACGGTTATTACTAAGGATAATGGGCAAGAGTCGATAAAACGTTCGGTTTATTCAACTGGAACCTGTAGCATGATGATTAAAACAGAGGATGAAATAAAAAAACAAAACGCATGGAAATTTATGAAATGGTGGGCACAGACAGATGTACAAGTGCGTTTTGGACGTGAATTAGAAGCATTGCTTGGTTCTTCCGCAAGATATGCAACGGCGAATAAAGAAGCCTTTAGCCAGTTGGCATGGAGTGCTGGTGAGAGAGCAATTCTTAATGAGCAGTGGAAATCTACAGTAGGATTTCGTGAGGTTGCTGGTGGATATTATACGAATCGTCACATCATCAATGCAGTTAGAAAGGTAATGAATAAAAATGAAGATCCAAGAGAGACCGTTCTTGATTATGCTATTACAATCAATGAAGAAATCATAAAGAAGCGAACCGAATTTGGACTTTCGATAGATTAATGGGGGGTTGGCATGAAAAATTATATCAAAAAATATGTAATATTGCGCCGAAATGAATTTAAAATCATGGTGAAAAAAATGAAAAAAAGCAAAGCATGTTACTTATTTCTGGCGCCATACGCAATATTGTTTACCATGTTTTACATATTGCCAGTATGCTCCTCAATATTTTTTAGCTTTACTTATTACAATATACTGGAATCACCTAAATTTATAGGAGTACAAAACTATATTAATTTAATTTTGCAGGATGATATTTTCCTAACCGCAATCAAGAACACATTTTTGATTGCGGTTATCACAGGACCACTAGGTTATATTATGTCGTTTCTGTTTGCATGGCTTATTAATGAGTTGCCTAGGTGGTTAAGAACCATTGGAGTTATTGTATTTTATGTACCCTCCATTGCAGGAAATGTTTTCATTATTTTCGCCATCTTCTTTCGTGGTGATGCTTATGGTTATGTCAATGCATTTTTAATGAATGCTGGTATAATTGGTGCACCAATTTTATGGCTGACTAACCCTAAATATATGCTTAAAGTTTGTATGATTGTAATTCTATGGATGAGTCTTGGAACGGGATTTCTTTCTTTTGTAGCAGGTCTTCAAGGAGTTGACCGTTCTCAATTTGAAGCTGGTTATATGGATGGTGTAAAAAATCGTTGGCAGGAATTGTGGTATATTACATTGCCAAATATGAAACCCATGTTAATGTTTGGTGCGGTAATGGCTATTACACAGGCGTTTGGTGTTTGTGATGTTACTATGGCGTTATGTGGTTATCCAAGTACGGATTATGCAGCAAGAACGGTGGTAACTCATCTATTTGATTACGGATTTTCCAGATTTGAAATGGGGTACGCATCAGCAATAGCAACCACATTGTTTTTGATTATGATTATATGTAACAAAGCAATTCAGAGTTTATTAAGAAGAGTGGGAACCTGATATGAGTAAAAAGATAAAAGAAAAGACAATAAAATCATCCAAACACAAAAAAATAATAAAAAAAAGAAAACCCAATCGTTCTTTTGTTGGTGATATTCTAATATACTTCGTGTTATTTTTATTTGCACTGGCAATGGTATTTCCACTTGTGTTTGCAATTAGTAGTTCATTAAAACCGTTAGATGAATTGTTTTTATTTCCGCCAAAGTTATTTGCACAAAATCCAACACTGGATAACTTTCAAGATCTGTTTGTAACCATGGGAAAATCATGGGTAACTTTCTCTCGATATATTTTCAATACGGTATTCATTACTGCTGTAGGTACAACAGGGCATTTGATTATTGCATCGTTGGGGGCATTTGTACTTGCCAAATATGATTTTCCTGGTAAAAAACTTTTTTTTACAATTGTTGTAACCGCTTTAATGTTTAACGGGTATGTAACAGCAATTCCAAACTATTTAATTATTAGTAAACTGGGATGGGTAGATACCTACTGGGCAATTGTTATTCCAGCATTTGCAGCACCTATGGGTTTGTTTCTTATGAAACAGTTCATGGAAGGAATCCCTATGTCACTGGTTGAAGCCGCAATGATTGACGGAGCTGGTCTTGGAAAAATATTCATGCGAATTGTTATGCCAAATGTAAAACCAGCTTGGCTTACGCTCATCATCTTTTCTGTTCAAAATCTATGGAATAACAAAGCGGCAACATTTATTTATTCTGAAGAGAAAAAAACGCTGGTTTATGCACTGCAACAGATTCAAAGCGGTGGTATTGCAAGAACTGGTCAGGCAGCTGCAGTAACTGTCATCGTTATGATTGTTCCAATTACAATTTTCATCCTGTCTGAGAGCCAGATTCTTGAAACAATGGCAAGCTCTGGTTTGAAGGAATAAAGAAGATGGAGGATGATAAGATGTTGAACAGGAAAATAAAAAGTTTGATTGTATTAACTGTAGTGGTTTGCATACTTATTGGTACGGTTACGAAGGTAGAAGCAGATGACGGTTTGAAAAAAGGATATACCTACAATTATGATTATTGGTCAGATGTTTTGTATTCGCCTGATGCATACAGTACAGTAGGCGTATATACATCGGTGGAATTGGGGTTGGAGCAAGGGTTTAATAATGCCACAGGGATGTATGTGCGTGGTGATACCCTCTATATCTGTGATACAGGAAATAATCGGATTGTGGAATTACAAAAAGTAAGTAAGGATACTTTTGAACTAGTACGTATCATTCATATGATTAAGGGAGAGGTAGCAGTAAAAACATTATCCGCTCCAACAGATGTCTGTGCATCAGAAGATGGATATTTATATATCTGTGATAAAGGAAATGGGCGTATTTTAAAGCTTGATGATGATTTGAATTATGTAATGGAATTCACAAAACCAACGGATGCAACCTTTGATCAGACGACTGCTTTTTTGCCAAATAAATTAGAGGTGGATGGAGTAGGTAGAGTTTATTGTATCGCAGATAATGTTAATAAAGGTATGATTAAATACGATTCGGATGGAACCTTTGCTGGATTTTATGGAGCTAGTGAAGTTACTTATGACTGGACCGATTACCTTTGGAAGAAATTTGCAACGAAGGCACAGCGGGCAGCAATGGAATCCTTTGTTCCAACCGAATATGACAATTTATATAGAGATTTGGAGGGTTTTATCTTTGCATGTACCACAAATGTTACTGGGGCAGGGCTTGATGCTGGTACTGATTCGCCAATTCGCAGACTGAATTTGCTGGGAAAAGATATTTTAATTGAAAACGGTAATTTTAATGTGATTGGTGATATCTACTGGGGGGAGGCTGGTGGTTATAAAGGTCCTTCTTTAATTACGGATATTACTGCTCTGGATAATGGTATTTATTTTGCGCTTGATAAAGTAAGAGGAAGAATTTTTGGCTATGACACACAAGGGCACTTGCTATATGCTTTTGGCGGTAATGGTAACTTGGATGGATATTTTAAATTACCAGTAGCGATTGAACATATGGGTAAGGATCTTATTGTACTGGATTCAAAAGATTCTAGCTTTACCGTATTTACTCCAACGGAATATGGGAGTTTGATTTATAAAGCAATTGAAGAATACGATATAGGAGATTATGATGCTTCAGGTACCACATGGCAGCAAGTAAAAGCCTTAAATGGAAATTATGATCTTGCCTATGTTGGCATTGGAAGAGCACTAATGCGTCAGGGAAATTATAAAGAAGCTATGACCTATTTCAAACTAAAATGGGATACACACAATTATTCCAAGGCATTTAAGCAATATCGAAAAGAGTGGGTGGAAGAACACATTGGTTTAATGGTTGTAATTCTTATATTTTTATTCGTAGTTCCAATGTTGGTAGGAAAAATAAAAAAAATCAAGCATGAAATTGATGTAGCAGAAAATATAGAAAGATTGATGTAGGACGGAGGCAGGTATGCAAGTTTCATTAAAGAAAAAAGAAACCTACGGTCATTATTTTGCAACCCTAAGATATGCAATGTATGTTATAACCCATCCATTGGATGGCTTTTGGGACCTGACTCATGAGAATAGAGGATCGCTTGCAGCAGCCAATACAATAATTATCTTAACGTTGCTGGTAAGGATAATGAAACTTCAGTTTACAAGTTTTTTGTTTCTTCAGGTTTATTGGGAAGGAATCAATATCTTCTTATATATTGCAAGTATTTTATTTCCACTGGTATTGTTTTGTGTAGGAAACTGGGGGTTAACAACGCTGTTTGATGGAAAGGGAAAACTGTCACAGATTTATATGGGAACAGCCTACGCTTTAACACCATATCCACTCATTCAGTTTTTTATGATTTTATTTAGTAATGTAGTAACAGATGAAGAGGGTGCCTTTTATTATTTTGCCGCCGCACTTTCTGTTGGATGGGTGGCAATGCTAATTATTTGTGCCATGATGGAGATTCATGAATATACACTAAGTAAGACAATATTATTTATCATTGCAACATTTTTTGCAATGATGGTCATGGTCTTTCTTTTAATGCTATTTTTTAGTATGACTAGCCAAGGTATTGCATATTTCATTTCCATCGTGAAAGAAATCATGTTCCGAATGTGACAGGTTGGAGGGTAAAAGGATATGAAGAAAGATAAGGTGGTAATAGCCATGGAGAGGAAAGCAGCCTTGAAAGGAAAGGTAAAAAGTCTTTTGGTTCCTATTCTGATTTTACTAGTAATCATAGCTGTCATTTTGGTAGTAGTAATATATAAAGAGGACGAAACAGCAGAGGAGATTATTAAGGTAAATGAATTTGAAGGTACAGATAAGGAAATTATACTGGAAAACGATAAACTGAAATTTGTCATGGATTCATCTACTACACAGTTTTTTGTGACTGTAAAATCCACAGGGGAGACGTGGTATTCCAATCCGTTAAATGCAGAGGATGATACGATAGCACTTCCCACAGACATTGAGAATTTAAAATCTACACTTCTTTTGACCTACAGTACAATTAATGGTGTTGATACACTGTATAACAACTACAAATACAGTATGTCTGCTAGAACTTATAATATTGAGGCAACCAATGATTATGTGAAGGTATATTATTCAATTGGTGAGGTAGAAAAAGAGTATATTGTTCCAAGAGTCATCACAGCAAAGCGGATGGAAGAGTTATTATCCAATATGAGTCATACAGATACCAACACAGTAGAGCAGTACTATAAAAAGTATGATATTAACAATCTTGGTAAAAAGGATAACAAAGAAGAGTTGTTAACACAATATCCAATTCTAAAAGATGAAATTATTTATGTATTGCGTGACGGGGTAAAGGATACGTTAAAGAAAAAGTTTGAAACATATTTTGGTGATGCAGGATATACAAAAGAGGAGTATGCCAAGGAAAAAGAATTATATTCCTTTGATTCTTCTTCCAAAAAGCCAGTATTTAATGTCAACATGGTGTATCGACTTGACAAAAGTGACCTGGTAGTAGATATTCCGATGAACGAGATTGAGTATAAAGAAAATTATCCCCTTCTTACTTTAAATGTATTGCCTTTCTTTGGAGCGGCAGGGACATCAGAAAACGGATATATGGTAGTACCAGAAGGTGGTGGAGCCATTATTAATTTCAATAATGGAAAGACAGCACAAAACAGCTATTATTCTAATATATATGGTTGGGATATGGCACAGGGAAGAACTTCCTTAGTTCATGAGACAAGAAACTATTATGGTGTTTATGGAATGGCAAAAAATGATAATTCTTTCATCTGTATGTTAGAGGATGGGGCAGCGTATGCATCTATAGGTGCTGATATTAGTGGAAGAAGCAACAGTTATAATTATGTGAATGCCAGTTATAGTATTTTACATAGAGAGCAGTGTGATGTGGCGGATAAATATAATGGAGAGATGTTTGTATATGAACAGAGTATTCCAAAAGAAAACATAGTTGAGCGGTACCGTTTTATTGATTCAGGAAGTTATGTGGATATGGCGAATGCTTATCATAATTATCTTGTAGAAAAATTGGGCGAAAATTTTACAAAGAAAGATGACATTGATGTACCAGTTGCAGTGGAAATCATTGGTGCCGTTGACAAGGTAGGACAGGTGCTTGGAGTGCCAGTTTCGAAACCATTAGAGCTTACTACTTATAAAGAAGCACAAGAGATACTTGAGACATTACGTACGAATGGTGTAACGAATATGTCTGTAAAATTAAGTGGTTGGATGAATGGAGGAATCAAGCAGAGCGTTCTTACTGATGTTAATTTAATAAAAGAACTGGGCCGAAAAAAGGATTTGCAAAATCTAATCTCTTATGCAACTGAGAATGAAATCAATATCTATTTTGATGGCGTGACAAATTTTGCTTATAACAATAAGCTATTTGATGGCTTTGAGTTATATAGGGATGGTGCGACGCTGGCTAACAAGCAAAAGGTGGAGCTTTTAGAGTTTGATCCAGTTTATTATGGAGAACAAAAATGGAAGGATTCTTATTATTTATTAAAACCAAAATTTATTACCAAAATGATGGAGAATCTTTCGCTAGCTGCAAAAAACTACGGAGCAACAGGAGTATCCTTTCGAGACATTGGATACCAGCTTGCAGCAGATTACAGCCAAAAGCATTTGGTTAGCAGACAGCAGGCAAAAATTGAGCAACTAAACGTATTAAAAACAATTAGTGATTCGGGGCTTAAAATCATGACGAATATGGGAAATGACTATACCCTTGGCATTACGAATTTTATCACGAATATGGACTTAAGCGGCTCAAAGTACACCATCATTGACAAAACGATTCCCTTTTACCAGATTGCCATTCATGGTTACGTTAATTATGCTGGAGAAGCATTAAACCTTGCAACTGATTATCAGGAAGAACTTTTAAAATCTGCTGAATATGGTTCATTATTGTATTTTACATTCATGAAAGAAGATACCACAAAGTTACAAAACACTTATTATACACAGTATTTTGGAGCAGCCTTTGATGCGTGGCAAGAGAAAATGATTTCCATCTATCAAAGATACAAAAAGGAACTTGGTGGTACTTTTAACCAGAGAATAACAGATCATGAGATACTAAAAAGTGGTATCACTGTAACAACCTATGAAGACGAAACAAAGGTATATGTGAATTACAACTATGAAGACTACACGATAGCAGGTGGCAGCAATCTCCCAGCTAGAGACTATCTGGTAATTCGATAAAATCAAAAAATCGGCAGTGCATCAGACTGTCGGAGGTTGGAAAGGGATGGTTTATAGTATGAAGTGGCAAAAAAAATATAAGGGTCTTCAAAGAAGAAAAGCAATATCTGGATATTTGTTCATAATGCCTTTTATCATTGGATTTTTGACATTTATGGTAAAGCCCTTTTTTCAGTCGCTTTACATGAGTTTTTGTAAGGTGGAAATAAGTTCAGGTGGATTTCATATGTTATTTGATGGACTTACAAATTATATAAGAGCATTTACCATTGATACAGAATATAACAGACTATTGACAGAGGATATTGGAAAAATGACTTATACTGCACTGGCAATTATGGTATTTAGCTTTTTTGTGGCTATGATATTAAACCAGAAATTCAAAGGGCGTGCCTTTGTCAGAGCAATCTTTTTCCTGCCAGTAATCTTATCTTCTGGCGTAATTCTTGGAATTGAATATGATAATTCTTTACTGGCAAGTGTGCAAGATGCCATTCAAGGCTCAATGGGAAATTCCAGTATCACAAGTATCATTCAAAAAATTTTAACAACTAGCGGTATGGCGAGTGGAGCGCTGAAAAAGGTATTTGAAATTGTAGATGGTGTATACGACGTTGCGATTGCATCGGGAATTCAGATTATAATTTTCTTATCAGGATTACAAACAATATCAAAGAATATGTATGAAGCAGCAGAAATAGAAGGTTGTACTGGTTGGGAAAGTCTATGGAAAATAACATTTCCAATGATAAGTCCATTGTTTTTAGTTAATTGGGTTTATACGATTGTAGACTTTTGTATGAGATCAGATAATCAGGTCATGGAAAAAATCAGTAATACTATGATTGTAGATTTGAATTATGGCTTTGCTTCGGCAATGGCATGGGTATACTTTGGGATTGTAATTGCAATTATTGGTATAAGCTCACTCATTATTTCGAAAGGAGTTTATTACTATGAATAAAGAAGCAATGCAAAAAAAATATATGAGTTATTGGCAAAGAAATAAAAAAACACAGGGCTATTTGTTAAAGAAAGACATTAAGAATTTTTCATATAGAATCATACGCTTCTTTCTTTTGTTTGGTATGTGTTTCTTGATATTACAACCGATTTTTAATAAGATCACCATTAGCTTTATGGCAGAAGAGGATTTGTATAACGCTATGGTTATTTCAGTTCCAGAGCATTTTACCACCAGTAATTATATGCTGGCAGCAAAGTTTATGAACTATTTTAAAACGCTATGTAATACTTTTTTTGTATCTTTTACAATCGCTATCTTGCAGATTGTGGTATGTACGGTAGTTGGATATGGTTTTGCCAGATTTGAATTTCCATTCAAAAGGTTTTGGTTTGCCTGTGTTATGTTAGTCATTGTTATTCCACCCCAGACGATTTCTTCTTCCTTACATTTACACTTTAGGTATTTTGATATGTTTGGAATTATGAAATTGATTACAGGACACACAATTAATTTAAGAGGCTCTGCACTTCCTTATTATATGATGAGTGCAGGGTGTATGGGGTTGAAAAATGGATTGTATATATATATGATTCGACAATTTTTTCGTAATATTCCAAAAGAAATGGAAGAAGCAGCTTATGTGGACGGTTGTAGTACATTAAAAACATTCATTCGTATTATGCTGCCAGATGCAAAACCTATTTTAACGTCATGTTTTTTATTTGCTTTTGTATGGCAGTGGACAGATGGTTTTTATTCAAAGATGTTCCTTGGGAATATAAAATTACTCTCCATTCAACTGCCACAGATTGGCGAACAATTAAACAAATATCTGACTCATACATTGAATCAGGCAACAGGAGCATCTGTTGGATATACACAGTGTGTTATTTCAACAGGAACGCTTATGGTAATACTTCCACTTTTGATTTTATATTTATTTGCACAAAAGGGATTTGTGGAAAGCTTAAGTAGTACTGGTATTAAAATGTAACGCGATATTTTCTAGTTTGGCAAGAAGATTAAAGGAGGAATTTAAAATGAGAAAATCAAAACGTGTGTTATCAATTATGATGGCAATCACAATAGCTGTAGGTATGTCTGCATGTGGAGGCAGTTCTGATACAGCTAAGGTGGCGAATGACAATGTAACAAATACAAATGATGTGGAAGCAAAAGATGCACAAGCGACAGAAGCAAAAGATGCAAATGAAGCAAAACAATATAAACTTCTGACAGACGAAAATGGAAAGCCATATGATTTGGGTGGAATGGAAATTATTATTGGAGACTGGTGGAGCTCAGGGGAGAAAGAGGAAGCTGCCAGTGCTTATGAAGAGGCACGCTTGGAGTATTTAGATTGGATTCAGGAAAGCTATAATTTTACAATCAAAGAGCAGGCAATTACATCCTTTGATGAGTCACCAGAAAATTTTGTAAATTATGCGACTACAGGCAAAGATGAAAATTATATTTTTACCTTATATCAGGGGAGTGCCCTAATGTCCGCAATAAACAGTGATTTAATGTATGATCTTTCAACACTGGATTGTCTTGATTTTTCAGAGAGTAAGTGGGAAACTTCCGTGAAAGAATTAATGACGATTGGCAATGCCACTTATGGTATGAGAGGGATTCCACATCAAGCAACAGCAGGTATCTTTTTTAATAAGAGATTATTAGAGGAATCTGGTATCGATCCTGATTCAATCTATGAATTACAGGCAAACAAGGAATGGACGTGGGATAAATTTGAAGAGCTTTGCCAGAAGGTTCAAAAGGATACAGATAATGATGGTGTAATTGATAGGCATGCAATGACAAACTTTACAAGTACTTTATATCCAGCAGCTGTTTACTCAAATGGTGGAGCGTTTATTGGAAAAGATGAAAAGGGTTTTTACAATGCCCTAGAATCTGACCCAACAATGGAAGCCTTAAATTGGGCACTTGATTTGGTTAGTAAATATGAAATGGTTTATCCAGAAGATTCCGAATGGGATTATACCTTTACCGCATTTGCAAATGGTGAAGCGGTATTTACTTGTGCTGAATCATATAAAGCAGGGGACTGGTCCGAGATGGAGGATGACTTTGGATTCGTGTGTTTTCCAATGGGACCTCGTATGGATCATTATGTTAATTTTGCTCAAGATAACGTATATGTAATTCCTTCTTGCTATGATGCTGAAAAAGCTTGGAAAATTGCTTTTGCATTTAACTTATACACAGATCCAGTTCCAGGATATGAAGATTATGAAGGTTGGAAATCTGGCTACTATCAGTCATTTAGAGATACAGAGTCGGTAGATGAAACACTAGCCATTATGGTTAAGAGTGGCGTTCCTATGTATGAAAAAGCAATTAATGGTATTTCTATGGGGGAAGATCTTTTATGGGGCATCAACGAGGATAATACGCCAGCACAAAAAGCAGAGGCTATTAGAAATACTTGGCAGTCATATATAGACCAAACCAATAGTCAGCAAATAAAATAACAGAAAAAGTAAATAAAAGATACAGCAGTATATTTACGGGATGGTATACAAAAGATACCTTCCCGTACTTTGCTACTTGCATCAGAATGGAGGGAAAAATGGAAGGACCAAAAGCACCAATGGATCCCCAAAAGAGACGACCGTTTTTTTATATTATGCGAGAAAAAGAAGTTTTTGGGGCAAAGCAGATAGATGGAAAGGGAGTTTCCTTTATTTATCAAAATGATGGACGACTAATGAATAGTGCTTTAATTGTTGGCAATATAACGGACAATAAGATTCTTAATTTATTAAAGACCACAGAAGGATTTAGAAAGTTGGTACACAGTATTGGCGTTTCTGTTGAAAGCGATTGTAGAGAAGACAGCATTGAATTTGTATTCCAGATGTATGGAAAAAAGGATGTGTATGGAGGCGGCTCGCTACTTAAAGTAAAACTAAAAGGGGATGGAGCTGAGAGTAGAATTAATCTATCTGATATAGAGCGGACAGAGGACGAATTTGAACCAGGACAGATTCGTTTTGTTTTTGAGGTTCCAGAAAAAATTGCAAGGGCTAGTGTCCGATTTTACCTAAATGATGGATATAGGGCACCAGAAGTGGCAGAGGAAGCAGAGATTGATTTTACTTCAAAAGATTATCAGGCAATGATTGAACGTTCCTTAATACAGACAGGAAATGCAGTCCGAACTATGAAAGCAATCAAAAAAGCTCGTGCAGGAGAAGAGGTAACACTTGCTTATATAGGAGGCTCTATTACCCAAGGAGCGGGAGCGGTACCAATTAATAAAGAATGCTATGCATTCAAATCCTATCAAGCATTTGCAAGCAAATATGGAACAGGTGATAATGTGCATTATGTCAAAGCAGGAGTAGGTGGGACGCCATCTGAACTAGGAATGCTTCGTTTCGAACGAGACATATTACGAGATGGAATCCAGCCAGACATAGTAATTGTTGAATTTGCTGTCAATGATGAGGGGGATGAGACAAAGGGAAAATGCTATGAGAGTTTGGTAAAGAAAATTTTATTGCTACCCAATAATCCAGCAGTCATATTACTTTTTGCAGTATTTGCAAGTGACTGGAACTTACAAGAGCGTCTTTTTCCAGTTGGAAGGCACTATGATCTTCCCATGGTAAGTGTGTTGAATGCGGTAACTCCACAGTTTCAAATGAAACATGGTGAGGGAAGAGTGTTATCAAAAAATCAGTTTTTCTATGATGTATTCCACCCAAGTAATGTTGGTCATACCATAATGGCAGACTGTCTGACAAACTTGTTTTGTGTAGTAGAAAAAATGTTCTATGATAACAAAGATGAATTAGCAGTTGATCCAACATTCTCACTGTTATTACAAAAGGCAGTAATAGGAGATGAGTTTACTAAAGTAAAACTGATAGATAAAAGGATAAATTATGATATTTGTAAAATTACATCAGGTGATTTTACAGAGACAGATCGTGAATTGCAGTGTGTTGAAATGGATGAAAACCTAGAGGGAACACCTCAATTCCCATATAATTGGATGTATGATGGAACAAAGGGTGGCAAACAGCGACCTTATCTTGAAGTAGAGATAAAAGCAAAAGCATTTTTTCTCATTTTTAAGGATTCTGGGGCATTGGATGTTGGAAAAGTAGATATTTATGTTGATGGTAGAGTGATACGAACAGCTGATCCTCATCAAAATGGATGGATTCACTGCAATGCAATTTTAGTTTTTAATGAAGCTGAAAGTAAGGAACATATCATTCGAGTGCAGATGAGTGAGGGTGATGAAGAAAAGAAATTTACCATTCTTGGCTTTGGTTATGTCGAGTAGAAGATAAAGCAATTGTAAAATAGATTTCATGGCTCCTTTTGATATAAAAGTATTTGACAAATGAAAAACATTAATGTAATAATTTTGCATATACTAAAGTGAAATATCAATATTAGATACTGAAACAGATTTATAAGGGAGGAAACATGAAAATCATAAACCTGGGCAATCGAATTGTTAATAATTTTATATATGAAACGAAAAAGGGTTATGTCTTAATTGACACAGGATACGAAGGTGGTTATCCAGCATTTTTAAAAGCCTTGAATAAAAATGGATTAAAACTACAAGAAATCGCTTATATCTTTCTTACCCATGCACATGATGATCATGCAGGCTTTCTTAATGAAATACTAGAACACAATCAAAAAGTAAAACTCATATTAAGTAAACATGCACTACCAATATTGCAAAAGGGACAGCATAATTTTATTGGAGGATGTACGAGTGAACTCGCTGTACTTACTTGTAAAGTAATGGCGTATTTGGGAATGGGTGAACATCGATTTCCAAGATTGGAAGAAAAATATTTATCCAGATGCTTATTTGTTGAAGAAGACAATAGGAAGGAAATTGAATCTTATATTGAGGGAAAAATATATGAAACACCAGGTCATACGAGTGATTCCCTTTCTTTGCTTTTAAGAAATGGTATTATGTTTGTAGGAGACGCTGCTATGAATGGCCTTCCAAGCCTACATAAAATAACCATTTGGGTGGAAAATAAAAAGCAATTTTATAAAAGTTGGTTAATCATTTTAAATGTAAAGCCAAGGAGAATATATCCAGGACACGGAAGACCTTTTTCACCGATTGTTTTATTTAAAAACCTGAAACATGTAAAGAAGATGAGACTTTATAATTTTAGTTAGCCAACGAAAAATAATGTAAAACGCAATGGAGATACGCTAAGCTCGTATTTCCATTTATTTTTTTCTTGACGTTACACAATGTGTAATGTTACAATGTATGAAATGATAAAAAGGAGATTATATGAAACACATAAAATTAAAAACAAAGGAAGAATTAAATATTTATATGAACCCTATCCGTCAACAGCTTCTGCGCGAATTGGCAATTAACGCGATACCAATGACACCTAAAATGCTGGCAGATAAGCTATCGATTTCAGCTTCCAGTGTTTCTCACCACATTAAAAAGCTTCTTACAATAGGTGTGATTGAACTCGATCATCAAGAGATTATCAGAGGAATCAAAGCAAGTTATTATAAGAATGCAGAAGTTACCGTACAAATAGGATTGGATACCGAAGACGATTTTATGGAGGAGAGGGAAGTTTATTTACAAAATTCTTTAGCAAATGTATACGAAGGGTTTCGAACACAAATCAGCAAAGTAAAACAAAAGATCAATACAAAGGAAATAGATAAGAACATATGGGGTGATATTTTGACAGGAGTGCTTTATTTAGATGCAAAAGAATCAAGCGAGTTGTTAGAGATTGTGCAAACATACATTGAGAAACATGCAAAACCCCAAAAGGATAAAAATCCTTGGGAATATGCCTTAGTGCTTTATAATACGAAGGATATAACAGATTAATACAAAATGAAATAAGTGGAGGAAACATGATTAAAATTGGACAGATTATTTTAGCTCTCAACTATTTTTCATTGGGAATCATGGCACCTGTATTGAATCTTATATTACTTGATAAAGGGGCCACACTTCAGACACTACCCTTGTTATTAGCAGTTTATTCTTGCACGGTATTCCTTTTTGAGTTACCAAGTGGGATATGTGCAGATACCTATGGAAGAAAAATTGTATTTATGCTCGCATGTGTGTTTCAAATATGCTCGAATGTCACTTTGATATTCACAAATCATATGATCTTGTTACCATTTGTAGCCATTATGATGGGATTTGGAAGAGCATTTTCCTCAGGAAGTCTGGATGCATTGCTAATTGACGACGTTCTAGAATCCAAAGGAGAGACAAGTTTACCCTATATAACTTCAAAGTTAGCAATTGTAGAAGGTGCAGGCCTTACATTAGGCGGGATTACTGGTGGATTATTAACGCTTTTTCGTCCACAGTACCAATCTAATATGTTGGTGTGTATCATAGCAAACGGATTGGCTTTCCTTCTTTGTCATTTCTTTATAAAGGAGAATCAGGTAGTTAAATCATCTAAACAGGTAGAGAATAATGTTGCGATTCGACTTCCAAATATAAAAAGCCTGATAACACAAAATACCCCTAGTAAATACTCCAATCGATTATGGTGGATTGTGTTTGGCATGTTTTTTACAGGAATTGCAATGAGTGTAACGGAAACATATTGGCAATCAGCTTTTCAAGAAATGCAGAACAATAGCGTTTGGCTACTGGGTGTTATTTCGTCCTTAGGCTTTGTTGCCTCAATGTTAGGTAATGTTATAGTGGGTAACATTCTTGCAAGGTTAGAGCAAAAGAGATGGATACTACTTTATGGATGTCGATTCATTCTGGCAATTGTTTTAATAATGATTGCAGTACAAAGAAGTCGGTTGGGATTCATAATGGTTTATGCCCTGTTATATTTTACTCTAGGAACGAGTAGTGTAGTTGAAAACACACTGCTGCATCAATTGATACCTAGTAAGTTAAGAGCAAGCTTTTTATCCCTTACTTCTTTTGTGCTACAGATTGGGTTTTTCATTGCATCAGTTATAAGTAATATTTTTGTACCTATACTACATTTTAGTGGTCTATGGATTCTTTCTGGAATCCTTATGTTTTTATATACAATCATGATGATAGGCATTTCTTTTTTGTCCCTTCAGCGTAAAATTTATAAATCAGAATCAGCAAAAAAAGAAATTTAAAAGTATAATGAGAAAGAGAATGGGAATAAATAAACGTTGTATTCGCTTCTCTTTTTTATTGCATTTTTTACAAGAGTGTGAAATATGAGAAAATTTAGAAAATAGTAAAAGTTATCATTATTAATATTGACAAGCAAAAAATAAAATGTTATGATAATCAAAAGTTATACATAACTAACAATAATTAGAAGGAGGTAATTAGATGTCATTAATTAACAATGAAATAGGAGATTTTTCAGTACAGGCGTTTGTAAATGGAGAGTTTAAGAAAATAACAAAAGAGGATGTGTTAGGAAAGTGGTCCGTTTTCTTTTTCTATCCTGCCGATTTTACCTTTGTGTGCCCAACCGAGTTAGAGGATTTGGCAAATAAATATGAGGAATTTAAAAATATAAATTGTGAGATTTACAGTGTTTCTTGTGACACACATTTTGTTCATAAAGCATGGCATGATACATCAAAGACCATTCAAAAGATTAAGTATCCAATGCTTGCAGATCCAACAGGGAAATTAGCAAGAGATTTTGATGTTATGATTGAAGAAGATGGGCTTGCGGAAAGAGGAAGCTTTATCGTAAATCCTGAAGGAAAAATTGTTGCATATGAAGTAATTGCTGGTAATGTTGGTAGAAATGCAGATGAGTTATTTAGAAGAGTTCAGGCTTCTCAATTTGTTGCAGAACATGGCGATCAAGTGTGCCCAGCAAAATGGCAGCCAGGAGCTGAAACATTAAAACCAAGCCTTGATTTAGTTGGTTTATTATAAAAATCATTGAGTTTATTACCCCGTCTCTTATTTTGAGTCGGGGTATTCTTAAACTATATGAAGGTGAAAGAATTTAAAAGAAAGGAAAATGCAAACATATTACTTTCATCTTTTGAGTTTGCAACTTTAATAAGCATGCAGGCATGTTTGTTGAGAATGGTATAAATATGAGCGAATTGAATGAATTATATGATTTGATTATTGTTGGAGCGGGGCCAGCGGGTTTATCGGCAGCAATTTATATGGCACGAGCAAAGTATCGGGTACTCGTTCTTGAAAAAGATAAAATTGGTGGTCAGATTACCATTACTTCTGAGGTGGTAAATTACCCTGGCATTGAAATAACTAGCGGAAACGAATTGACAGACGGTATGAAAAGGCAAGCCGACACCTTTGGAGCAGAATTTGTCAATGCCGAAGTTTTAGATATGGAATTGGAATCTGATATAAAGATTCTTCATACAACAAAGGGGAATTATAAGACATTAGGTGTTATACTGGCAGTTGGTGCAAATCCTCGCAAACTAGGATTTAAAGGGGAGAAGGAATTCCAAGGCAGAGGTGTGGCTTATTGTGCTACTTGTGATGGTGAATTTTTTACTGGCATGGAAGTCTTTGTAATAGGTGGTGGATTCGCAGCCGTTGAAGAAGGAATTTTTTTAACCAAGTATGCCAGTCATGTAACGATGATCGTAAGAGAAGATGATTTTACTTGTGCAAAAAAAGTAGCAGATGAAGTTAAGGGTAAGGATAATATCACTGTTCATTATAATACTGAGGTGATTGAAGTAAGTGGCGAGGGAATGGTTAGCTTTGCTAAATTTAAAAACAATCAAACAGGTGAAGAATGGACCTACGAAGCAGGAGCAGATGGGGCGTTTGGAGTCTTTGTATTCGCAGGTTACGTTCCCAATACCAAATGGCTTCCTTCGATTATTGAGAAAGATGAGCAAGGCTATATTGTTACGGATAGCAATCAAAAGACAAATTTGGATGGAGTTTTTGCGGCTGGAGATGTATGTGTCAAGAACCTTCGCCAAGTGGTGACTGCGGTATCAGACGGTGCAACAGCGGCTACTTCATTAGAAAAGTATGTATCAGATATGCATCATAAATTAAAGATACCTGAACTAGTCGTAAACAGACAAAATCATGAGAGAGTAAAGCAAGTGAAAGAAAGCGTAGTAAGTTCAGGTGATTCTAGCAACGGCTTTTTAAGTGCAGAAATAAAACAGCAATTATCGGGAGTCTTTGCGAGATTTGAAAACAAGGTTGTCTTAAAGGCATGGTTAGATGATAGTTCCTTATCAGGAGAAATAAGAGGCTTTTTAGAAGAACTTAGTGAATTAACCGACCAGATTACGGTTATTGTACCAAAAGAAGAAGGCACACAACAACTCTTGCCTTCCATTGAAGTGTGTTATCATGACGGCAAAAGCAGTGGAATCTCCTTTCATGGAGTGCCAGGCGGGCATGAGATAAATTCTTTTATCATTGCCTTATATAATGTTGCTGGGCCAGGTCAAGAGATAGATGCACAGATAAAAGAGAAGATAAAAGGTATTGATAAGCTGATTAATATAAAAATTATGGTGTCTTTATCATGCACAATGTGTCCAGAAACGGTTATGGCTGCACAAAAAGCGGCATCTCTTTCCGAACATATTGAAGCGGAGATGATTGACTTGATGCATTTCCCTGAACTAAAAAAGAAATATCAGGTAATGAGTGTTCCTTGTATGGTGATTAATGATGAAGAGGTACACTTTGGTAAAAAAGGAATAGAAGAAGTGGTAAGCATTCTCACTTCATGATAATTGCATTTTGATTAACGTATAGGCTGGTGTAGAAAAGACACTAGCCTTATTTTTGTGCAAGTAAAGGATAGGAGTTTTATATTTATTATCAAATGAATTCAGGAGCACAAGGAAGAAACAAAGATGAAGTGACTAACGAATTTGATACTATGCGTGAAAATGTAGAAAGAGATTAAAATAAGATAATTTTATGAAAAGCTTGTAGTGAATTACAGGATTTTTTTGTTGTAAGATCATTTTATGAGTTGATGCAAAGAACAATATATCCATATTGAAAAGCGATTAAAATTATAGTATAGTTAAATCATCATGAAATGCATTAATAAAAACATATTAATTTTTTATTTAAGGAGGTGAGAATGTAATTTTATTAATACAAAAAACGAAAATGCTAAAAATGAAAAGAAAATTATCATTGTCTATTGCAGGTATATGTGTCCATAGTATTTTCCCAGTGAAATAAATGAACGAGAAAAATTCTCTTTTGAGGATTGCTCTCGTTTATAAGTATTTAATAAACTAAACTTTTATATTAATTCTATATAAGAGAATTGTAATCGTAGAGAGGTGAGATAAGATAATATGAAAATACCTTATATGTTGCTCATATCTAAAATACCACTTTTTATAGCAATAGCGCTTCTTAGCACATTATTCATATATATATTTATTTCTAAAGTACAAAAAAAGAAAATTGTAGCCTATAAATATATACTATTAGTGGCATTTATATGTTATCTAATAATGCTATATGAGGTGTTAATAGGAATATCTGGCGGCTTAAAGTTTAATGAAATAAGACATCAACCCAACATAATACCAATTATTAGTTTGCTTGAGATTTACGATATGGGCATTCGTAATATGTTAAAACAAGTAATTCTTAATATTGTTATAATGATTCCGTTTGGTTTTTTGTTACCATGTATATTCAATTTTTTTCAATCAAATTGGAAGACTGTTGGAGTAATCATGGCAATATCTTTGCTGATAGAAATATTACAATATTTTATAGGTAGAAGTGCAGATATTGATGATTTTATTATGAATACAATAGGTGCTCAGGTTGGATACTTGCTATTTTTATTTCTAAATAAAATAAAAAACTTATATATAGAAGATTAAATTTTGAAGAAAAGCTTGTAGTGAATTACAGGCTTTTTTGCGTTCATGAGTATAAGTTCATGAAAAAGAAAATATTTTAAAAAATGGATTGACTCTCCTCCTAGGGAAGCGTTTAGCATAAAGTATGAAAAAGGAGGAATGTGAAATGAATGCATGCATAGAAGTAAACCAGGTTTCAAAGAAATTTGGCTCAAAGCAGGTATTGGAGGATATTTCTTTTACCGTTGAAACAGGAGAGGTATTTGGACTCTTAGGTCATAATGGAGCAGGAAAGTCTACTGCCATTGATTGTATGTTAGGACTAAAGAAAATGGAAAATGGAGAAGTAAAGCTACTTGGTGAAAATCCAGTTAAAACACGTAAATCATTATTCGAACAAATTGGGGTACAGCTTCAAGCCTCTAGTTTTCAAACGAATATTAAGGTATATGAGATATGTGAAGAAATAGCTGCCCTCTATAAGGAAACAACGGATTACAATGAATTATTAACGGAATTTAAACTAATTGACTTAAAAAGACAGGCAGTTGAAAAATTATCTGGTGGAGAAAAGCAAAAACTTGCGGTTGTTTTGGCGCTAATACCAAAACCAAAGGTTCTTTTTTTGGATGAACTAACTACAGGTCTTGATGTGGTAGCCAGAAGGCAAGTGTGGCAGACATTAAAGGCCTTAAAGAAAAATAAAATGACAATCCTATTAACGTCTCATTATATGGATGAGGTGGAGGAACTTTGTGATAGGATTTGTATTTTAAAAGGTGGGAAAATTGTTGTAATGGGAAGGATTGATGAGATTATTAAAATGAGTCCTTACGAAAGTTTGGAGGAAGCCTATCTATGGCACTTAGGAGAGGAGGTAACAAAATGAAACGTTTTTTTACAATACTTAAAATAGAAGGAAAGCTAACATTAAGAGGAGTAGAGAGTATTCTATTTGGTGTTTGTATGCCAGTAGGAATTATGATTTTGATTTGCCTCATCGCAGGAAACAAACCTGCCTATGAGGGAGCTGATTATACATTTTTACAAGGCTCCTTTGGGTCTTTGATTACAGTTGGGATTTGCGCAACGTCTTTTATGGGACTTCCAATAACACTAGCCGATTACAGAGATAAAAAAATATTAAAGCACTTTTTTGTAACGCCAATTAGCCCCCTTATGTTATTATTAATACAAGTTGTATTAAGTATCCTCCTATCAATGGTATCCTCAATAGCCATTGTGTTGGTGGCAGTGTTTGCGTTTGGGTATTACATGCAAGGCTCAATAGTTTTCTTTTGTATGGCATATCTTTTGGTAATGATATCTATGTTGAGTCTTGGAATGGTAATTGCAAGTATTTGTAGGTCGGTTAAATTAGCAAATGTAGTTTCCAGTGTTGTTTATTTTCCAATGCTATTTTTATCTGGAGCTACGATACCTTATGAGATATTTCCTAAGCCATTGCAAAATGTATCCAATGTATTGCCACTTACGCAAGGAATAAAGCTATTAAAAGGCTTTTCTTTAGGAATGCCAGTGAATGGATTGATGACTTCCATTGTAATTATGTTTGCAGTTGCCGTAATCGGTGTTACCATTTCAGTGGTTACATTTCGTTGGGAGTAAAAGGAGAATTTATGGGAAACGAATTTATGAATGAAGCGAAAGAGCAAGAGAGAATTTATAAAATCGGTGTATTTTCTAAAATGAACAAAGTAACAATTAAAGCTCTAAGGCATTACGATAATTTTGGACTCTTGCATCCAGATTATGTAGATGAAACGAATGGATATCGTTACTACACATCAAAGCAACTTCCGATTTTGCATCAGATTATAGCCTTAAGAGATGTAGGATTTTCTTTGGAAGAAATCAAAGAAATTCAAAATGGTACTTCGGAAAAATTATTGCTGGAACGTAAAAGAAATGAGATTCTTCGAAAAATAGGAGAGGAAACAATTAAGCTTTCGAGAGTAGAAAGTTATCTGACCAGCAAAGATGGCGATTATGATTATCATGTGGTAATTAAGGAATTACCAGAAATAATTGTAGCATCGATGCGAACCATTGTACCAAACTATAATGCGTTGTTTGATGTGATTCCTCAAATGGGTTTAGAAATGGAACGTTTGGGATGTGAATGTGCTCAGCCTGAATATTGTTTTAATATTTATCATGATGGAGAATACAAAGAATGTGACATTGACGTTGAAATCTGTGAAGAAGTAACTGAAAAAAAACAAGATTCACAGTTGATTCAATTTAAAACATTGCCTGCCATACCTTTGGCTGCCTGCGTTCTTCATAAAGGTGATTATATTCATTTTCCAAAAGCATATCGTGCGGTCATTCGTTTTATTGAAGAAAACGGCTATGAAATCATAGGATTACCAAGAGAACAATTTATAGATGGAGCGTGGAACAAAGATTCGGTGGATGAGTGGTTAACACAACTTCAATTCCCAATTCGAAAATATTAGGGATAAAAAAAGCATTATTTTGGTAAAGCTATCATTAAAGAATTATAAAATATTTGATTCAAAGGCTTATAAAATGTAGAATGTGGTATAATAACAATAATTATTTTGTGCGTAATAGAAATCCAACATATCTACATAGGAGGAGACTATATGAAAACATTTCAAGAGCTTTACCAATTTGCAATTAAGTCAACCATCAACGGAGAATTAGACCAACTAGAAGAGAATGCAAAAGACTTTGACCCACATCAATTAGATTGCCTTTTAAATCCAGCCAAACATCCTTTGGTAATTAAAACAGGTAAGTGTGAGTGTAAAGATGAGTCCCAAAGTGAATGTGTGAAACGTTGCCCCTTCGAGGCGATTAGCATAAGAGACGAAGGTGGAATTGCGATAGATCCTGAATTATGTATGGGATGTTCGAACTGCGTGGACGGATGTGCAAATGAAAAACTGAAATCAAGTACAGACATTATTCCAGCCTTAAAGGCAATTCGTTCTTCAAAAGGCCTTGTATACGCTATGATAGCACCTGCATTTTTAGGACAGTTTAGTGAGAATGTTACCCCAGGCAAGCTTCGAAGTGCAATGAAAAAGGTAGGATTTGACGGTATGATTGAGGTAGCGTTATTTGCTGACATTTTAACACTCAAAGAAGCACTCGAATTTGATAAAAATATTAATGACGAAAGTGATTTTCAGTTGACAAGTTGTTGCTGTCCTATGTGGATTGCAATGATAAAAAAAGTATATCATGAGTTAATGCCTCATGTTCCAGGTGCTGTATCACCAATGGTTGCGTGTGCAAGAACAATTAAGGCATTACATCCAGAAGCCTTGACGATATTTATTGGACCGTGTTTGGCAAAAAAAGCAGAGGCAAGAGAAAAGGATTTGGTAGGAGATGTGGATTATGTATTAACGTTTCAAGAAATGCAAAATATCTTTGATGCCTTTGCAATTGATCCATCTAAAATGGAGGAAAGTGAAAAAGATCATTCCTCGAAAGCAGGAAGAATCTATGCAAGAGCAGGAGGGGTGAGTGAAGCAGTCGAACATACCCTGAATTCCATTCGTCCAGATCGAAAGATTAAAATTAAGATTAAAAAAGCAGATGGTGTACCTGGGTGTAAAGCCATGATACAAGAACTTATGGAAGGAAAATCAAATGCGAATTTCTATGAGGGAATGGGTTGTAGAGGAGGATGTGTTGGTGGTCCAAAAGCAGTAACCAATGTAGAGGATGGAACGAAAGCGGTCAATGAATATGGTGAGGCGGCAACTTATCAAAATCCTGCCCAGAATCCATATGTAATAGAATTACTGCATCAGCTAGGATTTGATACGATCGAAAGTCTTTTGGAAAATTCAGAAATATTTACAAGACAATTTTAATAATAGATTAAGAAATATGACAGATAAGTGTCGTCTTAATAATGGTATAATGAATAAAGTGAAATGATTTCGTAATAAAAGAAGAGGAAAATAGATATGGATTTTATTCAAATTACCAAACAAAATCATGTTATGTACCAACCCCTTTTACGTCATTTTGTTTATTTTATAATGGGAATTTTGTAACCAACGAAATTTTAACAAAGAATAATTAAAAAATGATTTAAGCTATGAATGACGGGGAAGACGTAAAATGAAAACAAAAGGAAATACAGATAATTTAAAAAATACAAAAGACAGGTTACTTTTATTCGGACTGATTCTTGCTGGAATTATTTTCATTGCAGTTTTGAATTTTATAGTGTATGCAAATCTTGATGAAGCAGTTGCAAGTGACAAAGTAATAATTAGTAATGTAAGTGAACTTGAAAATGGAAAAATATTTTTTACATTGGAATCCGATGATACAGTCTATGCAAAAGATTGTAAATGGCAAGAAAAAAATCAAGAAATTTATATTACGATATATGCATCTCGTTATAATTTTTTTGGCAAAAAAAATATGAAATATGATTTTGGCATGAACACAGTGGCTAAAAACAATTGGTTATTTCAAGTTCGAAATAATGGAATCACAAAGATTTATTATACGAATGCCAAGCGCCCAACAGAACATAACTCACAACTCATTTGGGAGCAGGATATGAATTTAACGAAGGTGAGTGACGAAGTTCGAACCTATGTTAAAACCTATCCTTGCTATGGAAATGATATTCCAGGTATGTTAGCTGAACAGTTATTTGAAGCCAAAAATCCTTATATCGGTGATATGCAAGCGAATAACAGATTAGCATCCGTAATTAATATAAAAAAGTATCTTGGAGATTATAAAGTTTCTCTACAAACAAAAGAGGAGCCATATGGATGGACCTTTGAGTTTATAGACAAAGTAGAGCAATTTAACCAAAAAGAATTCAATGAAACGATGCGAAACTATGCCTATGTATTAATTGCCTTGACCGATAATTTAAGTCAAGTAAGCTGGACGTATCCAAGCGAGGATGGACAAGAAAAGCAGCATGTTAGCGCAAAAGAAGCAACTAAGGCATTGGAAAAAGAGATTAAAAGTTATAGTAAAAGTACAATTGCAATTCAAGAATTGCTCTATAAGACAGGAATAGAATAATAATATATGAATATAATAAGTTTAGGACAGTTTAAAGGTTAGCATTTAGATTGTCCTATATTTATATTGACAAAGTAGGAAATATTATATAATATTGGTAATACAATAGTTGCATAACAATAACTAAAGTTAGTAGAAACAATTCAAAAGGAGGTAACGTATGTTAAACATTATGAAAGATAAAGATAATCATTATAGAAACCTAATTAACGGAAATTGGGTTGAAAGTAAAGAAAAACGTTATATTACCATTTATTCACCGATAGATAATGCAGAAATAGGAAGTGTTCCTGCCATGAGCAAGGAGGACGTAGACATAGCCATTGACACAGCAAAGCAAGCTCAAAAGTTATGGAAGAATGTCACCATTGATGAAAAAGCTGAAATCCTTTATAAAGCAGCTAATATTCTTGTTGCAAATAAGCAGGAATTGGCAGAATTAATGATGAAAGAAATTGCAAAGGATCGAAAAAGCTGTGAGAGTGAAGTGGATAGAACCGCAGATTTCATCCGTTTTACAGCGGATACAGCTAAAAATATTTCAGGCGAGAGTATTCCTGGAGATAGTTTTCCAGGTGTGAAAAATAATAAGATTTCTATTGTACAAAGAGAACCTCTAGGAGTAGTACTTGCGATATCTCCATTTAATTATCCAGTCAATCTTGCAGCTTCAAAAATAGCACCAGGATTAATGGCAGGAAATGCAATTGTACTAAAACCAGCGTCACAAGGAAGCCTTTGTGGTCTCTACTTAGCAAGAGTATTCCAAGAAGCGGGCGTTTTACCAGGAGTATTAAATACAGTAACGGGAAAAGGAAGTGAGATAGGAGACTATATCACGACACATAGTGGAATTAATTTTATTAATTTTACTGGTAGTACCGAAGTTGGAAAGCATATCTCACAGATTACAAGTATGGTTCCATTACTAATGGAACTTGGAGGTAAGGACGCTGCTATTATACTAAAAGACGCAGACCTTGATTTAGCAGCAACGAATATCGTTTCAGGAGGATATTCATACTCTGGTCAGCGATGTACAGCAGTAAAAAGAATTCTTGTAATGGAGGAAGTTGCAGACGCACTGATTGAGAAAATTGTTGCAAAGATTGCTACACTCAAAGTTGGAAATCCATTAGAAGAAGATGTAGATATTGTTCCTTTGATTAGTGAAAAAGCGGCAGACTTTGTAAGTGAGTTAATGGAGGATGCAAAAGAAAAGGGAGCAAAGCTTTTGGTTGGTGGAACAAGAGAGGGTAATTTAATTGCTCCAACCTTATTTGATCAAGTAACCACTGAAATGCGCCTTGCTTGGGAAGAACCATTTGGACCAGTTTTACCAATCATTCGTGTGAAAGATAAAGATGAGGCGATTAAAATAGCAAATGACTCCGAATATGGATTACAATCTGCTGTATTTACCGAAAATATCAATGAAGCTTTTTATGTGGCAAATCGATTAGAGGTTGGAACTGTTCAAGTGAATAATAAGACTGAAAGAGGACCAGATCATTTTCCATTTTTAGGAGTTAAATCATCTGGAATTGGTACACAAGGAATTCGATACTCCATAGAATCCATGTCAAGACCAAAGGCTACCGTAATTAATATTCATTCATAATATAAAGAATCAGAATAAGAATTTATAACCAAAATTATAAAAACTTATTCTGATTTTTTTTGAGTCAATTTTATTTATGTGGGATTTTAATTTGATTTTAGAATCTACATATATTCTACATATGTGTGGTATAAGATAAAAGAAATCATTTGTTTTATATGATTGAATCATTTGTTTGAAAGGAAGATAAAAATGTCAAAATCAAAAAACAAAAATGTAAAGAAACCATCCCTATTGTATATAATTGCAGGACTTTTAGTAGTATTAGTAGTGGCAACATCCCTACTAAAGAATGCAAGTAACAAAAATGAAGCAACAATCACAACGAAAGAAACGAATGCGACAAAGGGCCAATTATCAGAAACAGGAGATTTAATAATTCCGATTGCTGATATATCGGATCAGGCACAATTTTATGAATATGATGCAGATGGTACCATGCTTGAGGTCCTTGCCATAAAAGCATCCGATGGCACCATTCGAACAGCATTTAACACCTGTCAGGTTTGCTTTGGTTCTGGAAGAGGATATTATGAACAAGTTGGTAATCAACTGGTGTGTCAAAATTGTGGGAATCGTTTTTCCCAAGATGATGTAGAAGTGACCAAGGGAGGATGTAATCCAGTTCCGATTCAAGAGGCTGATAAAACGGTAGATAACACCAATATTACCATCAGTAAAGAATTTTTAAATAGTGCAAAAGAATTGTTTGACAATTGGAAATTATAAGTTCTAATCACATAGTTTTCCTATCCTTGGTGCATATTAGTAGGTGTAAGTAACCCGTAATTTGTATCAAGAAGAAAGTGTGAGAAAAGATCATGTCAGAAAATAAGAATAAGAAACAAACGGATTGGGATGAAGAACAAAGAAAACAAGCCAGATTTAACAGTATTACTCAAAAAAGTGAACCAGAAAATCAAAATCAAACACATAACGTAAGGCGAGAAGGGATTTCTAAAATCAATCAAAACCGATAGATAAGTTCCTCTAATTGGATGAAGATTCCTTCCAATATGGATGAAAAAGTGAAAGCAAACTATTATGCTTTCACTTTTTTCTTTTGACCTTAACCCCATAAAATGGTAGTATATCCTAAATAGGAAGTTGGAAGGAGAACGATTCATTGAAAACAGGGAAAAAACATATAAATGGAAAACGAATCATTTTACTAATAAGTGTCATTGTATTCATTTTATTAATAGGAGTAATTAAATATTTAACCTTTTCTTTACCTGCCAACGAGGAAGCTCTTTTGGCTATGAAATCGACAAGTGAGGTTACGGTGGAGGAAATTGGAAGTACAATTGTATTTACGCCAACAAAGACTCTGCCAACCAAAGGGTATATTTATTATCCTGGTGGTCAGGTAGAACCAGAAAGCTTTGCCTATGCGGCAAGTGAAATCGCCAAAAGTGGAATTATGGTAGTAATCCAGAAGATGCCTTTTAACCTTGCTATGTTTGGATACAACCGAGCATTTCAGGTAATTGATACATACGAATCCATTGAACAATGGTACATAGGAGGCTTTTCACTAGGTGGTGTATCTGCATGCATGGCAGCTTTTAAGCAACCAGAACCATTTCGTGGAGTTATCTTATATGCCAGTTATACAACCAAAGGATACCCATTAACAGATCTTAATCTAGAGGTGCTAAGTTTATCGGGAAGTAACGATGGACTTGCAACAAAAGATAAAATAGAAAAGGCTAAACCATATTTACCAAAAGATACTACTTATCTTGAGATAGAGGGAGGAAATCACACCCAGATGGCAATTTATGGTGGCGATAATCTGCAAAAGGGTGATAATAAAGCAGAGATTAGTCGTATGGAACAACAAAAGATTCTGATAGAAAAAACGACTGATTTTATTTTAAAATAGATAAAGTCTTAGCCCTTTTTTAGGACTAAGGCTTTTGCATTTACCTTATACGTATGATAGAATAAGAGGAGTTAAATTAATATGACATAACGTATGACACAATGAGGAAGGGTAAGCATGACGACAAAAGAACAAGTACTGAAAAAGTATTTTGGATATACACAGTTTCGGAAAGGACAAGAGATATTAATTGATAGCATTTTAGAAGGAAAAGATACCTTTGGTGTTATGCCAACGGGAGCAGGTAAATCAATCTGTTATCAAGTACCAGCACTATTACTAGAAGGCATTACACTTGTAATTTCTCCATTAATCTCACTTATGAAGGATCAGGTACAGTCTTTAAATCAAGCGGGAATTCATGCCGCATATTTAAACAGTTCCCTTACAACAAATCAATATTATAAAGCCCTTGAGTATGCAAAACAAGGAGTCTATAAGATTATATATGTTGCGCCTGAGAGACTTTTAACAGGGGAATTTCTTTCGTTTGCAAAAAGTGTTACGATATCGATGATTAGCATCGATGAAGCACATTGTATCTCACAATGGGGACAAGACTTTCGACCAAGCTACTTAAAAATAATTGACTTTGTAAAGCAATTAGAGAAAAGACCAATCATAAGTGCCTTTACTGCAACTGCAACAAAGGAAGTTAAAGATGATATTATTAGTATCTTAAATTTAAACAATCCAACTACGTTAACAACGGGCTTTGATCGAGATAATTTATTTTATTCTGTACAAACGGTAAAAGATAAATTCAAAATAGTGGAACAATATCTAGAAGAAAATCCAGATAAAAGTGGAATTATTTATTGTCTTACTAGAAAAACAGTAGATGAAGTATATGAAAAGCTTTTAAAAAAGAAAATCGCAGTCACAAAGTACCATGCAGGACTATCAGATCGAGAGCGTAAAGAAAATCAAGATGCCTTTATTTATGATACAGCACCGATTATGGTAGCAACCAATGCATTTGGAATGGGAATTGATAAATCAAATGTTCGCTTTGTTATCCACTATAATATGCCAAAGAACATAGAAAGCTATTATCAGGAAGCTGGAAGGGCAGGCAGAGATGGCGAAGCCTCGGAGTGTATTTTGCTTTATTCCCCACAAGATGTTGTTATGAACCAATTTTTCATTGATCATAACAATGAAAACAATGAATTAGAAGACGAACAGCTACAATTAATCAAGGAACGAGACTATGAACGTTTAAAGAAGATGACCTACTATTGTATGACCAATGAATGCTTAAGAGACTATGTCTTGCGTTATTTTGGAGAGTATGGTTCTAATTATTGTGGGAAATGTGCCAATTGCCTAACGCAATTTGAGACAATTGACGTAACAGATATAGCAAGAAACATCATTGGTTGTGTTGAACAGGTAAGACAACGATTTGGCATGACCACTATTATCGATACCGTGCACGGGAGTAATAACAGTCGCATCCGCCAATACCAATTAACGGAAAATAAATATTATAATACCTTATCAGGGGTTCCTATTTACCGTCTCAGACAGATTATGAATCATCTAATCTTGCAGGAATATTTAACGGTTACCAATGATGAATATCCAGTGGTGAAGTTGACAAATGAGTCTCAAAGAATACTATATGGAGAAGAAATTCTTCACATGAAGGTAGCAAAAGAGCAAGAAAGGGTGAAAGAAAAGAAGGAGAAAAAAGCAAAGAAATTATTAGGAGTCATGAATGGAGACTTGTTTGAAATACTTCGAAAAGTCAGAATGGAAATAGCAAAAGAAGAGCATATGCCTCCTTATATTATTTTTTCTGATAAGGCTTTAAAGGATATGAGTGCTAAGATGCCAATGAATCGTGATGAATTCTTGCAAGTTTCAGGTGTTGGAGAAGTAAAGTGTGAAAAATACGGAAGACGTTTTATGGAAGTGATAATAGAATATAAAGATAAAGAAAAGAAATAGGAGGTTTAAAAATGGGATGCCTTGGTAATATTATTTGGTGTATCTGTGGGGGATTTTTATCCTGTATAAGCTGGCTATTAATTGGAGTATTGTGGTGCATAACCATTGTTGGGATACCAATTGGCTTACAATGTTTTAAAATAGCAGGTTTAGTTTTGTTTCCTTTTGGGCAAGAAGTGGAGTACGGGGGCGGAGTTGGCTCTTTTTTGTTGAATCTATTGTGGATCATTTTTTCAGGAGTTCCACTCGCTCTTGAATCCTTATTAATGGGGTTACTTTGTTGTATCACTATCATTGGAATTCCTTTTGGTTTACAGCATTTTAAAATCGCAAAGCTTGCATTGATGCCATTTGGTAGTAGAGTTGGATAGAATTAAAAACTATACAAATGCAAGAAGAATAATAAGAAATTATTCGTTATTATAGATGAAAATGTAAAAAAACAGCACAATAGCTTGAAAAAAAGAAATACGAGGAATAAGATGGATAATAGATGCTTTGATCCGAAGGATTGAGGCGTCTATTTTTAAGTCTATATAAGCTTCATACTTTATTTCGAATACGAATTACGCTGGAGGATAAAAAAGAAATGGAAAAGATGAAACCAAAATTGTTTTCGGTTATGAAAGGTTACACAAAGGAACAATTTATAAAAGATGTTGTTGCAGGCATTATCGTTGCCATTATTGCCTTGCCCTTGTCGATTGCATTGGCACTCGCTTCGGGAGTAGGACCAGAGCAAGGTCTTTATACTGCGATAACAGCAGGTTTTGTTATTTCTTTCTTGGGAGGTAGCAGGGTTCAGATATCAGGACCGACAGCAGCATTTGCTAGTATTGTTGCAGGTGTTGTTGCACGTGCTGGAATGGAGGGGCTTATCCTTGCCACCATTCTTGCTGGAATCATATTAATCTTGTTTGGTATCCTTCGTTTTGGAAGCTTGCTAAAATACATTCCCTATACAATCACAACTGGCTTTACAGCTGGAATTGCGGTAACAATATTAATTGGACAAATAAAAGATTTTTTGGGCTTGCAGTTACATAGTACACCGATTGAGACATTAGAAAAACTTCATGCCTGTTTTACCAGTATTCATACCTTGAATTATCAGGCTCTTTTTATCGGTATTGTAAGCCTGTTTATTTTAATTGTATGGCCTAAAATCAACCAGAAAATACCAGCTTCATTGACAGCTGTTATCATAGCGAGTGTGTTAGTAAAGTTCTTTCACATGCAAGTAAATACCATTGGCTCTCTCTATGAAATTAGTAACAAACTACCAACCATACAGCTTCCAGTCTTTTCCTTTAAAATGGTAAGGAATGTACTACCTGATGCTTTTACGATTGCTATTTTAGCAGGAATCGAATCTTTGCTATCTTGCGTAGTAGCAGATGGCATGATAGGAAGCAAACACCGTTCGAATATGGAGTTGATTGCCCAAGGAGCTGGAAATATTACATCTGCTTTGTTTGGTGGAATTCCTGCAACTGGTGCGATTGCAAGAACTGCAGCAAATGTAAAAAATGGAGGACGTACCCCTATTGCTGGCATGGTTCATTCCATAACCCTACTTTTAATCCTTGTAGTGTTAATGCCTTACGCCTCCTTTATTCCAATGCCTGCAATCGCTGCCATCTTGTTTGTTGTTGCCTATAATATGAGTGAGTGGCGAGTGTTTATAAAATTAGTAAAGACGGCTCCTAAGAGCGATATCATTGTTTTAGTTGCAACCTTTGTTCTAACCATTGTATTTGATTTGGTAGTTGCAATCGAGATAGGAATTGTACTAACAGCACTTTTATTTATGAAACGTATGTCAGATGTAACGCAGATTAATGGCTGGAAGTATATAGATGAGGAGGAAGAAGAAAATGAAAACGACCCAGAACGCATTCTACTTCGAGAAGTTCCTAAAAATACTTTAGTTTATGAAGTGGTAGGACCAATGTTTTTTGCAGCTGCTTACAAATTCTTTCAAATTCCAACTGAAAAATCAGTCAATGCAATTATTCTTCGCATGAAGGGAGTACCAGCAATGGATGCAACGGCTCTTAAGACTCTACAAGAGATTCATCATAAATGTCAAAAGAACCATATAACATTAATCTTCTCACATATACAAGATCAGCCGTTATCCGTTATCAAAAAAGCTGGTTTTGATAAAGTTATTCAAGAAGAAAACATTTGTAGTAATATTGACATAGCACTAAAGCGCGCAGCCACACTTGGTAAGACAAAAGGTTCATCTGATTTGCAATAACGTACTTGAAAGTGAAAATAAATTAAGATAAAATGATAAGGGACGTATACGATTAGAATTGTAGTTCTAATAGGTACGTCCCTTACAGTAATTACATAGAAAAGAAAGAGGAAAATACAGTGGCAGAATTAACTCCAATGATGAAGCAATACGTAGAGACGAAAAAACAATACAAGGATTGCATCTTATTTTATCGACTAGGTGATTTCTATGAAATGTTTTTTGAAGATGCTGTTACTGCTGCAAGAGAGCTAGAAATTACGTTAACTGGTAAAGATTGCGGTCTTGAAGAAAGAGCGCCTATGTGTGGAATTCCTTATCATGCAGTAGACGGCTACTTAAATAAATTAGTATCAAAAGGTTATAAGGTTGCAATAGGCGAGCAGGTGGAGGATCCTAAAACTGCCAAAGGTCTTGTAAAGCGAGAGGTAATTCGCATTGTTACACCTGGAACCAATTTAAATACACAAGCCCTTGATGAAACAAAAAATAACTATATTATGTGTATCGTTTACATAGCAGATCGTTATGGACTTTCAATTGCGGATGTAACAACAGGGGATTATTTTGTAACAGAAGTCGATTCAGACCGTAAATTAATTGATGAAATCAATAAGTTTGTACCTTCTGAAATTATATGCAACAACTCTTTCTATGTCAGTGGAATAGACATTAACGATATGAAAGAGCGTCTTGGCATTACGGTATATTCTTTGGATTCTTGGTATTTTGAAGATGAGTTGTGTAAAAAAGCATTATTAGAGCATTTTAAGGCTGCGAGCCTTCAAGCAATTGGTCTTGAAGATTATGATTGTGGCGTAATTGGTGCAGGTGCTTTGCTTCAATATCTATATGAGACTCAAAAGACCTCGTTATCGCATTTAACTACCATTCAACCATACTCAACTGGTAAATTTATGTTGATTGATAGCTCTTCTAGAAGGAATTTAGAGCTGGTTGAAACGTTAAGAGAAAAAAATAAACGCGGCTCTTTGTTATGGGTGCTTGATAAGACTGAAACGGCTATGGGTGCTAGAATGTTAAGAAGCTATTTGGAACAGCCGTTAATTGATAAAGAAGAAATTGAAAAGCGTTTGGATGCCATTGAAGAATTAAATAAAAATGCAATATCAAGAGAAGAGATAAAAGAATATTTAAAGCCAGTGTATGACTTGGAACGATTAATTAGTAAAATTAGTTATAAATCTGCAAATCCAAGAGATTTGATTGCATTTAGTAGCTCCTTATCTATGCTTCCTCATATCAAATACATACTCGGGACATTAAATTCTTCATTATTAAAAGAAATCCATGCGCAATTGGATCCTTTAGAGGATATTTTTAAATTAATTGATGATGCTATTGTAGAAGAACCGCCAATTGCAATCAAAGAAGGTGGCATCTTTAAAGAAGGGTTTCATGAAGAAATCGATAAATACCGTCATGCAAAAACGGAAGGAAAATCTTGGCTTGCTAATCTGGAAGCAAAGGAAAGAGAACGTACAGGAATCAAAGGGTTAAAAATAAAGTATAACAAAGTATTTGGATATTACCTTGAGGTAACCAATTCATACAAAGACTTAGTTCCAGCCGATTATACAAGAAAGCAAACCCTTGCCAATGCTGAACGCTATATTACTCCAGAGCTAAAAGAGTTGGAGGATATCATTCTTGGTGCGGAGGACAAACTCTTTTCTCTTGAGTATGATTTATTTAGTGAACTGAGAGATTTGATAGCGAAAGAAGTGGTTCGTATCCAAGCAACTGCAAAAGCAATTGCAAAAATTGACGTTTTTACCTCCTTAGCATTAGTAGCGGAGCGAGGTAACTATTGTCGTCCAGTGATTAATAATAAAGGTGAAATTGATATTAAAAATGGACGTCATCCTGTCGTTGAGAAGATGATAAGCAATGATATGTTTATTCCAAACGATACATTTTTAAATAATTCAAACCAAAGAATCTCTATTATAACAGGACCTAATATGGCAGGTAAATCTACTTATATGAGACAAACCGCCTTGATTGTTTTAATGGCACAAATCGGTTGTTTTGTTCCTGCATCCTCAGCAAAAATTGGAATTGTAGACCGCATCTTTACCAGAGTAGGAGCTTCGGATGACCTTGCATCGGGGCAAAGTACATTTATGGTAGAAATGACCGAGGTTGCAAATATATTACGAAATGCTACCTCAAACAGTCTTTTGATATTAGACGAAATTGGAAGAGGAACCAGTACCTTTGATGGACTTAGTATCGCTTGGGCTGTAGTAGAGCATATCAGCAATCCAAAGCTACTTGGAGCAAAGACGTTATTTGCCACACATTATCATGAATTAACAGAGCTAGAAGGTAAGCTTGATAGTGTAAATAATTATTGCATTGCAGTAAAGGAACAAGGCGATGATATTGTTTTCCTTCGTAAAATCGTAAAAGGTGGTGCAGATAATAGCTATGGTATACAAGTAGCAAAGCTTGCAGGTGTACCAGATAGCGTAATTGCAAGAGCAAAAGAGATTGTAAGCGAATTAAATGAAGCAGACATTACGGCAAAAGTGAAAAATATTTCCGTTGATAATGTAAAGAAAACAAAGAGAACAAAGCTTGACGAAGTAGACTTAGAGCAAATGTCATTGTTTGATACGGTAAAGGATGATGATATATTAGAGGAGTTAAAGACAATTGACATTGGAAATCTGACACCAATTGATGCTCTAAATACACTTTATAAGCTGCAAAATAAGATTAAAAATAGGTGGTGATACATATGCCAAACATTGCGTTACTTGACCAAAATACCATAGATAAGATTGCAGCGGGAGAGGTAATTGAACGACCTGCCTCTGTTGTAAAAGAGTTAGTAGAAAATGCAATAGATGCCAAGGCTAGTGCGGTGACAGTAGAAATAAAAGAAGGTGGAATCAGTTTTATTCGAATCACGGATAATGGTTGTGGAATCCCAAAAGAAGAAGCTGCACTTGCATTTCTTCGGCATTCTACCAGTAAAATAAAAAGTGTAGAGGACTTACTTTCTGTTTCTTCTCTTGGTTTTCGTGGAGAAGCTTTGTCAAGTATTGCTGCAGTATCACAAGTAGAGTTAATTACAAAGACAAAGGAAAGTCTGATGGGAGTTCGTTATATTATAGAAGGTGGTTTGGAAAAAGGACTAGAAGATATCGGTGCGCCAGAAGGGACGACTTTTTTGGTTCGAAAGCTTTTTTACAATACACCTGCAAGGAGAAAATTCCTAAAATCAGCTACCACAGAAGCATCTTATATCAATGATTTGATTGAGAGGTTGGCATTGTCACATCCAGATATTTCCTTTAAATTCATCAATAATAACCAGACAAAGATTCATACGTCAGGCAATACGAATCTAAAGGACATTATCTATAGTGTATATGGAAGAGAGATTGCGGGTAATCTGATAGAAATTGACGCTTCCATGGAAGGAGTTAAAATAACAGGCTTTATTGGGAAACCTGTAATTTCTAGAGGAAATCGAAACTATGAAAATTATTATGTAAATGGCAGATATGTAAAGAGTGGAATTATTGCAAAAGCGATAGAAGAAGGATATAAGACTTTTATGATGCAACATAAATACCCCTTTACCGCACTTCATTTTACGATAGATGGAGACTTGTTGGATGTAAATGTGCATCCTACCAAAATGGAACTTAGATTCAGCAATCAAGAAGAAATCTATAAGTTTATTTTTCAAACCATTCAAAATGGACTTACGAAAAGAGAGTTAATCCCAAGCGTTAGTTTCTCTAAAGAAGAAAAAGAAAACGAAAAGCAAAAAGCGAAATTACCTCCGACACCAGAACCCTTTGAGACGAGTCGGTTAGTCAAAGAAATGACAACTTCTTATGTGAGAGAAGAAAAGCCTCTATCTAAAATAGATATGATGTTTAAAGAAGCAGCCAACAAATATGGTGGGAATAAGCAAATCGAAGGGCTTTCCATTAAAAATCCGTATGAATTGCAAGAAGAAAAAAAAGATGAGATTTCAAAGAAAAAAATAGTAGAATCAGACGATATACAAAAAGATAATACGAATACAAAAGAGCTTCATGAAAGTATATCTTTAGAAAAAGAAGAGGCTATAAAAAATGCACAGCAATTAGACTTATTTGAAGAAAAATTACTGACCAAAGAAGCCAAGTATGAACATAAAATAATAGGACAAGTCTTTGACACCTATTGGATTGTGCAGTTTCATGATAAAATGTATCTGATTGATCAGCATGCCGCACATGAAAAGGTCTTGTATGAAAGAACCATGAAGTCTTTAAAGGAAAAGGAACACACGTCTCAATTATTAAGTCCTCCAATCATTCTTACTTTGTCGATGCAAGAAGAAGAACTGCTTAAAAAGTATATGGAGCATTTTACGAACATAGGCTTTGAGATAGAACCCTTTGGTGGCAAAGAATACTCGGTACGTGCAGTTCCAGGGAATTTATTTTCCATTGCGCAAAAAGACTTACTAATTGAAATGATTGATGGTTTAAATGATGGGGTGAGTCTACATCAACCTGATATTATAGATGAAAAAATTGCTTTGATGTCATGTAAAGCGGCAGTAAAAGGAAACAATAAGCTTTCCCATATAGAGGCAACGGCATTGATTGATGAGTTACTGACTTTAGAGAATCCTTATAATTGTCCTCATGGACGACCAACGATTATATCGATGACAAAAGCAGAACTTGAGAAAAAATTTAAACGTATTGTGTAGGTGATGATTTGAAAAAACCACTCGTTATATTAACAGGCCCTACTGCGGTAGGAAAAACAGAACTTTCGATTGCGCTTGCAAAGGCAATCAATGGAGAGATTATCTCTGCTGATTCTATGCAAGTATATAAGCAAATGGATATTGGTTCTGCAAAGATTAAAAAAGAAGAAATGGATGGTGTGAAACACTATCTGATTGATGAATTTGAACCAGATGAAGAATTTAACGTTGTTAAATTCCAAGAATATGCAAAAAGATATATGAATGAGATTTATGAAAAGGGAAAGGTTCCCATTCTTGTTGGAGGCACTGGTTTTTATATTCAGGCAGTACTATATGACATTGATTTTACAGAGAATAAAGAAGATTTTACTTATCGAAAAGAACTAGAAGAAGTGGCTAAAACAAAAGGAGCAGAGTATCTTCATGATGAGCTTGCAAAGGTAGATTTAGAGGCTTCTAAACAAATTCATGCCAATAATGTAAAACGTGTGATTCGTGCATTGGAGTTCTTTTACCAAACGGGACAAAAGATATCGGAACACAACGAAGAACAAAAGAAAAAGGAATCTCCTTTTAATTTTGTTTACTTTGTACTAAATGATGAAAGAGATGTACTTTATGAGAGAATCAATCAAAGAATTGACCGTATGCTAGAAGAAGGCTTGCTTAAAGAGGTTCGTGAACTAAAGAAAAAAGGTTATACAAAGGACATGGTTTCGATGCAAGGACTTGGCTATAAGGAAATCTTAAGCTATCTAGATGATGAAATCACATTAGAGGAAGCCATTTATATTTTGAAAAGGGATACCAGACATTTTGCAAAAAGACAGATTACATGGTTTAAGAGAGAGTCAGATGTAACATGGCTTCATTTACCAGATTATGGACACGACAGGCAAAAGGTATTGGAAGAAATGATAAAGAAAGTTGGAACGATTTATGAATTTTGAAATGGATTGTATGTACAAGGAACTAGGAATTGAGGAAGCGGTTTATACCTTTGGAGAAACCATTCTAAAAGATTTAAAGGAAAGATTTGAAAAAATAGATGAGACCGTTGAATATAATCAGTTAAAAGTAATTCACGCAATGCAAAAAAACAAAGTCAGTGACATTCACTTTGCGGCAACAACAGGCTATGGCTATAACGATTTAGGACGCGATACGCTGGAAGAAGTTTACGCGTCCGTTTTTCATGCAGAAGCAGCACTTGTTAGACCACAGCTTATTTGTGGAACACATGCACTTAATGTTGCGTTGTCTGCCAACCTAAGACCAGGGGATGAACTGCTTTCACCGGTTGGAAAACCATATGATACGTTAGAAGAGGTAATTGGAATTAGAGAATCCAGAGGTTCTTTAAAAGAATATGGTGTGAGTTATAAGCAGGTGGATTTGCTAGAAGATGGTTCTTTTGATTTTGAAAATATCAAAAAGGCAATCAATGAAAAAACCAAGCTAGTAACGATACAACGTTCCAAAGGGTATCAAACCAGACCAACCTTGTCAATTGAAAGAATCAAAGAGTTGATTGCATTTATCAAACAAATCAAACCAGAAGTGGTTTGTATGGTAGATAACTGTTATGGAGAATTTGTAGAAAGAATGGAACCAACTGATGTAGGAGCTGACCTATGTGTAGGTTCTTTGATTAAGAATCCAGGTGGTGGTCTTGCTCCAATAGGAGGATATATTGTAGGGAAAAAAGAATATGTAGAAAACGCAGCTTATCGTCTATCATCACCAGGACTTGGAAAAGAAGTAGGGGCAACCCTTGGCATTACACAATCTTTTTATCAAGGATTATTTTTAGCACCGACTGTAGTAGGAGGCGCACTAAAAGGAGCCATTTTTGCTGCAAATATTTATGAAAAATTAGGCTTTCAAGTAGTGCCAAACAGTACCGAGAGTCGCCATGATATCATTCAAGCAGTTACGTTTGGAACACCAGAAGGTGTGATTGAATTTTGTAAAGGAATTCAAGCTGCGGCACCAGTGGATAGTCATGTAGTTCCAGAGCCTTGGGCAATGCCAGGTTATGATAGTGATGTTATTATGGCTGCAGGGGCTTTTGTACAAGGTTCTTCCATAGAATTAAGTGCTGATGCACCAATTAAACCTCCCTATAGTGTGTATTTTCAGGGTGGCCTTACTTGGCAACATGCAAAGCTAGGAATTCTGATGTCATTGCAAAAATTAAAGAATGCAAGTATTGCGAAATTGTAAAATTTTATATACAATAAATTTGATTTATGATACAATTAAAGTTGTTTGTTGTAAATACAATCAAGTTTACATAAGGTGGACTTTTACAAAAGCGCAGGGAGGTTTCTATGAGTTTTAGTAGAAATAAAAATACATGGTCATTGTTTTTACTGATTTTAGCAGGAGTTGTTTTAGGTGGCTTTATTGGTTCTCTGGCTGAAGGCTTGACTTATTTAAACTGGTTAAACTATGGACAAAGCTTTGGATTTGAAAGTCCAATTGTTTTGAATTTGGGAATATTAGTATTAACCTTTGGATTAAATATTAAGATTACGATAGCAGGTATTATTGGGGTAATACTGGCAATTATGATATATCGTACATTGTAATTCAAAAAGACGTTACCTTATGTCTTATTTAAAGTTGGAGAGATGTTGTAAAGGATTAATAGTTGCACTGGCTATAAAGTTTAGTTAGATGCGTAACCTCATATTGAAGGAGAATAATCTATGAATAAACATCTTGACGAAATGACTCGTTTTACAATGAAACAAATACCAAAACAAGAACAACCATATGAAAAATTTTCACAATTTGGACCAGAATCATTATCAGATGCTGAATTATTGGCAATCATTATAAGAACAGGTACAAAAGAAGAAAAATCAATTGATTTGGCTAAACGGATATTAAACATATCAAGTGATGAAGGTCTTCTTGCTATCACTAGGTTATCACTAAAGGATTTACAACAAATCAAAGGGATTGGAAAGGTAAAGGCAGTTCAAATTAAATGTATTGCAGAATTTTCCAGAAGGATTGCAAAAACGACTGCAAGAAGAAGATTATGCATGAATAATCCAAGAACAATCGCAGACTATTATATGGAAGACTTAAGATTTGTAAACCAAGAAGTAACGTTACTTGTCATGGTTGATACAAAAAATCAATTTTTAAGTGACAAGGTGATATCAAAAGGAACTGTTAATGCTTCATTGATATCTCCAAGGGAAATTTTTCTTGAATCTTTAAATAATCAGGCTGTTTATATTATTTTAATTCATAATCACCCAAGTGGAGACCCAACTCCAAGCAGAGAAGATATTCTTGCAACAAAACGAATTAAAGAAGCCGGAATGCTGATTGGAATCATGCTTTTGGATCATATTATTATAGGAGACAAAAGATATATCAGCATGAAAGAACAAGGCATACTATAGTTTTTAATAATATTACAAAAACTGTATAAAATATAACTTATCGGAAGAAAAACAAGCACGAACGAAGTGAGTATTTGTTTTTACCCGATAAGTTAGCGATAAAGCGAAAGAAAAATAAAGAAAATGCGAAGTAGAAGGGGGTCAATGATTTGGCTAGTAATATTTTTGGAATTGACTTAGGAACAAGTAACATTAAGATATATAACGACGATGAGGAAACTATATTAAACGAAAAAAATATAGTTGCCATTAAGAATAAAAATGTTTTTTTTGCAGTAGGTGATGAAGCTTTTGAGATGTATGAAAAAGCACCCGCTAACATTAAAGTTACTTACCCTATGAGTAATGGAGTAATTGCTGATATTAAAAGTATGCAACTTATACTTAAAAAGATGCTAGAAAAAGCATCCAAAAATAATTTAAAGAATGCAGACTATTATATTGCAGTACCTACTGATATTACAGAGGTAGAAAAAAGAGCTTTTTTTGACTTAGTAGAAAACGCTAATGTAAAGGCAAAAAGAGTATTTATTACAGAAAAAGCAATTGTAGATGCACTAGGTCTTGGAATTGATGTAACAAGTTCACAAGGTATTATGATTGTTAATATAGGTGCAGATACGACTGAAATTTCAATTGTTTCATTAGGTGGTATCGTAGTTAGTCGTTTGATTAAAATTGGTGGCAACAAATTTGACGAAGCAATCATTAACTATATTAAAAGAAACTTTAATTTTATTATAGGTGATAAAACAGCAGAAGTGATAAAAAAGGAATTAGCCAATGCGCTTGAACCAGATGAATCCAGTGCTGGTGTATTTGGACGAGATATTGTGACAGGACTTCCTTCTGAACTAACCATTAGTTCAAAAGTAATCTATGAAGCAATTAGTGAACCACTTCACAGTATTGTGGATGCAGCTAAAGTAATATTAGAAAGAACGCCACCAGAGCTTGGGGCAGATATCATCAGAGCTGGAATTTATTTAACAGGTGGCTCTTCCAGTATCAAGGGATTAGATAAAATGTTTAATCGAGAAACAGGCTTAAAAGTGAATGTATGCGATAAACCGTCCGAAAGCGTTGCAAGAGGCTTTAGTAAAATGATAAATGAGTCTGCTTATAGAAAACTTGCTTATTCAACTAAAAATTCTAATAATATCAGATAAATAGAGGTATCTTATGAAAAGAAAAACAAAATTTTCATTACCAAGTAAATACCTTTTATTATTGGTCACGATTCTTTGCGTGGCAATGATATTCATCACTTTTACTACAGATTTAGCCACAGGACCGTTAAAAACGGTTTCTGGCTATGTTTTTGTACCTATACAAAATGGTATCAATTATATTGGACGGAGTATAAGCAGCCGAGCAGACCAACTACAAAGTCTTCAAAAGTTGATAGAAGAAAATAAGAGCCTACAAGCTCAAGTGGATGAGTTGACGATTGAAAATAGTACATTACAACAAGACAAATACGAATTGGCACGTTTAAGAGAATTGTATCAGTTAGATGAAAAGTATCCAAGCTATAATAAGGTAGCTGCAAGAGTTACAGGTAAAGACCCTGGTAACTGGTTTAGTACCTTTATCATTGACAAAGGTACGAATGATGGGTTTAAGGTAAATAATAATGTGATTGCTGGCAGCGGTTTAGTAGGTATTATTATTGATGTTGGACCAAACTGGGCAAAGGTTCGTTCTATCATTGATGATTCTAGTAATGTAAGTGCAATGATTTTGAATACATCGGATCGGTGTATTGTGACGGGTGACTTAAAGCTAATGAGTCAAGGCATGATTCGTTTTAGTCAATTAAATGACAAAGATAACTTGGTTAGTGTAGGAGATAAGGTAGTAACCTCTAATATTAGTGATAAATATCTTCAAGGTATATTAATTGGATATATTAACGAAAAAATTATGGATGCAAATAATCTAACTAGCTCTGGTTATATTACACCAGTAGTGGATTTTGAACATTTAGAAGAAGTGCTTGTTATTACCGATTTGAAGAAATAGGCAAGGAAAGGCGGGGTAGGAATGAATCGAAAAATAGTATTGACTCTGCTTATCATTATATGTTTTTGTTTGCAATGTACATTATTTAAAGCTTTGTCTTTAGGTTACATTGCACCAAATCTTCTAATTATTATAACATCCTCTTTTGGTTTGATGAGAGGCAAGAAGGAAGGTTTAATCATTGGATTTTTTTGTGGTTTTTTAATCGATATTTTTTATGGTGATGTGTTAGGGTTTTATGCACTCGTTTATATGTACATTGGGTATGTCAATGGATTTTTTAATAAGATTTTTTATGACGAGGATATTAAGCTTCCTATTATATTAATTACACTAAGTGATTTCGTATATGGTTTTATTATTTATTTGTTTTTATTCCTTCTTCGAACCAGGCTTGATATCATGTATTACATCGTTCACATTATCATTCCAGAAGTTGTGTATACCGTTGTTGTTACCATTGTTTTTTATCGGGTAATAAGAGCTATTAACCGTAAATTGGAGTCTAGAGAAAAAAGGAGTGCAAGCAAGTTTGTTTAAGAATATAAAAGAAGTAATAGCAAGCATAGTAAAATCAAGACTTTTTATATTAGCAATTATTTTTTGTTTTATGTTTGCAATTCTAATCCAGCGAATTTTTCAATTACAGATCGTTAATGGTGATACATATTTGGAGAATTTTACATTAACAATTAAAAAAGAAAAAACGATTCCAAGTACACGTGGAAGAATTTTTGATAGAAATGGAGAATTACTTGCTTATAGTGAATTAGCTTATGCGGTAACCATAGAAGATAATGGTAGCTATCCAAGTAGAAAGGTTAAAAACGAACAATTAAACGAAATTATTTATCGACTCATTCAAATTATTGAATCCCATGGAGATAGCATCATCAATGATTTTAATATTGTTTTGGATGGTTCGGGTAGTTTTACTTATACCGTAGAGGATACACAGTTAAAGAGATTTCTTGCTGACGTATATGGATATCGTAAAATAGAAGATTTTGAAAAGAAAGAAAATCCAAATGTTACAGCGAAGGAAGTAATTGAGTATCTAATGAATGAAAAAAATTATGGAGTCAGTGATAAGTATAGTGCGGAGGAAGCATTAAAGATTATAACCATTCGTTATGCTATGGCGGCAAATAGTTATCAAAAGTACTTGGCTACAACCATTGCATCTGATGTCAGTGACGAAACGGTAGCAGTTGTTATGGAGAATCAAGATACCCTTACAGGCGTTAATATTGAAGAAGGCTCCGTTCGAAAATATGTAGACAGTGAATATTTTGCACATATTATAGGTTATACAGGAAAAATATCACAAGATGAATTAGATGCATTAAAAGAAGAAAATGAAGATTATAGACTTACGGATGTTGTAGGTAAATCTGGTATTGAAAAATATATGGAACAACAGCTACAAGGTAAAAAAGGTAGTGAACAAGTCTATGTTGATAATTTAGGTAAAGTAATTAAAGTAGATTCTAGGACAGAACAAAGTGCTGGAGATGATGTATATCTTACCATTAACAAAAAGTTGCATATCGCAGTATATAAAATTCTAGAACAAAAACTTGCGGGAATTTTAGTATCTCGAATTCAAAATATAAAAGAATATGTACCAAAAGCAAATGGGACGGCTAGTGATATTCAAATTCCGATTGATGATGTTTATTTTGCATTGATTGATAATAATGTCATTGATACCAATCATTTTTTTGCTGAAGACTCGAATGAGACGGAAGCTTTGGTGTATTCCAAATATGAAAATAAAAAAGCTTCGGTTATAGCAAATATAGCCGCTCAGTTAAATGGTGATTCCATAGCATATCAAAACCTTAGTGATGAGATGAAAGATTATGTAAGCTTTGTTGTGAATTATTTAACCAATAACCAAGTATTATTAAAAGATTCCATTAATACGGATGATGATACGTACAAAGCTTGGAAAAATGAGTCGATTAGCTTAAAAGATTATTTGTCCTATGCAGTGGCTCAGAATTGGATTGACATCACAAAAATAAAAGTGGAAAGTCAATATGCAGATTCTACAGAGATTTTCCAGTCACTCATTACTTATATCGAAAGTAGTTTAGAAAGTAACGTTGATTTTGATAAGAAACTATACAAGTACATGATAAAAGAAAACTCTTTATCTGGACAAGAGATTTGTATGCTTTTATTTGAACAAGGCATATTAAAGACAGAGGAAGGGAAAACACCAAGTGAAGAGATTTCGTCTGCAGGCGGAGCATATCGATTTTTAGTTGGAAAAATTAAGAATCTTGAAATCACACCTGCTCAATTAGCTCTTTGGCCAAATTCTGGTTCTTGTGTTATTACGGATGTTAACACAGGCGAGGTTCTTGCGGCAGTTACTTATCCAAGTTATGACAATAATAAATTTGCAAACAGCATTGATGCAGATTATTATAATAAATTATTAAATGATAAATCCTATCCGCTATTAAACAGGGCAACTCAACAAAAGACTGCTCCAGGTTCAACCTTTAAGATGGTGGCGGCTACAGCAGGTCTGGAAGAAGGAGTCATTGATCCTAATAGCATAATTGATGACCTTGGTGTGTTTGATAAAGTAGAGGAACAGCCAAAGGCACCAAAATGTTGGAGATATCAAAGTGGACATCTAACCCATGGAAAAATAAATGTTTCAGAAGCACTAAGAGATTCTTGTAATTACTTTTTCTATGAGGTAGGATATCGACTAAGTACAACCCCTTCGGGACAATACTCAAACCAACTTGGTCTTGATAAACTCAAGCAATATGCAACTATGTTTGGTCTTTCAGAGACAAGTGGAATAGAAATAACTGAATCATCCCCTCAGATTACGAATGAAGATTCCATCCGATCCTCCATTGGACAGGGTACGAATAACTTTACAAATGTACAACTTTCTAAGTATATAACGACGGTAGCAAATGGCGGAACTTGTTACAATTTGACACTTCTAAATAAACTTACAGATTCTAGTGGAAATGTTATTGAAGATTATCAGCCTACAGTATATAATACATTAGATGATATACAATCATCTACATGGACTGCAATACATCAAGGCATGCGTTTGGTAGTGGAAGAGTTAAAAGCATTTAAAGGAATTGACTTTCCTGTGGCAGGTAAAACGGGTACTGCGCAAGAGGTCACAACCAAACCAAACCACGCATTATTTGTATCATATGCACCTTATGATAATCCAGAAGTGGCAATTACTGTTCAAATAGCAAATGGTTATACGTCAGGAAATGCAGCAGAAGTTGGCAGGGATGTGGTTAAATATTATTTTAACCTTGCTGACGAATCGGAGATCATTACAGGTACTGCGACACCGCCAGATTCAGAAGTTGCAGGCGATTAGTAAACTCTGGTAAAGGAGGAAATATGGAATGAGCAATAACTCGGTAGTAATTAAGAGTAATAAGTATGGCATTGTAGTAAGACTAGATGAGACTACTCCATATGAAGAGTTATTAGAGGAAATTGCAAAGAAATTTAAAGAATCTGAAAAGTTCTTTAAGGATGCGAAGATGGTTTTGTCCTTTGAAGGGAGAAAGCTAACACAAGAGGAAGAGCAAGATATTTTAGATGTGATATCACAAAATTCTAAAATTCATATAGTTTGCATTATTGATGAAGATGAAAAGCGTGAAGAGAGATTTAAGAAGACTTTAGAAGACAAGCTAAGTGATATTAATTCACGTGACGGACAGTTCTACAAAGGAACCTTACGTTCGGGACAAGTACTGGAAGCAGAGACAAGCCTTGTGGTTCTTGGGGATGTAAATCCAGGAGCAAAAGTTATTTCAAAGGGAAATGTAATTATACTAGGAGCATTAAAAGGAAATGTATATGCTGGTGCTAGTGGTAATACTTCTTCTTTTGTAGTAGCGCTTGAGATGAATCCAGTACAAATCCGAATTGGAGATGTTATTGCAAGGAGTTCAGACGAAACGAAGAAAAATTTTGATAATGAGCCTAAAATATCATACGTGGAAGATGGAAACATCTATATAGAACCAATCACAAAATCTGTACTAAACGATATAAATTTATAAACTAAACTTTAAGATTAATATTTGGAGGGAAACATAGTATGAGTGAAGTAATTGTAGTAACATCGGGTAAAGGTGGAGTTGGTAAAACAACCTCATCTGCAAATGTAGGAACAGGTCTTGCAAAGCTTGATCAAAAAGTTGTTCTTATTGATACAGATATAGGTCTACGAAATCTTGATGTTGTAATGGGACTTGAAAATCGTATTGTTTATAATCTGGTAGATGTAGTAGAAGGAAATTGTAGAATTAAACAGGCTTTAATCAAAGACAAAAGATATCCAAATCTTTATTTGTTACCATCTGCTCAAACAAGAGATAAAACATCTGTTACACCAGAACAGATGAAAAAGCTCACAGACGAGCTTCGTGAAGAGTTTGACTACATAATTCTTGATTGTCCTGCAGGAATAGAGCAAGGATTTAAGAATGCAATTGCAGGTGCTGATCGAGCACTTATTGTTACAACACCTGAAGTTTCAGCAATTAGAGATGCAGATCGTATCATTGGACTTTTAGAAGCAAATAGTATGAAAAAAATTGATTTAATTGTAAATCGTCTAAGACCAGATATGGTAAAAAGAGGCGATATGATGTCGATTGATGATGTTGTGGATATTTTAGCAATAAACTTAATTGGTGCCGTACCTGATGATGAGGCAATTGTTATTTCTACCAATCAAGGAGAACCATTAGTAGGTTCTGACACATTAGCTGGAAAAGCTTATATGAATATTTGTCATAGAATATTGGGTGAAGAAGTGCCATTAATGGATTTTAGTACAGAAAATGGTTTGTTTGCGAAAATAGCGAATTTATTTAAGAAAAACTAAGGAGGCAGTTAGTATGAACATTATGGATTTTTTCCGGAAGAAAAATTCAAGCGATGTTGCAAAGGATCGCTTAAAGTTAGTGTTAGTATCAGATAGAGCTAATTGCTCACCAGAAGTCATGGAAATGATTAAAAATGATATCATTAAGGTTATATCAAAATATTTGGAAGTGGATGCAGAGGGATTAGATATTCAAATTACCCAAACAGACATTGATGGTAGTAAAGGAATTCCTGCGCTATATGCAAATATACCGATTAAGAAGTTGAAACAGACTTCTGAATAAAGAAACTGGAGAATATTTATGTTAAAACAGTATGAAATTAAAAATTACAATTTTAGATTACTTATTTTAATAATAGCGATTTCTGTCTTAGGAGTTCTATTTGTGGGAAGTGCAAGATCCTCTCTCCAGAACAAACAGATTATGGGACTAGCCTTGGGATTAGTGGCTTTACTTGTTGTATCTCTTATGGATTACTCCTATATCCTAAATTTCTATTGGCTATTATATATTGTAAATATTATACTGTTGCTTTTAGTTAAAGTTGTTGGTGACGATGCTGGTGGTGCAGTTAGATGGGTTGAAATTGCCGGCATACGTTTTCAACCATCGGAGTTTAGTAAGATATTTTTAATTTTATTTTTTGCGAAGTTTTTTACCAAATATCAGGAAAAAATCAATACTGTTAGAATATTAGCTTTGACTGCAGTTTTGATTGGTGTTCCTTTGTACTTGATTGTATCCCAACCGGCGTTATCAACAAGTATTGTTGTAGCATTAATTTTTTGCGTACTCTTGTTTGTTTCAGGATTAAGTTATAAAATAATACTAAGTGTTGCAGCGGTTACGATTCCAATGCTTATCATAGGAATTAGCATTATTTTGCAACCTGGGCAGAAGTTACTAAAAGGATATCAGGCTAACCGAGTATTAGCTTGGCTGCAGCCAGAACAATATTCTGATTTGGCACGCCAGCAATTGAATTCAAAAATTGCGATTGGTTCCGGACAATTATTTGGTAAAGGACTTAATAATAATATTATTTCGTCTGTTAAAAATGGAAATTTTATTTCAGAGCCTCATACAGATTTTATTTTTGCAGTTGTAGGAGAAGAGCTTGGATTTATCGGCGGATGTGTTATAATAGTTCTATTATTATTAATTGCGTTGGAATGTCTTAGGATTGGTAGAAATGCAAAAGATTTTTCGGGGACACTTATTTGCTCTGGTATGGCGGCATTGATTGTTTGCCAAAGTTTTGTTAATATATGTGTTGCAACTGGATTAATGCCAAATACTGGTATTCCATTACCGTTTGTAAGTTATGGATTAACATCTCTGGTCAGTATTTTTATTGGTATGGGATTTGTTTTTAATGTTGGGCTTCAGCCTAAAAAATATTAAGGAGGTATTGTATGAATATAGGTTTAATAGCACATGATTCAAAGAAAAAATTGATGCAAAATTTCTGTATTGCGTATCGCGGCATTTTAAGTAAAAATGAGCTATTTGCTACTGGTACAACAGGAAGGTTAATTGAAGAAGTAGCAAATTTAAATATTCACAAATATTTAGCGGGGCATTTGGGAGGAGAGCAACAGTTAGGAGCTCAAATAGAGCACAACCAAATTGATTTGGTAATATTTCTTCGCGATCCACTAGCTCCAAAGTCACACGAGCCAGATGTAAATAATGTAATTAGATTATGCGATATGCATAATATTCCACTGGCTACCAATTTAGCTACTGCAGAATTATTGATCAAATCACTTGACAGAGGAGACTTAGAGTGGCGTGAAATGTACAAATAAAGTAATTACTTCGTTAATTACGATACTAACAGTTTCTGTATTATTTACAGGCTGTGCAGATAAAAAATTTACAAAAGAATACGATATAACAAATAGTGATTATGCATATAACATAACAAATGTAGCTGAGAACTTAACATTAAAACCTTTTGCAGCTGATTTATGTGTTGTTTCGGACAATGTACTCTCCGATGATATTGATGATTCTCTTTCGGAGGCAGCTGCTTTGTTTGGTGTGGACTCACGCCAGGTATTATATGCCAAAAATGTCAATGAAAAATTATATCCAGCAAGTATAACGAAGGTCTTAACCGCTTTGATAGCACTGGAAAAGGGCAAGCTAGACGATGTAATTACTGTTTCAAAAGATGCAGAAATTAAGGAATCAGGTGCTCAATTATGTGGTTTTAAAGAAGGGGATAAAATTACGTTAGAACAGGCATTGCATGGTTTGTTGATGTATTCTGGAAATGATGCTGGTGTTGCTATCGCAGAATATATATCAGGAAGTGTAGAGGAATTTTCTGATTTAATGAATGAAACAGCCAAGAAACTTGGTGCTACAAACTCTAATTTTGTTAACCCACATGGATTATCAGATGAAAATCATTATACAACTGCATATGATTTGTATCTGATTTTTAATGCTGCTATGAAATATGATAAATTTGTAGAAATTATTAATACTGATTCATGGACAACCTCTTATACATTAAGTAATGGTTCATCAAAAGAAATCACTTTTAAAACCACTAATTTATATTTAAAAGGCGATGAAAAGTCTCCAGAAGGAGTAACTGTTATTGGTGGAAAGACAGGTACGACGAATGCAGCGGGGTCTTGTTTGGTGTTATTAAGTAAAAATGAGTCAGGTAACCCATATATATCAATTGTTTTAAAGGCTGGAAGTAGAAGTATTTTGTATACGCAAATGACTGACATTTTGGGCGAAATCAACAAATAGTAGTTGTTTTTTTCTCTTATTTAGGCTATAATGAATTAAATCATAAATCAATTAACGAGTGTTGTGTTTTTCTATTGGAACAATATGTCTAAGGAGGAGATTACAATGATAAGTTTGATTGTAGGAAAAAAGGGTAAGGGAAAGACAAAGTTACTACTTAATTCAGTGAACAATAAGGTAAAAAGTACTTCAGGAAATATCGTCTACTTAGATAAGAGCACAAGAAATATTCATGAACTTAGTAATAAAGTTAGATTAATTAATGTTTTAGATTATCCACTTGAAAATTGTGATGAATTTATTGGTTTTATTTGTGGAATTATTTCGCAGGACTATGATTTAGAAGAAGTTTACCTTGATAGCTTTTTAAAAATTGCACATATTGACAATTTAGAAATAGATCATGCGATTGAAAAACTATCAAAGATAAGTGAAAAATTCAAAGTGAATTTTACAATTAGTGTTTCAGATGATGAAAGTAATTTAACAGATATGGTAAAATCATATTTAATTGAATCATTATAAAAAAGACAAAAAGATAAATCTTTTCATAGATAAAAAGTTCTTAACATGAAAAATTGAGCTGTTGCCTAGAAGCAACAGCTTTTATTCATAACAAGAGCAACTTTTTGCATTCTAATTTGAAAGGTGCAAGTTGAATTATGTAATTGATTGGATTGCGATTAAAAGGAATACATTCGTATTCCTTTTAATCGATAATCATAAGTTTAAGCTTTGTTCATTGCACCAATTCTACCATATAAGCTAATGATATAAAGACCGGATAGCCCAACAATGCCGTATACGATTCTTGAAAAAACAGTCATTTCTCCAAAAAGAAATGCAACAAGATCGAATCGGAAAAATCCAATGAGGCCCCAGTTCACAGCTCCAATGATTGCAATTGTTAATAATGTATAATCTAATCCTCTTGAATCCATATTTATTACCTCCTTAATATACTATTAGTTTGATGTTTTTTTATTTAATTATGAGTGGTAAAATATGTAATTTTTATACGGCATTTATCTTCTTAGGTCTAATAAAAATACAATATTTAGAAAGCATTATTATTGATATAAAAGTACAAGTTGTATATAATGTAACTTATCGGAAGGAAAACAAGCGGCTGCGAAGCAGACATTTGTTTTACCCGATAAGTTAGCGATAGAGCGAAGCTCTAGAGCTACTACACGAAGGAACGAAGTTGCAGAGTGTAGGCTTATCGGAAGGAAAACAAGCGGCTGCGAAGCAGACATTTGTTTTACCCGATAAGTTAGCGATAGAGCGAAGCTCTAGAGCTACTACACGAAGGAACGAAGTTGCAGAGTGTAGGCTATCGGAAGGAAAACAAGCGACTGCGAAGCAGACATTTGTTTTACCCGATAAGTTAGCGATAGAGCGAAGCTCTAGAGCTATTACACGAAGGAACGAAGTTGCAGAGTGTAGGCTATCGGAAGGAAACAAGCATGAGTAAATCAAATTGAAATTGGGAGGAATTTTTTTTGGCATCTAGAAATAATAAGGTTACAAAGTATCGCAGACCATTAAACATAAATATCGGTATAATAATCTTTGGTATTATTTTTATTTACATATTAATCAGTGTTTTTGTTTATATCGTTAATCCCAAGATTTCAGTATATGAAGTAAATAAAGGTTCTTTAGCAACAAATAATACCTATCAAGGATTGATACTTCGTAATGAGACAATTGTCGCATGCGAGAAGGCTGGCTATGTTAATTTTTATGCCAGAGAAGGAGAAAAAATTGGAACAGGACAAACAGTCTATACAATTGACGAAACAGGAAAATTAGAACAGATTTTATCGGATACAACAGAAAGTGAAAGTACACTTACAGAGCAAGATATTAAATCACTTAAAACAGAAATTTCGAGTTTTGCAAATAATTTTGATTCCAATAATTTTAAAAGTGTATATAATTTTAAATACGATATTGAAAATACAGTACTGGAACTAGTAAACATTAACTTGTTGAATAGTCTGGCTGATTTAAGTAGTGAAAATGCTGGTGTTTTTACCACCTATTCTGCTCCAACGGAAGGGTTGGTAGTATATTCGATAGATGGATATGAAGGTGTAACCATAGATACACTTACAGAAGATATGTTTAACTACGAAAATTACAAAAAAACACCTGTTAAAACTTCAGATTTGGTTAATGCAGGTGATGTGGCGTACAAATTAATTACAGATGAAGCGTGGTCGATTATCATACCATTGGATGAAGAAAAAGCAAATGAGTATGCTGAAAGAGAAACAATGAGAATTAAGTTTAAAAAGGATGGAGTAAAAGCCAACGCAGGTTTTAGTATTATTCGAATGAATAGTAAGCCATATGCAAAACTAGACTTAACCAGTTCTGTTATTCGCTATGCGACGGATCGTTTTATTGACGTTGAGTTTATGGTAAATAGTAAAGAGGGACTTAAGATACCATTAAGTGCTGTAGTTGAGAAAGATTTTTATACAATACCAGTAGAATATGCGACGCAAGGCGGCGACAATAAAAATATTGGTTTTCTACTTGAAACCTTTGATGAGAATGGTAAAAGTATGACACAATTTGTGCAACCAAACATTTACTATTCAACGGATGAAGATTACTATGTGGAAAAACATGAATTTGAAACTGGTAATTATATCGTAAAAACAGATTCAACCGACCGATATCCAATTGGTAAAACAGACAAGCTTACTGGTGTTTATAATATAAACAAAGGATATGCGCAATTCAAACAGATCAATATTTTATTTCAAAACGAAGAGTACTATATCGTGGAGGAAGGTACAACATATGGAATTGCTGTCTTTGATCATATTGTTTTAGATGGTAAAGCGGTTGAAGAAGATGACATTATATATTAAGGAAAGTGAGTGTTTTCATGATTAAGGATAATTTAGATTTAGTAGAACATAAAATTACAAATGCATGTAAAAGAGCAGGTAGAGATAGAAGTGAAGTGACTTTAATTGCAGTTAGTAAGACAAAGCCAATTTCTATGATTGAAGAGGTATTGGAAGAAGGAATCCTTCATTTTGGAGAAAACAAGGTACAAGAACTGTGTGATAAGTATGAGCAATTACCAAATCATATTAATTGGCATATGATTGGTCACTTACAAAGAAACAAAGTGAAATACATTGTTGATAAAGCGTGCCTTATTCATTCAGTGGATTCATTGAGATTGGCTGAGACAATTAGTCAGGAGGCAGCAAAAAAGAACGTGACGGCTTCTATTTTAATCGAGGTTAATGTAGCGCAAGAGGAAAGTAAATATGGAATTCGTGTTGAAGAAGCCTTGCCATTTGTGGAAGAAATTTCAAAATTACCCAATATTTTGGTAAAAGGACTTATGACTATAGCACCATTTGTGAAAGATTCAGAAGAAAATCGGTATATTTTTCACAAATTAAAGCAATTATCTGTTGACATAAAAACAAAAAACATTGATAATGTTAGTATGAATATTCTTTCAATGGGAATGACTGGCGATTATGAGGTTGCGATTGAAGAAGGTGCAACGCATGTTAGAGTAGGAACCGGTATTTTTGGAGAAAGAAACTATAATATTTAACATTAAGAAAATAAATTCTGTACATTAGTTGTTGCAGTAAATGATAACATTTGCTATAACAATTCTTTGCAGTATGCTTTGATATTGTAAAAGAGTGTTCAGATGGAGGTAAATATGGGAATAATGGATAAATTTTTGGATGTAATGCGTCTGAATGATGAAGATGATTATGAAGATGATTTCTATGATGACGATTACGATGATGTAAAACCAAAGAAGAAAAATACAGCAAAAGATATAGATGATAGTTTTTATGAAAATGATACAAAATTCAAACCAAAAGCAGTGAAGACAAGCAATTCAAAAGTAACACCAATGCGACCTTCAAGAAAGCAGGTGGGCGGTATGGAAGTTTGTGTGATTAAACCAACATCAATGGAAGAATCAAGAGAAGTAACAGAGACATTATTAACTGGACGAGCTGTTATTTTGAATTTGGAAGGACTTGATGTAGACATTGCTCAAAGAATTATTGATTTTACTTCAGGTTCTTGTTTCGCAATTAGTGGTAATTTACAAAAGATTTCAAATTATATTTTTATTATAACACCACCAAGTGTTGATATTTCAGGTGATTTTCAAGATTTACTAAGTGGAGCCTTTGATGTACCAGCACTACATACTGAGATTTAAAAGAAATGACAAAGGAAGAAACATTATTAAGTAAACGTTTTATTGAACTGAGTAACGTAGCCTTTCATAGAGGAATTTTGGTCTTTACAGATTTTTTAAATCTAAATGAACTAAATATTTTTTATGGCATTACCAAAGAGCTTCATACTGTAAGGTATCAAGCTTTTGGGGGCTATGAATCAGCCGAGCGTCAGATGATTGCATTTATACCTGATGCTTTTTGTTATGATTATCAATCACATTATCCTATTGCAGTCATTAAAATCAAACCAGTTAATCACAAATTTGCGGATACATTGACACATCGAGATTTTTTAGGAGCTATTATTAACCTTGGAATTGATCGTTGTAAAGTTGGTGATATTTTAGTGAAAGAAAATGAAGCGATATTATTTTGCCATGAAAAACTAACAGATTTTTTTGTGGAACAACTAACAAAAGTAAAACATACTAATGTTTCAGTTACAGTTGAAACGCTTGGTGATTTTACTTATCAGCCTGAATTTAAAATGATAAAAGGCTCTATTTCATCCACAAGAATTGACAGTGTAATCGCTTTGTGTTGCGCAACATCAAGAAGTCAGGCGGTAGATTACATTCTTGGAAAAAAGGCTTTTTTAAATGGAAGACTGATAGAGGCAAACAGTGAGATAATAAAAGAAAATGATATTATTTCAATTAGAGGTGTAGGAAAATTTGTTTTTACAGGTATTTTGTCACACACAAAAAAAGGTAAAGTATTTGTAGAGATTAAAAAATATATTTAATTGAGAAAGGGACGCGTAAATGGGAAAGCGCTTAACAATTCACGGAAAAACAAAAAAGGTCAACTTATATGATATTGTGATTGAGTCGTCCTTTGACCAGCTTGCAAATGAGCTGAAGCTTTTTGCTTTGGAAAATCGGAAAATATGTATTGTAACAGATAGTAATGTAGAATCAATTTATTCAAAGCAATTAGAAGAGATACTAAAAGAAATATTTAGCCAAGTAGTAGTATTTACATTTCCAGCAGGAGAAGAAAATAAGAATTTAGATACGGTAAAAGCTTTATATGAGAAGCTAATCCTTGAAAAGTTTGATCGAAAGGATATGTTAGTTGCACTTGGCGGTGGTGTGGTTGGCGATTTGACTGGTTATGCGGCGGCAACCTACTTAAGAGGAATTGATTTTATTCAGATTCCAACGACTCTTTTGTCACAGGTTGATAGCAGCATAGGTGGAAAGACGGGCGTTGATTTTGACTCTTATAAAAATATGGTTGGAGCGTTTCATCAACCTAAACTAGTTTATATGAATTTAAGTGTACTAAAAAGTTTACCGGAAGTCCAGTATTATTCAGGCATGGGTGAGATATTAAAGCATGGTTTAATTAAAAATGAAGGATACTATATATGGCTCATTGAACATTTATATGAGATTTATGAAAAAGATATGGATACCTTAGAGGAAATGGTATATGAAAGTTGTCTGATAAAGAGTGCTGTGGTAGAAAAAGACCCGAAAGAAGAAGGGGATAGGGCACTTCTAAATTTTGGCCATACCATTGGCCATGCAATTGAAAAGCTAAAGAATTTTGAATTACTTCACGGCGAATGCGTTGCGTTAGGAAGCGTTGCTGCTGCGTATATTTCATATAAAAAAGAATTATTAACAAAAGAAGAATTTTATGAAATTAGAGATATGTACGTAGCTTTTCATCTTCCAATTACTGTTTCAGGTTTGGATGCAAACCAAGTACTAGAGGCAACAAAACGAGATAAGAAGATGGACAGCGGACAAATTAAATTTATTCTTCTTAAAAAAATGGGAAAAGCAATTATGGATCAAACAGTAACAGATGACGAGATACTTGAAGCAATTCAATTTATAATATTTGATGAGGATGAAAATGAATAAATCAAACAATAATAACAAAAGAATGATGTTTAATATTGCGGGTATTGTATCAATCATTATATTAATTGCATTTGATCAATGGACAAAAATGCTTGCAGTTAACAAGTTAATGAATCAGGAGCCATTTGTTATAATAGAAAAAGTGTTTCAACTTCGGTACTTGGAAAATCGAGGAGCGGCTTTTGGTATCTTACAGGGACAAAAAGGTTTCTTTGTTATCACAGGCATCATTATCTTGGTTGCAATTGCCTATTTATACAATAAAATGCCATCTACAAAGAAATACCACCTACTTCGGATTTTGGCTATTCTAATGGCCGCTGGTGCCATAGGAAATATGATTGATCGTGTTAGTAAGAATTATGTAGTTGACTTTTTTTACTTTGAGTTAATTAATTTTCCGATATTTAATGTAGCAGACTGCTATGTAACTGTAGCCGCCGCGTTACTCATCATTTCCATAATGTTTATCTATAAAGAAGAGGACTTTAAGTTTATTGATTTGGGTTCTTCGAAACACGCAGGAGAAAATGATGACGCAAAATAAATTTTTGGTGGATGAAAGCTATGTAGGAGAGCGAATCGATAAATACTTAAGTGAACTCTTGGAAAATCAAACTCGTTCTTATATTCAAAAACTAATCAAAGACAATCAAGTGCTTGTAAATGAAAAAATTGTGAAAGCAAACTATAAAATTAGTACGGGTGATGTAATTGTAATTACCATTCCAGATGCGATTCCACTTGAAATAAGGCCTCAAAATATACCACTTGATATTCTTTTTGAAGATGAAGATATATTAGTTGTCAATAAACCTAAGAATATGGTGGTACATCCAAGCGCAGGACATTACGATGGAACTTTAGTAAATGCAATTATGTATCATTGTAAGGAGAACTTATCTGGAATCAATGGAGTACTTAGACCTGGGATTGTACATCGCATTGATATGGATACAACAGGTGCCTTAGTAATCTGTAAAAACGATAATGCTCATCTTTCGTTAACCAAACAGTTAAAGGTACATTCGATTACTAGAAAATATCGTGCAATAGTTTATGGAAATATAAAGGAAGAAGAAGGAACGATTAATGCACCAATTGGAAGACATCCAATTGAACGAAAAAAAATGGCAATCAATCACAAAAACGGCAAAGAAGCAATCACACATTATAAAGTGATAGAACGTTTTGGAAACTATACGTATATAGAATGTCAATTAGAAACAGGTCGAACCCATCAAATTAGAGTTCATATGGCTAGCCTTCAACATCCAATTCTAGGTGATAGCGTATATGGACCTTCCAAGCAACGCTTTTCACTCGATGGACAGACGCTGCACGCGATGGTACTTGGGTTTCATCATCCAAGAACAGAAGAATACGTAGAATTTGAAGCACCATTGCCTTCTTACTTTGTTTCACTATTAGATAAGTTAAGAAGTTGATGAATTTACTAGCGAAAGAAGAAAGCAATTGTAAGCCGACTATAGGAATCGTATTTTTATAATTTATCATATATTTATTAAAAAATAGTATAATATTATAATTCAAAGGGGAATGTACTTTATAGTACATTCTTTTTATATAATCGAAAAGTTCGTAGGTTTGTAAGGGAACTCTTTGTTGTTCGTTATAGTAATAGAAAAGAGAGGTTATTGCTATGAGTATTTTTGATATTCTGGGACCAATTATGGTTGGCCCTTCAAGTTCACATACAGCAGGAGCAGTAAAAATAGGTTTAATTGCTTCTAGAATGTTAAGCGTAACACCCCAAAATGCAAAAATCTTTTTTCATGGTTCTTTTGCAGCAACAGGGCAAGGGCATGGAACGGATCGAGCTATTGTTGCAGGATTATTGGGAATGACACCAGATGATATGCTGATTCCCAAAAGCTTTGAAATTGCAAAGAAAAAGGGTATGGAGTTTGAAATTTCTGAAATAAATATAAAAGATGCGCATCCAAACACTGTGTTATTACAGCTAACAGCAGATGAGGGGAAGGAATTAGAGATTCAAGCCTCCTCCATTGGTGGTGGCAGAATATTGATTAATAAGTTGGACGGTATCGATGTTAATTTTACAGGAGATAGTCCAACGTTAATTGTGCATAATATAGATCAACCTGGTCATGTCGCAGAAGTAACGTCAACGTTGTCACATAAAGCGGTCAATATTGCGACCATGCAATTATATCGAGATAAACGAGGTGGTTATGCAGTTATGGTAATTGAGACAGACCAACCAGTTCCACAAGAGTCTATTAAGTGGTTGGAGCATTTAGAAGGAATTATCAAAGTAACATATGTGAATGTTGAAGGAGAAACGTATGAGTTATAGTGCATTGAAGGAGATTGAAGAGGTTTGTGAAACAGAAAAAATAGAATTTTGGGAAGCTGTACTGTTAGATGATATAGATTCACGTAAGGTTTCCAAAGAGGATTCCATAAATACAATGCAATCCCTCTGGGAGGCAATGCAATTAGCAGGTGATAACTATGACAAAAATGAGAAATCTGCAAGTGGCCTGGTAGGTGGTGATGGTGGTCGAATGGAAAGCTATTATAAAGAAAATGATACCTTTTGTGGAAGTTTTATCTCAATGGTTATTGCACAGGCGCTGCAAATGGGAGAATCCAATGCTTGCATGAAGAGAATTGTAGCAGCTCCAACCGCTGGTGCCTGTGGAGTTTTACCTGCAGTCTTGTTACCTTTATTTCGTGAAAAAGGTATTGCGAATGAACGAATCATTGAGTCTTTGTATGTCACAGCAGGCATAGGTGAAGTGATAGCAAAACGTGCTTTTATTGCTGGCGCGGCAGGAGGGTGTCAAGCGGAGGTAGGAACGGCATCAGCAATGGCTTCTGGAGCATTGGTTCATATCAAAGGTGGAAATGCTTATCAGATTTCAAATGCAGTAGCAATGACACTAAAAAACCTTCTTGGACTTGTTTGCGACCCAGTGGCGGGTTTAGTAGAGGTACCATGTATCAAAAGAAATGTAATAGGAGCTATGAATGCACTATCTTGTGCAGATATGGCATTAGCGGGTATTACAAGTAAGATACCAGCCGATCAGGTAATTGATGCCATGAGGGCGGTTGGAGAACGAATGGATGTTTCATTGCGTGAAACAAGTTTGGGAGGATTGGCGGCAACTCCATACGCGAAAGAGATAACAAAAAGACTCGCAAAACAAAAGTAATTCTTTTACTGTGTGATTTAAATGAGAGTGCTTGATTTTTAAATAACACGATTACTTATTCTGACCTAGGCTATTAGCTAGCCTAGGTTTTTTAAGAGAATTGTTAGACATATAAAAAAATTACCTTTAATTTTCACTATATTTGTAGTATAATATAATTATTAAAAAGGACACTACTTTGTTGGTGATAGAGCTTTGCTCTTAGCTATTACACGAAGTAAAAGAAATATCGTGTAATAAAAATGGCAGAAAGGGTGATACATTATGTCAAATAACACAGTAATAACAATCGGAAGACAGTACGGAAGTGCAGGACGTGAAATAGGCCAATTATTGGCAAAGGAACTTGGAATTAATTGTTATGATAAAGAATTATTAAAAAAAGCAGCAAAGGAAAGCGGATTATGTGAGGAATTATTTGAAAATCATGATGAAAAGCCTACAAATAGTTTCCTATATTCACTCGTAATGGATACATATTCTCTGGGATATAGCTCTTCTGCATTTATTGATATGCCACTGAATCATAAAGTATTTCTAGCTCAATTTGATGCAATTAAAAAAATAGCGAATCAAGAATCTTGTGTGATAGTAGGGCGTTGTGCCGATTATGCATTAGCAGATTATAAAAATTGTTTAAATGTATTTATTCATGCGAAATTAGAAGACAGAATAAAAAGAATAGTAGAAAAATATAATTTAACCGAAGCAAAGGCAAAAGATTTAATACATAAAACGGATAAAAGTCGCTCTAGCTATTATAACTATTATACTAGTAAAAGGTGGGGAGAGACTTCAAGTTATCATTTAGCACTTGACAGCAGTATTGTTGGTGTTGAAGGAGCAGTAAAAATTATAAGAGACTACTTGGAATATATGCAAAAGGATACTCCACATATATAAATGAAATACCGTAATAGAAATCGAACAAATTCAATCGAAAATTTGTTCGATTTTTTTATTTTAAACTATTGACAAACATCTGTTCGTATAATACAATTACAACATACAGAACAATTGTTCGAAAAGTATGTTCGATTGGGAGGAGATAGTATGAACAGACAATATAACCAAGCAGATAAGCAACAGTTTTATATTATAGTAATGACGCTATGTTTCGTGATAGCGATTGCAGTAACTTATGGAAGTTTTATTTCGTTAGCAAAGAGTAATCAGTCTGAAGATCAAGTGATTAAATATTATACAAGTATTCAGATTCAAAGCGGGGATACGCTTTGGGAAGTTGCAAGTGCTTACATAACAGCAGAGTATGAATCAATTAGTGATTATATTAAAGAAGTGAAGCATTTGAATTCACTTGATGATGATAAGATACATGAAGGACAGTATTTAACGGTGCCATATTATTCCACAACATTAAAATAATTAATTGCTTCTTAATTACAATAGTTAGGATTGTCTTCTTTTCTTTTCATTTAGGAATTGTACCATATTCAACTTTATGTTACTATATGTAACAGGTATGTGACGTGATAATTCACAATTTAATAAAAGATATAATTTTATATTACGAAAAGATTAGGAAGGTAATTTGAATGGCTAAGTTATATTTTAGATATGGTGCCATGGGTAGTTCTAAAAGCGCCAATGCATTAATGGTTGAGTACAATTATAGAGAAAGAGGAAAGAAAGCTTTGCTTGTGAAACCTCAATTAGACACCCGAGATGGGGATGCTTATGTATCATCCAGAATCGGTCTAAAGTGTAGATGTATTTATTTAGAACAATTAATACAGATGCAAGAACAGGAATTAAGAGCTTATGATTGTATCATTGTTGACGAGGCACAATTTGCTACGAAGAATCAGGTTGAATTTTTAGTTCATCTTGTTGATGATTTAAAGATTCCAGTTATATGTTACGGGCTTAGAACTGATTTTAAAAGAGAATTTTTTGAAGGCAGCATGTGGTTAATGGCTTGGGCTGATGTAATAGAAGAGATAAAAACGGTATGTTGGTGTGGTAAGGCAGCTACTTGTAACGCTAGATTTGATGAAGCTGGTAACATGATTCGAAGTGGAGAACAGATTGTTATGGGAGCTAATGACCGTTACATTGCTGTCTGTAGAAGACATCATAGAAATGGGCATATCAAATAGCTCGTTAAAGTACAAGAGTATAAGAGGTAATTTGCAAGCTTTTTTCTCTCAGGAGTAATGGGTGATGTATTGCTCCAATAAAGAATTCACTTGTCAAAAAGATGGATTGACATTGCAGACTTTTTACAATATAATGAGTAAGAATTAATCGGAAGAAGAGTTCGGGAGATACTGCAACAAGTGCATCTATCGAAGGTAGATAGATTTTTTGTGAGGCAGAGCCGAAGGTGAAGACGCAACAAACTCTCAGGCAAAAGGACCGAATTTGGACGATACTCTGGAAAGCATAGCACCGAAGAAGCAATCATAGCAAAAAATTATGAGAATCTTTCAGGTTAAAATACAGAGGCGTGTTATATTTATTTTTTAGGTATAATATGCCTCTTTTTTGTGTGTAAAAATATGAAAGGTTACAGGGAAGTTAGATGGAAGGAATTACATTTTTAGAATATATCGGCGTATTTGCCTTTGCAATATCAGGTGCTAATACTGCTATGGAAGAAGAACTTGATTTATTAGGGGTATACATATTAGGAATTATAACGGCTATGGGCGGAGGAATCATAAGAGATATTGTTACAGGTGAAGGGATACCTATATTTTTCCATAGTTATAGTGCGATTGTTTTAATATTGATAGCTACAACACTTGCTATATTTCTTAAGTGTAAATGGAAGAACCACAGTATGCTTGTGTTTGTTGATGCAATAGGATTGGCAGCGTTTGTTGTATCCTCTGGAATTAAGGCGATTGATAACGAGTATAATTTTATACTATTTATATTTGTAACCTCTATAACAGGGGTTGGTGGGGGCTTGCTAAGAGATATTATTATCAATCGAAAGCCTGTTGTATTTCAAAGTGATATCTATTGCATTGCAGGAATCGCTGGAGCAATTTTACTTCGCTTTTTATACAGTTATTGTGGCATGATAAATGCAGCATACCTTTCGTTATGCTTAATTGTATTAATTCGAATGTTTAGCTACAAATGGAATCTAAATTTACCAAAGATTAAATATTTATATTAAAATTTCGCTACCAAGTTGGAGAGCAATCTTTGAAAAATAACTAGAATCGTTAAAAGTAACACTAATTACAATATCACAGATGGAAATATCCGAGTTAGCAAGGTAATAAAGGTACTAGTGATTCCTATATTGAATTTGCAAAGCTATGTCGATATAATGAAAATAAATATTAAAATTAATCAAGATGCAGGAGATAAAACTCCTGCATTTTTAAAATTAAGAACATTATTGACATAAAATAATTATGGTAAACTAAAGAATTTTTCCAAAAGATACAAAAAGGATATAATAACTTTTTATAATGGAAGCCTAAGGAGGAAGAGCTATGAAATATCAACTTTTAATTGTAGAAGATGATTTGTTTTTACAAGAGGCGGTATCGGATTATTTTCAAGACAAAAATTGGGATGTTACATGTGTTACAAACGGGAAAGAAGCAATAGAGGTTGCAGAGAATACTAACTTTCATCTGATTCTATTAGATGTGATGATACCAAAACTAGACGGTTTTTTGGTATGCAAAAAGATTCGCCAATCTAGCGATGTTCCGATTATTTTTATTACAGCAAGAATCTCAGAGGAAGATGAGCTAAATGGCTATTCAAAAGGTGGAGATGATTATGTAACAAAGCCTTTTTCGTTACCAGTTGTTTATGCCAAAGCAATGGCCTTAATTGCAAGGGCTAGAGGTAGTTACATAATACATGAGTTAAAAATTGGTGATCTTATGGTAGACACCAAAACAAGAAGAGTAAAGGCAGGTCAAAAAGATTGTTTTCTGCCACCAAAAGAATATGATATCTTATTATTTTTCATGGAAAATCCAAGGCGGATTCTTACAAGAGAACAGATATTAATCCGCTTTTGGGGATATGAGTTTGATGGAAATGAAAGGGTGGTAGATAATCATATTAAAAAGCTTAGAAAGAATCTTGGGATATATGGAAACTACATAAAGACTGTCACAAAAGTCGGATATAAAATGGAGGTAGTGGATTGAAAAAAGGAGAAAAGAGAAGGTTAGTGTTAAAAATAAGTACTGGCTTTATGGTTTTGTATCTTGCAATGATGTGTATCTTTACGATGATTATAGAACATGAATATGAAAATAAGTTTGAAAATGATTTACACACGAGTGTTGGCAATGTTTCTAGCATGTTATACGAGGTACAATCCAGATTGTGGTATTGGGAGAGAATGGATATTTATCAATCGCCAGACGAGTATTTGGACGAGTACTTTTTATACTATGATATAAAAGAGCCAGAAAGTGAATTTAATCAGATGAGCTATTTTATATATGATAAAAATAAGAATCTTAAGGATCAAACGAAGATTCAATACAGTTATTATGATGATACGTTAGAAGTTCAAGAAAACATATTTTTTGATTTGGATAAATTCCTAACCAATGAAGAGTTAAAGAGAGTGATGCAATACATAAGTAAGAATTATACAAATAATACCAGTGAAACATATCGCGTATTGATTGGAACGGTCGAAGAACAAAAAGAAATGATACCAGCAAAACTTTATATAGAACGCGTGATATGGCATGAAGCCGATGGCACTTATCATTCGCAAATTGATCCCTTAACAAATCAAATGCATGCTATGTCTAATCCAAGTATGGTTCAAATTGATAGCGAAATTGTCTGGGAATGGCATAATCAAGATATAAAAGAGGATACAAAAAAGCTTTGGGAGGTAAGTTTTACTATTCCGTATATGGAAAAAGGTTATAAAAACTGGGAAAAGTGGTATGATGATTCCTACTTACAGCAAGCAGATTATATTAACACAGAAGCACAAGATTATAAGTTTGTCATAAAAACACAAGGTATATGGGAAAAAAGAATGAATTACACGTCACTCGCCTCTTATCGTGATGATATATTCCAGATACAAATAAATGCAACGGCATACCCATATCTGGCAGCAATCAATCATTTGAAATATATCTATATATTTGCTTTTGTTGCATGTACGGTTTGTGTAGTTTTAATTAGTGTACAGGTGATTACCATGTATGATAAACGGATTGCTCTTGAACAAAATCGCAAGGATTTTACCAATGCGATGGCACATGAATTAAAGACACCTCTTAGTATTATTCGAAGTTTTAGTGAAAATATCAGTGAAAACATTAGAATGGATAAAAATCAATACTATGCCAAGACAATCATCAATCATGTAGATCATATGGATGATATCATTGTACAGATGTTAGAATTATCTAAAATGAATGCGGATGACTTTCATCTAATTATGGAATCACAGAATATAAATAAAATCCTACAAGGGTTATTAAAGGAATATGAACCTTTCATAAAAGAAAAACAAATACATATTATTGTGACTTCAAATGAAAACATTAACATTATAGTTGATAAAAAGTACTTTACTATTGCGATTCGTAATCTGATTTCTAATGCTGTTAGTTATACACCTCTTAATGGAATTATTGAAATTCAATTGTCGCAATACCAATTTAGGATAGACAATACAGTACATGCTTCAAAAAAATTAGTGGAGTTAAATAAGATATGGGATATGTTTTATCGATTAGATGAAGAGGAGAATCAAAAAGAAAAACATTTTGGGATGGGATTATATGTTGTAAAACGAATTGCTGAGTTGCATCATATGAAATGTAGTGTGGAATATACAAAAAACGGAATTGGCTTTACCATTAAGTGGTAGTTTACTATGCAAAATTGAAATAAATAGTTTCAATTTTGCATTTAATTTACCTAGGATAAAAATAAAATCAATAAAATAAAAAATAACCGCACATGTCAATATGAAAATACGTTATACAATTTGAAGGGGGGTTACCATGTGCAGGCTGATATCCAGAATCAATATGATAAAATATATAGATATTGTTTTTATAAGGTTAAAAATGTGTCATTAGCAGAGGATTTGACACAGGAGACGTTTCTTCGATATTTGACACAGAATTCTTATGTTGAGCGTGGAAAGAAGCTTGCTTATCTTTATACCATAGCAAGAAATCTTTGTATGGACACATTTCGTAAAGCAAAGACACAAGAATTATGTACAGAGATTCCAAGTGAAGACTGTTTAGAGCAATTAGAGCTTAACATAGTCATAAAGGATGCATTAAATGAGTTAACAGAACGAATCTCATTTTATATGATTTGTTTGGATTAATCGTGAAACCATATGTGTTTTTGCCAATGTTTTCAATTGGTGTATGCACTATACTTACACCAATTGCTTATCATACTTTTAGAAAACATCAGGTTAGTTAAGTAAGATAAAGGCCAATCCACCAAAGAAGCAAGGTTCAAAGAAAATTATTCAATTAAAACACCTGTTTTAGATACATCCATAATCGTACAACGTGAGCGATCAAAACAACAAGGTCTTTTATCACCTTTTTCTAATTTGGAACATGCCACTTGAATTCGTTTATTACGGGTAGACAAATTATTAGTGGAACGAATCCAGCGAAGCCAATCCCACTTTGCTTTCGTCGTGACATTATTCCATTGCGATAAAAGTCCTGCACTTTTGATTGTATCCATTATGTCGTCTGGAATTTCTGGTTCAGGCCACTCATCAATGGATTCTAATTGAATGGTGAGGGTTTGACCAATGACTAGCTTTAGTTCATTACATAAATCATCCTTTAACTCAAACCAATGACTTCCTTTGCCATCAGGCTCTAATGGTACGAGGAAGTCGATTTTATTAATTATAACCTTTGCCATTACCATGCCACGTGAGGGAAGTTGCCTGCTTTGTGCAAGAGGAAGTTTTATTATTTTTCGTTCGTTTACTTTTGCTAAATTTGTTTCAAATAATATGGCCATATGAAGCTCCTTTCGGTGATTTAAATCACTTGTGATATAACAAACGAGTGGCAAATGCATTTCTATATTCACTTGGTGTAAGACCAGTGTATTTCTTATAAGCTCTGGAAAAATTGTGGCTGTCAGCAAAACCAAGAGATTTTGCTATTTCTGCAATCGAAGTATTCGTATCCGTTAGCATAAAATTTGCAGCTTCCATTTTTCTTTGCATAATCAACTGCTTCAATGAAATTCCAGATATCTCACTAAATAGATGAGATAAATATTTTTCATTATAACCAAAATTTGCTGCCACATCAGAAACTTTAATATTTTTTGAAATATTTAATTGAATAAAATCTATAATATCGGAATGAATTTGCTTTTGAGATACTGTTTTGGTTTGAATGGGAGTATTTAAACAAAGTTGGCCATATAGTTCGGTGATAATGCTAGTAGTCATTGCATTCAAAGTAAGCTCTGGATAATTGGTTTTTACAGAATCTTGTAACTGTTTCATCAAAACTACCATTTTTTCCAATTTCGGTATCGTTCCTGATTGTGGAAGGGTAAACGTGTGGTCGAAACCGATATCTGTATTATTATCCGCAGATTTGCACGATTTAGGCAAAGAAAAATGCAACCAGTAAAAAGAACAATAGGATTCTTTAAATCCCTGTCTCCAAGAGTTGGCAGGTGGTAGTAAGAGGTATTCGCCTGCTTTAACGGTAAAGTTTTCTTCGTTATAACTTAAGTAAAGAACTCCTTCTGTCATAACAAATAATTCGTAATCCACTAGATTAAATAATTCATGTTTCCATTCTGCGGAGGGCGCCTTGAATTTACCAGTAATTACATGTTGCAACATCTGATTGCTTGGAAGCGATAATATTCTCATGTCAACATTTCCTTTCTGCCATTCGAAACGATGCTGTTAATAAATCAGTTGATAGCTTCGTCTGATAAAGCGATATGTGTCATTTTTATAGGTGCATTTTTCCTGTAATTATAAATATAGAACAAACAAAATGATAGTTTAGATGGAAAAAAGATAGTTTTGTTATATTAAAAATTACGACTTCTATGTACATAATATACAATATAAGATAGATAAAGTAAATAAAAATATACAGTAAGCTCAAAAGGATGGAAAAAATATCAAAAAGATAGAACATAAAGAGTCTAAAATGAATTTATAGAATTTTGACACCTTTTCTATAGATGTGATATTTACCCAAAATATAGAAGGTGCTATAGTGTGAAAGTAATCAATGAGCACTATCCATGAATTAAAGGAGGAGAAAAATGAATTATAATAGTTTTAATACCCCAGTGTCGCTTCGACAAATGAAAATTACAGATGTTTTCTGGAAAAAAGAGATGGAATTGGTACGAAATGAAGTGATTCCTTATCAGTGGGAAGCATTAAACGATCGTGTGGAAGGTGCATCGCCAAGTTTTTGTATGCGCAATTTCAAGATTGCTGGTAAGATGAATCAGGAAAAAGCTCAAAAAGGTGATAAATATGTAGAACCTCAGTATTCTTTTCGGGGATTTGAAGCCTTACCCGAAGACCCAAATCATTTAGAAGAAAAATTCTATGGTTTTGTTTTTCAGGATAGCGACTTTTCAAAATGGATAGAGGCTGTTGGTTACTCACTCACACAACATCCAGATCCAGCGTTGGAAAAGATTGCAGATGAAGCAATTGATATTGTTTGTGGGGCGCAGCAAGAGGATGGATATTTAGATACTTATTATATTATAAATGGTAAGGATAAGATTTTTAGTAACCTTAGAGATCATCATGAGCTATATTGCTTTGGTCATCTTACGGAAGGAGCTGTAGCATATTATGAAGCAACAGGAAAAGATAAACTATTAGAAGCTGCGAAGCGTTTTGCAAATTATATTTATAATTACTTTGGCGAGGAAGAAGAAAAGTGTAAAGGCTATCCAGGACATGAGATAGCTGAAATGGCTTTGGTGCGTCTTTATGAGGTTACAGGAAATCGAAAGTACCTAGACTTAAGTAGTTTCTTTATTGAACAGCGAGGGACAAAACCGTATTATTTTGACTCGGAGAATCATCCAGATCAAACCAGAAAAGAAGAAAATCACTTAAAATATTCTTATCATCAGGCGCATTTACCAGTAAGAGAGCAAAAAGAAGCTGTTGGGCATGCGGTTCGAGCCGTATATTTATATTCAGGTATGGCCGATCTTGCACGTCTAAACGAAGATAAAAGTATGTATGAAGCGTGTGAATCTTTATGGGAGGACATGGTAGAAAAGAAGATGTATATCACTGGGGGAATTGGAAGTACTCATATGGGAGAAGCATTTTCATTTGCCTTTGACCTACCAAATGATACCGCCTATGCAGAGACATGTGCCTCTATAGGCTTGGTATTTTTTGCGAGAAGGATGCTGGAAATTAAACCAAAAGCAAAATATGCTGACGTTATGGAACGAGCCTTATACAATGGCGTGCTAAGTGGTATGGCACTGGATGGCAAAAGCTTCTTTTATGTCAATCCACTGGAAGTCAATCCAATCGCCTGTTATAAGGATGAGAGAAAGCACCATGTAAAACCCATTCGTCAAAAGTGGTTTGGCTGTGCCTGCTGCCCTCCTAATTTGGCTAGACTATTAAGTTCGATTGGATCTTATGCATTCACAGAATCAGAGAAGACTTTATTTGTCCATTTATATATGGGTGCATGTTTAACAAAAAAAATCGGTAATCAAGATATTGAGGTTACGATTCAATCCAAGTTTCCTTGGGAAGGGCATGTTGCAATATCCGTTCGTGCAAAAGATACTGATTTTGAATTAGCACTTAGAATACCAGGTTGGTGTAATGGATATCAAATTTCTGATTTGGAACAATTTGAAATCAGAAAAGAGGATGGTTACTTGTACCTTAAAAAAAATTGGTTAGAAGAAGAACATATCCAAATATCTTTCCAAATGGAACCAGTATTGGTTGCGGCAAGAACAGAGGTTCGGGAAACGGTAGGAAAAGTAGCGTTGATGAGAGGTCCAATTGTATATTGTTTGGAGGAAGTGGATAATGGAAAAGATTTGCACTTACTTTCAGTAGAAGCTACAAAGTCAATTACTTTAATAGATAAAAAAATTGAACATGAGTCAGTAAAAGCAATTACTGCCTTTGGGAAGCGAACATTAAAAACTGAGGAAAATGGTTTATACCAGCCATTTAAAGAAAAGCAATCGAAAGAGGTATGTTTGACCTATGTTCCATACTACGTCTGGGCAAATCGTGGAGAAAATGAGATGCAGGTTTGGACGAGAGTAGAATGAGTCCTCGTTTATTCATAAAAAGTATGGTTTGTTTTTGCTTTATATAAAGAAATGTTGTTGATTTGTCGAAAACCTTACAAATAAAGTGTGGTATATTTTGGTAATTTGATTTAAAATAGGAATAGTATTAAAGTATATTAATACAACAAGGGGAGAGACACGGTTAAAAGAAATAACTAATCAGGAGGTTTTATGCTATGGATAATGAATTAAAAATCAAAATGTACTCATTTACGGTGGATTGCAAAGATCCACAAGAATTATCTAAATTTTACGCAGCATTACTAAGCTGGGAGGTATTGGCTGTTGATGATGGATGGGCATACGTATACCCGCCAGGAACCAATCAAGGAAGCTATCCTTGTATACTGTTTCAACAAAATCCTGAGTATGAACCTCCTGTATGGCCAGGTGAACCAAAAGCGCAACAGCAAATGGCACATTTGGACTTTGCCGTGAATGACTTAGAAAAAGCGGTTCAACATGCAATCAAATGTGGTGCGATAATCGCAGAACAGCAATTTTCAGATGAATGGAGAGTTATGTTTGACCCTGCAGGACATCCTTTTTGTTTATGTCAAATGAAAGCATTAATGGAGAGTCCAGATTTTGGATTGCTATAGTAAAGAGGTAACTAACAAAGGAGTTATAACATGGAAACAATACAACAGCTCATCAAATCGTACGATTTAAAAAAGGATAATCAGGTATATAAACAAATAATTGAGCGATTAAAAAGTGAAGAATCCATTTGGATTTCATTTATGCCTTACACCAATAATTATTATTTAGATTATGAGAGTGGCAAGCCAGCTGGCTATCTCTTTTCAGAAAAACAATACTACGAAGAATATCAAGATTATATGTTACAACAACAAATATTTGTAAGTCCATTAGAAAGCAAGAAAGAGCAAAGAATGTTTATGTTTGGTGACTTGTATCGGAGTGGTTTTGAAATGCTTGTAATAGACAATGGTCAGACTCATTTGGTAATGAGTTTGTTAGATGTGATTGACGAGCCAGATTTTTCAAATGTCCCAGAGATAAACAAACCAATTATGAATCCAACATTAGTTTGTGCAGCTAACCATTTCTTTCAAGAACTGCGTAGCAAAAAAGCTACAAAAGTTTTGGAAGAAAATATGTTCAAAGAAATATATCATGCAAAATATCTAATGCCAATGGATGCTAGTAAATTGAATATGGAAAATAAAAATACGGAAGATGGGACTCGTGTAATTAAGGAAGATAGTATTATACAATTTCCTCTCGTTACCAATAAAGAAGAGAAAAACTTTTATCCATTTTTTACTGACTGGAACGAATTTAAAAGATTTGATAAAGATCTAAAATATAGTGGTAACATTGTAGGGTTTGAAGAATTCAAAGCTTTTATTGAACAAGCAGATGGTATTACAATTAATCCATATGGTGTAAATATTATTTTAACAAAAGATATGATTGAGATCATTGATGAGGTTGCAAACGGATTACCTCAAAAAATAGTGGTAAAAGAACAGGTAGCAAATAAGGATACGAAAGTTTTGCTTGGTGAGCCAGCAGAATACCCAAATGCAATGATTGATGCAATTTGCAAATACCTTAAAACGAATAAGAAGATAAATGCAGCATATTTAAGATTAATGATAAAAGATGATGAACAAAGCTATCTTATTGTTGTAGATTTTACTGGTGATATGAATGAAGTGTTTTCTAAAATAGCAAATGTGGGAACTCCTTTTTCAAATGGAAAATATCTTGATTTTGTTCCTTTGTCTAGTGACTTTGGTAGAGATGCCGTAAAAGATGTTGTGCCTTTTTATAAGAAAAAGAAGTTTGGTATTTTTTAAATGGAAACAAAGTTAGGAGTAGATAGACATGGAAAATTACTCACAAGAAGAATTAGATGCTGCAATACAACTTATTTCTTCTACCATTATCAATTGTGAAAAGATGCAAACAAAGTTTTTGGAAGGTACCTCTCAACATTCGCTCTTAAAAAATAGAATAAGAGCGTTGCAGATAGCAAAGGCATTGATAGCAAAGGATAGTAGTATTGATTTATATACACAGTTAGATATCGAAAAATCATTACAACCTATACTCTCTATTATACATAAAACAAAGAAAGCCCAAATGAAATATAAAGAGGATACCGTACAATATAAAAGAATGAGTCCTATGATAAGTGCAATGTGTATTTCAAAAGCATTTATAGAAGCGGCAATAAAAAAACAACACAATAAATAAAAGGGAAAGGGCATGCACGTTTTGAAGAAAAGAAGATATATTCCTATTTTACTAATACTTATTATTGTAATAAGTATTGTATTTTTCTTCCTGAAAAAAGACGTTGGGGATGTAAGTAACGTAAGCCGTAAGGTTACAGCATCCGAAGTGTACAGCCAAAAAGATATCAATGATGCGATGGATGCAGTGGTTAAATATTTTCGTAATCATTTTGAAGGTTGTAAATTAACGCAATTATGTTATAAAGACAGTACGAGTGTAACGGAATCAGGAGGATGGGCAATCCAATATAATGCAGACCAAGCAATCGTTTTATTATCAACATTTGATGTAGATGCAGCAGGAGGGGATGGTAGCTTTAATCCGAATGAAACGTATTCTGATTGGCAATGGATTCTCGTTCGTAACAAAGGCGGAGCTTGGGAAGTAAAAACGTGGGGGTATTAAATAATGGAAACGCAGATAAAAGAAGTTGCAAAATCATATGATAAAGCAATTGATTTAGGACGAAAAGGTATTGATTTGTACAATGAATTACCAGAGTATATTACAAATCATCCAAACTATCCATTGTTTCAATCTTTAAGAAGTAAAGGATTGCTATCCGATAGCGCAAGGCAAGAAATCAAAGACTATTTATCACCATTAAAAGATATGAATTTTATTGACCTTGGATGCTGCCTAAACCTTAAGTTTGCTGGATATGATAATTGGTCATCAACCTATCATGGGGTAGATATAAGTAGTAAAACAATTGAGTTACTTAACGAATTTGTTGCAAAGAATAATATAAGTATTGGTTCATTGCATTGCACAAGTATGCATGACACTCCTTATGAAGCAAACTTTTTTGATATCGGTGCATGTATAGGTTCCCTTGAGTATTTTGAGAGTGATTTTATTGAACAAGTAATCATAGAAGCTCATCGTATAATGAAACAAAATGGCAAATTTGTTTTTGATATTCCAAACATAGAAAGTCCAGTGTGCCAAATTACTATGATGATTGAAAAACACTTAGGTAGACCAGATTTATTTAATATGTCAATCCAATCATTTGAAGATATGTTAGAAAAATATTTTGTCATAGAAAAGAAAGAAGAAGTAGGGCCAATGATACAGTATTTCGTAAAATGCCAAAAGTAAAGTCATACCCGCAAATAACGTAATTCCAAAATAATAAGGAGACTAAATGTTTCATTTATTTCATAGGATGCTTCTTTCTTACAAAATCTTGTATTTTACTTGCAATCATTATCATTTTTCAAATATCTGCACATTGGATTATTCTTGCAGAAGAAAGATGGTTATGGTTTAGAGTACATAAGCTATAAAGAAAGAGTACGACGCTATATGTAAGATTGATTATAGCTAAGGCAACAAGTTAGAAAGAGGGAATGAAAAATGGAGTTTGAAACCAAACGATTACGACTACGTCCTTGGGATATCAGTGATGCAAAAAGCTGTTATGAATATGCAAGCGATCCTAAAGTTGGTCCAAGTGCAGGCTGGCCAATACATACCAGTATTGAACATAGCAAAGATATCATAAAACTTGTGCTAGCAATACCAGAGACCTATGCTGTCTGCCTGAAGGAGGATAATAAGGCTATTGGTTGTATAAGTCTTAGGATTGGAGAAAAAAGTAACATCGAGATTGCAAGTGATGAAGCAGAAATTGGATATTGGCTTGGCGTTCCTTTTTGGGGACAAGGCTTGATACCAGAAGCAGTTCAGTGCTTGATGGAATATGCATTTCATCAATTACATATGAAAAAACTTTGGTGCGGATATTTTGATGGCAACGATAAATCAAAGAGTGTGCAAGAAAAATGTGGCTTTCAGTATCAGTACACATTAAAAGACAAAGAATGGCCACTCATCAATGAGATTAAGACAGAGCATATTAGTTGTATTACAAAGGAAGAATATGAATTAATGGAAATAAGCTGAAACAATTCGTTTCAAGAAAGGGATATATTATGATTAACTAGATTAAGTATGGAGAAGAGGAAGAAGCTAAATATGAAAAATGAATTATTACAAAATATTAACAAGCTCCATACTACCAAACTAGGTGTGACACGAATTCAGAAAAATCTTTCTCTTGATACAGAAGATGTGGTTGCATGGTGTAAAGAAAAGGCCTTATTGACAGAGTCATCCATAGAAAGAAGTGGGAAAAATTGGTATATTGCTACCAAGGATTGTATTATTACGGTAAATGCGCATAGTTATACAATTATTACAGCACATAAAAAGAGAAAAATACTAAAAACAAGTAATATTGATAAGCTACATTTGAGTAAAAGGAAAGATAGAATTTAGGTGATGATTTGACAAATTATTTAAATGAATACTTTTATCTAGGAGGCTATTTTATTATAAAGCCGATAACGAGAGCTGAATGGATGAATCATGATGTACTGCCTGAATCACTACTTTCTGCAAGCAGTTGTATTTGTGATTTCTATCCGGATAGTAGTGTTGTTTTTAACAAGTCACGAAAGAAAAAGAAAGAGTATAGGAAGGAAATTGGGGTAGATTTTTCTGACTATAATAAAATGGAAGATTGGTTAAATAAAGAATCTGAGAATCGCTTTGAATATCCGAATGTTTTTAGTAGCCTAAATAGTGCAAATGAGTTTTGCCAGAAGTTTTTATATAATCAAAGTGAACTGAAAATTATCGGAGTTGCTCTACCAAAGACTTATAAGAATTCTTTTTTAGAAGATCAAGATTTGGGATATGGAATATGTAAAAACATTAATAAAGCTATGGCAATTGATTCACATAGTACAATTTTAGGATATGAGATTCTAGGATAAGAGCATGGTGGATTTCATTCCTATATCTGTAACGGTCTTGAAAATCAGTATAAGAATAAATTTGATTATTCATTAAATGAAAATGGATTTATTGAAACTTTGAAAGAGGCACAAATGTTAGCGAACTATACCAACGAGGAAGTGAAAGATGCAGAACCGGTTAAATGGTTTCCTTGGGCTATTCTAGGTACATAAGTTAATAAAATGAAATTTATCAGGGGGAATGAATTTTAAGGAGGAAGGTTAAATGAATAGAAAAATTGAAGTGAAACAATTAAAGGATCATATTTATCTTTTGCGTGATAAGGAAGGCGCTACTGGTTATTTAGTAGTAGGGCAAAAGAAGGCTTTAGTGATCGATACCATGACTGGATATGAGAATGTACATGATGTAGTTCGTACGTTGACTGATTTGCCATTCATGGTAGTAAATACTCATGGACATTGTGACCATATATATGGAAATATTTATTTTGAAGAGGCATATATCCATCCAGATGATAAAGAAATTGTGAAAGAGCATATTGCCCTTCCCGATTTTGTTGAAGCGTGTAAGGCACACAATTTATCAATGCCTCCGTTTAAAGATATTTCAGATGGTGATGTGATTGAACTTGGCGGATTAACGTTGGATGTGATTTCTTTACCTGGACATACGCCTGGGGGGATCTGTTTATTATTGAGAGAGGATAGGATATTATTTACTGGGGACGGTATTAACCATCATCTATGGATGCAACTTGAGGAAAGTAGTAAATTAGAGGATTTATTGAAACATCTCGATAAAATTATGTATGTTACAAATGATGCCGATTATATTCTTCATGGTCATGCAAAGGGATTTGACGATATTTCTTTGCTTACGCAATTAAGAGATGGTGTTGCTGATCTGATAAAAACCCGAGGTGAAGGTGATAAGGACTATGAATGGTTTGGTGGAGTAGACAAACAACATATTTTTGGAGATGGGGAGAGTGTTATTTGCTATTCGATTGATAAGCTTTAGAATAGGTTAATAGCTCGATATTTAGAGGGGAAAATTAAAAAAAGAGCATTAAAATAAACACGATAACCCTGAATAAAAATTAGCAATTTAGTTTAATAATAAATAGGAATCGTAAATGAATGGAATCATATACTTAGTTTTGGCAGAATTGAGTTTGAAAAGATGACAGCGATTATCTGGAAATAAATTTATTTGTGTGAAAGAGGGCTTAAAACAATGAATAAACATAAACATCCAGAGACCTTTCAGAAAAGAAAATACAATAAGTCATATTTTGAGGGCTGGTATTATAAGCAAGTTACATCAGACGGAAAAAATACCGTTTGCTTTATTCCAGGAGTGAATTTAGATAAATCCGGTGCTAAGAGTTTTATTCAATGTCTTCATTTGAATCAAAACAATGAATTAAATACGTATATGATTGATTATCCTATCGGCGCTTTTTCTAACGTTGATAATCCTTTTTCGATATCTATCAATAACAACTATTTCTCAAAGGATTGTTTGAAACTAGACATTGATTCAGAAAAATTAAAGGTGAATGTAATTGTTAAATTGATAGATCTAACGCCAATTGTAACATCTGCACTTAGCCCCAATATTATGGGGTTTTTTAGTTATATTCCTTTTATGGAATGTAAGCATGGTATTATTAGCATGAGTCATCAACTGAGTGGAACCTTAAAAGTCAATGGTGAAGTAATTGATTTTACAGGTGGCAAAGGATATATTGAGAAGGATTGGGGAAGATCTTTTCCCAAAAGCTATGTTTGGATACAATCCAATCATTTTGAAGATAGCACAACCGGACTGTTTTGCTCCGTAGCAACAATACCATTTTTGTCGTTTTCATTTACTGGATTTATTTGTAATTTAATTCATCAAGGGGTAGAATATCGATTTGCAACTTATAATGGATCAAAATTAAATGTAAATAAACGTACAGATACGAGTGTTCACTTGGATTTAAGAAATAAAAAGTATTATTTGAAAATAAAGGGTGAGGCAGCACTTTTTAAAAAGTTATTGGCTCCTAAATTAGGCATAATGGATAAAACAATCAAGGAAGGTTTGTCTGGGAAAGTAGAAATTTTGTTAAAAAATCAAAAAGGTCATATTATACTGAAATCAAAAAGTTATCAGTGTGGAATGGAACTTGTAGATATGTTGATTCCTAAATAATTATCCCACCTCTAATCGCAACAATGGAGCAAATTTAAAAATAGAATATTAATATAAATAATATCTGTGATGAATTATATAGTTTATGCATCGCCTCCACCGATGAACCCCATGAAAATCTTTAGATTTTCATTGGGTTATTATAGTCTGTAATTGAGAAAATTCGTATTTAAAATCTTTAAGTGAGTATTTTATAACTGCAATACCTATTCCCTCCTCAATTTCACAAACCCCGCTGCCTTCCTGCGGCGTTCTTCTTCAATCGCAGCATAGTGCTTTCTAGTTGTATTAACGTCTTTATGTCCAAGAACATCTGCCACCAAGTAAATATCACCTGTTTCTCGGTAGAGATTCGTACCATATGTACTGCGAAGTTTATGTGGTGTGATATTTTTAAGCTGAGTTACTAACTTTGAATATTTTTTGACTAAGAGTTCAACGGAGCGTACACTCATGCGCTTCATCTGTAGCGAAAGAAAGAGAGCATTGGTACTGCCTTCAACAGCAATCATGTGGGTGCGCTGTTCAAGGTAATCTCGTAAGGCTTCCTCCACTTCTTCGCCAAAATAGATAATCACCTCGTTACCACCTTTTCGATGAATCTTAATTCCATTGTTTTTAAAATCCACATCATCAATGTCAAGTCCGACACATTCAGATACTCGAATCCCAGTGCCAAGTAAGAGAGTAAGCAAGGCCAGATCACGAACTTTTGTTTTGTTGTGAAATTGCTGTTGCTTTTTCGTCAGCTTATCGCCTTGTTCTACTTCATCAAGTAAGATTGCAACTTCATCGATATCAAGACGTACAATATTTTTTTCATGTACCTTTGGCATGGTAACAAGTGCAGGAGGATTCTTCTCAATTAGTTCCTTCTTATAAAAGTAGTTATAAAAGGTTCGAAGAGAGGCAAGTTTACGCATTTTTCCTCGCTCTTTGTTCGTGTATTCCACGCCATCTTTTGTATAGTATTTTAAATAGTCCAGATATTCTTCAATGTCAACTGGTTTTAATTCATCTAGTATAGAAAGAGGAATATCACTCATATTCATTTTTTTACAGATTGGATTTTCCTCATGCAAAAATTCGAAGAAAGTTCGCAAATCATAAGCATAAGCAATTCTTGTCCGAGACGAGGTAGAAGGTTCAATTCCTCTAAAAAAGTCTGCACAAAAACGAGGTAACGTAGTTAAAATGGTACGAAGCTTTACTGCGTTATCAATATTGATTTGTTCATGATACGTATGTTCTTTCATAAAATATCTTCCTCCGACATCATTATTACAATAGTATATCATATTTTCAAAGGATTACCAGTTCCCATTCATGAAGTTGGAAAAGTAAGCGTAAAGGTGGTTCCTACTCCTAATTCACTGTGAACATCAACAGTTCCTCCTGACAAATCTACAATGTGTTTTACTAAAGTTAAGCCTAGTCCATTTCCTTCAGATAACCTAGCCTTATCTGACTGATAAAATTTTTCAAATAGATGTAGTCTTCCTTCCTTGGAGATTCCAATGCCGTTATCTGTAATAGAAACCGTTACCTCATTACTAGTCTGATAGGCAACGATTTGTATTTGACCACCTTTTGATGTAAATTTGATGGCATTGTCGATTAAATTGATAAATACTTGTATCATTAATTCTTCATTGCCATAAAACGAGATAGTTGCTAATTCAAGATCAAGGTTGATTTCTTTCTTCGCCCATTTGCTTTCTAAAAAAAGCAAGGCCTGCCTGATTTGTTCATCCAAGGAAAACCAATTCTTGTCCAAAAGTTGTTCTTGGTGCTCTAATTTAGAAATTTTTAATATATTACTAGTGAGTGTAGAAAGCTGTCTTGTGCTACTCATTATAATATCTATATAATTTTGCTTTTGTTGTGGTGATAAGTCCTCAGATTGTAGCAATGTTACATATCCTTCAATGGTAGCAAGGGGAGTTTTAAATTCATGAGATACATTGGCAATAAAGTCGTTTCGTAGTGTTTCAATACTAGACAATTCTATCACCATTTTGTTGAAGTTTTTTGCCATAACATCAATCTCATAGATTTTCTGATTTTCCTCCAAAGAAACATTAAAATCACCCTTAGCCACCTGATTTAATCCATGGCTGAATCGTTTGATTGGATTAATGATTACCTTTGCACTAATCATGGAAAAGACAGTACCAATACAAGTACTTATAAAAAGTAACATAATAATGGGAACTAGTGGATTTTCTTTTAAATGAATAAAAAGTCCAAAATGCAAAAAGAAGGCAGCAATCAAACTAAGTAAAACAGTAGAAAGAAGAGTTGAAAAAAACACGACTAAAACAAAGGTGAACCATAGATTTATATATTTTCTTTTTTTTCTACTCATTTTTCTTCACCACTTTGTATCCTAAGCCTCTAACGGTAATGATGTCAAAATCTTCATTTTCTTTCAAACGCTCTCTAAGTCGATTGATATGAACATCAACGGTACGCTCATCCGATTCACTTTCCATGCCCCATATTTCATCCATAATACTTTGTCTGGTAAAAATTTTATTTGGGTAAGAAGCCAATTTATAGAGAAGATAGAATTCCTTTTGAGGAAGAAGTATAGTCTCGTCCATTTGATAAACCGTCAAGGTATCGTATTCTAGAACGGTCTTTCCAATCGTTAGTTTTCTTTCTGTGATGATTTGTGCTCGTCTAAGTAAAGCATTAACACGAAGAACCATTTCGTTAACATCGATTGGTTTTACCATGTAATCATCTGTTCCATACATAAAGCCTTGCTTTTTATCTTGAAAGCTTTCTTTTGCTGTGATTAAAAGAATCGGTATCTCATAGTGTGCTGCCCTTAATTCTTTGATTAAGGTATAACCGTCCATATTTGGCATCATAATATCGGAAATCAATAAATCCACATACTCTTTATCCATGTAATCCAATGCCTCTATTCCATCCTTGGCATCAATGGTTCGAAAACCGTTTTTATTTAGTACCGTACAAAAAAGCTGTCTTAGATTATCATCGTCTTCCACGACCAATATTGTAAACATAACGAATCCTCCAATCGTTGTAAGGCCTCTTTTATGACGTTTATAAGAGGTAACTTACCTGCTTTTTTCATATATTTTAACACAATTAAGTGTGATAATCTAATTATAGTAAAGTATTTTAAACTTAATATGAACAAATATACTTTTAGGATATAAAACATTTGTTTATATTGAGTTTAAATTCATTTGATATCGTATGAAAAAATCACAAAACGGAGGATGTTAGATTGAGTAAGTTAAAAAAGATTTTTTCAAAGAAACAAAAAATAATAGCACTTTTCATTGTTGTAGTGCTATTTGTTGTAGGATTATTCGGAGCAAATGCACTTTCTTCTAATAGAAAAAAAGGGCAGGAAGCCGCTCTTGAAACAGAAACCATTGAAAGAAGAACACTGACCAATAGTATAAGTGCAACGGGTACCATAGCGGCAAGCGAAGTACAAGAAGAGCAAGCGTCACTTACTAGTTATGAAATCACTTCAGTAAATGTAAAAGTAGGAGATAAAGTGAAGGCTGGTGATATTCTTTGTACGTTTGATGTAAGTAACATTGAGGATTCAATGGATTTGGCACAAAAAAGCATTGAAACAGGTGAAAAACAAAATAGTATCAGTGAACAAGCAGCAAAACGCTCCTTAAGTTACGCGAAAGAAACGTTGGATGCTGCAACACAACAATCAAACAGTAAAGTTGAAACTGCGGAGAATAAATTGACAGAAGCACAAAACAATCAAAGTGAAATAGAAAGCGATTTGGAATCAGCAGAAGATAAAGTTAAAAGTACGAAAAAGGACTATAGTAGTAAAAAGAAAGCCTTTGAAAAAATAAGCAAAGAATATGAAACAAAAAACATTGCTTATGAAACTGCAAAGGCAGATTCGGATGCAGCACAGGCTTTAGTAGATGAGTTGACGACGAAAATAGCTTCTACAACAGATGAAACATTGCTTTTGCAATTCAATGAACAGTTAGTAACTGCAAAAGAAGATTTGGCGGCGAAATTACAGATAACAAGTGATGCAAAAACACAGTTAGCAACCATAGAAGCGTCTTATAGTGAAGCCAAAGCATCATATGAGGCTTCACAAGTAGCCTATGAGACCGCAAAAAGTAATCAGTCAGCTTTAGAAAGTCAACTAGACGTGGCTAAATCTTCTGTAGAAGCAGCTCAAAATACCTATGACAGTGCCGTAATGGAGCGAGACAATACGAATCGAAGCAACACCAATACCGTTCGTGCTCAAGAAGAGAATTTGGCGTCAGTAAGGATTTCAAATGAAACGAATCTTGATGCAAAAAAAGATGAATTAAAGAAATATGAAGAGCAATTAGAAAAAGGAAATGTAACTGCAAAGATTGATGGAGTCGTAACCGCAGTGAATGTAGTTGCAGGCAATGTTTATACGGGTGGCGATATGGTTGTAGTTGAAAATGACAATTCATTTCTTGTAAAAGCTACTGTGGATGAATATGACATTGGAAGTCTTTACACAGGAATGCCAGTAGTGATTAAAACGAATGCAACAGGAGAAGAAGAATTAGCTGGTACCATTACATATATTTCACCAAAACCAGAATCCAAGACTACCACCTCTACTACAAGCAATGATGTAAATTATCAGGTTGAGGTATCCGTTGATTCACAAAATGAGAAATTACGTCTTGGAATGACTGCAAAATTAAGCATAATACTTGAGACAAAAGAAGATGTATTAGCAGTACCATATGATGCAGTGACACAGACAGGCGATGGACAAGGAACAATTGAAGTGGTTACAGAGGGTAGTAAAGAGCCAAAGCAAATAGCCGTTACCCTTGGACTTGATACAGATTATTATATAGAAATCATCAGTGAAGAAATAACAGAGGGCATGCAAGTTGTAATACCTTCTAATAATACAGAGGTCTCAATACCAAACATGGGACCAATGGGAGGGTTCTAGGAGGTATTAAAATGGGAACAATCATTCAATTAGACAATATAATCAAACGATTCTACATTGGAGAACCAAACGAGCTTCAAATTCTAAATGGAATTTCGCTATCAGTTGAAGAAGGTGAATTTGTCTCCATTGTAGGAGCGTCTGGCTCAGGAAAAAGTACATTAATGAATGTGATAGGAATTTTAGATCGACCGACAGAAGGTAATTATATCTTGGATGGTGTAGATATCAACGCAGCTAAAGATTATGAACTCTCAAAAATCAGAAATGAAAAGATTGGGTTTGTGTTTCAAACCTATAACTTAATTTCAAAGACCACTGCATTAAAAAATGTAGAGTTACCCATGTTATATGCAGGAAAAAAGAAAAAAGAACGTATTGAAAGATCAAAAGAACTCCTTGATTTGGTTGGAATTGGAGAAAGATTAAAGCACAAGCCAGAAGAACTATCGGGAGGGCAAAAGCAAAGAGTTGCGATTGCAAGAGCAATGGCGAATAATCCTGCAATTATTTTAGCAGATGAACCAACTGGTGCCCTAGATTCCCAAACAGGGCGAATGGTAATGGATTTGTTTCATAAGTTAAATAAGGAACAAGGAAAGACCATCGTATTAATTACTCATTCCAATGAATTAGCAGAAGAAACACAGCGTATCATTACTATCAAAGATGGTAATGTAATAGAGGAAAGAAAGGGGATGGGAGCATGACATTAATTTATGAAAACATACTGCTCGCCGTCAACAGTTTATTAGCAAATAAAATGAGAGCACTCCTTACGATGCTTGGCATCATCATAGGTATAGGCTCTGTTATTGCGATTATGACAGTGGGTGACTCTTTAACCAACTCTGTATCCTCCTCCATGGAATCTATGGGAGCAAATAACATTACGGTTGGATTACAGCAAAAAACAGAGAAGGAAGAGGTAAATGAATCTGGAGCTGTATTTGGGAGTAGTAAAAAGGGAAGTGGATTGGCACAAGAAAAAGATTACATTACAACGCAGATGATAGAAAAGCTATGTGAAACTTATCCAGATTCAATTGAAGTCATTTCAGCTAGTGAAACGGTTGGAGCAGGTCAGTCAAAGACAGGCAATAAATCTGCAAATACACAAGTAATTGGTGTAAGCGCAGGATACTTTGTTGCAAATGATATTACTTTTTTAAAGGGAGGTGCTTTTTCAAAGCGTGATTTTGAAGGAGCAAAAAAAGTAGCAATTGTATCTGATAAATTCGTAGACAATATGTTTGATGGGAACCTAGAGGATGCAATTGGGAATGAAGTTGAAGTTAAAACAAATGATAAATATATTACCTATACAATTGTTGGTGTCTACAAATATGAAGAGGCGAGTTTTGGTTTTTCAACCATGTCTGATAAGGATATTACGACAAGTATGTACATTCCTCTAAAGACAGCTATGAATATAAATCATACAACAGGATTCTCACAATTTTCGGTTGTAACCAAAACAGGTGTAGATTCAGTTAGTTTTGTAAATCAAATTGAACGTTTCTATGAACCTTTTTATCGAAACAATAATGATTTTGAGATAAGTGCTTTTAGTATGGAATCTCTTGTATCAACTATGATGGATATGCTTTCTACCATTACGGTAGCAATATCTGTTATTGCAGGGATTGCACTATTAGTTGGAGGTATTGGTGTTATGAATATCATGCTTGTTTCCATTACAGAAAGAACCAGAGAGATTGGGACAAGAAAGGCATTGGGTGCAACAAATGGTTCTATTCGGTTACAATTCATTGTAGAAGCAGTTATTATTTGTATGATTGGAGGAATACTAGGTATTGTACTAGGTGTGATATTAGGAAATGTAGCAGCAACTTTACTAGGATATCCTGCATCAGCATCTGCTAGCAGTATCTTAGCTTCCTTGACGTTTTCAATGACAATTGGCGTTTTCTTTGGATATTATCCAGCTAATAAAGCGGCTAAAATGAATCCAATTGAAGCATTACGATATGAATAATAGAAATGAAATAGTGGCAGGCTTAGAACGCCTGCTCTTTTTCTATTTCCATAGTACAATTGAATCGCTTCAAATCATATATGGGTATGCTAAATGATAACGCCAAAATAAGGATTTTGAAAAGAACGAATACCTTTTTCTTATTTGACTATAATAAAATCAAGACGCATCTAGCGTTTTCTTAACAATCGCATGGAGGATAAATATGAAATATCATTGGGATAAAAAGTATTTATATTGGGGGGTAACGGCAATTTCTGTAATATCCGTAAGTATATTCTTATTTTACGGAGTATTTCATCTTGATGAAATAAAATGTGCAATCGGCAAATGGATAACCATTTTAATGCCCATCATTTATGGTCTGGTAATTGGGTATTTGTTGTCACCGGTTGTTAATTACTTGGAAAAACATGTCTTAAAACCCTTCTTTTATGAGAAATGCCGCTTTGCTAAAAGTAAAAAGAATCGAAAACGAATCAGAGCCTTAGCTATTTTTGTAACACTTGCCTTTGCGCTTTTACTCTTTTTTGGTTTGTTTTCTTTGTTGATTCCACAGCTTTTTATAAGTATTAGTAGCTTAATAACGTCATTTCCGCAAATTTATGATAACTTTATTCAATCTGTTGAAGAGGTCTTTATAGATAAACCAAATTTAGAAACAGATGTCATTGAGTATCTAGATGCTGCATCAGAATATACGGAGAAATTCTTAAATACACAGATTTTACCAAGAGTAAATCAGATTTTTGTGCAACTATCCTCTGGAGTCATTAATTTTATTGGTGTGCTAAAGAATTTATTTATTGGGGTTATTGTTTCTATTTATGTCATGAGTAGCAAAGAATTATTTGCGGCTCAAACAAAAAAGTTGGTATATGCTGTATTAAAACCATATCGAGCAAATATTTTGATTAAAAATGTAAGGTTGACGAATGAAATGTTTAGTGGATTTATTAGTGGCACATTACTTGATTCTTTGCTGATTGGTTTCATATGCTTTATTGTAACAAACTTAATGAATATGCCATATGCGATACTAGTTAGTGTAATTATTGGAGTAACAAATGTTATACCGTTTTTTGGCCCTTATCTTGGAGGAATTCCAAGTGCTATTTTAATCTTACTTGTTGACCCGATTAAATCTATTTATTTTATTATCTTCATTATGTTATTGCAGACCTTGGACGGTAATATTATTGCGCCTAAAATATTGGGGCATTCCACTGGATTATCAAGCTTCTGGGTGATTGTCGCAATATTACTTGGCGGAGGTCTATTTGGAATATTAGGCATGTTTATAGGGGTTCCGATATTTGCTGTCATCTATGCCCTTATCAAAGCCTTTATTAATCGAACGCTAATTGCCCACGACTTGCCTTTTCGAACCAACGATTATTTTAACTTAGATTATATTGATGAAGATACGTTTGAGAAGGTATATAATAGAAAAGAAAAGCAAGAAGACTCTAAGATTCATACTAAAATAGAAGAAATCAAGGCCAAACGGCAGTTAAAAGAAAAAGAGAAAAGGAAAAAGAAAGATTAATAGACAATTAACGTGACTTAGTTACAGAAACTCATAATGACACACGATTATAATGAGATTATAAAATCTAATAGTTGTGTAAACAAAAGTTATAAATTTAACAATCCAAATAAGAAAAGGAGAGTTTATATTATGAGTAAAAAAACTGTAATTATTGGTGGGGTGGCAGGCGGAGCCAGTGCAGCGGCACGTCTTAGAAGAAAAGATGCATCAAGAGAAATTATAATATTAGAAAAAGGAGAATACATTTCTTATGCAAATTGTGGTCTTCCTTATTATATTGGTGATGTAATCCAAAACAGAGATGCTTTGTTATTACAAACGCCTGAAGCGATGAAACAAAGATATAATATAGAGGTACGTATCTCATCAGAAGTAATAAAGATAAATCCTAAGGAACAAAAGGTATTGGTTTTTAATCATAGGACCAAAGAAGAATACGAAGAGTCTTATGATGATTTGATTCTAGCAACAGGATCGTCTCCAATTGTACCAACAATTGATGGCGTAAATCAAGATAATATCTTTACGGTGTGGACAGTTCCAGATACGGATAAAATTAAGCACTATATTCACGAAAAAAAGCCAAAAAGAGCGGCTGTTATTGGTGGAGGCTTCATTGGATTAGAGATGGCAGAGAATTTACACCACGCTGGTCTTGAAGTGACTCTCATTGAAATGCAAAATCAGGTGATGGCACCAGTTGATTATGAAATGGCGCAGTTGCTTCATGAAAATATGAGGATGAATAAGGTACAATTGATACTAGGAGATGGTGTAAAATCCTTTACGAATATTCAGGGTGAAACCAATATTTCTCTAGCAAGCGGGAAGTCTATTCTTGTTGATATGGTCATTCTATCAATTGGAGTAAAGCCAAATAGTATTCTTGCAAAAGACGCAGGCATTGCAGTGAATCAAAGAGGTGGTATCGTTGTGAATGAATATTTAGAGACAAATATACCTCATATCTATGCAGTTGGAGATGTAATTGAGGTGGAGCATTTTGTCCTAAAAGATAAAACAATGATTCCATTAGCTGGTCCAGCTAATAAGCAAGGGCGCATTGTAGCAGACAACATAACTGGAGAACATAAAAAATACAATGGTTCTTTAGGAACATCGGTGGCGAAGGTATTCGATTTAAATGTAGCTTGTGTGGGCGTGAATGAAAAAACACTAAAAGCGCAAGGAAAAGAAAAAGGAAGGGATTATCAAACGGTCTTAATCAATCAAAAATCACATGCTGGATATTATCCAGGGGCTACCACGTTGACTCTTAAATTAATCTTTCAATTAGATGGAACGATATTAGGTGGACAGATTGTAGGGCAAGACGGAGTTGATAAGCGTATTGATACCCTTGCAACTACCATACGGTTAAATGGTAAGGTATCAGACTTAACAGAATTAGAGCTAGCGTATGCACCTCCATTTTCCTCAGCAAAAGATCCAGTTAATATGCTTGGTTTTGTAGCAGAAAATGTATTAAATAACCTGGTTCATTTTGTAGAATATGATGAAGTAGATGAACGAATTCAGGAAGGAAAAGACGACTTCATTGTTCTTGATGTTACGGAAGCAATGGAGCGTATGGTTTTTAGTATCCCAAAATCTTATCACATTCCACTTGGTCAATTAAGAACAAGAATGGAAGAACTAGATAAGAGTAAATTCATTATCGTTTATTGTGCAATCGGTGTTCGTGCCTATAATGCAGCACGTATGTTAATGCAAAATGAATTTCAAAATGTTGCTGTTTTATCAGGTGGAACTACTTTTTATAAGTCCATGCATAGCTGTGACATGACAGCGTTAGAAAAAGAGGATAAGAATCCAGAAATTACAGCGGCACAAATGGATGAGAGTGCAAAAGAGGAGGATGAAATCATAGCAGACCGTCAAATGCTAGTTTTAGATTGTTGCGGTTTGCAATGCCCAGGACCGATTGTGAAAGTAAATGAAGCAATCAGTGAAATGAATGAATCGGATATCTTAAAAGTATCTGCTACCGATATGGGTTTTGCGAAAGATATCGAAGCTTGGTGTAAAAGAACTGGTAATACACTAATAAAAAAGGAAAGAATCGAGAAGGAAAATATTGTTTATATAAAAAAGGGAACTTCTTTTTGCGAGATAGAACCAAAAGAAGTCCATGTTCCACAAGGAAAGACCATTATAGTTTTTAGTGGAGACCTTGATAAGGTGCTAGCTTCTTTTATTATAGCAAACGGGGCAGCAGCAATGGGAAGACCTGTGACAATGTTTTTCACTTTCTGGGGACTGAATGCTCTACGGAAAAATGAGTCTGTAAAGGTCAATAAATCGTTGATTGAAAAAATGTTTGGCTTTATGATGCCTAGAGGAACGAAAAAGTTAAAGCTTTCCAAAATGAACATGGGCGGTTTGGGTACCCAGATGATGAAGAAAGTGATGAAGGATAAAAATGTAGATTCCCTTGAGGCATTGATGAAACAGGCAATGGCAAATGGAGTGAAGTTAGTGGCATGTACCATGTCAATGGATGTGATGGGAATAACAAAAGAAGAATTGATCGATGGAGTAGAATTAGCAGGTGTTGCTACTTATCTTGGAGATGCAGAAGAGTCAAACGTAAACTTGTTTGTATAAAGAAAAGAGAGAAATTCTATTGAAAAGGAGTGAAAGATTATGATAGATATAAAGGAAGCAGTAGAAAACATAAGGCGTCATACAGGGATTCACTTTCTAAAAATAGAAAAGATGTATGCTGAAAGTGAGCTTTTTATAAAGCAAGAACACTTAAATATGTTTCAGATGGTTGGGGGTGGATGTCTTTATAATTTAGCGGATATAACGGCAGGAGTTGCTTATAATAATCAAGTTGATAAAGGTGTCACTGCAAATGGAACGATAGACTATTTACGGGCGGCAAAGGATACCGAAAAATTAATTTGTAAAGCAACAATTATCAAAAAGGGTGCAAAATTAGGATTTGTTCAAACTGAAATAGAAGATGATAAAGGCAAATTAGTTGCCAAAGGTAATTTTATCTTTTGTAAGATTGATGCATAAAGGCTAAAATGTAAAGGCTTGAAGAAAGTGTGAGATAATCACACCTTATTCAAGCTTTTGATATACAACAGGTCTTGATAATCGTCCCAGATTGACAATATCTTTGGCATTTACAGCGGTATTATAAAGATTAACCGATGCAATTTGCAAATTATCATAAGTTCTAAAATAATATGTGCTAGTGGCAGTACCAATGATAGAACTATATTTGGTGTAATCATACTGATCTCGATCGGTAATTACGACTCCTCTAGGAATGGTTACCCCTTCTAAGATATGAAAACATGACATGACAGCGTCGGTTTGATTTCTTGGCGTTGGGATATGGGTCTTTCGATAAGAGGTTTTTACAAAACGCTCTGGTGAAGTATGTCCCCCAGGTAAAGGTATAGTTCCTCCACCTTGCCCAAAAGGAGTTAGTTTGATATCACCCCAATAAGTTTCTGTCGTTTGATAAGGACTTACTTCTAAGTAGTTTCTAAGGTTGGTCATTTGCCAAGCAAAATCTGGACTATTAGTCATAACACCGATAGTATTATGATATAACATAAAGCCTCTTTTTGTATGTTCAATGACAACGCATTGACCGCTTTTATCGGTAGCAATCCAATGAAGTGGGGCAACATTTTGCGTGATGGGATCTGGCAGGCCAATTAATGCAGTATGACTAAGTATGGGGGCTATATCATCGATGGATTCACATTGCCCTAACAGATAATGTAAAAAGTCTAGTGAGGCAATGGGTTCTTTTTCTTTTAAATTGTTGGGATCACAATAGCTGGCATAGCCTGCAAAAAACAAAGTTGCAGCAGCAAAGCCTTTCTCATTGACTCCATCAAAAAATCCAAGGATGTTATCCTTTTCTTCCCCGATTGCCATAAATCGGAATTTGTTTTTTATTTGTTTACCGTTTATCGTATTTCCCCAGCTGTGATTTGCTGGAATGATGTAGAGTTGAGGGTTGATAGGATAAGAAAAATCCATATTTCGTCCAAAAAAATTTTCTTTTTGCATGGTTTGTAACGTAATTGATGTACACATATGTATTCCTCCTGACTATGTGAAGTAGAAAAGCATTAACAAGAATCGATCGACATAGTGATATTAATACATATGCATGCATGTTAAAGAACATTAATAAAACGCCTAAATCATTTTGATTTAGGCGCGTTTATTAATATTATTCATGAAAAAATTTAGTAGTTGCTTGTAGATTCTCAGCCAATTCATTTAATTTTTCAATCTCTTGTACTACATATTCGATAGAAGCAGTTTGTTCTTCTGTAGAGGCAGTTACTTCCTCTGTGCTTGCAGCTGCCTCTTCTGAAACAGCAGATATGCTTTCAATGTTTTGTAGAATACTTTCACTTTCCTCTCTAACGGTTGATGTAGCGTGAGAGATTTCTTGTACTTCATTTGCAATCACACCAACAATTTTTAAAATATCATCAAATATTTTAGAGGTATTTTCTACGGCTTTGTTTTGTTCTTCAATGGTAGTTTTGGCGAATTTTACTCGATCCACTGCATTTTGTGTTGTGGATTGAATGGAGTTAATTATGGTATGTATTTCACCAGTAGAGGCCTGTGATTGTTCTGCTAGCTGTCTTACTTCATCAGCAACTACCGCAAAGCCTTTTCCTTGTTCACCAGCTCTTGCAGCTTCAATTGCCGCGTTGAGAGCTAACAGATTTGTTTGTTTTGTAACGCTTTGTATTACCTCAATAATTCTACCGATTTCATCAGTTTTTTCATGTAACGAATAAATGATTTCAGAAACTTGATCGACTGCCTGGTTTGTCTCTAGCATTTTTTGATCTTGCTCTTTAACAATGATAGCACCATTTTGAACTAACTTACTTGCTTTTGTTGAGGATTGATAAGATTGATTGCTATTATCTGCAATCGTATCAATCGATTTTGCAATATTTGTCATAGAAAATGCGGTACTTTGTAAATTACGTGCTTGCTCATCACTTCCTAAAGCCAAATCACTCACTGCATCAGTGATTTGAGTTGCAACTCCCTGTGTTTTTTGAGAATGAAACAATACCTTATCGGTTGATTCTTTTACCTCATCAGAAGATTTTCCTATTTGTTCTACCATATCCTTTAAACTGTTTCTCATATATTCAAAGGAACGTGCAAGCTGACCGATTTCGTCAGAGGATTTAACGAGAATGGGTTGTCCAATTTTTCCTTCTGCCAAGTCTTTTGCACTTTTATTTAGAATGATAAGTGGACGTGTAATAATTTTAGAAAAAATAAAACTGATGATGGTAGCTATAATTAGTATAATGATTGCTACAATGATTACATCAAAGATAACCGTGTATACTTGTGCATAAGCCTCATCATAATACTGTTGAACTACGATGCCCCAGCCCGTTGTAGGAACGAAAGTATAGGCTCCAAATCTCTTTTGATTTTCATAGGTATAAGACATAGTACCAGATGAACCTTCTAATGCTTTTTGAGTAATTGATATGTCGGATACATCTTTTTGTTCCTCAACAAAGGCTTGATCCTTATGTGCGAGAATGATTCCATTTCTATCGGTTATATAGGCATATCCAGTTTTTCCTAATACAATTTTTGAACTGTATTCTTCTAGTTTGGATAAATCAAGAGTAGCACCTAATAACGCAATCATTTTACCAGAGTTATCTTTAATGGGTGTGACAATGACGATGGCAGACTTACCAGTGGTATTGGAAATAATGACATCGCTAAAGATTGTTTTTTGCTCTGAAGTAACCTGTGTAAAATAAGCTCGATCTGAAATATTTGCAACTTTTGAATCATCTGATTTACATGTTTGTTGTCCAGTCATGTCAGCAATAAACATGACAGCAAATTCATTATAAATTGAATTGGTTGCTTTTAAAATATCTTTTTGTTTTTCTAAATCAAGGTTTTTTATATCAGAGATTTCTGATAAAGCTTCCAAGATTTGTGCTTTAGATTGTAAAAAAGAATCGATTTGCTGTGCCAATGCATCTGCATTTTGCTGTGTGGAATAATTTAATTGTTTTTCAATAATACTATCTTGAGAGAGTGCAGATAAGACACCTGAAAGTCCAACAGATAGTAGTACAATAACTATGAATAATATTGTTATTTTGGTTCCCAATTTTGCTTTTTTCATTTTGTCCTCCTTAAAGACTGTTACTATGTAATATGGGGATTATAGCACTACACTATAATTTTGTTGAAAAATATGGCTTAAAAATATATAAATAAGTGAAAAAGAATTATGAACGGAATAAAAAATAAATAGCAATTGATGATAATATTATTAAACTTGTGTAAAAGGTTAATATATACTATAATTTTAATTAGATTCTAAAACGAATAATGGCAAGGAGGTATTATATGGATTTTTTTGAAAAATTGGGAGAAACGATTTCAACCAAAAGTAAAGATGTAGCCAAAAAAGCAAAAGAGGTGGCAGAAGTTGTCAGCTTGAATGCTAAGATTAGTACCCAGGAAGATATCATAAAAAAGACCTATGCACAGATTGGTCAAAAATATTATGAAAAGTACAAAGAGGATTCTTTTAACGAATTTGGGGCAGAATTCGATAGTATCAATCACGCAATGGAAGAAATCAAACGCTTACAAGATGAGATTCAAACAATAAAGAATACAAAAATTTGCCCAAAATGCCAAGAGGAAGTTCCAACTGATTCAGCCTTTTGTTCAAAATGTGGCGCGCAATTTGAGGCAGAAAGTCAAGAGTCAGAAAAAGCACCACAAGAAGATAGAAACAATGACAAGGTAAGTGAGGAAGAACAGCCAGAAGTCAATGACGATGTTATAATTTAATGTAAAAGAAAGTGAAAGCTATTTTCAAATGAGAATAGCTTTTCCTTAATTAGAGGATGTGATTGAAAGGGTTTTGATTATGAAAAAAGAAAAGAAAATTTTATTAGTTTTTAATTTCTTCTTATTGTTTTGGTTTTTTCTAGATATGATAGGTTTAAGTCTATTTGGGAATACTTTGGTTAGTAGATCATTTAACGATGACGGAATATTTTTTATTATTTATCTAGTGTTGTTATTGGTATTTCTTATAAATGAAAAAATAGGCCTTTACCCACTTAGCTTTTGGTTGTTTCTATGGTTTGTAACTCAATTTCTTTCACATTGGTATTTTACAATATTTGGACCTTGGGAGAAGAAAAGACAATATTTTTCAGATACAATAAAATTATTTCAAACAAAAGAAGTTTACATACCAGATATTTATCACATAGTCCTGCATGCTTTGATTCTACTTGCTTTGGCAGGAAGTATTCGTTATTTAATAAGTAGAAAGAAAAAAATATAGTGCAAAATTACCCCTAGCCAAATCTACTAACTTAGTATAGAATAAATACAATAATAGTTATTGTTATCAAATTATGCTAACAAGTAAGAGAGGGTGGACGAATGAACATCAAAATCAAAAAGCGTAACGGTGCCTATGAGCAATTATGTGTAGAGAAAACAAAAAAAATGGTCGCTTTTGCCTGTGAAGGACTAAAAGGCTGTAATCCCATTGAGCTTGAGATGGATTCTAATTTACAATTTCGTGATGGAATGAGTACAAAAGAGATTCAAAAAGTATTAATTCAAACAGCCATCGAAAAGATGGTTCAAACAACGAAGGATGAGTTTGGTAATCTCATTAAGAAAACGAATATTAACTGGCAATATGTAGCTGCTAGATTATTAATGTCTGATTTATATAAAGAAGCAGCAATTAATAGAGGATACAAACATTTTGGATATGGCGATTTTAGTGAATTGGTACATAAGTTAAGTGATTTAGGATATTATGGAGCGTATTTACTTGAAGAATATTCCAAGGAAGAGATAAAAGAACTAGGAAGTTATTTAAAAGAAGAAAGAGATTTACTTTTTAACTATGAAGGGCTTAAGTTATTAGCAGATCGCTATTTGATTCGAGGATTTGATAAAGAAGTGCTTGAACTTCCACAGGAACGTTTCATGGTAATAGCGATGCATCTGGCCATTCCAGAAGGAGAGAAAAAACTTTTTTATGCAAAGAAATTTTATGATATTTTAAGCGAACTAAAAATGACAACGGCAACTCCAACACTAGCAGGTGCTGGCACTCCTTATCATCAATTAAGTAGCTGTTTTATATCGGTGGTAGGTGACAATCTTTGGTCGATTTATGATGTAAATCAAAAGTTTTCAAATGTATCAAAGCATGGCGGAGCACTTGGAATTTATCTTGGAAAAGTTCGTGCACTCAATAGTGAAATCAGAGGACATAAGAATGCCTCAGGTGGCGTAATTCCTTGGATTCGCCTCTATAATGATACGGCCGTTGCAGTTGATCAGCTTGGAAGAAGAAAGGGCGGTGCTTCTATCACACTGGATATATGGCATCAGGATTTATATGAGTTTCTAGAACTTCGTACAAATAATGGTGATGATAGGAGAAAGGCACATGATATTTTCCCAGCAGTAAGTATTCCAGACTTATTTATGCAACGTTTAGAAGCCAGAAGTAACTGGTCATTATTTGATCCATATATGGTTAAAAAGGAAATGGGATTTTATCTGGAGGATTATTACGATGAAGTAGATGAAAAAGAATTCACCAACCGCTATCTTGCCTGTGAAAATAATGAAAAATTAGAAAGAATTACAGTTACGGCTCTTGATATTATGAAACGAATCATGAAGAGTGCGGTAGAGACTGGAACACCGTTTATTTTCTTTCGTGATACAGTAAATCAAGCCAATCCAAATAAACATGCTGGAATGATTTATGCTTCCAATCTATGCCATGAGATTGCACAAAATGTAAGTGAATCAACCTTCGTAGAAGAAACAGTTGAATACGAAGATGGACAAGCAAAGGTAATAAGAACGCTTCAATCTGGTGACATGGTTACCTGTAATCTAAATTCTATTAACTTAGGGCGTGTAACAAAAGAAGAACTAAAAGAGACAATTCCTCTACAAATTCGTATGCTTGATAACGTAATTACGTTGAATCAAGCACCCGTTGCAGAAGCTAAGATTACAAGTGATAAGTACCGCGCGATTGGTCTTGGTACAAGTGGTTATCATCATTATTTGGTAAATCAAGGTATTGCTTGGGAGAGTGAAGAACACCTACAAGAAGCCGACGTACTCTATGAAGAAATTGCATATCAAGCCATCAAGGCTTCTGTTGAATTAGCAAAAGAAAAGGGAGCTTATCAAGCGTTTGAAGGCTCCGAATGGCAGTCAGGCAAATACTTTGAACGAAGAGGTTATCAGTCAAAGCGTTGGCAGTCATTGAAAGAAGAAGTAGCTAAATATGGAATCAGAAATGGCTACATTATGGCAGTTGCACCAACTGGAAGTACCTCTAATATAGCAGGAACGACAGCAGGAATTGATCCAATCTTTCGAAAAGTATTCGTAGAGGAAAAGAAAGGAAGTGTTACACCAAAGGCAGCTCCTGATTTAAGTGATGCTAATTTCTGGCTTTATAAAGAAGCACATCATATCAATCAGCAGTACAGCATCAAAGCCTGTGGAGTAAGACAAAAGCATATCGATCAAGCGCAGTCTTTTAACCTTTATATTACACCAGAGGTAAAAGCAAAAGACATCCTTGATTTATATATGGAATCGTGGAAAAATGGTATTAAGACAATCTATTATATTCGAAATCAATCGCTTGAAATGGACGAGTGTGTAAGCTGTTCCAGTTAATGCGTATAGGAGGCAAAGATGATAAAAAAGAAAATTTTTAATGAGGACGGAGTAAGAGGAACTGTTTCTTTGATTAATGGAAACACAACGAATTTAAGAGAATGGAATCGTATCAAATATGACTGGGCGAATCTAATGTATCGTACCATGTTAAATAATTTTTGGATTCCAGAGGAAATTTCCTTACATGAGGATATCAAACAGTTTCCTTTACTAACGGATGGAGAGCGAAATGCCTTTGATAAGATTATTTCCTTTTTGAATTTCCTTGATTCCGTTCAAAGTGAGAATCTTCCAAATCTATCTAGATATATTACAGCACCAGAAGTATCCTCACTCCTTAATATACAGGCTTTTCAGGAAGAAATACATGCGCAAAGCTATTCCTATATCTTAGATACCGTAACCAATCCTGTTACCAGAGATAAGATTTATGATGAATGGAGAGAAGATAAAAATCTATTAAAACGAAATCGCTACATTGCAAATATCTATCAACAATTCAATGAAGAAGCAACTGTGGAGCATTTTATTCGTGTGGTAATTGCCAACTATATCTTGGAGGGAATTTACTTTTATTCAGGCTTTAGTTTTTTTTACACTCTGGCAAGACAAGGGAAGATGACTGCAACAAGTACCATCTTTAAATATATCAATCGTGATGAAGTAACTCACTTGGTTCTCTTTCAAAATATCATTAAGGAGTTAAAAAATGAGAATCCGCAGTTATTTGATGACAAACTCATACAAGAAATTAGAGATATGATGAAAACAGGAGTTGAGCATGAGATAATATGGGGACAGTATGTGACCAATAATGAAATATTAGGAATTAATGATGAGTTAATTGAAAAATATATCAAATACCTTGGAAATCAAAGATTAAAAGCAATCGGTCTAAAAGAGCTATATCCAGAAATTACGGAAAATCCGATGGCATGGATTGAAAACTTTTCCAATCTAAACAGTACAAAGACGGATTTCTTTGAAGCTAAGGTAACAAATTATACGAAGGCTGCAGCCTTTAACTTTGATGATTTGGAATAGATGAATCGACAAAGATTGATGTAATCATATTATTATCGACCAATTTCTTCTGATATCCAATCATAAATTGTATAATATGCACAAAAACATATAGGTTAGAGCATGGTAAAATTGTAGAAAAAATATAAAAACCTTGCTTTTCCCTGTGGGATAAGCTATAATTGAAATAGAACTAATAACGGTACTTACCAATCACGGTTTCGTAGTAATTAATAAAAAGGATTGATTTCCTAAGACGTGACTGAATATAGACTTAATGATAAACCACCAGAATCAATTTTATTTCTGGTGGATTTATTCTATATAGGAAAGTTTGAATTTTATTGATTATTAGAATGAAAGGAGTTATCACTATGTTTCAAGTTGGAGATTATATTATTTATGGTAGTAACGGGGTTTGTAAAGTAGAAGAAATTGGTCCAATTAAGATTGGCGGAGTTTTAAGCAAAAAAGAATACTATTTTTTGTTACCTATCTATGTAAAAGGAACGATGGTGTATACTCCAGTAGATAGTGAAAAGACAGTGATGAGACCAATCATCTCAAAAAAAGCTGCTCATGAACTGATTTCTCAAATAGACCAGATAGAACCAATTAATGAATTAGAGGATAGAGAAAGAGAGTTTGTATATCGTAAACTAATGAAAACATACGATTGCAAAGAATTGATTAAGATTATCAAAACAATTTCTATCCGCAAAAAAATTCGAGAAGAAGAAGGAAAAAAATTAATTGCGACTGATGAAAAATACTTAAATCTTGCCAAAGATTGTGTTTTGGGTGAATTATCTATTCCTTTACAGATGAAAAGAGAAGAAGTTGAAGAGTTTATTTTGCAAAAAATAGATTAAAGAATTGATATACGGTCGAGTAAGTTTTTATTCTTACTCGACCGTTTGCTTAAGTTCTAATCTATTAAAAGCTTAAAATCAATACTATAATTATTTATTTAAGCGGTGTTAGTGAGTAGTAAAGAATTAGTTTTTTGGTTCCACAATGGCAAGAACAACCTACAAAAACGGTTTCTTCTTCTTGGAAATACACATGGAATAAAGGGGCAAATAAATTAACGAGCCATAAGAAGTAATTTAATTCTCTTTCTAACTGTTCTGCATTGCAATAAGTGAATACCTTAGCATACCAAGATTTACATGATCTATCAAAGCGATCCCAAGTTATACCAAAGTTTTTATCTAGGATTTCTTTTATCTCTGTATCAGATTTACCTTCAATAAGAGTCAAAAGTTGTTGTTTATCCATAATGCAATCACTCCTTCCATAATATATAATATTCAAAAATACAAAATTTGTGACGAAAACACAACAAAAGTTTATAAATTTTTTTAAAATTCTTCAAAGTTCATAAATAAATTGCTTACTTCTAAATTTTATTTTAAAATAATTGTAATTATTTTACAAAAAAGGTTTATTATATTTGAAAAAAATGTTATATTATGATAAATTGAATACACAGATAAAACGATGTTGTTATACTCGTTTTAATTTATTGGGGAAAATGTAATAACTATATTTAATTTGATATATATATGAAAGGTATATATAAATTTTAATGTGAAGGCATCAAAAGAAAATAACATAATTAAGGGGGTACTACAATGAAAATGTTAACGTATCAAGATTATCAAAGAGTGAGAAAGTGGGTTTATCGCTATGCGAGATATCTGGATATAACGAGGTGGCAATATCATTTCGAACATGGAAGTAAGCAGGATGTTTTAGAAGCATTGTTATTTTATCAGAATGCAGATGGGGGATTTGGACATGCTTTGGAATGTGATTGCTGGAATCCAAATTCAACGCCAGTTAGTACCTTTATGGCTTGGAACATTTTAAAGGAAATTGGGTATGACAAAAAAGATAATCCAGTAATAAAAAGTATGTTAAAATACTTGGAACAGGGTGATTTTTGGAATGAGAAAGGCTGCTTGTGGTCCATACCATCGAACAATCAATACCCTGTACAACCTTGGTATCTATATCCAAATGCACCATGGTTTCCAAAGGACTGGCCTCCGCAAAATTACACCAATGGCGATTTTGTCCAGTTTGTGATGAAATACGCAAAGAAGGAATCAAAGCTTTATAAAGGAGCCTTGCAGATAATCGAATATAGACTTTCGATTATGGATACGCTGGCTGAATTCTTATCCTTCGTAAAAAGTGATATTGAGCAAGGGATTGAAATCCATGATTGGATTAAGTTAATCAAGTGTCTACAAGAAAATAAGTTAAAAAGTGAAGAAGAATGCGAAGAGCTCTTTACAAAACTAGATGCAATCATAAAGAAAAATGCGATGGATGGTGTTTATCAATCAAGTAAAAAGTTAATTGAACAGAATGATTTAGGGGAAGAAGAGCTAGATGCGATGGTAGAGCAAATAGCAAATGGAATCTGGTCTGAGGAAGGATTAAAATGTGAGAATCCCGAACAAAGATTAAAAGAAATCGGATCAGTTGGCGAGCTTTGGTGGCCGATATATGGGTTGATTGATAGCATAAGGATATTAAGAGAACATAATCGTTTAGAATAATATAGTTCCAAAGAGTCTGTAAACATGATATTACAGACTCTTTTCTTGATGGAGCATTGTTAAAATAAGAATTTTAGGGTAGAATGAAAGGTATGTTGCAGTAAAAGAAACAATAATAACTTTTAAAAGAACAATGGAAGGTGACTATTTTGAAGAAGGAAGAGTTTTCATTACGAAGCCCTGGAATGATAGGAGAAGAAAAATTCAGGCAATATGCTGTTTTTGTTCCCTTGATTGATGATAGGGGAGCCACTTACTTGTTATTTGAAAAGAGGTCTAAAAAATTAAGACATCATCCAGGAGAGATATGTTTCCCAGGTGGAAAACTAGAAGCTGGAGAATCTTTGCAAGAATGTGCAATTCGGGAGACTACGGAAGAATTACAAATCAACTCGACACAGATTGAAGTGATAGGACCTGGTGATATTTATATATCCCCGTTTAACTTAATGATTTATCCTTTTCTTGGAAGAATCAAGGATTACAAGGACACGTATGGCAAAGATGAAGTAGAAGAAATCATTAAAATTCCACTCGATTTTTTTAAGAACCACCAACCGCAGCGATTCGAGACAAAACTGATTCATGAGCCGCCAGAAGACTTACCTTACGAATGGATTCCAGGTGGTACGAAATATCCTTGGGCTAAAGGCAGCTATGATTTATTGTTTTACTCTTATGAAAACTGGATTATATGGGGAATGACTGCACAAATAGTTAAGTCTATGGTAGGGTTAATTGAAGAATATGATATTCTTCATAAATAACAAGAACAATTGATATCGGAGAAAAAGATGGAAATACGACAAATGCAGTATTTGATTGCTGCAATCGAAACTAAAAGTTTGAATAAAGCTGCTGAAATCCTATATACTACCCAGCCAAATGTAAGCAAAGTAATAAGAAATTTAGAGACCGAGTTAGATGCTGAGATTTTTGTTCGTTCCAATAAGGGAATTCGTTTAACACCGTTTGGAGAAAATCTTTATGAATATGCTAAGAATATTGTTAAAAATGCAGAAATGATAAATATATTAGCAAGAAATGCACTCTATCAAAAATTAAAGATTGCATCTTACCCAAGTAATATGATTGCTAGACATATTTCTGACTTTTATATGGACAAGAAAGATGAAACACTGCATATTGAGTTTCAGGAAGGAACTGCGGAAGAAGTTATATCACTTGTCTCACAAAGCCAGTCTAGAATTGGTATAATCTATTTAGCTAAAAAACAAGAAGGTATTTTAAAAAGAATTTTAGAAGCAAAAAATCTTAAATTTACGCAATTAAGAGAATGCGAACTATGTTTGTACGTAGGTCCTAAAAATCCATATTATAATAAAAGGAGTATTGACTTTGAAGAGCTAACAAAACTTCGTTTTGTACAGAGAAACAAAGATTACTTTTCTATGATTGATCATTTAGACAACTTTAGTCTTGGGGTGGTTCGAACGGAACAACTCAAACATATGGTACATACTAACAGTGACCATTGCTTTTTGGATATGTTACTATATACAGATTTATGCAGCATTGGCTTGGACTTTATGAAATCGAATTACAAACAATATGATATTAAAACATTACCTGTGAATGGATGTGAAAAATGTCTTTTGGTTGGGTATGTTACGGATAAAAGTATTGAACTGGAAGAATACGAGAAGGAATATATTGAATCATTAGGTACGCTTTTTCAGTGAAATTACATGTATGAATAGGGGTTATAACAAATTGTTATAACCATCCTATTTTTTTTTGGCATTAGTAAGTTGTAACTAACTTATGTTATAGTAACAAATGGAAAAAGGAGGCAGTATTATGAAAAACAAAAAGATATTAACTTGTGCTACCATTGCACTTGTAGCAAGTATGATCGCGGGATGTAGTACGAATAACTCGACTACTACAAATAAACAAGAAGTTGCAAAAACGGTTGCGGCCAGTGAAGATAAGAAAGACGAAGCAGATTCAACTGGAAAAGAAGAACTTGTATTTGTTAATTTTCGAGATATTAGAGATTTAAATCCTCATTTGTATGCAGGCGAAATGTATGCTCAGGAAATGCTCTATGAAACATTGGTAACGATAACTGAAGATGGATATAAAGGATGTCTGGCAGAAAGTTGGGATATTAGTGAAGACGGTAGAGTCTATACATTTAAAATCCGTGAGGGGGTATATTTCTCAGACGGAACCATTTGCGATGCAAATGCAATTAAGGCTAATTTTGATGCCATTATTGAAAATAAAGAAAGACATACATGGCTTGAAATGATGAATCTTTTGGTTAGTGTAGATGCACCCGACTCAAATACATTTGTCATTACGTTATCGGCACCATATTATCCAATGTTAACAGAACTTGGAGTAACAAGACCATTTGCAATAATTTCTCCTAATGCAATGATGAATGGAAGTACAAAGGACGGTGTAAAGGAGTATATTGGAACTGGTCCGTATGTATTAACGGACTTTGTAATTGATGAGTATGCGGTATTTGAAGCAAATGATAATTATTGGGGTGAAAAACCAACCATTCAGAAAATAACGGTAAAAGTAATTCCAGATAACCAAACAAGAATTCTGGCACTTGAAAAAGGTGAAATTGATTTAATATATGGTAAAAACATGATAGATGCAGATGCAATTACCAAATATGCAGATAGTGAAGAAATTAAGGTGGCATTATCACAACCAACATCAACAAGACAGTTGGTAATGAATACAACAGATGAAATTCTAGGTGATATTGAAGTAAGAAAAGCATTGCAGCATGCGACCAACAAAACAGCAATCGCAGAAGGTATCTTTTATGGACTTGAAGAGCCTGCTGATTTCTTATTCTCAAAGACTATTCCATATTGTGATGTAGCATTGACACCTTATGAATATAATTTGGAGACAGCAAGTCAATTACTAGAGGATGCAGGTTGGGTAGTTGGAAGCGATGGAATTCGTGAAAAAGCTGGCGTAAAATTATCTCTTGATATGTTATACAACAGTGATAGCGTAACTGAAAAAACAATAGCAGAATACCTTCAGGCAGAATATCAGCAAATTGGTGTACAGATTATCATTAATGGACAAGAAGAACAGTCTTATAGAGATAATATGAAGGCAGGTAATTTTGATATAGTATTTAATATCAGTTGGGGAACTCCATATGATCCACAATCCTCCCTTTCAGGTATGACGGCACCTGTTTATGGCGACTATGCTGCTCAGCTTGGACTCGATAATAAAGCAGAAATTGACGAAGCAATTGAAAAAATCTTAGTTTCTACCGATGAAACAACCAGACAACAATTATATGATTTTGTTCTTGAAAGCCTTCACAAAGATGCTTTATATATACCTTTGACTTATGAGTGTAATAAGGCCATTTATACAAAAGATTTACAAGGTGTAACCTTTACACAAAGTCAATATGAAGTACCATTTTATAATATGTACTTTGAATAAAGTAGAGCTACTACCTAATCTATAAAATAAAATACCAGATGAATCGGTGAAATCTCCAATTTATATCTGGTATTTTTGTATGAGAATAAATAAAAGCCTTTTATGTTAGAAGGGAATAAATTAGATGAAAACTTATATTTTGAAAAGAATTGGAAGTGCGATTCCTTTACTGTTTTGTATTTCTTTTTTATGTTTTGTATTTATTAATCTGATTCCTTCAGATCCTGCTGAGGTTGCACTACGTGTAAGACAAACGCCTGTTATTACAGAACAGGCAATTGAAGAGGTGAGAGAAGAACTTGGATTAAATGCTCCTTATCTTGTTCGTTATGGAAGATGGCTTATGAATTGCCTTTCTTTTAATTTTGGAGTCAGTTATACGAATCCTTCTAGAACGGTTCTTGGTGAAATAAGTCGTTGTCTTCCAGCAACGGTTCAGTTAGCAATGGTATCATTAATTTTTGTTATTTTACTCAGTTTGCCGATTGGATTTTTGTGTGCGGTATTTCAAAACAGCTGGTTTGATAAAATTGTTCGAGCAATCGTTTTTATGACTACCGCTATGCCAGCTTATTGGATTGGATTGTTGCTAATTTGGTTTGTAAGTATATACTTAGACTTACTGCCAACAAGCGGGAGTGGAAGTATGAAGCATATTATATTACCAGCAATCACAGTTTCCCTAACCTATATTTCAACTTACATTCGGTTGATAAGAAATAATATGTTAGAAAATATGAAAGAAGATTATGTACTTTATGCCAATGTGCGTGGCTTAAAACAAACGAATATTCTAATTCGACATATTTTAAAAAATTCCTTACATACTTGTATTGTGGCAATTGGCATGAGTATTCCACAATTAATTTCAGGGACAATTGTTGTAGAGAATGTGTTTGCTTGGCCAGGACTTGGCAAGCTTTGTATCGAATCAATTTTTAATCGAGATTATCCAGTGATACAGACCTATGTACTATTAATTGGAACTTTATTCGTTGTATTTAATTTAATATTTGATATTATTTCTTATGTTACAGACCCAAGACTGAGAGGTGACAAATAAATGTGGAGACGACTTTATAAAAATAAAATGGCAATGGTTATGATTGGCATTATTTTAATGACGACAATAATAGGTATTTTTGCTCCATTCTTTGCACCGCATGATTCATATAAAATTAATATTTTAGATAAATATGCGCCTTATTCCCTAGAATATCCCCTTGGAACTGATAATCTGGGTCGATGTATTTTATCTCGCATGATATATGGGATTCGCCCTACGCTTTTTTTGTCCTTGCTTACTATGATTGGAACGATTTCGATAGGAACAGTCATGGGACTATTGGCTGGTTATTTTACAGGAATTATTGATGAAATTATAATGCGTATGGTTGATGTTATGTTATCATTTCCTAGCCAAATCATGGTGTTTGCAGTGGTAGCGTTGCTTGGTGTAGATGTTAGAAATGTTATTTTAGCAAATGTGTTTATCAAATGGGCATGGTATGCAAGAATGATACGGACTAACGTTATGAAGTATAAAGATACCAACTATGTATTGTATTCCAGATGCATTGGTAACAAAGAAAGCTTTATCTTGTTTCGTCATCTATTACCAAGTATTTCTTCAGAAATGGCAGTTTTAGCAACCCTAGATATTGGATGGGCCATTCTTAATATCTCCACCTTGTCTTTTTTGGGATTAGGTGTGCAAGCTCCAACGCCAGAATGGGGTGCTATGCTTAGTGAGGCAAAAAACGTATTGACGACAAATCCCAATCAAATGATTGCACCTGGTGTGGCTATTGTTATTTTGGTCGCTGCCTTTAATTTTCTTGGTGATGCACTTCGTGATGCATTGGATCCAAAGGAGAAAAACCTATGAGTGAGAAAAAAATACTGGAAATAAAAAACCTTACCGTTGATTTAAGAAATACAAATAAACAAACACAAAAAATCATTCATGATATTAGTTTTGAGCTTTATGAAGGAGAGTGCCTTGGTATTTTAGGTGAAAGTGGTAGTGGGAAAAGCATGAGTGTAAAAGCCATTTTAGGGTTATTAAATTCAAATTTTATTATAAATGGCAAGGCAATGTTTTTCGGAGTCGATTTGCTTTCACAAACAAACGAAAAATTAAGACAATATCGTGGAAATAAAATAACTATGATATTGCAAAATCCTATGACTTGCTTTGATCCTCTTTATACAATGGAAAAACAAATAAAGGAAACCTGGATGTCGCATATACGTTTATCGAAACACGAAATGAAAGATAAAGCAATGGATATGCTTGCTCGAATGCAGTTAAAAGATCCAGAAGAAATATTAAAAAAATATCCCCATCAGTTAAGTGGAGGAATGTTGCAAAGAATTACAATTGGATTGGCTTTATCCATGGAACCTGATTTGATTGTCGCAGATGAACCAACTACTGCAATTGATGCAATTACTCAATATGAGATTATGAAAGAGTTTGAAGAAATAAAAAAAAGAAAAACAGCTATGATTTTTATTTCTCACGATTTGAGTGTGGTTTCTCAAATTGCAGACAGAATAATTGTAATGAATCAAGGCAAAATTGCAGAGCAAGGTGATTTAAATCATATCATGCTTCATGCAAAAGATTCTTATACGAAACAACTTGTAAGCAGTAAGAGGATGGTACTAGAAAAGTACAATGCTATTTTGCAGAAAGGATACAAAGATGATTACACTCGATAAAATCAATGTAGGGTTTCGAAAAGAAAATACAACGAAGTTATTTGGGAAAGAAAAAAAGCAAGTGTTATTTGACGTATCCATGCATGTAAATCAAGGAGAATGTATCGGATTATTGGGAGAAAGCGGGAGTGGAAAAAGTACACTTGGGCGGATAATATGTGGCTTATTAAAGCCTGATAGTGGTACTATAAATGTTACAGGTCCAATTAGTATTGTGTTTCAAGATTATACAACCTCAGCCAACCCAAGATTCACAGTTAGCCAGATTATAAAAGAGTCACTATCTGTAAGGGAAAGAACACAAGGCATAAAGATAGAAAAAGAAGAAGAGGTACAGCATCTACTAGAGCTTGTTGGATTACCAAAAGACTTTGTGACTCGTTATCCCCATGAGTTAAGTGGTGGGCAGTTACAAAGAGTTTGTATCGCTCGTGCTGTCGCCTTGCAACCAAAGACTATTTTATTTGATGAAGCAATCAGTTCATTGGATGCGCATACACAGGTACAAATCATGGATTTATTACTTAAAATAAAAAAGCAATTTAATCTTACCTATGTTTTTATTACACATGATCTTACTTCTGTTACTTATTTTTGTGATCGAGTCTTGTTTTTGTATCAAGGACGTGTTGTTGAAGAAAAAAAAGTAACAGATTTGGCGAGAGTGGAGCATGACTATGCAAAAAGCTTGCTTTATTCCATTGTAGATATTAGGAGTAACGAAAAATGAAACATGCCTCATTGACAGAAGGTGGTATGGTTAAGGGATTTCTTCTATTTGCAATTCCTATGTTGCTTAATAGTATCATGCAACAAATGTTTAGTACGGTTGATATGTACTTTATTGGAAACTATGTTGGAAAAAATGCAGCAGCAGCAGTTGGAGCAAGTGGAGTTTTAATAACCTGTATGATTGGACTTTTTACAGGGCTTACAACAGGGGCAGGAATTTTAGCTGCTCGTTTCTTTGGTAGTAAAAGATGGAAAGAGTATATTGAGGTTGGTAAAACAGCAAGAAAAATGAGTGTTATCTTTGGCGTTTTCATTATGTTATTAGGCTGGATGAATATGAAATCTCTATTAATTTTATTTAAAACGCCAAATGAGATATTAGATGATGCCTTACTATATGCAAAAACGTATTTATTTGGATTAATGCCTATGCTTCTTTTTCAAACTGATTTTGCTCTTATGAAAGCCTCCAATGAGGCAAAACGACCAGTTTATAGTTTGCTTCTTGCAGGAGTGATTAATGCAATATTAGATTATATATTTATCTTAGTTATGGAATGGGGAATTCTAGGAGCTTCCCTAGCTACGGTGATATCTCAATGGATTGCTGCAATCTTTACTAGAGTAATGTTTGTATATTACATCAGGAAAAAACTCCAACTATCTTATGTGAAAGTGAAAATAAGTAGAAAAAAAGAAAGAAATTTCATGTTAAAGATGCTAAAAATTGGATTACCAGCAGGAATACAGGCTGTGTTTCTCACTTTTTCTAATCTAGTTATGCAATATTTTGTGAATCAGCTTGGAATCTATCAGGTTGCTGCTTTTGCAGCTTATTTTAAAATTGAAACCATGATTTATCTTCCAATTCTTGCTATAGGCAACACCGTATTAATTTTTGTAAGTCAGAATGTAGGTGCAAAACAATATGAAAGGATAAAAAAAGGTGTTCTTTTTAGCCTTTGCTTTGCTGTTTTTACTACTTTAGTATTGTCGTTTGGAACACTTTTAATTGGAGAAGAGATTTTTTGGATACTGATTAAAGATAAAAACATTATTGCGTTTGGAAAAACATTAATTTTTATCTGTTTCCCATTTTATTTTATATATGCCATTCTTGATATCACGGGGAACACAGTAAGAGGGTTAGGTAATTCTTTGATTCCTATGATTAATAGTATCGTTAGTTTAGGATTCCTTCGAATTGCAATTGTTAGCCTATGGGCTGCTAATTATAAACAATTAAATAAAATTGCAATGGTTTATCCTATTACATGGGGGATCTGTGCAATGTTAAATGCAACTTTTCTGATAACACAGTGGAGAAGAATAAAAAGAAAACTGGAGATTTGAAATGATTGAAAATTTATTACATACAAAGACAGGAGAAAAAAAAGAGTTCTTTCTAGAAATAAATGGGATTGAACGTCTGCCTGTTACATTAATTGAAGGAAAAGAGAAAGGAAAGACTCTCTTAATTACAAGTGGGATACATTGTACAGAATATACTGGTATTGAAACTGCCATTGAATTGGCGCAGGAGCTTAAGCCAGACCAAATCAAAGGTAGAGTTATCTTGGTTCACCCTGTTAATCGAACAGGATTTGAGGCTGGACAGCTTAATTCTTGTGTACCGAAAGATAATAAGAATCTTAATAGAGTCTTTCCAGGAAATAGAGATGGAAGCGCCTCAGAACAGATAGCAGATTATATTGTTACAAATTTACATTCACAGGCGGATTATTATATCGATATGCATGGAGGTAATATACAAGAGGATTTGACACCTTATGTCTACTATGTGACCGTTACAACACCAGAGATTAGTCAGAAAGCAAAAGAAATGGCTAACCGAGTGAATGTTAATTATAAAGTAGGCTCAAAAGTAGGAGGTGAAGGTTCTTATAATTACGCTGGTGCTTGTAAGATTCCTTCGATTCTAATTGAACGTGGCTGTGGAGGAATTTGGACAAAGGACGATGTGGTCTTATATAAGGAGGACATTAAAAATGTAATGCGATTTCTTGGGATATTAGAGGATAGTATCCAAGAAATTGAGTATAAGCCAAAGCGTACCAAGCAGATTCTAGAAATATATTCATCTGTAGCTGGTTGTTGGTATCCAGCAAAAAGAGCTGGTGAAAAAGTGTGTAAGGGTGAACTGGCGGGAGAAATAAAAGATTATTTTGGAAATATTATTGAGAAATATTATTTTAAAGAAAATGGAGTGATATTATTTCAAATTTCTTCGCTAGGCATTCAGGAAAGACAGAATATAATCACTTATGGACAAATATAACAGTCAAATCAGGGTTGCTTATTTATTTCTTTGTGTTATAATAAAGGTAATTGAACAAACAAAGAACCGTCTTATCCATAAGAAGGGCTTTTGGTAACGTGCCATGTGCACAGCTGAAAGCCCTTCTTTTTTAACATAGAGGATAGGACAAGAAGGAGAGTAAGATGAAATTAGAAGGAAAGGCAATTTCCCATGTTAAATTCGGGAAAGGTATTGTAAAAGAATCCAGCGAAAAATATATTACAATTTTATTTCCTCATGGTGAGAAGAAATTTCTCTATCCAGATGCCTTTTTAAAGTTTCTTATCCTAAAAGACGAGAAAACACAAGAAAAAATCGATCAAATCTTAGATGGGAAACTATCAAGGGAAGAAAAAAGGCGAGAAAAAGAACGAAAAGAACAAGAGAAACAGCAACGTATACAAAATTTAAAAATCAGACAGTATTCTCAGGCAGCTTTTGGGCTTAGCCCAAATAATCAAGAACAGGTTTTTGAGCGTTGGAGTGTTTATACAGGACAATATTTAAGTGGTAAGTCAAAAGGAGAGCCTAAAATTCCAACTAAACTGGATTTGAATTCTGCCTGTTTGATTACCTTACGTCGGATGGGAGAGCCTGAGAAAAACAGGAAAATCATAGGTGCATTTATGGTTGAGGATGATTTTGATGCTAGTTCTTGCATGGATGGTATCATTCGAAGCCATGACTATTTTCGAATGGAATTAAAAGAGAGAGAAAGGCTGCCATATTGGGATTACTTTGAAGAATCAGAACCATTGAAATGGGGCAGATCAGAAATGAAGTTGATTACAATAACACAAATGCAGACTATTTTAAAAGATATGCAGCAAAAAATTTCTCACAGTAAGAGAAAAGAAAAAATGAAGGAATTCTATGAATACTTTTGTTTTGTCAATCGATTAAATAATGAATCATGATATAAAAGCTTCATGCTTTTTATATAAATATTTACTTAAATAGGAGGAAAAAATGGAATTAATTAAAACAGAAATCAGAGATGGTAATGTTAAAGCTAAAAAATTAAGGAGAGAGGGATGGGTACCAGGTTGTGTATCTGGACCTCAATATAAAGAAACCTTAACCATTCAGATTAGAAAAAAGGACGCTGAGTGGTTACATAGAAAAAAAGGAGAGAAAAGTAAAGTAGAAATTGAAGTGCAAGGACAGATGATTTCTGCAGTAATTGAAGAAATTACCAAGGATACATTAAAAGATGAGATCCTTCATATCAGCTTTCAAGCATAAAATGATAAAACCACACAACAACAAGGAATTGGATAGCATAACTGTTCATTTCGTGTAAAAATCGATCAGCCAGAAATAGCTTCTTGGCTGATCGTCTGTTATCATATGTCCCATGCCTTGGTTTTTTCTTTTCAAATTCAAATGTTCGCATTGTATTGATGGAAAAGAGAGAGTAGGTTTTTCGGTAATACTAGATAAGCAACTAAAGAGGGTAGTAATGCCTTTGAAAATGTTCCAACATAAATTGTGTTTCCTGATGAATCTAAAGACCATATAGAAGGTATTGGGGGTGTGTAGTATCGAAGCTCACTTTCGTAATCATCTTCTATGATATAACTATCATTATCGTGCGCCCATTGAATCACTTGTAGTCGTTTATGAAGTGGAAGTACTGAGCCAGTCTGATGAGATGGTGTCAGATATAATAGATTAGCTTTTAATGTTTTCAAATATATTGTATCTACTCCGTTTTTTTCAACAGGAACAGGTAAGAACGTATAATTATATTTTTCAAATGTCTTTCTGGTAGCATCATATCCAGGAGTTTCAAGGGCAAGTCTTTTTCTAGTATGTTGGAATAAAGTAGCTATTATTTCCATTGAAAATTGATGACCAGACGTAATAATAATTTGTGAAGGGTCACAGGCTATTCCCCTCGTCCGTTGTAAGTAATTCGCTATGTTTTCATAGGTAAAATCATTAGTTTTCTTTTGTAGTGTTGAAGGGGAGTTTTTTTCTTTTTCCACTTTCCAATCTAGTGGTGCAGTGTCACTAATCGTATATCCACTTCCGACCAAAGAGGATATGTATCCGTCTGAAAGCAATTTCTGATATGCCAAAACAACCGTATTTCGGCTTACAGATAACTCTAAAGCAAGCTTTCTGGTTGCAGGAAGCTTTTCAAAAGGTTTATAATGCTTCGAAAGAATGGAATCGACAATACAGTTATAGATTTGGCGATTAAGTGGAATTGGACTTGTTTTATCAATGTATATCATGTAAGTCTCCTAAATAAATGATACTTTAATCATTGCATAATTGGTGCTTTTCTAACTACCAATAATCATGATATATTATAAGCTTCGTCAAGGAAAATGACAAGAAGATTCGGAATTCACTTTGATTTATTTCCATTTTTGCCTTATAATTAATAATTGGCCCCCAGTATTTTAAATATGGGGAATGGAGGTAGATGATGAATAAAAAAGAAGTGCTAGAATTAAAAAACAGACTAAAGAAAACAGGATGTACGTTTACTAAAATGTGTGGTTGTTATGTGAATGCATCAAAGGAAATTGTAGTCAATTTTAATGAAACCTTTTTAAACTTAGAAGAGGATGAATTTTATAAATACTTAGAAATTGCCAAAAAGGCATTATCAGGAACAGTGGGAAACAATCTGCTTGAAGTGAATTTTCCTATGGAGGAAGAGGAACAAGGAGGAAAACAGCAATTTCTTATGGGGCTTAGAGAAAGCAAATTAAAGAACGAAGGACTACTTGAAACCTTTTATCAGCTTATCATTGACAACTATGATTATGCTGGTAATTATCTTATTTTAGTTTATCATGATGCCTATGATGTCATGACTAAAACCAGTGATAATAACAAGTTGGACGAGTCAGAAGAAGTCTATGAATACATACTATGTGCCATTTGCCCAGTGACACTAACTAAGCCAGGACTTGGGTATTTAGAGGATGTAAATAAAATTGGACCGAGAAATCGTGATTGGGTGGTAGGAGCTCCAGATACTGGATTTATTTTCCCTGCGTTTACGGATCGTAGTACCGATATACATTCTGCAATGTTTTATACAAAGAATGCATTGGAACCACATAAAGAGTTAATTGAATTTGTACTAGGGTGCTCGCCAAAAGCTACGGCAACCGAACAAAAACAAACATTTCATAATATCATCAAAAATGTAATCAATGACTCTGAGAAGACAACACAGGTAATTGGTGAAATTCAAGAAAACTTAAGTCTGATTGTAGAAGAGCAGGAAGCTACAGCACCAGAATCGGAAGAGCCTGTTATTCTAACAAGCAATTCCGTGCAAGAAATATTAGTAGAGTGTGGTGTTTCAGAAGACCTTGTAGAAAAAATCCAAGCATCCTATGAGGAAAATTTTGCTGAGGAACCACCTGTTGTAGAACATTTAATTGATAAAAAAATTCTCGCCGAAAATGAGAAGAACAAAGCTACTAAGGTGTTAGTAGAACAAATTCAAGTGCTGCAAGAGCGTTTACAAGAATCGGTTAAAACGAATGCAGAAGAATTTGATATTGTTTTAAAGGTAAAAGAAGAAAAGGTCAGTCAAATCAAAACACAATTAATTGATGGAAAAAAATGCATCGTGATTCCTGTGGAAGAGGATGAACAGACCAATATTAATGGAAAATCAGATTTATCTTTTTTGGATGAAAATGAAGAATATGTCTAAAAAAAGGATATAGTAAAAATATTCCACATTGGAAGTAAAAAATATACGTTCCTATTCCCCTAATTATTTTTTATAATCAGAATATAAAAAATAATTGGGGGAAATTTATATGAAAAAAAAATTGTTACATGCTCTAATAAGTCTTACTGTTACAGCCTCGTTATTAGCTGGTTGTAGCCCATCTTCAAGTGATACCATAGCAGAGACAGATAAGAAAGAAGAAGTAAAGGAGAATACGGACAAAGCAGTGGATACAGGAGATGCAACGAAGGAGACGACGTTGACCTTGTGGAGTATTGCTACGGAAAGTGATTCCTTTCATCATGCTTACATACAAGCAATCGCAGACTTTGAAGCAGCAAATCCAGGCATTAAAATAAAAATGGAGACTTTTGAGAATCAATCATATAAGACAAAAATCAAATCTGCTGTTGCTGCCAATGAATTACCTGATATTTTCTATACTTGGGGTGGAGGCTTTTCTAAATCGTTCGTAGAATCAGGTAAAGTACTTCCTTTGGATGAATATTATACGGGTGATTATCAAACACAGCTTCCAAAAGCTGCTTTGACCTACGCAACTTATGAGGATAAACTTTACGGAACTACTTTTACAACACCTGTATCTGTTTTATTTTACAACAAGAAGATGTTTCAGGAAAATAACGTAAAGGTTCCAGAAACATTTGATGATTTGGTTGCTGCTTGCAACGCATTCAAAGAAAAAGGAATTACACCAATTGGAATTAGTGCAAAAGATACCTGGGTGCTTGCAATGACACATGACGCACTTACCTTAAAAAGCGTGGGACCAGATAAGCTTTCAAAAGCTCTAACCAAAAACGGACAAAGCTATGATGATCCAGACTTCTTAGATTCTGCGACAAAATTCAGACAGTTAGTTGAAATGGGTGCATACAGTGATGGTGCGGCAGGTCTTTCTAATGATGAAGCAACTGCTACCTTCTATAGCGGAAAAGTTCCTATGTTTATTAGTGGTAGTTTCTTAGCTGGAAGTATTCAAGATAATGCAGATAACCCAGAAGATTTTGATGCAGTTTCTGTTCCAGTATGCTCTGAAAATGCGAAAGCAACTGATTTTATGGGTGGTGCAGTCGATACACTTATGGTAAATGCAGGATCAGAAAATAAAGATTTGGCTGCAAAAGCTGCTTTTGAGTTAGCTAGAAGTATTTCTAAATATGGATATCTTGATGGCGCTGGAATTGCAGCGTGGGAAAAAGATTATGATGATAGCAGTGTGAATGCCCTTTCCAAGAAAATTGCGGATTATGCAGCAAAGGCAACTTCTTTTACCATTTGGTTTGATACGTTAATGGATGCAGATGATGCAGGAGAGTATTTGTCTTTACTACAACAATTATACAGTGGAGATCTTACTCCTGAAGACTTTACAAAGGCTATGGCAAGTCAGTTAGGGAACTAAGTATGGAAAAAGTAAGAAAGAATAAACGAGCAGTCTGTATCTTTTTAATGCCTTCCGTTCTCCTTTTTACGATGATTATCATGATACCTATCTTTATGTCGGGGTATTATAGCTTACTTGATTGGGATGGAATGACGCAGGGAACCTTTATCGGATTAAAGAACTATATCAATTTATTCACAAGTCCATCGGCAGGATTTATGAAGACCTTGGGAAATGCTTTGCTACTTGCTTTATTGTCTGTCATAATTCAGCTTCCCATTTCCTTGGTACTTGCTTTGTTATTGGCCAAGGGAATTCGGGGTGAAGGATTTTTTGTAGCTGTGTTTTTTATACCGGTATTGATTTCAACCGTTGTAATTGGTCAGTTATGGTTAAAAATATACAATCCAGAATACGGGATTATTAATATGACATTACACTTTTTTGGACTTGATTCTTATGCCAGAACGTGGCTTGGTGATAAGAAAACCGTATTGCTTGCTGTGTTTATTCCTATTCTTTGGCAATATGTTGGCTATCATATGCTTCTTATGTATGCAGGAATCAAATCGGTTCCTCCTGAATTAAAAGAAGCAGCTAAAATAGATGGAGCTAACCTATGGAAGGTGAACCGTTATGTAATCATTCCTATGATTAAGCCAGTTATTCGAATCTGCGTTATTTTTGCGGTAACAGGTTCGTTAAAGGCATTTGACTTAATCTATGTTTTGACAAATGGAGGGCCTTCTCATGCCAGCGAAGTACCAAGTACCTTGATGGTGGATATGATATTTGGACGTAACCGTTATGGGTTTGGAAGTACAATAGCCATTTTTATCATATTTTTATGCTTCTTTTTCGCTCTGGTCATTAAAAAATTCTTTAAAACGGAGGAACTTTAAATGAAACATAAAAATAGCAAACGACGTCTACCTATTTTTACATATTTGGTATTAGGGTTTTGGACTTTTATTAGCCTTTTTCCACTCTACTTTATGCTTACCTTTTCTTTAAAAAGTAACAAAGAAATATTTGGTGAAAACATCATAGGGCTTCCAAGGGAGTGGTTGTGGTCAAATTACGAAGCGGCACTTACAACAGGAAATATGTTAAAGTATTTTTTTAACAGTTTTATTGTTACGGGGTGTACCATTGCACTTACGTTAATGGCTTCACTCATGGCGTCCTACGCATTAACAAGACTTATCTGGAAGGGTAGAAAGACCTTGAATCAAATTTTCATGCTTGGTCTTACGGTTCCGATACATGCGGCAATACTACCCGTTTTTATCATGCTAAGAAATTTGCGAATGACTAACTCCTATCAAGCCTTGATTATTCCGTATACTGCTTTTGCACTTGCGATGGCAATCATGATTTGTGAAAGCTTTATCGAAAATATTCCAGTTGAATTAGAGGAGGCTGCTTGTATGGATGGATGTGGTGTATATCGTATCTTTTTCCAGATTATATTGCCGCTTATGAAGCCTGCTTTTTCTACGATAGCAATCTTTACCTTTCTTCAGGCTTGGAATGAATTAATGTTTGCAGTTATTTTTATTAGTGATTCCAATTATCGGACTCTTTCTGTAGGAATTCAAACGTTATCTGGTTCTTATACGACAGAGTGGGGGCCAATTGGAGCGGCACTTGTAATTGCAACCTTTCCAACGTTACTTATTTATATCTTTATGAGTAAAAAAATACAAGATAGTTTGATTGCTGGTGCGGTAAAAGGATAAGAAAGCTTTTTCAATACATCCCTATCTGATATAATAGAAATGACATCAAATCATTTCAAGGGGAAGGGAAGATGAAGGGGATGTGGGGAATGAAAAAGAAATGGCATGATTTTAAGCAATGGATATCAAGCAGAAAGTTAAATCAAAAGGTAAAATATTTATTTTTAATCATTATAAGCTTGTATGTCATCGTATTTTTACTCATGTATGCTTTCGTAATTCGAAAAAATATGTTTGCCTATATGATGACGAGTAATTTAAATACGATGGTCTCTATCGGTAGCAATTTGAATGGGGAGCTTAACAATATAAGTAAAACGAGTCAGTTAATCATGGGAGATAGTAATGTTCGTAATTTCTTAAAATGTTCAGTCACGGAAAAAGAAAATTATGCTCCCCAGGTTTTGATGCTGATTCGAAATATCATGACAAACTTACAAGATGCTTCTTCGATTTACTTAATCAGGGATGATGGGAATTATATGGATGCCAGTAACAGCATTACATATTTTGAACCAAAATATTTAAAGGATACGGCATGGATTGCAGATATCAATGAAAAAAGGGGCGGATATATCATAAAAGTCAATGGAGGAGGTGCCTTTGAATATTATGATGGACGCCCCATGATATCTATGATGCGTGCTGTTTATGATATTGATACACAAGAAAGAATTGGAATATTAATCATTAATTTATCCCAAGAAATTCTAAATAATACCTTACAAGACGTATTGGACAATGGACGTAGTTATGCTTATTATGATGAAGAGGGACATCTGCTTTCCAAGGGAGAAGCATTAAAGGAGATAGAGGAAACTCCGATTACACATGAAGATTATGAGCAAATTTCGGTTGGGGGGATGTTTAAAGAGAAGGTGATTTCTTATTACCATGTACCATCTACACCTCTTCGAATTGCAGGAATTGAATCCATATCACTGACAAAGTTTATATCAAAGGATATTCTTGGATTTGTTTTGATTCTAATTCTTTTAACGTTTTTAAGTCTTTCTATTTTGGGGATATTTATTACGCATTATATTACTACTCCAATTCAAAGATTGGTATGGTCGATGTCAAGTGTGAAGAGTGGCTGGCTTAGAAGAGCCAGCCTAAAAACGTCAAATGATGAGATTGGTGAATTAAAAGATAGTTATAACAAGATGTTAATTGAACTAAACCGTTTGATTGATGAGTTAGTGGAGAACGAAAAGCAGACACACCGAGCTGAAATTGATATTTTACAAGAGCAAATCAAGCCACACTTTCTTTATAACACCTTAGATACCATTGCGTATCTTTCTTTGGAAAAGGAAAAAGAAGAGGTGTATAATGCGATTGAAACACTTGGTAGCTTTTACCGAAAGTTTTTAAGCAAAGGAAGTAAGCAGATTACCTTAGAAGAGGAGATTGCCATTGTAAAAGATTATTGTAAGCTTCAAAAGCTTCGCTATGGTGATATATTTGAAGATATGTATGATATTGATAAAGCTTTGTTGCAAATCAAAGTACCAAAGTTAATCTTACAGCCATTGGTGGAAAACAGCTTGTATCACGGAATACGACTAAAGGGAGAAGAAGGAATTGTTAAAATAACCGCGTATCGCACGGAGAGTCATTTACATATTGTGGTGTATGATAGTGGGATTGGTATGGATACAACTAAAATCGAAGAGTTAATGAATGAAAATAATTCAAAAAGCTTTGGATTAAAAGGAATTATAAAACGTATTCGTTACTATTACGGAGTGGAAGACGTATATGAGATACGAAGCGAAGAAGGGGTTTATAATGAAATCGATTTAAAGCTTCCACTTATAGGGGGAAATCATGTATAAAGTAATGATTATTGATGATGAAAAATCCATTCGCAATCTTTTAAAGGTTGTGATTAAATGGGAGGAGTATAACTCATATGTTGCGGGAGAAGCACAAAGTGGGATAGAGGCTATTAATATCATTGATGACATACAGCCAGATATTGTATTTGTGGATATTCGAATGCCCTTTATGGATGGAATTGAATTTTCTAAAATAGCCATGAAACGTTATCCTAAATTAAAAATCATCATACTAACGGCTTACAATGACTTTGAATACGCAAGAGAATGTATTGGAATTGGTATCAGTGATTATATGCTAAAGCCAATTGTAAAGGCCGATATTCAGGAGAATCTAGCAACTTTGGTAAAAGAACTCGATGCACGTCCAATACCTGATATCAAAAAAGATAATGTAGAAGAGGAACAGGGTAATCCACATATTATGAATATAAAAAATTATATTCAAGAAAACTACAACAACTCACAGATGAATTTGACTGCTATAGCACAGTATTTTAACTTTAATCCAAGCTATTTAAGCCGTATGTTTAAAGCAGAAGCAGGGATTAGTATGATTGATTATATTACTAAAATACGTATGGAGAAGGCGATTGAATGTGCCAAAGAAGGCGTTCTTATGTATAAGACAGCCAAAATGGTAGGCATTCCTGATCCTAATTATTTTGGAAAATGCTTTAAAAAGTATACGGATTATGGCTATACGGATTATGTAAAGAATGTTAGGAGAGAATAGGGGAGAGCGTGGTATTTAAAGGAAGAAATCCGAGGAATATAAACATATATATTGCCTTGGACTTTTCTTTCTAATTCAAAGGAATGAGACCTTCTCCAGTTTCAATCTCATAGTATGTTTCAATTACTACACGTTCTGTCAAATCAGTGGAAACTCCATCTTCCAAAACAGCTTGAAATTGATAATAGCCATTAATTTTGGGTGTAAATGTAATAGTTGGATTATCATTATCTTTTTGCAAACGAATGCTGTCACCAGTTTCTAACCTAATTGCATAAAGGAGTATCGTTTGATTCTCTTCATCAGAATATGTAGTTGGAAGTGTTACAGTGGAATTCGAAGTTAAATAAAGTCCCTTAGAGTAGTCGTGAAATAATAAATCATTTGGAGCTTTAAACGACTGGTTATTTACTTGCAAAACAGGTTGAAGTGAAGAAGATAAACTTAAACCCTCTATCTTTGAACCATTCTTTGAACCACAACCACTAAAAATGATGAGTAAAAGCAAAATGATAAGTATCTTTTTCATAAATATTTCCCCTTAAAAAATTTAATTTATCCTAGTACTATTATAAATGATTTTCGTATATAATGATAGACATAATTGTGTAAGAGTCCAATGGTGTGATACTATGGAGATTGGGACGTATATTATATTATTAACATAGAGGACCCTAAGCTAACATGGAATGGATATGTTTTTTATCATGGAACAGAGAATTTTGATACAATTCAGGTAAAGAATCAATTTTCTCAAAATGGAAAATTTGCATCTTTTTCGAAAGAAAAATTGGAGTTGAATTTTTTGGAAAAGATGATGACTATAACTCAAAAGGGAGCAGAAGGATATGGAATATGTACATTGTGTTCCATAAAACCATATGGCAGTATCGAGATTAAATGGATATCAAATAATAATGAAAATAATGTTTTTTTGCACTTGACTGAGTAATTAAATAATAATGTGCATAGATCTTTTCGTTGTCTTAATCAATATTAATGAGCTGCTAATTCTTCTTTAAAAATTCAATTATAAAAACCATTCCTGAAAAAATAGAGATGATAGAACCAGCTAAATTCATACTTACTTCACTGCCTAAATTCCACATAACACTTTTTAAAATTAGTAATATACCAGAAAAAAATAATAATAAAAATATAACTAAAATACCAATGTGTTTATACTTCATATATAATCTCCAATCTCTTTTATGCTATATTTATTATTATATTGACTTTTATAGATATGTCAATTAAAAGGGAGGGGTTAATTATATGAAAAGAAGGATTTTAAGAAATTTGGTAGTAGCAATAAAAATAATAAACGAAAGAAAAAGAGGTCATCTCGCCAGTTGGCGAGATGACCTCTTTTTCTAGGACTGTTTTTTACAGCCCCGTATTATTAATCATCTTTTTCTTCGTCCATAGGAATATTTTTAAATTTCTCATTCAAATAATTTCCTCCAAATGAATGCAAAGCCTCAAGAACAGGTATTATTTTATGTCCGATTTCGGTTAAGCTATATTCGACCTTTGGTGGAATGACAGGATAAACGGTACGACAAATTAGTCCATCTTCTTCTAGACTGCGAAGCTGTGTCGTTAACATTTTTTGTGTAATTTGCGGAGTACGCCTTTTAATATCGCTAAATCTTAGTGTTTGGTAACTAAGATACCATAAAATCAAGATTTTCCATTTGCCAGATATTAATTCATGAGCAATTGCCATGGGACAAATATTATGTTTGAGACATTGATCTTTCATTACACATTCTTCATGTAATGGTTCGTTGCAAAGCATTTTTTCAGCCATAATATCACCTCGTTTTAAATATCAAAAATATAGTAAGTGTTAAAAAATTAACTATACTCAAAATTGTCAGTACTATTTATTAGTATACCAAAAAAATGCCCCTTAGTGAATAGGAATTTAGCGGTATTTTGTTAAATGGATATATTATCTCATTTACGCACTTTTCAATGACAGGTGAGGAGGTTATTTGTTATAATGGTCAAAATGTTATAACAGACAGGAGATGAGTCAATGACCTTACAACAGTTAAAATATGTCGTAATGGTTGCTGAAAAAGGAACCATTAGTGAAGCAGCAAAAGCTTTATTTATATCGCAGCCTAGCTTAACAAACGCTATCAAAGAGCTGGAAAATGAAATGCAGATAACGATTTTTAATCGAACCAATAAAGGAATTAATGTATCAAATGCAGGAGATGAATTTTTAGCATACGCAAGGCAAGTCCTAGAACAGGCGAATCTATTAGAAGAAAAATTCTTGAATGTGAAAAAGCAAAGTCCTATTTTTTCGGTATCGACGCAACATTATTCCTTTGCAGTCAATGCCTTTGTTGATGTAATTCGGACATTTGGGGGCAACCAATATGATTTTACGTTAAGGGAAACACAGACCAACGAAATCATTGAAGATGTAAGTCGATTAAAAAGTGAAGTTGGTATATTATATACCTCTTCAAAAAATGAAGAAGTAATCGGCAAACTAATTAAGCAAAAAGGCTTAGTCTTTCATGAGCTTTTTGTTGCAAAGCCTCATGTGTTTATCAGTTATAAACATCCATTAGCAAAGCAAGAAGCCATAAGCTTGGAACAATTAGAAGAGTATCCTTATCTATCGTTTGAACAGGGGGATTATAATTCTTTTTATTTTTCAGAAGAAATCCTTAGTACGCTTGATAGAAAGAAAAATATTAAAGTTAGAGATCGAGCAACATTATTTAATCTTGCAGTCGGACTTGATGGTTATACGGTTAGTTCAGGCGTTATCAGCAAGGAGCTAAATGGAGAAAATATCATTGCAAGGCCACTACTTGTGGAAGAACATATGCGTATTGGTACGATTATAAAAAAAGATATGGTGTTAAGTCGCTATGGAAAGGCATATATGGAGGCCTTAAAATTGCATGTATCAGATTATCTGGATTAAGAAATGAGTGCTTTCGTTTATGTATCAGGGCTTGATATAGATTTAAACTATGTCAAACCCTTCTTTTTTCGTATTTTTCAAATGACTGAAAGTATTTTATACTACATCTAACAAAAAGAAAAAGAAGAAAAGAGGAGAATAAGATGAGTAAAGATGCGCCATTTCGATTTGATATTGTAGGAAGTTTTTTAAGACCAGAAAAGTTAAAACAAGCAAGAAAAGATTATATAGCAGGGAAAATAAGCAAAGAAGCGTTAAAAGAAGTAGAAGATAAGGTTATTATTGAGCTGATACAAAAGCAAAAAGAAGCAGGATTATCTGTTATTACAGATGGAGAATTTAGAAGAAGCTCTTGGCATTTGGATTTTATGTGGGCATTTGAGGGAGTCGGTCATGAAAAAACAAAAAATGGAATCCCTTTCCACGGCGAGCCGGCCTTAATTGATGATACATTTTTAACAGGTAAACTTTCAATCAATAAACATCCTTTTGTTGAGCACTTTCAATTTGTGAAGCAGTTCGAGGATGAGCAAAGGATAGCACGCCAGACCATACCTGCACCAGCACAATTTTATTTTCAGATGATAACACCAGATAATATTGATAAGACAGAAGAAATCTATCCAAATGAAGATGATTTGATTCAAGATATTGCAAATGGATATAAGAAGGTAATTAAGGATTTATATGAAGCAGGGTGCAGAAACATTCAATTTGATGATTGCACCTGGGGTGTATGTGTAGATCCAAATGCTTATTTGATACTTGGAACCGATGAGGATGGGTTAGAGAAATTTGTTGAGAAATTAATTCGTGTAAACAATCTTGCGATTGAGGGAAAACCAGAAGACTTAGTAATCAATACGCATATTTGCAGAGGAAATTTCCATTCGACCTGGGCTTGTCAGGGCGGATATGACCTTATTGCGAAAGAGCTATTTGCAAAAGAAAATGTGAATGCGTTTTATCTTGAATTTGATGATGAACGTTCAGGTGGGTTTGAACCACTTCAGTATGTAAGCAAAGATAAAAAAGTAGTATTAGGACTTGTGACAAGCAAATCCCCTAAGCTAGAGGACAAAGAATATATTAAGAAACGTATTCAGGAAGCCAATGCTTTCATTCCACTTGACCGTTTATGCTTAAGTCCACAATGTGGTTTTGCTTCTACCGAAGAAGGAAATAAGTTGACGCAAGAGGAACAATGGGCAAAGCTTGCACTTGTAAAAGAAATTGCAGAGGAAGTATGGGGGTAACGAATACACGTAAATGATTTATGAAATGTTTTAAGATTTCATTAAATTGAAATGAAAACACCTCGTTTTTATTGAATTATGAATAGTGGTATAGTAAAATGATAAGACTCCAAATAGATTCGGTCTATTTGGAGTCTTAAGCATTTTATTATGATGGATGAAAGAGGAATATAAAATGAAAAATAAATCATCATTTGTTCAGAAATCACATTTTAAGATATATGATGCAATTATTCCAATGTTTCGATTAATTACGACCGTAATCCTAATGGTTTTAATGATTCATTATAGAAAAACCACTTTAAACTGGAACTTTAGTTTTATTGTTGTTTACTTGATTTATGGAATGATATTATTAGCCTTTCCAAAGCTTCGTATACTAATCGTATGGAAATATCCAATCATAATTGGGCTATGCGAAACACTCATGCTTTCTTATGGTTTGTCTATTACGGGAGGGTTTGATAGTATTTTATATTTCTCTTATATTTTTATTATTGTCTTTTTTGGAATTGTTCATAAAGTAATCAATCTTTTCATTGTTACTATTTTTATCGGGGCATGTTATTTCGGTATCGCTATATTTGACGGTGGTTTGACATTTTATGCCATGTTTCGATTATTATTTTTGTTTGCATTGGCAATCTTTATCGGACTAATTTATGGAAAAACAAACGATTACAGCGCTAAGTTACTAGAGCAAGATCAATTAACAGGGTTGTACAACAGACAGTATTTTTTTAGTGTGTTAGAGGATTATATAAAGGATACTTCAAAAGAGAAAAAGCAGTTTTTATTATTTATGATTGATGTAAATGATTTTAAAAAAATAAATGATACATTTGGTCATCTAGAAGGTGATAAGATTCTTTGTGATGTAGCTTATTTACTTAAACAAGAAATTGGAACAAGTGGAATTGTAGCTCGATATGGTGGAGACGAGTTTGTTATATTAATAGCGGATAAGAATTCAATTGATGCAACGCCTATCAAAGAACAGTTACAAGATACTATCAAAGAATTTTTTTCAAATCGAATCAGCTTATCAATTGGCTATGCTAGCTTTCCGATGAATGGTACCGACTCCCAAGTACTGTTTCAACTTGCTGATGAAGAAATGTACAAAGAAAAAATAAAACATAAGACAACCTCCTAACAAACCCTCCAGTAAATCACCACCCCTTGTTGTTGATGGTATACTGGTTTTTGCTGGTTTTTATTGTGCGTAAAATAAGGTATAATAATTATGGTTTTTATTATTCACAAAGGAGGTTATCATTTGGCATTTTATAAAACAACACAAATTGCAAGAATGATTGGGGTTCATCCTAATACAATACGTTTTTATGAACAGATGCAATTATTACCTCCGATACCAAGAGAAAGCAATGGTTATCGTATTTTTAACGATTATCATCTTTTACAACTTCGTTTTCTTCGAACAGCCTTTCGTGCCGAAATAATTAGTAATAAACTAAGGCAGGAAGTCTTTGAAATTGTTAAAATATCTGCAACAAACGAGATAGACGCTGCATTAAAAGCAACAAAGATGTATTCGAAGCATCTAGAGGAAGAAAAAACAAAGGCAGAAGAAGCGATTCATATCGTTTTAAATATGTTAGAAAATAGTAATGAAGTAACGAACCCGATTGCATATCACAAACGAGCAGAGGTAGCAAGAATATTAGGGATTACGATAGATGTTCTTAGAGATTGGGAGAGAAATGGATTGTTGGTGGTACCACGCATGGAAAATGGATACCGCGTATATGGATATAAAGAAATGAATCGACTAAAGATTATACGTACGCTTCGAAACGCACATTATTCTCGCATGTCCATTCTTCGTATGCTAAAGAAAATAGATCAGGGGAATTGTAACATTCGTGAGGTGATAGATACTCCAAGTGAAGAAGAGGATATCGTATGCGCCGCAGATCGATATATTACTGCATTATCAATGGCACAAGCGGATGTGTTAGAAATGATTGAAATTTTAGGGGAAATGAGGGGATTAAATGAAGATTGATCGGCTTATTGGAATCTTAACCATACTGTTACAAATCGATAAGATAACCATTTCTCAATTGGCCATTCGATTTGAAGTATCAAGCAGAACGATTCAGCGAGATATTGACACTCTTTGCAAAGCTGGTATTCCAATTATTTCCACACAAGGATACCAAGGGGGTCTTACAATAGCCGATGGCTATAAAATAGATAAGACAATACTAACAGAAAAAGAATTACAAGTAATCTTAACAGGAATTAAGAGCATAGATAGTGTTTCGAAAACACAATATAGACAAACATTCATTGATAAATTTACGCATGGAAAGGATTCCTTATTAGTAGACCAAGATAGAATTCTAATTGATTTGGCTTCTTGGAATCAAGATCGTTTAAAGGAAAAGATTGAAGAAATAAAACATGCAATTCAAGAGAAGGAAAAAATAGCTTTTTTATATTACTCGGACAAAGGCGAAACAAAACGAGAAATAGAACCATATTTGATTGTTTTTAAATGGTCGTCTTGGTACGTGTATGGGTATTGTCTAATGAGTAATGGTTTTAGATTATTCAAATTAAATCGATTATCAAAGTTACATAATATGAAAATTCTCTTTGTACCTCGACAAATTACAGATGAGAATCTAAAATTTGAACACTTTTTCTTAAAGGAAGAAATTCAATTATCTGCGCTGTTTGATGAAAGTGTAAAATATCGTCTTATTGAAGCATATGGGCCCATGTGCTATAGCATATCAAAAACAGGTAAGCTTTTTTTTGAAAGAGGCTTTACTAATCCGAATTATTTAGTGCAATGGATACTTAGCTTTGGAGATAAAGTAAAGGTAATAAACCCTCCTTGGTTGATTTCTCATATCAAGGAACATGCAAAAAATATTTTAAAACAATATGAGGAATAAGACATACTGTTGACGTATTACTTAGCTTACAATATGTTGTACAAATAAAATAACAGGAGGTAACAAATGAATCGAATATCAATTATATGTCTGGGTGTAACAAATATGGAAAAGTCTATTCGCTTTTACAAAGACGGACTAGGATTTCAAACAGAAGAGACAGCTTATAATCCTCCAGTCATCTTTTTTGACACAGACGGAGGACTCAAATTTGAGCTTTATCCGCTTGACTTGTTGGCCAAGGATATTGACGATAAGAATCCACCTAGCGTTCATGCTGGGTTTTCAGGAATAACACTTGCTTACAATGTTAGAACCAAGGAAGAAGTGCACGAAATTATTGATTTAGCGATAAAAGCAGGGGCTAAAATCGAAAAAGAACCTCAAGATGTTTTCTGGGGAGGTTATCACGCTTATTTTTCAGATCCTGATGGGTATTACTGGGAGGTTGCCTACAATCCTTATTATACATTTGAAGAATAATTTAATATGTAAGTTCTAACTAAACGACAATGGATGAACATTCTATTGTCGTTTTTTGATAAATGGGTAATTATGTGAAAACTCCTATGTGCTAATAATGTATACCACGATAGGAAGTCGTTACTTTGCAAACCAGATATTTTTTATTAGACATAATAAATAGGTAGTATTTCATAAGTATTTGATATAAACTAAGAATAGGAAAAATACAAAAAATAAGTACGAACAGAAAGGGAATTCAAATGGAGAAACCACGTATTTTTAATATGTCCTTTTCAAGCATTTATCCACTTTATATACAAAAAGTAGAAAGAAAAGGAAAAACGAAACAAGAAGTAGATGAAATTATATATTGGTTAACAGGCTATGATGAAGTTTCATTACAGCAGCAAATTAAAGATGAAGTAAGCATGGAACAGTTTTTTAACGAAGCGCCTTGCATGAATCCCAAGGCCGTTTTGATTAAAGGTGTTATCTGTGGATATCGCGTAGAGGAAATCGAAGATGATATGATGCGAAAGATTCGATACTTAGATAAATTAATTGATGAATTAGCAAAAGGTAAAGCAATGCAGAAAATATTGAGGGCATAATTCGTGAGTCATTTGTCCAAACGTTTAATACTTGCTTTGCATGGAGGGAAAGGATACATGAATTCCAAAAAAATAGCAGGAGAAAAGGCGGCTGAGTATATAAAAGATGGTATGGTTATTGGACTTGGAACTGGTTCTACTTCATACTACATGATAGAAAAAGTTGGTGCTTTGGTCAAAGCTGGTATGAAGTTAAAAGCAGTTGCCACTTCAAAGGAAAGTGAAGAACATGCCTTAAGGCTTCATATTCCAACCTTTGATATCAATGAAGTACCAACCATTGATTTAGCGATTGATGGGGTAGATGAAATAGACAATCAATTTAATGCAATCAAAGGTGGAGGCGGCGCTTTGTTTCGTGAAAAGATTGTTGCCTCGCATGCTAAAGAAGTCATTTGGATCATGGATGATGGCAAGTTAGTAAAAGAAATAGGGAATTTCCCTTTGCCAATTGAAATATTACCATATGGATATCGTTATGTATTAGAACAATTAGAAAAAGCTTCTTATCTACCTAGAATCAGAAAAAAAGATAAGGAATTCTTTCTTACTGATAATGGTAATTATATTGTTGATTTACAATTAAAGGCACCTCTTAATACGAAAGACATTATGGAACACGTGATGAATATAACAGGTGTTTTAGAAGTAGGACTATTTTTAAATATGTGTGATAGAATTGTTGTAGGAAGAAAGGATCACTCTATTAAAGTGATTGAAAATAAATATAAAAGATAAGACATATAGGAGACAAAGAAGAATTTGACAATATGAATATTAAATATGAAAAGATAAGAGATAAACTTAAAATAGATTGTGAAGCTTGCAGCGGACTATGCTGCGTTGCATTATATTGCTCAAAAACAGATGGTTTTCCAGCCGATAAAGAGGCAGGCAAACCTTGTAGGCATTTGGAATCCAATTATAGATGTAACATACATTCTGAATTGATTAGTAAGAACTATAAAGGTTGTATTACGTATGATTGCTTTGGCGCAGGACAGAAAACAACACAACTTTTTAAAGATGTAACATGGGACGAGAATCCGAATGAAAAAGATAATATCTTTGCTATTTTTTTGATTCTTTTTCAGCTGCATCAAATGACTTGGTATCTAATAGAAGCTTCTACATTAACGTCAGATGAGACATTACTCGTAAGAATTGATAAGCTTATGAAAGAGTATGAGCAAATGTTACAGCAACCGATTATAGATATGTTAAAGTTAGACCTAGATGAATACAGAAATAGGGTGAACACGGTTTTAAAACAAATATGTAATGCGATTTCAGGTCAAAAATCAAATCAAACGAACAAAGGAAACTATTTTGGTAAAAACTTTCACAAAGCGAATTTAGACAAAAGAGATTTTAGTATGTCTTTGATGATTGCGGCAAATCTCGAAGGGTGTAGCTTAAAACAAACCTCTTTTTTGGGAGCCGACATGCGTGATGCGAATCTGTGTAATGCAGACTTAAGTGAAAGTGTATTTTTAACGCAGATGCAGATTAATTCAGCAAAAGGGAATTCAAATACAAAAATTCCCTATTATTTGTCACGGGCGATTAGTTGGGAAATATAAATAATTATTACGAATGTAGGATAAATGATTAAGGACAAAATATACCAGATATGTGTTGGGATGGAATATTTAACAGTTAAAAGTATGAGCGGTAAAGCTACTTGTAAAGTAACCATAACATAAGGTAAAATAGAAATAGCCTGTACCATTTGGTTTAAAGGCTATTTCTAATATAATGTACTTTTATATTAATATAAATACCAAGGAGATATACAAATGAAAAAGAAGATAATACTAAAATCTCTTGCCACCGTTTTAGCAGTCAGCTTGTTTTTTAACTCAAATGTCTTTGCGAGTTCATTGAGTATAAATAATGTAACAGAAACCACAGAAACATCCGTTGACTTGGAAGATAATACTGATAAAGTCGTATCAGATAGTGAGACGGATACAGATGGTGAAGTAGGTTCAGATGATGACATTGTAGAAGATAACAGTGAGTTACCTGATATTGATATAGATACTGATAAAGATACTGATAAAGATACTGATACAGATACAGATATTGATAAAGATGCAGACACAGATACCGATACACAATCTGATGTATTCGAAGATATGGCTGTTTATCAGTCCAATTACATAGATGAAAACTTTAAGATACCAAGTGTAATTAATTCATATAGTGCAAATAAATCATCATTATACTCACAAGTAATTCCATCTAGTTATAGTTCAAGAGATAGACTCCCTGCTGTAAGAAACCAAGGGGGTTGGGGTACTTGTTGGAGCTTTGCCGCAGTTGGAGCTGCGGAAGCTTCTGTTATTAGTAAAGGACTTGCTGATAGCTCTATCGATCTTTCCGAATTACAATTAGCTTACTTTTTCTATAATTCGGTAGCTGATCCCCTTGGAAATACGATTGGAGATAAAACAAAACCTTTACTAAGTAATTATCTTGATTTAGGGGGAAATAGTGCTTTTACGACATTTGCATTAGCAAGCTGGGTAGGAGTAACAGACGAATCGATTGCTCCTTATGAAACGGCATCACTTTCAAATGCAATTGATAGTGGTCTTGCCTATGATGCCACCTATCATATGCAGAATGCATATTGGATAAATATTGCGAAAGACCGAAATGAAGTAAAGAAAATGATAATGGAACATGGTGCAGTAGCAACATCATATAATGCGGTTCAAACTACTACTTATTATAATCCATATACTTATGCTTACTATTATGATGGGGCATATAAAACGAATCATGCAGTTACGATAGTCGGTTGGGATGATGACTATAGTGTTTCTAACTTTAACGCATCTAAATGCCCTACCAGTAATGGAGCATGGCTAGTCCGAAACAGTTGGGGAGATAACTTTGGTGATAATGGTTATTTTTGGATTTCCTATGAGGATTCAGCATTTACTTCTGAATCCTATTCAAAAGCCTATGTTTTTGACTTTGAAAGTGCAGATAATTACGACCATAACTATCAATATGATGGCGCTTATGGCCTTTATTCTTATTCTATCAACAGTGGAGGAAGTATCGCAAATGTATTTACCGCAACTGGAAATAGTACTGGAAATGCAGAGTTGATTGAGGCGGTAGCATTTGCATTATCTGATGTAAATGTAAATTATAGTATTGATATATACACAAAGTTAAATGATCCCTCAAATCCGACCAGTGGAACGAAAGCATTATCGAGTCCCGTCACAGGTTCAACTACTTTTGTGGGTTACTATACTGTACCATTAGAGCAACCTGTAACGGTTAAAGAAGGCGATACTTTCTCAGTCGTAATAACACTTTCAAAAAATGATGGAACTTATACAACCTTCTTTGGTGATACTACATATCAGAATGGTGATTGGATTGGATTTACAAGCCAAACAGCACAAAGGCAAAGTTTTAGTAAGTATGGAGAGGGTTATACATGGACTGATTTACACAACAATAATACTGTTGCAAGAATAAAAGCTTTTACAAGTGATACTCAAGTAGAAGAGGAAACTATTTATCCAACGAATATTTCTCTAAATCAGACTTCTTTATCTTTAAAGGTTGGCAATAGTGCCTCCTTAGTTGCAACTATTTCACCTGAAAATGCAACAGATAAAGGTGTAGTATGGGAATCTTCGAATACAGACATTATTACAGTTGATAACGGAAAGGTTGTAGCTAAGGCAACTGGAACAGCTACCATATCAGCGACTACCGTAAATGGTAAAGTAGCAAAATGCGTTGTAACAGTTACTGAGACTAAAGATGAAAATCCAGTACCGGCGACTGGAATTAAGATTAACAGCTCTTCGTTTTCCATAGCACCTGGTGAAAGTCGGAATTTAAGTGCTAATATTTCACCATCCAATGCAACAGATAAATCCGTTACATGGACTTCATCAAATAAAAGTGTTTTCACTGTTGACTCAAATGGAATAGTTGTAGGAAAAGGTTTAGGAACGGCTACTTTAACTGCTGCAACAAAGAATGGAAAAACAGATCAAATTCAGGTTACAGTAAAACTAAGTCAAATATCAAATCTAACATCAGATTGGCAAAATGATAGTAAAATAAGGCTAAAATGGGATAAACAATCAGGTATAAGCGGCTACGAGATTTATCGATACAACACCAGTAAGAAAAAATATATAAAAATTGCTACAACAACATCTAATACATATACAAATAAGAAGCTTACTAGTGGAACTTCTTATAAATATAAAGTTGTTTCTTTCATAAAAGCGAATAAAAAAACAACTTATGGCCCATATTCACGTGTACTTACGGCAACGACAACAACGAAAAAGCCTACTTTAAGCATAAGTTCTACTTCAAAAAAGGCAAAATTAAAATGGTCTAAACCTGTAGGGGTTAGTGGGTATGAAATTTATATGTCTACCAATAAATCCAAGGGATATACAAAGGTTAAGACTGTTAAAAAAGCTAAAACGACCACTTATACGAAAAGTAAGCTAAAATCAAGAAAAACTTATTATTTTAAAGTAAGAACTTATCGTGTAGTAAATGGTCAAAAAGTCTACAGTACGTATAGTAAGGTACAAAAAGTTAAAATTAAATAATATAGATAAGAGAGCATTGTATGGCTGAAAAGGGCAAGATTAGTCTGGATTAATATGATATAGAAGCCATATTATTTGCTTTTGGAAATGATTTTATCTTTACTCTGTATAATTAAAATTTAAGGAGTGCCTTTGATTTATCAAATATTCTTTTGTATAAGCAGATAATATTTTACTTTTAAACTAAATTGAGAAGGGATTAATAATGCATATAGATAATTATATTAATAGTATAAAAATAAATTGGAACAAGCAAGAATATAAAGATTACTATAACGATATTAGTAGCCTTAAAAATCTTAATAATTTAGATTTTAAGAAAAAAATTACTTTTTTTGTAGGTGAAAACGGATCTGGAAAGTCTACTTTGCTTGAAGCTATTGCAGTAAATTATGGTTTTAATCCTGAAGGTGGTAGTATTAATTACAATTTTAGCACAAAGTCAACACATTCATCTTTATCAGATTTACTACTTCTCTCAAAGGGCATTCGGGCAAAAGATGGTTTTTTTCTTAGAGCAGAAGGTTTCTATAATATGGCTAGTTACGTGGATGATATAGGAGTTAATTTAAATGGATATGGTGGAAGGTCATTGCATGAACAGTCACACGGCGAAAGCTTTCTTGCATTAATAAATAATAGATTTAGAGGAAATGGATTATATTTACTAGATGAACCTGAAGCAGCACTTTCACCTCAAAGACAATTATCATTGCTCATAAAGATAAATGAATTGGTTAATAATAATTCTCAATTTATAATAGCAACTCACTCTCCAATTTTATTAGGAATTGATGATGCATGTATTTATTCTTTTGACAGTGAAACAATAAATCAAATCACATATGAAGAAACAGAAAGTTATAATATAACTAAACTTTTTATTGAAAATAGAAAGTTACTTTTAAAAAAATTATATTCTAATTAATAAGAATTTAATGCAAAAACATATATATTCAACACTAAAGTAGCCTACCTTATGAGAGTTCAAAATAATAAAAGATGAATTTTTTATAAAAACAAGAGTCTTGATTATTTTGTAAAGGATATAGATAAAAAAAGACATTATCTTCAAAAATGTTTATAAATCCGCATAATAGATGAGCACCTAATATAATAAATAACCAAAAAACGACAAAATTATATATGATAATAATGTCGTTTTTTATAACTTATTGAGAAATGAATTTTTTTACAATGTCGAGAAATATAAATGGTAAATTATTGTAATATGGTTTAAACTGATATTAACTTGTTCATTTAATATGTACTAAAGTATATTAGCATATAGTAGCAGCAATAGGAAATTAACATGATTTTTAATTTATACAATGGCTACTAAGTAATTAGCAACGTAATTCACCTTAAATAAATAATCGAATAAAAACATTATGTATATTTTGTAATGCGAAAGGATAACGTTATGAAATGGATAGAAAAGTTTCCTAAGAATGTTAAGCCCACTTATGAGGAATTAATTGAGTTTTTTCCAGAAGGAATCCGCGAACTGTTTTTGGTCTTTGACAATAAAATGGCATCTGATTATCAAGTATATAATAATTATCCTCGTTTTGATAAAACTTCAGGCTGGAAATACGGTTATTGTCGTAAATACCGCGTTGAATTGCTATCTGTTACAATCGTCGACGATTCGTTTAAAGCATTGGGCATTACTGTAAAAGATAATAAATCTTTAAATGTCTTGCTTGAAAAATGCAAAGCAAAATATGATGATGGATACGAAGAGAGGTATAACCTAATAACAACTGCTAAAAAAACCAATCAAATGATTAGAACGAAATCTCGTTTAGAACGTGAAAAAAAAGAACTTATGGAGTTGACTGAAAATATCAATTCATCAAAATTCAATAAATCGAAATGGGCCGATAAAGTATCGAGAAATAAGTTAATCAAACTCTATCAAGGCGAAGCGAAAGGGCTTCTTGATGAAGATTTGCTAGATGATATTGGGTATACATTTTATACTCGGTGTAAGCAGGCAAGAGATACTCGTGAACATTTAGAAAAAGGTGAAATAATCTGTCATTTTTGTGGCACGGTGCATAAAGCCGTCAGTTATACGGCATTGATAGCATGCCCATGTGGTTATTACTATACATATCGTGAATATCGTCGCAGTTGTAACGCGAATAATGTACCTGGAGGACGCGCAACAGAAATATTTAAAGCATATACAGATAATTGGTTAATGTGTAAATCAGCAAGTGAAAAGATGTTGCTAATAGATGAGTTAGTTCACGAATGTCATGTGAGTGCTATGACGGGGGTTAAAGGCAGAAGCGTATGTATGAATTTAGTGGAAGGAAGTCTGGCACAGATAAAAAATATGTTGGAGATGTTAGCAGGACATGAGTAAATCCAAACTTTCCATTATATTTATAAAAGTTATATATAGTCATTTGAATGAGAAAATTATGAATATACTTTTTATTGGAAGCACACATGCTGAAAAACGCTATTATCAAAGAACCTAATATAAGGCGAGTAAAACAGTTTTATATCGAACAGTTTTAACAGGGGATTATTCATATTTTGTATAGGAGGGAACATATGAAAAATTATACTCAAGTTTATGTAAAAAATAGTTTTGAAGCGGCAGAAATGTATTGTGAGGCCTTTGGTGCAGAGATTACATTTGAAATAAAAAATGCTGACGAAACTGCTTATGATCACTGTGAATTATCGGTAGATGGAGAAGGATTTTTAGCATTAAGTGAAGCAGTGAATCCTTGTGATATAAATTTAGTTCACAAAATGAAATGGGAAACTATGACGTTTAATGTTTTTGAAATGGGGAGCGAGGAAGCGGTTTATAATGCCTTTCATATTTTGAGTAATGGCGGTGTTATTATTAATCCCATTCAGGAAGTTCCATGGAGCAAGTGTTGTGCGACTGTTATAGACAAATATGGTGTGTGTTGGTGGATTGCAATTTGAATTAGAGGAGGTGTTTACATTGAATGTTATAACACATTACGATAAACTTATAGATGATAATAATGACCCATTCCGCGACCCGCCTCCTCTACGAAAGTATATGGACAAGTGGGATGGTCAAGTATTCATAGATTCAATGCGTCTCTCTCGAACAAAAAAAGTACTTGAAATTGGTATAGGAACAGGTAGAATAGCAGCAAAAGTAGCACCTTTATGTGTAAAACTAGTAGGGATAGACATATCACCTAAAACAATCAAACGAGCTAAAGAAAACCTTTCAGATTTCAATAATATAGAGTTTGTTTGTGCAAACTTTTCAGATTATGTTTTTGATGAAACATTTGATGTAATATATTCCTCACTGACAATGATGCACTTTGAAGACAAACAACAAATTATTGTTAAGGTTAATGAATTGCTAAATGAAAATGGTATTTTCTGTTTATCTATTGATAAAAATTTAAATGATTATATTGATATGAGCGACTACAAATTAAAGATATATCCAGACAACCTTGATAATATATCGAAATATATCAATTTAACGGAAATGAATATCATCAATCAATTCGAGACAGACTTTGCATATATTTTCATTTGTATGAAATAGAAAAAACATAGCCGTTTTTGAAGATTGAGAAAGCGGAAGACAAACCAATGGTAATCCTTACCAAACAGAAAACAAATTACCAGATTTACATCAAGTGACAACAAGATATTTTATGTTGATAACTTTTTATCAACAGCTTTTCGTTAAAGTTGTGTTTCGCGAATAGTTAAAACTATGCTTATATCGTATAGATCTGGAAAAATTTTATAAATAATCTGTCCACATGAACATACAATGAACTAATTTAGTATAACACTACTCTAAGGCTAATATAATATTTAATATCTATTTTTATAATGAACTAAATCTGTATGATGATTTAAAATGAATACATTCTATATATCTTGGTAACATATTCTCATCAATAACATAAAAAAAATGAACACATTTTGTATAATACTTAATGCATTCATTTTTTGGTTATCCTCGTTACCATAGTATCCATGTTTTCTTGATATATGTAACGAAACTTGTATCAATTCAATATTCTAGAGTGTAAATAAATTATTGCCTTTTATTTCTTCCCCACGCCAGCTAATTATTGCAAAGTTTCCGTTAGAATGTTTATCAACCTTATTTATCCAAGAAATCTCATTGCTGGCCTTTGCTGATAATAACTGATTACTTGTATTAGTATGATAAAGCGAAGAATTGATAATCCACCAATTTGTTGCAATGTTGGCTCGTTTTAAATCTTCTTCAAGGCGTACAGCTTCGTAAACTGGAGTGGTTTCTGCTAATGTTACAATAATAACTTCTGTTTCATTTTGATCACGCAGCCTTGGAAGAAGTTTCTTTGCGGATTCAGGAATATCTCCCTGTGAACGTTTCATCTCTTTAGTGTAGCTTTGAGTAGAGTCTAAAAGCAAAAGTGTATGTCCAGTTGGTGCAGTATCTATTACTACAACCTGCTCTTCTGCTTTTTCCACAATATCTGCAAAAGCTCGAAACACTGCTATCTCTTGTGTACAAGGGGAACGTAAATCCTCTTCTATATAGGCAATATCCTCATCGGACATAGTTTCTCTTGCTTTTGATAGAACCTCTTCTTGATATTTTTTAAGCTCTTCTTTTTCGTCAATATGGCTCATTGTAATGCCGCTCTTTTCGTCAATTATAAACTTAAGATGAGCAGCTGGATCAGTTGTGGTTAAATGAACTTTCTTACCTTTTGCAGCTAATCCTAAAGCTATTGCTGCCGCAATTGTTGTCTTTCCTACCCCACCTTTTCCCATGGTGAAAATAACCTTTTTATTTGTTTTATCTAAATTATCAATAATATCTTTGAGCTGAAAAATTGTTTGTGTATTGATAGTTTCATCGCAAGTGACATAGTTGTCAGATATAAGGAATGAACGCACATTTTCAATTCCTGTGATATTATATGCTCGAAGTGGTATCTTATAAGTTTTTAATTCTTGTAAAACTTGGGGAATTTCAGAAAGTGCTCTTTGTTGTTTCTGATATAAACTCTCGGAAATTTTGTCGTCATAATTATCCAACACACCATTAATTACTAATGTCTGGTTAATTACACCAATACTAGCAAGTTCTTTTGATGCTCTTTCCGCTTCTTTTAGAGGCGCTTTCTCGGGACGGCTGACAAGAATAAGGGTAGTTTGCTTGACATCTGCCAAAGTTTCAACCGCCTTTATATAAATTTCTTTTTTACTTTCCAGGCCAGAAAGCTGACCTAGGCATGAAGCCCCATGTGTACTTTCGCTGATAAAATTACTCCATGCTGATGGTAATTGTAGCATCCTTAGGGTATGACCTGTGGGAGCCGTATCAAATATAATATGATCATATTCTTTCTGTAATTTTTCATCTGTAATAAAATTAGAAAATTCATTGAAAGCGGCAATCTCTACCGTACAAGAACCAGACAGTTGTTCTTCCATATTGTTTAATACCACATCAGGTAACTTTCCACGATATGGTGCTATAACACTTTCCCTGTATTCAGCTGCAGCTTGCACAGGATCTAAATTTACTACAACAAGATTTGCTACACCCTTGATAGGGACTCCTTTGTTGGTAAGTTCGGTTTTAAAAACATCCTGTAAATTCGATGCGGGATCTGTGCTAATTAATATCACTCTCTTACCGCGATCTGCAAGTGTAACTGCAGTGGCACATGCTGTGGATGTTTTACCTACCCCACCTTTTCCTGTATAAAATAAGTATTTAGTAAGCGCAATATCTTGTGGATTAAAATTCTCCATATAAAGTACCTCCAGTTTTGTTTAATTATATGGGATGCGTTTCATTTAAACCATTAACAACAATTATTATCAGAACATCCGTAACTATCCATTTTTTTCATAGTTCCTCTTACCGCTTTCGGTTTTTTTTCTAATGTGCCTTCAGGTAGATCAAGTAAATCTGTAAACTCATCGTTAGTTGGATATCTACCAGTTATTACGATTTCTCCATCTACAACGATGAGTGGCAATTCATCTACACCTTTTACGTTAATAAATTCATTTACATCTTTATTATTTATAAACTCTTGCGGTGAAGAGGAAAGATTAAACCTTTCTACTTCTACACCTTTTTTCTTAAGCGTATTTAGAATTGTCGAAATTCTGATAAGCTCTGGATCCACTCCAACACCACAAAGACCCGTTGAGCAACACATTGCTGGCTCATAAATAAACATTTTTTTCATAGAAAATATCTCCTTATTGATTATATTTGTTATTAGCTATTGGTTTGAAACCAATGCTTGGTTTTGTTTACAAACTTGACAAGTAAAAGCATAACAGGAACTTCAGTAAGCACACCAACCGTACATGCAAGCACTACTGGAGAAGTTGGTCCAAAGAGTGCAATTGCAACGGCCACGGACAGTTCAAAAAAATCAGAGGCAGCAATAAGAGCTGCAGGTGCTGCTATTTTGTGAGGTAGCTTTGCCCATTTGCAAATTAGGTACGTAAAAGTAGCTGAGATTACATTTTGGAGTATTAGTGGAACTGCTATTAAAAGCACAAATAGTGGCTGTTCCAAAATAATATCTCCCTGAAAAGAAAAGATAATTACCAAAGTCATGAGTAACCCTAAAGTTGTAACACCATCAAATTTAGGTACAAATTTCTCGTTAAAGAACGCCTCACCTTTTTTCTTTATTATAAAAAATCGTGTAAGAAAACCACCAATCAGTGGAACGACTACAAATAATACGATTGATAAGATAAGAACACCCCATGGAATCTGAACATTGTTAACACCTAGTAGAAACTGAACAAGTGGTACAAAAAGGACAAGAATAAGTAAGTCATTTACTGAAACCTGTACAAGGGTATGTGCCGGATCTCCTTTTGTTAGTGTACTCCATACAAATACCATTGCAGTACATGGCGCTGTACCCAGCAAAACTGCACCTGTAACAAAGTCTTGAGCTAAGTTCCCAGGTATGAAAGGCTTGAAAATAACTAGAAAAAACAGTGAAGCTAGCCCAAACATAAGAAATGGTTTGATTAACCAACTACTACTACTGGATATTATTATCCCTAAAGGATTTTTACCTACATTTTTTATTGATTGAAAATCTATTTTCATCATCATAGGAAAAATCATTATCCATATGAGAACTGCGAGAGGTATATTTTGCTCTGCAAACTGCATTTTATTTAATATAGATGGAATACCTGGCAAGAATTTTCCAATTAAAATACCTGATGCCATACAAAGAAGTACCCATATTGAAAGATATTTCTCAAAAAAACCTATGCCTTGTGTTGTTTCTTTTTCCATTTTACTTACTCCTTTAATGTGGTCGCTTGTTACAATTACATAATTCCTGCGTTTTACATTTCTGATATGCTTCATAATCCGATAGGTAGGATGGAAGTTTTATTAACTTGATTTTCAGATATTCCCATAATTCTTTGTTCTCTTGAATGAAACCATTACTTATTTTGTAATACGTCCACTGTGCATGCTTGTAACTTTCAAGAATTCCACTCTTTTTTAAAACCGTTAAATGGCGAGAAGCGTTTGATTGCGTCATTTTAAGGCATGCTTCAATCTCACAGACACATAGTTCGCCTTCTAAAATTAGTGATAATATCCGAAGCCTACTATCTTCAGACAATGCCTTGAAAATATCCACCATATCGTTTCACCCTTTCATCTTATTATTCTTATATGCGCATATACTCATACTATATGCATTCAAATTGCCATTGTTGCCAATGACTTTAACATTACGTTTATTTTTTATCATGCGTTTTACTATAGTGCTTTTGTCCTCCTGAAAGGTTATATACTTTTTTAATCCCTTTTCCAAAAAGAATATTCTGTGCAGCATTCCCTGTCACACCCTTATTACAGTAGGTGATTGCGACCGCATCCTTATCAAGCGATTCAACATTATCTCTTAGTTTAGTATGAGGTATGCTCTTTGCAGTTTCGATATGATTTTTATCATACTGTGCTACTACCCTTGCATCAATCAATACATACTTTTCACCAGACACCATGAGTTCATCCAACTCTTTAGCGGTTATCAATGGTCTATTCTTGTTAATTGCATTATCTAAAATCATTCCCGTATACATGACTGGATCTTTGGTTGTTGAGAATGGAGGAGCATATGCCAAATCCAAATGGAAAAGATCTTCTACCTTTGCCTTAAAAGTAATTGCCGTCACAAAGACATCAATTCTTTTGTCAACACCCTCAAATCCTACAATTTGCACGCCGAGGAGTCTGCCAGTTACCTTATCGGCAATTCCTTTGATGACCATTTCCGTACCACCCATGTATACTGGTTTATTTGGTTTTATATTATGACATGTTGCAATATCATATCCTAATTCTTCTGCTTCACGTTCTGAAAGACCAGTTTGCGCCACTGTCATATCGAAGGTTTTAAATATTCCCGTACCTAGAATTCCTCTGAATTCGAGACTACCACCAGTCATACTATCTCCTGCAATTCTACCTGTTTTGTTGGCTGTAGAACCTAGTGGCCGGTAAACTGGTTTACCTGTCACAGCATGAAACTGCTCAATACAATCGCCACAAGCATAGATATCTTTTTGACTTGTTTCCATTTTACTATTCACTTTGATTGCACCTGTAACACCAAGTTCAATCCCTACTTTTTTTGCGAGTTCAACATTTGGTCTAACACCAGTACAAAGTAGAACCATATCTGCATCAACTATCTTCCCATCTGTTAGAGTAACAGACTTTTCATTAATTTCAGTGATTGAATTATTAGTTAACACAGCTATATTGTTCTCAATAAGATGTTTTTCTACATAAATAGCCATATCTTCATCTAACCCAGGAGTTACCTGATGAGATTTTTCTATCATTGTTACATTGATTCCTAATTTCTTTAGGCTTTCGCATACCTCAAGACCAATAAATCCTGTTCCAATAATTACGGCAGATTGAGGGGATTTACTATCTATAAAATCTTTTATTCCGTTCATATCATTGATGTTACGTAATGCAAAAACATGCTTAGAATCTACTCCCTTAATTAGTGGAGTGGCTACTCTTGCTCCGGTAGAAAGTACCAGTCGGTCATAGTAATCACTAAATACTTCATTCGTTAACAAATTTTTAACTACTACTTTCTTCTCAAGAGGATGTATAGATATAACCTCGTGTAATGTATGGATAGCTACATTGTATTTACTTTTGAAAAATTTAGGATTACGAGGAATTAACTCATCTGCACTTTCAATTTCGCCCCCAATATAATAAGGCATACCACATCCAGAATAAGAAATGAAACTATCTTTTTCATAAATAACAATTTCTGAATCTTCGCTGTTTCTTCTTGCTTTTGCAGCCGCAGATGTTCCTGCAGCAACTGCACCAACTATAATAATACGCATATTAAGTCCTCCATTTTATTCACAACTACACTCTTCCTCAGTGTCGAGAAGTACGGCCGCCTCCATTATTTCATCCAATAAACGTTGTACTTTTTCAAATCCCTTTTTACTTAACGAATAGTACATCCATTTTCCTTCACGCCGACAGTTTATCACGCCTGACTCACATAACAGCTTCATGTGATGAGATAAGGTTGATTGTGAAATTTCCATCTCTTCTAAAAGATTACATGCACATTTTTCACCATTCTTAAGTAAATCTATTATCATCAAGCGATTTGAATCACAGAGCGCTTTAAATACCCCTGCATTATTTTCATAATTCTTATCCAATAATATTACCTCACATTCATAATTATCGATATGTATAGGTATAACACTCATATCGATAATTGTCAATATGATATTTCGATTATTATTGTAGTAATATTTAATTAATATTAGTTGCAAAATAAAATAGTTGCATTTGGAAACTATTTGCAGTATACTTATAAAAAGTTGAAAGGAGGTATGCTTATGTATGATAGAAAAAGTAAAGAATTTCGTGAAAAAACTCGAATACTAGAAAGAAATTTAGAGTCACTAAATTCCAATGACTGCTCTATTTGCAGTATTACGAGTGCTCAGTGCCATGCCCTAGTTGAAATAGGCAGAAGAAATGACTCAATGCTAAAAGACCTTGCAACTACTCTTCGAATTGATATTAGTACAGCAAGTAAAGTTGTTGAAGAATTAGTAAAAAAAGGCCTTGTATTAAGAGAACCATCTACGATAGATCGAAGGAGTGTTCAGATTAACTTATCTGAAGAAGGCAAACATATATTTGATCAAATAGAAAATAATATGGATTTAATTTTTGAAGAAATTTTTAGCTTTATAGACCCACAAAAACAAGATGAATTACTTCGCTCACTCTCAATTTACAATCAGGCAATTGAACAATGGAAGGCGGCTAAAGAAAATGAATGATTTAATTACAATAAGAGATTTTAAGAAAAGCGACTGGACCTATGTGAAAGAAATATATCAACAAGGGTTAGATTCTAATATTGCCACTTTTCAGACTGTATGTCCAAGCTTTGAGGAATGGGACGAGGGACACCTTAAAGACTGCCGCTTTGTAGCTTTATATAATGATAAGGTCGTTGGTTTTGCTGTACTCTCTCCAACTTCTAAACGAGAAGTATATCGTGGAGTAGTTGAAGTTAGTATTTATCTTGATACACAATTCAAAAATAATGGAATTGGAACATTATTATTAAATCATCTTATAGATGATTCTGAAAAACGCGGATTTTGGTCACTATATTCTAGTATAATTGAAGAAAATATAGGCAGTATAGCTCTACATGCAAAATGTGGGTTTAGAAAAGTTGGATATCGAGAAAATATTGCAAAGGATCGCCTTGGTAATTGGCATAATACAATTCTTTTTGAGCGAAGAAGTAGTTTAATAATGTAACTTAATAAATCTTCTAAGGAGGTTAATTACATGGAAAATAGTAAAAATTACTTTAATGAAATCGCAGGTTCATGGGATACAATAAGGACATCCCTTTTTTCTGAAAATATTAGGGAACACGCATATAAATTAGCGGATATTCAGAAGGGAAAAATTGCTGCTGATATAGGTGCTGGTACTGGATTCATAACAGAAGGACTGTTGAAGGATGGATTAAAGGTTTTTGCAATTGATCAATCTGAAAATATGTTAAATCATATGAAGAATAAATTTAGTAAGTATGATACCTTTACTGGTTTATTGGGTGATAGCGATGCCCTACCATTAAAAGATAATAGTGTTGATTACACATTTGCAAACATGTTTTTACATCATGTCATTAATCCACTTACTGCTCTTAATGAGATTTATAGAATTTTAAAACCAGGTGGTAAATTAGTGATAACCGATTTAGATGAGCATAATTTCACCTTCTTAAAAACACAACAGCATGATGTATGGATGGGATTTAATAGAAATCAGCTAAAAGAATGGTATTTAGAAGCAGGGTTTAAAAATGTTAACATTTCTAGTGTTGGATGTAATTGTTGTTCCGATTCAACAAATAGTGAAGAGAAGGCTAGTATTAGTATATTTGCTGCTTTTGGGATGAAATGATTTATCCTTTTATACATAAGTAAATTATTTCTGTAAAAATTAATACAGTTAGGTAATTTGTTTGTTGAAACTAATTTTAGTTACTTTGAGGTACGTACATCAGTTTATTCATAATATAACGCTATATAGTTCTAATATAATTAAACTAATAGCTAATACTAATACTAGTTCTAATCAAATGAGCATATTATACATATAATATTTTATTCTTTTTCTGTTTTGGGTATTAATCTAATATCCAAGCTTTTCATGAATTAAAATAACTTCATATTCACTCCCTGTAGGTTTCTCCCATAGTACAGAAAAATTTCTGCATATTCTCTGCGGGCTTTTACAATCATAACATTTATCACCCTTTATCGCACATGGCGTTTTTACTCCTAAACGTTTGGCATTAAGGGGTGCCGCGATATTTCTTGCTCTACCTAAGGCCTCTTCATAACTTGAAGCTACTTTATTTTCACCAATAATTAAATAAACTTTATCATGTCCAAAACTGATTGCAGATACACGATTTCCAGTATTATCTATATTGATGATTTCTCCTGTTTCTGCAATTCCATTTACCGAAGAAATATAAAATTCTGACTGATTTGCTCTCTTTCTTACTTCCATGGCACTCATGTTTTCAGGAAGTCGCATATGCCAATACACATCATTATGAGACACCAACGCATCATACAGTTTCATCTCTTCTACAGTAACTGAACCTCCAATTCCAATAGTTCTATCACTCAGTTGATTAGCTAAATACTTAGTTGCTTCTTCTGCATCATTAAATTCACTTACGGTATATCCTAAGCACTCTAAACTTGTTTTGAGTTTTGTAAATTCCATTTTTGGGCGCTCCTTTTCGTACTAGTTTTCTTTTTTTATTAAAATGCAATATGGTTGGCGACATAATCCCAAATTATTTCTTTGTCTTCATTGGTAATTCCTTGAAATCATTATTCTCGATGGAATTACCACCTGAAGAAAAATTAGTTAACTTCATATCTCTTATTCAAAATGTCACATGATCAATTTCCCATTATTTCTCGTTGTGCTTTCTTACTTAGCGATGAAAGCACCTCTTTATAAGAGGCGCTTATCATGTCAGCAAGAACCTCCTGTGGCACATCACCATCCAAATACACGCTACTCCAATATAACTTGTTCATGTAGTAACCTGGCACAATATCATCATATTTACATCGTAGCATATCACTATACATTGGTTCCAGTTTCAATGTGATGATAGGTCGGCCATTTTGGTCGTTTATGCCGATATAGGCATACATCTTGCTTTGCAACAGATATTTATAGGCCTGCCATGCTGGTTGAAATTCTTTTACGGTGGCGGTCTGCTTTAATAAATATTCATCCAGCCATTGGTAGTTTTTCATAGTGTCCTCTGACCATGGTGTTACACGGTTTGTCATCTCCATCATTATTCCCCTTTTTATTTTCTGACTAATGCTCCAACTTTTTCTTTCCCTTTATTATAAGTGTTGAACGTATAAGTATCAATCTATTTTCTACAACTCATACGGCGTTACTTGATATGAATAATAGATTTAGCTTCAAATATTACCCTACATCTCCTGCGGACATTCCATTCCCAGCAATCCACATTGGATGCCCTACAGTAGCAATTGTAACCGCTGGTCCAAACATTACTTTTTTACCAATCATAATTTTACCATCGTCAACAAAATTACAGTTGAAATTGATATAAGACCCCTCACCAATCGTTATGTTTGTTCCATAACAGCAATAAAATGGTGGCTCTACCCAAGCATTTGTTTTACGTCCCAATAACTGATTCAAACATTCCATCCTCTGCTCTACGTTGTCTGGCATTGAATTATTAAATGCAATCATTTTTTTCTTACATTCCACTCTCTCCTTGGGTAGACCCTCACAACCATCTGTAAATAGCATTCCTTTTTCTATTCGCTCTTTCATTGTCATAATATTTTTGTTCTCCTTTTTGGAAAGTTTCAATACTAAAATAAAAAATATATACAATATTAACTTTAAATGCCCGTATAAAACTTGGAATCTCTTGGCATACTCTGATTTATATTTTTATCTCAATCTTTTAATAAATCATTTAATAGTTTTATGTATACCTCTTTAAATTTACTGTTTTTTTTATTTTCTATTAAAACCAAAAGGTTTGTAGCAATTGATTTTTTTATTGATTTAAAATTCATAACAATTCACTGCTTTCTTGCTAAATTAAATTTAATTTTAGAAATGCTTTGTATAGTCCATCTTTGTCCACATCATCTGTAATATAATCAGCTATTTCTTTGATTTCCTTTCCACCACTTCCCATGGCAACTCCATATGCACAATATTCAAGCATTGGAATATCAATTTTAGCATCTCCAAATGCGATCGTATCAGCTTGATTGGCATTTAAATATTGTAATAGATGTTCAATGGCATTTCCTTTTGTGATTCCTTTTACTCCTAAATCACCAAAAAGTGCTTCTTCACCTTTACCACCCCATGTCCCTGATTCTAAATCTGGAAACTGCCCTTTTGTGTCAAGAAAATCCTGATAAGAATCTAGAACATAGCTTACCTTATTTAAATCATCTCTGTATAATTCTCCACCAAAAATCATCTCTGGAAAAATTTTTCTTACCGTCATTTGCTCTGCATCATCTTTTCCTTTTCTTTTCGCATACTCTTTTATTGTAGCATCTGCCCTTTGTTCAAACTTCTCACTAGCAAACAAACCATTATTACTTTCTAAATAAAATTCGAGCCCTCTTTCATGTAACCAATCCACAATCCTATGGCATTGTTCTAAGGTAATCATTTGATTCAGGATAACATGATTGTGATCTTCCACATAGCTTCCATTGCCACCTATCATTCCATCCAATCCAATGTCCCAAAGATTTTGATATACCTCGGCTTTACTACGTCCTGTACAGATATAGACTTTATGCCCATTTTGTCTGGCTTTTCTAATTGCTTCAACTGCCGAATTTGGAAGATTGTTTTCATAATCCACTAAAGTTCCATCTACATCAATAAATAATAATTTTCCCATAATTATATCTCACCTTTTCTTTCTGCTAAAATAATTTTGTTATTCATTGATACTATTCATATTTATGATATAATTATAGTATACAATATTTCATTTATCAGTCGTTATCATATCTATTTATATAACAATCGTATTTTCTGTATCGTTTTTTAGTTAATTAGACAATTAATGTTATATAAATACAAAAATTGATAAAGAATAATATAACTCTTACCAGGGCTAGGAGGTAATTAACATATGAATCTTAATGTATTAAAAGACTCATCAGAATTTATCCATTATAACAATCCCGCTTTTCCAGTTTATGTTCGAAAAGGGAATCTCACCTCATTTACTAATTTAGAGGCACATTGTCATTGGCATGATGATGTGGAGTTTCTTATGCCTGTTAAAGGACATATATCTTATCATGTGAATGGGAATACATTCCTTATTAAAGAAGGAGAGGCCATCTTTATTAACTCTAGGCAGATGCATTATGGTTTCTCCAAAGACATTTCAGATTGTGAATATATCTGTATTGTATTCAATCCGAAAATTTTATTATCTATTACAGAGATACAGAATCGCTATGTTACACCAATATTAGAGAGTTATTTATCTGAGTTTGTCATAAAAGCAGACAATTCTTCACATACACAACTACGAAGTATGATAAGTCGGATTTACTCACTCTATGTACAGGAAGAAGAACAAATTGAACTGAAAGCAATTAGCTTTCTATACAGCTTATGGGAAGCTTTATACCATATAATTCAACCATATTTTGTTCAAGAACTAGGTTCTACAGATACCAATCTTAATACATTAAAAAAAATGTTGTCCTTTATTTACATTAATTATGAAGCCAAGCTATCCCTTGCTGATATTGCGAATGCAGGTGGGATATGTAGGAGCAAGTGTTGTAAAATTTTTAAGCAGTATCTAAATAGTACGCCAAATGATTACTTAAATTCCTATCGCTTGGAAAAAAGCCAGATTCTTTTAAGAGATATTCAATACTCAATTGCTGAAATTGCTTATTCCTGCGGATTTTCCAATCCAAGTTACTTCTCAGAAATTTTTCTAAAGTTTAAAGGATGCACTCCAACAGAATATAGGTCAAAAATGAATCATCAATTGAAATAACACACCAAAGGTAAATCATATATCCTCTTGATTTACCTTTTGATTTTATTTTGGTTAGTTCATTATATATCTAACAACCATAATTATCCAAATGAATTAATTCATTAAGTGTTCCTAATTCACTAATTTGTTATTCGTTGTTAATCTGCAAGTCAATTATATCATCAAAGGAAATCCTCGTATTAACAATTTCTAATACTCCACTTGATTCTTGTATACGACTAACCATTCCAGTAATTTTAACATACTCCTCGTTTTGGAAATATTCCACCGTAACAATATCACCTTTTCGAATGAGTCGCAATCTTCGATTCAAATCATCTTTTTGTTCCTCTGACAACTCTTTCTTTGGGACAAGAATGCGTTCTTTTTCGGCGAGTGCTTCACGAAGTCCTTTCAAAGCATCAAAAGGCATAAATTGCTTTGCCCGATGTTCTCTGTCCATTTTTTCAAACCTAGTCCCCACTTTTATGCCCTCCAATCTGACAATTTCTCTCTATGGCAGTGGCTCCATTTTGTAAATCCATTCCACGTAAAAATGCATTTCTTCCGTATTTTCGTTTGATTTCGATTGCAGCTTTTTGAATCTTTCGCTCTTTTTCAAGCTTTGCTGGATCAGTAAACAAATCATATTGTTCGTAAGCTTCCTCAACTACGTTATTACAAGAAATGCTAAGTCTTCGTATTGGCTTGGTTTTATCAACGATTCGACGATACACATCGATTACATAAGGAATGATTGTGTTATAAGTATTCGTCGCTCCTGTCATTGTGATTGTTCCCATGGCAGACTTCATCTCTAATTCTTTGGAGTATCCAACCACTAGAGTGAGCGAACTTGTCAATAAGCCCTTTTCTGCTAAATCAAGGCATAGTGTATCTGTCATTTCTTTAACCACAATTTCACATTCTTCAAAACGATAATCTCTTGGCAGTATCTGTCCGCTTGACATGGAGTTACTTTTTGGTTTGTACAACTTAATGTCCTTCATTGTGGTGGTTTCTCGTCCCCACGCATGGTCAATTAAGAGTTCAGCATCAATTCCAAACAAACGATATAACATATCTTCATTCGCTTGTGTAATCTCACCCATTGTAGTAATCCCGATACTAGCAAGTCTTTTTAGCGTTCCAGCTCCTATTCTCCAAAAATCAGTTAGTGGTTTATGCTTCCATAAAGTATTTTGAAATATCGTTTCGTCTAGATATCCAATGTTATCTTTAGTGTGCTTTGCTGTAATATCAAGAGCTATTTTTGCAAGATAGAGATTGGTTCCAATTCCTGCTGTTGCGGTAATTCCAGTTGATAACTTGATATCTTCCATAATTTGAATCGCTAGTTCTTTTGCATCCATCTGGTACAAAGAAAGATATTGTGTGACATCAAGAAATGCCTCGTCAATGGAATAAACATGAATATCCTCCTTTGCAACATATTTTAGATAAATGGCATAAATATCTGCCGAATACTTAATGTAAAGCTTCATACGGGGTACCGCCATGATATAGTTCACATTCGAGGGTATCTGAAAGACACGACATCTATTTTTTATTCCAAGTGCTTTCATACTTGGAGAAATTGCAAGACAAATCGTTTTTTCACTGCGTTCTGGGTCAGCTACGACCAAATTGGTGGTTAATGGATCAAGTTTGCGCTCTACGCATTCAACGGATGCATAAAACGATTTCAAGTCAATGCAAAAATAAATCCTGTCTTCCACTTTTAAAGCACCTCCTATCTCTTGTTAGTATTGGTATCCATAATTAGTTTTATTATACCATTCGAACAAATGTTTGTGTATAGTAAATTTTAACAATAATTACTAGAAATATTTATTATGAAAGAACCTTATCTGATATGTTGAAAACTTAGAATAAAGAGTGGAGGGGTTTATGTAAAAGGACTCAATTTACATAAAAAATCCAACAGACAAAAGTCTGTTGGAAGATTATTTTACGCTATTGAAAGCCTATAAAATCAAGCTTTCATAATTATATAATTTTTATTATTTTAGCCACTGTCAATTTGGATAAACAATTAATTTACATCTTCTTTTGTGTGCCTTAAGTTTCTTAATCGCCCAGTTGTAATGACTTGCAGTATTAGAAACAAAAAAAGTGCCAAGCGTATTGTTGTCAGCCCATTGATAAACTCCTTTCGAAAACAATTCTTCATTTGTAAATGTTTCAGCCAACTTCATCACTTCTCTATGGGATTTATCCAACATTTCCTTTGCATCCTCTAATGTTGTATTCTGGTGCTTTTTCCAAAAAAACTCATTCATTTTCCCATAGTTTTTCCAATTATACGTTTCAGGGAGAAATGCTTTATTCTCTCCTTTCATATTTGACGAAATCCAGTCTAGCAAAAGCTGGTGCCATTCATAAAGATGAACTAAAACATCACGAAGATTTTTATCCCTTTGCCAATGAGCCTCCTTCTTATTAGCATCAAACTCAAAGGGGGTTAATAATTCTTTTTCTGTCAAGGATGCGATAATCGCTTTCATTTCTTCATAATTCGCTTCTGCTGCAGTAATTAAATCTGGTTTTGATGTAGGTCTTCCCATGTTCCTTCTCCTTCTGATTGTTACTTTTTATATCCATTATAGTAAATATAACATGACACCCTATGTCAGGTTTTGTATTTTTTTAGACTTTTTTCTATTTTGATATTCTGTTATTTGCTTTTGTTAATATTCTATTGACATAACATATAAATCCGTAGATAATCATTTTATATTTTAACATAAATTACATGAAAGAGGGATTGTATGATTGATTTTAATAACGGAGCTTATTTAAAACTAAAAAAAGTAGCTGGAGATTCTGTAGAGAAGGAAGTTGCGCCTTTATTTGTTAACGGTGAGGCAATCATTGGAGCCTATAAAAGTATTCGTGACTTTGTTGTATTTACAAACAAGCGTATCATTGCTGTTAACGTACAAGGGCTTACGGGTAAGAAAAAGGATTTTTCCACATTACCATATTCAAAAATACAAGCGTTTTCAATTGAAACAGCTGGTGTATTAGATTTGGATAGCGAATTAGAATTATATTTTAGCGGACTTGGAAAGGTACGTTTTGAATTTACTGGAGCAAGTGATATTACTACGATTGGAAGAATTATTGGAGAAATGATATTGTAAAAGCTTTAATGAATTAACAAAATTACGAATATCTATAGTTTAAGGAATAGCTTTACGCTATTCCTTTTTCAGTCTATACCTTAAATAATTTTCCTATTTTGTGCCTTTCTCAAGCTCATCTGTCAAGGCTATAATTTGATCAATCATACTTCCAATATGTTCAATCGTATCTAATAGTGGTTCATCTGTAGTAATGTCAACTCCTGCCATTTTGGCAAGTTCTACTGGCGTCTTAGTGGAACCTGCAAGTAGTACCTGTCTCCAATCATTTGCAGCTTTTGCACCTTCTTTTTGCATACGCTTGCTCACCTGAGTTGCGATTGTTAAGCCAGCACTGTAGGTATAAGAATATAATCCCATATAGTAATGGGGCTGGCGCATCCAGGTTAATTCTGCCCCATCAGTAAGAACAACATCCTCTCCCCAGAATTTTTGTAATACCTCTTTTTTGATTTTGTTTAGAACACTGGCTGAAATGGCTCCACCCTCATCAATGATTTGATATACGTTTCTTTGGTAAGCGGCTTCTAATAAGTGCGTAACAAAATTATGATAATACGTATGATTGATTAATGAAGATAACACCCACCTTTGGAATCGTTTGTCTTTATTAGATTGCATAAGATGATTGCCTAAAATAAGCTCATTCATCGTGGAAGGTGCTTCTACAAAATAAGTAGATACATCTACATCAAAAATATTTTGATTTTCATTACATAACTTAAAGTGTCCAGCATGACCAAGTTCATGTGCCAGTACGAATACCTCGGCCATCTTTTCACTCCAGGATAAAAGAATATAGGAATTCTTTTGATAAGGACTAGCACAAAATCCACCCGTTGACTTTCCTATATTTTTAGCAAAATCAATCCATCTATCGTCATATGCAGATTGAATCATTTTTATATAATCTTCACCATAAATCGCTAACGCTTCTTCCATCATCTTTTTGGACTCTTCTATGGTTATCTTTGGATCGTATTCTGGGTCTAGCGTTATTTTTAAGTCTGCAAAGGTCATCTCATCCAACTTATGAACTTTCTTTAGTAGCCTCGCATACCTTCTCATATGAGGAGCAAGTTTATCCATAATTAAGTCAATTTGTCTGTCGAATAATTCTCTATCTACTTTTTGAGGAAATAACAAACTATCAATTACAGAGTCAAAGCCTCTAAGAGTTGCAAGTGTTTTTTCTTTTTGTACCTGAGTCTGATATGCGGCTGCTGTTGTGTACTGATACTCTTTTAATTTGGAGGAAAAGGCATGAAATGCCGCTCTTCTAAGTTTGGAATCTGATTCATATTCATATTCATTTTCAAAGAGAGCATATCCAAGAGGATATTTGTTCCCATCCACGATAAAATCATCAAATTGCATATCTGCAAGTTTGGACTGTTCATAAATAAAATAAGGAGCTTCTAAGGTGGTTGATAGTGCGGCTAAAGACTTCTCTGTCTCAGGATGAAGCATATGAGGCTTTATTCTTAAAATATCTTCCAAATAACCTTTATTACTTTTTGATGTTTGCATTGCTTCGATTAAAATCTCTTCCTCCACCTGTACCAATTCACTATTAATAAAGCTTAGTTTACTATTGATATCAGAGATTATATTGGAAACAATGGAATACAAATCATGGTTCTCATGATTGGTATAGTCTACAGATAGTGCCAGTTCCACATAGGAGCCAATATGATCTTTGTATTCATAAATCTGTCTTAGCTGATCCAAACAGCAATTGATAATCTTAGCTGACCTTAGTTTGCCTTTGTAATCTTCTTCCAATTGACTCGTAAGAATCTTCATCTTATTGATATCTTCCCATAGACCTTCTATGGTATCATAAATGGATGAAAGATTCCATGTCAGTTCCTTTGGAATTTCACTTCTATGTTTTAATGAGTTTTCCATACAATTACCCCTTTTTCTAGTATACGAATTTTATCTACAAAATTGGTGTCACTTAAAATTTGTATACAACTTTATTTTATTGGAATTATATCATGTATTTTTGTAAAAATACAGCGTAATAACTTCTTTATATCGTTGTTTTATCAAATGTTAGTGCTAAAGTATTCTCTTTAAGTTTTCAATTTTTATAAAGCCCTTGTCCATAAATCTTTACCTGTTCCACCATATGACCAATATTTCCTTCACCTGCAAATTTTGTACAATCAAAAAAATCATGATGTAAGTCAAGCCATATAAGTGGATGTGCTTCTTCTCTTAATTGTATAGAATGACTTAAGTAGCCAACGTATACTTCAACAAAGCAATTTTGATTATAATAAGTAAAGTCCATCATATGGGATAATGTTATATCGTTTTGGTAATTCCCGTTTCTTCTTCTAATTCACGATATGCGGCAACAAACCCATTTTCTTCTGGATCAATTTTACCTCCAACCAGATTATAAAGCCCCTCATATGGGGGCTTTTGACGTTTACAAAATAACAATTTCTTTTTAGTTTTATTAAACACCATGATACAGTTGTATCCTTGCATGTTACCTCCTATTGTGTATGCTGTTGGCTTAATATTAATTTAACTTATATTAGAGTATCGCACCATACAGTACTTAGACAGACCGTTATCTTTTGAATGAAACGTGCGAACCAATTGAAATCCAAATTTTTCATAGATATAAACATTAATCTTACGATGCGTTTCTATAATCATTGGCATGTTATCTTTTTTACATTGTTCAATTATTGGACTTAATAACTGCTTTAATACACCTTTCCCTTGCATAGATGGATCAATTCCTATTGTCATAATATAATAATATGGCTTTTTAACATATTTATTTTGCCAAAAAAGATTATTTGTTTCAGAGGCTTTTTTCGTGTTAGTCAGTAATGTTTTATAATCATTTTTTGGTAATTGACGATAATATTTATATGTATATAGACCACTCATTATTAAAAGTTTAATCAAGGATGTCTTTTTAGTAGAGAATCCATAACAAACTGCCTTAAGATCCTCTGTAATAAAAATATCACCCTTATCAAATATAGCTCTCATTTGTCCTTCAAAAACCTTACTTAAAATAAAATCTTTTTGTTGCATCTCTTCAAACAAATATAGAATCTGCTCATAATTTGAAAATGTAGATGTTAACATCTTAGCTATTTGGGGTATTTCTTCTTTCTTAATTTGTCGCATCAAAAATCCTTTCTAAGCAATTTTAAAAATCTTATTTATAATTTCAACACAATAAAATATATGAAGGATACCTTAAAATATGCAATCATGCAATTTTTATATTGATTACCAATTGTAACTTTGTATCCATTGTTTTAGTCACTATACTAATTCATAAAGCGCATAAATTATTCATCACTTACATTTTTATTTGGATTCATTTTACGATATTGTTTATGTCCACCTGACAGGTTATAGACTTTTTCAAATCCATGATTTAATAAAATGTTTTGTGCTGCATTGCCTGTTACCCCTTTGTTACAATACGTTACTGTCAAAGCATTTGGATCTAGGTCTTTTAACGCTTCTCTTAAGCTAGCATGTGGGATATTTTCAGCACTTTCTACATGTTCTTTCTCATATTGGGCTACAACTCTAGAATCAATAAGTTGAAGTGACTCATCCGTTTCAATTTTCTCTTTCAGTTCGTTGGCACTGATTAGTTTTCTTCCTTGATTCAAAGCATTGTCAAGAATCATTCCTGTATACATGACAGGATCTTTAGTCGTTGAAAATGGGGGTGCATATGCCAAATCCAAATGAAATAGATCTTTGGCCTTTGCCTGAAAAGTAATGGCTGTAACAAATACATCCATTCTTTTATCAACGCCTTCTTCTCCAATCATTTGGACCCCTATCAGCCGTTGAGTACTTCGGTCAGCAATTCCCTTAATTATCATTTCTGTTCCACCCATATACTTTGGTTTGTTAGGCTTAATATTATGACATACTTCTACATCAAAGCCTTCTTGGAACGCCTTTCTCTGTGATAAACCAGTAAATGCAACGGTCAAACCCAAAATCCGAAAAATTCCTGTTCCAAGAATTCCACGAAACAAAAGATTGCCTCCTGTCACGACATCTCCAGCTATTCTACCTGTCTTATTAGCAGTCGATCCCAAAGGTCGGTATAGTGCTTTCCTCGTGATTTGATGAAACTGTTCAATACAATCACCGCAGGCGTATATATCTGCTATATTTGTCATCATTTTATCATTGACTTGAATGCCTTTACTTGCACCAAGGGCAACACCAATGCTCGCGGCAAGCACTGTATTAGGTTTAACTCCAACACAAAGCAATACAATATCTGCATCAATACGTTTGTTATTTTCTAGTACCACTGCATTTTTTTCAATTGCTATAGCAGATAATCCAGTATATACTTTTACTCCATTTGTCTTTAAATGTTCTTCTAGATACACTGCCATATCAAGATCAAGTGCTGGCATTATTTGTGGAAGCCGTTCCACCAAAGAAATCTCAATCCCAAGCTTTTTTAGATTGTCGCATACTTCAAGGCCAATAAAACCTGTCCCTATAATGACAGCTTTTTTCGGCTGATTTTTATGAATATAGGCATGAATGTTTTGCATATCGCCAATATTTCTTAAGCTAAATACATGAGAATTGTTAACACCAGTAATTGGAGGGATGATTGCGGATGCACCCGTTGCAAAAATCAATTTATCATAAGTATCTCTAAACTTATTATTGGTTACTAGGTTTGTTACTTCAATTGTTTTTGTCGGCACATCTATTTTGGTCACTTCATGTAAAGTTTTTACTTCTACATTGTATTTTGATTTGAAAAATGCAGAATCTCTTGGCGTTAGGCTATCCACTTCCTCCACTTCCCCGCCGAGGTAATAGGGCATTCCACAACCTGAATAAGATATATGGCTGTCTTTATCATAGATAATAATTTCTGCTGATTCATCATTACGCCTTGCCTTTGTTGCTGCTGATGTTCCCCCTGCCACAGCACCAATTATTATAATTCTCATGCTTTACTCCTTTTTCTTTCATATACCATTCATTTTATCATAGATTCACACAGTCGTTGATTTTTTAATACTTCTAAACTGTAGCAATAGAAATATCAATGTAATATATGTATAAATTAAATCAAACATGTTATTAACGCCAAAAATTAAAATAAGAAGATGAAGTACTGCTATACTTTTATGCGCTATCTATTTTCACTCACTGCCCTATTGTTAGCTCCTATGTATTTTCTTAGATAATATAAAAACCAAACAACTAGTAATAATCCTTTTAATACACTCGTTATACAAATACTCCACCAAACACCATTTAACATCAATGGTGTTGCAGATAAAAAGAAAGCCATTGGAATTCGCAACAAATTTAGTCCTATACTAACAAGACTTGGAGGGACTGTTTTACCAAGTCCTGAAAATGCTCCTTGCGTAGCCATCTCCATACAAACAAAAAGCTGAGAATAGCCAATAATCTGCAAATAATGAACGCCGAGTGAAATGGTTTCTGCTTCGTTGATAAAAAGTCTAAAAATAGGTGCAGGTAAAAATATCAATAATCCAGATGCTATTATTCCCCAAATAACCACTACTACCATGGAAGTCCTATAGCCTTTTTTTACTCTGCTTTTGTTTCCAGCACCATGATTTTGTGCTAAAAAGGTATTAACAGCGGAGGAAAATCCTTCAGAAGTCATCCATGAAATGGATTCTATATTCCCACCAATTTTTTGTACTGCAATTGCAGTATCTCCAAAGGAGGCAACAATTCTTGATAATATCATGGAAATTCCAGTAAACATCATACTTTGCACTCCAATTGGAAGACCAATTCGAACAACTTCTCCTATTGTATTTGTATCTGGTTTTGATATTATTTTAAATTCGTGAAATAAAACGGTATCTTTTAGTGATACAAGGATAAATATTAGAGTAACAGTTAACTGAGAAATGATGGTTGACCATGCAGCACCAGCTACTTCAAGCCTTGGAAATGGTCCTATTCCAAAGATTAGAACAGGGTCTAATATAAAATTCATAATAAGACCAATTGTTGTTGCTACAAACCCAATTCTAGTTTTGTCAATGGCCGTATACAATCCAATAAAAATCTGATTCAAAAATGCAAATATGATAAGTCCACACGTAATCACCAAATATTTTCTTGCATCTAGTATTACACTTTCTTGATTCAGTTTTAAAAAGGAAATCAAATTTTTAGAAAAAACAGCCATGATAAGTCCATATATTAGTGCGAAAATAATACCAATCTGCAATGTACTTTTCGCATATAACTTTGCCTGTTCTATTTTTTTTGCCCCCATGGCATGTCCTACTTTGATCTGCCCTCCAACTTTAGCAATGGTACATACTCCATTTGCCAGCCACATATACATACCAGCGGCACCAACAGATGCAACTGCATTGCTACTGATACGTCCTATCCAAATCATATCTATCATATTGTAAGCCATTTGAATTAGGGATGTTGCCATAATCGGCACAGCAAGCTTTGTAAGTGCTGAAAATATAGGTCCTTGCGTTAAAGTATTTCTTGTTTCCATAACTACCTCTCTATGCTCTTTCTTGTAAATTATTATCAGTCTGATTACTTTCTAACATAGAAAGTTCGTATTATACTATAAAGGAAATTTTGTGATTTGAAAAGTACTAAAATAAGATAATAAAAGTGTCAATTAAGGTTTCTAACTTTACTTGTCATTTTTTAAGTTGTATACTAGTAATAAAAACAAGGAGATTTGACATGTCGAAAAACAAAAAGTTTGATTCATCTAGTATAGGAATGGGATTGGGAACAGGATTAAGTTTAGGGCTCCTCTATGGTCTTTTGTTTGATAATCTTGCACTCGGATTGTCATTAGGCTTAGTCTTTGGTCTCTCATTTGATAAATACAAATCAAAAAAAGTAAAATAGTAGTCTTATTGATTCAAGCCAAGACAGTGAAGGATAATTGCCTGCTGTATTTCTAGAAGATGTTTTTTAAACTCATATCCTACAAAATAATGGCTATTTATAACATCTTCGCTCACCTCTTCACCTCTATAAAACGGAGGACAAGGGTTTAGTACTGCACCAATCATTGCATGATCCATGAGTGTTCTTGTAATCTGATACTCTTTAAAAACGGATAAATTAGAATTTGGCAAAGAATCTGTACATACAATATCAGACTCTTTCATAGCCGTTTTAATATCGTAAATCACTTCAACTCCTGGAATCTCATATCCTTTTGGACAACTTTGCTTTAATATTAGTCCCATTGCATCGGCTCCCTCTTTCCATGCCAGACCGATGTTTCCTTTTTGACCAACAAATAAAAAATGATCGTCTTGGTAATTTGCCCTCATTTTTGATAAGGAGTAAAGATCAGAAAGGATTTCACAAGGATGATTGTCATTGGTCATTGCATTGATAATGGGAATATTTGCGTATGCATCCAGTTCTTCTAATACCTTTATATCTTTATCACGAACAATTACCGCATCTGCCCAATTATTCAAATACCCAATCACATCTTTGAGATCTTCTTTTTTTCGTAATGTTTCAGGAGGAAATAGTATGGTTTGTCCTCCAAGTAAATAAATCCCCTTCTCAAAAGTAATTCTAGTTCGAATACTGCTTTCAGGGAAAAACATAACAATCGTCTTACCAAGCAAAGCATTTTTGTATTTATGATTTTGTTTTTTTAACTCATCTGCAATTTGAAAGATTTCTTTAAACTCATTTTTAGAATAATCGGTTAGACGTAGGAAGGAATGCTTCATTGCTTGATGCACCTCCTTCTCCTGTCATAGATACGAACGGTTACAATTGAAACTAGAGTAATCGCAGCATTTGCCAAAATGGTTCCTGTCCAAGTCATTGTCATAGTTCCAAATATTGGGGATGCCGCATTGTACATTGTATGAAATAATACACACATAAACACACACCCTTTTTCTGATATTTTGTAAAGTGCTCCATTAAAAAATCGAAAAGATAAAAGTTGAACGCTAAACATCCAAAAATTAATAAGACCATCTCCGTGGTTCGTCCCTGGAATAAAGAAAAGAGGAATATGCCAAACTGTCCAAATAATCCAAGTAAGGATAGCGGATAAAACATAACCATATTTTTTATCAAGCTTTGGCTGCAATATATACATCCAGCCCGATTCTTCTAAGCCACCAATGATAAGACACCCAGGTAGGGAAAGGAAAAAGTTATAAAACGGAAGCGCCATTTTCGTGGTTTTCGTAACAAGAATATGAATTAAAAAATACAGGAAAAGACCTGCAATAACAAATAAATAAGAACCTATGTTACTTTTTATGTAAAAAACAGTGGTTAGCCATTCCTTAAAACCTGCAATTTTATTATTTTTCTTAAGAACGACGTATGATGCAATGGCTGGTGACAAAATATAGATTGCAAAAGGGATGTTCATAACAAATTCTTGTATAGTATGAACCCAATTGTGAACCGAATATCCAAATTGCCCAAGAACAATCAAAACGCTAGATACCAGATAGGCAATGCAAAATGTCAATATGCAAAATTGTACTGTGATTTTCTTGTCTGTCATGCTACTTCCCCTTTTCATAAATGTTATAAACCCATAGTAATCCAATTCTACCATATTCCTCTAAGTGTGTCACTTATGTTTTCGTTTCATACCAAAGCAAAGGATATATAACACTATGAGAATTGCCATGTGTGTACAAACAGCCTGACAGATATACACCCATCAGACTGTTTGAGTTTCTTAATGTAAGAAATCGTTCTATTTTTCTATCCTCTCATTGATATAAACGACACGATTTTCTTTGGCTGATTGAAAGATTGCTTCCATGATATACATAACCTCTAACACTTCTTCTTGACGAATAAGAGGTTGAGCTCCTTCATGAACACAAGAAAAAATATTTCGGTAAAAATCTTGAATATCGGCCGTAACCTCTGGCAGAGGGTATTTTTTTACGGTTTCGTCTGTACGAGGTGCCATGGTCTTTGTAAGGCCCGCCGCTGTTACGACAGGCACTGCATCACGCTTTTCCCAATCAGATACCATAACAATCTCCCCGTTTTTGTTCCAATCGTGAACAACTGCCGATCCATTCTCACCTTGTATATACCAACGTGGTAGCGAAATAAAATTACTCGTACCCACCTCAACAAAAAAGGTTAAGTCTTCTTCAAATTGAAAGTAGGCTCGAAAGCCATCGTCTACTGCTTCATTTGTAACATGAGTCAATTGCGCAAATACGCTAAGAGGTTTTTTATTTCCAAGCATCCTCATCATTTGGTCGAGTAAATGAACACCCCAATCGAGTACCATACCTCCTCCATGTTGTTTTTGGTTACGCCAGTCACTTGGAATTCCTCTAGAACCATGGACACGACTTTCGATATGAAATACTTTGCCCATCGTTTGTTGCTCATACAGTTGTTTGATTATTAAAAAATCCTCATCCCAACGACGATTTTGATGCACGGTGAATAAAACTCCCATCTCTTTGGAACATTGAATCATCTGCAAAACCTCATCGCTATTAAGGGCAACTGGTTTTTCACAAATAACATGTTTGCCTGCTTTCATGACAGCCAGTGAAATGGGTAAATGAGAATCATTAGGTGTTGCAATGGTTACTGCTTCTACGTTATGATCTTCTAATAATTCTTGTTGGGATGAATAAACAAAAATCCCCTTTAAAGAAGCTTCCTCTCTACGAATTGGATCAATATCCCATATTCCGCAAAGTTTTATTTCCTTCATTTTCATAAGAAGATTAACGTGCCAACTTCCCATGCCACCATATCCAATTATTGCAATATTAAGTTTCTTCGCCATTTTTCTCACTCCTGACTTTAATCCCACCACACCTGTGCTGGCTGGTCTTTAATAACTACATCCTTTAGGAAGGTAATTGCTTTTTCCAATCCCTCCTCAACAGACATAAAAGCATCTTCATGTTCAATACTAATGGCTCCGTCATAACCAATGAGTCGAAGTGCAGTGATAATCTCTTTCCACTCGCTGTAATCATGCCCCCAACCAACAGAGCGAAACAGCCAACTTCGATCTGATAGATCACCATAGCTTCCTGTGTCTAACACCCCATTGATTTGTGTATTTCTAGTATCAATTTTCGTATCCTTAGCATGAAAATGATAAATGGCTCCTTTGAGTGCTTTAATCGCTTCAGAAGGTTTGATTCCTTGCCAAAACAAATGGCTTGGATCAAAGTTTGCACCTATGGATTCCCCAACAGCCTCTCTTAAACGTAGCAACGTAGCGGTATTATAGACACAAAAACCCGGATGTAACTCTAAAGCTATTTTATTGACACCATAGTTTGCTGCTTCTTTTGCTGCATTTTTCCAGAAAGGAATTAAAACCTCATTCCACTGATAATCTAGAATATTTCTATAATCCGTTGGCCAAGAACAAGTCACCCAATTTGGATACTTCGCACCCTCGTAATCACCAGGACATCCTGAGAAACTTACAATTGTGTCAACACCTAGTTTTTCAGCAAGTCGTAGCGTTTGCGTAAAATCTTTTTCTGCTTGTTTTCGTATGTCAGCATTTGGATGAACATGGTTGGAATGACAACTTAACGCACTGATTTCTAAATGATACTTTTTAAGCATATCTTTGTATGCCTCTAATTTTAAATCACTTGAAAGTAACTCTTCAGGGTTAGAATGATGACTCCCTGGCGAACCTCCTGTACCAATTTCGACTGTCTCTACCCCTAAGTTACTAAGATACAAAAATGCCTCTTCTGCACTTCTATCATATAATGGAACCGTTAATACTCCTAATTTCATAGATATTCTCCTTTCTTCTTTACCAAACTATAAATTCATGACATGCTGATAACCCTTTTTAATACTTTCATAAGGAGAAACAGCAAACTCTTCTTGTTCTAAAATAAAATGCTCTATGCCAATTTCCAATCCTTTTTGTATGATAGACTTAAAATCTAGAACACCTTGATCCAAATCAACGCATGCTTTACTTTCATAATCTGCCATCTGTTTTAGATGCATCAGTCGAATGCGATCCTTATATTCTTCCATAAAGGAAAGGATATCGACTCCTGCATATGCGGCCCAGTAAACGTCAAGCTCTAACGCTATCTCCTTTGGGTCTGTCAATTGAAGTAGCAAATCCATCCATGTAATCGAATCCTTTGCTATTGCAAACTCATGTGCATGGTTATGATAACCAAAGGTAAAACCTGCGCTTTGTACCTCTTTTGCAATCGATGAAAGCTGTTTGGAAAAAGTTTCAACCTCTTTCACTGTCTTCATGTCATAACAAGGAACAATAATTGCTTTCGTTCCAAGGTGTTGGTTATAAGCAAACTCTTCTTCACGATTCTTTAGCAAACGCTCCAATGGCACATGGCTACTAATTGACTTTAAGCCATGTTGGTCGAGTAATTCTTTCATTTGACGAGCGCTTAAGTTACCATAACCAGCAAATTCTACCCCTGTGAATCCTGTTCCTGCAATTTTTTCAAAGACATCCAAGAACCCATTCCTTGTTAACTCGCGTAATGAATAAAGCTGGATATTAAATTCCTTTATTAAACTCATAGTGTGATTTGCCGCCCTTCTTTCGCTGATTGATAAATGGCATCAAGAATCTGTGTCACAACTGCCGCTTGTTCTGGTAAGACAACTAACTTACCTTTCCCACGAATGGCATCAAAAAATGTCTGCTGTTCTATTACTTCTGGCGATTTGGTTGCTCCATCATAAAAATCAACACCACCAGCTTCAAGATGCGGCTTTAACTCATACAAACGGTCATGCTTTGATCCGTTGATAGTCAAACCATTTAACATATCCGCACCTGCTTTTGTACCACACAAGACTGTTTTTGCTTCATGAACATCTAAGGTATTAAGGGCCCAGCTCGCTTCTAATGTAATGGTTGCACCGTCTTCCATTATAATAAATCCAAAGGCACTGTCTTCTACTGTGAATTCTTCTGGATTCCATGGCCCCCAAGCATTGGCAGGTAAAGTCTCATTGTTAAGCTTATGATAAACACTTCCTACTACGCTTTTTGGTTTATAGTTATTCATCATCCATAAAGTCAAATCAAGTGCATGTGTTCCGATATCAATCAATGGCCCTCCGCCTTGCTCTTCTTCATTTAAAAATACTCCCCACGTAGGAACTGCTCTACGACGAATTGCTTTTGCCTTTGCATAATAAATGTCACCAAGCTCTCCGTCTTCACATTCTTGTTTTAGATATGTACTGTCTGCGCGATAACGGTTTTGATAACCGATGGTTAGCAACTTTTTCGTTTCTTTTGCAGCTTCAACCATTTCCATAGCTTGTGTATAATTGATTGCCATTGGTTTTTCACACATAACATGCTTATCCGCACGAAGTGCATCAACTGTAATTTGACAGTGAGAACGATTCGGAGTACAAACATAGACCGCATCCAAATCAAGTTTGATAAGATCCTGATAATTGGTAAACACTTTCGCGTCCTCTGTGCCATATTTTTTTGCCGCCTCAATTGCTCGCTCTTTGATAACATCACAAAAAGCAACTATTTGCGCACTGCCTTCCTCCTTTATGGCTGGTAAGTGTTTTCCATTTGCAATTCCCCCACATCCGATAATTCCTAGCTTTAATAGCTTCATATCTCTTCTCCTTTTCCAACTATTTAATTTTAATATTTTCTTGTAATCTTTTTATGGTTTCATTATAATATAAGAAAAGTAGATTGGCTTGCCGTAATGTATATTAATTTGTGCCATATTTGGCTACTATAGTGGAAGGAGGATTCTTATGAATAGTCAAAAATATAACTACGAAATATCAAGAGACAGTCAGTCCGATGCGGCTTTTTGGTATTCACCCAATAATAATTGTTCTCCGCATTTTCATAGTGCACTAGAGCTTGTCTATGTTAAAAGTGGTCTAATGGAGGCAACTTTAAATGGAGAGTTTCACTCGTTACAAGGAGGAGAACTCTTACTTGTACCAAGTTATACAATACATCGATACGTGACACCAGAAAAGTCAGATACCATCGTAATGACAATACCTTTATCCTACATTCCTTCTTTTCAAAAGCTTTTAAGAGGAAAAACATTTTCAATGAGCCGTATCTTAAATAAATACTTAATAAAGGAGATATCACGCTGTTTAAAATGTTGTTGTGATTTACAAAAGAATATGCCAGATTCCATGGCGATTCGAGGGTATATTCATGTTATCTTAGCTTTGCTAGTTGAAAATATACCTTTAGAAGATATGCATACGAAGGAAGACAATGCTTTGGTTCGAGATATTCTTAACTATCTTCACAATAATTATAGGAATCCATTAACTCTAAAAACCATTGCTGATGAATTTGGATATAGTACAAGTCGATTTTCGCACATTTTTAATAAGCAGGTGGGCTGCAGTATCAGTGAATATGTGAATGCATTACGGTGCAGGCAGGTTGCTGGTATGCTTTTAGAAGGAGAAGAATCCATTACTGAGATTGCAATGAGCGCAGGCTTTAATAGTATGCGTACCTTTTATCGTTCTTTTATGCAAGTCTTTGGAATCAGCCCTAGTAAATATGTAGATGTATCAAAGGAAAACGACTCTTTGCTGCATTCGGGTACCGGTTATCTTCCTTAAAAGTTATATTTGAATGGCGTTTTAGTACTAAACTTTATGGGTATATTAGTCAGAAAATGAGAAACACTTAGATAATAAAATAATGATATGAGGTATGATATGAGAATCGTAACATTAGAATTAACACTTCGTGCAAACTGGGTGCATTCTTTGAAGGAAAAAAGAATGATATTAAAAAGCCTTCTTGCAAAGCTAAAAAATGAATTTAATATTTCAGTCGCTGAAATTGGTCTACAAGATACACATCAGCTATTAAACATTGGAATTGCGGCAATCGCACATAACAATGCTCAAGCTGACAGTATCATAGAAAACATTTTACATTTCATTGAATGTAATACAGAAGCTGAACTAATCGATATCGTAAAAGAGATTCTTTAAGTAGTTTCATTAAGGGAATTTAATCAAATTTTTTAAGTTTTTCTTCAAACTTTAACATTCGTTCTTCATACCCATCAATTTTATTGTCCAGATATTCTAATGTATTTTGAAGGTCAACAATCTTTTCGTTGATTAGCTTTCTTTGTTCTTTTAATAATTCCTTTCTTACATCAATGGTCTCTTTTCCTTGCTGAAATAAACTTACATATTCAATGAGAATTTCGATAGACAAACCTGCATTGCGCATGCATTTTATAAATTTTACCCATTTACAATCTTCTTCTGTATAATCACGGTTACCACTACTATTTCGGTTTACTCTTGGTAACAGTCCGATTCGCTCATAATAGCGTAAAGTATCTGCAGTTAAATCAAATTTTTTACTCACTTGTGCTATTGTCATGCTATTTACTCCTATGCTTTATCAAAACGATACAGTTGATTTTAAAATATAGCTCTGGAAATTCTATAAAGCCCCAACGATTTTGTGTGCCACATATGGCTCCTCTAGATAGTTAATATCTTCTTGTGATAGTTTTATCTGAAAAGCCCCAATTGCATCATCAAAATATTTTGCTTTGGTTGCACCAATAATTGGAGAAGTAATTCCTTTTTCCAATTGCCAAGCAAGCGATATCTGAGTCATTGTTGCATGATATTTATCCGCAAGCTCCTTTACACGAAGAACAATGTCATAATCGAATTGTTGTGTACTGTCGTATTTGGACATAGCAGTTTGATCCGTCTGGCTTCGTTTCGTATTGGTTTGCCATTCAAGTCGAGATAACCTGCCAGCAGCAAGTGGACTATATGGGGTAAGTGCTACATTTTGTTGTTTGCAGATTGGAATCAGTTCACGTTCATCTTCGCGATATAGAAGATTATAATGATTTTGCATAGATACAAACTGTGTCCACCCATTCATTTTAGCAGCGAGCTGCATGTTATAAAATTGATATCCATACATTGCAGATGCACCTAAAGCTTTTACTTTACCAACACGAACAAGGCTATCCAGTGTTTCCATCGTTTCTTCAATTGGGGTACTTGAATCAAAGCGATGAATAATATATAAATCAACATAATCTGTTCCCAAACGCTTTAGAGAACCATCAATCTCACGAATAATGGCTTCTTTTGATAAGTGCCCCTCATTAAAGTACACCTTAGTTGCTATTACGACTTTATGGCGTTCTACATTATTCTTAATTGCACGGCCAAGATATTCTTCACTTGTTCCAGCCGAATAAACATTTGCGGTATCAAAGAAATTAATACCTAAATCAAGAGCATGTTTAATTAATGTTTCGCTCTCCTTTGCATCCAATGTCCAAGCATGCATATTGCTTGCAGGATCACCAAAACTCATACAGCCAACACATAGACGTGAAACCTTAATATCTGAATTTCCTAAGTTTAAATATTGCATTTGTACCCTCCTTAATTAGATGTTTATATACACATTACTACTTGGAGTTAAGTCCATGTCAAGTAAAAAATAATACCTATTAAAATAACAAGAATATCACTTATCATTTTATATAGGTATTGTAACTTGGCCCTAAATAGAATTTATCGAAGAAGTCCAATTCTACTTCGATATTTACCCCATACCATTGCTTGAAAATATTCGTAAGCCCTATCATAAACAAACCAGCCAAGCTGTCCAGCAAGTAGAAACATATAAAATACATTTTTACTGATACCATTTGGAAATAGTATTTGAGGAAAGAAAAACAATACGGGAATATAAAGCAAATTAAAGAAAATAAACTTCAACACAAATAATGCTACCTTTTGTTTTTCACGGCTAATTTTGTTTAAGAGTAGATAAAGTGCCTCATTTAATAAAATATATAAAGTAAAACCCGTATAGGTCAACACATATAATTTATTTGGTGACAATAAAAAACCAAGCAAAATACAAGCTATAAAAAAACCAAAACCGATTTTTAGACCAAATTCACGGATTGCAATTCCAACGAAAAAGGAAGCCGCCGCTAATAAAAACAACGTGTTGCTCTCAATCAGTGATGAAAGAATAATCAAGAGGGTTACCATAGCAGCTAATAAGCCAAGGAATGCCACTTGTTTTGCTTTTACATGCATGAACACAAATCTCCTCCCATACATTCACACAAGGTATCTGCCAACCATAAATCACAACAAAAATTCCCAGTACCACAAGAAGAACCACCATAGCCATTCCCTCGACTATAATCTTGATAGCTTCGTCCGCGCCAAGAAAGACGGTTGAGCAAATCATTAAATTCTGGATTATTGGGTTCTATATTAACTGCCTGGCGTGCAAAGTTCATCGCTTCCATATTATTGCCCATACCTGCATGTGCCATAGCGTTAAAATAATACCAATATCCAGAACGGTTATTGGTTGAAGAAAGCACGTTTAATGCTTCCCTAAAGTGTCTTGAGTTAATATAATTAGCGGCAGCTACCATCTTTGGGTCTTCTTGCCACGTAGCATTGCCAGAGTAGGAACTTGAATAACTTTGTGATGAGCCGCTATATCCATAGCTTTGTTGCCCTCCCCGTTCACGCTCCTCCATAATCTGTTGATACGCCTCTTGAACCTGCTTGAATTTTTCTTCTGCCAAATCTGCAAGAGGATTATTTGCATTCGTATCTGGATGATACTTTCTACTTAATTCTCGGTACGCTTTCTTTATCGCATCATCGGATGCATTTTTTGGTACTCCAAGTACTTGATATGGATCTGTAATCATAGGCTAATTCCTCTCAATCTTTTGTTTCTTTGTATTGTATTTGCTCCAAACGCCTCCGTATAAAATATTTCGAAGGATTTCAATGTCTATCACGCATGGAAGCTTCTCAAATTCATTTGCTGCCTCTGAAATCATCATAGTTAATGCATCATGGCAAAAATCTTCATAATCTTTTTGATGCTTATAATAAAGTAAGGGATTATAGCTATTATTTTTAATATCTTCCTCTAAATCAAAATATGCATCCATAATATAAATGTATTTTCCTAAATAAAATCCCAAATTTCTAAGTGTTTTCTCCCACATATCTTGCTTCATTACAAATAATTCTGCCATAAGCGTTCCAAAACACCCACTTACTACATCAAGACTCTTCTCTTTGTTTTTTTCATATTCACAAAGCTTTCTTAAGGAGGATTCAATCACCTGACATTGACGTGGGTAACGCTCTTCTATTGAACGGTATTTTCTTTTTAAGAGCTTTGCACCAACAAGAGAATTCATCTTTTTCTCATCGTTCCAATCATCTAACAAATGATGATAGGTCAAAGCAATATTCATATCCGCAGCGTAATTACTTACTTCATTTACGAAAAGATCATGCTTTTTCACAGGATGTACCATACAATGCTTTTGCATATGAGTGGTATCCGATTCGTACAAAGAAGTAAGAAGCAATACTAAAAAGGTCATGTCGTAGGTTAATGTCATCTGTCCTAAGACACCATGCCTTTCTTTTAATGTATGACATAAACCGCAATAATAGGCATGATAACGATTGTATTCTTTGATTTTTAATTCTGGTTTATTAATTGTTACATAACCAAACATAAAGTTCGTATATCCTTCCGAAAAAGAGTAATTTCATTTATTTCCAATTTATATTCAAAATAGGATGGAACATTATTAATACTAATAAGTGTACAAGCAAAAGTCAATGAACAAATGGTGAATTCTGAAATTTTCTTAGAATTTTTATTTTGACTGTCCCATGTTGCAAATAATTGAATTCTCACTTATGATATAGGTTAGAATATAACAAAGGGGAATGAAAACATGTATACAAAACAAGATTTATTGCTACATATGAAACAAATGGGAATTCTGCCTACTGATACCTTACTGATCCATTCGTCTATGAAAGCAATTGGACAAGTAGATGGTGGTGCAGAGACTGTATTAGATACATTCATGGAATACCTAACAGAAGGTCTTCTCATTTTACCTACCCATACATGGGCTAGTATGTCAGAGGAACATAATATTTATGATCCAAGTAAAGAGCCAGCTTGTGTTGGTATCTTACCGAATCTGTTTATGAAACGAGAAGGCGTACTTCGCTCTCTTCATCCTACACACAGTGTTGCAGTGTATGGAAAGGAAAAAGAAGCTTTTATTAAAGGTGAAGAAAATCAAACCACTCCATGTTCTCCAGGTGGCTGCTATAACCGATTAAGAGAACGAAATGCTAAAATCCTACTTCTTGGTATTGGACATGAGCGAAATACTTATATTCACTGCGTAGAAGAGTTATTAAATGTACCCGATCGCTTTACAAAAGAGCCTACACTGTTTGAAATCATTATGCCTGATGGTACAAGAAAAAGCTCAGCAATGTATCGACATTTTAATTCGATAAACCCTCATATCTCAGAATCCTATCCAAAGCTTGAACAAGCATTTTACGATAGAAATGCAGCAAAAAAAGGAATGTTTGGGGATGCAACTTGTATTTTGTGCGATGCAAATGCGATTTACGAAGTGACAAAAGATGTTTTATCCAATCATATTAACTGCCTTATGGAGTTAGAGACAATTCCGAGTAAATGGTGGTCAAAAAAGGTTATGTGAGTACTCCATAACCTTTCGTTGGTTTACATAAATATATTATTGTAACCCATTTTATGTTTATATCATCTTATCTTAACATTTCACAATACACTTGATAAACTTCCTCAAAATTATTTAGTTTGATAGCAGTCTCTTTATCCACCAGACACGCAAAACCATAAATGGATACACCATTTTGTTCAATATAATCTGCAGCGTTTGATAAAGTCATACTACTTTCCTTCATCATTTTTAAGAATGATTTTTGTTCTGCCATATAACGAAGTAAACTAATTACATATTCCTTTGTAAATGCTTCTGTTTTAAACTTGTTCAAAAGTTCATCCCATTCTTCATAGCTATCATCTTCTAAATAAAGATTCGGGTATCTTTCTTTATTCCAAGAGTAAAAGTTAAAATTAGTTGGAGTGTTCCAAAAACCAATATTCTCGATTTGAATCATACTAGATTGTGACCAAAAACGATTGGTATCCACAGCACACCAAGCTGATTGTATATCTGCTTTGCTTTCAAGAAAGCTGTTAAAATCCTCATATTTCATTATATGATTCAATGTCACATAAGCAACATACATTTCGTCATCATCTAACTCTTTTAAATAGTTACTACTTTGTTCTACACCTCCCCAAGGCGTCATATTATATTGTGTTTGATTTACTAACTCTGATAAAGCTTTAGAGTGATCGCCTTGTACTTGGTACCATCCAAATACATTTCCTGACGGACGTTTTAATAAATTTACATCATAAAGAATGAGTTTACCTTTCTTAATTCTGCCCATAAGATTTGTGAAATTGCCATTATAGCTTGCAATTTGATTAATACAGATATCATAATCAGCATATCCGTTTTCCTCAACACTTACACTATCCCGAACACAGCCAGGTACAAAAAGGTTCGTATACACTGCCATGTCCCGGCTGATTTGATTTGCATTTTCTCCTACTTTTTTTGACGGATTATAATAAAAGGACGATACAATATGAGGTAATGCAAATTGTATGAAAAGCATAAAAATAACTGTAATTGTAAATACAGAAATACCAAGCTTTAGAAAAGATTTACGAATGGACTGATTGATAAGCCTAGTAAAATCTGTTTCAGCTGATGGATTTGTATTTCCAAACACATCACTATCTTTGTTACCAAGAATATCATCGTCAAGCCCTAAAATCTTTGTATCTTCATATAAGTACTCGCTAATTGCTTCATGTTTTTCAATTTCTGCTTCTACATCTGCTGCTTGCTCTTTATCTAGTTCGTTTTGCTTGTATTTTTCTAATAATTTACGATATGTCATAACCATTCTCCTCCAAATACAATTTTAATTCCTTTTTTGCGCGGTATGAAAGCACCCTTACATTTTCAGGTGTAATATGTAAAATAGTTGCAATTTCTTTCTGGCTTAATTGACCAAAATACTGCAAGATAAGTATTTCTTTCTTCGTCGTTGGTAAATAATCTAGCGCATGGTATAACAATTGGTTTCTTTCTTTTGTTAATATGGTATGTAACAAAGATGCCCCATTTAGCTCCATATCCTCTAATGCCTCTATCTCTTTTATGTGACATACCCTTTTTTCTTTCTTTATAGCATTGATACTTAAGTTTCTAGCAACCATATAAAGCCAGGCTTTCATATTGGTATGCTGATTGGAAAGGGAAAGAATTGCTTTTAAAAATGTTTCCTGTCGTATATCTTCAGCCATACTATGAGAATGACAAAAAGAATAGATATATAAATACAACTCTTTTGCATATCTTTCATATAACTGCGTTAGCAGTTTTGAATCCAAAATATCTCCCCCCTCGTCTTATATGTTAACACGTCTAAACATATAACAATTCAAACACCAAAATGTTACAAAGTAAATGAACTGCACTCCACAATTAAGCAGGGCACAGTTCAATGATTGATATATTATAAAATTGACTCATGGTGATTCATAGAAAAGCCACCACGTTCCACATCATGATGATCTAATACATTGTCTTTTATTTTAACTTTCTTTAGTTTCTTTATCGCTCCGTATGGTTCTTTGACGGATAACGTATCACCCCTGCCTGAAATAACCCATAATACTTTATATCCTTTTGGTATCACTTCTAATTTTTCTTCCCCTTTTCCATCCGTAAAGTAAATCAATAAATCAACCTTATTTTTATTTGCATATTCAAACACTGGGGTAAACTTCGTTCCACCTCTTGAGTTAGAACGCTCTTTTAAGTCTTTTTTTGTTTTTAGCGGATAGATTCTTTGAATCTCATTATCACATTCCACAACCGTAATCTGGTGTCCATAATTGTTTATAATACCTAGCACTTCCGTCATTGCCTTTTTAAATTCTTCTTCATCAATACTGCCACTGATATCAATCGCAAGTAAGATGTTTGCTTTGTGTCCGGAAAGCTCTCCTCTTAAATCCAATCGATTTGGTTGGCGCCTGTTTCTTCTCGTAATCGTCTTCTTTTTGCTACTATCTAGCGTTCCCATTAAACGCTTTAAGTACAAATCCCATGGTAATTCCTCTTTGCGATTCTTTAACGAATCCAATAAGGTGTTCAAATAAGAAGGTATTTCACCTTTCTTTGCCTTCATAGCTAAACTTGTTGTGAATTCTTCCATGGTACTATCTTCCAATTCATTTGACTCTTCCCATATATCATGAGTTTTATTTGGGTCAAACTCCGTTGCAATTGCATCTTCTTTTTGTTGATTCTCCTCTTCTTTCTCTTCCTGTAGCTCTATGGCATACTGCATCTTTTCGACGTAATATTCGAATGGTTTACCGTGTGAAAGCGATAAGGCATACTCTTTATTGACGGTCTCAATGGTAACTGCATCAGGCGGTAAATAACTTAGATATTGATTCACTACCATGTCCATTGCCATATTAATTGCTAGGACGCTATATTTCTCCTTCATTTTTTTTACTCGAATTAAATGCAAGGACAAAATATGAAGAATCTCATGCTTCATAGAAGTTTGCATTTGTTTGGTCGTAAGATTTAGAAAAATAAAAGGATTAAAATAAATAACATAAGTAGCATTCTTAAAATTAACCCCTGTTGCACTGTTCATATCAAAACGAAGTTCCCTTGTCATTTGAAACAAAAAATATCCGTAAAAGTTTTCCTCATCCTCCATAAGCAAAAAGTTTATCTTATCAATCAAAGCAAAAAACTCTTTTTCAAAGCCAACTGGTAAGTCAATGGTAAAATTGCTCGCCTTAATATCAGAATTGGAGAAAAAAAGAAGCAGCCTTTTAACCTGACTACGAAGTTTATTAATTTGGTCTACTAATTTATTTTCCATTTTATAACCTCTAGTTCACTAAATTAAAAGCATCAAAATACAAATCCACAAACGCCTCTGTTTCAATCGCGTACTGATATACATGCAAATAATTGCTTTTTATATCCTTCATAATACCAATTCTTAAATCGATTGGATATTCCTTTAAAAATAACACAAGGCGATTAACGTAATATTCGGTTTGACTGTTATCTCTTTCTAGATAACGATCCAATGCTCTTAGAATGTTTTTACCAGACAAGTATAACCTGCTATGGCTTTCCTTTTGGATTCTCTGAGCAATTTCTTTTGTATCAGTACCTTCTTCAAATACATCCTCAAACTGAAGAAGTGGTAAATGATCCGCTTCCAAAAATAAAATTAACTCTTCTGCAATCATTTTTCCGACATTTCCCTTTAATACATTTAAAAACACCAAACGAGATACTGCATCCTTTTGCTGTTGATAAAGCTTATATACCTTTGAGATGCGCTCATAACTACGTGGTGTTGCTCGAATGGAATCGTCGTTAATTTTATGCAGGTATTCTGGAAACGTTGATATAAATTCAATAATCTTAGAATCCAAACCGCTGTCAATTGCCCAGCCAATCCACTGCATAGCATCTGCTTCCATTTCTAACCATACAAATCGATTCTCTTGTGCAGCATCCATATCAATTACTTGATAATCATAGTCTGAGCCATATTTACTGGATGGATTCATTGCTGCTAATATTTTTACATCTTCATTTAATTCATACCCATTTATTTCTTTATTCAAAATTAAATTCATAAGTTCTTGTTGAACCGTATGTTCACATCGATTGATTTCATCGATAAATAAAAGAACAGTATTTCCCAACGCTAATTCTTTATCAATCTCTTTTAATTTATGGTGAATCGCATAAATGGTTGTCTTTTTCACGATTTCATTGCCATCTTTATCTATCGTTGTATACTCTTCTACAGTTGGAAGTCCACCTATCTCACCTTCTTTTAAAAGATTTCCATCAATCACAATGAGGCTCCAACTATTTTCTTTTGCAATTTCTTTTGCAAGTGCAGTCTTTCCAATGCCGCTTTCTCCGACAATCAAAGGAACTTCTCCTGTTGCCAGAACCAATTTTGCAGCATTTTTTGTATCTATAAAATTCATTCTAAACTCCAATCTAATTAAGTCAAATGGATTATAGTTTTAACTTTTCATCCACTGTAATTTTTTTTGCTTTTTTGCTTCCGTAATGAAAAACAAATTTTATCTTATCGATTTCAGTCATGCTACTACTTTCAAGAGTTGTATGACGAATAAAATTTCTAACGTAAGTTTCATCTACGTTTTCATTTGATAAAACTTCCTTTAACATTTCTTCTAGCTCAAATCTTGATATGTCTTTTAGGACATATTTTATTACTAAAATATTTAGTTTTAAAAATCCAATTAATTTATCCTTGTTTAAATCCTTTATAAATTGAATGGCCCTTTCATTGGATTGAATTGCAATTCGTTCCGCTTCATAAACAGGATGACTGATATAGCGTAAGGCCTCATAGCTTATTTTAACCGCTTCTATCTGAGCTCGTTCACAAGGTACCTTTATAAATTTTAGCGCATCATAATTCTTTTGCACTGCCAACACTTGCAATTCTTCACTCGGGTTTTCTACATATTTAATTGCCCAACCAGTTTGTTTTAGTGCTATTTTAATTATATCATCGGTTTTATGAGTCACGTATTCTAAGTTTAACCAATTATTTGAAACTGCATATTTCTCCATCTCTATTGTTGGATTTTTAATATATTTTATGGCTCTGCTATTATTTTCCAAAGCCAATTGCTGTAAGGAGGTATTTTGATGCTCAATGTATTGTAATAATAACCCATTTTTTTCAATGGCCATTCGAATCATAGTTTCTGTAGGATGATTGATTGATTGTATCACATGAGGATTGTGTTTAATCATTTCAAGAATTCTAGCTTCTTCCATTTCCTCACTCCTCTTATCATTTTTTAGTATCTGTGTATCATTTGAAATATGTTTATTATACCACCAACCGTTAAAAGAGCCAATAGCCTAGTTTTTACATCATTAACCTATAGCATTCAAGAATTTTTTAATTAAAAAGCTTCGTTATATTTAAGAATAACAAAGCTTTTCATAAAAACTCTAATAAAAATAATCGGGAAATTGTTGTATCATTCCTTTTGTCATCATATCTGCCATTTCCAATGCCTGTTTTTCAATTTTATCAAAGTCCGTTATACTAGTTTCATATTGTTGTGTGAGAATATTAACTGCTTCTTCTTTGGTTAGTGCTAGATGAGTATAGAGCATTTTCTGCCAAACTTTCATCGACCAAAATGGATTAATTTCGCTTAAGAATTGAGCAATTTGATCTGCATTTTGATACCATCTTTTCTCTGCATCGGTTGCAGCCGTGGTATCTCCTTCTTTTGCAGCATTTACAAGCTCTGCGGCAATGACAAAATGTGCAGTGAGTAATTCTTCAAACTTAGAAGCAATTTCTCTTCCATAAAAAGGAATCAATGACGCTTGAAAATCTTTTGGATTTTGAAGAAGTCTATTTGTCACAAACTCTTTATTCGCAAGATCAAAAGCCACACTAATAAGAAACATTCTCGTCCAATAGACATGCTGTTCCCAAAGTAGACGCATATGATTATTTAATATTTCTTTTCCGCGATTGCCCTCTTGTGCGGGACATTGTGTAACACTTAAAGTATTTTTTGGCATACCATACCATGGATGCAGGTTTGAATATGAATCCATTTATACCTCATTTTATGTTTTATTTTAATAATATAAATATGTTAGCATTCCTTAATTGTAACTTATCCAAGGAAACTAACTTTTACAATTTAAATAAAATATAAAATGAGTTATTTCTTTGTAACATAGCGAAAACCTCTATAATTCAAATCAATTGGCTGTTCAATGCCTTCATCTTTTGGTGATGCATCATAAGGAACACAATCGATTGATTCCTCCTCGCTTTCAGCAAAAATTCCCTGTGGATAGGAAAACGTATTACATGGATCATATTTTGTTTTTATTCTTTTTAACTGATTCACATGAAAGCCAAAATATTCTTCCAAGTAATGTTCTAGTTTATCATAAGGAAAATTAACATAAGATCCAATCGTCAAACACCTGATTAATTGATAATTTTTCGCAATCCATTCCCTGTTAACCTGAGCAAATTCGCTCTTTTCCCAAACCGTTTCAAGCCATATCATATATTTGGCATTACGATAAAAAAATGCTGTATCATTCGTCCCAACATCGGATACCTTGCCACCAAGTGCATACAAAGATATTCCCGCAAATACAGAACCATTTGGTGGTTCTTGAATGATTTGTACCAATGATTTGATTTCTTCTTCACTTAGTTCTTGAATTACAAAACCACTAACCGATTGAAATCGTTCAAAAGGTGGATATACACTACCAATTATAGTGACTGCCTCTAAAAATGTGACCGCCTCAATGTTATATACTGCATTTGGTAAAGACAAAAAATCAGTCAAAATAAGATTCGCTTCTTCTGGTTCACCATAAAAAATACCTCTAAGAAGCATAGCGCGTCCATCCCTTTCTGATTGATACACTCTTCCAAGTAAAGTCATCCGATCATCTGCTTTTGAAAGCCAGTTCTGCCAAACTGATAGGAATTGTTCTTGTTCTATCTCACTTACGTTTAGATAATCTATTTCGATTAAAGTAACAAAATCTACCTTTTGGGGGAGCTGAAAAGTCATAGCCACAACAATACCAAAATTACCTCCACCAGCACCTCTTAACGCCCAAAAAAGATCCTCATTAACCCTACCGTTTGCATGAATCAAATTTCCTTCGTAGTCAATCAATTCTATCTCTGTCAGGCTGTCACAACCCAATCCATAATTACGACAAGACAATCCCCATCCTCCACCTAAGCAATAACCACTAACCCCAACACTTGGACACGTTCCCCCAGGAAAGGGGTATCCAAAAGAGGAAACTAGACCATATACTTGTTGATTGGTGACTCCACTCTCTACATGGAGTAGATTTGAGTCGGTATCAATATACATATCATTTAGTCTGCTTATGTCTATGACAAGAACGCAATTTCCATTGGAATATCCTTCATAATTGTGACCGCCACTTCGGATTCGAATAGGAATACAATGTCTTTTTGCCCAGCAAACAGCATTTGATACATCAACTTTTGTACTGCAATAATTTATGATAATGGGATACTTTTGTATCGCTTTGTTATATCCTTGTCTTGCTTTGTTATAGATTGGATGAAAAGGCGTCACAATTTCGCCTGTTAATCCACATAAAAAATCATGCATCTACCATACCTCCAAATATTAACTCATTTTATTATATGAAGGCTTTATAAGAAACGTAATAAAAAGAATCCAAATCATACCCAATATATAAAAACGGGCAATGATATCACAATGATATGATTGCCCTGTTTCTTATTTATTCATTAATGAAATATAATATAAATTAACAGCATCCGCTTTACTTATTGTGTGAGTGCCAGAAGCTAATTCCACTGTAAGTATGCCATTTGTAATCTTATAAGATTCTCCATTTATTTTAATCTTTTTATTACAGTCCTCGTTAAATATCAATGTTAAATCTGCCTCTTTATCAATCGTAAATGAAATATTGGTACTACTTTCTATTTTTAAGGCTGTCGTTAACGTTAAATCTTGATAGCTTACACTACCTTTGCTGTCAGATAAATTTCCACTTATTGTAAAGAAAGCACTATCAAGTCCATCGGTCGTAAAGTTTTGTAAATAGCTACTTCCTTCAGATGGATTCTCTGGATTTGAAGGTTCTTCTGGAGTACTTGGCTCTTCTGGTTTGGTTGGCTCTTCTGGCACCTGTGGCTCTTCATTTTCAGAAGTTCCATTATAATTTACATTTAGCAGCAATGAATTATTATCTGAGGAAAATCTTGCTCCTATTGTGCCTTTGTCGGTTGAGAAGTTTGAATACGTACTTGAGGAAGCTATCATAGCAACACCGTTTGTATTGATTGTTCCATCTGCATTTCTCCAAACGTTGTCAAAATTTGTTCCAACAGAAGGAACTAAAACACTTGTGAAATCTGAAGCGGTTGTACCACTAGAAAGAACCTCTCCTCTTGCTGTAGAGGAACTTGTATTCATCACCTGTAAGTCAGTTACTTTATACCATTTCTTGCTATTGTAAAGAACGAGATATTCTGCTGATAAATTAACAAACTTGTCCGAAGTATTATTTGTTGTATAGGATACGCTATTTGCCACATAGGCATCTAGGCATCGATATAAGCTAAAGTTATTCTTGTTGCCACCTGTATTATTATCAAAAGCCGTTGCATTTACTACTTGAATGGCAGTTGGGTTGTTATTGTCCGTAAAACCATGGTGTAAATTTTGTATAGCAAGACAATTCGTAATGATATGTGGGGTTCCAACTCCAGAACCTCCCAGTTTAAATCCATTTCCATCACATGAATCTTTTGTAGTCCCATCCTCTGTCATACCATTTCTCATAGCAATACTATTGCGTATCGTTACAACACCAATTGGTCCTGTTGCTGATTTTGCATAAAGATCCCAGCCATCATCACTATTATTATAAGATAAGCATCCGTCAAATACATTTCCATCACCACAAGTTAATTTGGCTGCAAAGCCATCCGCATTTTCATAGGTAGCAAGATCACAATTATTTTTTGATGTACAGTTAATAATATAGTTATAACTTGGCCAATCTGCATAATTGGTTACGGAAGAACTTGATCTACTGATTTGTAGGCCAGTATCTTTGTTGGAATCAAAGATACATCGTTCAATTACATTATGGCTTCCAGATACCATCAGTCCATTATCAGCTGCTCCGTAGATAGTAAGTCCAGACAAATACCAGTAGCTACCATTTAGTTGAATGCCTCGCTGATTTACAGAAGTATCTTTTGAATTATAGCTTTGTCCTGAAAAATCAAGCGTAACTTTTGCACCTTTACTAGCTTTTAGTATTTTGTAAGCATTGCTTGTTCCACTGTTATTGGCTGCAATGGTTATTTGATTCGTAAATGAATATGTTCCTTCTTTTAATAGAATCACTGCGCTTTCTTTTGAAGCTACTTGCGAAAGTGCGCTTTCCAAATCTAGCGGATTGCTTTTGGTTCCACTTGCATTACTTGTTCCATCTGGTGATACATAAATTGCATTTGTAAAGGAGGAATCCTCCAAGTTGACCAGATTGGTATACATTCCAGTTGAGGTTAACGCATTACTTTGCGTAGTTGCTAATGTCTGTGCGTGAGAATTGTAAGTGCTTACATTTGTGATAAAAAAAACTCCCAGTGTTAGACTGGCTACTGCTTTTAACAGTTTATTTCTTTTGCCCTTCATTTTTTATCCCCTTTTCAATTTATTTTTTACATTTTGATTGTAACATAATGTTAAAATATTACAATATTAAGACTACTTTTTTAGATTCATTTAATAGAATTTATAATTTATCAATTTATTTTTATAAATATTCTATAAATATCGTAATGTCAATTTATGTGGTGAACAATTAATTGGAAAAAGACTGGAGTTTCTTTCTCTTCTATCAAAGGGAGAAAATCCTATTTTGCTAAATATTTCTTCCGAAGCAGGAAGTATTCGTAATTGTCCAAGAAGTAAAGAATTTCATTATTGTATGTCAAAAGCAGCCATGAATATGGGAAGTATGCTTTTACAAAATTATTTAAAAGAAAAAGATAATAAAATCAAGGTACTTGCCATACATCCTGGCTGGATTCGTACTGATATGGGTGGTGCGAATGCTGATTTGGACCCTTTGGAAGTTGCTGAGGATATTCTTGCTTTGACAAAGATGCCTCATGATATAAATGGCCCTATTTACATGGATCGCTTTGGAAAAGAATTGGAGTGGTAACAATTCTTTCTAATCGATTTCCCAAACGGCTTAATATCTCGTTGCTGATTGTTCCAACACAATCAGCAACCATTTCTGCTGAAATGTTTTCTTTTTCTTGAGAACCTATCATTACAACTTCATCATTTGTTTTTGATTCGGGAATCTTTGTAACATCAATAAATAGTTGATCCATACAGATTCTTCCAACAATAGGAGCTTTTTTTCCATGGCATAACACATAACCTCTTTCAGAGAGATTACGGGGGATTCCATCTGCATAACCAATGGATACCACTGCAATATCAGACTCTTCTATTGCTTGGAACGCAAGGCCATAGCCTACTTTTTCTCCTACCTTTAGGTGTTTGATACAAGATATCCTGCTTTTTAAAGTAAGTACAGGTTTTAAATCTAAATTTACCTTCGTCTGATCCTTACTAGAACTAAGTGCACCATAAAGAGAAATTCCAAGCCTTGCATAGTCATATTGACATTCAGGATAATTTAATACTCCATAGCTTCCTTGTAAATGTGTTGCAAAAGAACTCTTTCCCTTTGCTTTTAGTGTTTCTATTGCCTGATTAAATTTCTTAATTTGTTCTTTTGTGTAATGCACATCCTCTGATTCTAAACTATCGGCTACACATAAATGTGAGAAAATCCCTTCAATATGCAAATTCTTAAATTCCCAAATTTTTGCTATTTCTTCTATACGCTCCGCTCGCTCTCCCAATCGGTGCATTCCCGTATCAATCCCTACATGAACGCGAAGGTTCTTTTGAAACTCTCTAAGCATGAAAGCATACTCCATATCAACGATTGTTTGAATTAGGTCATACTCAATTAACAAATCAAGCTGGTCTTTAGGGGTGTAACTTAGGATTAAGATATCTCCTTTAATTCCGGCTTTTCGTAAATCAATTCCTTCCTGTACAGAAGCAACACAAAAATGAGTGACACCATATTCTTGTAAATGTGTTGCCACAAGAATTGCCCCATGTCCGTAGGCATTCGCCTTTACAGCAGCCATAATCTTGCACTCTTTTGGCAAAACACTTTGAAATGCTTTTACATTATTTTGTAAATTACATAGGTTTACTTCAACCCATGCTCTGCTCTCCAGATACATTTTAACCAAATTCATGATTCCCCTTTCTTCTTACCATTAAGAAATGTTTGCATTGTACCATAATTAAAGACGCCAAAAAGCTTAAGAAACTTACTAATATATAAAATAGCAATGGATTTTGGGTCAATTGTTCTTTTATTCTTAAAACTCCTCCAATCGCACGAAGGACAATTATCATCATAGGGTGAAGGATGTATACCCACATGGATATCTCTCGAAACATCCGATATTTTTTGTGATTTTTAGCCATGTCAATCTTATTAGATAGCAATATTATCATAAGGTAATACATTACAATTAGCAGTGAAAAATACATACTGTTATGTCGTTGCAGATGAAGCATCCTCGTGACACCACCTTCTATCAAAAGGCTAACCAAACCAACTACCAAACCAATGAAAGTACTCTTTTTAAGCACCATTTCTTTTTTCTTAGCAAGTAGTAAGCCCATCCACAAAAAAATTGGTGCAAAAAATATTCCATTTCTTGTATAAGAACTAAAGAAAAAAATTACCGAGTAAAACTTAGATAGAAACGGTATTGATTCAATAGCTCTGTAATAGCTGTCACCAAATATCCCAATGATATAAAGAAGTAAGCATATCACGGTAATTACTTTTCTTGGCAAGAAACGATATAAGGTGATAACTATAATAAGCCCTATCATAACTGCTGGAAAATACCAAAGATGATAAAACGTTCCGTCAAAAACAATTTGTTGTAAAAGTTTGGCTATACTTGTAGGAAAATTCATAGAATATACTGTAGCAGGAAGATACAATAAAGTAGCAAAAATATAAAACATAAAAAGCTTTAGTTGTGTCCTTTTTATTTTATTTAGATTTTGACCAACACTATTTTTTCTACTTAACCTTGATAACGCGAAATATCCAGTAACTATCATAAAAAAAGGAACGCCGATTCTTCCAATGCAGTAGAATATAAAATAATCCAAGGTTTCATTGATTGATGCGAATGGTCCTACGTGAATACCTACGATGAAACAGGCTGCAATGATACGAAAAATGTCTATCCATGGATATTCATACTGCTTTCGTTTTTCTTTTTTATTCATATGCTATCACCACAATTCCATCTACGTTGTTTCCCGATACTAAAATCTGACTTTCATCAGGAACCAAAAGTTTATAATCCTCTTGATTCATAAGGCTTTGATATCCGATTTGAACGTTTTTTCCTTCCAAAGTGTCAATGAATGGATTTTCATTCCATTTATACTGTTTCACCCACTCAATATACTCTTCTAATGCCATATTTTGTTTTGTAATTAAGCTTGCATGATATTTACCAACATAGCGAAAATGCCATGGTTCTGGCGAGATTCCTGTTATCTTTTCTTTGCCTTTTTGATATCGTTCAATAAAGCCATACTTTGCAGCTTGTTCGCGAAATATTGCAAATTCTCCATCATAAGGAAAATCAGGACAAATAAAATCAATGTCTTCTTGCTTTTTTGCCAAATCAATGGCCAGGCCCGTTTGATGTTCACTGTGACCTGGTAGTGCTACGAATTTACTTGTAAAGTCAGCACCATTTGAATTCAGAGAAGAGGAATAGATTTCTTCTTGTTCAAATCGTGTTCGATAACCACTTACGGCTTCAATCATTTTCTCCATATTTACTGCCTCGATTAGATCTTGTAGTGCATTAGCAGCCTCTTTTTGTAACAACATATCTTTTATCTTCATTACTTTACAAAGCTCTTCCTTTGAAGGCTCTGCTTTTATGGGATGTGCTCTATTTACAAGAATTAGATGACCTGTATGAATCATTTGATTATTTACTAGGATTGATCTCATGATTGACTCACCCCTAACTCAATCAGATGATTCACTACTTCTTTCATTGAAATACCAGATGCTTTCATCATATTCGGGAAACGACTGTGCTCTGTAAACCCAGGTATGGTATTAACTTCGTTAAAATAAATACTTCCATCAGGGGTATAAAACATATCAACTCTGGCAAAACATTCACATCCAAGAGCCCTATAGATTTTTTTAGCTGTATCCTTTATACGATCTGCATCTTCTTTTGAGATGCGCGCTGGAACATGAATCTTTGAAGATTTCAAAGTATATTTTTCCGTAAAATCAAAGAAGCCTTCCGATAATTCTATTTCATCTACTTCCCCTACAATTAGTTCTTCTCTTCCCATGATGGCACAACCAACTTCAAAACCTTCTATCATTCTTTCGATTACAACCAAATTGTCATACGAAAATGCAAACGTAAGAGCCTCAAATAGCATTTCTGATTTTTCCACCTTTGTAATTCCAAAAGATGAACCAGCTCGAAGTGGCTTAACAAATAATGGATACCCAAGCTCCTCTCCATATCGTAAAACCTCTTCTTTGTCTTTTTCTAACATGGCGTATGTTAATAATTTTGCTTCTGGAACGTTTACTCCTGCTTCCTTTACAACTCTATGAGCCATATCTTTATCCATACACACCGCGGAGGATAATGTGTTACATCCAATGATTGGAATTCCTGCAAGGGCAAATACGCCTTGTACGGTCCCATCTTCTCCGTTCTTACCATGCAAGACAGGAAGTGCTGCATCAAGTTTTATCTCCTTTGCTGGTTTATCAAAACCATGTTTCCATACATAGATACCTTGAAGTTTCTTATCCGTTGATACTAGTGTAGGATATACCTTTTCCTCTTTGTGCCATGTATCATTTATAATCTTTTCGGCATCTCCTTCATACACAAACCATCTTCCCCCTTTGTCAATTCCAATTAGAATCGGTTCGTATACACTTTTATTAATATTTTGAATCACTCCATATGCGGATTGTAAGGATACCTCATATTCACTGGAACTTCCACCAAAAAGAATTGCTATTTTTTTCATTTTACTTTCCTCATTTCCTGTTGATTGATTATCCTCTGGTAATGGATAACCAATTCTACATTTGTTTTGATATAATACTTTTTGTTCTTTAACAGCGCCGCTTTTTTTATCTATAGTAGTACGAACGACATCTGCTTTTTGATATATTTCTTTGCCTGATTTGTCATAAACAATCGCATTATTTTGAATCTGTATCTTATAATTGAATTCCTTGTCTGCTAGAATTTTTCCATGCATTTGTTCTTCATCAAAGCTTAGCTTAATTTGAAAAGTGGTATTCGTTGTATTTTTTACTTTTAAATCAAACCAACCTTCCGATACGGTTGCATCAATTCCTACTGGTGCATCTCCTGGTGGATCTGGAAAATCTTTTACGCTATGACCGTGTCGTTCCACAATTTGCAGTGGGGTGTGAAGGAACAACCAAAATAACAGATTACTAATTTGACAAAGTCCCCCTCCATATGCAGTGGTAAGCTCTCCATTTATCACGACAAGCCCATCTTTATAAGGAATCTTTTTATCTGCATTTTTTACCAGTTTCCAAAAGGAAAATACTTCTCCTGGCTTTATTACAATATCATCTAATGTTTGTGCTGCTAACTTCAGATTAAATACCTTGTTTTCTTGGTATTTCATATCAAAACCTGTTTCATGATTGTACAAGGTACTATCTGCTTCAAATATTAGATTTTGGTACAAGTCTTCTTTTTTTTCAATGGCATACTTTTTGCCATCCAATTTCATTTTTAAATAAAAACAAAATAAACGTTGTTTTTTCCGTATTGGTAAAAGCCAAGGAAATATCTGCGTTAAACGTCTTCGTTTCATATTTTTCTTCCTTTCTATCTTAAAGTACTTCCTTAAGCATTTGTTATATCCCCCTAAAAGTACAAACATACTTTTTCTAAACCTGCTATCATAAAAGATATCACAGATGAGGGAGCTTTTTTTTAATTAAGTTTTAGTATCTAATTAAAATTCTTTATGAAATACTTAATATTTTATTAATTTTGTATTAACTGTACTATAAGTCTTAATACACTTAATATATAATTTTATTTCTGACTCGTCAAGGACATCATCCTTAATATTTTATTACGAGTTTTTTAATAGCAACAAAGAGTCCACTTATTTATTAAATAAATATCAAAAAAATCCCATGAAACAGTCTTAATAAAAGACCAATCATGGGACAATGTTTCACTATGAAACATTAACTATTTTTTAATAAAATTCTACTTTTCTTTATCTGCTCTACTGCTTGCTCTATTACTTCTTTATCCTGAACTAATGCAATTCTAACATAGCCTTCACCGTGAGCACCAAAGGCACTTCCCGGTGTCATTAATACACCTGCTTTATCAAGCAATTCAAAGACAAATTCCTCGCTACTATGAAATCCACTTGGGATGGATGCCCATACAAACATGGTTGCATCTGGTTTATTTATCTTCCAGCCTATTGAGGATAAGCCGTCACATAAGGCATCTCTTCTTTTTTCGTAGGATAATCTAGTTGTTTTCACACATGTTTGATCGCCTAGAATTGCTTTCATTGCAGCCTCTTGCAGTGGAAGAAACATACCGTAATCAAAGTTTGATTTTAACTTTTTTAAATTCGTAATAATTTGTTCGTTTCCAATGCAAAAACCAATTCTTGCACCTGCCAACGCATAGGTTTTAGAAAGAGAGTTAAATTCAACTCCTACCTCCATCGCTCCTTCAAAAGATAAGAAGCTTTTTCCTTTCTTTCCATCAAACACTAACTCACTATAGGCATTGTCATGAAGTACAATAATATCATACTTTTTAGCAAACGCAATTAAGTCTGTATAAAAGCTATCTGGTGCTATAGCTGTAGTTGGATTATTTGGATAAGATACAATCATAAGTTTTGCTTTTTTTGCTACATCTTCTGGTATATCCTGAAATTGAATAACATAATTGTTTTCTTTTTTTAGTGGCATGTAATATAGGGTTGCACCTGCTAAAAGTGGTCCGTCTGCAAAAACGGGATAGCATGGGTCTGGAACAAGTACCAAATCTCCTTCATCCACGATTGTCATTGCAAGGTTTGCAAAGCCTTCCTGTGATCCGTGCAAAGAACAAACTTGTTTATCAGGATCTATATGGACTTGATATCGCTCTTCATACCACTTGCTGACTGCATATGTAAGTTTACTTTGGTCTTTGATGGCATACACATAATTGGTTCTATCTGCTACTGCGTACGATAAAGCGTCCATGATATGTTCTGCAGGAGGTACATTTGGAGTACCAATGCTAAGATCAATCACGTTTTCACCTTGTTCTAACTTTTTAAGCTTCATTTCATTTAGTTTCGTAAACACACTTTCTTGAAATAGATTCATACGTTTTGAAAATTTCATTGCTTATCTCCTTCTTTGTAGTCACGCTATGATACTATATATAATTGGAATTATAAATGCAGGAAGCATGTTACCTACTTGAAATCTCTTTCCAAACGCAATATTAATTCCAACACAAAAAATCAATGCAGAACCAATATAGGAAAGATTGGCAATCAACTCCTCTCCTAAAAAGGAACCTGCCGCGATTGCTAGTAGTGTAATACCACCTTGATATAGTAAAATTGGAATTGCAGAAAACATTACTCCAATTCCGTAACCTGAAGTAAAAACAAGTACGATAACAAAATCCAAGATTGATTTTGCTGCAAGCATGGTATAATCACCACTTAATCCATCTTGAATTGATCCAACAATTGCCATGGCTCCCACACAGATAATCAAAGAGGTATTTACAAACCCTTCTACAAATCGATTATCCTCTTTTACATGAGCCATGCTTTTTAGCTTATCCCCAATGGAATCTAAAAAACTCTCTATATCTAATAGTTGACCAATAAATCCTCCAATGACCAAAGAAAATATTAAAAGCATAGCCCCTTTTGTCTCAATTGTCCCCTCTGTTACGCGAAGCATTCCTTGTAGCGTTCCTGAAATACCAATAAAGATGACTGCTACTCCACAAGTTTGCATTAGCATATCCTGCATTTTTTGCTTTAATCCGTTTTTTAAAAATAGTCCGATACCGCTCCCTAGTATTACCGCTACTATATTAATAATGGTACCTAATCCTCTCACTGTTTCCTCCTCTTGCATTGACTTTCCTGTTTAGCTATTATATCATTAACTTTATAATATGAATAATTAATGTATTTAATAATATCATTTAAAAATATTTATGGATGGAAGAACATACTATGGAACTTAGAGAAATTAATACTTTCCTTGTTGCCGCTGATAAGATGAATTTTAGTAAGGCAGCAGAACAACTGGGATATTCTCAGGCAGCTGTTACAATACAAATCAAGAATTTAGAAAAGGAACTTGGAACTTTACTATTTGACCGAATTGGTAAAAGCATTTACTTGACAGAGAAAGGAAAAGAATTTTTAAAACATGCACAAAAAATTTTACTTTATACAGAAGAATCCATATCTGACATAAAGAACGAAAAAGATTACTCTGGTATGATTCGAATTGGTACTTCTGAATCCATTTTGGCTGCATCTTTTCCTTCTCTTATTACAAGTTTTCACCAGATGTATCCCAATATGCATATCTGCATTAAGACTGGTACAAGAAATTTTATCTTTGATCTTATGCTTCATAATGAATTAGACATGGCATATACGATTGATCAAAACGTGATTGATCACGTATGGACAGGAAAGATTCTTCGTGAAGAAAAGGTATATTTCGTAGCTTCTAGTCAAAATCCTCTTGCAAAAAAACAAACCGTAACCATAGAAGAAATCTTACAGGAGGAGCTAATTATGACGGAATGTAACATTGGATATACCTATGAACTCTCCCAACATTTAGCACGAAAAGGACTAGGCCTTCACCCTTATTTAGAAACAGGAAATACCGACATTATTCGTTCTTTTGTTGCACAAAACAAAGGTGTTTCCTATCTTCCTTTGTTTACCATTCAAAACGAGCTAAAAGAAAAATCCATTGTTCCAATACGGGTTCCTGAGTTTGAAGTAAACGTATACCGCCAACTCTTTTGGCATAAGAACAAATACATAACAAAACCCATGAATGATTTGATGAAATTAATACAAAGTAATTAAGAGTCTTACTTTTATATGTAACAAAAAACGGTTGTTGGTTAAAATCTATCCCTTACGAGGGATTTTTTCTACCAACAACCGCTTAATTATTCTCTTTACTTTCTAATTAAGATTCGATAACATAGTTTGACCGTCTCAGATATTAAAACAACGCTAAAAGTCACTAAAAATATCTTAATCCACATAAACAAATCAAGTGGCACAGTTCCAAAGAACGCTCCTGCAAATTGTATAATAATAATCTGAATTAAAAATGTTATGCTAATAACAAGAAGCATGATTTTATTTTTTAAAAGATGCTTAAATATGCTTACTGCATGTAGCTCTCTACAGTTAAAGGCATTAAATAATTGAAAGAGTGCAAATAAAGTAAATAATACAGTTGGCATTTGTTCTGTTGTTGCACCTAAAAAGTTTTTCGTATATTGGCATAAGAAGACAATGGAAATATACGCTCCTGTTAATCCAATTCGTAAGAACATTCCTTTTGATACGATATTATCGTTTCGCTTTGTTGGTGGACGACTCATCAAATCATCATATACAGGTTCAAGACCTAGTGTAAGTGCTGGAGGTCCATCCATAATTATATTAATCCACAATAATTGAAGTGCTGTAAATGGAGCTTTTAACCCTAAAATAATAGAAGTAAACACAACAATAACGGAAGATATATTAACGGTAAGCTGAAATTGAATAAATCGTTTGAAGTTCTCATAAATACCACGTCCCCAGACAATTGCTTTTACAATGGTAGAAAAAGAATCATCTAACAATACGATATCACTAGCTTCTTTTGAAACCTCTGTTCCTGAAATCCCCATTGCAATACCAACATCTGCATTTTTTAAGGCTGGTGCATCGTTGATACCATCTCCAGTAACTGCAACGACATTACCTTCTCCTTTTAATAATTTAACAATCCGCATTTTAATGGTTGGTGTACTTCTTGCAATTACGCTTATCTTTGGAAGCAATTGAATTAATTCTTCATCACTTAAGTCTGCAATCTCTTTTGCTTCTACTGCAACTTGTCCATTATTTAGGAGGTGTAATTCATCAGCAATTGCCGAAGCTGTTACAATGTTATCCCCTGTTAAAATCTTTAAGTCAATACCTGCAAGTCTACAGTTTTTTACCGCTTCATATACATCGGCACGAAGAGGATCAGATATCGCCACAAAACCGTCAAAAACCATGTTACTTTCTAATATCGCATGATACTGATCGTCCTCATAATCCTTCATTTCTTCCAATTCCTTATGAGCAAAAGCGATGACACGCATGGCTTTTTCCTGCGCTTTTTTCATGTATGTTTCGATTTCATGTTTCTTTGACTCTTCCATCTTACACATTGAAAACACACATTCTGGACTACCTTTTACATAAGTAATGATTTTACCATCTACTTTACTTATCGTTGTCATATGCTTTAATTCAGAAGAAAATGGAAACGAATGCAACACATCGTGATCTAGACGTTCCTCTTTGTAAGACTTTCCAGTTACTTGTCTTACCTTTGATTTTTCATAAAAGTTTAGCATTGCACATTCGGTTGGATTCCCAATAAAACTGCCATCGAAAGAGAGATCCGCGGTAGTATTAAGACAGACATTGTGTACAAGCCAGTTACATTCTAACTGCGTTGCATCCTCATGCCATTTTCCATCATAAAAAGCGGCTACTGTCATCTTGTTTTCTGTTAAGGTACCTGTTTTGTCAGAGCAAATAACATTGATACATCCGACTGTCTCTGATGCAATCATCTTTTTTACCAATGCATTTTGATGTGACAATTTAATGATATTAATGGATAATGATACTGCTACAATGGTTGGAAGTCCTTCTGGAACGGCTGCAACAATTAAAACAATACTTGTTACAAAGGCTTCTAAGACTTGTTCAACATGTAATCCGCCCGCTAGAAAAAAAGAGATTAACTCTGTGATAAAGACTATGGTTGCCGCAATTACGCCAAGAATCGTGATTGTTTTTCCAAGCCTTGCAAGCTTTTCTTGCAATGGTGTACTTGTTTTTTCTACCTTTGAAAGTTCTTTTGCAATTGTTCCAAATTCAGTTTCATCACCAACTGCTGTTACAATCATCTTACCATACCCACTTGTTATAAAATTACCAGAGTATAACATATTACTTCGTTCTGCAAGTGGTGTTTTTTCATCAATTAGAACTAACTTTGCATCTTTCTTTGCTGGTACACTTTCTCCTGTTAATGCAGATTCATCCACTGTAAGACCAACACTTTCAACTAGCCTTCCGTCTGCTGGAATCTTATCGCCAGTTGATAGCAAGACCAAATCACCAACCACAATATCCTTTTGACCAACTACAATCGTTTCGCCGTCTCGCAATACTTTGATTTGCGTATCCTCACTTATTTTCGATAACGCTTCAAATGCCTTTGCACTTTTACCCTCCATTGCCACAGTAATGATGACAGAAAGAGAAATTGCGGCAAAAATACCGACACATTCTAAAAAGTCTGCTTCTCCTCCTGTTGATGCACGTATCATGTTAACAAAAAGTGCAATGAAACCAGCCATAATAAGCATTAGGATCATAGGTTCACTGGATGCTTTGATGGTTCGCTTAAGCAATGATTCTTGTTTTTCTCTTGTTAGCGTATTGGTGCCGTACTTTTCTTGGTTCTTTCCAACTTGTTTTGTTGTTAATCCCTTGGATAAATCAGAGCCTAGTCGAATTGATAATTGCTCAATATCTTCCATAAATTCTTTCACAACAACTTCCTCCTTGTGTTTCTTTTCCTCTAAAAGTGAGTCCTACTACTATTTATAGAAAGGATGCTCGTTGCAATTTCCATGAGGGGGAAAATACATGAACATAAAAAAATCGTGTACTGCATAAACATGCATACACGAGTCAAAAAAAGAGACCATGTATAACATCTTGTGCTATACATGAGTCTCGTTCATTAAGACAAGCCAGACTTATTCAGTCAGTATGTTGACTTGTCACGTAATATCTTACGCAAACTACTCCCTCACGAGTAATGAAATTGTTAGTAAAGTGTATCATAGGAACATGAATAAGTCAAGATATCATCCAATTTATGTCATTTAATCTTATTCTATTATAAAGTTGGCAACACCAATATTTGTTAATTTTACTTTTGGTCTGCATGCAGGTGAAAAGAACGTTCTTTTAGCTGGACAGATTTTCAATATATAAGTTCCTTCATAAGAAACTTTAAATTCAAAGCATTCCATATGGCAGATTGTGCTACAAGATACCATCACTTTTTTGCCATCTAACATTTGGTATAGCATAACATCCCACTCGTGGCTTCTATGACACTCACAACCACAAATACAACCTGTTATCATTCCCGCAGTTACCAGACATTCCTCACATTTCGGACACTCAATTGGTTTTGAACGAATAGGAATTGGTACAGGAAATGGAATTGGAATACCCATTGGTTCTCTTTGTGTCTCTTCCTTTTGCTCTGGGCATACCGGGCACGCTGGACATTCTGGACACGTTGGGCATGGCGGTGGTTCTGGACACATTGGACATGGTGCTGGCTCTGGGCACGTTGGGCATGGTGCTGGCTCTGGACATGTTGGACACGGTGCAGCGACTGGACAAGGTTCTGGCTCTGGACATGTCGGACACGTTGGACATGGTGGAGCCACTGGACATGGTTCTGGCTCTGGACACGTTGGACACGGTGCAGCGACTGGACATGGTTCTGGACATGTCGGGCATGGTGGAGCTACTGGACATGGCGGTGGCTCTGGACACGGTGGAGCCACTGGGCATGGTGCTGGTTCAGGACATGGTAATTGAACTGGACAAGGCTCTGGCTCTGGGCATGTTGGACATGGTTGCGTTGGTTGCGTTGGAACAGGTGTTGGCATAGGCATTTCTGGGGGTGATGGCACTGGAGATGGTGTTTCGATCACTTCTTCTACAGGCAAAGTTTCTCCACATATCACTCCACCTACAAATGGATAAAAATGAAATTCAAAGCCACTGTTTGGATTTACAGCAAAACCGCCTAATGCAGCATTTCCACTCACATGCCCTCCTGTAGGATGACCATGAAACATTGCTTGAGGAGCTAAAATACTTCCCCATATATCGGATGATTTTTCCATATGAATATTTGTTGCATCTTCAAAAACATAAAGAGTATGGTTTGCCATACTTTTATCTCCATACACCCCATATTGTAAGTGAGCATGAGGACCTGTCTTTAGTCGAACAATTGCTAAACTGCCTCTAGGAACATTGAATCTTATTCCTTTATTAATAAGTCCGTTTGGACTTACATCAATTGTAAAAATATTTTGCGTAGGATCGGTACCTGTCAAAATCCATTCATGAGAATTACTTGTGATAGTTCCATTACTTGCTAATTGCGAAATGCAATTTCTATAGTTTACTAAACTTGTTCTAGCATTTTGAAAAAACGCTGGTAAATCAGCAGAAATACGAGATGCTGGTATCACTCGTGGAACGTCATAACTAGGAATTAAATAATACTCACCTTTATCACTTGGTGTCCAATATGGACTTCCTCCACGAGCTTGATATAATTGTTTTAATTGATCCATTTGACCATCAGAATCATCATTTCCAATATAATAGGTACTTCCTAATCCTGCCTGAAAACTTCCATTTGAAATGGCATGCCCTATTACAACCAAAGGACCTTTTGTAGAAGTAACATTTCCAGTTATAAATCTAGCAAGATCTGGTGAAAACCCAATGCTGGTTGGATTGTTTCCCCTTTGAAAGCCTACACTAAAGCCTCTTGGGCTATAAAAGCTTCCGCCAATTGCTACTGCTCCTTCTACATCTACAATATTATTGGCATCACCCAGTACGAACATGTTAAAAGCGGATGCTTGCCCAAAAGGCTGCCCATCTATGTCTCTCCAATTTATGTTCTGATATGGAATTCCTACAATTGAATTATCTTGCGTATCATACATTGTGTTATCCATATAAACGATACAAACCTCCTATATGATATGAAATCTTTTCAATTCAGTTTATTCCAAAGATAATTTAGTGTGCTATTTTTATTCTAATTTATTTAAAATTATTACTTTATGCTTGGGGTGCAAAATATTTATCAAATATGTTATCCGCTGTGCGCGTTGCTAATGCCTGTGTAGTAAGTGTAGGGTTTGGTCCACCAAGGCTATTGTATAGTACACTATTATCAGCAATATATAGTTTTTTTACTTGCAACGCCTCACATTGTGTATTTGTGACAAGCCCAATTCGCATAGTACTCATAAGATGTATGTATATATCAGGTGACCAGTTTGCACGTACGATTGTTTTGGCACCAGCAGTTCTTAATATATTAGAAGCTAGTGTTGCCAAGTTATCTCTTTTGATTCGATCCTTCTGGCTTGCATGATAACGTATGATTGGTATGTAACCATTCTCATCTTTTTCATGCATATCCAATGTAACCCCATTGTCTTGGTTCACCTCGTCATCGGTAAAAATCACGATGTTGAGTGTGCGCTGATAATTCATCATATATTCCTTTAAAAGGTCACCAACAATTGCTCCTTCATAATCCCAAGGCTTATCCCCTACCTTGTTTTCAAAGAAAAATCCACTATCACTAGATGCATAGCCTAGCGTCGAATACAGCGCTGGACTACAACCAAAAAGTTCTAACACTCCCCAACCGGGATAATCAAAACGTGCCGCTGCATTCTGCCCTGAAAATGGGCGAATATTTGGCGAACCGATTGCTTCCATCAAGGCAGATTCTTCAAAAATACCAGTAACACTGTCAAACCAATGATTTACCAAACCTCTTCCTACCCATGGATTTTCAGGAAGATTTGAGTTTAGCCATAACCTTGGTGTTTCAATCGTTCCAGCCGCCATAACAACAATATCTGCTCGTAGTTGCGTCGTCTCTCCTGTCCAAGTATCTTTTGAAATAACTCCTATTGCTTGTAAGTCACCATTATTGTCTTTTTCCGTTAACACCTGAATCACAAAGTTATTTGGCCGTATTTCTATATTTCCTGTTAATAGGGCAAAAGGAATATAATTAGTAAAAGTCGATCTTTTTGCAACTGAATCAACTGTTGGACCAATGTGGCAACCATTTATACAGTGCCCTCTAAGTGTACAGCCATAGTTTGTATATTCGTGTAACCCCTCTCCTGGGAATTGGTATGATTGCCCGCGTCTTAAAATTGCATTTGGTTGCGGACGATATCCAGGAGTTGTTACATTTTTTGTATCATGCTGACTCCACCCTGCTTTACTCGCTCCATAGTAAAATAGGTCTTCTTTTGCCACAGCGGGAGCGTTTGTTACAGGCAATAATTGCTCAACTTTTTCATAATAAGGAATTAATTCATCATAAGTAATTGGCCAGACTTGATTTACAGAAGTAGGATAAGCTCTTGGATGATTTCCTAAATAGTGAAGAGTGCTTCCTCCAACTCCTGCATTTTGCCACGTAAAGCCTCCATGTGCAACCAAACGTTTCCAAGGCTCTTTTTGCCTATTTGCTGGACCCCATCGAAACTTTCCAGATATAAGACTATTCATATCGTCTTCTAAATCCGTAAAGCATTCATTTAGAATATCAATACTTAAATCTTCATAGCTAGAACTGCTTTTTTCTCCAGGCTCTGAATTCGGTTTTGGCCATTTTTTATTCCCATACCAAGCTCCAGCTTCCAAAACAAGAACTCTTAATCCTTTGTCACACAATTCTTTTGCAACCACAGCCCCGCCCCCTCCAGCTCCGATTACAATGACATCAAAGTCTTTTTCCATGATTTAGCTCCCTTCATGATTCAATCATAGCCAATTGGCGTGGTGGTGTTGGACCTGGATAATCTATCTGATTCCAGCTTAATGGATAGAATTCTAGGACACGATTATTGGGCTGCAACAATCGTGTAGTTCCATATCCAAACCATTCGGAATAATATCCTATCATGGTTAAACGAATCAAATTATCTACTACGTTATAGAATATATTTTCATATGGATATAGCAAATGTGAGGATGAATATTGATACTTTTTTAGTAAAGCAATTGCAAGCAATCGATCACTAGGTGCTAAAGAAGCAAACAATCCACCTTCCGATAAATTTAATGGTTTTTTATTTTCCACTCTTGAAACTAATCTTTGGGCCGCTGCATTTAACATTTCAACTGTTGCTTCTGCCAAATCTGGCTGATATTCATTTAATGTAATATATAAATATTCATCAACTAGCAAATCCAAAGCTCCAAAATACTGTATTTCACCATACTCTTTTGCTAATTCTTCCGAGCGTGGAATAATAGCATCAACAAATGCGCTAAGTGTTGCTTTTGTTTGCTTTAATGTATACTCTTCTAGCATATCCTGATTATTGTTTCCTGATTCCATATCCTTCCACCTTATTTTTATACTTATTAATCATATGAATCATTCGTTTTGATTATAACTGTATTTCGACCTGAGACAAATTCTAATATCACACAATAAAACAGCCAACTTTGATTGTAACATAATGATAACAATCAAAATTGGCTATAATTTTGTCTTATGATTTTTTTATAACTCTTCCATCTGGATAACGAGCGAATCTACCTGTATCTCTTGAATGTACAGGCTCATCGTCTGACCACGGCCAACCACCAAATTGTGTGTTTTGATAATCTCGGTAGGCATCATTGATTTCTTGTTGTGTATTCATAACAAAAGGTCCATATTGAGCAACTGGTTCGTTGATTGGCTCTCCTTCTAACAATAATAGATAACTAACCTGATCTTGATTTTGCACTACAATCTCTTCCTCACCTGCTAACTTAATGCGACTAGAGGAAGGAATACTCTCTTCCTCAATAAGAATTGTTCCAAGTCCCTGGTAAAAGTACAAATTTCGATTCAAACTTTTTGTGCCAGCCGCAATTTTATATTCAGCACCTGGCTCTAATTCAACCAATTGAATTCCAACATGATGATTAGAATCTGCCGCCCAAGATGCAGGGGTTGGTGCTAGGCTGTTATACTCTTCATACCTTCCAGCAATTAATCGAATGGTAGCCGTCTTCCCTTTTTCGTTACTTTTTTTGATAACTGGAATTTCTTCTGCCCAAAGCATCTTATAATCTGGAGAAGTAAATTTACTCTCGGCTGGAAGGTTGAGCCATATTTGAAACAGTTCTAATGGATTTGGCTTATCGGTATGAACAAGTGGAAACATTTCTACATGCTGACAGCCTTCCCCTGTCGTAAGCCATTGTACATCACCATTTCCATATCTGCCTTCTGCTCCTTTGGAATCAAAGTGATCGACAATTCCTTCTAATACAATGGTTACCGTCTCAAAGCCACGATGCGGATGTACTGGAAAACCAGGTACCTTTTCACCGTGATACATACTAAAACCATCTTTTCCAGAGAAATCATTGCCAAGGCGTCTTCCACTTAGAGAAACCGCTGGTCCTTGTTCTTCGTTTCCTGCTGGAAATTGGTCTTTATGATGCATGCATGCTAAAAAAGGACTGTCCATTCCCCACTGAAAACCGATTTTTTCTACTCTTATCATTTTTTTACTCATATTCACACTCCTAACCTTCTAAAACAAGAAAACCAATCATTTATTACTAATTAGTGATTTCTGTGTTTTAGAATCATTATATTTTAATTTTCTTTAATATTTTGATTAGTATTTCCTTTTCTTCTTCGGTTATTGCTTCAAAGCTTTTTTCTAAATCAATCAGATGAATTGGAAATATTTCTTCTATTTTCCGTTTCCCTTTCTCGGTTATTGTTATTACACTTGATCTTTTGTCTTTTGGATTCACGTAACGTTCAATCATTTTGTCTTTTTCCAGATTATTAACAACAACAGTCATGTTACCAGAAGATGACAATATACTATCTATGATTTCCTGAATCGTTAAGTCTCCTTTGTGATACAAAGCCTCCAAGACTGCAAATTGTGATGACGTCAATCCTCCTTTACTAAAAATACCACCTGCACGTTTGTGGAGTCCTTGTGTCGTACGACTAAGACCAATAAAAGCTTTTAAATTGGAATCGTTTTGTTTTCCATAAGATATTTTATTTTTCATATCTTAAATATATCACTAATTAGTGATAATGTCAATCAAAGTAATTCTGTTATAGTGCATATAATTACAATTGCCCTGTTTTGCTAATAAATTGTTTGCAAAACAGGGCTAATTAATTCGCATTATATGAGGTTGTTCATGAAGCATAAATACGTAAAGGATGAAACCTATTATCTTTTTATAAGAAAATCCGTAAATAAAGAGCATAAATTCATAGTACCTCGAAATCCCATAAAAGGAAGTTCGTAAGGATTGATATCGTAAGATAACGTACTTCTTCTTACCTCAATGTTACATTTTCCAGGATTTTGCTTTAATTGTCTAGCATCAGACATATGGATTCCTCCAGTAGCAAGCATAAAGCCTAACTCTTTCTTGGCAAATTCTTGAATTCCTAGTGACAACTCATCTTCATTACTAATCCATAACTTTGCTTTATCGTTTTTATGCTTTGCCCAAACGTTACAATGATGAATCGCATATTGTGTTTCTTTGATTTCATTGTTAAGATAATCTTTATCTGCTTTCTTTTCTAATATCTCTTCTAATTCTTTGATCCATGTTATGGTATTTAAAAGTCCGTAAGGAGTCATATAAAGATAGGGAATACCATAATTTTTTTCTAATTGCTTAGCAGCTTTTATCCCATCTTTTCGCATAACAAGTGTTACTTTTGCATTTGTCATCTTATATAATGAGGTTGTATTACAAGAGGAGCCAAACACAGCGGCTGACTTCATATCAAATGCGCCTTCCATTATTCTAATAATTTCTCTTGTATCTGATTGAAAACGAGACCAATCGCAGGCAGATCCGATTAGATTAAAAGTTGCTTTTTCAAAGCCTGTATCTTCTATCGCTTCTATATCATCTTCTTTAGTCAATGATTTAACCAATCGAAAATAAGCTTCTTCCATACCTTGTTCTTTTGTCGCCTTAAAATTTCCTGCCCCAAAAGTAATAATAGGTATTTGTGGATACATAAATTGTAACTCTTCTCCAATGGATTCTAAGTCAGTCCCTATCATTTCAGGAACACTAGATGGAATTAAAAAGATAACATTTGCTTTTTTCTCCTTTACCACCTCTTTTACACTCTCTTCTAAACGTTTTGTAATTCCAAGAGCTATGTCTTTTTCAGCAAGATGTGTTGTAATTAGTTTTGCTCGTTTGATTAATCCCGTGTGTGCCAGCCATTTTTCAGCATAAATCATATGGCCCATAGAACCATATTCAATAATGGCGGCATCAAAAATTGGCGCAAGCGCCCATAATACGCCCATCCTTCCAGATGGTTGTGGTGTATTCTTATATAATGGCATCTTACTCCTCCTTCCGTAGATGTTTCAGACTATGAAGCAATGCATTCGTCCTTTCGTAGCCAAAAAGTGAAGTAAGGAAAAAACGTTCTATCTTCATGGAAGCAACCTCTTTCAATGAAGTTTCTCCTATTGAAAAACGAAATCCTTTTTCTTCTAAAAATCCTGACTTTTCAAATGCATCTTGATTTATTTCTTGCTGTACAACAAAAGTAATATATGGATCAACCGATTGATGTAGAATGGATTTCTTCCACTCCTGCATCCATAATTGATATTCTTCAATATGTAAGACACAAGGCTTCATCGATAAAGAGGTCAAATAATTCGTTAAAAGTAATACGTCTTCTATAATCGCAGGTATAATAAAACGGCTACCCGTAAATTGGCTTTTTATATTATCTTCCAATTCTTTTAATTCATTGATTCCTACAAATTCTGGTAACTCTTGTAATTGTAACTGTTCTTTTATCGTTTCATAACAAGCTGTTATCTCGCTAACGGAATATGCACCACCTAAGAATACAAAAGGTATGTTATATTCTTTTTTTAATTTGTTAGCAAGAGGAAGGTAATGGATATTTGTTACGATAATGAATGCAGAACTTGTGATCTTAAGGAAATCCTCTAGCATAAATCCTGTTTCAATTTCAAGGAGTTCAAAGGCATTATTTTTAAGCCAATTTTTTAAACCTTCACCTTCCCTTCCTTTGTGTGCGCCAAGTATGGAGACTAGATTAGAGTTTAACTCTTTTTTCATACAAAAATCGCCTAATGCTTCATATCCTTCATAATAGCCAGCTTCATATCCATTTCTCTTATAATGAGCCATATCAATACAGACAGCTTTTGCATTATGCTCTAAGGAAAAAGTTTCTGTTATTTCCTTTACATCCTCACCAATCAAGGCAGGAATGCATGTCATAATCACCATAATTGCCTTTGCACCGTCTCGTTCCATTTCTTCTAATGCTTTTATCAATCCTTCTCTACACCCAAATACGACTTCATTGGAGTCTAGTACGTAGGTATAATGAAGTTCTCCTGTCCCTTCAACTGGATTCTCCATCACATAGCGACTGTAAAAACTACATTCTGGCATGCCAAGTACAAGGCTAGAGATTCCTCTTATGTTTCTCATTGCAGCCAATGCAGTGTGCATCGGACAATGATGTCCTGGTGTAGCAGCTGCATGTGAAAATGTGATTCCTTGATTGCTTTCTATCTCTGACAGACGATAAGTCCGATTTGTACCACTCATATCGGCCTCCTTATTCTTCTTGTGTAAGAAGCATTTTGGCAAGTTCTAAATATTTCTTACTCATATTGCTGTCTTTGAATGCGCTTACCACCGTTTTTCCGAGTGCTTCTGCTTGTTGTACCAACGGATTTCTGTCTATTTTATATATTACGTCCGTTTCAATCTCTTTTGCTGCTTGTAGCACCAATGCTTCTTCGTTTTCTATATTTTTACTATTTAAGATAATTCCTTTTAAGGATGCGTATTTTCGTTTCCCAAACATTTTAACTGCCGAGGCAATATTATTTGCAGCATACAAAGACATCATCTCACCCGAGGATACAATATAGACCTCTTCGGCATAGCCTCCACGAATTGGCATTGCAAAGCCGCCGCACACGACATCACCTAGCACGTCATAGATGACTACATCAGGCTGATACACTTCAAATGCATTTAATTCTTCTAATTTTTCAAATGCCGTAATAATTCCTCGCCCTGCACAACCAACTCCTGGTACTGGTCCTCCTGCTTCCACACACAAGACACCTTCATCTCCAACAAATACCAAATCTTCAAGCTTTACATTTTCTTTATCTCGAAGTAGCTCCAAAACAGTTGGAATCTTTTCGCCACCTGTTAAATTTCTGGTTGAATCTGCCTTTGGATCACATCCAATCTGCATTACTTTCAAACCAGTTGTTGCCAAAGCGGCAGATAGATTGGAAACCGTTGTTGATTTTCCAATTCCACCTTTCCCATATATCGCTATTTTTTTCATCCTACCACCTTTAATTCCTTTTCTAATAATTTCTTTTTATTCATCAAACGGTAAGAAACACAAATTGGTTTTTTACTTTGCTCTTCCAGTACAATATCCGATTCAATCTGGTATACCTCTTTTAGCATTTCCTTCGTAATTACCTCTCTTGGTGTACCTTCTACTATGACTTTTCCTTGCTTTAGTGCAATCAGATAATCTGCGTATCGGGAAGCAAGATTGATATCGTGAAGTACCATAACAATAGTACATCCGTAAATTCTATTTAAATCCTCCAAAAGTTCTAGTACTTCCAGTTGGTAAGCAACATCTAAATACGTTGTTGGTTCATCTAGTAATATCATTTCTGTTTCTTGTGCCAGTGCCATTGCAATCCATACTCGTTGCCTTTGTCCACCAGACATATTGTCTACACTTCGATGACTTAGTTCAGATAGATTTGTAACTTCAAGCGCCCATTTTACAATTTCTTGATCCTTCGCACTTTCCTTTCCAAAGCCTTTTTGGTGCGCATATCGTCCATAGGAGACTAACTCTTGTGCCGTTAGGCCTTCAGGTGCAATCGGACTTTGAGGTAGTATGGCTAATTGTCTTGCAAATTCTTTACTTGATAATTCATGAATATCTTTTGCATCCAAATAAACAGCACCATGCTTTGCCTTCATAATTCTTCCAATGGTTTTTAAGAAAGTTGATTTACCACATCCGTTTGGCCCAATGATTGTTGTTATTTTACCAATCGGGATTTCTAGGTTTAGTTGTTTGATTATGGTTTGATCTCCGTAGGCCACTTCTAAATCTTTAATCTTAAACTCTTTCATTTTCTTACCTCCTTCTTAGTCCGACTATTACCAATCATTAAATAAATAAAATAAGGTGCTCCTAATATTGCCGCGATAATTCCTGCTGGTATCACCGATGGAGCTACAATGGTTCTTCCGATTGTATCAGCGGCCAAAACCAATATTGCACCCGTTATAGCACAAAATGGTAATAAAATTTGATGTCTCGCACCCACAATACGCCTTGCCAAGTGAGGACCTAGTAAGCCTACAAAATGCAAACTACCGCTTACAGTTACCGAAGCTGCCGAAAGTGCAACCGCAACGAATAATAACCCTTTTTTCTCCTTAGTAACCGCAACACCAAGGCCTGATGCTAATTCATCACCTACCATCAAAAGATCTAGCTCCCTTGATTTAAAAAAGAGATAAATCATACCAAATACAATCCATGGAAACAATGCAAGTACTAATTTCCAATTGGAATTATAAATACTTCCTGCCTGCCATATTGCTAGAAAATCATACTGTGTATCATCCAATTGCAATACAATGATTGTCATCATAGAGTTAATACCTGCCTGAATTGCAACTCCATTTAATATCAAACGAGTAGGTGCTAGACCGTATCCCTTTTTTGTTGAAATTATATACAAAAGTGCACTCGTTAATAGTGCTCCCAAGAAAGAAAATATCGGTAATGCCATAACACCCAAAAGACTTATCGTCCCTGATAAGGTCATAAAAATAACAACTACAATTCCAGCTCCTGCATTAATTCCCATAAGCCCAGGATCTGCAAGTGGATTTCTTGTAATTCCTTGTAATACACAACCAGATAGTGAAAATCCAATTCCTACTAGAATTGAAATAATGATACGAGGAAGACGAAATTCAAATACAACCAGATTCTCATTTGTACTTCCGCCTCCTCCCAAAATACGTAGTATGTCTTTCATTGGAATATCTGTATACCCAGCATTGATACTAATAAAAAAGAGTACGATTAATAAAAACAGCCAAAGTAACAGCAAACTGAAATGACTTTTCTTTTTTATTGGAGTATTCATTGGTTTTTTCCTCCTTTGTCTTTTCTTGCATAATAAAGAAAGATTGGAACACCAATGACAGATATTAAGGCACCAAGCGGTATTTCTGCAGGTGGGTTTAGTGTCTTTGATAAAATATCTGCAAGTACTACTAAAACAGCACCTTCTACTGCACTTAGTGGAATAATTAGCCGATAATCAGGCCCCACTAAAAATCTTGCAAAATGAGGAATCATCATTCCAACAAATGTGATACTGCCACACAATGCAAAGGAAGTTCCTGATAAAAGCACTACAAGTATCGTGGCTATGATTCGGGTTCGTTTCGTATTGACTCCAATTCCTTTTGCTATCTCATCTCCCATATGTAAAATGGAAATTCTTCTTGATAAAGCGATTCCAAGCAATACACTGATTACAATAATAGGTCCGCCTATTTTTAATTGCTTCCAATTTGTTCCTGAAACATTACCCATTGTCCAAAACATTATGTTTTGTGATGTATTCGTATAAATGGCAATTGCCTGACTAATAGCTGAAAATAATGTACTAACTGTAGCACCCGCTAGTACAAGTTTCATAGGATGATTTCCCCCTGGAATCAAAGTACTAATAATGTGTACGCATCCAGCCCCAAAGGCCGCACCAAGAAATGTCATAACAACAATTCCTGAATAACTCATACCATTTAAAATAACCAAAGAAATGGCTAAAAAAAGCCCTGCTCCTGCACTTAATCCCACCAATCCTGAATCTGCCAATGGATTTTTTGTCATTCCCTGCATCAAAGCCCCTGCAACAGCCAGTGCGGCTCCTATTAGTGCTCCTGAAATTGCTCTTGGAACTCTCATATCTCTTACGAGAAGATGACTTGAATTTCCTTGTTCAAAGGATAAAAATGAATCAATAACAGCCTGCATGGATAAATTTGCCGCCCCTGTCATTATGGATAGCAACATTGCTCCACCAAGTACAAGTAAGCTTCCTATCATGACTAGAACAAAGATTTGTAATCTACTCTTACTTGATTGCTTAACAGTCTTCATTCTTTTCTCCTTCCTAGATTTTAATTATGTCGATGACATTTAATCAGGCAGATACATCTTTAAAAGCCTTGTATCTGCCCGTTTTCATCAAAATAATTTTCTTATATCAGGTTCGTTATTTTGTTGTTAAAGCATCGGTAATAAAGTTAACTGTATATAAGGTAGCTAATGCACTTGGTGCGTGTCCACCACCGTCTAGACGGTATACATGACCATCTTGAACTGCTTTTAAAGACTGCCAAACTGTGTTTTCTTCTAATGCTTCAAACAAAGCCTCATCACCGTCAAAAACATTTACAAAAATGTAATCAGGGTTCATTTGCACAATTGCTTCCATTGAAATTTGTTCATAAGTTTCAGAGCTTGTGTATCCTTCAGGTACATTTAATCCTAACCCAGTTTCTTTATCATATAAATCAGGTCGATATGCCACAAAGTATTTATCTTCACCCATTAAAGAAAATTGCATAACAGTCTGTCCATCATATTCACTTGCTAATTTTTCTCTTTCAGTGGCTAACTTATCTGCAATCTCTGTAATAATTTTTTCAGCCTCTTCTTCTTTATTAACAATCTTTGCTACTTCTCTAAGACTTGCCCTCCAATCCATTTTCGTTTTTTGACCAAAAACTGCAACGGGAGCAATTTTTTCAAAATTCTCAATTTCAGCATTGGCAGCATCATAACTTTGGCTTAATATGATATCTGGTTGTAACTGTGCAAGTAATTCTAAATTCACTTCTTTTTGTCCAAGATCTTGTACATCACTTACATCATATCCTTCAAATGCATCCCACGTAGCTATGTAATTTTCAGCTCCTGATACTGCAAGTGGCTTTATGCCAAGTAATGTCAAGCTCTCCCAAAGCGGTAAGTAATTGGTTACAATTGCAGTTGGTTCCTTTTCAATTGTAACCTCTCTTCCTGCTTCATCTGTATATATGTATGGATAGGTTAATCCTTTTACATCTTGTGTTTGGCTTGTTTTTGAGTCTTTTGTCTCTTCTTCATTTGACGCATTATCTGTTTTGTTTTCAGAAACTTCAGTTGTTGTAGTTGCATCACTTGTACTGGCTTCCTTTGTGGTGTCACTACCACATCCTACTAAAAGAGAAAATGACAACATTCCTATTGTAATTATTGATAACGATTTTTTCATAGTACACTCCTTTTGATTATGATATTCATTTTCATTTACAAAAGAGAATATAGCATAATAAAAATAAAATTTGAATAGATTTTTTTCGAATTAACATGGATTTTTTTCGAATTGCTTGCGAAATACGCTAGGTGATATTCCTGTATTTCTTTTAAAAATACGACTAAAATGAAGTGGGTCCTCATATCCGATACGACTAGCAATCTCAGCTATAGCCAAGTCACTTTCCAACAAAAGTCTCTTGGCTCTTTTTATTTTGGTATCCATAATATACTTTTTCGGTGCAACCCCAAGTTTTTTTTGAAAAGAATAATGAAATTGTTTTGCACTCCATTGAAAGTTTTCAGCAATCTCTGCTACAGATAAATTCTCATCTAAATGTCCGTGTATGTAACTTAATACTTCATCAATTGGATCTTTAGGCTCTAGTTTTTCTCGAATTTCAGAGAAAATAAATAGTTTTGAAATAAGTTCATATAAAAGAATTTTTGTTGTTAACATATGCTTGGTTCCATATTCTTTTTGTAAAGAAATAATAGAATCAAGTGTTCTTATAATTTCTTCATTCTGATCAGGAAAAATATTGATCGTATAATGCATATGAAACAGGGACTCTTTGTGCTTTTCTTCCTGCAATACTCTATAATGCAAAAGTATAAATTCCCAGTTCTCATTCCCAATTACTTCTTTACTTAACTCCATACCAGAACCTGCATGCAAAACAACTCCTTGTTTTAACGCATAATCCTCATTACATACTGTAAATTTTGCTTCACCACGAATGGGAATCACAAAACCACATACCCCCTTCATTGTTGTTTGAGCACTTACTTTGCTTCCAGGCGGTATGGATAGACGATAGGCACCATCCAATTCTAAATTTGCTTTTGCATACTGTAACACTAGATTATTCAAATTCATATTTACTTCCTCATTAAAAACAATTGTATCGGTTTGCTTATTTTAAAATCAATTCCTATTCTACTAATTCATTTATTATATATAGATTAGTGTTTTAACTGGTTAGTTGTTACTAACCTTAAGCTTAACTATAACATAATTATCTAGATAAGGCAATTTTTTCTTATTACTATTTTACCTTTAACTTCATATCAAAAATAGAAGTTGAAATACTTTTAGGATTTAATCAACAAGATTATTTTTATAGACTTTTCTTTTTGAGTTCTGTAAAATAATACTAATAAAATAAATTAGCTTGTAACGAAAAGTTATTTCCATACACTTATTATATAGGAGGTGAAAAATTGAACAATATTGAAGAATTTTATAAATCTCATGGAAAGAAAGTTTATTTTTTCCTTCTTTCTTTCGTACATAATGAAGATTTAGCACAAGATTTAACACAAGAAACTTTTTTTCAAGCTATGAAAACTATTAATAACTATAGAGGAGATTGCAAGCCTTCTGTATGGTTATGTCAAATTGCCAAACATATTTGGTATAAATATCTAAAAGATAATAATAAAGTAGAATGTATTTCTATTGAACAAATATATAAAAATATCCCAGATTCTTATGATATTGATTCTCAAATAATAAGAAAAGAAGATAAAATAGAGTTTTATAAGAAGCTTCAAAAACTTGATACCTCAATGAAAGAAGTGGTATATTTAAGAATCTCAAGCGACTTATCTTTTGCTGAGATTGGTGAAATAATGGGGCAATCCGAAAATTGGGCGCGTGTAACTTTTTATCGAGCAAAGAAAAAATTAATGGAGGCAATCTATAAATGAAATTAGAATGTTATGTTGTCAGAGATTTATTACCTGGTTATATAGAGGGGCTAGTAAATGATAAAACCAAAGCAGATATTGAAGCTCATCTAAATTCTTGTGAGAATTGCAATTTGGAATATAATAATTTTAAGACATCTTTCATTGATTATGAATTAAGTAGAACAGAAAATTTTAAAGAAGTAGACTATCTAAAAAAATTTAATAAAAAATATTTTTCACTCAAGAAATCTCTGATAGCAATAGTTGTTACTTCTATAATTTTATTGATTTGTTTAATAACAACTTTTTATAAAGCTTATAGTATTCAATATAATGATAATGCCATCAGTCATTACTTAAATATAACAATTAATACGGAAAAAGGAATTGAATATTTTGGTTCATTTAATAATTATCAGTTATATACATATCAACTTGAAGAAGCATATTTTATTGATTTTAATGATAATCACATAAATTTAAAAGATGCGTTAGAAAGTAAGTTAATCACTCTAAATGAAATGACCAGCTTTTTGACAAAAAAAGAAAGTAATGATAACAATCTTCAAGTTTATGAATTTGAAAATTATCAGATTATATTTTCTGATAACAATTGTATCGTCGCTCCTCTTTCTGTCCCTTTGAGCGAAGTGACTCGTTCATTCTAGTATTAAAAATAAAAAGAGGAAAGAAAAGGTAACAAAAGACCTGTCTTAAGTTTTTGATTGTAAACTCAAGACAGGTTATCTTTAACTCTCAAATCGTATTAGATCTCTCCAAATACGAATCTCTTTTTCTGCTACCTCCAATGATTCCGATCCATGTACTGCATTTTCTTGAACGTTTTCTCCAAACATATAACGAAGTGTTCCTGGCTTTGCCTTCTCTGGATTGGTGGAGCCATTGATTTCCCTCACTGTATTTACTACATTTTTCCCTTCTAGAATGAGAACCATTACCTCTGATGAGGACATAAAAGAAATAAGACTTTCAAAAAAATCTTTGTCTTTATGTGCTTCATAATGCTTCTCCAAAACATCTCTTGTAGGCAAAACTCTATGTGCATGAATAATATTTAAATGATTGTCCTCATACACAGATATGATTTTACCTACAATTTTTTTTGCAACTGCCTCTGGTTTTATGATGACCAGTGTTCTTTCCATAAAGTAGTAACCCTCCATTTTACATTTACAATACATTATCAATAACTAGATTATACCCCTATGTTATAATAATTATAGCCATATTATGCAAATATTACCAATTAAAAATACTCTTCTTCCAATTTTTCTCTGGATATAAAAATCATCCGCTATGTAACAAACGGATGATTTGACGCTAGAAATACTTATGACTTCCCCAAAGATTACACTTCTTCAAATCTAAGTACTCATTATATGCTTTTTCTAAAATTTGCTTTTCATTCGAAAATTTTAATAGATGATAGGCTTCATGAAATTTATAATAACCTGAATCTATAAAATATTCTTCACGCTGTGGTTTGCTGTAATAACTATCAGCCATCATTAAATACCAATGAACGTCTTTTGCAACTGTGTCTTCCGGCACAGTAAAACTATATTGACTTTTGCCAATATATTTGATAATTGCAGCATTCACTCCGGTTTCTTCTAGAACTTCTCTTGCAGCGGTATCTTTAAAATCTTCCCCTTCTTCTACAGTTCCCTTTGGTAAAACCCAGCCTTCATATTTATTCTTAAAATTTTTATATAAGACTAATATTTTGCCCCGAAATATAACCACACCGCCACAGCTAGTTGCTTCTATCATTGCAATCCCTCCTGTATTTTGGTGTGTCACATGACTAACTATATATAGTATACCCCTTTTGTTTCATACATGCAAGAATTTTAATCATTACCTATTACTGTAATAAGCATCGAATATTTTCTTAGCGATTGGAACCGCATATTCACTTCCAGCGCCAGCTTCTTCTACGATGATACTAACAACAATTTTAGAATCTTCATCAGGTGCAAAGCCAACAAACCAAGCATGACTTTGCCCTTTTACATTTCCAAATTCAGCAGACCCTGTTTTACCAGCAACGCTATATGATTGACCACTTAATTTTGAAGCTGTACCATTTTCGACAACACCTTGCATAAAATCCTGCATAATCATTGCCTCTTCTTCTGTTATAATGCTTCCATATGCAGAAGGAGTGAATTTTTTGACGGTTTTTCCGTCATAATTTTCAGTATGATCGACCAAATATGGTTTCATCATAACTCCATTATTCGCTATTGTCTGCGTAATCATAGCCATGTGGAGTGGTGATACAAGTGTTTCACCTTGTCCAATCATAGTTTGCATTACATCATACGTTTTCGCATCCTTTGTCAACGTGAAACTACTTTTGTTATACACCATTGAGTACGGCAACGTTTCATTAAATAAAAAATTGTCACATAGCTTTGCTAGTGAATTGATATTTAAATTTGAGCCAATATTTGCAAAAGAGGAATTACAAGATTTTGCAAAAGAATGATACAAATCGACTTCTCCATGTACCGTATTATGATAACAATTAATCACACTATCCTCTAACGCAATTTTACCAGTACATTGATACGTATAATCTTTATAATTTGGATTTTCTTTTATATATTCCAATAAAGTAAGTATTTTAAAGGTAGAACCAGGAGGATATTTTCCTTGCGTGGCACGATTAAGAAGTGAACTATCTTGCGTATTTTCAGCCGCTACAAGACTATCCCATAGCTGATCGATATTATTTGGATTATAATCTGGTTTCGAAACCATGGCAAGAATCTTTCCCGTATCTGCTTCCATGACAACAATTGCACCATCATGGCTACCAAGTGCATCATAAGCAGTCTCCTGAATCTTACTATCAAGAGTCGTAATCACATTATCTCCTGTATTTTTCACTCCCCTAAACTCCTTAATGACTCTTTCTAATAATGGAGCATTGGAGCGAAGCAAGTTAAAGTTAACTAAGGATTCTAGACCTGCTTTTCCTTTGGTAGCATAGCCGATTACGTGTGCATACATATTATTATATGGATACTCTCTGGTCTCTGTACCATCTTTACTTACACTTGTTTGAGCCAGTACTTTGCCATCAGAGGATATGATTTCTCCACGCACTACCTTTTTCGCAAACAAATCTTGTCTTTTATTATAAGAACTATTAATGATATTTGGACTCACTGCAATATTATAGTAAACAAAATATCCCATAAGAAGAATAAAAAGTCCTACGAATATGTATACCACAATCGATAATTCTCTATTATTGGGATTCTTTGACTCTTTTTTATTTTTTAGATGTTTTTCTTGTCTTTCTTCCAGAATCTGATTTAATTTTTTCAACTTTATCGTCCTCATCTTGTTTCAAAATATATAATCCTTGAATGATTGCAAATATAATTAAAGAACTTAAAACGGAGCTTCCCCCATAACTAACCAAGGGTAGCGTTACTCCAGTAAGTGGAATAAACTTTGTTACCCCTCCTATCGTCAAGAACACCTGAAAACCATACATCAATGATAATCCAAGTGCCACTAGACTATAAAAAGTATCCTTTGCCTGCATGGCAATATTAATGAACATAATAAATAAACTCACACAAATTAGAATAAGACAAATACCAAAAATAGCTCCCATTTCTTCTACGATTGCAGCAAAAATAAAGTCTTGGTCTACCACTGGTATGGTGTCAGGAATTCCTTGGTATAGTCCCATACCAAACCAACTTCCTGTTCCAATGGCAAATAAAGATTGGCTTATTTGATAACCTTCTTTTTCAATCACTTGAAACGGATCCTTCCATGCAATTACACGAACCCTAACATGGCTAAAAAGCTTATAACCAATGAGAGCCGCTATTGTTCCAGATAAGAGACCTCCCGTAAGATACAAGTATTCTCTTGTTGCCACATACAACATAAAAGTATAGGTTATGAAAAAGATAAGTGCTCCTCCAAGATCCTTTGAAGCCACCAAAATCAAAACATGTACCGCCGCTAACGCTGTTACTATAATAACCTGCTTTAATTCCTGTGATTTACTAAAAAGTGCCGCGATGCAAAATACAAATGTTATTTTGATAAATTCAGAGGGTTGGAGGCTAATTCCACCAAAATTAAAGGATAATTTAGCTCCATAGCTTGTACTACCTGCTATGGCAACCAATCCTAAAAGTCCTATCCCAATACCTGCATATACATATCCTAGCTTATCCAAAAATCTCAATTTCTTGATTATATATGGAATAAATAAAGTAATAAACATAGAAATAATTACAATTCTAAACTGCTTTATTGCTTTTGTATATGACAGTCTCGTTAATATGATAAAACTAATTGCTAATAACATACACATATGATTAATAATCAGTCTTGAGGCTTTTGGATAAATAACTCGATATAGTGCAATCACCGCTGACAAAAAAATTACCTGTGCAAAATATACAATTATAATATCTAATTTCCCAGTTGTTAAAAACAAAATTAAATAAGCCATAAAATGAATTGCAAACATTAGCTGATTTTGCACTCTTAAAACAGTATTTTTATCCTCTTCCTTCGTGAAGCGAAAAATAGCAAATCCCTTGTACGTATAAACAGCAATTGCAATTATGATTAGATATCTGGATAATTCTATTAATATATTTGTCACTCTAACACCTACTCTATTCCTCTTTTAAAATGTCCTCTTGTAAAAGCTGTAAAATCATGTTTTACTGACTTATCATAGATATAGCAATCAATATACCATTGCATTATCTTTGCAATATCTTTTGTATCTTCCATTGTAAAATGTAGACGCAGACTTTTAGGAGTTAACGCTTTTATTTCTTTTTTATTATCAAGTAAAACAAGAGGTTCACAATTATAAATCACGTTATAACAATATTTACAATGATTTCTTACATAAAATTGTTTATTCATTCGGTCTTTCAGATATAACTTTATATCTTTTTTATCACATTTTTCTATTGTCTTATGAATACACTGCGCAGACACCATAACAGGAAGGTGTCCATAAATAATAAGTTCACTTTCATTTAAACCTCTATTTAACAATTCTTTATCATTTAATTCGACAGGCGCTGTATCATAAGCTATATTGTTTTTTATCCAGAATTCATGTGCTTTATCGTTAAATGTATAAACGTTATAATCAATGATAATATCTTTTTTAAATCCAAGAGATTGAATATATTGGTATTCTTCATAATTTTTGATTAAAACACCATCTAAATTTGATACCAGTAAAGATTCATAAGGTTGAAAAGTCGTTTTCTTTGTATTTCTAAAAATATGAGGTAAACTTAATATACATTTTTTATTCGACTTATGACATAAGTCAATGTAGTAATCCATTGGTTTGTCTATGAAATTTATGTCAAGATAAACACCATCTACTTCGCTAAATCTAAGCACCTCTTTTAAATATTCCTCTTTTTCAATATAAACATTTAAAATAGGTTTTTCATCCATGCTTCGCTTTTGGTTTTCTTGTCCCAGTTCTTTTTTATAATTCAAACTGTTTTCTCTTCTAAACTCAGACAGAATTTGCTTCTGTAAGTTTTCTAAAGCAACTCTTCTTAATTCATTTAAACTTTGTATTGGAAGAAAAATAGAGTCCTCCATGCATATTTCTAAGGATTCAAATACAAAAGGTGTATTACCAGTCTTTAGAATTTGTTTTTCAATTCTATCTTTGTCCATTGGTTGCTTCATGGCAGCTTCGACAACATTTCCAGTTGTTGTAACCTTTATGTGTTTGAATTCTAATTCCAGTTTTGCAGGAGTATTCTGTAATAGCGTAAGTCTTCCTTTTATTTTCTCTTTGGACTCATTCTCAATATATTTTGTTAGTTCTTCATAGAGTGCTTCATTTCTAGTTCTTTTCACTGGCTCTTTTAAAGTTATCATATTTCTATCATTATGCACTTTATAATATCCTTGATTAAAGCCACAGCGGTTGAAGATATCCTCTAATTCTTTACGGTCAGTTTCTTCAACATAGTACCCATTTCTTCCTTTTTCCAGATATAAATCAATATATTTACGATAAATGCGAACGACTCCAGCTGCATACTCTGGCTTTTTCATTCTTCCCTCTATTTTAAAAGAATACACACCAGCCTCAATAATATCTGGTAGTATATCAATTGTACACATATCTTTGGGGCTTAATACATAGGTTTCTTTATTGGAATTAATTTGTTTATTATCTTTCATAACCTTATAAGGGAGCCTACAAGGTTGTGCGCATCTACCCCTATTTCCACTTCTGCCACCAATAAAACTACTTAAAAGACATTGTCCAGAATAACAATAGCAAAGTGCGCCATGTACAAAGCTTTCGATTTCAATGTCTACTTGATCATGAATTTCCTTTAATTCATTTAGTGACAACTCTCTGGCGGTTACAACGCGCTGTGCACCTAGTTCTTTTAATAGTTTTGCACCTTCCACACCACATATTGACATCTGTGTACTGGCATGAATCGCTAAATTCGGGAAGTTCTCTTTTATAAACTGAAACACTCCCATATCCTGAACAATTACCGCATCTAAACCATATTCATAATATTCTTTGATATAATCGTACAATTGTTCATTTAGTTCTTCATTCTTAAGCAAGGTATTGACGGTGAGATAAAGGCTTTTGCCATGTATATGTACATAATCTATGGCTTCCTTTAATGTTTGAGTATCCAAATTATTTGCATAGGCTCTTGCCCCAAATAATAATCCACCGATATATACCGCATCTGCACCAGCGTTAATTGCTGCCTTCATTCCTTCAAAAGATCCTGCTGGTGCTAATAGTTCAACTTTTTTCTTATTCATTTAATTAACCTCATATGTAATTGGCTGTTACAGTAATTGCAACAGCCAATCATATATTTTTACTATAATTCTTCAAATTCATTTTCTACTTCTTCTGATTTTTCACGTAGTCTTGCTTGAAGTTTAAATATCTTTTTTTGAAGGTCGCTTATTTCTTTTTTTAAATTTTCCTGTTCTTTTAAAGCCTCTTCAAACTTTAATTTTTCATTAATCAGATCATGTTTAAAATCATATATTTCTTTTTCTTTTGCCTGTAAATCTTCTTCCAGATTTTCTACTTGTTGTTTTGCTTTAAAATAATCATCCGCAATATTTAACTGGATGAACATATTTTGTATATCATAGGAAAGATGGTTAAAGCCTTCGGTCTTTGTAATTTCAGATAATTTATGGTTGATATACGAGCCTATCTGTTGCAAATAGGCTTCACTTTCATATCCGCTTAGTGTTAATACTTTACCGCCGATTATTACGTCTATATTATTTTTCACTGCCATACTTTATAAACCCCATTTCCACAAATACTCGTTCTTTCCATATTTTTCTTCCGTGTTACACTTTAATCTTCGTTTTCTAGTGTAACTAGCTTTCGCAGCCGCTTGTTTTTCTTCCGAGTTACACTTTAAAACTTCGTTTCTTCGTGTAACTTAGCTCAATAGCTTCGCTCTTTCGCTAACATATCGGGTAAAAACAAATGTCTGCTTCGCAGCCGCTTGTTTTTCTTCCGATATGTTACATTATAATCGATATAAATAGAATAATCAACTTAATTGCAATTGGTGCCTTCTACTCTAAGTCCTAAGTGATGATATGCGAATTCGGTTACACAGCGTCCTCTTGGGGTGCGGTTGATGAATCCGTTTTTGATAAGATAGGGTTCGTACACTTCTTCGATTGTACCTGCATCTTCTCCGATGGAGGCTGCAAGAGTATCTAGACCTACAGGGCCTCCCTGGAATTTTTCTATCATGGTTACTAGAATCGTTCGATCAATATGATCTAATCCATACTTATCTACATCTAAAAGGTCTAGCGCAAATTTAGCAACTTCTTCTGTAATCACCCCATCGTATTTTACTTGTGCAAAATCTCTTACACGCTTTAGTAATCGATTGGCCAATCTTGGAGTTCCTCTCGATCTTCTTGCTAGTTCAATAGCTCCCTTGTCATCGATCTCTACTTCAAGGACTTTTGCAGAGCGTATGATAATCTTTGTTAATTCTTCTGGTGTATAAAATTCTAATCTATGTACAACTCCAAATCTGTCTCGAAGTGGAGCTGTTAAAAGCCCTGCCCTTGTCGTTGCTCCTACTAAAGTAAATCTTGGTAAATCAAGACGTATCGAGCGGGCGGTTGCTCCTTTTCCAATTATGATATCAATGGCATAGTCTTCCATGGCAGGATACAACACTTCTTCGACCTGTCTGTTTAAACGGTGTATTTCATCTACAAATAGCAAATCGCCCTCTTGCAGATTGTTCAAAATCGCAGCCATTTCACCAGGCTTTTCTATCGCTGGTCCTGAAGTTACCTTTAAATTTACCTTCATCTCATTCGCAATAATACCAGCAAGCGTTGTCTTACCAAGTCCAGGGGGACCATAAAATAAGACATGATCAAGTGATTCTCCACGTTGTTTTGCCGCTTCTATATACACTTTTAGATTATCTTTTGCCTTTTGCTGTCCAATATACTCATCAAGTGTCATGGGACGCAAATTACTCTCAATTTTTATGTCTTCTTCTGTTAATTCTGTTGTAATAATTCGTTTTCCCATCGTTTCCTACATCCTTTATAAAAATGATAGTTTTTTTAAAGCGGCTTTTAAAATGGTCTCTGAATCCATATCTTCTGTAATATCTGCTTCTTTTACTGCTTTTAAGGCTTCTGAATTAGAATAACCAAGTGCAGTAAGCGCAAGAACAGCTTCGCCCTTTGCACCATCTTTTTTGCTTTGGTTTAATCCTTCTTGCTTATTATTTTCAAGCTTTTGCTCAAATGCATCTTCAAGCTTTAATTTATCTTTTAACTCAATGATCATACGCTGAGCAGTTTTTGTTCCAATTCCTGGGGCTTTTGATATCGTTTTTACATCGTCTGAGAGTACTGCAAATCGAATATCATCTGCTGATAAAACAGATAGGATACCAAGGGCTCCTTTCGGACCAATTCCAGAAACACCAATTAATAACTTAAAGACATTTAAATCGTCTTTTGAAATAAATCCAAATAATTGGATGGCATCTTCTCTAACATGCATGTAGGTATATATTTTAACATGGTTGCCTACACTTGGTAGATTCGATGCGGTCTGACCGGATATGCGAATATTATAGCCGATATCATTTGACTCTAATATAAGCAAGTCTTCTTCTATGTCAATAATTTCACCCTTTATATAGGAAAGCATATTTATTTCTCCTTCTAATCCTTATTTTGCTGTGATATCAACCTCATTTTCTTCTCCATTTTCTACTGTGACAACTACTTTATTAGGCAAACATACTATAGTTTGTCCTGTTTTATTTATGGCATGTTGATATACACACAGTTGATCTGGACAGGAGGCACCTTCCATTTTAGCTTTATTGTCTTTAATAATAAGTTCGTTTGTACCATATTCACTTTCAATTTCAACCACTTCTTCATGTTCCAGAGAATAGGTACCATATTGTTTTCCATCTATGGTTACAATGATTTTTGCACCTTCTTTTTTCGTCAATTGGAAAATACCAAAAAAGATAACTGCAACAAACACTACAATCCCTATTAAAATAATATCATTTTTCTTCATTAGCTTTCTACAACCAAATACCTTCCGCTTGGTAATTTAATTACTTCTTCTGATTGTTCAATATCTTCTAGTGACATACCAGCGATATCAACCCCCATCTCATCCCAATAGTCTTTAATTTCTTTTACAGAATTAAGTACCACCGCCATGCAATCTTCTAAGAACTCATCTGCTTCTTCTAGAGTTTGTGCTACCTTTTCTTTATATATTTTATCTTGTACCTTTAAAAATGTAGTTAGGCATTCTTCATCATACTGATACATTGTTTCATACTCCTTTATAATAGTTTCTTTAATTCTGTCAAAACACCATCTTCTAAATATGATCCTGCGATATGTTTTGCGACTTCTTTTACTTCTTCTCTGGCTGTTTTTACAGCATAACTTTCACCAGCACTTCGAAGCATTCCAATATCATTAATATTATCTCCAAAAGCCATAGTTTCTTCTTTTGTTATGGAAAGTGTGCTTTGAATCGTTTGTAAGGCATGTCCTTTATCTACTTCAATATCCATAAAATCAAGCCATTCCAATCCTGCCATAACAACCTTTAACTTATCTTTCCACTTTGGAATTAAAGTTTCATCTGCAATTTGTTGCATCCCGTCTTCTTTATAAAGAGCAATTTTAATAATATCCAAATCTTCTTTCAGTACATCGTCTACTTGCTTAATCGTATTTTTATACCCATGAACAAGCAAATCTGCAAATGCTTCATCCTTTGATTCGATATAGAGGCATTCAGGTGTTGATACACATAGGTGGACATTCTGTTCACGTAACGCTCTTGCCTCATGCACTAACTCTTCTACCATTTGACTGTTCATTTGAGACTTAAACATCTCATATCCACGGCACATCACATATGCACCATTTTCCGCAATGAAAATCATATCTCGATGAACAGGATCAAATAGCCTTCGAATACTTGGATATTGTCTGCCACTTGCTGCGACAAATACAGCACCTTTGTCTTTTAATTCTTTGATTACTTCAAATATCTCGGGATTGATATCTGGTGAACCATCCCTTACCAGAGTTCCATCTATGTCAGTTGCAATTAATTTAATCATGTTTTCCTCCGATACTGCACGTTACAACATTGTTTCCTTACATTATCTTCCAATTAAAAAAGTTGACTATAATATTTCACCATTTATTACTTTTTCAAGTATTTCCTCTACCGTATCAACAGAGTATTTGCATAGTTTTATGATATCTTTTTTTCCGCTATTCATGGCGTAACTATATGAAACGTTAGAAAGCAGCTCTACATCATTATAGTTATCTCCAAAAGCCATGGTTTCTTTAGGTGAAATATCAAATTTATCTTGTAACACCTTCATCGCACTCCCTTTATTGGTTCCAAGAGATATCATATCTAGCCATGCGGTACCAGAAGTTACAACGGTAACTTTATCACCCCATTTTGTTTTAAAATATTCTTCGGAATGATTGATACCGTTTCTTTCATATACTGATATTTTCAAATAATCTTCTGTTACATTTAATATATCCTTAACTATCGTAACATTATTTTTTACGATATATTGCATTCTATGAGCATATTCGTTGGTTTTTGGTTCCAGATATGAGGTGTTCATACCAGATAATAATATTTCACAACCTTCTCTTTTTCTTATATCAACAAGAATCTCTTCTCCAATTTCCTTATCAATAACCGTTTTATGTAGAACTTGTCCTTTATATACAACCAAAGCACCATTTTCACAAATATATGCAATCTCATCTTTTACTGGTTCAAAAAGTCGTTGTAAGTTTGCATATTGTCTGCCACTTGCCGCTACAAAAATAATTCCCATTTCTTTTAGCTTTCTTATATAGGGAACTACTTTTTCACTTAATTGCTGGGAATCATTTTGTAGTAAGGTTCCATCCAAATCACTTGCTATTAACTTTATCATTGTATATCCTCTATCTCTAATAATTGAAGTGGGGAATCAATTATGTAGTCTGCATGGTTTTCTTCTAACTCTTGACGATCTCGAAATCCCCAAGTAACTCCTACTGTAAACATATTTGCTGATTTGCCTGTTATCATATCTGTATTTGTATCCCCGATGTAGATGCACTCACTGGTCAATAAGCCTAGCTCATCCGCAATGATCAGTGCGCCATCGGGGCTGGGCTTTCGCTTAATATGTTTTGACTGTCCCATAATGATATCAAAATAGTCTTTGCCAAATAATGTTTCGACAACATCTACTGCCCGATTATGAGGCTTATTGGAAAGAACGGCTATTTTAATATTCTTTTCTTTTAATATTTTGAGTAATTCTACAATTCCTTCATAAGGTTTTACAAGATACATACAATCTTTTTGAAACAACTCTTTGTATTTTTGTTTCACTGGTTCAATATACTCTAAATTCACATCACCTGCCGCAATCAAACTTCTCTCTAGCATGGTATCTGCTCCATCTCCTGCAAAATGCTTATATGCTTCTACTGGGTTTGGCGCAAAACCAAAGGCCGCTATTGCACGATTGGCTGAGTAAGCAATTGATTCTAATGAGTCCGTTAATGTTCCATCCAAGTCAAAAATACACGCTTTAAACATCTTTAATCCTCCTAGTCATGAAGAAGGTCAATACCTTCTGAAAGTAGTGTTTGGTAAAGCATTGCAACGGGAAGTCCTACAATGGTATTGTAATCGCCTTTTATTTCTTTAATAAAAACAGCCGACTTTCCTTGTATGCCATATGCTCCCGCCTTATCCATTGGTTCCTTGCTATCAATATAGCTGTAAATTTCTTTATCTGTCATAGGATAAAAACTTACATCAGAAGAGCTATAAAAAGAATATTCTTTGTATTCTTGCCCTTGTTTGTTAATTACTGTGACACCAGTATAAGCTTGATGAGTATCTCCTTCCAACAACTTAAGCATTCGAAACGCATCTTCTCTATCTTTTGGTTTTCCAAGAATTTGTTCTTCTTTTGAAACAATCGTATCTGCTCCAATAATTAATGCATTATCATAGCGTTTTGCCACATCCAATGCCTTTTGCTTAGACAAAGATAATACCACTTTTGCAGGGTCGGTATCTGTTATAATTTCTTCACTGGTACTTGGATCAATTGTAAAAGTTACACCGATTCTTTCTAATAATTCCTTGCGCCTTGGTGACGAAGACGCCAAAACAATCTGATACATTCCTTCTCCTTCTGCTGTGAACACTTAGAGAGTGTATTTTACTCTCTTACGTGTGAACGCACTCCTTATTACTTAATGAGGTCTTTTCGAATTTAGTAATAAGGAGTTTCCTCTTTTTACACTTAGAGAGTGTATTTTACTCTCTTACGTGTGAACGCACTCCTTATTACTTAATGAGGTTACACTGCCAACATAAATTTATCAATGACATGTGCTACTCCATCTTCATCATTCGTTAGGGTGATATAGTCTGCCGCTTCTTGAATTTCCTTCTGGGCATTCCCCATTGCAACACCCTTTCCTGCATATTGTATCATAGTCAAATCATTATATCCATCTCCACAACTAATCATTTGTTCTCGAGACATATGTAGTTTATCCAATAATTTTTCTAAAGAATGTGCTTTGTCTATGTTAAGAGGCATAATCTCTAAGAAAAATGGTTCGGAACGATAAATACTTAGCCTGTCCCCAAATCGCTCTTTCATTCTCTTTTCTACCTGCGCCAGATAATCAGGGTCACCAGTCATTAAACATTTATTAACTGGGAAATCAAGATAAGATACAAAATCCTCAACTACCTTGATAGGCATATGATTAATTTTACTTTCTTTTTCCATATATTCATCTATCTTACTGGAAGTAATAATTGACTTATCATCATAGGATATAACTGAAACATCCTCTTCCTCTGCCGCTTTATAAATATCAGCTATCAAATCACTTGGAATGGTATTTTGAAATATGATTTCTTTGGTTTTGCAATTGATAACTTTTGCACCATTAAAAGATAATACATATCCCCCAAACATTTCTAGGTTTAGTTCTTTTGCAATTGGCAGGATACCCGCTGTTGGTCTTCCCGATGCCAAAACAACATGATGTCCTCTGTCTTGAATTTCTCTGATTGCTTTTTTTGTAACATCTGATATCTCTTTATTTGAATTCGTTAATGTTCCGTCTATATCCAGAACTAGTATTTCATAGGCCATTGTTTCCTCCCATTAAGCTTTGCTTTATCACAAAGTACATTACAAGTTTCTTTCGATAAGTTACATTATAACATGTTTTTTTAGATTGTTACAAGTTTTACCGTGGTTTTTGTCTAATGGTGTTTATATTATCTTCTTATCATTTTGCATTAGAAATAAAAATCCAACTTTGTATCGGTTTATCAGATTTTCATGATGGTCGAATTCATCCCACACCATTTTGACCTTATCTTTATCAAGACGTGTTTTAAATATTTTAAAGGATAAAGCACTACATTTTGGCGCATTCTTTTGTATTGTAGTTTTATCATGGCCTTCTTTTTCACCAGCAATGAAAAGAATCTGAAAATCATCATTTATAATTTTCTCTTTTCCAATAAAATCAATCCATCCCTGATACCATTGAGAGGCACATATCCCAACTACTTTGCTGTAATTATTATTTTGAAAAACCGAATAGATAGAGATTAACCCCCCAAGCGAATGTCCTAATATCTTTTTATATTGTTTACCTTTTTTTATTTTAAATTCTTTTTCTAGATAATTCGATAACTCAAATTCTAAATATTTCAAATACTTATCTCCTTGACCACCAAAATCGTGAAACTTTTCATGATTTGCTTTTGCATACCAAGGAGTATACTCATTTAATCTATCAATTGGCGTAATTCCGACTATGATATGTTCGTCAATGGATTGATTTTGAGCGTTTTTCTCTAGCTCATCTATGATTTGATCAAATATAGCTTTAAATGTATTGCCATCCTGTATGTATATGACAGGATAAAGTCGGTCTGATGTATCGTAACTTGGTGGTAAGTATATAAATATCTCCCTGTCATCAACCACTTTTTCTATTATGGTTCCTTTCATCCTAAATCCTTTCATTACTTGTGATAGGGCTCATGATTGATAATGCGATATGCCCTATATATTTGTTCAAGTAAAATAACACGCATTAACTGATGTGGAAATGTCATTTTCGAAAAACTTAATAAATAGTTCGCTCTTGATAAAATATCTAAGTCTAATCCTAATGAACCACCGATTATAAATATAATATGACTTTGTCCACTTATACCAAGCTGTTCTATTTTTTGTGACAGCTCTACCGAATCAAGCATCTTGCCTTCAATGGCGAGGGCAACGACATATGCTTGCTCTGGAATATATTTTAATAGTCGCTCTGCTTCTTTTTTGCGAATAATTGTTTCGGTTGCCTCACTTGCATGATCTGGTGTCTTTTCATCGGCTACTTCTATTATTTCAAGCTTACAATAACGACTGAGTCTTTTTACATATTCTTCAATCGCACCTGTAAAATATTTTTCTTTTATTTTTCCAACTACCAATAATGTTATTTTCATATTTTTCCTCTTTATAATGGTTAACCATAATTTATTTATGTATACCAATGTTTTTTTATGATTTCATGTTCGATGCATGAATCACAAGTTTTAGTATACTATACTATTGAAAAAAGAGAAAGATTTACCACTTTATTCCTCTGTAAAATAGGAACGAAATAATAACTATTTTATAAATTTTTATTGGAAATGTTGAAAAGACATTCTTACTTATGCTACTATTTCAATAATGTATGAAAATAAGACATTCTTTTTTTGTTAGAAAGAAAATAATGGACTAAGAAAAAGGAAAGGATTTGGTATTAAAATATGGCATGGTGTCCCAAATGTAGGAACGAATATGTAAACGGTATAACATTTTGTAAGGATTGTAGTGAAACATTAGTTGATTCTTTAGAAGAATACGACAAAATTCTTATGGAGGAAAAAGCAACTCTAGAGCCTCAGATTATTGCTGGTGAAATTCCTGGTTTTGAAGAAGAAGCGGAGGATAAAAACTATGAAGAAATAACAAGCAAACTTACTAAGGTCTCAACTGTATATGTTAAAAAAGAAGATAAATATAAAGATACCTTATCCTCTGCTTATACTTTATTAATCGTTGGTTTTGGAGGACTAGCTGTACTACTTTTAGTAATTACAGATATTATTAATCTGAACTTAGCATCACCTGGCAAGTATGTTACTTATAGTGGTATGGCAATCTTACTATTTGTCTTTATCATAATTGGATTTAACTCGTTAAAGTCTTCAAAAAGATTAGCAAAAGAAGCAGAAAGCGAAAATCAGCTTACTGAAGATATTTTTAATTGGTTTGATAAAAATATTTCTCTTGATTTAATTGATAATGGTATTACAGATGACATGCAAGAGGAAGTAAAATATTTCAAACGAATAGATAATATCAAAGAGATTATACAAAAAGCATATGGTGAGTTAAATGAAAACTATTTAGATAAAATTGCAGATGATATTTTTCAAGAAAAAATTCATTCCTAATATATAATTATTAATAAAGCGTGATAGACAATATTTTCCCTCCAAAAGATTCATTTCTTGGAGGGTTTTCTTTCTCTTAACGCATTCTATTATCTTCAAAATGAACAAATGTAAGTAAGCAAGACTTAATTTCTTCATACTTTTCTTTTAAGCTTTTACTATCAACCGTAATGTCCAAGGACATTGCAATATCATTTAACAAACGATCATCTACTTTATCTTTCATCATTACTAATTTGTCCAGTTTTTCTTCAAATGTATTACATTCTAAAAAATCAAGTAACAATGGTGATACCTGACCTTCTTCCGAAATAGATGCATCTTCTTGCATAGTTTTAACCGACAAAATAGGTTGCTCACTTTTTATATAAGATTGTTCTAATTCTCCTGTTTTTATATCATATTTTTCAAATCGAAATCTTTGTTTTACCTCTGGATATTTCACATGATCTACTTCACTTACAAACATCTGATACGGTCTGACGTAAACGCTAAAATCACCATATAACGCTTGATACACAACCATCTTTTCTCTTGTCTCTGAATGTATTGCAATGGCAATTATTTGATATAATTTATTTTTAAAATGTTTATAAAACTCACCCTGTTTTACTTCTCTTTCCTTATTCTCCATATGGCATCCTCGCTGACATTTATTTTTTTATATTATACCACGTTACGTCTAATCAATCTAGCGTCTAAGAATAAGTGATGAAAAGAATGATTCAATAAATTTTATGATAGCTATCACCAAAAGTTAAATATCAACTACTTTTCTCCTACCATACAAAGTTGTGTTTTCGTTTGAGAAACTGTAACAGTAGAAAATCCACTTCTAAGGAAGAGTTCCTTCAATGTCTCTACTGTTTTGTATTCTTTCATATGATAGTTTATTTTATATAGCTCCGCTACTAATAAAAACTGACCTCCTTGTTTTAAAATTCTATTAACTTCTACTATATTATTTTTCAAGTCTGGCCAAAAATAATGCGTTTGAAATGCCGTTATTATATCAAAAAAATCTTCTGGAAAAGGTAAGGATGTGACGTCTGCTTGTTTTACTATAATTTTTTTACTTTTTACATCCTTCCAGTTTTTATCAGTAGATGTTGCAACTGCTTTTTCGGAATAGTCCACTCCATAAATAGTACCATTGCTAATAAGACTTGAGAGTATCTTTAAGGTTTGTCCTCCTCCGCATCCAATGTCTAGTATTACATCCTTATCCTTTAGTTGGACTTTTTCTAATCCCCACACTGTCATTTTATTGTGTGCTTGGTTCATTATATTAAGCATCGTTTTGCCAAGCCATCCTCTTGGATTTTTAGCCTGTTCTATCAGTTCGTCTAAAAGTTTCATCGTTTCATCATCCTTTCTAGTAGTTGAGCTAGAATATACTTTTTGCGTCGGTTGATCATGTTATAATGTTTATTGAATTAGTTGCAACATCTTTTTTATATCTTCAGACGCCATAGCAACCTTTGACTTTTCAATTAATATATTGCCTCCTGTCATAATATAAGATGGAAATACTCTGATATTCTCATAATAAAATTCATCATTTCTTAATTTGTAGGTCGCTCCTGTTGGAATAACATTTTTCTTCGTTTTTGATTTTGCGATGTGATTTAACGCTTTCTTCGCCACATCCCCCATAAGCATAATCACACTTACATTTGGAAACAAACTGATTTCATATTCTAATAAAGGAATACACTGTTTGATTATATCTTTCTCAATCGTTGTATTGCTTTTCGGAATCTTTACAGCATTTGTAATATAAATACCCGCTTTGGTAATATCTTCGATTGATGAAAGGAATGACCCTGCTTTCGAAAACAAAGGTAATGTTGTTGTTAAGTAAAAAGGTGGGTTATTCTTTCCATAAAAATCATCCTCTGGATTACTTGGTACGACTTCATTTATCATAATTGCTTTTACGTTCTCAGTATCAATTTTTACATCTGCAAACTGATAATCTTCGTTCCTAGCATTGCTTGCAACAAAAGCTTTCATTCTTTCTTTTACATGAATTATCATACTCTTCCCTCCTAAAAGTCTTGGTGATAAAACGTTAACTATTTATTTCCATAGTATAACACAATATCTTGACACCTGCTTGTCATATATGAAAAAAATTAACTCTATTTGTCCTTTGTTGCTTCTTTTTATACTACAATGGATTGAAATTTACTGTATTTCCTGTATAATAATACTGGAGTTTTATTGTTATAAAACGTTATTTACGCATATATCGCTTGCATTTTGAAACAGAAAGGAATTTACTATGATTTTAGCATGTCAAAATATATCAAAAACCTTTGGAACTGATGAAATATTACATAATATTTCTTTTCATATTAATGATCGTGAAAAAGCTGCAATTGTTGGAATTAACGGAGCAGGTAAATCTACTCTTCTTAAAATAATTATGAATCAAATGCCAGCAGACTCTGGTGAAGTTATCATTGCAAAAGGTAAAACTATTGGTTATCTTGCACAGCATCAAGATTTGTCAACCAACCGAACTATTTTCGAAGAAATATTAGAAACCAAAGCTGATATCATTCAATTAGAAAATAAAATACGAACACTTGAAGAGGAAATGCGCCAAAAAGAAGGTGCAGAACTCACTGCTATGCTCGATTCCTATAATAGAGCCGTTCATGAATTTGATTTAAAAAACGGTTACGCTTATAAAAGTGAAGTAACTGGCATTTTAAAAGGGCTAGGATTTGCTGAATCGGATTTTGAAAAGCCCGTTCAGTCTTTATCCGGTGGTCAAAAAACGCGTGTTTCTCTTGGTAAACTATTAGTTTCTAAGCCAGATATTATTCTTTTAGATGAGCCAACCAACCATTTAGATATGGAATCGATTGCCTGGTTAGAAACATTTTTACTAAATTATAGCGGTGCTGTTGTCATCGTTGCACATGATCGATATTTTTTAGACCGTGTTGTTTCTAAAATTATTGAATTAGATGCTGGAAAAGGTTGTGTTTATACTGGGAACTACTCAGCTTATGCCGAGAAACGTACTGCCATAAGAGAAGCTATGCTTAAGGCGTACTTAAATCAACAAAAAGAAATTAAACATCAGGAAGAGGTTATCGCAAAACTTAAATCCTTTAACCGTGAAAAGTCAATCAAACGTGCAGAAAGCCGTGAAAAGATGCTGGCTAAAATTGATGTGCTGGACAAACCCACTGAGGTTAATGACAAGATGAATATAGCCTTAGAACCGCAGGTAATAAGCGGAAATGACGTGTTAGATGTAGAAGGTCTTTCAAAGTCCTTTCCTCCCCTTACTTTATTTCAAAACATTGATTTTAGTATCAAACGTGGAGAGCGGGTTGCCTTAATTGGTAATAATGGTACAGGGAAAACAACGATATTAAAAATAATCAATGGCATTATAAAAGCAGATCAAGGTGAGATTAAATTAGGTTCCAAAGTAAAAATTGGCTACTATGATCAGGAACATAATGTACTAGATAAAGATAAGACCTTATTTGAAGAGGTATCAGATGCTTATCCCAATCTAACCAACACACAGATTCGAAATGTTTTAGCTGCCTTTTTATTTACCAATGATGATGTCTTTAAGCGTATCAAGGATTTAAGTGGTGGAGAACGTGGACGAGTTTCTTTGGCCAAATTAATGTTATCCGAAGCAAACTTTCTAATCTTAGATGAGCCGACCAACCATTTGGATATCACTTCAAAGGAGATTTTAGAATCAGCCTTAACAAGCTATACTGGTACGGTTTTATTTGTTTCACATGATCGTTACTTTATTAATAAAACGGCAACAAGAATCCTTGATTTAACGCATCATACCGTTGTAAACTATATCGGTAACTACGATTACTATATTGAAAAACGTGATGAATTGACATTGAAATACACAACCAATGAGGAAGCTACGGTTGATAAAGCACCAGAAGAAAATTCTTCTAAATTAGATTGGAAACAACAAAAAGAGGAACAAGCACGTATTCGAAAACGCGAAAACGAATTGGCAAAGACGGAAAAACGAATTCACGAATTAGAAGAAAGAAATGAACAGATTGATACCTTAATTATACAGCCTGATATTTGTACCAATGTAGCAAAGCTCGTAGAGTTAAATAATGAAAAAACTGCAATTGAAGAAGAATTGTTAGCACTATATGAAAAATGGGAAGAGTTAGCGTAAGCTACTCTTCCCATTTTCTTCTACAAATGAATGTTTTAGCATTATCTTGCAGACAATGTTGCATCTATAATAGGTTTAACTTTGATGCAATCATAATCACTACATCACCCTTTGGAAATGAAAGAAGCTCCTTTTCACCAATAGCACCGAATTTGATAATAAAAATAAAATAAATTGCAACCGCTAAAGGAATCGTAACTATGATTGAAAATAGATTGCTTGCACTTACCAAATACAATACATAATAGATTAATTTCGTCATTCCTCCCATGATACTGGCACATACAATAGGAATGATAAAATTTTCTTTCCATTTTATATGATAAGAAAGAATACGTTTGATTGCCATTTGATTAAGCAAACAAATCAAAAATGCATTCACAATGCTTGCTAATACTAAAACATTTAAGTTCCCTCCAAATGTAATCAATAAAATCACCAACACGATTGTTTGCATGATTAGAGCAAAAACAGCATTGATGACGGGAATATTAATCTTGCCGATGCCTTGAAGTACGGTATTGGTCAAAGTCGACAATGAATAAAATACAATGCTAATGCTTAAGTTGAAAAGCAATTGTGCTGCCTGTGTCATCGTATCCTTCAAAGGAAATAATATCGAAACAATAGGTAATGCTAAAACTGCAATCCCAACAGCCGAAGGAATCGCGATTAACATTGTCACTCTTATTGCTACATCAATTTGCTGATTGCAATCCTTTGTTTTTCCTAATGAATAGTTTGACGCAATTCTAGGTATCAAAGCCACCGACATGGCAGATGCAAGTGCAATTGGAATATTTGCAATTACAACAGCCTGACCTGCGAATATTCCATACATAGCAGAAACCGTTTCTTCCATTAATCCATTTTTATACATGAGTATTTTAATATAAAGGGTCTGATTGATAATCGTATTCAAATTATAAATAGCCGTACATAGGATAAAGGGAGTAATGGTAAAAAATATATTTTTAAATATTGTAGTATACGATTCTACCTTTTCCTCTGTACTTAACATTCTTTTTTGTGCTCTTTCCTTCCGATTCAGAAAGTACCTCCATAACATGAAGATAAATGCACCAAGAACCCCAGCGCCTGTACCAATGGCGCTTCCTGTTGCACCAAATATAGCTTGTGTCGTAGTATCCTTTGCAACGGCTTGCATTAAAAAATATGCTGCCCCAATGCTTATGACTGCATTTAAGATTTGTTCAAATATCTGCGAAACAGATGTCTGTGTCAAACTCCCATGTCCTTGAAAGTACCCTCTTAGTACCCCTACTAAGCCAGAAAGAAAGATCGTAGGCGCAAATACCTTAAGGACTAATACTGAGTTTTGCTCTGCCAAAAAAGTTGCACCAAAGTAAGCAAACAAACTTGCCCCTCCACCAACGATAACCACATAAAAGATTGCACAATAAAAAATTCTTTGTACATTGATATATTCTTTTTTGGCAAGTGATTTTGCAATTTCTTTAGAAAGTGCACTTGGAATACTATACGAAGCTACTAATAAAATCATCAAATAAACATTATTAGCTAATGTAAAATATCCAATCCCTTCTTTTCCTATCAACAGTGACAACGGCCTTTTATATAGGATTCCAATGATTCTACATATGATTCCTCCAAGCGCCAATATACTTGCTTGTTTCACAAAACCACTTTTTTCAATTTGTTTTCCCATATCTACCAACTTTCCGTGACTGTCATAACCAAATCCTTCCTTTATTCTATTAAACAAGTAACGGACTTATTTCGTTTTGACAGAATAGGTTAAGTCTGTGAAGTGCTCTTGTACATGCTATATACAACAGCTTTTTATCATCTTCACTCTCATAATTTTTCTTATCTGTATCACACACTAACACCGCATCAAATTCAAGTCCTTTTGACATATATACCGGTATAATAAAGACGCCTTGTAAATCACAAGTACTTTCATTTTTTATAAGTTGTAAATCAACGTAATCTTTTAACATATCATACAAAACCAAAGCACTTTTTTCACTTTTGCAAATCAGTCCAATGGATTGGTAGTCTTTTCTTTGGCAATAGGCTATTTCTTCTATTATTTTATTACAATTTAATTCTTGATTATAAAAAACATGAACCTCTGGTTTTTCTCCCTCTCGGTTAAAGCTCTTTATTTTAGTTGTTTGGTCTATGAACTTCATGCTGTAATTAAGAATCTCGTTCGTGCAACGAAAGCTTTTATCCATGGTAATTAGAGTTGCTTTCTTTTTATTTAGAATTGTCTTAATTTGTTCATATAAGGTTATATCTTCTTGTTTTTCCAAGGTTTGATTCATGTCACCTAGAATGGTAAATTTAGAATCCAAAAATAATATGCGAAAAATCTCATATTGTAGTGGGTAGTAATCTTGCGCTTCATCCACCACTACCTGCTTAATCGTTCTATATTCATTTGAACCGTATATCTTTAAGGTCAAGTAACTCAATGCAATTGCATCATCATAATACAACCAACTCGAATTGGAATTTTCATTGGTATATTTAAATATTTCGTCCAAATGCTCGAAAGACATACGATTCTTGGCTAAATAATTGAAATATTCCTTGTCTTTAAATAATTCAAAGTAAAGGGTTTTAATAGAAAGCTTGGTAAATGATAAAAGCTCATTTTTAATTCTGGCTTCTTCACCTTTACTGATTCTACCACAGTTTTCTTCTATTAATTCAAGAACATATTCTTCCAACTGTTCTAATTTCATTCCTAAAGGTGTATTGACTCTTCCAACTATTTTTTCCTTTAATTTCTCTTTCCCAATTATAAACTTACCTTTATAGTAAACATCTTCAAACGCAATCCATCGATTTGGCAAATCCTCTACAAATCGATTTAGAATTTCTAAAAATTGCAAGGAGGTTTTTAATTCAATGCTACGTTTGATAACTGTTCGGTATCTGTCACTTGTGATTAAGGTTTCTAAAAATTGATTTCTCGATTGTATCTTATCTTGCTGAAGAACAAGGGACATAATTTCTTCGAATATCAATGATTGTACATGATGCTCTCCTAGTTCCGGTAAAACATTCTCAATATATTGTTCGAATAAAGAGTTAGGAGAAATGATAATAATATTATTGGCAGAAAGCTTGTTCGTTAAACCTTGATACATAAGATAGGCTGTTCGATGAAGTGCAATTGAGGTCTTTCCACTCCCTGCAACTCCTTGCACCATCATCAAATCATTTTCCATATCACGTATTACGATATCTTGCTCTTTTTGTATGGTTTCTACAATTGTTTTCATTTTATTGGAAGTGTTTTGAGACAATAATTTCCTCAAAAATTCATCGATAATCTGAACATCTGCATCAAAAAAATATTCCAGTATTCCATTTTTGATTTCATACTGGCGTTTTTTATTTACTTCTCCGCTAATCCTTCCAACTGGTGCGTCATAATATACCTCACCAGTTACAAATCGATAAAAAACACTTGCAATTGGAGATCGCCAGTCATAAATGTACATTTCATGCGTTTTTTCATCTTTCAAAGAGGTACGCCCAATATAGATTTCCTCAAATGCATCTTCTTCATCAAATTTGAAATCAATTCGCGCAAAATAAGGAGACTTGATAAGATTCTCCAAGCGTAATATCTTATTCTCCACTTCTTCATAATCTGCAATCTTATCTAGAACTGGGTTTACATATTGGCCTAACTCAGCCAATGCTTCAAATTGTTCAGCATTCCATAAATTTGAAATAGAGTGTGATGTATTTTCACGAAGTTCTTTCTTAGCTGCAATGATATCTGCTTTGTTTTCTTCGTTGCTTTCTCTTGCCTTCTTTAACTGTTTCGAAGCCAAAGAGATGGTTTGTTCTAACCTCTTAGCTTCATACTCAAATTCTAAGTGTTTTTGTTCCATAACATTACCCCTTCCTAATTATGCGAAACATATTCTCCAAATCCTATAAAGTTATTGTAAAAGTCTAGCATAAATACAATTTGAAAAATAGTCTTGTTGTTATACTATAGGTATGGTACAGTTAAGAGGGAAGGAATTAACTTCTTTTTTTATTTCTTCATCTAATATTTTTGTATTCTTTTCTTTTTACAATTGGATCAGTTGGCACCTATAGTTTGGCTTTGGTAATACTCTGGTGTAAACTTGTTTTTTCAGCTTATAATTCTTTTTATTACATTCCCATTTTCTCATAAGCACCAGCTGGTATGGATATTTCCATTTTTAAATCTGCATTATCTGCTGCTACTATTTTAATTCGATTGGTGCCTTTCTTTAAGAAAATTGTACTAGTCTCCTCAGTAGCTGCTGTATCTTTATTTTTTTCTACTATGATTTGATTTGTATTATCAGGTAGAATATGTACTAATTTTGCTTTCCCTTTACTGACAATAAATTGATATGTAATATCCAAATCCATGTCTTCATTCGCTTCATAAAGCCATACGGTATCCATACCATTTAATCTTTCATAGGATATAGATAAGATATTGTTATCAATCTCTTGTTGAAAATCATTATATCCAAAGCTATTTGAGACTTCAGCTATTTTCTTCTCATTATTGTATATAGACGTCATTTCATTTTGTCTACACCCTGTTAAACCAAATAGTAAACATATGACTGTTATAACGAATATTTTTTTCATCTTTTTCTCCTATTCTCTATATGTTTTAATTTCAATGTGATTTCCTTCACTGTCAACAAATTCAGCAACCCAGACATCTTTAATTTTTGTTAGTGGAAAGCAAATTTCCAAATCTGAAATCTTAGCATTTAGTATTTTTAGATTTTCTACAGCTATACTTGGCAAACAATTACTCCCAAAAGTATGTTCTTCCTTCATCTTTTCGTATGCAAACAAACCAAGTCGAAATCCTTGTATATCAAATTCACTATATATCTCATCTTTATTTGTCACACTTTGTTCAAAAAAATTTTCATAAAATTTGATTGCTCTGTTCATATCTTTCACACATAGATATAGTGAGTTGATACTATATTTCATACCTCTTTCTCTCCCTCTTCTTTTATATATCACGTTGCATTACTACAACCGTATAGTCACCAGTATCTTTTTCTCTTCCAACAGGAATAAATTTATTTTTCTTCCAAAATCCTTCACTTTGTTTGTTACCTTTTACATAACCTAGCTGTACCGATTGAAACTTTTCTTCTTTAAAATATAATAATGCTTCTGCTATAATATTAGAACCAATTCCTGTTCCTTGCAATTCTTTCTTCATCATAAACCAACCGATGTAAACGGTTTGTTCATTTGGGTATCCTGCAATTATATCAAGCAATGCAATCAGTTGACCTTCCTTATAATAACCAACAAAATACTTTTTATCTAACGATACACTAGGTGGTAGTTCAGTTAAAGAATCTTTTATATTTTCATACGTTGGCACTGACTTTATATATTCGTAATAGATTGGGTTTTTACTGCAAAGTTCATAGATTGATGACACATCATCCTCTGTTAATTTTTTTACTAAATATTTTTGTGACAAACGTTTTAACTCCAATAACATGATTCTTACCCCTTAAACCTTTCATTAATTCTTATACTATTTTTTAACATTAGAAACTGTATTCTCAACTTCTTGGATAAAAGTACGTACATCTTCAAAACCCGACTCACACATCTTGAATTTCAGCTTTCCATGGCAAACTATCTTCTTTTTATCACCTAATTGATATGGCGTCTTTGCTAAACAAATATTTTGATAACATCCAACACAATCTTCAAAGCTATGAAACAAACGCGTAGCAAAAGCAGGTGATGTCCTTTCCTCAAAAAACTTGATAGTTCAATCTCGTGTCGAATCATAACGATACCTCACTTTATCTTATTTTCTCATACAAATCATTCTCTTTTCTTCTACACCAATATCATTAGCATTCACTTCACATTTGGTCACTAATAGAAAAAATATCTTTTTCTTCTCTTCACTTAGACACTCGTAATTTGCCTGCCCTTTTGAGATTACCAAATCAGCATTTTCATAGACTTCTCTAAATTCCTGGCTTGTTCGTTTTAGCACTGTTCCAATCGAACTATCTCCATTGTCTATTATTTGCGCATAATGATCAATACCAACAAAATATCCATCTTCTTCAATGGAATCATTTACAACTGGCTTTCCTCTTACTGCAAAGATTAGATTTATATCTGGATTAATTTTTTTTATTTGTTGTAATAGAAGTTTATCTAAGCAGATTTCTCCACAGTTATCTCCCAAATATAAAAGGCATTTGGCACTTACTACCTCCTCCATCAGTTCCTTGGAGTGATCAATTGCAAGCTCCATTTGCTGTGTGTTATCAAGATAATGATAAATATCTTCTAATAATGTATTATGTATAGGATTAAAATCTATAATATTACCAACAATAGCATAACGAATTGCTAGTAAAACACTTATCATTCACTTTCATCATAACATTATTTATATATATCACCCATTTTTTGGTATGTTGGGCAATAATAAGCTCCTCCTAAATAATTATTCTTTCTTACAGTTTCATTGAATGAACACAACCAACTAAACGTGTATTCTTTACTTATTGATACGTTTTAAAATAAATCGAATCAGATCCAAAAGTAAACCATAGATAAAAAATGTAATAATAGAACCTATATACCAATAGATTGAAATGTATCCTACAATCGTATTGCATGTGATTTGAAAACCTGAATTGAATTGATTGCATAACATTTCATTTCTAGATATGCTTCTTAATATAGGATTAAATGAAATCAAAACAATGCTCTTTGAGTCTTGTCCTATTTGATGCATATAGATTCCCATTAATGCCATTATGACAAACCAAAAAGAAAATGTTTTAAGTATTTTTTTCATAATATTTTATTTACTCGCCTTTCCCATATAAATAGATCCCCCTTCTTGAAACCCGTATTTACGATACAATTCATGTGCGTCATTGGTAGCTAAAATTCCTTTTAAAGAACATACTTCTTTATTAGAATGAATGGTGTCTAACAGTGCCTTACCAATTCCTATCCCTCTATAGCTTTCATCTACAATTACATCACATATATAATAAAGCGTTGCATAATCAGTAACTACACGTGCAAAACCTATTTGTTTATCCGTTTCTTTTAAAAATGCTCCATAGCATAATGAATAATCTATTGATTTTTTAATCGTTTCTATATCCCTTGTATTCGCCCAATAGCTTTGTTCTAACAAAGCCTTTACTTCTTCTAAATGCATTGCATCTTTACCTGTTTTTATAATGTATTGACTCATTTTGGCTTATCCTCATTTCACATGTATTTTATATGTCTCTTTCCTTTAAACGTTTCTACTTTCGTTGTTGCTTTTATATGTAATTATGATATGCGAAATTCCAAATATAATGGCACTTATCACCAACAAATATTTTCTTTTAGTCACACCACTTAACAAGAAAATTACAGTTGGTATTATAGCAAGAGCCATACTCTTTAATAAAGACTTATTCATAAAGTACATAATCCAAATAATCCAATACGCAATCACTAGTATAATATTGCCTAAATAGTAAGCTGCAAGAGTTTGAAAAGATGAAAATCCATATTCTAATATTCCAACATTAAAAACAATGAAAAACATAGACATATATCTTCCCAATTGTTCAATTAACGTAATTCCTTTATTCGTAGATACCAAATTACTCTGGGCTTTATTTTGAGAATTTTTTATGAAATAGATTATATTTGGAATCAATATGCAAATTACAATTATTAGTCCAGAATAATTTATCCAACTTGATCCCAAATTACCTGCAAAAAATATTGAGGTAGGTCCATCTTGTCCTCCAATGATATTAACATGAATATTGTTCATAATTTCTCCTTCTATTTCATGCTTATTGAAAACTCATTACTGTTTATAAACTAAGCTTAGATAGGTTATAATTTATCTCAAAAGCCAAATATTCATGGTCAAAATGATAACCGAGTTTTTGAGCTAATGCCACTGACCACTTGTTTTGTGCATCCCAGCTAGGATATAAATCTCTTTTTTGACATTCCAATATTAATTTGGCGCCACATACATAGGCCAAGCCCTTCCTTCTATATTCTTCTTTTGTATCAATCTCTATTTCTATTCCCTCTAGATACCTAGAATAAGAAGATGCACCTGATACAATTTCACCATTTTTTAGGATTACGACACCCAAACCAAGTTCTTGAAACATTTCATAATTATTAAACTGTGATACCAAATCCATGCTCCATGCATTGGATTTACACAAATCATACATTTCTCTATTGATCATTTGCAAGGAATATTCCTTAGGTAAGGAACTTACAACTTTCTCTAATTTTTCTATGTCAAATATATTCTGCTCTTTTTTAATAGCATATCTTGTTACTTTTTTTGCTTTATCTTTAAAGGTATCAGCTATTAGATTCGCCCACATTGTATCTTGAGGCACCATAATAACAGAGTCTTTCTTATATTCTTTTGATATGTAAAGTAACAATTCTTCATTCGCGATTCCAGCCAAAAAACAAAAATCACCCAATAGAGCCATTGATGATTTTGGATGTTTAACACTGTCGGCATAGACTTCTCCCATAACTTTTTGCAAACAAGACCATATTAATGTTTCTTGCCATTCACCAAATAAAGGTTCTACCTTTTTTGTATCATTTATTTTTACTACCATGGTTCCTCCTTAAATCAAATATCAATTGATAATTGAATACATTTTCATATCAAGAATCCTTCCATTTTTCACTGCATTTTTTCTAAGTGTTCCCTCATATTTAAAACCTGCTTTTTCTAATATTCGACAAGACGCTTCATTATAAGCAAAAGGCTCAGCAAAAATACGTATAATATCTGTATTATTAAAAATATATTCACACATCTGTTTTACAGCATCAGTCCCTATTCCTTTTCCCCAATACTCTTCACTAATATAATATCCCATCTCTGCCGTTTGTGAATGAATATTATCTTTTCGAAATACACCAATACTTCCTACTGCTTTATCATTTATCGTAATGGCAAAGGCATAAGTTGTGTGCCCATCTGCCTCTAACATTATCTCAATAAACGCCCTAGCATCTTCTTGTGTATATGGAAAAGGCAGTCCATCTCTTAAATTATCAAGAATTTTTTTATTATTCAATGCTTCAGCCAAACTAGGTGCATCCTCCATCTTCCATTTACGAAGTTTACATTTCATGCTTTTTCCTCCCAATAACATTTGATTATTACTACAAGTCTATTCATATTTGTTACATGTCGTATATCTGTACAAATTTCTTAAAGCAATATCTCATATATTATCCCATATAGCTCTCTTACATAATAGGTGGGAAATAACCACCATGCTGTCTTTGCTGAAACAGCACTAGAGTTTAAATTCAAGGCTTCTGCCACTTTTGTGGCTCTATACTCGTGAAATTCATTTGTCACAATCGCAATGTCCACATTCAAGCTATGTTTCTCGATGATTTCTTTTGAAAAAGCCAAATTTTCTCGTGTGGAAGTTGACTTTTCTTCTTTATACAATCGCTTGGGTTCAATACCTTTCTTTGTTAAATATCGATACATACATTCCGCCTCAGTTATATCTTCTCCCTCACCCTGTCCACCAGACAAGATGCAGATGGCTTCTTCGTTTTCTTTTAAGTATTCATATGCCGCATCAAGCCGCTCCATTAACATAAGGCTTGCTCGTTCACCGTAAACTCTACATCCTAATACAACTACAGTTTCATTGCCATTTGGTATTTGATTTGCAGCTTTCATCATTAGAAAGGAGAACAAAACAACCAGTATCATTATCCCCCCAATTAACACTGCAAATAAACTGATTAAGATTTTTCCTAGCCCTCTTTTTAAGGACTTTTTTATCCAGTTATTTATGTACTTTAATTTAATTCCATAGAAAAATAATCCTAAAAAGCTAAAAATTCCTGTTGCATTTCCTATATTCATGATTCCAAATAAGATAAAGGGAATCAGAAACCAAACGACTGCTACTAGTGAAATTGTTATGAATAGAATCTGTATACCACTTAATTTTCTCATTTCTCCCTCAAATTCACCTTCATTAATACTTCATCATAATAGGCTCCATCAATCTTAAAAAACTTATCAAATCGACCATATTCTTCAAATCCCATTTTTTTATAAAGTTGAATGGCCAACTCATTATCACTTCTTACACCCAAGTGAAGGATTTCAGTTATTTTACTATTCTTTGCATAATCAATCATCGTCTGCATAAGATGCGTGCCCACTCCCATACCCCAATATTTCTTTTTTACTGAGATTGCTAGTTCTGAATGGTGGGCAATTCTATTTCTGCTAGAAGCCATAATGCTGCCAACGCATATGATTTCCTCCTCAATTTTTCCAATAAAAAATGCAGAAGCTTCTGATTGATTTATACTTTCAATAAAATTTTCTTCTGCCTCAAGTGAAATAACAAATTCATTTGCCCCAAATAAAAGATTATCGCTTTCCCCACCTACTATATTTAAATAATCAATTATTTGCTTTGCATCTTCTTTCACTGCTTTTTCAATCTGTAATATCATTTTATTTTTTAATTCCATCGTAAAACACCTTACCTTCTGTGTTATCTATTTCATGAATTGATAGCTAATATTTTTTCATAAAGATTAAACCCCTTGAAACCATATACTTCTAATCCTAAATCAATCGTATCTATTTTAGTCCAATTTATATCGGCCATTGTATTTCTAAAAAATGATTCCATTATTATACCCCCCCATTTTAACTTTCTTCCCTTATATCACTTATACACAATTCGTTTTATTTTCCACAATTTTCTATAAATCTCATTATAGCATAGCAATTGATAAAAAAATAGCAATGAAATTATTACGATTTTTGAAAGAAAAAAGGAAAGCTCCAAAGAACTTTCCTCTTTCTATCTATGTTACATATTATTTGTTTTCTAAGAATTCCATAATACCCTTAGCACCGATTTTACCAGCTTCCATTGCAAGAATAACGGTTGCTGCGCCAGTAACTGCGTCACCACCAGCATAGACACCTTCTTTAGTCGTCTTACCATGTTCTTCATCTGCAACAATACACTGCCATTTATTTACTTCTAGTCCATCAGTTGTTGAAGAAATCAATGGATTAGGAGAAGTACCAAGTGACATAATAACGGTATCAAGCTCAATCACAAATTCTGAATCTTTTACTTCAAATGGTCTTCTTCTTCCAGATGCATCTGGCTCTCCAAGTTCCATTTTAACGCATTTCATTCCTTTTACCCATCCATTTTCATTTACAAGAATTTCGATTGGATTGGTTAACAAATCAAAGATGATGCCTTCTTCCTTCGCATGATGTACTTCTTCTACTCTGGCTGGAAGCTCTTCTTCACTTCTTCTATATACAATATGAACTTCTGCACCAAGACGAAGCGCAGTTCTTGCCGCATCCATTGCTACGTTTCCGCCACCAACAACTGCAACCTTTTGTCCAGCAAGAATTGGAGTATCATAGCCATGCATAAATGCTTTCATCAAGTTGTTTCTGGTTAAATATTCATTGGCTGAGAATACACCATTTGCATTTTCACCAGGGATTCCCATAAATTTAGGTAGACCTGCACCAGAACCAATGAACACAGCGTCAAATCCTTCTTCATTTAATAATTCATCTATGGTAGTAGATTTACCAATTACTACGTTTGTTTCTATTTTAACGCCTAATTTTTTTACGTTGTCAATTTCATGCTTTACAACAGTATCTTTTGGCAAACGAAACTCTGGAATACCATATACCAATACACCGCCTGGCTCATGTAAAGCTTCAAAAATGGTTACATCATAACCTTCTTTTGCCAAATCTCCTGCACAAGTAAGTCCTGCTGGGCCAGATCCGATTACAGCTACTTTTTTACCATTTAATGGCTTTGGTGCTTCTGGTTCTATGTTATTTTCTCTTGACCAATCTGCCACAAATCGTTCCAGTTTACCAATCGATACAGGTTCACCTTTGATTCCTCTGATACATACACCTTCACACTGCGTTTCCTGAGGACATACACGTCCGCAGACAGCAGGTAGAGCAGATGATTTACCGATTATCTTTGCGGCTTCTTCTATATTACCCGCTTTCACTTCCTGAATAAAACCTGGGATATCTATGGATACCGGACAACCAACTACGCATTTTGCATTTTTACAATTAAGACAACGAATGGCTTCCTCCATCGCTTCTTCTTTGTTATATCCTAAACAAACTTCTTCAAAGTTTTTTGCACGCACTTTCGCATCCTGTTCTCTTACAGGAACTTTTTTCATTACGTCCATTATTCGTCACCTCCACATTCGCCACATCCGCCATGATGCGTATCGCCTTCCTGAAGCTTTAAGATTGCTCGCCCTTCATCAGACTTATACATTTGCTGTCTCTTCATTGCTTCATCAAAGTTAATCAAATGTCCATCAAATTCTGGACCATCTACACAGGCAAATTTAACCTTTCCGTCAACGGTTACACGACAGGCACCGCACATACCAGTTCCGTCTACCATGATAGGATTTAAGCTTACTATGGTGTGTAAACCAAGTTCCTTTGTTAATAAACTAACAAACTTCATCATAATCATAGGCCCAATAGCAACCACAACATCATACTTCTTACCTTGATTTTCAACTAAATCTTTGATGACGTCAGTAACTAAACCTTTTCTTTCATATGAACCATCGTCTGTTGTAATATATAAATTACCTGCAACTGCTTTCATTTCTTTCTCAAGAATAAGCATGTCTTTTGATTTACTTCCTACAATTACATCTGCTTCAATTCCATTTTCATGAAGCCATTTTACCTGTGGATAAACTGGCGCTGTACCAACCCCACCAGCTACAAATAACATCTTTTTGCCTTTTAGCTCTTCTATACTTTCATCTAGAAACTCAGAAGGACATCCAAGTGGTCCAGAAAAATCTCTAAAGCTATCTCCAACATTTAATTCAGCCATTCTTTGAGTGGATGCTCCTAATGTCTGAAAAACAATCGTAATAGTTCCCGCTTCTCTATCATAATCACAAATAGTAAGTGGAATACGTTCCCCCTTTTCATCAAGCTTAACGATAACAAATTGTCCCGGTTTGCATGAATGCGCAACTCTTTTCGCCTCAACCTCCATAAGATAGATATTCTTAGCAAGTTCTTCGGCTTTTACTATTTTATACATAGAAATCCTCCTTCTTAAATACTATATATATAATAGACCATCGTGTCGAAAATTTCAATTGAAATTTAAACAAGTTTATATTCAAAGTGGATATCTTGGATTATTTTCTATGCCTTTTCGATTTATTATGATATAATTTTTATAACAATGAGCTAATCGTTCTTGGCTATATTGAATGAAAAATGATGGAGTGAAACGTATGAATTTATTAGAAGAAAGAATCTGCAAAGAAGGTAAAGTTTTAAATGATGAAATATTAAAGGTAGACAGTTTTATTAATCATCAGGTAGATCCATACTTAATGAAAGAAATAGGCAAAGAGTTTGCAAATCATTTCAAAGATAAAGGTATTACTAAAGTTGCGACAATTGAAAGCTCTGGTATTGCTCCTGCTTTGATGACTGCCTTAGAAATGAATGTTCCTTTGGTCATAATGAAGAAATCACCTTCTAAAGTTCTAAAGACCGACTTATATGGTACTGAAGTTGTATCCTTTACAAAAGGCACAAGTTATGAATTAACGATAGCAAAATCTCACATCTGCGAAGAGGATCATATCCTTATCATTGATGATTTTTTAGCAAATGGAGAAGCATCAACTGGTGCGATTCGTCTTATTCGCAAAGCAAATGCTACCATTGCAGGTCTAGGTATTCTAATAGAAAAATCTTTTCAGCCTGGAAGACAAAAACTAGAAGAAGCGAAAATAGAAGTTTATTCATTAGCAAGAATTAAGTCTTTAAATGGTGGTTCTATTCAATTTATTAATTAATACATCAATTATTTTCTAAAGCAATACATAAAATACGGTAACGTTATATTCTGCATATTATAAAAGGAAGACTTAACAGTCTTCCTTTAAAATGGTGTCAAATCATATCCACCTGCCACATTCGTAACTGCATAATAGGTTTCTGCTGTTAATACATCAAACGCATATTTTTCCGAACCACAAATTTTATTCCCATTTGCATCTCTTCCATATACTTTTTCAAAAGAATACAGATTGTAACCGCCAATTTCGATTGCAGACTCACACTCTAATGTAAATGCCCCCTTCTCATCTATCAGTTCTTCCCCTAGTCTTTGCACAATAATATCATGTGCTTGGTCTACGGTAAAAACAGCGTCAAACTGTAAATCATAATTACTTTGAATAGTATTACTTACGATACCATTTTCATCAATTGCAACAACTGACAACGTGTGTTTACCTAATGGCATATCTAAGGGTTTCGTATATAAGAAGGATGTTTCATTGGGAGTACTTCCATCTAAAGTATAATACACCTTACAATTATCTGGTATCGTAATATGTATTGGGCTTGGTGATGTATATGTCCCAGAAGCTGGCTTTATAACAGGGTTATCTGGAACCGTTGAATGAACCGTGTATTCTTGAATATTTTCAATACTATATTCTCCTGCCTCGTTAACAGCAACAGCTCTAACGATCGTAGTCCCGCCTCGAAGCCTTATTTGTCCCGAATATTTAATTGCTTGTGTAGTAGGTTTTGTCCCATCTACCGTATAGTAGATATCGTTTTGGGTGTTTGTTTTTAATTCCACCGATATAAATTTATCATAAGTTCCACTTTCGATACTAAACAAAGGACGGTTTAAGTAAAAATCACCTAGTCCTTTCGCTAATTGCGTATCCTTGATATCAGAAACAAACGCATTCAATTCATCCGTATAATTGTAATCAGAATATATTTCAATTAATTGTTTGGCTGCTTTTTCGTTATTTGAATCAAGTACCAATGCTTCTTTTAAATATGATATCGCGTCGTCAATCTTATTTAGTCCAATGTAAGCTTTTGCCATTAAATACAATACATCTACATCGTTGTCCTTTATTAAAAGTGCCTTGTTTAAGTACTCCAAAGCGTCTTGATAATTTTCGTTACTTAAATATACTTGTGCTTTTTCGTATTGATATGCAAATGAATTCTTGTGTTTATTCCATAAAAAAAACGCAATGAAAACACAAATGACTACGATAGAGGCAAATCTAGGAAACGTTAAAAACGTCTTACGCTTTGTCTTTTTTTTATGTAAACTTGATACTTTCTCTTCTTTTCTTACTTTTTTTGTTTCTATCTTTTTTGTATCACTTTGCGTTTCTTTTGTATTTTGGGATATTATCTCGTTTTGCTGTGCAAGTGCTAGATTTTGTATTACAATCTCCTCAACAGGATTGTAATCTGGTACGATTTGAACTTCCGCACCGCATTTCAAACAAAATAAATCGGTATCTTTCAGTTCCACACCACATTTAGTGCAAACCATAATCATTTCCTCATTTCTAAATATTTAATGCTGATTCTACACAATTATTCATTAACATGGCGATTGTCATAGGTCCTACTCCACCTGGTACAGGAGTAATTGCACTTACTTCATCAATAACGCTATCATAATCAACATCACCACATAATTTATTGTTTTCATCACGATGGATACCAACATCAATAACAATAGCACCCTTTTTCAAATAATCTTTCGTAATAAACTTAGGTTTTCCAACCGCTACCACCAATATATCTGCCCTTTTTGTAACCTCCTTTAAGTCCTTTGTTTTAGAATGAGCAATGGTAACAGTAGCATCTTCTTGTAGCAAAAGCAACGACATTGGTTTTCCTACTATATTACTTCTGCCAATCACAACACATTCTTTTCCTGCTATCGATATATTGGAACGCTTCAATAATTGAATAACACCTGCAGGTGTACAAGATACAAAGCCTCTTTCTCCAATGCACATGCTTCCTACATTTTGAGGGTGAAAACCATCTACATCTTTTTTAGGATTGATTGCATTTATAATTTTATCTTCCTTAATATGAGACGGTAATGGAAGCTGAACTAGTATTCCATTTACAACAGGATTATCATTCAATTCATATATAAGCTCTAACAATTCCTTTTCCGTAATCGTCTCTTCTAGCTCATAAGAAAGAGAATTAATCCCAATGTAGGCACATGCCTTCTTTTTATTATTCACATATACACTTGACGCTGGGTCCTTGCCAACTTGAACTACCGCTAAAGTTATTTCTTTTCCTTCTTCTTTTAGCTTTGCAACACGTTCTTTTAATTCATCTTTAATTTGTTGTGAAATCATTTTACCATCAATAATTTGTGCCATGATTGCTATCCTTCCATCTTAAAATAGTCCTCTAATAATACCATTATCATCTACATCAATCGTGTTTGCAGCAGGCTTTTTCGGAAGACCTGGCATGGTCATTATTGCTCCCGTTAACACGACTACAAATCCAGCTCCTGCTGAAACATATACATCTCTTACATGGATATCAAACCCTTCTGGTCTTCCTAGCAAAGTCGCATCATCCGATAAGGAGTATTGATTCTTTGCCATGCAGACAGGTAAATGTGAAAATCCAAGTGCCTCAATGTGCGCCAGAGCTTTATTTGCAGATGAATCATACGTCACTTTATCTGCACCATATATTTCAACCGCTACTTTATTAATTTTTTCCTTTAATGATAACTGGTCTTCATATAAAGGTTTAAAGTTACTTGTCTTAGTTTCGAGCGTCTCAATCACCTTGTTTGCAAGGTCAATTCCACCCTCTCCACCGTATTCCCATACTTTAGATAGAGCAAATTCACAGCCTTTTTCTTCACAGAAATCTTTAATAAATTGATATTCTTTTTCCGTATCCGTAATAAAAGAATTCAAAGTTACAATTACTGGTACCTGATATTTTTGTAAATTTTCTATATGTTTTTCTAAATTAACAATTCCTTTTTCCAGTGCTTTTATATTTTCCACTGATAAATCAGCTTTTGCAACACCACCATTATATTTTAACGCACGAACCGTTGCAACCAAAACGACTGCATCTGGCTTTAAGTTGGCCTTACGACACTTGATATCAAAGAATTTCTCTGCTCCTAAATCCGCTCCAAATCCTGCTTCGGTAACAACAATATCCGCTAACTTAAGAGCCGTCTTCGTTGCTCTTACACTATTGCATCCGTGAGCAATGTTTGCGAAAGGGCCTCCATGTATTAGCGCAGGGGTATGTTCTAATGTTTGAATTAGATTTGGCTTTAAAGCATCCTTTAATAAAGCTGCCATTGCTCCTGTAGCTTGTAAATCATTTGCCGTAACGGGTTCACCTTTATCATTATATGCAACAATAATTCGTCCTAGTCGCCTTTTCAAATCCTGCATATCATTAGCCAGGCATAGTATTGCCATGATTTCAGATGCAACTGTAATAACAAAATGATCCTCTCTTACAACACCGTCCATCTTATTTCCAAGACCGACTACCACATTTCGAAGTACACGATCATTCATATCAACGCAACGTTTCCAAACAATTTGTCTGGTATCAATGTTTAACTCATTTCCTTGTTGTATATGATTATCTAGCAAAGCAGCCAATAAATTATTCGCAGAAGTAATGGCGTGAAAATCTCCAGTAAAGTGAAGGTTTAAATCCTCCATTGGCACTACCTGCGCATATCCTCCACCAGCAGCACCACCTTTTATTCCAAAACAAGGTCCAAGTGATGGTTCACGAAGAGCAATCAAAGCCTTTTTATTTAACTTACCAAGGGCCTGTCCAAGTCCGACCGTTGTAGTTGTCTTACCTTCTCCTGCTGGCGTCGGATTAATAGCTGTTACTAAAACCAATTTACCATCTTTGTTATCTTTTATTTTATCCCATAATTCATCGGATAATTTTGCTTTATACTTACCATATAAGTCTAAATCATCCTCTGTAATATCTAATTTCTTTGCAATCTCTTTGATATGAATCATTTGTGCATCTTGTGCGATTTGGATATCTGTTTTCATCGTTTCCTCCTACCGTTACAATCCTACTTTCGGCTAACTTTTCAAACTCATACTAAATATATTTACCATAGCTTATACGCATTCGTCAATAAATTGTTCAAATTCCTCTAAACTCATTAAAACTTTACGTGGCTTAGTTCCTTCTTCTTCCCCAACTACACCAGCATCACAGAGCTGATCCATAATTCTTGCAGCACGATTAAATCCCACTTTGAATACTCTTTGAAGCATACCAATCGAAGCTTTATCTTTTTCTATGATGAATTTACCTGCTTCTATAAAATATACATCTCTTTCTACTCCCGTACTGCCAGCATCTGCTGCAACTTGTGAAGTTGCAGTAATTGAGGATTCTATTTCTTTACTATATTCTACCTCTCCATGTTCTTTTGTTAAAAAGGCAACCACATCGCTCACTTCTTTATCTGAAACAAAAGCACCTTGTACACGGGCAGGCTTTTGATAGCCCTGCGGATAAAATAACATATCTCCCTTTCCAAGTAACTTTTCTGCTCCATTCATATCAATTATTGTTCTAGAATCTACTCCTGAAGATACTGCAAACGCAATTCGAGATGGCATGTTTGCTTTAATCAATCCTGTAATTACATTTACACTAGGTCTTTGTGTTGCGATAATTAAGTGTATTCCTGCTGCTCTTGCAAGCTGAGCAAGACGACAAATCGAATCTTCCACTTCTCCTGGTGCAACCATCATTAAATCCGCAAGCTCATCTACAATGATTACAATCTGAGGTAATTTTTCTGGCTTATTTTCTTCTTCAATGTCTTTAATTGTTTGAATCTTTTCATTATATCCTTTTAAGTCTCTCACATTCAAATCAGCAAATTTTTTGTATCTCGTTGTCATTTCGGCAACTGCCCAGTTAAGTGCACCAGCCGCTTTCTTTGGATCAGTAACAACAGGAATAAACAGATGAGGAATTCCGTTATAAACACTAAGCTCAACTACCTTTGGATCAATCATAATTAACTTTACTTCATCTGGCTTTGCTTTATATAGAATACTCATGATGAGTGTATTAATACATACTGATTTACCAGAACCCGTTGATCCTGCAATTAATAAGTGTGGCATTTTAGCTATGTCAGTAACAACGGTTTGTCCTCCGATATCTTTTCCTGCCGCAAAAGCTAGGTTGGAGGAATGCTTTTTAAATTCTGCTGATTCAAGAAGGTCACGAAGCATAACGGTACTATTTTCTTTATTGGGAACTTCAATACCAACTGCTGCTTTTCCAGGTATTGGTGCTTCGATTCGAATATCTGCCGCTGCTAAGTTTAACTTAATATCATCCGATAAACTTACAATTTTACTTACCTTAACGCCCATTTCTGGTTGCAATTCATATCTTGTTACTGTCGGCCCACAACTAATATTCGTTACATTAACACGAACACCAAAGTTTTGTAATGTTTGCTGAAGCTTAGCCGCCGTCTCTCTTAAATAGATATCAGAATCACCTGCGCCTCTTACATTGCTTTTCTTTAACAAAGAAAGAGGTGGGAACACATATTCTTTCACTGGTTTATTGGCTTCAATTTCTTTGGAAATTTCATCGGTCGCAAGCGTTGTTTGTTCTTCGCCCAATTTTTCTTTGTTTTTAACTGGCTCTGCTTGTACAACTTCAATGGCCTGTGATTCTAGCTCGGTCATTTCTTGACTCTCAAGTTCATAACTAGTATCACTCATTTTTACTTCTTCTATTGCATTTTTATATAATACATCTTCTAAATCAAAGGATTCTTCTAATGCAACAGGTTCTGTATCTATAGCATTCGTTGCTTCTAATGTAATATCCTCCAAATCAGGAATTGGCTCATTTCTTTCTATGGTAAGGTCTGGTGGCAGAGGATTTGCCATACTAGGATCTGGCATAAAATCCATTGTAATTTCATGGATGTCTTGTTTTTGTGCTTTTTTTCCAGTCTCAATCGAAGTATTAATACTAACGCCTTCAACCTTTTTATTGATACGCCTATTCTCTGCTTCTATTTGTCTTTGTAATGCTTTTTCTTTTAATCTTTCATTACCTGCAACTGCGGTTGACTTTGCGGTAGAATATACTTTATTACTACTTTTTTTCACTACCTTTAAGAAAGATTTTTCGGTAATAATGACAATCGATATAATAATCAAGGTTATATCAATCACATATGCTCCCACCGTTCCAAACGCAGAAGCAAACAACTTACTTAAACCACCTCCTACAATACCACCTCCACTTTTATGAATGGAGGAATATTCATAGAATTCCTTTATCGTAGTTGTTTGTTGATAGGCTTTGCTAATTAAATGTGTAAATGCACACACTAGCAAAAATAAAACAATACCACTAATTATCTTAATTACAACTCTTGGATTGTCCTTGTTGGATATAAAGAGTGCACATCCAAAAAAAAGAATAAAGGCAAGAACATATGACATAATTCCAAATACGCCAAAGGCAACCGTACTGATTGAATTGCCAACAACACCTCCTATCCCAAAATTACTCAGTAATAAGATGATAGAAAACGCTAAAATAAGCAAAAGTACAATCTCTACTTTTAAAAAGCTATTATCTTTTTGTTGTGTCTTTTTCCCTTTTCCAGTGTTTCTTTTATTATATGTACGTTTTGTCCTTTGTGAAGTACTCTTCTTTCTGCTCGTACTTGAACTCATGATACTGCCTCCCATATTTCTATTTTTGTTACCTCTTTAAGAAATAACAAAATAACCCACACTTGCTAATGTACCTGCCAATAAGCAATAAATAGCAAAAAATTTAAATTTCTTTCTTCGTACTACAACCAACATGGTTTTAATGCAGATATATCCAACTAATGCGGCCACAACTGCACCAACAACATAATTTATTATCTCACTCGGCGTAACATTCATAGTGGTAATATCCTTTAGTTCCAAAACCGCCGCACCTAAAATAGCTGGAATGGACATAATAAAAGAATATTTTACAGCAAATTTTTTATCAAATCCACTGACCAAACATGCTGTGATGGTTGTTCCCGAACGAGAGATTCCAGGAAGTGTTGCAATTCCCTGACAGATTCCTATGATAAATGCATTATTATAGGAAACTTGCTTTGGAGTCTTTGTCCCATCATTATATTTATCTGCAATAAAAAGTAAGATACCAGTAATAATCAAACAAACCCCTGGAACAATTAGTATTTTGGACACGACTTCAATCAAATCCTTTGCAGCATATCCAATAATAGCCGTTGGAATCGTTGAAAAGATTACAAGTATTACAAACTTACGATAAGCGTTTCGTACAAGTGGTCTATAGCCTTCATTATTTTTATGTATTATATTTGAAATGAAAATCTTTAAATTTAGGATACAATCATATAGTATGGCAAAGCTTTCAATCACCAATCGTTTGATATCTTTAAAATAAACAATAAAAACTGCCAATAACGTTCCAAGATGAAGCATAATATCAAAAAGTATGCCCGTTTCTAAATCAATTTGAAATAACTCTTTAAAAATTGCTAAATGTCCTGAACTACTCACTGGTAAAAATTCTGTAATCCCTTGTATTATCCCCATCAAAATCGCTTGTAAAAGTGACATTGTTTTTCCTCCTAAGTATTACGGTGTTGCAAACATACGTTTGCCACATTTTATTTCTTAACGTCTATTATAACATTTTCCAGTAAACTTGTCATTATTAATGTTATGTTGCAAGCCTAGTAGCAAGTCAGGTTCTTTATATCGACAAGACGTATATTATTTGATACGTAACCAAATCCACATTATCAATTGGTGGGGTAACATCTTTGATAGAAGTCGAAGTATCTTAATCTGGATACCATATACAGACATATCCTTTCCTCTTTGGCTATCTTTTAACGCTTTTTTTACGATATCCTTTGACTCATACATTGGTTTAAAGTTCTTGCAGGTATTAGGATTTTTTGTATCCTTTGCAACTTTAAAAAATTCCGTTCTAACATAGCCTGGGCAAACTGTTGTAACTGTAATCCCTCTTTTTTTTAATTCCACATGTAGCGCTCTGCTAAAATGTACCACAAATGCCTTTGTAGAGGCATATAAGTTAAATTCAGGCAAAGGAAAAAAAGAAGAAGCAGAACCCATCATAATAATTTTGCTTTCTTTCTTCATATAATTCAAACATAAATAGGTCATATGAATTAAGGCTTTGCAATTTAAGTCTATCATATTATTAATCTCTTCCTTGGTTAAATCATTAAATTTTCCAAACTTACCAAATCCTGAAGAATTAACTAATACTTTTATCTGTGGTTTTTCCTTCTCTAATCTTTCTTTTAATTGTTCCATGCATTCCACACTCAGTAAATCAAGTTCAATGGCTTTTAATTTTGTAGGTATTTTTTTTGCTAGTGCATTTAAACGTTCTTCTCGTCTTGCTATCATCCATATTTCGTCCAAATGTTTGGATGTAGAAAGTTGTTTTACAAACTCCTTGCCAATACCCGATGAAGCACCTGTTACAATTGCTATTTTCATGATTTTCTCCTTGCCCTTATTTTTATGGATATGCCTTCCTATCTATGATTTATCCCTCTAGGACAGCCGATATGCGGCTCTTCCCTTTTGGTCTAGACGTATGTAATAAAGATTTCCTCCTTCTTTTTGTCCGTTTTTTGCGGTAGTAATATAAAGTGTGTGCATATCGCTCCCACCAAATGTAACACATGTTACATATTTTTCTGGTACATAGATTTCATCAATCTTTTCTCCAATACGTGGATCATAGCATACTACCTTACTACCTCCCCACATTGCAATCCATAAGTTTCCATCCGTATCTATTGTCATGCCATCAGGTAAACCTTCTTGCTCTGAAATAGATAAAAGAGTTCTCTTTTCATTAGTTAGTCCTTGCTTAGTAACAGAAAAACGGTTGATTACATGCTTTGGAGTATCGATATGATAAAACACTTCGTCCTTGCTACTCCACGCTAAACCATTTGGAATCGTATAATTTGTTAAGCATTGTCTTACTTTAAAATCCCCCTTCTTATTATCTAGATGTGGTTCTAAGCAATATAGACTTCCCGCTCCTTTTGAACTTGGTTCATCTTGATTGATTGCCATTGTTCCTACCCATACATGTCCAAATCTATCACATTTTCCATCATTAAAGCGAAGTTCTTCATGAAAAGGTAGTCGTTGTAAAAACACCTCTGTTTTCTCGTCAAAATTAATATGATAAAGGGAATGTCGCTCCAATGCTAGTAAAGTTCCATCCACATACAATATAATAGTTCCAATCAAATTACTTACTGGCATAGAAGTTAATTCATTTTGCTCTGGTAAATAACAATGCAATTGTCTCCCAGTTATATCAATAAAATAAAGTCGATTTCTTTTCTCGTCCCAAACACAACCTTCTCCTAATTCACAACCAATTTTCAATAATAATGTTGCCTGTTTCATTGTTTACCTTCCTTTTTCGGTCTCATATTCTTCCTGATTTTCAAAATATTCTTTCTCTTGAATCACTTCTTTAAAATAACAGATTCTTGCAAGCTCAATGGTATCTTTTGCCTGCTCTTCCTTTCTTGTAATATATTTCAAAAGATCATTGCGATTTACATTTTCAGAAAGGTAAAATAATTTTTTCCAAATGTCATTGGTATTAGATTGTTTCAATTGAAAACGATTCATTGCCTTGCAAAATGCATGATCAAAATCATTGATATTGATTTCATCATCAATACTTGCTGCACATTCTAATAGTTCGTCAGAATTTTGTAAGGCTACCAACACTTTATCATTGGTGCTTGCAATCAGCTGATTGATTTCAAAAATAAAACGTCTTGTCTTTTCGTCACACTCATAACTACCATCAAAACGTTGATATGCCCAATCTCCTTCACTGTAAGGCATTTGCAAATATGCGCAATTTTCCTGTATCATTTTTTGAGCAATTGCTAAAAGTGGCGTAAGATAGATTTCATCCATCCAATCCCGATGCAAACTGCCAGTTTTCTTTTTAATTCGTTGATAATATTTTTTAAATGCGATAAATTCTACATTCTTATCCTTTTCCTCCTCCTGCAAGTATTCATCAATTCCAAGTACCATATTACAAGTACTCATCGTATTATGAAAGTTTGCTTCTCCATGAACATAGTCATACCCAATTAGGTCATCATTTTTCGCATATAAATTTCGATATGTACTCGTATAATTAAAATTTAGCACATAATCAGGTGCTAATTTAAAGATATCTGGATTATATACTTCAATCTCTAACTTTGCTACATAATCGGATAGATAGATTTCTAAGCTTCGAATCATTTTATTTAAATCTTCCAACAACATTTCTTTCTGATTCAATACTTGTTCTATATTTGATATGTATTCCTCCATAGAAGGCATCAAGCGTTTCATATTATCACAAACATAATGAGGAATTTTAATTTGTTGCTTATCTTTATCCCGTTCATTCTTTATATAGGAAATAACGTATTCCATTACTTGAATCATGTTCGATATTTCCTTTTCAAAATCTATCCAGTTCACTCCCAATTCTTGTTGCTTTTCCAAAAAATAAGTAATCCAGATATTATTATGAACAAGCTCAAATAATTCAAGTTTCAGTTCCTTCCTCTCTTGGTTGTTACACAAATTTAGTAAGTACGAATCAAATTGACTCTTGCAAACGATTTCTTTCTCCTGAAAAAGTTCCAAAAAGCGGGTGACAAACATAAGAAAGTCACTATACTTTGTTGGTAGTTCATGCTCTAAATCAAAACCATTTCCTAAAACAAGTATATCCATATTTTCCCCTCTTTCTCTTTATACATTCCCCTATTCATTCCTCTTTCGATATTCCCTTGGTGTACAATTATAAAACCGCTTAAACATTTTAGAAAAGTTACTAGTGCTATCAAACCCACAAATGCTTGCTATTTCAATGATGTTTTTCGTAGAATCTTTTTGAAGCAATGTAGCAGCTTGCATTACTCTATATTTTAATAGATATTGCATGGGTGAAAGCTGAATCGTTCTTTGAAAACAACGTAAACATTCTCTTTCTCCAATATCAGCAACCTTAGCAACCTCAGCCAAAGTAAGTCTCTCTGTAAAATGTTCATGTAAGAAATCAAGCATTTTTCGAATTCGTATATTATCTTGATTCTTTACTTCTTCTTTCACGCCAATTTCTTGCTTAAAATATTCATAAAGAGTAAAACATAAAAAAGAGAGATTATCTCTAACGATAAATTCATAGCCCGTTACATCACTTGCAAGCGCGTTAAATGCACGAACAAAGGATTCAATAACGAAATCTTGCTCGCTAAATACATATCCATCAAATGAACTACAGTTGATAAGTGGTTTTACATATTTGGTTGCAAATACACTTGTATCATTTCCTGTAATAAGTAACGGACTAAAGACGAAAGAATGTAACTCACACTTAGGCTGTGCAATTGCATAATGAAGAACATTGGAGTTAATCGCAATGCAATCTCCTTCTTTTAGATCAAACGATTTGGTTGGTATTTTTAACTTTAACGCCCCTTTTTTTACAAAGGCAATTTCTATTTCTTCATGCCAGTGCCATGGTATACTATCTTGTGGATTATCAAAATACTCTGCTTTATATCCAGCACATGGAAATTCAGCACTTCCATGAGGTTGTAATTCTTTATTTTCACGATTTAAATTTAAGCCGCAATGAGAAAGTCCCATTCCCTTCCTCCTTTCTGGTCGCTTTTGTTATATTATACGTCTAAATATATCTTGCATCAAGCGGTTTATGACGTTATTCTATTCATATGAATAACAAGATACATAGGAGGACAACATGATACAATTACTACTCGCAATTATTTACTTAGCATTTATTAGTTTAGGCTTACCAGACTCTCTTTTAGGCTCTGCTTGGCCGACAATGTATAAAGATTTTAACGTTCCTATTTCTTATGCGGGCGCGATTTCCATTATTATTGCTTTAGGAACTGTCGTATCAAGTCTGCAAAGCGACCGTCTAACCAAACGTTTTGGAACAGGTAAAGTAACCGCCATAAGTGTTGGCATGACCGCAGTGGCATTGTTTGGGTTTTCGATTAGTCCCTCCTTTTGGATGTTATGTCTTTGGGCAATTCCTTATGGACTTGGGGCTGGTAGTGTAGATGCTTCTCTTAATAATTATGTTGCGCTTCACTATGAAAGCCGCCATATGAGCTGGCTTCATTGTATGTGGGGCGTTGGCGCTTCTCTTGGTCCTTATATTATGGCATATGCATTGACAGGAGGTAACAACTGGAATATGGGTTATCGCTATATTTCGTATCTACAAATCCTGTTAACGCTAATCTTATTGATTAGTTTACCGCTATGGAGCAAGCATTCAAAGACGAGCCATACTACTGACCAGACACCTTCTAATAAAGAAGTATTATCTTTAAAGCAAATCATAAGCATTCCTGGTGCAAAGGAAGTGATGCTTTCCTTTTTTTGTTACTGTGCCTTGGAACAAACCACTAGCTTGTGGGCAAGCAGCTATCTTGTATTACATAAGGGTTTAACAAGCACCATCGCCGCTGGTTATGCCAGTTTGTTTTTTATTGGCATAACAATTGGGCGTGCTGTTAGTGGATTTTTAACAATTAAATTAAACAACACACAAATGATTCGATTAGGTGAAGGTATTTTATTTACTGGGATTCTAGTCTTACTACTACCTTTTGGCAATGGTAGTGCAATACTTGGTCTTTTATTAATTGGACTTGGCTGTGCACCTATATATCCTTGCATCATCCATTCTACACCAATGCATTTTGGTGCAGATAAGTCGCAAGCCATTATAGGTGTACAAATGGCTTGCGCCTATTTAGGAACCTGCCTGATGCCACCGCTTTTTGGCTTAATCGCTAACTATATTGCCGTTTCCCTGCTCCCAATTTACTTGCTTTTCTTATTGCTTTTTATGCTACTTATGTATGAAAAACTTATAAAAAATGTCAAAGGAGGGACGATTCATTATGATTGATTTACACATGCATAGTTCTTTTAGTAATGATGGGGAGTTAACCCCTCTTGCACTGCTTGATAAATGCTTAGCACAAGGGATTACAACATTTTCTATTACGGATCATAATTGTGTCCGTGCCAATCAAGTGGAACAGATTGCAAAAGAAAAAGGGCTTACTTATATTACTGGTATCGAAATTGATTGTGTGTGCCACGGAGTTAATTTTCATGTATTAGGCTATAATATCAACTATCTTAGTAGTGATTTTGAGGAAATCGAACAAAATATTCGTTCTCAAGGTCTTAAAGTTTCTTTGGAAATGCTTGAGAAAACGCAAGCATTAGGACTTCAAGTAACAGAAAATGAACTATGGGATCTTGCAAAGGATACCTATTGGTCTGAAACTTGGACAGGAGAAATGTTTGCTGAAATATTACTAGCAAAAGAAGAATACAAAGACCACCCACTATTGCTTCCATACCGTGCAGGCCAAGTCAGAGGGGATAATCCTTATGTTAATTTTTATTGGGATTACTACGCACAAGGGAAATCTTTGTATGTACCAATTTCCTATCCTCCAATGAATCAAATCATTGATTTGATTCATCAAAACAATGGTTATGCGGTATTGGCACATCCTGGTGTTAATTTGAATGGAAAGGAATCACTGTTAGAAGAGATTGTCTCTCTTGGAATGGATGGAATCGAAGCTTTTAGTAGTTATCATACACCAACAAAAGCATATCAATATTATAACGAAGCCAAACGCTACCACTTATTTACAACCTGTGGCAGTGATTTTCACGGAAAAACAAAGCCTTCCATTGTACTTGGAGGACATGGAAGCTTGCTTCGTAAGGATGAATTAATAGAGCAAATAAAATTCTTATCATAACACCTTTTCGTAATGGGTAAAAAAGCTTTTACGTTAATTATCTTGTAAAAGCTTTTTAAAATTCCTTTCGTTTCCTACTCTTTATCAATATGTAAAATCGTATGCAACAATACATTTGCACCCTTTAAACAGTTTTCAACTGGTGTATATTCAATTTCACAATGACTGTGTCCTCCTACGCTTGGAACAAATATCATTGTAGTTGGAACTAAATCTATGACAAACTGAGCATCATGCCCTGGTCCACTATAGATTCTTCGATTCGAATAACCAAATTCTCTGGCACTTTTTTCTACATAATCTACCAATTTTGAGGTAAAACTTACCGTCCTACGAGACCATGCTTCCTCATAGCTTACTTTGCACTGTTCTACTACACTTGGTATTTTCTTAATAATAGTAAGTACTTGCTTAATTACCTCTGGATCTTGATGTCTGGCATCTAATGTGAATTTTACTTCATCTGGAATAATCGTATGAATGTTTGGATGTGCAGATATTTTACCTGTTGTATAGACTAACTTGCTGTCTAACTGATCTAATTCATCATGAAGGTACTGAATGGTTTTTACAGCCGCATATAGAGCATCTTTACGGTATTTCATAGGAGTCGTTCCTGCGTGTCCAGCCTGACCTATAAAGGTAAATTCATAATTAATCATACCGCATACGCCTTCTACCACACCAATATCAATCCCCTCTGCTTCAAGCACTGGCCCTTGTTCAATATGAAGCTCTACCAGTGCCTTTGTCTTAGCTGGATTCATTCGATTTTTCTCTTCACCTTTAAAGCCACTTTCTTCTAGCGCTTGTGAAAAAGTATAGCCTTTTCTATCTTTTGCCTCTGATGCAAGCATAGCTGCTTTATCAAATTTACCGCAGATAACACCAGAAGACATCATGGCAGGTTCAAATCTTGCACCTTCTTCATTCGTCCACACTATAACAGTAATGGGATGCTTATGAGGAATCTTTTCTTTCACAATCGTTTCTGCTACTTCCATTGCTGTTAATACGCCTAGAATTCCATCATAATTACCACCTTGTCGAACGGAATCCATATGAGAACCTGAAAAAATTGCAGGAAGATCCTCTGTCCCTGGTATGGTCGCATAAAGATTAGCCATATCATCGGTTACAATAGAAGCCCCAATTGCCTCCATCCGTTTCACAAATTCGCATCTTGCAGCAATTGCTTCTTCAGATAAGGAAAATCTTGTAATGCCTCCTTTTCCCGTATCACCAAATTTGCTAAAAGTCTTAATTTTATCTTCCATTCTTTCATAACTACATTCTACCATGTTACTTACCTCCTTCTATGTACACTTTACGATAATTTTTTTACTATTGCTCTTTCTTTTTTACTCTTGTTCCTGCCGATATGGCTTTTACTGGGCATACCAAAACGCACAGGTGACATCCAACACATTTTTTTGCATTCATGACAGGTTTTTTGGTATGTTCATCTTGTTTTAATGCTTGATGACCACCATCGTAACAAGACAGATAACACCTACCACAACCAATGCATTTCATTCGATCAAATTTGGGATAGCAGATTGAATCTCTCTCTAGCTCCTCTGCAGATATGGTATGAACCAGTGCTTTCCCAACGATTTCTTTCACATTACAAAAACCATGGGTACTTAAATAATATTGCATCCCTTCTATCATGTCATCAATAATACGATATCCATACTGCATAACCGAAGTGGTAACCTGAATGTTTTCACAGCCAAGAGCCATGAATTCAAAGGCATCCCTCCATGTTTCAATACCTCCCATTCCACTCATTGGTATATCCATAAGTCCATTGTGTGCCTTCATTGTTTGAATAAACCGAAGCGCAATTGGCTTTACAGCCTTTCCTGAATATCCTCCCACACTTGTTTTACCAACTACAAAAGGTCCTGATACAAAGCTATCTAAATCTACATTCATAATACTTTTAATCGTATTAATGGCTGCGATTCCATTTGCCCCTGCCTGAACTGCTGCAAGAGCTGGTATTTCCATATTTCCAATATTTGGTGTCATTTTTGCCAAAATCGGAAGATGGGTACCTTTTCTCGTTGCTTTTGTATATGCCTCAACCAATTTTGGACTTTGCCCCACATCAGAACCCAAGCCGTCTGCCGCCATATGAGGACAGGAAAAGTTACATTCAATGATATCTGCTCCAGCCTCTGTTACTACTTTTGCAAGATAGGTCCATTCCTCCTCGGTCTGCCCCATAATGGAGGCAACAAATACTTTAGTCGGATAATCTCTTTTTAAATCTCTGATAAATGCAAGGTTTTCTTCCAATGTATGGTCTGAAATCTGCTCAATATTTTTAAAGCCTACAAATGGTACTGCTTCTTTTTTTAATGCATCAAATCTTGGCGATACTTCTTTTGGTACAAAGGTTCCAATGGTCTTAAAGGCAACTCCTGCCCAGCCCATATCAAAGGCTTTTGCTACCATTTCGTAATTACTTCCTACAACTGATGAAGAAAGAAAAAATGGGTTCTCACATGATACTCCGCAAAAATCTATGGATAAATCTACCTCTTTTCTCGTTATTTTCTCGTAGGTAGAAAGCTTTTCAAACATATCTGGTATTGGTACAGGTGCACCTACCTTACCCTTAAGACAAGCCGCAACGCAAGGTGTATCAACGCAGCTTTGGCAAGGGGAACTAAGTGGTAAACGATTGATGGCACCAGCTTTATTGTCAAACCGATAGCACCGAATTATTTTATCTATTTCAAGTTGATGAGGACAGGCTTTGGTGCAAGGCGCCTCATTGCATAAGAGACACCCACTTGCTTCCTCTAATAACGAAGTTTCTTTATATAAAAATTTACTCATCTTATCACTCCAAACCTTATTTTTTTGGTTCTCGTTTTACATATTCTCCAAATCCTGGAGTTCCTACGAATTCACCCTCATCATACACCAATGTTCCTCTTACATAGGTCTGCACTGGATATCCCTTTACCTTGATTCCCTCCCATATGGTATGATCATAATCTGAATGCATGTTATCAACAGAAATAGTAACGTCTTTATTTATGTCATAAATTACAATATCAGCATCTTTTCCAACGGTTAACGAACCCTTTTGACTGCATCCAAATATCTTTGCAGGATTGGTCGCACATAATTCCACTGCACGATTAAAGCTTATTTTTCCTTCATTTGCTTTGGATAACATATAAGGATATAAATTCTCTATCCCAGCACAGCCATTTGGAATCTTAGTAAAGTCATCTTTTCCCCAGTCTTTTTCATAGCTTTGAAACGGACAATGATCGGTTGCTACGGTGTCGATACTACCATCCATAATTGCCTTCCATAAAGCCTCTTGGCTTTCTTTGTTTTTCATTGGTGGAGAGCAAACAAAATTTCTTCCATCTTCTCTTTTGTATACGTCACAAGTAAATTCCAGATATTGAGGACAGGTTTCAATGTAAATATCATATCCCTCTCTTTTTGCCGCAACCGCTGCTTCCAGACCTTCTTTATCCGCCATATGTACAATATATAAAGGTGCATCTACTGCTTTCGCCCAATGAACTGCTCTCTTATCTGCCTCTGCTTCCACATATTCTGGTCGACTTAAATAGTGATACCATGCAGATGTTTTTCCTTCTGCTTTAAACTGGGAGATATTTAAGTCAATTACATCGGGATTTTCTGCATGAATGTTTGTGATTGCTCCTGTATCTTTTGCCTTTTTTAAGATGCGAACCAGTGTTCCATCATCTACCATCATGCCTTCTTTTTTATAAACAAGAAAACATTTAAAACTGGTTACACCAAAATCAACTGCTGCTTCAAATTCATCTAAAATACTACCTTCATTTAAATCTGTAATACAACAGTGAAACGCATAATCTACACAGGCTTCGGGATCACACATGTCTTTTCTTTCTTGTACGGTCTCAACGATTCCTCTTCCTTTTCTTTGAATTGGATAATCAAATACAGTCGTTACCCCGCCACACGCCGCGGCTCTTGTTCCTGATAGATATCCATCGGCTGAAACGGTTCCTCCAAATGGCATAGCCAAATGTGTATGGACATCAATTGCCCCTGGTAAAACAAGTTTTCCAAAAGCATTAACCACTTTCTTTGCATCAACGAATAGGTCTGTTCCAATACAAACAATTTTTCCATCTTTTATTGCAATATCACCGACAAAGGACTCTTTTGCAGTGACAATTGTTCCATTCTTAATTAATAAATCCATAGCGCATCCTCCTTACAATTTCGTGGGTGCGAATACACCCACGATTTGATTCTATAATAGGAAGTTTGATGAACTTCCCTTACTTATTTACTTTATAAACAAGTACTAAACCAGATCTTTGATAAACCTGAGATACTGCAATTAAGTTCATTCCACCAGCATTTGCTGCAATTAAGTTTGCATCCCATGTAACACCAAAATCAACCTGACCTGAATTTACAGCTGTTGTTTCACCGATATCTCCACCACCTGGCGTGATGGTAACATTTAAGCCTACTTCTTCATAGTAACCCTTAGCAGCAGCCACATAATACCCCATAAATTGAGCCTGTGGTAACCATTTTAACTGGATGGATACATCCGTTTTTTCTGGAGTACCAATGTTACCGTCTGATGCCATTGCCTCAGTCCAATAAGAGGCATCGTAAAAATCATCTAAGGTTAATGTAAGTAACTTTTCTGCAGCAGCGCTGTCCTCTAATTTGATGTATTGTTTTGCCAAATCAAGTGTCTGTTGTAGGGCTTTATCGTCGAACTTTCCGTATTCGGTTACTTTATTTCCTAATGTATCTGTTTCTACTAATTTTTTCACTTCATTCGCCATGTAAATCTGATGATCGCTTGATACAGAAGAGCCTGCGTTAAATACAATTTCTGCTGCTTCTTCTGGATTTGCACATGCGTACTCCCAACCTTTCATGGATGCATAAATAAATGCTTTGACTGTGTTAGGATTTTCCTTAGCAAATTCTCTTGTCGTAAAGATATTATCTTCTAACATCGCTACGCCTTCATCATTCATATCGATGTATTTTACAGAATCGCCATAGCTATAGCCACCATCGTAGCTGTTCTTTACAAGACCAAGCTCATTATAGGTCATAGCAGATGCTAGCAGTATGGAATCATCATCAAATCCGTCCATATCAAATGCCTGACTTAAGAAAAAATTACTCTGTCCATATTTGGTTAAAAGAGCTTGCACTTCATATTCATTTCCAAGTCCCCAATTACCCACTTTTCCTTTCTCTGCCGCATCCTTTACTATATCTTGTGCACTAGTATCTGCGTCGTAATAGTCTCCTGTGCTTTTGGTATCATTTTTTGTCTCTGTTTCCTTTACTTCATCTGTGGTTGTACTTGTGGTTTCTGAAGGTGGTGTCGATGTCTCTGTTTTAGTCGAAGTACCACATCCTGCAAGTGATGCCATAGTTAGAGCGAGTGTCAAAGCCACTGCGGTTACTTTCATGCTATTTCTCATAATAATTCCTCCTTATAATACGAAAATGGTTTATATCAAGTTGAAAAGGTTATTTTCTACCTTTCAACAAAATACCTTCTGCTACAAGCAATATGCCATACATCATAATTCCAATTGCACAAGCTACAACAATATATGCCCAAGCGGTTGCATATTGAGCCAGCACGATGTTCTCCCTGATTTGCCTTCCAACTCCAATAATAAATTCGGCAAAATATTCACTTACCAAGGCACTTATGATACTAGCTGGTACACTGACTCTTAGTGCAGTGAAAATGTAGGGTACGCTATTTGGAATGCGAAGCTTTATAAAAGTTGTTACTTTGCTAGCTGCAAAGCTTTTCATTAAATCTAATGAAAAGGGTTTGAGTTCGTTTAACCCTCTATAAGCATTTATGCTCATGGAAACCGTACAGGTTATGGTGACTACTATTGTTTTTGCTAACATACTTCTAGTACTTGCATCATTGCTAAAATCCTTTGTTAAGTTATTTAAAATTGGGGCAATTGCTATGATTGGTACCGCGCTAATCGCAGAAGCAATGCTTAAGCCCCCTACTCCCCATTTGGGAAATATAGTTGCAATGATTCCAAGTAAATATCCAAGTAAGGAACCACAAATTAGTCCCCCTATTGCAACAATCACAGTTGCATTTACATTCTTCATAACAGTTGATTTGTTATCGGCAATGATTCGAAGAATTCTTCCAGGCAAAGGAAGTGCAAAGGTATCTGCACCAATCATCTTGTGCAAAAGCTGTGTCTGCCAAAGAATGAGCAAAAGGATTCCAAATAATACTGGATATAACACAGTTGATATGGATTGTTTATCCCATTTAAAATGTGTTTTTTTCTTCATGTCATTTCCTCCTACTTTTTCTTCTTTTTCTTATATGGTGATACTGTCTGTTCTAGCAACAGCATGAAATAAAAACTTAAAATACCAATCATCGCACTTAAAAATACAATCTGCCAAAAGATATAAATGGTAGTAGCGTGTTTTAGAGATTGAGAAAGTACAGTTCCAAGTCCAGCGCCACCTTGCAACGTGTCAACAAGAATTGCCGCAGTAATAGCCATAGGAGCAGATATCTTTAATCCTGTGAAAAAATAGGGTAAAGACGACGGAATCATTAATTTACGGTATATCTCAAACTTGCTTGCCGCCAACGAATACATCAGCTCATGTTTTTCTTTTGCCACTGATTGAAATCCTGCTAATGTATTGGTTGCCACAGGATAAAAGGTTAATATGGCCGCAATGATAATTCGACTTTTGTTAATGTCCTTTGTAATTGCAAGTACAATTGGAGCCATACCAAGAATTGGAATCATTTGTATCATCATCAGATAAGGAAATAATATCTTTTCTATTGGTAGAAATAAATTCATGAGCAAGGCAAGTAAGAAGCCTATACCTGCACCGATTACAAAACCAATTCCAGCTCGTAGTAACGTAGTCCCTGTATTGCTCAATACCATTTGAAATGCTGTTTGCGTTCCATTTACTTTATTGGTTGTAAATACAGATTGAATGATTTGATGCAAATGTGGCAATATATTTTCAGGTGAACGTTTACTACCTGCTATGACTGTTGCCCCAATCTCCCAAAGGATAATGAGTCCGATTACCCATACAAGCGTCACTATGTATTTAGAGGAAAGAACCTTTTTGATTTGAATCATACTCATACCCCCTCAAAGCTATTTCTTACCTTAGAAACCAAAGCGTTAAATTCCTGACTTTCCTTTATCGCAATCGGTCTTGGTCTTTCTAGATTAATATCAACTACAGCAGACACTCGGCCTGGATGTGGAGAAAGAACAACGACACGATCTGACAAATACACTGCCTCTTGAATATTATGGGTCACAAAAAGGATTGTTTTATTCGTTTTCTTCCAGATTTTAAGTAAATCTTCATGCAGCTTTTCCTTTGTAAATTCATCCAACGCTGAAAATGGTTCATCCATTAAAAGTATTTCAGGACGAATGGCCAATGCTCTTGCGATATTCACTCTTTGTTGCATTCCGCCACTTAATTCATGAGGGTATTTCTCTCCAAATTCCATCAATCCAACTAGCTCAAGCATTTTGGTAACTCTTGCAGTACGGTCTTTTTTTGGCATTCCAAGAAGTTCCATTGGCATACATACGTTTCTTCGTACTGTTCTCCACTCGTATAATACAGGTGATTGAAATACGATTCCGTATTTCTTTTGTAAACGGATTTCTCTTGGTGATAATCCTCTTACCAAAATATCGCCCGATGTTTGATCTTGTAGATTTGCAATGGTACGAAGCAAGGTTGTCTTTCCACACCCAGAAGGGCCTAGTAAAGAGATAAATTCACCTTGTTTTATTTCCAAATTTACATTTGATAACGCTATTATTGGTTCACCACCGTTTTTATCTGGAAATGTAACACATAGGTTTTCAATTTTAATTTCTGTTTCTCTTGGAAGGGATGCATCCCTTTCTTTAAACTCATCTTCAATGATTTCTAAATTAGCCATATAAATCCTCCTTTTTGGCTTAAGGGATAGATACAACAAGGGCGTAAAGCTTTCGCCTTACGCCCTTGTAAGTTTTATTCTTGTTTGCTTAAGCATCCCCTAAGCTAAAATAATCTGCCATATATCTTTACTAAATCTTCTTTTTGAATGTCCATTCGTGTATTAGATGGACTGCCACTTGCCATGGCATCACTTGCCATTTTATCGATAGCTGCACTAAATTCTGCTTCTTTGATTCCGTACTCTTTTAAAGTAGGTATTTCACATTTTCTACAGATATCTTTTAATGCGCTGATAAATGCCTCACTGGCATCTTTTTCATTCATTCCCTCATTTGCTACACCAATTGCAAACGCCATATCAGCAAATCTGTCATAGCAACCCTCTTTGGCATAAGACAAACACTCTGTAATAAGCATTGCATTGGATATCCCATGTGGAACATGAAACAAGGCTCCTATTGGTCTACTCATACCATGTACCAGTGTTACTGAAGCATTATTGATACATACACCAGCTTCAAAGGCTGCAATTGCCATCTCTTTTCTTGCCATTCGATTGGTACCATCTGCATATGCAAGTGGTAAATATTTAAAAATACGCTTGATTGCTGAAATTGCATATAAATCCGTTAAGGTATTGGCTTTCTTTGAAGTGTAAGACTCCACTGCATGCGTTAATGCATCCATACCTGTTGCGGCTGTAATACCTTTTGGTGCTGTCAATGTAAATTCTGGATCGATGATTGCGACATCTGGCAATAAATCATCACCTTTTAAAAGCATTTTCACGCCTTTTTTCGTATCGGTAATAATTGTAAATTTTGTTGTCTCAGAACCAGTTCCTGCTGTTGTTGGAATTAAAACCATAGGTGGGAACTCGCCTTTTATTTCTACGCCCATATAATCAGCAATATCACCTTTTAAGACTGACATTGCAGCAATTGCTTTTACACTATCAAGCGGACTTCCACCGCCAATTCCAATCAAAAAATCACACTTAGATTCCTGATATGCCTTTACTCCCAAAAGAATCATTTCATCGGTTGGCTCGCCTGTAATATCATTAAATATTTCGTATGCAATTCCCCACTTTTTGAGAAAATCAGTTAGAATTGCCACCGTTCCCATTTTCGTAACTACCTTACCTGTTACAATAAATGCCTTCTTTCCAAGACTTTTGATTGCCATTTCACTGCTTTCTAATGCGTGTTCACCTAATATGGTTCTTCCTGGTAATGTAAATTGAGTTGCCATATCATACCTCTTTTCTTTTTTATTTCACGTATGTATCGTCTACAATAGAAAGTACTTCATCTACTTTCACTAATTCTTCTACTAATTGCTCCTTTGTAATAATAAGCGGAGGTGCAATTAATATCATATTCTCATGGGTATAGGTCATAAATTTACGTTCTTTAAGAAGTCCTAATATCTTACCCATGATGCCTTGTGTATCTTTTCCATAAGGAACTAACGCTTCTTTTGTTTCTTTGCTTTTAACTAGCTCAATTGCTGAAAACAAACCAATGTATCGAACATCTCCAACACAATCATGCGACGCTTTTAATTCTTCTAGTTTCTCACCTAATAGCATACCAACTTCATTGACATTGTCAAGTATATTTGCTTCTTCATAGTAATTCACACAAGCAACACCTGCCGCACAAGAGAGTGGGTGACCACTATAAGTAAGTCCACAAGACAATAAATTATCATCAAAATAAGCTGCAATTTCTTTGGTTACTACCACGCCACCAAGTGGTACATAACCACAAGTAACTCCCTTTGCAAAGGTTACGATGTCTGGTTTGATATCAAAATGTTCAAATGCAAACATTTTTCCAGTACGACACCAGCCAGTCATTACCTCATCACATATCATCAATATTCCATATTTATCACAAAGAGCACGAACACCAGACATATAACCCTTTGGTGGTATTAAGATACCGTTTGAGCCTGTTATGGTCTCCATTACAATTGCCGCTATGCTGTCTGTTCCTTCGTACTGAATCTGTTCTTCTAACTTGGTCAAATAATATTTGGTAGCTGCTTCTTCTGATTCAAAGTCAACTGCTTCTCTGTATACATATGGATCAAAGAATTTAATAAAACCAGGTACACCAGGTTCTAAGGCATATCTTCTTGGCTCACCTGTCAAATTACCCGCCCCAAAAGAAGATCCATGATAACTTCTATATCGGCTAAATATTTTATGTTTTCCTGTAAACATTCTTGCTATTTTTACTGCATTTTCATTCGACTCGGCACCTGCATTGGTAAAGAATACTTTTCCCATATTTTCAGGCATCAATTTAATAATTCTTTTTGCAAGTTCTGCCCTTGACTCGGCTCCGTATGATGGACCTACAAAGCAAAACTGATCCACTTGATCTTTGATTGCTTGGTTAATTGCCTGATTGCCAAAACCAAGATTCATATTTACAAGTTGTGAGGACATATCCGTATAGCGATTGCCTTCGTAATCCCAAAAATAAATACCCTCTGCTTTTTCAACTGGTATTGGGTTTAGATTCTTTTGCTTACTCCAGGATTGTAAATTATATTCTTTTAGTGTACGTTTAATCTCTTCACCGTTCATCTTCCATATCCTCCTACAAAAAAAGCAGCAAACCGATAGCTTTGATAGCTTCGTCGCTGCAATTAATCATGTTTAATATGGTAGTATTATAAACATGGTCAGGCATAGTTTGCAACTAACAAGTGAACAAATATATTTGTGCAGTTGCACAATTAAATAATATCTTGAATATAAAATCCCAGATATAACTTTACTTTATCCTCTAATTCAAGCGGATTAAAGCCTGTAATTTTCTCGATTTTTTTCAACTGGTTGGTTACTGTATTACGATGAATGTACATTTTTTCAGAAACCAACTGAAGACTTGCGTTATTTTCTAAATAGGTTTTCAGTAGCAAGAGCAAATCCGTTTGATTTTCTCTGTCGTATTTTTCCAAAAGGCCAATCGTATCATTGTAAAAACTTCTTAGCACTGTCTTATCATTTACTGCATAGAGAATCTTATAAACGCTTAAATAGTCGTAGTATAACACATATTCCTTTTGCTTTTTTGCCATCTCCATTGCAGATATTGCCTTTTCAAAATTTTGTTCTTGATTGTAAATCCCTGCTTGGTTGGAACTAACACCCATATGAATCACATATTCTTTTTTCTTTGCTTTTACATAATCTAAGAAATCCTTACAAAAGCTTTCGATTTCTTCATCGGTATAATCAACCAATACAAAGACTAGATTTTCTTTATAGGTAAAGGAAATAAATAGTTCCCGAATTCTTCTAGCCGTCTTTTCTGCATGAATGTTAAGCTCATCCATATATTCTTCCAAAGAAACCTGCTCTTTTGCTTCCATGTAAAGGCTAATAAAGCAAAATCGGTCACTTCGCTTATATCCATAACGTTCCATCTGTAGTATTTGAGACTCCAAGTCTCCAATGTTAAAAATAATATTTTTAATCGTTGATGCCATACTATTTTCTACCGTATCATTCATCATAATACGTCGGCAAAAATCCCTTGTCATGTCAACCATTCTAGTCTCCCAAGGTATCGTAAATAACGGCATATTTACTTCGTCACAGTACTCAACTACTTCCTTTGGAATTTCTTTTGTGTGAGGACCTAGATTTACTACAAATGCACTAACGCCTGAGTCATTTAATTTTTTTGCAAATTCCAAAAGCCAGTCTTTCGTCTTATTCAATATTCCAGCCGTAAATACCAATTCATATCCATGTAAAAATGGACTCACCGCATCATCCTCAATGATATGCACCCATTGAACCAGATTGTTCATTCCGTTTCTTCCTGCAATTAATTCCATTTTATATAAAAATGATGCATTCTTAACCAGCTTTTTAACAATGATAGCCATAAAATCCTCCCTGTAAGGAATTCCTTCTTATCTTATTTTTGTATACTAGCATTCGCAAAAAAGCTTGTCAAGAAATCTTGATGTACTTTTTGCTATTTATAAGTAGACTTCTTTTCAATTATAATCTAAAATATATGGAGAAACGGTTCTGACTTAACTATTTATACGAGGATTTTTCATATGAGAAAACATTACATACAATTGATTTTTTGTATCTGCTTCTTTTTATCTGGATGTCATTTAACTAACAATGTAGCTACTGATGACACGAAAATTAATACCATTGAGTCAAACAATGACACAATCTTTGAATCTGGGGATAGTGACACAGAAACAAAAGAAATTACTACATCATTTTCTGATGAAGAAAATAAAAGTTCTATCGTATCAGAGCAAGATTTACAGCAACGAATCTATGACAGATACTATGCTTCTTGGTCTGACGAGGCGTTACTTACTGCCATCAACGATAAACAAACCTATCTTGACAATTGTACTTTTTATCAAGAAGTTAAAGATTACATGGAACAGATTCGTGAAGTGCGAGATGTATCAAACATGATAGAGCCCTTGTATTCTACAGATATGAAGTATTATCAAAAACAAGATTTTGATAACGCTCCTTCTATCATAATACGATTGGCAAAGAATGAAATTTATGCAAGAAAAGGCTACATCTTTCAAGATAAAGATTTGTTGAATTATTTTATGGGACAATTATGGTATGAGCCTTTGATTTTACCCGATGATTTTGATGATTGTGTTTTTAACGAATACGAAAAAGCAAATTTAGCGTTACTCGTTGAGTTAGAGTAAATGATAATAAAGATATGCACAGGCTTGCTCGGATGAAAAGCCTGTGCATATCTTTATCTTTCTATCATAAAACTTATTCAAATGGAAACTTATATTGTATAAGTCCAAGCTCATCTCGTACATTGATGATTTCTTTTTGTACTGCCTCGTTTATTGGAACTCCACTATCTTTTCGCTCTAGCCATACCAAATATTCTTTTTCACCTGCTGTATAAATATGCTCACTCTCTGGTGCTTTTGCAGAGGCTCTAAGGTCACGTAGTATATCACCACAAGTCTTTTGAAATGCTTCCAATCCCATAAACGCTTCTGTATCAATTGCAATGAAAAAATGGCCCAAATGATATGGTCTTTTTTGTCCATTTTCATCAATTCCAGTAAGCCCTAATAAGAAATTGCCCTGCTGTAGAGCTGCTGAAAGAATTTCCACCACCGTAGCATAACCATATCCTTTATATCCTGCTAATTCCTCACCAATACCTCCAAGTGGTGCAAGAGCTGCATTTCCAGTGTTTAAATCCGATAATATCTGATCAGAATCAGTTTTACTCTTCCCATCTCGACCAATAACCATTCCCTCAGGTGTTGGTTTTCCAACACGAGAATAATATTCGATTCGTCCTCTTTGCGTAATGGAGGTTGCACAGTCTAACACAAAAGGAAATTCTTCATCCGTTGGCATCCCAAAGGTAAGCGGATTCGTACCAAGCATATTCTCTACGCCAAACGTAGGGGCAATGGAAGGTCTTGCATTCGTTCCAGTGATTCCAATGCAACCTGCCTTGGTAGCCATCGTTGCATAATAGCCTGCAATTCCATAGTGTGTAGAGTTACGTGCAACTACCATGCCCATTCCATATTTTTTGGCCTTTTCAATTGCCATATTCATGGATTTTACACCGATGACCTGCCCCATTCCATCATGTCCATCCACCACCGCTGTGGTTGGTGTTTCTCTAATGATTTCAAAGTTGGTAACTGGATTTTGGATGCCTGCCTTAATTCGATCAAGATAAATTGGTTTAAAACGATTCACACCATGTGATTCAATACCTCGTTTGTCCGATTCTAGCAATACATCTGCACAGATTATCGCATCCTCCCTTGGAATACCATATCCAACAAATGCATCAATGACAAAGTTTGTAATCATTTCCCAGTCAACAATATTTGATTTAACTGCCATATCAATTCCTCCTCTTATTATAAGATGCCTACATAGATAATTTTACCTTTTACTGCTATTATTATTGTATCAAATCGCCAGTACAATGGCTAGCCAAGTTACATATTTATTAAAACAATTGCTCACTCTACGATACGTTGATTGTAAAATATCCTAAAACCCATTAAAATGTATGAGTAAAGTGTACTACCTTACATCAATCCAAAAAGGAGGTTTTAACGGATGGATAAACAATCAAGAAAAGAATTAAAGGAGCAATATAAAAATAGAACGCGAATTGGTGGTGTATATCGTATCATATGTAAGGATAATAAAGAACAATGGATTCGAACCACTATGGATATGCAAGGCGCTAAGAACCGTTTTTTATTTTCAGTCTCTATGGATTCCTACCCCGAACAAGCTATGGCAAAGGCTTGGAAGCAATATGGAAAGTCCGCCTTTTCTTTTGAAGTTTTGGAAGAATTACAAATGAGTGAGACGCAAACAGAACAAGAATTTCTAGAAGATATTAATACTTTACTAGAAATCTGGAACGAAAAGCATTCGATTGGAAAGGTGGAATAACCATGTGTCAAAGAATAGATCCTAGTCGTTTCCTTGATGAAGATGGAAAAATAACACAATTATCAAGGAAACACCGTTTAAAGATTGCTACACTTCAATATTTAGCAAGTAAATTTGAAGTGAATCGGTATTATACCGAAAAAGAAGTCAATGCTATCTGTGATAAATGGCACACGTTTGGCGACTTCTTTCTATTACGGCGTGAGCTGATTGATTATGGTTTATTACAGCGTGAAGCAAACGGTGCACGCTATTGGAAAGAATCATAAAAAGTATAGCTCAATGTAGTATTCCTATTAAAATAAAAGGGAGGAAAAATAAATGCAACAAAATAACCTTGGACAAATCATTCGTTCTTTTCGTCTAGAACAAAACCTGACACAAAAGCAACTCGCTGACATAATGAACCTAAGCGACAAAACGATTTCAAAGTGGGAACGTGGCTTAGGTTTTCCTGATATCTCTTTACTTGTGAAGCTTTCAGATATACTAGGAATTGACACACAGAATCTATTAGCAGGCAATCTATTACCAAATGATTTTGTAAGTGGTAATATGAAACAAACCAAATATTTTATTTGTCCCACTTGTCATAATATTACACTTTGTACCGGAGCCGCAGAGGTCTCTTGCTGTGGCAAAAAGTTAAGTCCTAAGCAGTTGAAAAAAGCAAAGGAAGATGAAACACTCTCAGTCCATGTGATTGAAAATGATTGGTTTATTACAAGTGAACATCCAATGACAAAGACGCATTATATCTCCTTTGTGGCACTTGTAACTGGTGAACGCATTCAGATAATTAAGCAATATCCAGAATGGAATTTAAGCGTACGTGTACCAAAAGGTGGACATGAAATGCTTCTTTGGTTTTGTACCCAGCACGGCTTGTTTTATCAATTGTTGTAGTCTATTAACCTATCGGTATATGAAATATTACCTTTGCTCCATGTGAATCTGCATCGTTTTCTAAAATCAGATAACCACCATGTTGTTTTGCAACCGAATCGGCAATATAAAGTCCCATCCCATAGTGTGACTTTACATTTCGACTCCTATCTCCCATATAGAATTGTTCGGTTGCATGCTTTAAGGCTTCTTGTGTAAATCCCTCTCCGTTATCACAAATGGAAAAAATCAGATACCCCTTCTCTTCTTCTATCTCAATCGTTATGACTCCATCTTGTAAAGTATGCTCAACCGCATTGGCCACTACATTGTTGATTGCTCTTTCTAGCAGACTATCATCCACTTGAATCCACTTTGATTGATAGCATTCGTTCCAAACCAGTTGGATATGTTTTACCATACATAGACCATTTGCTTGCCTCTTAACATTTTGTAGGAATTCAGCTATTGCTATCTTATTAAATTTACCCTCTTTCTCAGCCTAAAAGTTTTGTTACTTTTGTACAAAAGTAACGCAATATTAGTTATGTAGGCCCCTATCGGGTCGTACATAACTATATCACGCTCTCTCCGAGGGTCTGCAACACTTATGATGACTAAAATATTGTTTATAAATTTAGTTGTTTACATTTATAGATGTCTATGTTATAATTAATTCAATTTTATGGAATTTCTATAATTTAATATTTTATTAAGGAGGGAAAGTATGAAAATAAATATTAAAAAAATTATAATTTTTTTAATATTAGTACTATTAATTTTCGTAGCATTTATTTTTATAAATAATTATGCTGTGCGGATTACATAATTTCTTTTAATAAAAAAGACAAAAAAATTATAAATAACAAGGGGGATATTAAATTGAAAAAACTTATAGCATTTTTTTTAACAGTAGTAATGATAGGCTTACCAGTTATACCAAGTATGGCTACAACTACTACTGCAACTTTATCAAGAGATAAAAAAAATAGTATTGAAAAAATTATTGCTAATACACCATATGAACAAAGAGAAGATAGCCTTAAAGAGTTATTAAATTCAACTAATAAAACAGCAAACATTACTCCTTCACTTAAAAGTAATACAAATAATGTTAATGAAAAAGATATTACTTATGTTGAAGCTCAGATAGATGAAACTGTTAATATTGATGAAGATACTTCTATTGTGTTTTTTACATCAGGTGATTTTCTTGTATATGATACTGTAGATACTGTAGATATGCCTGTCATGTTAAATACGTGTGCTACAAATTATATATATGCAAATAACAAAGCTTCGTCATATACTTCAACTAAAAAGTCAGTAGCTTCAGCATATAACGCATTAGGTTATATTATATTGGAAGTATGGGCAGAAGGATATTTTTCTTATAATGGTTCTTCTACACCAACTCCATATATGGTAGATTATGATTATGAGAAATATGGAGTTTTAAATGCGTGGAATGTAGAGAATTGGAAAGGTGGCACTAGCACAAATGCTTCCAATAAAACGGCACAATTTAAAGCTTCTGGTACATTTGGATGGGGGCTTTCATGGAAAGACAACCATTGGAACATGCAAACTTATACCATAACAGTTGGATATAAATGTACTAAAGCAGGAAAAACTCAAAGTATCAAAAGTGGAATCTAATATTTTCTGAACTAACAATAAGATATTTTAATTTAAAACTTAAATTATAGAAATGTTAAAACCACTTGTTTATACGAGTGGTTTTTAAATTGTATCCTCCGTAAGTGGGGGCTTTGCCCCTCAACCCCACAAGGGACTAGTCCCTTGACCAAATATTGCTACCGCAAGGGTGAGCCAAAGGACATGTTCATACTTCGTTGTTTTCGTGTTGGGTGGAAGGCATTCATGTCCTTCAATCTCTCCATAATGCTAAGTAAATGAATGCGACAATTGTTTTTATTTTTATCTAATGTTAGTTGATCAGTTGCTTTTATTTTTTCATCCTTTTTCTCTTCTACTTCTTCTTTTACTTTTTCATTTTCATTATTTGCCATAAAAAAATCCTCTTTGGTTTTGTACCAAACACGGCTTGTTTTATCAATTGTTGTAGTCTATTAACCTATCGGTATATGAAATATTACCTTTGCTCCATGTGAATCTGCATCGTTTTCTAAAATCAGATAACCACCATGTTGTTTTGCAACCGAATCGGCAATATAAAGTCCCATCCCATAGTGTGACTTTACATTTCGACTCCTATCTCCCATATAGAATTGTTCGGTTGCATGCTTTAAGGCTTCTTGTGTAAATCCCTCTCCGTTATCACAAATGGAAAAAATCAGATACCCCTTCTCTTCTTCTATCTCAATCGTTATGACTCCATCTTGTAAAGTATGCTCAACCGCATTGGCCACTACATTGTTGATTGCTCTTTCTAGCAGACTATCATCCACTTGAATCCACTTTGATTGATAGCATTCGTTCCAAACCAGTTGGATATGTTTTACCATACATAGACCATTTGCTTGCCTCTTAACATTTTGTAGGAATTCAGCTATTGCTATCTTATTAAATTTAGCTTGCATACCATCATTTGATTTGGTGACCTCCATTAATAACTGTACATAATCTTGTATTTTACGTGTATTCGTTTTTATATAATCAAGGCACTCTAACTGCTCTGTGGATGGATTGGTATCATACAATAAGTCTGTATTACCTAAAATTAACGTCAATGGTGTTTTTAGATCGTGTGCCAGTGCAGACATTTGCTCTTTTTTTAACTGCTCCATCTTCCACTGACTTTCAAGCGAATGCTTTAGTTCATTTCGCATATTATCCATAGAAGCTAGAACCTGATTTAATTCCTTAATATTACCTAGTTGAATGGCAAAATCCAATTCTTGATTTTGAATCTTTTGTGTTGCAAGAATCAGTGGATTCAATTTTTTATTAAGAACATGTCCAAAACGAATTGCAACACAAATTAGACTTAATAGAATCAAAAGTATTGTGATTATGAAGATAGCTGTTTGGGGAGGTAGCACGTATTGCCGTAAAAATGCGGATTTATATTGTGGAACAATCTGATATCGCAGAACACAATATTCATTCTTTCTTTTAATCACCTTGTAGTAATTGCCGTAAATGTCAGATTTACTTCCCTCTACCGCTTTCCAAGCATGCTCTATTCCTCGCTCCTTTATAATACTTCCATCTATTCTATTTCCGTCTTGATCAAACACCACATATTGACATAATTCTGGAATCAAGTCTTTGGTTACCACCTCTGAGTTTAAAATTGTTTCATAGGCTAAATTTGCCTGTTCCTGCGCATAATCTGCCCGATAAATTGTATTGCTAGAAAACAAAAGGCCTAACGTGATAAAAACAAGAAGAGCAATCAAAATGACACTTAAAAACACATACCCAAAATATTTAAGATAAAACAAACTAAGAGAGATCTCTCTTTTCTTTATCCTTCCCATTTATAGCCAATCCCCCAAACTGTTTTAATTGGAAAATAATTCAATTCCTCTAATTTAGAGCGTATATTTTTAATATGTGTTGCTATGGTATTATCGTTACTTTCTCCATCGTACCCAAATGTTTTCTCATATACTTGCTCCCTTGTAAATACTTGGCCAGCATTCTGCGCTAAAAATTCACAGATTTGATACTCACCCTTTGTTAAAGGCACTACCCTTTCATCAACCATTAGCTGTTTTCCTGACAGGTTAAAATAAGATCTTTCAAAAGTTAGCTTTAAGCATCGCTCTCTTTGTTCTCTCCTTAGATGTGCCAATACCCTCGCCCTTAGTTCTAAGTCCCCAAATGGTTTACTTATATAATCATCGGCCCCTGCCCCAAGTCCAATTACCAGGCTATTTTCCTCTGTCTTTGCTGTAAGAAACAAAATGGGACAATCAACACGACGTCGAATCTCTTTGCATAATATAAATCCATCTATTTTAGGCATCATTACATCTAATAAAATCAAATCAAAAGACTCTAATTTTAACGCGCTAACTGTGGTTTCATCCGATACTAGCGTTACATGATGACCGTCTTTATTTAAGATTTTTTTTATTAGAATCAATATTCCTTCTTCATCATCAACTGCCAAAATTTTTGCCATAGTTCTTCCTTCCTTTGCTATGTAACTAGCGTTAGAGCTTTGCCCTAACGCTGACTTACCATAATAATATTATAATTATATATAGATTAATCACTGCTGCTTTGTCCTTCCCAGTGATAGGCCCATATTCCGTACAAGAGCAAAGATCCTATTGTGATAATAACGCAAAGAAGAATTGCCACCTTGCAATCAGGCTTCAATTCGCCTTTTTGATGTTCCATCATAAGTGCGTAGGTGACAAATCTTGCTGACCAAGAACAAGGTACATAGCTCCAGATAATGTCACCCAATCCAGTAAGAAATAACGCAGAGACTAAACTTTCTGTGATTGCAACTCCGATTGAGATTCCTTTGTTAAAACGAAAGGCTAGGAACAAATGAAGCGTATACAAACATATACTACTTCCTAGCAAAATAAAAGCTGCCTTTGCATAAAAGATAGGCTCAATAATATCTTGCTTTTGCAATACAAAGGGTAAACCAATTCCAAATAAAAGACATGCAACGAGACATGAAAAAGTCCCCCAACCAATTAAAAGGATTAGTTTACTAAAAAATACAGGTAATCTTTTGGAAGCAGATAGCATTTCATAAAAATTGCCAGCGCTTTGCTCTTGTTCTGCCAAAATAACACTAAACAATCCAATTAAAAACGGAAATCCTATTCCAATTACTTGAAGATAAGCTCCAATTTTATCATATGTATTCCAAGGGGAATAAGCATAATAAATCAAAAATAAAATCGAAAGACAAATAGGAATTAATATATGCGCCAACCGAATTGGTAATCTCTTTATTTTGATGGAGTCAGACCGTAAACAGCGAATCAACTCGATCATCCCTTTACCTCCATTCTTCGAAACCAACGTGCGGTCAAATAAAGAAGTCCCAAAAACAATAGTACAGAGATCAAAACACCTGGCAAAATAACACTTAAGCTAGCAAGTACGCTATCATCTGGCATTGGTAGTCCATTTGGCAATATCTTAAGTACTGGGCACATCAATCGAATTGGGATTGAAGGTGGATACACCCACCACAAACTTGTATCTGCTAGTGTTACCGTTGCACTAATTGCCAATACCATACTTGTAAAAACACTTGCAAACATACCAAATCTAGCACTTAAATACAACAAAAGGGGAATTTCCCATAAATATGTTATACACAGTAATAGCACTCCATATAAACCACCTTGAAACGTGATTGTAGTACCAAGAATGATACCTCCTATGAATGTACCTGTCAAAATAATTAAATTTGCCACTACAAGTCCCAAGGCACAGTACATATTTTTACCAATCCAGCTTTTTTCTGGTAGTAATGGAAGCACTAAAATATTGTAGTATTTCGTCTTCTTATCTTTCTTTATAATGAGGTAACAAAGTATCCCTAACATGCCAGGAAGCATCATGGTATACCACCAATTATAGGCACCTGCAGGAAATGCTTTTTCTATTCCACCTGATAGAATAAGCGCCAAAAACATGGTAAGAATTGGTGCAAGCACCACAATTTTTCTTCCAAAAGTATGTTTAAGCTTTAAATGCTCTGTTCGTATGATAGCAAGCATCTTTATTCCCCCTCCCTTTTATTTTCTCGAGTCACTTGCATAAAAAGTTTCTCTAGGTTTTCATTTGGATTTATTTTCTCACTATATCCTAATACTCCACCAGCAATAATTCCAATATGATCTGCGATCTGTGAAACTTCGGATAGGATATGACTCGATAAAATAACCGTTATGCCCTTTTGTGGAAAGGAACGAATTAATTCTCGTAACTCTTCGATTCCTACAGGATCAAGACCATTGGTCGGTTCATCCAAAATAAGTAGTTTGGGGGAATTTAATAGGGCAATTGCTATCCCAAGGCGTTGTTTCATTCCAAGAGAAAATTGACCTGCTCTTTTTTTCCCTGTCTTTGTTAAATTTACAATTTGTAAAACCTCTTTGATTCTTTTATCCGACAGCCCAAGCAAGGTCGTTCTAACCTTTAAATTTTCATAAGCAGTCAAGTTCTCATAAAGTGGAGGCGTTTCAATTAATGCGCCTATTTGTAATAAATCATTTCGCGTTAAAGGGTGTCCATCAAATTCTACGATGCCTGATGATGGTCTTAAAATCCCTGTTATTATTTTTAATGTGGTAGACTTTCCTGCTCCGTTTGGTCCTAGTAAAGCATAAACCGAATTTCTCTCAATTGATAAGGACACATTATGAATTGCTTTTTGTCCTTTAAATTCTTTGCATAGCATTGTTGTTTTTAAAATTATATCCTCCATATCAAAATCCTTTCATTGTTTTAACATGATGTTAGCAAACAATTTTAAAGATTTAATAAAGATTCTAATTTTTATTTCTCTTATTGATACTTTAATCCATACCATTTAAGTTTTTTGAAATAAATTCTTTTGTCATTCTGGCGATATTATCCGCATTTGACCAATGTAAATAATGTCCGCCTTCTAGAATTTCAATCATTTGTATGTTGGAATTTGATATTAGTTCTTCATGAAGGGGCAGCCACTCTCCATCACTTACAGATTCTGTAGCTAAAAATGCTAAAATAGGTAAATCATTTGGATATTTTACATCATACAGTTCTTTTGTATTTGCATTTCCCATATTGTACTCATTTATCACAGTACGGTTTCCGCTATTCCAAGCCGTTGCCATTTTGTTTCATTTCATTTGTTCTTCGGAATAATAATTATATTCGTTCATTCCATCGTCAATAGGTGGTAATGGATAAGCTGCATCTAACGCTTGTAACGCTATTCTTATTTCCTTCACAATGTTTTCATTTGAACGTTCTTTCATTGTTGAGTCACTAAAACCATATCCAAAATATTCAAGTATTACTACTTTGTAATCTTTACCTAATCTTTCTGCCAAAGGCATAAAATCTATGATTGGAGAAGCAGTTCCTAAACCACTTAATAAGACAATTGTTTTCTCTCCTGCTCCTGTTGTGTACGCTTGCATATTGCCTCCATCTACCTCTATCGTTTGCCCCATTTTATATTTATTCTTTTCAAATGGTTTTAAAATGTTATGTACAATTGCTGATATTATGATTAAGGCAACTAAAATGACTACGATCCAAAGAACTATCTTACCCGTTTTATTCATATGTTTTTTCATGTACTTTCTCCTTATGTATCTACAACTTTAAAATCTAATGATACAAATATAACGACATTTTCCTTACTCTTAGATAAATAAACATAGATACCGTTGTATTATTGTATTACTCTATTAATACAATAATACAATATATTTTATATTCTGTCAACACAATAATTTAGGCAAAAGTATTCATTACAACACAAAAGGGTAACCCTTGTAGGGCTACCCTTTTGTGTTGTATATTCAGTGATATTTCATATCTTTGTAGTTGAAGGAATGTCAGGATTTTTTTGTTTTTTCGTTTTTTACATTCTTTTCATTCGTTTCTTTGCTTGCCTTCGTTTCTTTTTGTTTCGATTGTTCTTTGGAATCTTTGTTTTCATTACACTCATTCGATTTTCTTTCGTCTATCATCTGATAAAGCTTTTGCAGTGCTTCTCTTATTCCTCCTACTTCATCAATCAATCCTTCGAAAACTGCTTCTTTTCCAACTAATATCGTACCAACATCCTTCGTTAATATACCCGTTTCCATCATTAGATTTTCTAATCTCTTTTCATTTGTCTTACAATGGCTTGCTATAAATTTTAAAATTCTATCCTGAATTATTTTAAAGTAGTCAAATGTTTGCGGTACTCCAATTACCAGACCATTTACTCGAACAGGATGAATAATCATCGTTCCACTTGGAACAATGAAAGAGTAATCCGTTGCAACAGCAAGTGGCACTCCGATGGAATGACTTCCCCCAAGTACAAGAGATACTGTTGGCTTGCTAAGAGACGCAATCATTTCTGCAATCGCAAGTCCACTTTCGACATCTCCTCCCACTGTGTTTATTATTATTAATACTCCATCAACCTCAGTACTATCTTCAATGGAAGCCATAGTTGGTAAAACATGTTCATATTTCGTTGTTTTGGTGTTGGGTGGAAGGCATTCGTGTCCTTCAATCTCTCCAATAATACTAAGTAAATGAATGCGACAATTGTTTTTATTTTTATCTAATGTTAGTTGCCCAGTTGCTTTTATTTTTTCATCCTTTTTCTCTTCTACTTCTTCTTTTACTTTTTCATTTTCATTATTTGCCATTAAAAAAATCCTCCATTTTCGTTAGAAGGATACACATTTTCTTGTGTAATCCTATCATCTTCTATTATGGAGGATTTATTATATTTTTATACGGCTTAATGATTGATTTTAACAACCGATTTCGATTTCCATTTTCCAGACAGATAACGAAGCATCGTTACAAAACAAGCCATTCCCCAAGATAAAGGAATTGCAACCCACAAGCCTGTGGAGCCCATAATTTGAATTAATATATAAGATAATAAAACTCTTGCTGATAGCTCTACCAGTCCTATAAGCATAGAGGCATTGACATCTCCTGAACCTCGAATCACATTTAAAAAGGTCTGCATAATTCCAGCTATGACATAGGCAAAACAAACAATTTGTAAATACTTCGAGCCAATCAATACTGCTTCAAGTGCTTCCGCTTTATTTAAGAACAAACCTAGCAATGGTATTCTTACTAAAACGATAAAACTTGCGACCACGATGCAACCTCCTATCATGATTACAAGGACTTGCTTCACTGCTTTCTTAATTCGTTCAATATTTCCTGCACCAATATTATGACCTGTAAAGATAGACATTGCCGTACCAAGAGATACAATTGGTTGTATTGCGATACCATCAATTTTACTTGCTGCGGTATAGGCTGCAACGGTCATTTCACCACAGGAATTTACCAGACTTTGTACACTCATATTTCCAATTGCAATCAAAGAGCTTTGCAACGCAGTCGGTACACCAAGTTTAATAATTTTTAAAATCAGCTCCCAATTTAAAATAAGATCTTCCTTTGCAATTATTAATATAGGATGCTTCTTAACGATAATTATCATACAAAATATAGCGGATACAATTTGTGCAATAATGGTAGCAATGGCAACTCCTGCTACTCCCATGTTGAATTCGACTACAAATAACAAATCAAGTACTACGTTTATAAAGGATGAAATAACGAGTGAAAGCAATGGAGTTTTAGAATCTCCGATGCTTCGTAATATCGCCGAACACATGTTATAGATTGCAAGTGATAATATACCAGCAAAAAAAATACGCATATAAATCACTGCCTGACCAATAATTGCATCTGGCGTATGTAATGCGGTCAGAATCACTCTTGATAATAGTACTCCAAGAAGTGTCGTTATGATGCCGACAAACATTATAATATAAAACAATGCGACAACTGCTTTTTTTAACGTCTTTAAATCACCATGTCCAAAATACTGCGCAATAATAATAGACGCACCATTTGTCAATCCCATCATAAGTGAAATCAATAAAAAATTTGTAGATCCAGAAGAACCAACAGCAGCAAGTGCACTTGCACCGACAAATCGTCCTACTACAATAGCATCTACCATATTGTAAAACTGCTGAAATATATTACCTAATATCATTGGACCAGCAAAGGCCAAAATTAACTTTGCTGGATTTCCTTCGTTCATGTTTTTAACCATATCTTTATATCCTAACTTCCTTCAAATACCTAGAAGCGTTTGCTATATGCAGACGCTTATGACAATTTTCCAATGATAGCGGTTGACGGCTTTATGTCTTTTAAATAGTGATCAATAATATAAGATGTATCGTCAAGAGTAACTTTATCAAGTTCTTTTATTGTTTCATCTAAGGTTACCATTCTATCAAATTGCAACAATGCCTTAGCATTATTCTCCATTCTACATTGTGTACTTTCAGCATTTATAATAAGCTCAGTTTTTAATTCTTCTCTTGCATTATTTAATTCATGCAAAGTGAATTTCTCTTTTACAAACTCATCGATTGTATGATAAATAGCTTCCATTACCTCTTCTATAAGTGAGGGATTCATACCAGCATAAATTTGAAGTAAACCGCATTTATCATAAGAGCTTCCGTAAGAATAAATGGAATATACCATTCCCTCTTCTTCTCGAATCCGTTGGAATAGTCTAGAATTTACACTTCCTCCCAGTACAGAATTTACAATTGAAAATGCATACCTTTCTTCCGATAACGAGGAGATTGCGTTGTAGGCAACATTAAGATGAGCCTGCTCTAAATCCTTATTTTTTCTATAATCACAGCGGATATATTCTGGTTTTATCAAAGGACTTGTATTTCCCTTAGAAGGTATCCGTCCAAACGATTCCTCCAGTTTTTCTATCACTTTTTCCAAATTAAAACTTCCAGCGATAGAAATTACAATATTTTCTCCAGTATAATAATTATCTTTAAAATCAACGATTTGTTTTCTTGTGAAACTTTTTACCGTCTCTTTATCTCCTGAAATAATATATCCATGCGGATTATCCTTCCAAACATATTGTTGAAGCTCTTCATGTACCATATCTTCTGGTGAATCCTCATACATATCGATTTCATCTAATATAACACTTTTTTCTTTTTCAATATCTTCTTTTGTTATTGTAGAGTTAATAATCATGTCACTAAGCAAATCAATACTAGCTTCTAGATGAATATCCAATGTTCTTATGTAATAGGACGTGTATTCCTTACTGGTAAAGGCATTTAGATTTCCCCCCAGACTTGTCGTAATATCTGCAATATCTTTGGCACTCTTTGTCTTAGTTCCTTTAAAGAGCATGTGCTCGATTACATGGGATATTCCATTTAATTCTAATGTCTCATAGGCTGATCCGGCTTTTATCCAAATACCAAGTGAAACCGATTTTAAATAAGAAATAGGCTCTAAAACAACTCTGATTTGATTGGATAATGTAAAGCATTTGATCATATCGTGATTCCTTTCCTAAAAACAGAGAATGTGCTGCGCACATTCTCTGCGGTTTATTCATAACAATATTCTTTTTGTAAATCTCGAACCATTTTGTAATAAACATCTTTACATTCCATGTTTTTATTGTCTTCAATGAGCTTTACACAAGGATTTAGATAATTATCCCAGACCGATTGATATACTTCTTTTGCATTTGATAGTTTATTAATTCGTTTTACAATGGTAGGAGCAATATTATAGTATTCACTTATCACTTCTTCTCCATCTGGTTGATTAAGAAGAAAATGATCTCTATAATGTCTTAGTAAGGTTAATTCATAGCAATCATCACCTTTACCAAGTGTTTCGCAGACTGCTGTTGTGATATAGCATAACTTTTTACGAAAACCTTTGAATATATTTTCAAAATCAGATTTTCCAACGTTGGTTTTAGGAAATTTAGCTTTCCATTCTTCCAGAATTTTATCTGCAAGTTCTTCCATCGCTTTATTTTTATATTCTAATATAAGAGGAACTACGTAAACTGCTAGACTTAAATTAAAATCCATTAGTTTTTGCTCCTTCGCCCCCTTTTTAGGGATTGAGTCAACTACTTGAGAGGCTTGGCTTACGAATTCCTTCGCTAGCCTTCCTATTATATCAGTCTTATCATCTGCATAATAAATAGTCTGCCAAACATTATGAAGCATGTCCTCATTTGTATCGTATAAATTTCTAAAATAAGATTCATATTGATCTTTTTTAAATGCTTGTAAAGGATTCTCTAAATCCAATAAAAGTTTGGGTAACTTTTCGAAAGCTTCATCTAAACTTTTTTCATAATTTAGTGGGATTTGTTCCTCATCTACTTTAGTTTGACTATGACTTTCCTCTTTAATCACCTCACTAGCAGGCAACTTAGAGCCACAATACATACAAATAATCTCTTCTATATTGTCCGGTACTTGAAGTATGCCAAGACATTTTGGACATTTACCTTCTTTAAAATTCATGATTACCTCCGTATTTAGGTTAAGCTTTTAACCTATTCAGCCCAATTATGGTATACTGCTTGAACGTCATCATCTGCATCTAATAAGTCTAATGTCTTTTGAAGATTAGCAATCGCAGTTTCATCTGTTAGTTCTACCCAAGTCTGTGGGATCATTGTTACTTCTGCCTCTGCCATTGGAATTCCCGCTTCTTCAAGCGTTTGTCTTACTTGTGAAAATTCCTCTGGAACTGTGGTTATTTCATAACTATCGTCTTCTTCGTTAAAATCTTCTGCACCTGCATCTAGTGCTATCATCATAAGTTCATCTGCGTCCATGGTGCATTCTTCTTTATCAATAATAATTTGTCCTTTTTGATCAAACATAAAAGAAACACAACCTTGCGTTCCAATACTTCCTTTTCCTTTGGTGAATGCACTTCTAACATTAGCTGCTGTTCTATTTTTATTATCTGTTAACGCATCTACAATAATCGCAGTTCCATTTGGACCGTATCCTTCATACGTTACTACTTCATAATTAACAGAATTAACATCACCAGCGGCTTTTTTGATTCCACGTTCAATTGTATCATTTGGCATATTATTAGCCTTAGCTTTTGCAACAACATCCCTTAGTCTACTATTATTAGCAAGATCAGCTCCACCTTCTTTTACTGCAACAGCAATTTCTCTACCAATAATTGTAAATATTTTTCCTTTTGCCGCATCATTTTTTTCTTTTTTATGTTTTATATTTGCAAATTTTGAATGTCCTGACATGAACAAAACTCCTTTTCCTCTATGTAAATTAAATATCTACTTAATGGACTCTCTCTTAGAGAATCACAAAAGTGTGAGTAAACTCACACTTTCTAATTTTAACACTGATTTAACATCATTTCAAGGAAAATCTATGAAGTTAGATGTGCTTACGTTATCTTTTTGGATTAAGCTGTTTGTCCAACTTTCGTTGCCATAACACAATGGATTCAAAGCTCTTTTATAGCTTGTTTCAAGATTGAGAAAGGTAATAGGAAAAGAATTTCTGATTTCTTCTCTTCCTTCACATTTCTTGTATTGTCATTATTTTATCACAACCCAAACTATAAAATCTATTATTATAGTTAGCATTAGATAAACTATCCTTACGTCCTTTGGCTTTTATCTGTTATTTCTTATTATATTTTCCCGTCTATGTATTCAATTCAAGACTAACAAGTAATGCTTTATCTACTTTTTCAAGTATTTCATTGTCTAAATGACATACTTTATCTTTTAATCTTTTCTTATCTATTGTTCGAAGCTGCTCCAATAAGATTACAGAATCTTTTACAATTGCATACTTCTTTGAATCTATTTCTACATGTGTAGGCAACTTAGCTTTGTTCATTTTAGAAGTGATAGCTGCACAAATAACCGTTGGGCTATGTTTGTTACCTACATCATTTTGAATAATCAAGACAGGTCTAATGCCTCCTTGCTCTGAACCTATAACAGGCCTTAAATCCGCATAAAATATATCGCCTCTTTTAATAATCACTTTTTTCACACTCCGATGATTTGTAGTTTATGTATCGCTACCTTTATTATTGACTGTTTCATCAGACGTATTCCAAAATGTAACTATTTTTTTATCGACTCTTTCTGCAAATATTAAAATTCCAAATAATAATCCTTTGTTTCAACCACCTTATTATTTCTCAAAAAAATTCGTGGAACTCTTTTTCCAATATCACAAACAAATTCATAATTAAATCGTCCAGATATTTCACTCATTTCCTCTACAAGAATTGACTCGTTTTCAGATTTACCAATTAAAACTACCTCATCGTTTAGTTGTACCCCTTTTATATCCGTAACATCCACCATAAACTGATCCATACAGACTCTTCCTAATATTTTTGCTTTTTCACCTCTTATTAAAACCCAGCCTTTGTTTGACAAACTTCTAGGATAGCCATCTGCATACCCAACTGGTATGGTTGCAACCTTTGTAACTTTATCTGTAATACAAGTCCATCCATAGCTGATACCAGATCCTGGTGTCACCTCTTTTATATGAACAATATGACTTTTCCATTCCAAGACAGGTTGTAACAATACTTGATTCATACAAACTTCTGCTGAAGGATAGAGTCCATAAATGCTAATGCCTGCTCTTACTGCGTCCATATTTGCTTCTTTTATATCAATGATTGAAGCACTATTGGAACAGTGCTTCAATGGTATCGTAATACCTGAATCTTCTATCTTTTTTACAAAACTTTTATACAAAGCCAGTTGCTTATTTGCAGACTCTTTATCTTTTTCATCGGCCTTTGCAAAATGCGTAAAAACTGCTTCTATTGAAATATTTTCTAGCTGGTTGATTTCTTTTATGGTAGAAATACTTTCTTCTATACACTGAAAACCTATTCGGTTCATACCCGTATCAAGTTTTAAATGTATGTTCACTCTTTTCTTTTGTTTCGCTCCTATATTAGACAGTTCTCTAGCCATTTCAAGTCCAAAAACGGTAAAATGAATGTCAAGATCAACTAATTTATTATAATGTTCTGGAAACACATAACCTAAAATCAGAATCGGCTTCTTAATTTGATTCATTCTAAGTTCAAATGCCTCTTCGGCTGTAGCAACTGCGAATCCCCATATATACTCATATGCTTCAATTAAGCGCGCAATTGGTACTGCACCATGGCCATAACCATCTGCCTTTATTACTGCGATAATTTGTGTATCCTTTTCTATATTCGCTTTCATCTGTTGTATGTTGAATTCAACAGCATCTAAATTTACTGTTGCATAGACTCTATTATATTGATTCATTTTCTCCTCCATCTGTACGTTAAAACGCACACTCTGGTGTTGCTATGCCCCGCCAATAAGCGAGCGTATATGCAAAGTACATCCTAAATTACATTACTTATGGAATCGGCAATGTCTCTTGCCAAGATACCATACTGACCCATTTTTTGTGCTGCCTTATCACCAGACAGTCCGTGTATATAAACACCTAGCGCTGCACCTTCAAATATTTCCATGTGCTGTGCCAAAAGTCCTGTTATGATACCTGATAAGATATCACCAGAGCCAGCTTTTGCCATTCCATTGTTTCCACTCTGATTTATATATATTTGGTTATCACCTGCAACTATCGTTCTTGTATCTTTTAATACACATACCAATTTATGCATGGATGCCAGTTTTGTTGCTGTTTGAATTAAGTTATCCTTTATTTTAGCTATCTTTGTTTGGCAAATGCCAGACATTTCTTTTAAATGTGGTGTCATTACTACATCTTTCATAGTTTCATTCCAAAGTTCTTGATGCATTGCCATTAAATTGATTGCATCTGCATCTATCACAAGTGGACAATTTCTTTTTTGCAGTACCAATTTTAATATTCTTTTTGCAGTTTCACTTTTTCCAATACCTGGTCCAATATTTATTACATCTGCCCAAGAAATTGCATCTTCTATCATCTCTAAATCAGGGTTTTGTGTTTGATAAGTACTAAGGATAGCTTCTGGTAAAAGTGATTGAAGTATTTCTCGATTTTCTTGTGGCGTAACAATTCTTACCAATCCGCAACCTGTTTTATATGCTGCATATGCTGCAAGGTATGCTGCCCCTGCCATATTAACACTTCCTGCTATGATAAGTGCTTTCCCATAGGTACCCTTGTTTGAATACGCTACCCTTTTTGGTAATCGATTCAAATCTTTTTTGGTATAAGATACGATTGCATTTATTTTATCTGCTCCATATACTCCAATGTCACATACGATTATTTTATTACAATACGAAGCTCCAGGATATAATACATGCCCTAGCTTTTTATAGGCTATGGCAACTGTAAGGTCTGCCTTTACTGCACTTCCCATTACTTTTCCTGTATCTGCTGATATTCCAGACGGTATATCAACTGCTACTTTAAACCCTTTTGCTTCATTTATATAATGTATTGCCTCTTTATAGCTACCTTCAATTTCTCTTGATACTCCTATTCCAAACAAAGCATCTATAATTACATTATATTCAGAATTATCGAAGGTGCTATATATTTTAACATTATATTTTTTAGCAATTGCTATTTGTCTCTTCGTCTCAACCGTTGCCTGATTCTCATCTCCAATTAAGACAATTCGAACTTGTTTTCCTTCTAACGTCAACATTCTTCCAATTGCAATACCGTCCCCGCCATTGTTACCAGTACCACAAACAATCAATATGCGTTCTGGTGAAGGTATTGAGTTATTTAACGCTTTTATCACTCCTAACGCTGCCTTTTCCATCAAAACAGCAGAAGGTACTCCTATTTCCTCTATCGTTATTAGATCAAGTTGTTTCATTTCATGACTGGTAAGTATATATTCCATCTCACAACCTCCTGTTATGATTCTCCTACTACATAGGCTAATGCAAAGTCTTTTGTATTAGATATACTGACATGAAGCTTGGTGATTTTATTTTTCTTTGCAATTATAAGAGCATTGCGATAAAGATTTACATATGGTCTTCCAAGTTCATCACGTAATACTTCAATATCTATCAACTCAAAACCTCTTATTCCTGTACCAAATACTTTTGACACTGCTTCTTTTACTGCAAAATTACCTGCAGCCTTTGTATAATTCTTACCAATTAATTCTCTTTCTTTATCTGTAAAACAACGCACAAAGAAAGCCTCTCTTGCACAGGCTTTTTTTATGCGTTGAATTTCAATTAAATCTGTTCCTATTCCTATTATCATTCTTCTGATGGAGCCTCATCATGATACAAATCAAATACATCCAAAACTTCAAATCCTAAAATATCATGCATATAGGAATATATTTGATTTGTTTCTTCTTGAATTTCTTGTTTTTTTACAATGTTATTCTTTAATTCTAAGCGAACCTCTTCAATCCATGTATTAATTAATTCAATATTTTTTTTATTAACCTTCATTGCATCGTAGCAAATACTCATACCTTCAATCAGCAGTCTTTTATTTACCCGATCAATTTCCATTGGCAGCTCTTCTAATTCCTTCTCGCCACTTGAAATTTTCTTATTTATATCCTTAATTAACTTTTGACTGGCATCTAGCTTTTTGATTTTAAATTCGCCATTATGTTCTTCAACATTCGGATCCATATTTTCTAATATCTTATCCATTAAAGTCTTCTTGGCCTTTTCCATTTCTTTTAAATCGTTATAAAGCTGACCTTGGCGCCTTAAAAGCTTATTAAGTTTTTTTTCTAAGTTTGTTAATGTGAAGGTTCTTAAATTATTATCAAATAATAGATACCATTTTTGATCCAACGTAACAAGTGGAATTTTTTTATCCTTCAGTGCTTCTTCAAATCTTTCTAAATCCTTATCCTTCACGCTACAAACACCCCTTGTATCTTTATCTTATGAATACCCCATGTTGCTAATTATCATTTTCGTTAAGTCGTTCTTTTTCATAACGGGTTATGTTATAAGATAACCTCATTAAACTTTCTGATAAATGTACATTTTCAATTAATATATCATCGGGAAGGTTCAAATCCGTATGTGCAAAATTCCAAATTGCTTTTACACCATACTTTACTAATAATTCCGCCATTTCAGCTGCTTTTGTTTTTGGAATAGTCAAAGCTGCAATCTGTACATTATTATCTTTAATAAATTGTTCGAGTTCATCAATCATTCGAATCTCAATTCCTCTTACGGTAACACCCTGAAGTCTTGGATTTACATCAAAAATTCCTTTTATAATAAATCCTCTTTTTTCAAAAGCTCCATAATTTGCAATCGCCTGTCCCAGATTACCTGCACCCACAATAATGACATTATGGTTTTTATCAAGTCCCAAAATCTTACCAATTTCTGTATAGAGATGCTTTACGTTATATCCATATCCTTGCTGACCAAAGCCACCAAAATTATTTAAATCTTGTCTTATCTGTGACGCTGTAACCTTCATCTTTGAACTTAGTTCATTTGATGATATTCTTTCAACACCACTTTCCATTAATTCACCCAAATATCTATAGTACCTAGGCAATCTTTTAATGACCGCTTTTGAAATTTCTTTTTCTTCCACGGATTCGCCTCCTATCTAAAACATATACTTAAATTATATATAAATGACAAAAAGATGTCAATCTATTGTTATTATTCTAACAATTTATATAAAGTTTTTTGTATTCAATCGTGTTATAATCAATTTGTACAGTCAAATATCTTTATGTTTTGCTACAGATATTGACCGACATAAATATAGTAGCAAGGAAAGGAATTAAAACCTATGAAATATATTGATCTTCATGTCCATTCGAATGCATCTGACGGCACCTATGCTCCATCTCAACTGGTTGAATATGCACTACAAAAAAAATTAAGTGCATTTGCCTTAACAGATCACGATACCATCTCTGGTATTGAATCTGCTATTCAAAGCTCAAAGAATACTTTCGTTACAGTCATACCAGGTGTAGAGTTATCTACTACGTATCATAGCAAGGATGTCCATATTTTAGGATTATTTATTGATTATACTAGTGAATGGCTAATAAATCAACTAAATGAATTAAATAACTTGAGATCAAAAAGAAATGTTTTAATGTGCGAGCTGCTTTCAAAAGAAGGATTTGACATATCGATTTCAAAATTACATGAAAAATTCGGCGATACTGTAATCACGAGAGCACACTTTGCCAGATACCTACTTGATAAGGGCTACACCACCTCAATGAAGGAAGCCTTTGATAAATACATTGATAAAGGTGGTCCTTGTTATGTTCCCAAAGTTAAATGTACTCCAAAACAGGCAATCGACATAATAAAAAAAGCGGGTGGTGTGCCAATTCTTGCGCATCCTTTGTTATACCACTTCTCCAACGAAGAATTGGAGGAATTGATTATTTTTCTCAAAAATAATGGACTAGAAGGAATCGAGGCAATTTATTCCTTAAATGAAGGAAAGGATGAGGAAAACATGCTAGGGCTAGCAAAAAAATATAATTTAAAAATTACGGGTGGTTCTGATTTTCATGGTAGCAATAAGCCCGATATTGATCTTGGTGTCGGCAAAGGTAATTTACGTATTCCTTTTTCCCTTCTTGAACAATTTACACTCTCTTAACGGATTGATTTTAGCTTGTGCGATTACAACAAAAACAGTTGAAAGTGCAAGCTGAATCACCATACTAATACCGATCCAATATTTTACAACTAAGTTATTATCATAATTTCCAAATTGATTGCAGATAGACATAATCTCACTTGAGCCCCCTGCCTGCTTACTGATTAAACCAGCAAATGTTATGATTGGATTGATTAGCAATACATAAATTGCGCCTTTTATATCAGTGACAGAATCCACAATCGCAGTATTTTTGGTTTGCTCAAACGAATAAACTCCTTGAACGAACAAATAGGTGCCAACAAAAATAAATAACAATGTTGTATAGGTTAAAACAGTTGCAGACGTTGTCTTTTTAAAAAGAGAGGAAAAGAAAAGACCTATGGTGCCTATAAATACTGCTTCTACCACTAACAATAAGATGAGTATTAATAAATCAACAATCTTAATCCCTCCAAAAACAAAAACAATGGAAACGATTGGCAGGCTAGTGGTCGCTAATAACAATACAACTAGCAGAGAACTTTGTAATTTCCCCATAATGATTTGCCAAGGTTTCAATTGCGTTGATAATAAAATATCAAGTGTTTGACGTTCTCTTTCTCCTGAAATAGCGCCCGCTGTTAGTCCTGGAATAATTAAAATCAACATACCAAATTGTATATACGCCATGATAATGTAGATTTGAATGATACTCTTATATTCAACCGAACCTGTAAACCTTGACGTATGAAGCATGTCATAGAAAATCGCAAAAGCAACAAGAGCTAATATTATATTATAGATAAATATGACCACAGATATCTTTATGGATCTTTCGAATATACGAAGTTCTTTTCCAAAAACTGGATTTAATTTCACTAAAATTCACTTCCTTTTTCTATAATCTTTAAAAACAAGGACTCAAGGTTGCTTTGCTCTCTTTTGAATGATATAACTAATACTCCACTCTCAATTAACTCTTTGAGTAAATTCGCTTCGTCTTCTTTTCTTCCAATGAAAGTAACCATAATCTTGTTTTCTTCCACAGAAAGTGTTCTTACATACTTATTCTTCTTCAATATAAGAACCGCTTTATTTACGTTATCTAGAACATGTACAAGCAGTGGGTTTGAAGAATCCACTTGAAACATGATTTCTTCAATATTACCATTCATAATCACTCTTCCCTTTTCAATAATACAAATACTACTGCATAGCTCTGCTAATTCGGTTAAAATATGAGAACTAATTATAATGGTTTTACCTGTCTCGCTCAAATGCCTAAGTATCGACTTTAATTGATGTCTTGTATAAGGATCTAGTCCCGATGCAGGCTCATCTAAAATTAAAATATCTGGATTGTGCACTAAGGTACGAGCAAGGCAAAGTCTTTGCTTCATTCCTCTTGAAAGACTATCAACATATTCATTTACCTTTTCTTGCAAATCAACCAGTTCCAACAATTCTTTGGCTCTTTCCCTAGCCACATCATCTGATATTCCATATGCGGCACTATAAAAAAGAAGATATTCTATCACCGTCAAATTATCATAGACGCCAAAAAAATCGGGCATATAGCCAATTGTCTTTTTTAATCTGGTGATGTCTTTTAAGATGTTTTCATTATCAATGGTTATTGTTCCTGCATCTGCTGGCAAAAGTCCAGACAAAATTTTCATAATCGTAGTTTTACCAGCTCCATTTGGTCCAACAAAACCATATATATCTCCTTCTTTTACACTTAGTGTAAAGTCATCCACAGCTTTAAAATCACCATAAGACTTCGTTAGATTTTTAATTTCCAGCATCTCTCACCCTCCCTATGGTTGATAACGAAGGCAGCAATGCCTGTTTTCCCTCTTTGTCAAATTGCTCTACATATTTAATTACTATCTCATTCTCTTCGTTTAAATAAGGCTTAAGATTCGTTGCTGTCACCTTTTTTATCGATAAATCAAATGGGTCATATAAGGTGGTGCTTCTGTTATAAAAATAAATATGACCTGAAAAAGGTTTATAATACTCCTCATCATAATAGCTTAAATCGTTAAAATATAAACTAATATCAGTTAGATCTTTGCCTAAACTATAAGTTAGAATCATTTCATCTGTATACATAATATCACCTGATGAACTATACTCTTCGTTCTTAATCGGAACATAGGTTGTATAAAGAGAACCATCACTTGAATAGTTCGCATGTACAGGCACCTCTATCAATGTCATCCCGTATGCATCATAAGAAGAATCCAACTGCAATTCCAATTGATTTGCATCCTTCGTAAATCCAATCAAAAATGCATTATCATTATAAACATTAAACCTATTCTCCATATAAAAATCCAAAATTGTCTTTTTTTGATTTTGGGTCATATATCCTTCCTTGATATAACCGTTTTTATCTACCTTTAATCCAGCTATCTCATTCGTAAGACCATATTTAAACTTCGGATTATACGTATATATTTTCATATTTGATAAATCAATCGTAGATTCTGCTGGAATCGTACTTAAGAAAATAATCTTGTTAAAGATAATAATTGCAGCATTTTCTATCGGCTCTTCTAAATGATTCGTAACCGTTCCTTTTACCTGATCGCCAAAAAGATTCATATCTACCCGTATCAAGCTACTTCCTGATTTATTTTCTGATTTTTCAGCATAAAAATATTCTTTTGTGAAGGCTACATCATTTTTCACATTTATGATATTTTCCTGCTCATTTTTTGTAATGCCGATATTATAAGATTCTAACTTAACTTTCTTTCTTCGATCATTGTAATAAGAATATTCATATATAGGTTTTAGGGAATACTCTTTATCTAAATATAGTTTATATTCATTATTATATGGTGCTCGAATATTAAAATAAACACTATTGTCAACGCTATCATCATTATAAGTAACTATTTTAAAATAATTTATAAATGGTGCTTTTAATCTTGTATTTGTTCCCAAAACGATTACAATCAAGACAAACAAAATAGAGAGTACTACTTCACACCCCCAGAAAAGATTTCTTTTATTTAATTTCTTTAAAATAAGATAAAGACAAGGACCAACTAAAACAATATAAATGGCTATAACAACGGCAAATAACGTAAAGCTTGGGAGTTCATTCATGAACACATTACTAAGTGCAGTTGTAATGGACCAATTTACATAACTTCGATAGGAATACTCCAGTTTTTTTAATTGGCTTTCAGGTACCAATCTTTCCCACGAAATGTCATTTGGCTGTTTAGAAAGATTGCTAAGATTTACGATATAGCCACCATTTTTTTCCCAATTATGAATTACATTCTTCTGCTCTTTAGAAAGCTTATCAAGTTCTTCTTGATTGGTTATTAATAGATTAAAAATATCTAATCCGTAATTCTCAACTGGTATATCTTTTTCCTCTAGCATAACGGCACGAAAGGTATAATCATTGTATTGGTACAATGCCATATTTTCAAAATAATTTTGTACGGATAAATCATTTGATAAAATACCTGCATAGACATAATAGTAATAATCGTCAGCTTCAATTTCTTGCATACTGGTTAGGACAACATTATCATATTCATCATAAATTAAAACTTTTAAGCGGTTTAACTGACTCATAAGCGGAATAATCATAGATACTTGCGTTGTACTATTTGATGCAATATTTACTTTTGATTCGTACATATAATTTTTTTCTTTAAAACCATTTAATAGAACCGTCTCTATGGTAGAATTGGTAGGAGTAACAAATGATTGTATTACCTGAACCTTCCCTTTTATCTCTTCTCCTTCGTTATAGATTGCAATACGAATTGGTGTACATGAATCTATTTTTGTAATCCCTTGAAAACCATATGTAAATTCAATGGATAATTGATTCGTATCACTAGCCTTGGCAACTAGATGAGGAAAAATTATAAAAAAAATGCAAATAAGAAATAAGTATAAAAGTTTGCTACACCATTGCTTTTTTCGTTGTAAGTATATCATTCTATCTTCCCCGCATTTCTATCATGTTCCGTTACAAATTTTTCTTTATTTCCATTAAGATCAAAGGGCAAACAGACAGTAAACGTAGTTCCTTTTAAGCTACTTGTAACCTCAATTGTACCATTATGCATATCCACAACGTTTTTAGCAATTGCAAGGCCAAGCCCTGTTCCTCCAGTATTTTCAGAACGTGACTGTTCAACACGGTAAAACTTCTTAAATATATGATCTAGTTCATTATTAGGAATTACTTTACCATAGTTAATTACATCTACTTTCACCATATCTTTGATTTCACGGATGCAAACCTTTATCATTTTTCCATCCGCTCCATATTTAATTGCATTATTTATCAAATTATCAAATAGTCTAGCAATTAATTCTCCGTCTGCCTCAATCAGAATGTCCTTTTGCTTAGCTTCATATTCATATTCTAGATTATTCTCTTGAAAGCTTGGATAAAACTCATCCAGCAATTGCTCTAATAATTTTACAATATTAATGCTTCCTGGTCTAATTGCTATCTTCCCATGATTTAATTTTGTAAAATCAAACAAATCATAAATTAGATTTTCCAATCGCTTGGATTTATTGTAAACAATATCAATGTATTTTTCTCTCGTCTGTTCCTCTAATTGTTTGTTCATTTTTAATAGTTCAAGATATCCTGTAATAGAAGTCAGTGGAGTTCTAAGGTCATGAGCAACACTTGTAATTAACTCGTTTTTACTTCTTTCCGTTTCTCTTTCTCGATCCATAATAATTAATACTTCTTTTGTCATTTTATTTATGTTTTGTGCAAGTCTAGCAAACTCATCATTTCCCTTTTCTTCCAGGTTTATATACAAATTACCGTCTGATATTTGCTCAATTCCCTTTGATAATTCATCAACATAAGTAAATAAATCACTAAGCATGATAAAAAAAGTAGTCAAAAAAACAAATATCCCACAAACTAATAAGATAACAAATCTTATAGTTGGATCAATACCATCTCTTCCAATGGCATAGCTTCGATATCCATGCGTTCTCAAAAAATCAATTAGCATATGCATATCAATGATTAAAAATAATTCTACTGCCAATGTAATGGTGCAACTTACAATTGTATATCCAAATATTTTTTTTCGAAAGGTGTTAAAAAAATTATTTTTCAATTTTGTAACCTACCCCCCAAACGGTTGTAATAATTTTTTTATTTCTTGTATCCTCATGAAGCTTTCCTCTTAGTCTTCTGATATGTACCATGACTGTATTATTCGCTTCATATACCTTTTCATTCCATACTCTTTCAAATATCTCATCGGTACTAAACACACGTCCAGGGTTGGATGCCAATAGATATAGAATATCAAATTCAATTGGAGTTAGTTTCACTTCTTCTCCAAATACTGTTACCATGTGATTTTCTTTGTTGATTTGTAGTCCATGTATTTGAATATCACTTTCAATGACTTCAACAGGCTTACCAGGATTTAATTGCGTATAGCGTCTTAACTGGGATTTCACTCTTGCGGTTAGTTCTAGCGGATTAAAAGGCTTCACCACATAATCATCGGCTCCTGTACTTAGACCAAGTATCTTGTCCAAATCAGTTGATTTCGCACTTAACATAATAATAGGGATGTTATTGTACTCTCTGATTCTTCGACACATTTCTAATCCATCCATACCTGGCATCATAATATCAAGTAAAACTAACTCGATTTTATTTTGCTCTAGTACTTTAAAGCCCTCTTCTGCACTGTAAGCTTTAAAAACTTTATAGCCATCACTTACCAAATATATTTCAACTAAGTCTGCAATTTCTTTTTCATCATCTACAACTAATATATTAATGTTTGACATTTATCTTACCTTACCTTTCCAAAGTGTATTCGTAACCATATAGATAATTTGCACTTTTTACCACATAACTTATTACAATTTTATCATAATTAGGTTGATAAATCATTAAAAATCCTTTACGATATTCAAACAAACCTTGTCAAATTTAAGCTAGTTACATCTTTTCTTTTGAATCAGCAAAATATTTAAGAAAATTTGACTTTTTGAAGTATTTGCTATAATCTTAACATCATAAAATAAAGACGTAAAGGAGTATCTTATGAGTTCAACTAAAATTCTTTTTACTGATCTAGACGGCACACTACTCAATGACGAACGAAACATTTCTTATCAAAATAAACAAGCAATACAAAAAGCACTCGATCAAAATCATAAAGTTGTAGTTACCACAGGCCGCCCCCTTCCAAGTGCTCTTCTATTAATAGAAGAATTGGGATTAGCAAAAGAAGGGTGCTTTGCTATTACATATAACGGCGGACTTATTTACGATTGCGGTACAAAAAAAGCAATTGCAAAGTCAACTATTCCTCTTGAATATGTTTATCATATATTTGACATAGCAAAAGCACACGGCGTACATTGTCATACCTATTCAGATGAAGGTGTAATATCTGAACATCTTACGAAAGAGCTGGAGCGTTATTGTGAAAATATTAAGATATCATATGAAATAATAAAAGATATTAAAACAGCTCCAATTGAAAGTCCTGTAAAAACCATTATGATCGATTTTGCTGGCAAAGAGCATTTAGAAACAATCAAAGAGGAACTAAAGCCTTGGTGCGTTAATAAAGTTAATTGCCACTTTTCTAATCCATATTTACTTGAATTTGGTCCACTTGAAGCAACCAAAGGCAATGCCCTTACATTTCTATGTGATTACTTAAACATACCAATTGAGAACTCAATCGCTGCTGGTGATGAAGAAAACGATATCTCAATGCTTCAAGCTGCTGGAATCGGGGTTGCAATGGCGAATGCCTCAGATGAAATCAAAAAATATGGTGATTATATCACAACAAATAACAATAATAATCATGGTATTGCGGAAATCATAGAAAAATTTTTATTATAAAAAAGCATTTTCTATTAAGACAGCATAAGCTACACTTGCTATGATAGAGAAAAGGAGGCGATTATTTGAAAAAAAATTATGATATTGTAGAAAAAGTCATTCACTATATGGAAGAAAACTTGGATGAAGAGCTTACTCTAGATACAATTTCTAAGCATGTTGGATATTCTAAATTTCATTTGAATCGAATTTTTACAGAAGTAACTGGATATACCATGCACAAATTTATCCAATCAAGACGTCTTTATCTTGCAGCAAGAAAGCTTACCACAACTACTACACCAATTGCGCAGATTGCATTGGAGGCTGGATATCATTCACAACAAGCCTTCACTCTTGCCTTTCGTCAAATATATCAGTATCCACCGCAAACCTATCGAAAATTAGCATCGACGGTTCTATCTGTTCCTTCCTTTAATCAAAGTCATGCTAAACAATCATCCAAAATCTCGTATGCTTGGGAGGTGTTGGCCGCTTGAGTACGGTTCCTTATGTAATTGAACAAACCAGCCGCGGCGAACGTAGCTATGATATTTATTCCAGACTGCTGGCGGATCGAATTATTTTTTTAGGCGAAGAGGTTAACAATACTTCTGCAAGCTTAATTACTGCACAATTACTTTTTTTAGAAGCAAGTGACCCAAACAAAGATATTAACTTATATCTAAATTGCCCTGGTGGCTCAGTTACGGCTGGCCTAGCAATTTATGATACGATGCGCTACATTAAATGTGATGTGTCAACTATATGCATCGGCCTGGCGGCAAGCTTTGGAGCTTTTCTATTAGCAGGTGGTACAAAAGGAAAACGCTTTGCCTTGCCAAATGCTGAAATTATGATACACCAACCTGCCGTTCACGGAAATGGTATTCAAGGTCAGGCAAGTGATATCAAAATCATGTCTGATCATATGCAAAAAAGTAAAGAACGTTTGAATCGTATCATGGCAGAAAATACAGGACATACGATAAAAGACATTGAAAGAGACACAGAAAGAGACTATTTTATGAGTGCTAAGGAAGCCTTTTCTTATGGAATCATTGATTCCGTTATAACTAATCGCTAGCTTTTTAACCTTTACTATTGTTCCTAGGTAAGCTTCATGTAAAATGCTGATTTTTCATTTAGTAATCAATCAGCATTTTACACAACAGTTTCTACGACACGCTATCTCAAAAGAATCTATCTTTCTTCTTACTTTTTCAAATGATAAAACTGATAAAATTTTTCTTTCTTAGATAGAAGCTCATCTATTTGTCCATACTCTTCTACCTTTCCATTTTCCATGTAAAGTATTTCATCGTACAGACTTAAAATATCGTAATTCATATTATGGGTAATTGTAATCAATGTTAAATCATTAACTTCTAATAAGCTTTTCTCAATATCATAAGCATTTTGCATATCAACCGCTGATGTTCCCTCATCCAAAATCAAAATCGGTTTTTTCCGAATCAAGGCTCTAGCTACTGCAATTCGCTGTTTTTGTCCACCTGAAAGATTTTTCCCATTTTCTCCAACCAGAGTTGAAATACCATCGGTTAAACTCCCCAAAAACTGTGTTACACCACTTTTATCCAAAGCATCTGCTAGTTCTTCTTCGGTATACGTTTCATATAGACATATATTTTCTCTTACACTCTCATCAAACATGTAAACACTTTGATGTATCGTCGAAATCATTCGATTTAACTCTTGTATTTTTAGCTCCATAAGATTGTTATCATCATAAGAAATCTTCCCTTGATAATCTGAATAATATCCTGTTAGGAGTTTTACTAGAGTCGATTTTCCACATCCACTTTTTCCAACAATTGCGTATTTTTTATTTTTGTGTATAGAAAGATTCAACCCATTTAAAACTGGCTGATTTTCTTTATAAGAAAAAGTAACATCCTCCATATTTATCTTATCCTCAAAGGAAGAAAGAATTTTATCGCCAAATAAGTCCTCTTGGTACTCTATCAATGCATCAATTCGTTTTATCACTGGAGTGATTCCACTGATTTTAGGAATATTTTGTAAAATTATCATAACAGGTGATACAAAGGTTGCGGATAACTGGATCAATGCAACTAAGGTACCTGCTGTTATTTCTCCTTTTATAATCAGATAAGCACCTATAAACATCCCAGAAAATTGTGTAAGAAAAGCAAGTATCTCTGAAACACCTTCGTTAAGTGACAATAGCTGCTCAACATGAAACCTAGTATCTGTAAATCTTTTGTTTTCATGCTCAAACTCTTTCTTTATCTTTTCTTCCATTTGATATGATTTAATCACTTCATACCCTAGAAAATAATCCTTTAACTTTTGCGTAAACGAAGAATTTTGATGTGAAAAAGTTTCCTGCCTTCTTTGTAGGGCATTGCCTAAAATACTAGGAACCAGAATCATTACAACAATGCAACCAATTAAGCATAACATAATTGTTGGACTAATTTCAAAAAGTAGTTTTAGAGTCATGATAAACATGACCAAATACTGTAAGACTAGTAACAAGGGATTCAAGAAATTCTCTTCTATTAGTTTGATGTCATTTGTAGTAGCCGATAAGTAATCGGCAGTATTTACATCATGGAACGCTTTTGCATTTCTTTGAAATATTCCATAAAAGGTTCTTTGTCGAAGTCCTTTTGTGACCAGACATACTAGCTTCTTGCTGGATAGAGAATACAAAAAGCTAATGAAACTTAGCAATACAATATAAAAAATCGATAAAACTAGCATCTTTTGAAAAGAAGCCATATTGCCTATTAAGGCTATGTCTATTACTTTTTGAAGAATCCTCGCTAGATATACTGCTAGCCATGAATGAATCACACTAAAGAACACGGTAAGAACAATGAATGGCATATTTTTTTTAAGACATAGTTTCAAATTGTTTTCTCCTTTATTTGATTATAATCTAATATATTAGATATATAACGTATCATATAATTATATATATGTCAAATATATTTGATTGATATCAAATATAAATAGGTTGCTAATTATGATTCTAAAAATGGCTGTCGCACTTAATAATTAAATTTATCAAGTGCAACAGCCATTTCATTTATCTTATATCATTGTTTGTTCCAATTCTTTGAAAAACTCTTTTATATTTTCCCTTTGTAAATGATAATATACTTTTCCATCTTTTTTTTCTACATCAACAAAACCACAATTAAGCAAGGCATTCATATGATGAGACATGGTAGCTGGGGTTAAACCTAAATGTTGTGCTATTTCCAAATTATATTTGGGGCTTGTTTTAAGCGATGTAATAATTTCTAATTTACTGTTATCACTTAATGCCTTTAATTTCATAAGTAGTTCTTCTTTGGAATGCTTTACATTTCTACCGTATGTCATAAGTAAACCGCTAAGTAATCCATAGTAACATCTATCTTCTAAAATAATTTGTGTGACTGGAAATATTAGTGTTGGATAAATAACGGATGCTTCCGTGAGCTTGTCCTTTAATGGGTAAAATGTTTTAACCGAAAGCATATATTGGTTCAATAACTTTTTTAAAGGCTTGTCGATATCTTTTATAACCGATTCATATATCTCTAAGTTGGTATTTACCTTATCTATTAATTTACCTATATATTTCTTTGGTTCTTGCATGATTTGAAGCAATTTCCATTTAGCATTATCTTCTAATTCAACTTTTTCGATAAATTGAATGATTTGATCTAAGGATTCTATTGGTTCTAAGACAAATTCATCCTCTAGACCAGATTTTGAAATCTTAACAATTTGCTCATTTATGATAGAATCTGTTAAGGAGTCTTTTCTAGACAGCCACTCCTTATTTTCAACCAAAAGAAATAGTAAGATTAAAAAAAAATTAGAATCTGTTTCGTTAAAAAAAATATCTTCCTCATTGTTTACTATATTTTTTTTAAACAAGTTAACATATTTTTCAAATATCTTTAAATTCTTGGCATAAAACTGCTCACCATCAAAGCCCAAATCTGTAATCCCTTTTATGATTTCATCCTTTAATTTATCAAAGTTGTAACTAGTATAAAGAAGTCCCATTGTTTCAACTACCGGATCTAACTCACAAAATACTTTTTCTTCCATTGCCACACCTCAACCTTTTCCTATCCTATCCGTACTATTTGATGACCATCTAATTTATTATACTTTAACGATTTTGTAATGGCAAGTACAACCTCTATTCAATAAAAACAACCATGCACTCTTAATTTGTGACCGTATCAAGTCCTACTTCTTCCATTTTCTCAACTGACATGGTCTCAATATAATAAAACTGACCGCTTTCATCTTCATCTTGACGTAATATTCCCTTAACTTTAATCCAATCCTGCCCAGACACCAACTGTGTTAAGTCCTCCTTGGTATAAAACTCAAAGCATACGTAGCCACCTTGACAATATGGGCAAGTTGGACCATATCTACCTACAAATAAATATGGTAAATAATCGGCTATATAATATCCTTCTATCTCCACTGTCTTGCCTTCGTATTCTTCAAAGTTCATATACCAATCATTAATTTGTGTGGAATAATATTCATCTCCAACAACGATATCAATATTAGACTCATCAAAATGTTCTCTGTCTTTTTCAATGTCACAGTTATAATTAAGAGAAGAATGAGGCTTTTTCTTGGTTTCAAGTAAACCAAACTGATTTGAGTCTGTGGTATTTCCGTCGTTGTTTGTACTTACTTCGCTCTGACCAAGCTCTGTTACCTCATCCATATTTTTAGTATCCGTTTTGCTTTCTTGAGAACTTACTGTTTCATTCTGTGTCATTTTGGAATTATTCGTTGAAGTATCTGCCACACTACATCCACTTATCAAAAATATAACACCCATTAGGATAATACTTTGTTTATAACAATTCATTTTTGCCTCCCATAATTATCTTAGTTTTTCTCTTGTTAACTCGCTTTTTCTTACTTTTTCATTTTTTTATAGAATAGCTTTCTTAGTCTATGTCATTCCCCATGGCCTTAAATCATGGATATATGGATGTTTGGGGTTCACTTAATAAGACATCGTCCTATTTCGCTATGATTGGCCCTTCTATCTCCCCATGTCCTTACGGCAGCCTAACCTCCCATGTCATACTGGATCACCTTTACTTCAGGGTCCTGAATTCCTTCGTTCTGCTTATCCATAAAGGGGCGTCATGATGCTCCTACGCTGAGTCTGTGCTCTGATGGAAAAAAATCTGACTTCGGCTCTCTATGTTTTATTTGTATCTTTCTTGCTGTTTTCTTCAGCGCCTTTCGGCGGACGTCTTCCTGAATGCTACAGTTTCTTCTTATGCTGCTACTGACTGTCTGTGTATATCAGACATCATCTTTTGTGCATCATACGACACTCCTTTGGTCAAAATAGCATAGAAGATTCGGATCAGCTTACAGCTGATGGCTATCACTGATTGTTTCTTTTTCAATGGATTATTCGCTCTGGTTGTATAATACTCATGCAATGCACGAAACTCTGGATTTGTAGCTATCAGTGGGATTGCCGCATTGAACAGTACAGCTCGTAACTTACTTCGACCTCGTTTACTTATGGTCGTCTGTCCTTTATGCTTTCCCGAACTATTTTCCCTTAATGAGAGTCCTGCCAGCTTTTGTATCTGTCGTGGTGATTCGAAACGTCTCGCATCACCTACCTCAGCCAGAAATCCAGCAACAGTGATAATTCCTATACCTTTGATGGCAAGCATCTGCTCGCTTTCGGGTATCTTTTTGCACAGGCTTTCTATTTCATCCATAACGGATTCAAGCTGTGCCTTTTTGTAATCATAATCCTGAAGCAGTAGTTTCATTTCATACTCAGCAGCCGAAGATCCTTTCTTTAAGCCTATGCTTCGCTTTGCTGTTTCACACAGGGTCGTTGCCCTTTTCATTCCAACAGCTCTCAGCTTTGCATCACGCCAGATTTGATTTATTTTCTCGGCTCCGAGTTCCACGATTGCTTCCGGTGTACAAACTGTTTTCAGCAGTAACATACTGCTTTGTGATTCATAGTCTCCGAATACATCACTGTATTCCGGAAAATATATGGCAAACCATCTGGCAAATCTGTTTTTGATCTGGGTAAGTTCCCTGATCAGTCTCTTCCGATTGGATGCCATAATTCGTAAATCTGCATACACACCATCCGGCGTATATGGTGCTGAATATCTTCCCTCAATAACGAGTTTTGCTATTACCTTGGGATCCTTGTTGTCGTTTTTACTTTGGCTGTTGTCATCCAGTTCCTTGGTCTGCTTTACCGCATAAGGGTTAACCATAACCAGGAGGAGGCTTTCATCTTCAAGATAAGCGCCAAGGTCAAACCAGTAATGACCTGTTGGTTCGATACCTACAATAACATCTGATTTTTTATTCTTGTCCTGTATCCACCTCATCCAGTTCTTGAAGCTTTCAAAACCTTCTCTGCTGTTGCTAAATTTAAAGACCTTCCCTAATTCGATGCCTCGCCAGTCAAAAGCTCTGGCGTATTGTGTTGTACTTCCGATATCAATTCCAACTACCAAAGTTGATTCTTTTACTTGATTGATTTTCTGATTTTGTTTACAATTCATTTGTGAGTGTCTCCTTTGAACGATGATTATTTAACCTGCCAGTTAACAATCATTATTCTATGGGTGACGCTCATTTTTTGCAAACCTGTCATTTGTTACTTAACAGGAATGCTCCTATAAAGCATTTACTTTATGCCTTTCTCAACTTTTCAATCAATACAAAGAATAAAAATACAGCCAAATTAACTATTACAACACTTGCTCCAGCTGGAGTGGAAAATCGATAGGAACCTATGATTCCGATTACAAAACAAACTACGGAAAGGATACCCGATAAAATAACAACGCCAAAAAACGTCTTTACCACTCTCATTGAAGTCAGTGCTGGAAAAATAATCAAGCTCGATATTAACATAGCACCCATCATTCTCATTCCCAGTACAATCGTAACTGCAGTTAAAACAGCAAGCATGGAATGATAAAAATTTACATTGACTCCTGTTGCATTTGCAAATGTTTCATCAAACGTTACTGCAAATATCTTATGATAACAAAAAATAAATAAGAGAATGACTACGATTGATAAAAAGATACTTAATTTAACATCTTTTTGGCTCATTGCAAGTATACTTCCAAACATATAACCACACACATCTGTATTCAGTCCTGTTGTCAAAGCAGTTACAATTACGCCAACGGCTAGAGAAGCTGAGGATACAAGGGCAATCGCTGCATCACTTCTTATTCTTGAATTCTGGGTAATGCGAAGCAAGAAAAAAGCTGCAATAATAACGACTGGAATGGAAACCTCCAGTGGTGCTAAACCAAATGCCAAAGCAATAGATAATGCTCCATAGGAAACATGGGAAAGTCCATCCCCTATCATAGAATATCGTTTTAGCACAAGGCTTACTCCAAGCAATGCAGAACACAATGACACCATGATTCCTACTTCAAAAGCTCTTTGCATAAATGGGTACGAAAGCATTTCAAATAAAAGTTTCATCTTTTTTACCTCCAAGTTCGAGATACCAACTATCTTTTTTCATATGCAACACTTTATCCGCCTGTACCAAAGCGTTTTGTATATCATGTGAAATCATTAGGATTGCCATGTTTCTTTTTTCATTTATCTCTTTTAAATTAGAGTACAAGTCCTTAGCCGCTTCTGGATCTAGACCTGATACAGGTTCATCTAAAACAAGAAAATGATTAGATGCACACAAAGCTCTTGCCAGTAGAACTCGTTGCTGTTGTCCTCCAGATAACTCGCGATAACATTTATTTTTCAAATCAAGAATACGAAGTAAATCCATATTTTTCATTGCTTCTTTTTTCTCTGCCAAAGAATAAAAGGGGCGTTTGTTTGCCCTATTTAAAAAACCTGAAATAACAACTTCATATACACTAGCTGGAAAATCCCTTTGTACTCTCGTTTGTTGAGGTAAATAACCAATCCCTCCCTTACCTTTCATATCCTTTATGACTCTTCCAGATATTGGTGTAAGTAAACCTAATATTGTCTTAATTAATGTACTTTTTCCTACACCATTTTCTCCAATCACTGTAATGTAATCTCCCTCATATATCTCCAAATTAAAATCCTTTACAATTGGTTTGTTATCATAACCAATCCACAAATTTTCACAAGAAAGTATTCGTTTCTTCTCAAGCATCATTCATTCAATCCTTCCTGAAGCACTTTAACATTTTGCCTCATAAGTTCAAGATAGGTTACTCCTTTTTCAAAGTCTTCTTTTGTCACATTATGTGTCGAATGAAAGGTAAGTACTTTCGCCCCTGTTGCTTCACTAATTGTATCCGCAATCTTTCCATTGCTTAACTCCATGTGAAAGACCGCATTTACTTGTTCTTCTTTTGTTATATTAATTAGATATGCAATTGTATCAGCACTTGGTTCTGTCTGTGTTGTGCATCCACTAAATGCTGCTCTATAATCAAGTCCATATTCATCTACCAAATAACGAAGAGGAAATTTATCTCCCACTATCATGATTTTTTTGGTAGCTTGATTTACTACACCTTGAAAGGAAGCATCCAATTCTTTTAGTTCTTCCAAATACTTCTTTGCATTTGCTTCGTAATACGATGCATTTTTTTCATCTGCCTGCATTAGAGTCTCACAGATAGTCTCTACTAATTTTTGAGCATTTACTGGAGATGTCCATATATGTTCATCATATTCTGGCTCTTCTAACCCTTCTTCCTCTTCCTCCTCTGTTTCCATTCCTTCTTTTTCCTCTTCTACAACTGTTTTCACATAATCCATCATGCGTAATGATACTTGATTCTTATTTTCTGTGGCTTTAAGGATTTGTTCTACCCAGTTCTCCATTTCACCGCCATTATAAATAAATACATCCGCCTTTTGCACATCGATCATATTGGCTGGTGTTGGTTCAAAAGAATGCGCATCCATTCCAGGAGATAGTAACATCATATTATTGACCTTATCTCCTGCAATCTGCCTAACAAAATCATAGTATGGAAATAGAGTTGTTACTACTGTTAGCTTTTCATTTTCTCCTTCTACCGTAGTATTTGCAGGTGAGTTTTTTGTACAACTTACTAAGACTGTTACTAAAAGCACAGTCAACATGATAACTTTTATTTTATTTTTCATTCTTATTCCTCCGTTTTTTGCAACAAAATGAAGCAAAGTATTATAATACTTTACTGATGTATCTGTCAGTTATTTGGAGAAATCAATTGTTTAATCTTACTTTTCTTTTCACTAGGGAATCTTTTACTAATAAGACATATGTCATATCCAACAAATGACATATAAAGAAAACTGTCATACATAAGACAGCAATTGTAATAATTGCATTTTTTACTTGTTCAATGATATGTTCTGCAATTTGTATCTGCTCACACACAGGACATTCGTGCTTCGAACAGTGATGGTTACTATTCGAAAATATGTAAAGATAAGAAAAGCTTAAAACTAAAATTAGAGCTGCACACAAAACGAGCGCCATAAAACTTTTTTTACTACTATTTACGTTCATACTCTCTTCCTTTCTTATCCTATTTTACTTTTCTTATTCTAGCATAGGTTCTAACTTTTTAAAACTTACGTTTTATTTAAAAATTTGCTTTCGATAGAATCCATGCCGATTGGATTACAACTTCCATATCGGCATGAGTCTACTTTGTCTGTTCGTATATCCTAATGTATTCCTTTACTCTCCCATAACATTGCGTAGAATTCTCTTATCTACGACAGGCCAGTTAATATTTTTCATAAAATTATTGATATACTCATCTTTTTTATTTGCATACTGCAGAAAATAGGCATGTTCATATACGTCTAGTACAAGCACAGGTGTAGATAATGCAATGTTACCTACATCATGTGCATCTAGACTAATATTTCGAAATCGATACGATCTCCAGTCAAAAGCAAGTATAGCCCATCCTCGACTTGCTCTTGCAGTAGCCACAAAATGCTTTTCCCAACTTTCATAACTTCCAAACGATTGGATTAAATAGTTGGTTGTTGTTTCATTGGGCATATTATACCCATTTCCCATATTTTGAAAATACAGTTCATGAAGAATCACACCATCTAAGGCAAATGTTTCTCCTCGTTTAATTCCCCTGTATTTACTATAGGTGGCATTTGCATTCTCGTAATCGCTACCCTCCATAAGCAATGCATCAATTTCATTCATTTTATTTATGTAGCCTTCATAAAGCTTCATATGTACGTTAAACTGCTCTTCGTTCACAGCTGTAATTCCTGGTGTAAATTGAAAATCAATTTTTTTAAATTCCATCTGTCAAACCTTTATACCTATTTATTATAAGTATACGCAGTTCTTTCCTTGAATACGATAATTAAATGCAGAATGTTAGAATAATTTAATTTCATTCGCCTCTAAAATTAAAACGTCCAACTAACTCACTTAACGTATCTGCTTGTGCTGATAACTCCTCACTTGTCGCAGATGTTTCTTCTGCTACTGCTGAATTTCCTTGAACAACACTCGATATTTGATTGATTCCTTGTTCAATCTGTTCCATCGCCTCAGCTTGTTTTTTGGTAAGTTCACTCGCTTTTTGCACGCTACCTTTAATATCATTAATTCCATCTATGACCTGTTTGTTTGAATGAGCAGTTTTTTGCGTAATTTCGTTTCCAGTCGTAATTTCATTTAAAGACGCTTCAATTAACTTTCTTGTGTTAATTGCAGATTGAGCACTTTCATCTGCCAGTTTTCTAATTTGATCTGCAACAACAGCAAATCCTTTTCCAGCTTCTCCTGCTCTTGCCGCTTCAATTGCTGCATTTAATGATAATAGATTAGTCTGTGAAGCAATACTTTCTATCTCGCCAATGATATGTTCAATTTCTTTGGAAGTCTCACTAATTCGTATCATGGCATTCGTCAGTTCATTCATATTTTCATTACTTTTGGATGCTTCTTGTGTCACTTCATCCGCTTTTTCATAAGATTTATAAGCCTCTAAAGCGTTTGCTTCTACCTGACTGGTTATATTAGCTATGGTTGCCTGTAATTCTTCAACCGAGCCTGCCTGATCAGTTGCTCCTTCTGCTAAGGATTGTGCACTTTCAGACATTTGGTTTGCACCAAGTGCAACCTGTCTGGATGCTTCGTTGATATCCTTTAGGGTAGCATCTAATCTTCTATTTAAATTACGAACGGATAGTAATAATCCTTCGAAATCACCAATATATTTTTCTTCACAACTTGTTGAAACATCAAAATTGCCCTCAGCCATTTCTTCTAACAAGTAATCCATATCCTTAACTACGGATGCAAGCATATCAATCATAGTAGCAACACTCTTAGCGATTTCCTCTATTTCATCGCCCGTACTAATCTCTATTTTAATGTCAAGGTTTCCATTTGAAACTTCCTCAAACTTATCTTTTAGAATGTCTAGTGGTGAAAGTGCCTTATATAAAATTTTCTTTATAAAGTATACTAAGCATACCAAAGTTACAAATGCTACTACCATTAAAATAATAATAATGATATTACGAATAAATGTTGTTTCTGCTTTTGGCAAATAAGCAACAATAGTCCAACCTGTTGTGTTACATTGGTCAAATATTCCTAGATAAGTTTTCCCGTCATATTTAAAATTCTTATTTCCTTCAAATTGATTTTTCACGGAGTCAACATAGGAGTTAGATAGTTTTGAACTTATCTCATCCAGTGTTTTTCCTTTGCTTGCTTCATCACCAGAATAAGCAATATGATACTCATTGGTAATTAAATCAATGGAACCATTCTCGCCTATCTTAATTGCATTTAACTTTTCTTCTAAGGTTGATTCAAATAAATCAATCCCTAAAAAGCCAACAACAATCGAAGAATCTTTACTTGAAAATATTGGGGTTACAATACTAATACTAGTATTATTTAACTCTTCATTTTTATAAGGCTCACTTACAATGACATCTTTTGCTTGCGAAACTGCTTCATACCAAGCCAAAGAATTAATATCTGTTTGTTTTACGCTACCATCACTCGATAGAAAAGTCTGATTTTGTACTCCATAAATCCATAAATTTTCTCCACCATCTGTTGCAACAGTCTCATAGGCCGCGTATAATTTTTCTACTATTTTATCTTTATCCTTACTTTTTTCAACCTCATTCAAAGTAGTTGCTTTTTCAACAAAATCAGATATCTCCTCGTTATATTGAAACATCTCTGCCGCAAATATTTTATTTCGAAATAAAGAGTCTACCTGCTTTCTTGCATTAATCGATTGCTCATGCAAAGCACTATCTTCAAGTCCCGTAATTGTAATTGATATCAATACGACCGGAATGATAATAATAATTATTAACGCAGGTATCATTACCGATAGCATTCCGCTTTGTACTTTATTCATAATCGTCTTGTCTTTTCTCTTTTGTATCATTCTTACTTTACCTTTCATTTTTGCATCGTATGACTAGTCTTTTTTATTTCCTTTATTCTCTTATTTTTCATATATTCTTACGTGAATTAACCTTATCGAACAAAAAAACGTTCTATTACCTCTAATGTTTCTTTTACTTCCCCCTCTCCCATGGCCCCTGATACAAACATAGCTTCAAATTGAGAAGGAGCAATGTAGATTCCGTTCTCTATCATATGTTTAAAATAGGTTCCAAAAGCTTTTGTATCAGCCATTTTAGCCGTTGTATAATTTCTAACCTTCTGATTGGTAAAAAACATACATCCAAGAGAGCCTATATAGTTTATCGAAGCCTCAACTTCATTCTCTTTAATAATTTGCTTCATTCCTTCAAAAAGCATGGTCGCAGTTTCATTTAACTTTTGATAAAAGGATGGGTTTTCTTTTAATAAAGTCAACTGTGTAAAACCAGCCGCCATTGCCACAGGATTACCACTTAAGGTTCCAGCTTGATAAACCATGCCCAAAGGAGCTACCATTTCCATAATCTCTCGTCTTCCACCATAAGCTCCAACAGGCATTCCACCACCTATTATTTTACCAAAAGTGGTCAAATCTGGCTTGATATCATAATAGCCTTGCGCTCCATCAATTCCCAATCGAAACCCTGTAATGACTTCATCAAAAATAAGTAAGGATTTATTTTCATCACAGATTTGTCTTAGTTTCTTTAGAAAATCATCTTCTGGTAATACAACCCCCATATTGGCGGCAACTGGTTCAATAATGATTGCAGCAATCTCTTTTCCCCACTTTTCAAATAGTGTTTGCACACTGTCAAAATCATTATAAACGGCTGTTAATGTATCCTTTGCACATCCCTCAGGTACTCCCGCACTATCAGGTACGCCTGCTGTCATAACACCAGAGCCTGCCTTTACAAGCATAGCATCACTATGTCCATGATAGCAACCTTCAAATTTTACGATTTTATTTCTTCCTGTATATCCTCTTGCGACACGGATTGCACTCATTACCGCTTCTGTTCCTGAATTCACCATACGAATCATATCAATGGAAGGTACTAACTCACAGATTAATTTTGCCATTTTCACTTCGTATTCGGTAGCTGCTCCAAAGCTTAGACCGTTTTGGCAGGCCGCTACTACATTTTCGAATACCTGTTTTTGATTACTTCCGAGTATCATAGGCCCCCATGAACCAATGTAATCGATATATTTTTTCCCATCTGCATCTACGATATAAGCACCCTCTGCTTTGCTGATAAATCTTGGTACTAATCCAACAGACTTATATGCCCTTACTGGGCTGTTTACTCCACCAGGAATATATTTTTGCGCCTCTTCATATAATTGCTCTGATTTGGTCATTATCCAATTCTCCCTTCGTCCATGTATTTCGCTAATTCTTTTGCAAAATATGTAATATAAATATCGGTACCCGCCCGATACGTACTTGCTGCCATTTCACAAACAATTGAAGCTTCATCAATATAACCCATGCTGGATGCGGCTTTTACCATCGCATATTCTCCACTTACACTATAGGCAGCAATTGGAAGATTAACAGACTCAGATACTTCCTTAATAATGTCCAAATATGATAATGCAGGCTTAACCATTATAATATCTGCTCCTTCATTTGCATCTAAAAGAGCTTCCTTAATGGCTTCTTTTTTATTATGGTAATCCATCTGATAACTTTTTCGATCTCCAAAGGAGGGAGTCGATCCTGCCGCTTCACGAAACGGTCCATAAAAAGACGACGCATATTTTACGGCATAACTCATAATCGGTGTTTGAACATAACCGTTTTTTTCTAACTCTTCACGAATTCTTTGTACTCTTTTATCCATCATATCAGAAGGTGCAACCATATCTGCACCTGCCTGTACATGAGAAAGGGCTGTTTTGGCTAACAATTCTAATGTCTGGTCATTGTCAAGATATTCACCCTTTAAGATTCCACAATGCCCATGTGAAGTGTATTCACAAAGACAAACATCCGTTGCATAATAAAGGTTTGGAAATTCTTTTTTTGCCTCCATAAGAGCCTTTTGAATAATGCCGTCTTCTGCATATGCTTCACTTCCAACTAAATCCTTATTTTTCGGAATTCCAAACAGCATTACGCTTGATACACCTGCATTTGAAACTCGCTCTAGTTCGTATTTTAGTCGATCCACACTATAACGATATTGCCCCTTCATAGATGCAATTTCTTCCTCAATCTTATCCCCTTCTTGCACAAATATTGGATACATTAAAGAGGATTTGTCCATCCTTGTTTCTCTCACCATTTTTCTAAGTATTTCACTGCTTCTAGTCCTTCTTGGTCTAACTAACACGTCTCTACCTCCAACTAACCATTGCCATTATTCTATTATTTATTTATTCTTCTACTCTGATGTAGTTTTTCCAGACATTCCACTAAACTCTCCATCGTTGCTTCTTTTGAAACATAGGTTTGCATCTTATAACGATTCGCAGCTTCTTTCGTTTTATTTCCAATACAAATGGCTCTTAAATTCGTGTAATCAACGTTTTGATTGGCCTTAACAAATCCTTCTACCGTTGATGCACTGGTAAATACTGCATAATCGATTTCTCCCTTTTCAAGTTCTTTTGAGATATCAAAAATTGGCTCTTCATAATTAATCTCATACGTTGCTACATCATAGATATCAGCTTGTGACTTTGTAAGTTCACTAAGAATTTCATCTGCGCCTTCTTTCGCTCTCGCAATTAGAACTTTCTCTTCTTTTTGAAGAACTTTACTTAATTCTTTACCAAGCTCTTCTCCATAATATAGCGTAGGCATTAAGTCTGGAAAAATTCCTTTTTCTTCTAATACCTGGCTGGTTGCTTTTCCAACAACTGCAAACTTAATATGATTTAGCTTTCGAATATCTACTTTTAAGGTTTGCAGCTCTTCAAAGAATATTTTTGCACCTGTTGGACTTGTCAATACAACCCACTGAAATTGTTTTAGCTGTTTAAGACAATCATAGAGTCTTTCATTGTTTTCTATTTTACTGGCAACGATACTAGGAAGCTCTAATACTTGTGCACCTTTGTTTTTAAGCATAATCGAAAGCTTTGAAGATAATGCTTTTGGCCTTGTTACTACCACTTTACAACCAGATAAGCTGTTTTTATCATACCAGGAAAATTTATCTGACAGCTCACATACCTTTCCAACTACAATAATAGATGGCGATATTATCTTATCTTTTTTTGCTGCTTCATATAGATTCTCTATGGTTGAAACAACCTTACGCTGATGTGCTTTGGTACCATTTTCAAGTACGGCTGCTGGCATATCTTTACTCATTCCACCTGCTATAAGTCCATCACAAATCTCCTTTAAAGAAGAAACACTCATTAGAAAAACAAGTGTACCCTTTGTTCTTACTAACGCCTCAAAGTCAATATCCAATGCCTCGTTCCTCTTCTTGTGTCCTGTTATAATATGTAGGGAAGAACAATAATCACGATAAGTAACTGGAATTCCCTGATATGCTGGAACTGAAACGGCACTTGTAATTCCTGGAACAATTTCAAATGCGATTTTATTTTGCACTAAAAGCTCTAGTTCTTCTCCACCTCTTCCAAATACAAATGGATCGCCACCCTTTAAACGCACTACTTTTTTGCCTTCCATCGCTTCATTAAGTAAAATTTGATTGATTTCACTTTGTGAAACAATGTGATCGCCTGCCTGTTTTCCAACATAAATCTTCTTTGAAGTAGCTGGAATCATTGTAAGAACTCCATCGCCAACTAATCGATCATATACAACGGTATCTGCTTGCTCCAATAATTCTTTCGCCTTTAAAGTAAGCAACTGTGCATCACCTGGACCAGCGCCAACTAACCACACCTTACCTTTCACATGTTTTTTTTGCCTTGCAGCGTATATTCCAAGTTCTTTTGCATGATGAATGCTATCTTGAAAGGTTGCTTTTTCTCCATCTTCATACATGCATTCTAACGTAATTACCTCGTCTTGTATCCTTGCATAAGCTGCCACTGGTGAGGTACAGCCTCCATTTAATTCCTTAATAAATGCACGTTCACATAGAGAAGCCACTTCACTTTCTGTGTCATTTACACAAGTAAGAAAGGAGTAATCTTCTCCTTTTCTTCCTTGAACTGCAAGGATTCCCTGACCAGCCGCAGGTAACATTTCTTCTATGGTAAACTCTTTTGATATTCTATCTTGCAATCCTAATCTTTTTATTCCAGCAGCCGCCAAAATGAGTGCAGAAAATTCACCTGAGTCCAATTTTGCTAGCCTTGTAATCACATTTCCTCGTATCGGCTTAACTTGCATTTTGGGATATAACGCCTTCATTTGCAAAGTTCTTCTAAGGCTTGAACAACCAATTGGAAGCTCCTTCCTTAACACAGTTACATCCTTTGGTAATAGTAAGACATCCTTTGGATCTTCTCGTTTTGAATAAGCAAGAATGGGAAGATCTTCATTTACTTCCATTGGCATATCCTTTAAGGAATGAACTGCAATGTCTATTTCATGGTTTAGCAATGCCTTGTCTAATTCTTTGACAAATAAGCCTTTGCCTCCAATTTTATCTAATGTTTTATCAAGTATCCTATCACCTGTTGTTTTCATTGTAATTAATTCAATTTCCAGTTCGGGATGATGTCTTTTTATACAATCAATTATAAGCTTCGTCTGTACGATTGCTAATTTACTTTCCCGACTTCCAACTCTAATTTTTCGCACTACTCTCCACCTCTTAACTCTTTTCTGATTTTTGTGGCTGTCTCACTTACTTTTTTATGATTTGAACCATTTCCTGCTATGCCAACGATCAAATCGTTTGTCTCTACAATTGCAGGAAAAAAGAAATCACACTGGGACTGATTTCCTGCATTATTGACTAGTAAATTATTTTTTTTACATTCTTTATAGATGCTTTCATTGATTTTTTCATCATTTGTTGCAGCTAAAATAAAAAAGGCATCTGTTTCGATTAAACAGTCAGGATAGCTGCCCTTTATCCAGTATATTTTTTTCTGATTAATTAAATTCTCCAGTTCTTTACATACAGCAGGAGAAACGACTGTAATGTTGGCATGAAATAAAAGCAAGGTGTTTATTCTTCGATAAGCGACCTTGCCCGCACCAAATACCATTATTTTTTTATGTTCCAAAGGTATAAACATAGGAAATCTCAATTCACTCATTCATTTGACTCCAAAAACAACATTTTAATCATTATTTGTATAAATTTTATTCATTCCCTCAATGCATTCTCTCCAGGTATCAATGTTAATATTATCTCTTAACCCAAATATTAATTTATCTACTACCTTTTTCGATGCCTCCGCGATATTTTTTTCCAGACTTTCTCTACATTCCTCTTCCATCTCTAACTTTCTAGAGACACCCCAAACTCGATTACCAATATCTTTTGCTGCCAAGTCTGCAATCTGCTTTACCAATGGAATGACATCCTTGCACTCATACCATTCTACGAACTCTTCAATTTGAGCATGTAAGATTTCTCCTACACGCTTTAAATCTTCATTTATATTTTCATCCGAAATATCAACTTTAAAATCATCGATATCGTATAATGTAACAAATGGAAGGCCTTTTACTTTAGGATCTATATCTCTTGGAACGGCCAAATCCAAAAGAAGTAAAGGTTTTTCCAGTTTGATTTGTTTTAATTCTTCATATTTTACAGTACAATTGGGACTAACTGTAGCACTGATAACGATATCACAGTTATTTATGTAATCCATTCTCTCACCATAGTTGATACGTTTACATCCTTTTGGTATTTCAACAACACCACTTTTGTACTGCCTTACCGTAACTGTTACATCTGCATTTTTATTTTTCAAGGTGGTTGCAGAAAGCTTTCCCATTTCACCATTGCCTATGACCATACAAACTTTATTCTTTAATTCAATTCCTTCCCTTTGCAAATATGAAATTGCCTCTTCAACAACGGAATGATTTGCATTTGATAGCCTTACGTTAGTTTTAACTTTTTTTGCTGCCGTAATTGCCATTCGAAACAAAACCTCAAGAACATGATCCGTACAGTAGTTATCTCTAGCAAGTGCCAAGGCATCTTTGACCTGCGTAATTATTTGATCTTCTCCAAATACCTTTGATTTAACTCCGCATGAAAGATTGAATAGATGCTTTACAGCCACTAAACTTTCTCTTTCCGTTAGAAACGATTCATAATCCGAATAATTAAGTTTTCTTAACTCGCAGAAATATTTCTTTAAATCAACCGATAATTTGTCGTGATAACTTACCCATATTTCTGTACGATTACAGGTGGAAACAATAACACATCCTTCTATTCCTTCTATTTCTTTTATTTTTTCCATCGCTTGTACACTGCTACTTTTTGTTAATGCAAATTGTTCTCTATATTCAACTGACGCTTTGTCATGGTCAATTCCTACCATTCTTATGTTCACTGATATTGCTCCTCTTTATTTAGTCCACGGTTCATGTGTTATTCTTTCTAGATTATACTCTTTTCATATCTATCTGTCCATGCCATAAATAGAGATATATCGACATTAATACGACACTTATTCCATCAATTTGATCGGTATAAAGGTTTCCATTTGAGCAAAACCTTGTCTTTTTATTACTTCTTTTGGTGTAATAATATGCCCCATTGTATAATGATTGTGTCTTTCGTCTAATTCAATGATAGTAGATTGTTCAATATAATCTAACGCTTTTGTATGCAATCTATTATTTTCTTCTTCATCTCCATCTTGATAGACATAAGTAAGATATAATCCCCCTTCAAAATCAACCACCTGATTTCCACCATCTTCCATACCTTCTGCTAAAGCAAACCACCATACCATACCATTTTCTCTCTTATCATAAAAAAGAAAATCCCTAGGCATAAAGTTGTCTCTGTCTGATGGTTCAATACTAGAAAAATAAGAATCAAATTTTCCTAGTATTCCATTTGAAGAAAAATCAAAATTTGTATCAACTCCTGAAGATGCTGCTTGAAACGATGGTAATGAAATAATCTTAAAGCTCATAATTATACTCTCCTTTTTTGTTTTTATTTTTTTATATATTTTTTACTATATATTTTTAACAACTTTTTTATTTACCATATATTTCAACCTTTTCCATTCTTTAAATATTACATAGTTGTTACAAAAGTGTTACAATTAACTTGTTCTTAAGAAACAAATAATTAAAGGAGGATATGCATATGTGTTTCAACTTTAGCTCATGTAACTTAAGTGACTTATTAAGCTTGCTTTCTAAATACTGTGGTAAATAATAATAAAGTCCATAAATTAAATAATAATTTGAAGCAAAGACAATCTTTTTACAATGGGGATTGTCTTTGTTTCATTTATCACTTAAGTAAACTTTATAACATTACAATCCTCTTCCTTTGAATATAGCTTCAAGAAATAAGGACCACACTCCTCTTCATGTGTCTTTGCAAACGTCCAACAAAAATCTTTATCTGTCATTACAAAGTCTTCATATAAATCTTTGTTTTTCCATTCAAAACGATCTGCATTTCTTATTTTAATCCCGACATTAAAATAACTTAAATACAAGTAGCAATCCTCTTTTGTTGTTTTGTCAAATGCCTTTAACGCATTTTCATGGGTTTTACATTTTGCATACTCATAGCTAAACATATGCCATAGATAAAAACCTTCTGGATAACATACTTTTTTTGCTTTTTTTATATTTTCTTCTGGAGCAAAAGTGTAAATCCATGCATTTTTAAAGGCATTTACTTGACTTTTTTTCATAACATGAAAAGGAATGTTTTGCTCTTTTAAATCCCAAATAACAGATTGCAATGTTTCTTGCTTCCATTTTTCGTTCATTTTTCTATCATGAAGCACTTCTTTCACCTTTTTGACAGGATGCCACCAATTTGCTGGCTCAGGAATTGTGTGATTTGGCTTTTCAGGCAGTACCCAAGGAAATCTTTCTGAAAAAACTTCAATGCAAACAAATCCTTCTTCTATATTAACAACATCTCCATTCCATCTTACATTTTTTAGAATTGGTCTAAAAGAAAAGCGTCCCACTTCAATCATATTAAAATAAGTAATTGCATCTTCTGCACTCTTATCACTATCATTGACAACATCCTCTTTGTCAGATTGAATCATACTACCTTTTATCAGATACATTCCAACGATTGGATAATATCTATTTGCGTTATACCCCAATGATTCAATGTCACATTTGTGTGGTAATATGCCAAGCTCCTCAAAAAAACTTTTTTCTTCTGGCTTCATCTTTTCCAGATATAAGCAGTAATTGTTCCACGCTTCAATATCTCTTGGTAAAACTTGAAGTGTACTATAATATTTCTTTGTTGCTTCTACATCAACATCAATTTTTATTTTCCCAAATTCTTTGATCATATAAGACCTCCATTTTCTGTAATTTATCATATCATACAATATTTTATATAGAATATAACACACAGATACAATCAAAAATAAATGATTTTTTAGTAATTTTTTTTACTATACTAAACACATCGTAACATATTTTATACTTAATTTGTAGGGTTATTATTATTTCTTCTTATTTTGAGCTTTTCAGCTAGCCAAAGAACGTCTAAAAGAGCTAACTGTTTATGGCGATAACGAGGAAATTGCTTATTTAAGAAGTCAAAGCTCCTCTTTGCGTTTGTTATCAATGGACATGTTGAAAAAGGCTCTATTACAATATGAACTAATTGGCTTTACAGGATATGTCCCAAAATCCATGCATAATATGGAGCTACATATTCCACTTAAATATGCCAAATATCTTTGGGGTTGGCCGTATAAATTTGTAAAACGTATGGAATCAGTAAATACTCGTGTCGTAATTGTAGAGGGGAACGCAAAATTGTCAGAGGGGTTTGATACGAAAGAAAGCCTAACTTCAATTCCCAATAAATATGAGGGATATGTTTGGACGAACAGAATTGATCGAACAGCCTCCCAATAGAAAAAATATGGTACTTTAAATTATAGTTCAAATGTCTAATCATTCAAATATTTATAATAAAATTTTTCTATATCTGCATATACTATAATAAAACCAAGGTTACTGATAAGATGGAAATTTATGTAGTAAAACCAAATGATACAATTTATTCAATCGCTAATAAATTTGATGTTTCTGCAACACAACTGATACGAGATAACGAATTAGAATTTCCAAATGAATTAGTTCCCGGACAGACCATCGTAATTGTTTATCCGAAGGAATTCTATCTGGTAAAAGAGGGGGATACCATTGAAAGTATTGCAAAAGAACATGGTATCTCTCAAATGCAATTGCTTCGAAACAACCCCTTCTTAGCAGATTCACCCCTTTATCCTGGTGAATCATTAACCATACGTTATAATACAACAAATACTATTACAACCCAAGGCTATATTTTTCCTTATATTGATAATGAAATTCTTAGAAAAACTCTTCCAAGCTTAACTTATGTTTCGATTTATAACTATAGAGCCGTTAATGAAGGAAATATAATTACTTATATTGATGATACAGAGGTAATTAAAATTGCAAAAGAATATGGTACCATTCCACTCATGATGACTACCACAATGTCGCCACAAGGCAATCCTGATAGCGAGACCGCATATGGATTGTTATTAAACGAAACATATCAAGATACGTTAGTAAATAACACGTTACGTATCATGAAAGATAAGGGTTACATGGGGATTAATATAGTCTTTAACTATATTAATTTAAATAGTCTTTATTTATACGAGAGAATGATTTTAAAATTTAGAGCAAAATTGGCTGATGAAGGGTTCCTACTCTTTATTACTATCAATCCAATCATAAAATATATAAACAATGAGTTAGTCTTTGACGAAATCAATTATAGTAATATAGCTGAATCCGTGGATCGCATCACCTTTCTTCAATTTATTTGGGGAACCAATTATGGTCCTCCCTTACCCGTTAATTCTATTTACAAATTAAGAGCAGTCGTTGAAAGTGCATTAACTACACTTCAATCGAAGCAATTACTTGTTGGATATTCCTTAATTAGTTATGATTGGCAATTACCATATGTTCCTGGTACTTCCTATGCTAATGCCCTTAGTATAAACTCCTCCTTAAGACTGGCCCAAGACGTAGGCGCAACCATCGAGTTTGATTTAGTGTCCCAATCTCCTTTTTTTAATTATATTCAAGGTGATAAATCAGAGCATATCGTATGGGCAGTGGATGCTAGAAGCATTGAAGCTCTTATGCAGTTAATTACTAGTGATGATCTTTGCGGGGCAAGTTTTTGGAATCTTATGGTATATACAGCCCAACTATGGTTAGTCATTAATTCTCAATTTGAAATCATAAAGCTTATTCCAAATAAATTTGACGGATAAAGAATGGTAAACTCATGTATTTATTCATATATATAGAAATAAAACAAAGGTATTACTAATATGGAAATTTATGTGGTACAACCAAATGATACAATATATTCGATTGCAGCAAAATATAATGTATCTCCCAAAAAACTAATTCAAGATAATCAACTTGATTACCCAAACAGACTCGTTACGGGCCAAACCATTGTAATTGTATATCCCAAACAGACTTATATTGTTAAACCAGGAGATTCTTTAGAAAGTATTGCAAGAGAAAATAACGTATCTTTTATGCAGCTATTAAGAAATAATCCCTTTCTATCTAATACCACAATTAAGCCAGGAGATGTGTTAACGATAAGCTATAATACATCAGGAACAATGGATACCAATGGTTATATTTATCCTTATGTTGATCGAAATATTTATAAAAAAACACTTCCTAGTCTAACTTACATCACCATTTATAATTATAGAACAACTGGCGAAGGTGGTATTATATCCTATTATGATGATACAGAGGTTGTGCAATTGGCAAGGGAGTATGGAACGATTCCTCTCTTCATGGCAACTACATTATCCGCCCAAGGAGAGCCAGACACAGAAGCAGTCTACAGTCTTCTATTAAATGAAACCTATTTTAACAATTTTGTTAATAATTCAATCGAACTTATGAAGCAAAAAGGATATTTAGGTTTAAATATTGTCTTTAATTATATGAATCAAGGCAGTTTACAACTGTACTTAGATGTCGTAGTAAAATTAAATGAAAAACTTGCACAGAATAATTTCTTATTGTTTTTGACAATCAATCCAGATACTAGGTATGTAGATGATCAGGTAGTCTTTGAAAGAATCGATTACAGCGTTTTTGAAGATAAAATAACGAATATAACCTTTCTTCCATTAATTTGGGGTACCAACTATGGTCCTCCTTTGCCAATTAATTCATTCAAGTGCTTATCAACATTTGTTGAATATGTCACAAGTATTATGAGTGCTGATAAAATCATAGTTGGAAATACTCTTATTAGCTATGACTGGCCTCTTCCATATGTACCAGGTGTGACATATGCCAATTCATTGAGTATTAATTCTTCTTTGCGATTGGCAATGGAAGAAGGAAGTACGATTCAATTTGATGAGATATCCCAATCTCCTTATTTTAACTATACCAATAATTCAACAGAACATATTGTATGGACAGTAGATGCAAGAAGTATTCAAGCTTTGGTTGATGTAATTCGAGAATATAAGTTAGAAGGAGCTGGATTTTGGAATCTTATGATTTATGCTGCCCAATTATGGTTAGTCATTAATTCACAGTTTGATGTCAATAAATTTATTCCAAACATATTTGATTCCTGATTACAAGCTGGTCTAGCATTGACAATCTTATAAAGCAATGTTAGACTCATATGTGAAATTATGGCTTTTTAACAACTTTCATACAAGGAGATAAAAATGTTTACAAAAAAAGCAATTCTAGTTGTAAGCTTTGGTACTAGCCATCTAGATACCTTAGATAAAAATATTAAAGCAATTGAGCAGGATATCCAAAACTCATATCCTGATTATAAGATATATCGAGCTTTTACAAGTCAAATGATTATAAAGAAGCTTAAATCAGTTCATAACATTTCCATCCATACCGTTTCTAGCGCAATGAAAAAAATGCAGGCTGATGGCATTACTGAAGTAATGATTCAACCCACTCATATCATTCATGGAATTGAAAATGATAACATGATAAAAGATGCGTACCAAGCAAAGGATGCTTTTACATCTATCAAAATATCCACTCCCCTACTTTCTACTTCTGAGGATTATCTCAAAGTAGTAAATATTCTTATGAAGAATTATCCAGTTAAAAAAGAAGAAGCGCTTGTATTAATGGGGCACGGAACCTCGCATTACGCAAATTCCTCTTACCCAGCTCTTTCTTATACATTTACACAGCAAGGGTATAACAATGTATTCGTTGGTACGGTGGAAGGATATCCAGAGTTAGAACACCTTTTCGATATGATAAATAAACAATCCATACAACATATTAAACTTTTACCTTTTATGCTAGTAGCTGGAGATCATGCGCTAAATGACATGGATAGTAATGACGAAGATTCTTGGAAATCCAAATTTCTACAAGAAGGTTATGAAGTAGAATCAATTGTAAAAGGACTTGGTGAGATAAAAGAAATCAGAGAACTTTATCTAGAACATCTTAATAAAGCGATACATGGCGAATCTACGATTTTAGACTTTAAACTTGATACTATCTAATTTTAGATATCAAAAGAGGAGGAAAGTATGGCGTAACTTTCCTCCTCTTTTGATAAGCTTATTCATTTTCAAAAAATCGGTCTAATCCATTGGCTATTCCAATTGATATTTTATTCTGGTATTCATCTGTCGCCATCAAAGCATCCTCTTCTTTATTTGTCATAAATCCCATCTCGATAATAGTAACAGGAAGGTTACACCAATTAATACCGCTCATGTTGTCTGTTTCTATGATTCCTTTATCAGCTGCATTCGTTGTTGCAATACATTCTGTTAATACCATCTTTGACAATCGCTTACTTTGTTCATAATAAGAGCCTACATAAGGATTCGCTGAGGTTTGACACATGGTAAGAAGTCCATGAACATTACTATCCTCGGAACCATTCGCATGTATCCTAACAAATGCTTCTGCCCCAGATTCGTTTGCAATTTGTGCTCTCTTTGCATTACTTAGATTTACATCATTCGTTTCTCGTATCATTACGACTTGATAGCCACGATCTAAGAGTTCTTGCTTTACTTTCATTGCAACTGACAGCGTTAACTGATATTCTGCTAACCCGCTTACCACCCCACTCGTTCCAGATGCAACTTTCGCCTTTGTTTGGGTAGCTCCAGGCCCTATTGGCTCTTGCTCACTATTCCCCTTTGCCTGATGTCCTGCATCAATTGCTACGATATGTCCTGCGCCACTGCTACTTGGTTCCTCGGTTGTCAGATATTCGGTCGCTATATATCCTTCGACATCTTGATATATGACTTTACTCCACTTCGTTGCGATTCCAATTCTTTGGAGGTTAGCATTTTTTCTTAAGATACCTAGACTTTCACTTTCTATACTTGGCAAGCTTCTAACATTAACGTTTGTTACTGCATAAACCGTTTCTTCAACCGAAGTAAAATTTAAGTCCTGATTATTTATATCCTGCACAGTTGCTTCATTCTCAACTTCTAAATCTTGTGTAATCATTTGCTCTGTCTTTTCTTCTTGCTGTTTTGGTTTTTCTTGATTCTCTTGTAGCGAAGAATCTTTTGTAACCTCTTCTTTTTCTTCTACTTGAGTAGAGTTATTTGTATTATTTTCTTTCTCAAGGTCTACTTTCCTATTTGTACAACTAATCAAGGACATAGCCAAACAACACACGAACAAAATTGTAATTATCCTCTTCATTTTATCGCTCCTCATCCAACATGTATAATAACGCATTGCAAATAGCCGCTGCTACGTTACTGCCCCCTTTTCGTCCTCTTGCAACAATATAAGGTATGTCAAGGCTCATAATTAGTTCTTTTGATTGTATTACATTAACAAATCCAACTGGTACACCAATAATAAGTGCTGGATTTATCTTTCCTTCTTGAATTAATTCATATAGTCGAACCAGTGCTGTTGGAGCATTACCAATTGCAAAAATAATTGGCTTTTGAAGTAAAGCTGCTTTATCCATGCTCGCAGTTGCTCTGGTCGTACCATTTTCCTTCGCTATTTGAGCAACATCGTCATCTGACATAAAACAGTATACTTCTCCTCCAAATTTAGCCAACGATTTTTTATTAATTCCAGCTTTACCCATCTGCGTATCTGTTACAATACATGCACCATTTTTGAGCTGTTCCAGCGTTTTCTTTACTACATCTTTTGAAAAACACAGCGTATTGGCATACTCAAAATCTGCTGAAGTATGTATAACCCTTTTTATAATCGGTGCCTTATCATCCTCTGGAATCGGGGGATTCATTTCTTGTGTTATGATTTCAAAGCTTCTCTTTTCAATGTCTCTTGGGAGTACATTTTCTAAATCAATCTTCATATTACCTCCATTACTTATCAAGTGGTAAGACCTTCCTCTAGTATCTGATAGATCTGTTTCATATCCAAGCTTTCTCTTAAATAATTAGCCAAACTATCATATTGTTTTTCTTTATATTCATCAAAATCTATCGACTTAATATCTTCTTCCTTTAATCCAAGCTTAACGCCAAGCGATAGAATTAATTTTCTAGTTACTTCTTCTTCATCAAAGATACCATGGATGTAAGAGCCATATACATTATCTAAATATGCACCATCCCATTTTTCCTTTATAAAATGTTCATTTTTATCAGTATTTATCTCTTTTATTCTAGTAAGAGGCTTTATAACATCACTTAACAGAGTGCTTTGTCCCATATGAAGCTCATAGCCTTTTAACGCTACGGAAGATAACGCATTAAGCCCTCCCTGTAACAGTTCGAATCTTCCTGTAACTTGCCTTCTTGTTTTCTGTTCTTCAAAAACTGTCTTAATTGGAAGTAAACCCATTCCCTTCATTTCTCCGCCCGCTTCGACTGCATAAGGATCGTGTAAGGTTTCACCAAGCATTTGATATCCGCCGCAAATACCAAATATAATAGTGTCTTTTGCAGCTTCCTTTAATATAGCAGCTTCTAAACCATTTTGACGCATCCACAACAAATCACCCATTGTATTTTTTGTTCCAGGAATAATAATCATGTCAGGGCTTTTTAAATCCTGTACTTTATCTATAAAACGAAGCGATACTCCTTCGATTCGCTCCAGTGCATTAAAGTCTGTAAAATTCGAAATCCTTGGTAACTTAATCACTGCGATGTCAATACTTGATGCTTTTTTAGTCTTGGTAAAACGATCCGTTAGACTGTCCTCATCCTCAATATCTACATGCATGTATGGAACCACTCCAACTACAGGAATCCTTGACTTTTCCTCTAGCATGACAAGTCCTGGTTTTAGAATTTCTTTATCACCACGAAACTTATTAATAATGCTTCCTTTTACCATTCTTTGTTCTTCTTCCTCTAACAAAACCATAGTACCAATTAGTTGCGCAAAAACGCCACCTCTGTCAATATCTCCAACCAGTAATACAGGAGCTTTTGCCATTTTTGCCATTCCCATATTCACAATATCTTCACTTTTTAGATTAATTTCAGCTGGACTTCCTGCACCTTCAATTACAATAATATCATATTCCTTCGAAAGTGTATGATAAGCCTTCATGATATCAGGAACTAAATTCTTTTTATATTTGAAGTAATCAACCGCTTTCATATTACCAATTACTTCCCCATTTACAATGACTTGAGATCCAAGATCATTTGTAGGTTTTAATAGAATTGGATTCATTAATACATTAGGCTCTATCTTAGCTGCTTGTGCTTGCATTACTTGTGCTCTTCCCATCTCAAGACCGTCTTTTGTGATAAAAGAGTTCAATGCCATATTCTGCGACTTAAAGGGGGCAACTTTATAGCCATCTTGTTTAAAGATTCTGCATAACCCAGCTACAATAAGACTCTTTCCTGCATTTGACATGGTTCCTTGAATCATGATTGATTTTGCCATTATAATCTCCTCATATTAACTCATTCATTTATCCTATCACTCTTTGTTTCTGCCATTCTGGCAACGCTTTAATACCTCAATTAACTTTTTATTTTCTTCGTGCCCTTTTATAGCAACTCGGTAAAAGCCTTCTTCTAATCCACGATAATTACTACAATCTCGAATTAAAATGCCTTCCTTTATACATAGATCAAACAATCCCTTTTGCCCTTTAAAAAATATATAATTCGCCTTTGAACCATAGATTTGAAAACCACACTCTAATAATTCGTGCATCAAATAGCTTCTCTCATCCCTTATCAGTTCCTTTGTTTTTGCTACGTACTCCTTTTGCTCTAATGCTGCGACTCCTGCCTTTTGAGCTAATACGGAAACACTCCATGGTTGTCTTACTTTATTTATCAACTCAATCATTTTAATGTTTCCTATTGCTGCAAATCCAAGACGGATTCCAGGCATCGCATACAGTTTTGTAAAAGCGTTGATTACAATTAGATTATCGTATCGTTCTACTTCTTTTATAACGCTAACTTCTGCCCCATTCTCCAAAAAGCTTATAAAACATTCATCAATCACTAATATTGTTTTATTTTTCTTACATGTTTCAATGATACGCATCATTAACTCTTTTGGTATCACTTCTCCAGTAGGATTATTCGGATTACATAAAAAAACCATGTCAATCTCTTTCGTAACTGCATTTAGAAAATCTTCTTTTAGTATGAATCCTTGCTCTTCTTTTAATCGATAGCAAAATATCTTAGCATCAATTGCGTGAAGTGCTTGCTCATATTCTGCGAATCCAGGTGCAAGAATCAATGCCTTTTTCGGCTTTAGTGCAGCTGTTATAGCAAAAATAATGTCTGCTGCTCCATTCGAACACAGAATATAATTCTTTTTTATTCCATAATACTTGGCAAGACTTTTGCAAAGTTCTTCACATCGAACATCAGGATAATGAACCGCCAAATCAATACTATCCATGAGAGCTATTTTTACACCTCTTGGTAATCCAAGAGGATTTATATTAGCTGAAAAATCTATCACATCTTTGTGTTTATAAATATCTCCGCCATGTACATTTATCATGATAACTCCTTTACTATTGTATATACAAAATAAGAATCATAACGCAAAACACAAGCACTCCTAAATAAGCCGTTACATACATAAGTCGATTTACTCTCTTAATATCCAAAGGCTCTAAATCTTTCTTGGCATCTCCAATTGTCTTTTTCTCATATAATTTACCAAAATAATATGCGTTTCCCGCTAGCTGAATGTTTAATGCCCCTGCACAAACGGACTCTGTTTGTGCAGAATTTGGACTTGCATGCTTCAAGCGATCGCGTTTAAAGATATACCAAGCATTCTTTGCATCATAACCACACAGAAAGGAGGCTGCTATCATAAGGAGAGCACTTATTCTTGCAGGTATAAAGTTTAGCACATCATCAAGCTTTGCACTCATTCTTCCAAAATACAAATTCTCTTCATTTTTATAACCTACCATGGAATCCAATGTGTTTACCGCTTTATAAAAGAAACCAAATACAGGTCCTCCAATCATCATAAAAAAAAGTGGTGCAATGACTCCATCTGTTGTATTTTCCGCTACTGTTTCAACGCTAGCTTTTATGATTCCTTCTTTACTAAGAGCCGATGTATCTCTTCCAACAATCATGGATACCGCATGTCTTGCTTTTTCTAAATCAGGGTCAGATAACGCATCATAAACCTTCATGCTTTCCGTACGAAGAGATTTCGTTGCAAGAATCTGATAGCAAAAAATCGTCTCAATTACAAACCCCAAATTAAAGTGAATCCGATAACCTACAAACAAAAGTAGAAATGGTACAATCGTAGAAAGAAACACTACAATAAAACATAAAATAATTCCACCAATTAGCTCTCCAACCCTATTAGAAGGAAAAAACGCTCGAATCTTTTTCTTAAAAAACGAAATTGTATTTCCTATCGCACATATGGGATGAAAAGAACCAAAGGGATCTCCAATGATCAAATCAAGAATAAACCCTAATACTACTGGTAACATGCACTGCCTCCATCAATCTCTAATAAAAATCCTTCACAGTTTTTGGCAAGCCAGTCATGATATGATCTTTTTTCCTTAGCAAATAACGTCATGATAGACATAATCGTTCCGCCATGTGTTACAATTGCAATGCTATCATATTGATGCTTCACTGCGTCTTTTATAATATGCAAAAAAGTATCCTCTACCCTTCTATTCGTATCCTCCATCGATTCACCGTTTGGAAAACCACTCATGGCATTACTGTCAATCCATTTTTGATAATCTTTGTTTCCTTTCAATTCTTCATAATTTTTATATTCAAAATCACCAAAATCAGTCTCCCTTAATCCTGAAATCACTGCCGTTTCGTGGTTAGGGTATAGAATATTTGCAGTTTCTTGACATCGTTTTAGTGGGCTTACATACACTTTACAGACGAAAGGAAGTTTCTTTTCTTTTGCCAGTGCTATACCTTCTTCACATAAAGACTCATCTGTACTACCAATAAAGCGTTTTTCTAGATTGCCCTTTGTGATAGAATGTCTTATTAAATACACTTTTATGATTGCAGATTCTTTTATTTCCTGATCGTTTTTCTTATTTTCTTTTATCTTAGTTGCAATCCCATATTGTACTCGATATACCTCTTTTGCGTAACCTGCAACAAGACAGCCTATTCTACCGACCATCTCTCTATATTTTCGTTCAAATGCATCTACTGGTACTAGGCCACTTCCAATCTCATTGCAGATGATAATAAGGTCTTTATTTTCCTTTAGCCATGTATCAATAAAAGTATAAACATCGATTTCTTCTTTCATTCTACGATAAATCAAACGTTCGAGTCCACAAATTGCTTTTGCCTGGAGCAATTCTTCATAATTACAGTATTCGCCGTCTAAGATTTCCTGTTCGTTTATATGAAATTCTTTTTTTACAAATTCTTTTTTTCCCTGATATGCGCCACCGATTACAAATATCATATCTGCCTCCGTAAAATTAGTACTGAATGGTTAAAACAAGCTGTCCAACGAGTGCTCCAATTGCCATAAAAAGTTCGCAAATTTGCAAAAACCACCCTGCCAAGTCTCCAGTAATTCCTCCAAACTGCTTATAAGATGTGCTACGGTAACAATGAAGTGCTACCATTGCTCCTAATACAACGCTAATTCCTATAAACCCACCAACAAAAATCATAAAGGCACTTGAAATAACAGCGAAAAACAACATACAATAACGCACCACACGCTTTTGTGCTGCATCAGAAAAAGCATGTACCAAGCCGCTATCCTTGGCTAAATCAAAGGAAACAACCGAAAACCCGCTCAATGCCCTTGATAATATGTATCCAAAACATAAGGTAAGAACACTTTGTATGTTTAACTCGCTCCATACTCCAATTAAAAGGATAAAATAGACCAAACAACTAATAAGAGCAAATGCACCAATGTGAGAATCCTTTAAGATTTCTAATTTGCGTTCTTTGGACTGATAGGAATTAATTGCATCCTGTGTGTCGATAAAACCATCCAGATGGATTCCACCTGTTATTATAATTGGAATGACAAGAATACCAGAAATTCGAAAAAGAACGCCTAACTCCAACAAGCTAGATAAATAGCAAAACCCATAAAGAACCAGACCAATTACCAGCCCAATTACAGGAAAAAAACACATGGAATAGCGCATATTTTTCTCATTCCACTGCGTCTTTGGCATTGGTATCTTTGAATACATTGAAAAAGCTATCTTACATCCATTCCAAATCACAATCTATCCTTCCTTTCCAAAAAACTGGTATGGAATAGACAACTTCACATACCACATCGGCTTGGTTTGCAATCTCTTGGTTTAATCTTCCAAGTAATTGTATATATTGTTTCATTTCTATATCGGCAGGCATTGAATCGTTAAATACCTCATTTGAGATAATAATCAAGTTTTTACAAGCTTTAGACAAAAGAAGAATCCCTTGCATAATTTCTTCAAATGCTTTTTCCTTGGCTCCATACTCCATATATAACTCGTTTGCCAAAAGATTTGACATACACTCCAATAAAACGGTGTGTCCCACATTGGATACAACTTCTTTTAAATTGCAATAGCACTCGATTGTCTCAAAGCCTTTTCCAGCTCTCATTTGCTTATGTCTGTTTATTTTATCTAGTGTTTCCTCCCCATAAGGGTACATAGTAGCAAGATATGTCTTTTTCTCATCACCTGATAAACGCAGACAAAGTTCTTCTCCATATGCTGATTTTCCACTTCCGCTTGCACCTGTTATTAATACTATCATAGATTCTCCCATCCGACTATTCTTTTTTCCCTTAAGGAGGTTCTAGTAACTTCATGATTATTTGGATGATACATTATTATTAAGTAAGGAATCACGCATCAAGTGGCTGGTATGCGTCGACTTTTATCTGTTCAAAAGTACTCATTTCCTGATACACACGTACCGCCATGTCAAGAATAGGAAAAAGTGCTACTGCACCTGTTCCTTCACCCAAGCACATATCGCAAGTTATAAACGGGCTAAGGCCGATTTCATCAAGAATCATTTGTGCTGCTGGTTCCTTTGAAACATGAGATGGTAATAAATAATCCTTTACCAATGGATTCATCTTTACCGCCATCAAAGCTGCCACGGCTGATATAAATCCATCAATCACTACTGGTATTCGATATCTAGCTCCGCCAAGAAATACTCCAATAAGTCCTCCGATATCAAAACCACCAATTTTACTAAGGATATCAATCATATCTTCTTTGTTTGGTTGGTGTAATAGGATTGCATCATTGATTACTTTTATCTTCCTTATAAGACCTTCGTTTGATAACCCAGCCCCTCTTCCTGTCACCTCATCAACACTTTTCTCTAATAACACAGAGGCAATGGCACTACTGGTTGTCGTATTACCAATTCCCATTTCACCTGTAGCAATGATTTGGTAACCCTTTTTCTTTAGTTCAAAAACAGTTGATATGCCAGTTAATATTGCCTGAGCAGCTTCTTCTTTTGTCATTGCTGGTTCTTTGGCAAAGTTTTTGGTACCATAAGCAATTTTTTTATTCGTTAAATTTGTATCTTTTGCAATACCAATATCAATCGGAAATAACTTTGTGTTAGTATAACCTGCCATAATGCTAACAGAAGTTTTATTCTTAAGAAAATTTTCTGCAACAATTGCAGTCACTTCTTGCCCTGTTTGCGTAATTTTTTCTTCCACCACCCCATTATCCGCACACATAATCACAAGGGCTTTTTTATCAATCTCCACCTCATGCTTTTCTATCATACCTGCGATTTTAATAATCGCATATTCCAGTTTGCCTAAGCTTTTTAAAGGCTTTGCAATGCTGTCAAAGCGATTCTCACACATTTGCATTGCCTTTTGATTCGCGGGTTTTATCTCATTTATTACTTGCTCTATGGTCATGGTATCCTCTGCTTTCTATTGTAAACATGTATCTTTATTTATTCTCTTATCTATTTGCACCTGCTTAAAAAGCGATAGATAAATTCTTGATTGGAATAATAATAAAGGTGGGGAAAGCCTATATTTTGATTTGCTGTAGCGTGAATGCAGCTCCATGAAGTATTTCTTAACGGCTTCTTTGCTATAAAGTCACTCCCACAGTTGTCACTGTCAAAATAGTGAAACTCATGTCCCTTTATTATTTCCTCCTTATCTAGTAACGTATCAAGCTTACTCGTTTTTAACTCAATATATCCAAACCGTCCAAGACGCTTCGTTTTGTAAACATTTCCTTTGATTGCTCCTACCATATTATAGGTCACATTTGCATTATCCTCCATCGTATCATGCAAATACATAAAACCACCACACTCAGCTAATACAGGTCGGTTTGCTTTTATATAATCTCTTATCTCACTAAGCATTGAGGTATTTTCACTTAACTTCTTTGCATAAAGCTCTGGATAACCACCTAAAAGAATCAATCCTTGTATGTTATCTGGTAGCTTTTTATCATAAAGAGGTGAAAAAAACGTAAGTTTTGCTCCCATTTTTTCCATTAGCTCCAAATTATCTTCATAATAAAAACAAAAAGCTTCGTCTCTTGCCACTGCAATCAAGGGTGAAGAAGAAAGCGTTTGGTATTCATATATCGTCTCGTCAATATCTTTAGCTGATTGTGCAATTTTTATAATTTTATCTATGTCGAGCGTTTTTTCAAACAACTTAGCTAAAGCATCCATTTTTTCTTCTATTTTTTGTACTTCCTCTGGCATAACAAGTCCAAGATGCCTGCTTTCTAGTTTAAGTTCTTCTACTTTTGGCACATATCCTAATACCTCAATGGAAAGCTCCTTTTCAATCACTTTTTTTAGTTCTGGATAAAACATCTCCGATACCTGATTTAATATAACTCCTTTGATATTTGAGCCACTTCTAAATTCAATAAAGCCTTTGATAACTGGAACAACCGAAAGGCTCATTCCCTTTGCATTTACGACAAGAATAACTGGCACATCTAATGTCTTAGCTAACTCATAAGAACTTCCTTGCTCAGATATTCCACCTACTCCATCATAATACCCCATAACCCCTTCTATTAGAGCAATGTCACTGCCTTTAGCCGCATTGGTGAATAGATACTTGGTCGTCAATGGATCTGTAAAAAATGTATCCAGATTGCGTGAAGGAATCTGTAATATTTTCTTATGAAACATTGGGTCAATGTAGTCAGGTCCGCATTTGAAGGCAGTTACCTTTTTCTCCCTTACTTTTAATGCACGAAGTAAGCCGCAAGTAAGCAACGTTTTACCGCTGCCACTTGACACTGCTGCTATCATAATTCTTGGAATGTTTAATTTATTTTCTATCTTCATGCACTTCACCTATCTATTTTAACCGATTACTATAATGGTTACTGGGTTTTGACCTAACATCATATGATAATTTCCTGCTGTTTTTGCTCTCGCACTTTGTAGCTGTATCATCTCATAATTTGTGATTCCAACATCCTTAATTACAGAAATCGCTTCTGCAATGGTTTCAATCGTAATTGCATTGATTACAATTTTTATTGTATCATTCTTCTTTAACAATATTTGAATAATTTCTTTTAATGCCCCACTACTCCCACCGATAAAAGCATGTGTTGGTCTTGGTAACTCATTAAGTATGTCAGGAGCTGTTCCCTCTACTATTTCCATATTGGAAACTTGAAATTTTCTTTTATTCTCCTTCATCAATAAAATGCCTTCTGGGTTCTTCTCAATTGCGTAAACATATCCTTTATAAGCTCTCTTTGCAGCCTGAATCGAGACTGAACCCGTTCCTGCACCAATATCATAAAGAATAGAATCGGTTTGTAATTCTAGCTTAGCAATGGATACGGTTCGAATTTCTTCTTTTGTCATTGGCACATTCCCACGAATAAATGTCTCATCCTTAATTCGATCTCTATCTTCCTTTGCGTTTATATTCTCAATATACATGACGCAAAGGGATACATAATCTTTTGTCAATAATTGTTCTGGGCTTCCAAATGTAATTTTTTCTGTCTCATAACCTAAGTTTTCTCCAATCCATATGGAAAGTTCATGAAACCCACATTCCAACAATTCATGCAAAATGGTTGAAGCATTGTTCTTACCACCTAATAAAGAAAATACTTTTGAATTTCTACGAACATACTCAACCGTATTCACCTTTTGTCCGTGATTACTAATGGTAGATACATCCTCCCATGACTTTCCGATTCGCGCGCAAAAATACGCCAAGGAGGATAGCCCTGCAACATAGGTAACTTGATCTTCTTTAAAGTATTCTTGAAACTCTTTTGCTGTACTGTAGAACCCAACATCTCCTGAAACCAATACAGTAATATTTTGGTACTTGTCATGCTCTTTTAAAAATTGATGGATATCTCTCTTTTTATAAAGCTGCATCATTGGTTTGTGATATTGATTTACTGCTCCTAGCATCCTCTTTGCACCAAAAATAATATCTGCTTGTTCAATGGCTTCTATCGCTTCTAAGGTCATGTGTTTCTTGGTTCCTATACCAATTCCAACTACATGAATCTTTCTTTTATCCTTTTCTATCTGAAATTTCTTATTTAAAAGATTTATTACTTCTATATAAGAATACCCACTTTCTTCTTTTGGCCTTCCTATCACGATTGGTGTCATAGAAAGCCTAAGTGCGGCATTAATTTTTTCTAAGAAGCCTCCATTTTTTCCTGCTTCCTTTGTAACCAAATACTTGGCATTGCTTTCCTGAAACATTAAGAAATTTAATTCTTCACTAAAAGGCCCTTGCATGCAAACTAAATTTTTTCCCTCAAAGCCAAGCTCCATAACTTGATTCATTGCTTCTTTGCTTGATAGCACACGGGCGTAAACTCTTTCTTTATAATTTGTAAGCTTGGTGTATTCCTCTAGTTCCTTGCTGCCTGTCGTTACAAAAATATTACCTGTCGTTGTTTCCAAATAGTTACAAGCTTCTTTCACTGAATTTACATATACCATATCTGGCTTTTGCTCATAACCAACTGATTCCTCTCTTACTAAGCGAAGATAGGAAAGATTAAGTGCTTCACACACTTCCTTTACATAGCTAGATACGACCGTTGCATAGGGATGTGTTGCATCAACAACAAATTCTGGATTCTTATCAAAAAAAAGCAGGTTCATTTCTTCTTTTGTCAATCGTTTCGCAGATACCTCTACGTACTGCGACCTTTCAATCAAACTTTCACCGTATTCAGTGGCTGTGCAAACTAAAGTGGCTATTTTTTTTCTTCCCAAGTATTTAGCAAGTTCTCTTCCTTCTGTTGTCCCTGCAAAAATAATTACCTTACACATTTTTATATCCTCTTGGTGTTACCATTTTACCATTCATTTCTTTTGTCTGTGAATTGCCGATAAAAATGGTAGTAAACATGTCAACCTCACACTCTTTTAATTCTTCCAAGGTTAGAATGGTAGATTCTTCCCCGGCTCTACCAATATTTTTAACATAACCACACACCGTATCTTTAGACGCATAGCGTAATATAATGTCACACGCCTTTTTTAGATAATCATGCCTTTTCTTACTTGATGGGTTATACAAACATATTACAAAGTCTGCCATAGCCGCACATTCAAGCCTTTTTTCTATCTTTTCCATTGGAGTTAGTAAATCACTTAGGCTAATGACAGCAAAATCATGAATCAAAGGTGCACCCAGTACACTCGCTCCTGAAATAGCCGCGGTTACTCCACTTACCACCACGACCTCCACTTGCTGATACTTTTGTCCAATTTCTAATATCAAGCCAGACATACCATATACTCCAGCATCTCCACTGCATATCATAGCCGTTGTATTACCCTGTAACGCTTTTTCAAATGCAAGTTCGCATCGCTCTACTTCTTTAGTCATAGGCGTTGTTAGAAACTCCTTTTCTGGAAAATGATCTCTTACAAGATCTACATATACCGTATAGCCAATGATAACATCACAATTCTTTAATACGTTGTAAGCCTCCATTGTCATCTGTTCATATTCGCCTGGTCCAATTCCTACTACATATAGTTTACTCAAATCGAATTCCCCCCATTTCTTTTTCTCTTGCAAATGCGAGGGTCATTCCCTCATGCGCTTGTTTATCTAACAACAAAATACCACTTTTGCAGCTTTTGATCGCTGCTCGTTCGCATACATTCCCAACACCTGTAATTTGTTTCACAAATGCCGATTCCTGAAACTCTCCTTCCACCTCTAATAGTTCCTTTGCAGAATAAGTGACAAATGGTATCTTATATTTATTCACAAATGCCAAAATACAGTCTTCTTTTGCCTTTAAATCTATACTTGCAACACACTTTATAGCAGAAAGGCAAATGCTTTGCTTTTCTAAAGTACGTAACAAAAAAGACTCCAACCTCTTAGGTGAAGTATCTTTTTTACAACCAATCCCAATGATAACCGTTTTGGGTACAAGATTTAAAGTACTGCGAAATGGTTTCTCATTTTCATTTAGTGAAATGCAAATTCCCTCTTCTATTACATCCTCTTTTTTCTCTTGCACCAAAACTAATTCGTCTGGTATTTTTCCTTCTATTGGAAGATTTGACAAAAGTCCAATCTTTTTTCCTTCTAAAATAGAGGCTGAAATCTCCTTTGCCCTTTTCCAGTCTGTTATATGTAAATTCTGTTTTTTAGCAAACACATCAACTGCAAATTTCTCATTGATATCTGTAGCAGTAGTGATAACAGGAGTTGCGCACAGTAATTCACTTAATGTCAAAGCAAGTTCATTTCCACCACCAACATGTCCTGATAGTAATGAAATTACAAAATTCGCTTTTTCATCAATTACTAAAACCAAAGGATCTTTCGTCTTATCTTTTACAAATGGTGCAATTGTTCTTACTGCAATGCCCGTGGCTCCAATAAAAAGAATTCCATCTACGCTTGAAAACATAGTTTCACACCATTCCTGTAGACTTTGTGTTACTACGGTAAGCTCTTCTTTTTGCATTGTCTTACCTTTATAATAACAGGTGCAATGATGGATATTAGCAAGCAACTTTTTTATTTTACAATTTAGAAGACTACCTGCACTGGTAAAAGAAATAATCGCTAATTTCATACTTACACGTTTCCTCTTGCTTTACGAAACTGGGTTTCAAAATCTGGATGATACAAATCAGACCTTCTATAGTCACAGTTTAGTACATCTCCCACAATAATGAGCGCTGTTTGTTTGATGTCATTTTCTCTTGCTGTTTGCTCTAGCGTTTTTACTGTACATACAAATTTTTTTTCATCTGGCCAGGTCGCTTTGTAAACAATAGCGGCTGGTGTATCCTCTTTATAGCCTCCCAAAAGTAAACGATTGGTTAACTCTTTTAACATACCAGTACTAAGGAAAATAACCATAGTCGCCTGATGAGCTGCTAACTTTTCGATGCTTTCCTTCTCTGGCACAGGCGTTCTTCCTGCCATTCTAGTTAAAATTACAGTTTGCGATACATCTGGTAATGTATATTCCAAATTCAAAGCAGATGCCGCTCCACAAAAAGAGCTTACACCTGGGCAATACTGATATGAGATGAATAGTCTATCCAGTTCATCCATCTGTTCACGAATCGCACCATATATGGAGGGATCACCTGTATGAAGTCTGACTGTTGTTTGATTCTTTTTTTCTGTTTCCTTTATTACGTCAATCACCTGTTCTAAGGTCATCGTTGCACTATCATATGTTACACAGTCATCCTTTTTATAGTTTAATAACTCCTTATTTACCAATGATCCTGCATAAATGATGACATCTGCATTTTTAAGTAAATTCAAACCACGAACCGTTATTAAATCAACTGCACCGCTTCCTGCTCCAACAAAATGTACCATACTTCACCTCCTGCTTCTTTTATAGAAAAGGATAAAAAGCTTACAATCACTTTTCGTCCTATCTGTCTTTTGCTATGATTAATGAATAATATCCTGCATTTTCATCTATATTTTCGGCTCCATAATATACCTTTTCTTGTTCCATGCCGCAATTTTCTATCATTACAACGTTATAATCATGCTCTTTTAATTCTTTCTTTACATTTGCCATTTTCTTACCTGATTTCATTAAAACTTTTGTGCCTGAAAGTTTAAGTGCCTCTTCTATATCATAAGAGGCTGGTAATATATGAAGCGGCTCTGATTTTTCTACAAGACTATCATTTACCAGGGCTGCCGCCGCACAAAAAGAGGGAATACCACTAATTATTTTAGCAGTATAACCTTTTGCAAGAATTCTCTTATGTACATAAATGTATGTTGAATATATGCAAGGATCCCCCAACGTTAAAAATGCCACTTGCATATTGTCATTTAAATACTCCATAATACATTTTGCAGCTTCATCGTGCGCTTTTTCTAAAACAGTTTTATCCTTTGTCATTGGCATTGATATGGCTACAAGCTTTTTATCCTGCAAATCTAGTGCACCAGTTGCTATTTTGTAAGCAACACTGTTTTCTACCACATCTCCTGGTACCAGTATGATATCGCTGTTTTTTATTACATTTACTGCTTTTAAAGTCAAAAGCTCTGGATCACCTGGTCCTACTCCAACTCCATATAAAATTCCTGCCATGTTTCTTCCTTTCACTCTAAAACATCCATGTAAGACAATAATTTGTTTGCATTGTCTGTCTGTGCCAACAATCCAAATTCATTCGAGAATAGAACAACTCCTATCTCCAGATTCTCATACGAGCGTTTCGTCATATAATATTTTGTTTTATTTGCAATCTCTTGCATGGATGCATGCTTTATGTCTTCCTCTACTAATACTTGTATGGCTTCATCTGTGGTAATGCAATCCAATATACGCTTTGCTGCATCTATCGATGCACCTGACTTGATTGCTGCTGCCGCCATAATCTCCATTCTTGCATCTGCATTCTTGGAATGTGTATTCATAATTCCACCAGCGACCTTGATTAGTTTACCTATGTGACCAATAAATAAAAGACTCTCTAAACCTATCTCTACTGCATAGTCAATGGTTTCCCCGATAAAATTACTACATTTGACTCCCTTGCTAATATCAATGCGAAATTCCTTACTCGTAAAGTTCTCACCATAGTTACCTAAGGTCACTAGCATATGACGATGCCCATTCGCTTTTCTCATTCTCATCTCAATTTTGATGCTTTCGATTAACGCTACTTCGCTCATTGGCTCTACAATACCACTCGTACCAAGTATGGAAATCCCACCTTCAATTCCAAGCCTTGGGTTAAAAGTACGCTTTGCTATTTCTATTCCTTTTGGAATGCTAATCTCAACTCTTATTCCTTTTACATACTCAAATTCATTGCATACCTCATACACTTCGTCGTGAATCATTTGTCTTGGAACAGAATTAATTGCCGCGTGGTTAATTGGCTGTTCTAAACCAGGCTTTGTAACTCTTCCCACTCCAATTCCCCCATCAATTATAATTTGAGGCGTATCAATTTTACATACTTTTGCATATACCAAGATACCATTGGTCACATCGGGATCATCACCACTATCTTTTTGAATTGCACAACTTACATAATTATCTTTTATTTGAATGTCATGTACATCTAAGTCAAGTCTTATTCCTTTGGGAGTCATAATAGATATTGTTGTAATTTCACATTTTCGAAAAAGCATGATAGCAGCTGCTTTTGAAGCAGCTGCTGCACAAGAACCAGTCGTATAACCATATCTTAACTTTTTATTATTTTTAAAGGTATAAATATTTTCCATACAATCACTTTCTTGCTTTAATCAATGGCACTATTGTCTTGCATATTTTTAGGACCAAATCCAAGAGGTAGTATTTCTTCCAAAGTAAATTCTTTGTATTCTTCTTCTGATTTTGCCAGAATGACTTTAAATGACTTAGGGTCACAAAATTCCATCATAACTTGTCTGCAAACACCACATGGTGAGCAAAAATCAACAGGCTCTTCTTTTTTTCCACCCACGATTGCAATTGCTTCAAAAGAGGTAATTCCCTCGCTTACCGCTTTAAAAAAAGCGGTTCTTTCTGCACAATTCGTTGGCGTATAGGAGGCACTTTCAATATTACAGCCTTGATAAATTTGTCCATTTGATGCAAGCAAAGCAGCTCCTACACTAAAGTTAGAGTAAGGGGAATACGATTTTTCTCTTGCCAAAAACGCTTCCTTAATCAGTTCTTTTGGATTCATTCAAATCTCCTTATAGTCTCTTACTAATGTTAATAATTGACTCAGTTACTAGCTTTTTAAATAAAGGTGCTACCTTATCCGCTACTTCTTGTACCTCTTTGTGATTGAGAGGATTATCTGTCATTCCACATGCTAAATTGGAAATACAAGAAATTCCACAAATCTTCATTCTCATATGATTTGCTGCAACTGCCTCACAAGCTGTGCTCATTCCAACTGCGTCTCCTCCAAGAATTCTACACATTCTTACCTCTGCTGGTGATTCATAAGCAGGACCAGTAAGTTGAACGTAAACGCCCTCTTGTAATTTGATATCTAGCTCTTTTGCTGTTTCTTTAATAATCGCTCTTAGTTCTTTATCATATACATCACTCATATCTGGAAAACGAGTTCCAAGCTCGTCCATATTTTCACCTATTAATGGGGAAGGAACAAAATTGGAAATATGATCCGAAATAAGCATAAAATCTCCAGCATGGAAGTCATAATTTACGCCACCTGCTGCGTTTGTTAAAAATAACACCTCTGCTCCCATTAATTTCATAAGTCTTACTGGAAGAACAACATCTGATATTGGATATCCTTCATAATAATGCACTCTTCCTTGCATAATTACAACTGGAACCTCTCCTACATATCCAAAAATAAACCTACCCTTATGTCCTGGAACTGTCGATACAGGAAAGCCCTCTATTTCATGATAATCAAGTGTTGCCTCCACTTTAATTGTTTCTGCATAATCACCTAATCCTGATCCAAGGATAAGGGCTACCTTTGGTTTAAAATCAATTTTTTCTTTTATACTTTCAAAACATTTTTGTAACTTTATAAATTGCTCGTTCATCATATACCTCCATAAAATAAGATTGCCACAAAGTGACAATCTTATTATAGCACATAGGATTTTACTTTTCTATTACGCAAAACTAATTTTTCCTTTTTCGATATTATTTATCACATAATATGTACGGTATTTCTGGTTTTATGTATTCTTTGATACTCCTTATCCTTTTATTGTTCCATCATATGATAATACAAACAAGTCCTCCATTACTGTCATTCACAATTTTTTGCATCGTTTCTTGTAATTTAATTTGGCTGTCGTCAGACATTTGAGCAATTTTAGAATGAATACCATCCTCAACTAACTGCTCTACTGATTTACCAAAAATATTTGCCTTCCAGATTCCTTCGCCACTGTTACTTGAGCTCTTAAGAAACTTAATCAAATCATCGGCTTGCTCTTCGCTTCCAACAATCGGTGCGATTTCTGTCTCTATGTTTGCACGAATCATATGTATGGAAGGACTTTCTGCTTTGATCTTTACTCCATATTTATTTCCATGCTTAATCAATACTGGCTCTTCCAATATAATTTCTCTTTGCTCTGGTGTTACCACACCATATCCTTTTTGACGAACGGATTCAATTGCGCCTAATACTTTTACGTATTCCTTCTTCATTTTAGCCAGCTCTTTTAGCATGGCAATCATTTGATATTCGCCCTCTATTTGAGTACCTGTCATTTCACTAATGATTTCATAGTAAAATTTATCAAATATTTCAATCATTACTTTAATAACGCCTGTAGCCATAGAAATTGCATCTATTTTTAACCTTTTTATGTACTCACTATCCATATGCAAACTTTCACTATTTGCGTCTTTAATCATCTTAATGGATTGAATCATTTCTTTTATTTTTGTGACTAAGTCTGATTTTATTTTATGATCCATTGGAAGCATTTCAACCCACTTAGGGATGTAGAATTCAATCTCTGATATTGGAAATTCATAGAGAATGTTTTCCAATATTTTATTTATATCTTCTTTTCTTAGTTGCTCACAATTCACTGGAATAGCTGTTACCTTGTATTTTTCACTAATGCTTCTTGCCAAACTAAGTGCTTCTTCACTATATGGTCTCTGGCTATTTACTAATACCAAAAATGGTTTTCCTAATTTTTTTAGTTCCATTATCGTTTTTTCTTCTGGTTTCGTATAGTTTTCTCTTGGAATCTCACTAAAAGATCCATCACAGGTTATAACAATACCAATTGTGGAGTGGTCATTAATAACCTTTTTTGTACCCAATTCTGCTGCTTGTGTAAATGGAATCTCATAATCAAACCAAGGGGTTTTTACCATGCGTTCTTCGTTATCTTCAATATGACCAGTGGCTCCATCTACCATATAACCTACACAATCAATTAACCTTACATCCACTCCAACATCCTCTGCTAGCTGAACATGTGCCGCTTCTTTTGGAATGAACTTTGGTTCTGTTGTCATAATTGTTTTTCCAGCTGCAGATTGTGGTAATTCATCCTGTGTCCGTTGTCTGCTATGTTCATTTTCAATACTTGGAAGAACCATCAAATCCATAAACCTTTTTATAAATGTTGATTTTCCTGTTCTAACAGGTCCTACCACTCCTATGTATATTTCTCCTCCTGTCCGCATTTGTATATCTTTGTATAGATTGAACTCTTTATTTAGTTCCATGTATCAAAATACCCCCTTGCAATAATCTAACGTAATGTGCTGATATAGTATATGCATTGCCGTTAGGGGATTATGCTTAGGGGCAGTATATTTTTTCTATTATTCTGCAGCTTTGAAATTATAAATTGGTTTTATAATCTTAATTATTTTTGCAGTATCTTTTATGTTTTCAACTATGTCTTTTATATCTTTGTAGGCCATAGGGCATTCATCTAAGGTTTCTGCATTTACAGATGTAGTATAAATATCTTTCATTTGCTTTTTAAATTCAGATACGGTAAACGAATTCCTAGCTTCTTTACGAGACATTAAGCGACCCGCGCCATGCGGGGCAGATTGGTTCCAATCAATATTTCCTTTGCCAATACATATTAAAGAACCATCTCGCATGTTAATCGGAATTAAAAGTTTTTCACCTTCCCTGGCTGATACCGCACCTTTTCGTAAGATGTTTTGTTTCGTGTCAATATAATTATGAATGGTAGTAAACTCTTCTTCTACTTTAAGCTTTAAGCCTTTAATTATTTCATCCATCATTGCCCTTCGATTTAGGGTTGCAAATTCTTGTACTATTTTCATATCATGGACATAGTCCTCCATGAGCTTACCTTTTGCATAGGCTAACGCTTTTGGTATCCTTTGTCTCTCACTATCATCCAATTGTCTATATGCTTCCTCCTGATAAAAACCAGCGACTTCAAGTCCCAGGTGTCGACTACCAGAATGTACTACAACATAATGCTTATTTTCAGCATCTTTGGCTACTTCTATGAAATGATTTCCTCCTCCTAACGTTCCAATGCTTTTAGCCGCCCGTAACACATTAATTTTTCCCTCCTTTAAGCATCGAAGTTTGGTAAGGTCAATCTCTTCACTATATCTATGCTCTTCTTCTCGAATTCGAAACCCTGCGGGAATTTTTTCATGTATCACCTTATCTACTTTTTCTAGTTCTAAATGTTTATTTTTAATTTGAATTGTATGCATTCCGCATCCTATATCAACGCCAACTAAATTTGGAACAATTTTATCTTTCAACGTCATTGTAGTTCCTATGGTGCAACCAGCTCCAGCATGAACATCTGGCATAATTCTTATCTGCAAATCTTTTGTAAATTCTTGGTCGCATAAAAGTTTTATTTGTTCCTTAGCCGCATCTTCTATCGTTGAAGCAAATACCTTTGCAACATTCATTTTTCCTTCTATTACTAACATTTAATATATTTCCTCTTTTCTAATCTTTTCTAATTTTCGTTTCTTTTGATTGATATGTTTTTCTTTCACTCTAGGAATATATTTATCACACTTTTGGCAATATCCTTTGTGACTTGCTTCTCTATGCTTTTTACATACTCCTAATGAAACATAATAAAGGCAAACCGTTTCTCTATCTTTTGCCATATTTAACCCTCCTCTTTGCATGGTACATCCTTTGTAACGAAGTGCTTTGACCTTTCCGATACAATAAAAAGAGCTGACAGACATACGAATTATTCGTAAGCTTCTATCAGCTCTTCTCTATATGTTTTATATATGCTGACAGTTGATAATCTTAACTGCAACCATATATATAATTGTACCTATCTTTTATTCTACTAAAAAATAAGGATAGAAATTATTATCCTGAATAAAATAACAGCTACATTTATGATTGTGTAAAGATCTACCATTCTTATATTCTTTTTTGTTAAGACTTTGTTTATTCAATGATTTCATTATAATTTCCTCCTTTCAAAATTTTCCAAATTTGTTACCTTCTAACAGTAACACACTCTTACCTTTACTTCAAGTATTAATTTTCTTAGACTTCTTCTAACATACCTGTTTCAATATCTATTACAAATCCCCTAATTGTAACATCTTTAGGAATGAGTGGATGCTTTTTTAACAAGTTTATGGACTCTTCAACTGATTGGTAGACAGACTCAAATCCTCCAAGCCATCGCTTAAAATCAATTCCTCCAAACTGAATCATATCAATATTTTCTTGAGATATATTTCTTTTTTTCATCTTGGATAACAAGCAATCAACATCAATGTAGCCAACTCCACAATCTGTATGGCCTATCACCATAATCTCTTCTACACCCAATTCAAGGATTGCAATCAATAAACTTCGAACCACACTTCCATATGGATGAGATATGACTCCACCTGCATTTTTAATAATCTTACAATCTCCGTTTTTCATTCCAAGTGCAGCTGGAAGAAGTTGTGTCAGTCTCGTATCCATACACGATACAATGGCTAGTTTTTTATTGGGATATTTACTTCCTGTTTTAAATTCTGTATATTTTTTTTGATTTACAAACTCTTTATTATATTTTAAAATATCATTAATCACGTTTTTCCTCCGTTATAATTCCTTGAGTTTCAATATGATTATAACGAAAAATAAATGCGATAGCAAGATTGTAAGAAAAATTATGTACTATGTTAAGCCTTATTGCATATAATATAGGGTAGTGTTTTTTCATTGTAAAATTATGTGCCTCATGGTATAATTTAAATAGGTAAAAGGTTGCGGTAGTCATTACACCTAGCGCCTGTTACTTTTTAAGCGATAGAAGGTTTCATTGGCTTCTATCCATTTCATTAGCGACCGTTGACTTTGCGAGAGAGACGGTCGTTAATCTTTTTTTCAATTTGTTTATCCACTTTATCCCATAGAAAACAAATTAGTTTTGATATCAGTGCACCTATAATTAATTCATATATTTTATTCATGTATCATGCCCCCTTTTCCATATAAAACAACAACGTTTTCTATATGTATGTCAAGGCTTGACACGTTAGGTGCCCTTCCGCTTCCTTTTACCTTAATTTAATCATACCAAATTATACAAACAAGAACAAGTTTTTTTGTATAAAACATAGTATCTTTTTCTGTTATAATCTGATTATTTATGACAACTCGATTATCTTTTATGAATATTGTACTTTTATTACCACTTTCTTTGTTTTATTTCACTATTTCCACAAACTTTTTCTTTCCTATCCGTATGACATCGCCGCACACAAGTACAACATCTAAATCTGTAATTTTTTCATTATTTATACTGATACCACCTTGTTTGACTAACCGCTTAAATTCACTGTTACTTGATACCAAATTATCTCTTACCAAAAGACCTATGATATCAGACAGCAAATCTTTCTCTAAATCTATGACAAGCTTTGGTATGTTATCAGGCGTTGATTTTTTTACAAATGCTTGTTGAAAGTATTCATAAGCTTTTTGTGTCTGCGCTTCATTATGGTATAAACCAGTTATAATCAAGGCTAATTGAATTTTAAGGTCCATTGGATTGATTCCTTCGTCTAGTTGTTTCTTTATTTTTTCTATATACGATGGATGTTCATCTGTCACTAATTCGTAATACTTTACAATCAAGGCGTCTGGTATTTCCATTACTTTTTTAAACATTACATTTGCTGGTTCATTAATTCCAATATAATTACCCAGACTTTTACTCATTTTTTCTTTACCATCTATTCCTTCTAATATTGGCATGAACATGGCAATTTGAGGAGATTTTCCTTTTATCTTTTGCAATGTGCGTCCCATCAATATATTAAAGGTTTGGTCTGTACCCCCAAGTTCTATGTCTGCTTTTACAGCAATTGAGTCATATGCTTGCATCAGTGGGTAGAAAAATTCATGTAGACCAATTGGAATATTTTGCTTATACCTTGTATTAAAATCATCTCGTTCCATGATTCTTGCTACTGTGACTGTGGAAGCTATCTCAATGATTTCTTCGAAATTTAATTTGGCTAACCATTCACTGTTAAATGTAACTTTCGTTCTTTCTTTGAGAAGAACTTTAAATATTTGTTCACAATATGTGATTGCATTTTCATTTACTTGCTGTTTGGTTAATGCTGTTCTTCCTTTTGTCTTACCAGTCGGATCACCTATTCTACCGGTAAAATCTCCGATGATAATTACAGCTTGATGACCTAAGTCCTGCATTTGCCTGATTTTTCTTAATACAACTGTATGGCCCAAATGAATATCTGGTGCACTTGGGTCCAAACCTAGTTTAATGATAAGTGGTCTGTTTTGTTCTCTTGACAAACAAAGCTTCTTTCTTAATTCCTCTTCATTTACGAGAGTTTCTACTCCTTTTGTAATGATTTTTAATTGTTCTTCTACTGATTTCATTTTCATCTCTCCTTATTTTTCATAAGCGTTAAGATTTAGAAAAAGCAGGAATTTTTTATTTATAGATTCTATAAATAAAAAAACTCCCGTCCTTATCCAAAGGACGAGAGTCTAATCTCGTGTTACCACCTTAAGTTCATAAACAGCTCACACTGCTTACCTTTTCAAGTACTCCATTATTAACTATGGGTTATACTCTAGCACTATAACGTGTGCGGGAATCCGTCAACAGCCTACTAAACTTACGTCTTTCGGTGTGAAGCTCAAAGATGTATTCATAGTAATCTGCTATGCACCTCTCATCAACCGGTAACTTTCTGTATGGCATCTTTACTACTACTTCTTCTTATCACAGCTTTTCTTATCTTGTTGTTAGTATTTCATACTAACCTCGCTTAATAAAGGATTATATTCGTTTTCTTTTTATTTGTCAAGTTAGCTTTTTATTTCTTTTATTTCTATCTTAAAATTACACATGCCAAGATGTTATGTCCTTTATTACTTCACCTGCACAAATTAATCCTACAACAGATGGAACAAAAGCATTACTTCCTGGGATTGCTCTTCTGTCCGTACACTTTCTCTCTGCACCTGGTGGACAAATGCAATTGCTTTTACAGCTTAATGCCATATCATCTAAAGGTTTTAATGGTTCTTCTTTCGAATATACCACCTTAAGCTTCTTTACATTTCTCTTTTTAAGTTCACGACGCATTACCTTGGCCAATGGACACACGGATGTCTTAAAGATGTCTGTCACTTCAAATCTGGTCGGGTCCATCTTATTACCTGCTCCCATGGCACTGATAATTGGTACGTTATATTTTTTTGCTTGCATTACTAATTCTAGTTTTGCTGTCACGGTATCTACCGCATCTACAATATAGTCATATTGATCAAATGCAAATTGTTCAACATTTTCAGGCAAAAAAAAGCATTGATGTTTGTGAACTACTGCTTTTGGATTTATTTCAAGGATTCTTTCTTCCATCACATCAACTTTATATTTTCCAACCGTTTTTCTGGTTGCGATTAATTGCCTGTTAATATTGGTCAAACAAACCTTATCATCATCTATTATATCTATAGTTCCTACTCCACTTCTTGCCAAGGCCTCTACTGTATAACCACCAACGCCACCGATACCAAATACGGCTACTCTGGCATTTTGAAGCTTCTCCATTGCTTCTTTTCCAAATAAAAGTTCTGTTCTTGAAAATTGATTCAACATATTATTTTCCTTTTCTAACTAAATTGATATATTTCATGCATTAGTATAAAACATGTTATTTTACACGTCAATGTCTAAGTCTAACTTGGCTTCTTGTGATTTGGACATTCTTTACAAATAAGCTTCCAACTAATGATTCGTTTTATTTTTTTTTGAATTTTAGGTTTATCTTCGTAAGCTTGTTCGCTTATACTTTTACATTCCTCCTCTGTAATTTCTTGATTTATAATAATACATCTTGCCATTTTAATCACCTTTCTTTATAAAACATTCGATTCATGATAATTCTACTATCCATTCCAATACCTACAATTATAAAGTGCCAGCTTTGCTGGCACTTTATAATTGGTAATCCTGCTAATTCTTATTGTATGTAATTAAACTATTCTTATTAAAACCTGATTCTTAGTAGTATCTTCTGATGCTTAATATTGTTCGATATGTAACATTACCATATTTGATACCAGTTGCAGGTGTACTTGCGTGCACAATTTGTCCATTTCCAATGTATATCGCAACATGTCCAGCATAGCAAACAATATCGCCCGCCTGAATATCAGAAAACGATACAGAGCTTCCACCAGACGCTTGTTCCCCAGATGTTCTTGGTATTGAAATACCAAAATTGGCATAAACAGACTGTGTAAAACCAGAACAATCGGCTCCTTCTGTTAGTGATGTTCCACCTAACACATAAGGATTGCCCACAAATTTACATGCATAAGCGGCAATTGATGCCCCCGTTCCACTTCCTGATGAAGAAGGCGGTGTTGCAGGCTCATTCGATCCGCTATTTGTCTGCGTATCTTTCGAACTTGCATTTGCAGATTTTGTACTATTCTTTTTGTTTCGTTCCTCTGCAGCCTTTTTAGCTGCTTCTTCTGCTGCTTTCTTTTCTTCGGCAGCAAGCTTCTTGATTTGTTCTGCTTGTTTATTAATTGTTTCCTGATAAGATTTTGCCTGAGACTTTGCTTTTGTTAACTCTGATTCAAAGTCTGCCACCTGCGCTTTCATACTAGAAATCGTTGCCTCCAGATTTGCCTGCTGTTCCTTATAATCTGCCTCAAGTGCAACCATTTCCTCTTTTTGATGTTCTAATTCTACCTGCAAGTCTGCTACTTGTTGCTTTGTCTCTTGAAAATCTGTTAGCAATTGTCTGTCATACTTATAAATCTCGTTTACATATTCTGCCTTATTTAATAAGTCAGATAAACTATTCGCATCCAATAATGCTTCAATATACATGGTATTACCATTTTCATACATATACTTGATACGTTTTTTCATAGCTTCGTATTGCTCTTCTTCTTTTGCTTTTGCTTCATCATAGTCTTCCTGAGCCTGGGCAATTTCAATTTCTTTGTTTGCCATATCATCTTCAAGCACTTGAATTACAACTAAAATGTCCACTAACTGATTATTCTTTTCAGAAATCTGTGCGGACATATTCTCTTTCTTCTTTTCTAAGCTATCGATATTATTCTTAATAGAATTTAATTTTTTTTCGGTTTGTTCCTTCTGTTTTTTTATTTCTGAAGAAGAAGTCGCATTGACTGTATCTGTAAATAGTATTGCTACACAACACATCATAATTACTGTACTTATAAGTTTTTTCATCTGTTTACCTCAGTTATCCCTCAATCTTAAATTAAAATTTGACATATATGTTTATTATACATGGACAAAACAATTTATTCAACAAGAACTGATTTTTTAACGAATAAAATTAGTCCTTTGTCTTACCTCTGCTTCTGGTAGTGTGATTCCTGCTTTTTTTCCAGCTTCAATTGATTTTAGAAGCCATGCCATATTGTCACCTAACGCCCTCATTGTCTGTAGGCCTTCTAAATCCCTCCTCACTTCGTCTGGGGTATTCCCATGTACCATATTCCAGTAATGAGACGAAACTACAGGCATTTTTGAGATTGTAAAGTATTTATTTAATTCATCAAGGCTTGCGGTTGTACCTGCGCGTCTTGCTGATACCACTGCAGCACCTGGCTTAAATGCAAAGCATGTTCTACCTGCATAAAACATACGATCTAACAATGCAATTAATGCGCCATTTGCAGATGCATAATAGACTGGTGAGCCAATTACCAATCCATCTGCTTCCTCCATTTTAGAAATTGCTTCATTTACTTTGTCATCTTCAAATATGCAACGGCTGTGATTAGAGGAGCACTTTCCACATGCAATACAACCTCTGATTGGCTTGTTTCCTATTTGAAAAATCTCTGTATCGATGTTATTTTTATTTAGTTGACAGGCAACCTCTTCCAGTGCAGTATAAGTACACCCTGCTTTTCTAGCACTCCCGTTAATTAATAAGACCTTCATACTTACTCCTCCTTATCTATTTTTAGATATGAATTGATTCTAGATACGAATCCATTTTATATTTCTTTACATTTATTTTTGAAAATAATTATTGTTTCCATTGTATTAAATCTATGATACAATTATGAATGGTTAAAGCAAAATTAGGAGGTTCTTATGGACGAAATATACAATATGATAGAAGAATTAATACGTGCATCCGGCTATCCTTTGGAGGTTAGTGGTTTTGATATTTATAATGAAATCTGTGATGAAGTGGATGGTAAAGAAAATGGAAGTTATATCTTTATGTCAAAGCATGATAATAATGACATTTTTGAATATACGCTAACGATATACGACGATAATTTTAACCTTGGTTCTTTATCAATAAGAACGTTAGAGGGGAAAACTTACTTTATTAACTTCGACTAAGATATTGCATCATATATGTATTACCCGTAATAAGGATAGAATGAAATGAAATCAATCTATCCTTATTATAATGTAAAAATATCCATCCATATCTCATTCTTATCTCATGCTTTAATCTGCAATTTGGTTTAAGATTCGATATAGCGTATCATATAATACCTTCGCATCTTCTTTTGGTAACTTCATACACGCCCCAATTTTGTTCGGTATATCACTTGCCTTTTCCTTTAACTCTTCACCCTTTTTTGTAATCGTTACGATTAGGTTACGTTCATCTTCTACTGATCTTTCTCGCTTAATATATCCTTGTTTTTCAAGTTTTTTTAACAATGGAGTAAGGGTACCCGAATCCAAATATAGACATTTTCCAAGCGTTTTTACATTTAAGGATTTTTTATCCCACAGAACCATCATAGTAATATATTGTGTATACGTAAGATCAATTTCATCTAAATACGGTTTATACTGCTTTACCACTTCCTTTGCACAAGCATATAGCGGAAAGCATAATTGATTCTCCAGTCTTAGCATATCTTCCTTCATAATTTATCTCCTTGTTATTAAATGTTATTTACATTTTATCACACAATTATATTGCAATCAATTCATTTAATAAATTTTATTAAATAGCAAAGGGCTACTGCTTTTTTATCCTTTCATCCATTGCATTTAAAATGAATAAAAACTTGATAAATCTACCTTATTCATTTTATCTAATATACTTTCATCATTTGTACTTTCTTGAATCTTATTTCTAATATTAAGCATGCGAATATCGGTTGCAGCAATATCATCTGCACATTCTTTTAATTCTTTGCTTATTATTTCTTCATCATTTATCACATGCTTATATCTTAATTGATGCTCTAAGCTTGCCCAAAAATCCATGGCAATTGTTCGAATTTGAACTTCTACCTTCATCATTTTTTTCTGATCAGAAAAAAATACTGGTATTTCAATTATCAAGTGTAAGCTTCGATATCCATTTGGCTTTGGCTCATTGATATAATCTTTTTGCTTAACTAATGTAATGTCATCTTGCCTAACTAGCATGGAAGCTATTTCATATATATCATCAATAAAAGAGCAAATCACTCTCACTCCTGCTACATCAGATAAAGTATCTTCAATTTCACTAATACGAATACTTTTTCCTTTTGTTTGGAGCTTTTTTGCTATACTTGCAGGTTTTTTGATACGTGAGCTAATAAACTCAATCGGATTTCTTTTATATCGAACAGATAACTCTGCATTGAGAACCTCTAATTTCGTTTTTACTTCTTTAATTGCACAATCATACATCATCATAAGTTCTTGAAATTGAAGGGTATGATTAATAAGTATCTCAGAGTTTTTAATTAATTCATCGGTATTTACCACACTAAGTTCAGTACCTATTGTATTTTCTTCTAATTCTTCCATAAAATTATCTCCTCTACCCAATGACTCAATTCGAAATTTTAAATTGTACTAATATATAATAAATTCATATTTACGGGTTTCATCGTTATGTTTTTAAGCGCGAATTACTTAATCTTTTGACCTTGGTATCATATCATAAAATTGTGAACATTATAAGAATTAATCATGATATTTATCAAATTTTAAGGATTCTTAAGATTTTTCTACATTTTCAGTTGCAAAAATTTTATCCTATCACTATACTAGAAACAGATAATAATAAACACAAGCTACAAAAAAGTGGCAGACGGAGGAAAATATGTCAGGTTCAGTATATGGTAATTTATTTAGAATTTCTACCTGGGGCGAATCTCATGGGAAAGGAATCGGTGTTGTTGTAGATGGATGCCCTGCAGGGCTTGATTTGTGTGAAGAAGATATTCAGTCCTTTTTAAATAGAAGAAAACCTGGTCAATCCAAATACTCTACTCCACGTAAAGAGGAGGATGAAGTGGAAATACTTTCTGGTGTGTTTGAAGGTAAAACAACTGGTACTCCTATTTCATTGATTGTATTTAATAAAACACAGCGTTCGAGTGATTATAGTGAAATCGCAAATTATTATCGTCCTGGACATGCGGACTTAACCTATGACGTTAAATATGGTTTTCGAGACTACAGAGGCGGAGGACGTTCTTCTGGCAGAGAAACCATTGCGCGAGTTGCCGCAGGGGCGATTGCTTCAAAAGTCTTATCCCAACTAGGTGTTAGTGTATATGCTTATACAAAATCAATTGGTGAATATGAAATCACTTCCTTTGATAAGGAAGAAATCATGAATAATGCTCTTTATATGCCAGATGCGACAACTGCTGCAAAAGCATCTTCCTATCTTGAAGAATGTATGTTAAATCACAATTCTGCTGGTGGAAAAATCGAATGTATTGTCACAAACCTTCCAGTTGGAATCGGTGAGCCAGCTTTTGAAAAGCTAGATGCCAATCTTGCAAAAGCAGTTACTTCCATTGGTGCTGTCAAGGCCTTCGAAGTAGGGGATGGAACGAGTGTATCGATGGCAACTGGGCTAACGAATAACGATCAGTATTCCTATGATAACTTAGGTTCTATTAAGAAACTTACAAATCATTCTGGTGGAATACTTGGTGGAATTAGTGATGGAAGTGATATTCTAATTCGCGCTTCCATTAAGCCAACCCCATCTATATTTGCCACACAGTCAACCATTAATAAAGCTGGTGAAAATATTGATGTTAATATAAAGGGTAGACACGATCCAGTTATTGTTCCTCGAGCTGTTGTTGTGGTTGAATCAATGGTTGCAATCACGATTCTTGACATGATGTTTGTAAGCATGACTTCTAATATGGATAAGCTTAAACGTTTTTTTATATCATAATCAAAAAGCTCCCTTATCCTCATCAACGAGGTAGGGAGTTTTTTGATGTCAATAATAGGTATAAACGCGTTTATACTGCTTGCGCTCTCTCAAATTGTGAATTATAAAGATTGGAATAGAAACCATTTGCTTGTAACAACTCTTCATGTTTTCCTTGCTCTATTATATCTCCATCCTTCATAACCAGTATTAAATCTGCATCTTTAATTGTGGACAAACGATGTGCTATTACAAAGCTCGTTCTTCCAGTCATCAAATGATCCATTGCTTTTTGAATTCTTATTTCAGTTCTTGTATCAACGGAACTGGTAGCTTCATCTAAAATTAAAATACTTGGATCTGCTAAAATGGCTCTTGCTATTGTTAAAAGCTGTTTTTGACCTTGTGAAATATTGCTGGTCTCTTCATTTAGAATCATTTGATATCCATCTGGTTGTGTCATGATAAAGTGATGTGCATGTGCTGCTTTAGCTGCTTCTATTACTTCTTCATCTGTAGCATCCAAACGTCCATATCGGATGTTTTCCATAATTGTTCCATTAAACAACCAGGTATCTTGCAATACCATACCAAACATTTTTCTTAACTCACTTCGGTTGAAGTCTCTTAAATCATGACCGTCTACTTTGATAGAACCTGAGTTCACATCATAAAAACGCATCAAAAGCTTAATCATCGTTGTCTTTCCAGCACCAGTTGGTCCAACAATTGCAATTTTTTGTCCTTTTCTCACTTTTGCAGAGAAATTATTAATAATAATTTGATCTTCGTTGTATCCAAATGAAACATTTTCGAATTCTACATTTCCATTTAAATGTTGGATATCAACTGCTTTTTCGGAGAACTGATCTTCCTCCTCTTCTTCTAAAAATTCAAATACTCGTTCACCAGCCGCTGCTGATTGCTGGAACATATTTCCCACTTGCGCAATTTGCTGTATTGGCTGTGTAAAGCTTTTGATATATTGGAAGAACGACTGTATCTGCCCAACTTGAATACTACCTTTAATCGTTAAGTAACCTCCTAAAAGTGCTACCATTACGTATCCTAGATTTCCAATAAACATCATAATCGGCATCATCATGCCAGAGAAAAACTGTGATTTCCATGCTGAATCATACAACTTCTTATTGGTATCTTCAAATATCTGTATGACTGATTCTTCTTTATTAAATACTTTTACAATATTATGTCCAGAAAACACTTCTTCCACTTGACCATTGATTTCTCCCAGATACTTTTGCTGGCTTTGGAAATGCTTTTGAGAGTGCTTCATAATTGTTCCAATTAATAGCATTGAAATAGGCAAGATACATAAAGAAGCCAAAGTCATCCAAACATTAATCCGAATCATCATGATTAAAACACCGATTATTGTGGTGGCTGATGTAATCAACTGAGTCACACTTTGATTTAAGCTTTGTCCTAATGTATCAACGTCATTGGTAACGCGAGATAATACTTCACCATGAGTACGGCTTTCAAAATATTTCAAAGGCATTCGATTTATTTTTTCTGAAATATCTTTTCTAAATGTATAAGTAACATCGTTTGATATACTCGTCATTATAAACCCTTGTATAAAGGAGAAACAGGCACTTAACACATAGAGTCCTATTAACAAAACAAGTATACTTGTAATTTTATCAAAATCAATTCCACCTGTTCTATTAATTTTTTTTACCAAACCTTCAAAAATTTCTGTTGTTGCATTTCCAAGGACCGTTGGTCCAATGATGTTAAACGTAGTTCCTGCTATTGCACAAATTAGCATGAAAAAAAGCTTATATAGATATTTGGGTGCACTCATATACTTTACTAGTTTTTTCATGGAAGCATTAAAATCTTTTGCTTTTTCTCCTGACATATTATGACCCATTCCCATATGTCCACCGCTTTTTGGCTTTTCATTACTCATGATCTAATTCCTCCTTTGAAAGCTGAGACATTGCAATTTGCATATAAACTTCACAAGTCTTTAGAAGTTCTTTGTGCGTTCCCATTCCTACTACTTTACCTTCATCTAACACTATGATTTTGTCTGCATGAAGAATTGTGCTTATTCTTTGTGCCACGATAATTGTAATAGCGTCCTTGGTCTCAGATTTTAATGCTTTTCTAAGAGTTACATCTGTTTTATAATCTAATGCAGAAAAACTATCATCAAAAATAAAAATTTCTGGTTGTTTTGCGATTGCTCTTGCAATTGAAAGACGTTGTTTTTGTCCTCCCGAAACATTCGAACCACCTTGTGCAATTTCAGAATCAAATTTTTCTGGCTTTTCACTAATAAAATCAATTGCCTGTGCAATTGTTGCTGCTTTCTCTACCTTGTCTTTTGACATTTCCTCGCAGCCATAGCGAATATTGGAGTCAATTGTTCCTGAAAATAAAACTCCTTTTTGAGGCACATAGCCGATTTTATCATGTAAATCATGCTGAGTATAATCTTTTACATTGATTCCATTAACTAAAATCTCACCTTTTGTTACATCAAAAAATCTTGGTATTAGATTTACTAAAGTTGATTTTCCACTTCCTGTACTTCCAATGATAGCCGTTGTTTCTCCTTTTTGAGTCACGAAGCTTATATTCGAAAGTACATTTTCCTTAGCATCAGGATATGCAAAGGATACATTTTTAAATTCTAATTTGCTCTCAACATCTTTACTATCTTTTTGGGGATTCTTAGGGTCCTTAATCGAAACATCTGTCTCTAGTACTTCATTAATACGCACTGCTGATACACTCGCTCGTGGAATCATAATAGATACCATTGTAAGCATTAAAAATGACATAATGATCTGCATGGTATACTGTATGAATGCCATTAAGTCACCAACTTGCATCGCACCTTCATCGATTCCATATGCCCCCATATATACGATAAGTATGGTAACTGCATTCATAATCAGCATCATAAGAGGTAACATAAAGGTCATGGTTCGATTAACAAATAGCTGTGTTTTTGTTAATTTTTTATTTGCTTCTTCAAAACGTTCTTCTTCGTGTTTTTGTGTACTAAAAGCTCGTATTACAGGAATACCAGTAAGGATTTCTCGCGTGACCAAATTTAATTTATCAATTAATACTTGAAGTTGTTTAAATTTTGGCATCGCTATTTGCATCAAGATAATCACGACAAGTAAAATAATACCAACTGCCAATGCGATTATCCAAGACATGGAGGTGTTTGTTTTTAAAACTTTTAACACACCACCAATTCCAAGAATTGGGGCATATAACACAATACGAAATACCATAGTCATGAGTAGTTGCACTTGTTGGATATCATTCGTGTTTCTTGTGATTAAAGATGCTGTTGAGAATTTATCCATTTCAATACTTGAATATGAAATGACTTTCTTATAAACATTCTCTCTTAAATCACTACTAAAGGATGCCGCAACTTTACAAGATAAGTAAGTAACTACAATTGCAACAAACATACCTAGAAGTGCAAATCCAAGCATTTTAAGTCCTGCTATCAGAATATAAGACTGCTGAATTTTTTGTATATTTACATCTTGACCTTGATATTCTGCTTTTACAAAAGCAATCGAGGATTGTGAAACTATCGATTCTGGCATTTCATCTATCTTCTCTAACATTACGGACGTAATTGCATCCAATTGTTCTTTTGGAAGCATACTAAGTGCTTCAAATAAATCTACATTTTCTGGTATACCCATTTGATTTTTAATTGCAATACTTTCCTCTCCTTCACCCGAAAGAGTAAGTACAATCAACATCGGTTTCCCAAATACATCATTTAATGTTTCTCTTGTATTTTCATCTATTTTTTTTAATTCGTATAACTCACCATCTAGTTCATAATTTGACTCAACAAAGCTTTTATCCTCTTCACTCATAAATAGATAAAGCTTATTCATTTCTGTTGCTCTGATTTTGTCTAATGTAGCGTCCTTAATACCGCCTTGCTGAATACCAACATTAACTATGTTGGAGGTCAAGCCTGGCAAGGACAAATCACAGTATGCCTGAATAAAAAGCAAAACTACAATCGCAATGATTGATAAATATGATTTTTTTAAATACTTTATTAGTTTTAGCATTTCATTTTCCTTTCTAAGTGCCAAAATGTGTGAAGTAAGCTTATCGCTTCTTCTGATGTGCTGCTTGCTTATGTTCGTGATGATGCTTATGAAATTCTTCCATAACCTCATCCAATTCATTTTGATCCATGGTGTTTCTAATATTTTCTATCAGTTGAATTAATATACGATGTAATAGGCACTTTTCAACTTCAGGTATCCCAGCAAATACGATTTCATCTAATTCTTTTGATTTAACCTTAACTTCCTCCAATACCTTTTTGCCTTCTTCGGTGATAAACACGCGAGATATTCTCTTATCACTTTCGTCAACTTCTCTTGTTAGCCAACCTGTTTTTTCCATACGCTTTATTGATACGGCTACTGTTGGAGGTTTTATTTTTAATTTTTTTGCTAAGTCCTTTTGACTAAGTCCTGACTCATTACTTACCAGTTCAAGCAATGCTTCTTGTCCTGGATATATACCATTATCAGCCACGACTTTATATTTTTTTACAAAATAGACTTTTGCAAGTTCCAAAAATAACTCTTTTGTTGATTTACTTTCGTATCCCATCTGATTCAATCTTTCCACCTCCATATTAATTAGTCGACTAACCGATATTATATGCTTATTTTGATTGTCTTGCAACTGTTTTAACAATTTCTTCACAAATTTTATGCATTATACTAGAATAAGTCGTATGCTTTTATATGATTTTGTTCTTTTTAGATAGTCATCTAACTAATTTTTACTTCGTACTCTTTATCTTAATATCGCAAAAAGGGAACCAAACTTCTAAGAGTATGATTCCCTTTTTATAATACTTTATTAGATTATCAAAATTTACATCATGGATTTGGCCTAACAAACTTAGGATCATATCCGTTTTTTCTTAGCGCTTCTACGATTTGTTCTTTGTGCTCGTGACCAAAAGCTTCTAATGTAATGCAAAGTTCAACCGCTGCGCTTCGATTGATACTAACAAACTGATTGTGCTCTAATTTGATTACATTTCCTTGTTGCTTTGCTATAATATCGGCTACTCTTACCAATTCACCTGGCTTATCAGGCAATAACACAGATACTGTAAAAATTCTATCTCGTTGGATCAAGCCGTGCTGTACAATAGATGACATGGTTATTACGTCCATATTTCCGCCACTTAAAATCGATACAATCTTTTTCCCTTTTACGTCCAAATGCTTTAGTGCTGCAACGGTTAGAAGTCCTGAATTTTCTACTATCATTTTATGATTTTCAACCATATCAAGGAAAGCTACAATTAGCTCTTCATCTTCAATCGTAATGATTTCATCAATATTTTTTTGGACATAAGAAAAGATCTTACTACCAGGGGTCTTTACTGCTGTACCATCTGCTATTGTGCTTACATTTGGAAGAGTTGTTACTTTTTTATTCTTTATTGAAACTTGCATGCAATTTGCATTTGCTGGCTCTACTCCAATTACTTTTATTTTAGGATTCAATAATTTGGCAAGTGTAGATACTCCAGTCGCAAGTCCTCCGCCACCAATTGGCACAAGTATATAATCTACAGTAGGTAATTCTTTTACAATTTCCATTGCAATCGTGCCTTGTCCTGCTGCCACATCCAAATCATCAAATGGATGGATAAAAGTATAGCCATATTCTTCTGCTAATTGATAGGCATGGTTACAAGCCTCATCATAAACATTTCCATATAGCACTGTCTCAGCACCATAACTCTTTGTGCGATTTACTTTCATGAGTGGTGTTGTAGTAGGCATTACAATCGTCGCCTTTACCCCAAATAATTTTGCAGCATAAGCAACCCCTTGTGCATGATTGCCTGCGGATGCCGTAATCAGTCCTTTTGCTCTTTCCTCTTCTGATAAAGTACTGATTTTATAATATGCTCCGCGTACTTTATAAGCACCTGTAAACTGCATGTTCTCTGGTTTTAGATATACTTTATTGCCTGTTTGTTCACTCAGATACTCACTATAAACTAATTTTGTTTCTAGTATGACCTGATTTACTCTTTCGGTAGCTTCTTCAAATTTTTCTAACGTTAACATTACTCTTCATCTTCTTTCTCATCTTGTTTCACATCAAATAAAGCATTTACGAAGTCATTTGCATTAAATTTCTGTAAATCGTCTATTGTTTCACCTACACCAATATATTTTACCGGAATTCCAAGTTCAGAATGAATTGCAATTGCAATTCCCCCTTTTGCTGTTCCGTCTAATTTGGTCAAAATAATTCCAGTAATGTCAGCAACCTCTTTAAACTGCTTTGCCTGCGCTAAAGCATTTTGTCCTGTTGTTCCATCCAAAACGACCAACGTTTCTCGATATGCATCTGGGTATTCTCTTTCTAATACTCGATTTATCTTTTTTAATTCTTCCATAAGATTCTTTTTATTATGAAGTCTTCCAGCCGTGTCACATAATAACACGTCTGCATTTCGAGCTTTTGCGGCAGCTACTGCATCATATACAACCGCTGCTGGATCTGCGCCTTCTTGACCCCCAATAATATCTACACCTGCTCGATTGGCCCAAGTAGTAAGTTGTTCTCCAGCCGCGGCACGAAAGGTATCTGCTGCTGCTAATACAACTTTCTTGCCTTGATCTTTTAACTTGCCTGCAAGTTTACCAACGCTTGTGGTTTTTCCAACTCCATTTACGCCAATGACTAACACGACTGATTTTTGATTTTCAAACTCATATGCCATTTCGCCTACATCCATTTGCTCTTTGATACTCTCAATCAGTAACTCTTTGCATGCAGAAGGTTCTTTTATTTTATTTTCTTTTACTTTTTCTTTTAAATCTTCAATAATGGAAGTGGTAGCATTGATTCCCAAATCTCCCATAATAAGTATTTCTTCTATTTCCTCATAGAAGTCCTCATCAATACTGGAAAATCCACTAAAGATAGAATCAATTCCAGAAACAATATTATCTCTTGTTTTGGTTAGACCAGCAACTAGCCTTCCAAAAAAGCCTTTTTTTTCGCCCATATTTACCTCCATCTACCTATCTAAATCATCTTCTATTAAGTTAACAGATACTAAAGTTGACACACCTTTTTCCTGCATGGTAATTCCATACAATCGGTCGGCTGACGCCATCGTTCCACGCCTATGTGTTATGATAATAAATTGGGTATTTTTTGTCAACTTATGTAAATATCTTGCAAATCGCGATACATTCGAGTCATCAAGCGCGGCTTCTATTTCATCTAATAGACAAAATGGTGATGGCTTTAAATTCTGAATGGCAAAAAGAAGCGCGATTGCTGTGAGTGCTTTTTCCCCACCTGATAATTGCATCATATTTTGTAACTTCTTACCTGGTGGCTGTGATATAATACGAACCCCTGCTTCCAGAATATCTTCTTCCTCAATCAACTCAATCGTTCCTTTACCGCCTCCAAAAAGCTCTTTGAACGCTTTGTCAAATTCAACACGTATTAATTCAAATTTTTCTTTGAATTGTTTTCTCATACCACTATCTAATTCTTCAATAATTTTAAGCAAAGTCTCTTCTGACTCAACCAAATCATCTCTTTGTTCCTTTAAAAACTGATGACGCTCAAAAAGGTTCTTATAATCTTCTATGGCATTTACATTGACATCACCAAGCTTTCGAATTTCTTCTTTCAAACTATGAATCATCTTCTTTAAATCTGTTTGATTGTCGAATGCTTCATTTTTCATTTGTAAAGCCATACTATATGTAATCTCATATTCATTCCACATATAATTGATTTGGTTTTCGCTTGTTTCGTCTAATTTTTCTTTTTGATTTGTTAAACGAAATACTTCTTTATCAAGCAGATTAATACGTTCTGATAATTCTTCTCTTTTTGCAAAAAATCCTTTGTGATTTAACGTAAGTTCTTCTTTCTTTGCCATGAAAAGCTTTAGTTTTTCTTGACATTCCTGATACTCTTGCTCTGTTTCATTTGCTTTATTTTGTAGTAACTCTATTTCTTTTTCTTTTTGTAAAATTTCATCTTTGGAAGAGATGATCGTTTGATCTAATTGCGTCAATTCTGAATTTAATTTATTTAATTCTTGATTGATACGTCTTATATTATCTAAGATAAATTCATTTTTTTGAGTTAAATTAGCAAACTCTAAATTAATTTCGGAGGACTTTTTAGAAAACTGAATTTCTTTTGCTCTTTCTTCTTCTAATAACTTGCTGGAATGAGCAATTAACTCTTCAAACTCTTTCTCTTTTATCTCTGATTCATTTAGCTCAATTTGAATCTTTTCTTTTCCTTCCGATATACTTTTAAGCTGTTGCTCAATTTCAAGGCTTTCCTTCTTTATCTCTTCAAATAGTAAGATGCTATTGCTTTTCTTTTCGTTTGCTTGATTTACATTCATCTTAGCAGTATTTTGAAGTAAATATTGTTCTTGCAATTCTTTGGATAAACGTTCAATCTCCTCGTAGTAAAAAATGCGCTTTGTCTTCTTTTCATCAATTTGATGTTGTACCAGTTCAATTTCTTTTCGAAGACCTTCGATATCTTCCTTTAATTCATCAATTTCACGTCTTCTTCCCAAAAGATTACTTGTATTTTTGAATGCCCCTCCAGACATAGAACCACCTGGACTAAGTTGTTCTCCTTCTAAAGTTACAATTCTAAGTGAATATTGAAACTTTCTTGCAAGGAGAATAGCATTTTCGATGGTGTTAACTACAATGGTTCTTCCAAGTAAATATTTGGACAAACCTTGATACTTTTCTTTTGTTGAAACCAAATTACAAGCAAGTTGGATTACACCTTTTTCTTTTAGCACATGTTCTTGGGTAAAGGTATTTTTATTACCGATACTAGTAAGTGGGAGAAATGTTGCTCTACCGAATTTATTGCTCTTTAGATATTCAATCAATTGTTTTGCAGTATCTTCATCTTCTGTAACAACATTTTGAATACTTCCTCCAAGTGCTGTTTCAATTGCAATCTCATACTCTTTTTCAACTTTAATGATATCAGCTACAACTCCAATAATTCCTTTTACTGTATCTTTTCTTTCCATAATACGACGTATGCTGTTTCCATATCCATCGTATTTCTCTGTAATATTGATGAGAGAATCAAGTCTTGATGTTTGTCTATGGTAGGCAGATGAAATCTCTGTCTTTTTCTCATTCAAAGCAGTCAATTCCTCTTGAATGGTCTTTACCATATCTTGATTCTTTTTTCCTTCCTCCTGCTTTTTTAGAATGGAAGTTGAAATCTTATCAAGTTCTTTGTTGTACAAAATCAACAGCTCATCTTGCTCAGATTCTTCACTTTTTATCTTTAATAATTTTTGACTAAGCTCCGCTTTTTGCAACGTAATTTGTTCTAACATCGTATCAAAACGTTGCATTTTTCCTTTTGTCGAAGCTCTTTCGTTTAAAATCTCAAAAATTTCATTCTTACTTTCATCTATCTTTTGATTTAAGCTTGCTATTTTACTCTGAATCTCTAACATTACATTTGCCGCATTCGTTTGCAAATCATCCATTTCATCAAGCTGCTTATTTATCTCTTCTTTCGTTTGGCTAAATTCATTTTTTTGCTCGGTCTTAGATTGAATCTCAAAACGTATTGCATTGACTCTTTCTTGCAAATGCTCCTGACTTTGTTTTTGGGAGTGAATCTGTTCCTTCAACACATTCATTTTACCTTCGATATCCCTGCTTAGAATACCTGATTCGTTTTGTCTGTTTCGATATTCATCAATTTTTTGATTTAACTCTTCAATTTCATTTTCCAGTTTTTCATATTCAATTTTCGTATTTTCAAAGTTTTCTTTTGTAGATTCTAAATCTTTTTCTGCAATCGAAAGTTTACTATCCAGTTCTTTTAATTGTTCCTCTATTCTTTTAGCATCCATTAAAAACAGATTTACATCAAGAACCTTTAGTTCTTCTTTTTTCTTTAAATATGTTCTCGCTGTCTCAGATTGCTTTTGTAAAGGTCCAAGTTGTTTTTCAAGCTCTGTGAGAATATCAGATACACGCAACAAGTTCTGTTTTTCATCTTCTAATTTCTTTTGCGCAGTCGCTTTTCGTCTTTTATATTTTACGATTCCAGCTGCTTCATCGAATAGTTCTCTTCTTTCTTCTGGCTTTCCACTTAGTATTTTATCAATTTGACCTTGTCCAATGATCGAATAACCTTCTTTTCCAATACCAGTATCATAAAACAACTCTTGAACATCCTTTAATCTACTACTGGTTCCATTAATTAGATACTCACTTTCACCAGAACGATAGACACGTCTAGCAACTGTAACTTCTTCAAAGTCAATTGCTAGCTTACGATCTGAATTGTCCAATGTAATTGCAACATATGCAAAACCAAGTGGCTTCCTATTTTCAGTCCCCGAGAAAATGACATCTTGCATATTAGAGCCTCTAAGCTGCTTGGCACTTTGTTCTCCAAGAACCCAACGAACCGCATCACCGACATTGCTTTTTCCACTTCCATTGGGTCCTACGATACCTGTAATTCCATTATGAAATTCAAATACAATTTTATTTGCAAAGGATTTAAACCCCTGAACTTCTATGCTTTTTAAATACATATATCTCTCCCGCTAAGATTTTCTTAGTTTTACAATCGCACTATAGGCAGCTTCTTGCTCGGCTGCTTTCTTTGTTCTGCCAACACCGTGACCTACTATTTCATCACCAATCTTAGCCTCCACAATAAATTTCTTATTATGATCTGGTCCCTCTTCTTTAATCAATTGATAAACCAATTCTTCTTTATAATCACTTTGTACGATTTCTTGCAGGATAGTCTTGCTATCATAAAAGAGCTGTTTATGCTCAATATCCGATAAAATAAATTTATCGATAAACTCTTTTGCATTAGCAAAACCACCATCTAAATAAATGGCACCAATCAATGCTTCCATGGCATCCGAAACAATAGAATTTCTATCTCTTCCTCCTGTCAAATCTTCTCCTTTACCAAGTAGTAAATATTTTCCAAGTTCTATTTCTCTTGTACAAAATGCCAATGTCTGCTCGCATACAATGCTTGCTCTTATCTTTGTCAAATCTCCTTCAGGCAACTTTGGATATTGGGAATATAAAAAATCACTTGTAACTAGTTCTAAAACTGCATCTCCTAAAAACTCCAAACGTTCATTGCTTGTCAATCTGTTAAGACGATGCTCATTCGAAAAAGAACTATGAGTCATTGCCTGACGTAATAAATTAGAATCTTTAAATTGATATCCAATTGTACTTTCTAAGTCTTCTAATAATACTTTTTTTCCCATTATGACACCTCCTTATAATTTAAGTTGCAGCTTAACTGCAACTTTAAAACAATAATACTATTATTTTAACAACACAAAAGCCCTATAAGCAAGGGCTTTTGTTTACAAAATTTAAAACAATCAAATCAATTAGCTGTTTAAATTTTTAATTTGCTCAATTACATCTCCTACAGACACAATATTTTCCGCATCTTCATTGGAAATTTCAATATCAAATTCTTCTTCTATTCCCATAATAATTTGAAAAATATCTAGAGAATCGGCACCTAAATCATCAACAAATGTTGTCTCCATTGTAATTTCATCTGCATCAACATTTAACACCTCAGCAATAATTTTTTGTAATTTTTCAAATTCCATCTCTTTCAATCCTTTCTATTACTCATCCTTCATAATAATATTTGCTTTGATTTTTTCATTAATCTTTTGATTTTTAAAAGTTACACATTGAATAATCGAATTCGTAACTTCTTTGGCTTTCGAACTTCCATGTGTTTTAACAACAAGTCCGTTAAGTCCTAAAAGTGGTGCTCCGCCATATTCGCTGGCATCAAAGGACTTAAGCGTCTCTTTTAGAGCTGGCTTAACAAGTAAAGCTCCTATCTTACTTCTTAGTGTTGACATCATACCACCTTTAATTTTGCTAATTAAAGTTGCACCAACACCTTCATATAATTTAAGAATAACATTTCCAACAAATGCTTCACAAACTATGACATCTGCATATCCACTTGGAATGTCCCTGGCTTCTATACTTCCAATAAAGTTTATATCATTGCATTCTTTTAAAAGCGGAAATGTTTCCTTAACAAGCATATTTCCTTTTTCTTCTTCTGCACCTATGTTAACAATCGCTACCTTTGGATTCTTAATGCCTAGTGCATTTTCCATATAAATAGAACCCATTTTCGCAAACTGTACTAAATGAGATGCTCTTGCATCAACATTGGCACCACAATCAACTAATAACGAAACACCCTTAGCGGTAGGAATCAATGGAGCTAGTGGCGGTCTCTCAATACCTTTTATTCTTCCAACTATAACTTGACCTCCAACAAGAATAGCACCTGAGCTACCTGCGGACACAAGAGCATCTGCCTCTTGATTCTTAACCATATTCATTGCTTTTACTAAAGACGAATCTTTTTTCCTTCTTATTGCCATAACCGGTGGTTCTTCAGTTGCAATTACTTCTGTAGTATGCATTATCTCAAGCTGTTCTTTATTATATTCATACTTCTTAAGTTCTGTCTTTATTTCTTCTTCTTTTCCTATAAGAAATACTTTTATATTGCTCATCTTGTTTATTGCATCAATTGCACCTTTGATAATTTCTCCCGGGGCATTGTCTCCGCCCATAGCATCTACTGCCACTTTTACTATCTCTTGCATATGAGTCAATTTCCTCCTTGAATACCTATTAATCAATATACTAGATATCACTCTATAAATCAATATATATTTTACTAATTTATTTTAGATTCTTTCCCATTTAGTTTTACGTAGAAAAAACAGGTCTGCATATACTATTGTTACTGCAAACCTGTCATTTTTATTTCTGTAGATGTTACTGTAATTTGGTACTATGTCCTTTTTTATATGCCTCAAGCCTTTGCTTCATTACTTTTTCATACCCTGCATTCATATATTTTTGAGTCAGTTCGGTGTATAAAGCATCAAATTCTTCTATTTTACACATGGTTAACTTATCACGGTATTCTTTGTAGAGTTCCTGTAATACTCCGCTGTATTCTGTCTCTGCTTCGATTGGTTCTGAAAAAATAATATCCAGACAACTATAACCTTGTTTGATTAATTCTTCATTTTTGTAAAAATTATCAATAATATTTTGTGTAAAATCTTGTGGAAGTCCTTTTGGTGAGGTTGCTTTGATCATATCTTTAACTGTACCTGCATTTCTTGTTTCAATCGTTATACACCAATAATCCTTATTATTGTTGTAGCCTTGTTTGTATTCACCAGAATAATCACCAACACTTACAGGAAGTCCGCTAGAAGCATCCATTGTATAATTTTCTCCTTCCACTCCCCATTGCATCGTAAAAAGAGTGTCTTTTTGTGTCATCCATTCCATATACATCCAGCCTGCCTTTAATTCGTCTACTGTTGCACTGGAGGAAAAACCAATAATCATACCAAAAGGATTATTGGATCGATAAGCAGGAACAGTCCCGCCTTCTTCATCAACTATGCCAACAGGTACTACCGAAAGCTCTGCATTTGGGTTTTGCTCATAAAAAGAATTTAACCAATCCATATTGGCAGAGATATAATTTCCATAGGAATAAATATCTCCATTGATGAATGATGCCTTATTTGTTTCTTCATCCGTAATATAATATTCTGGATTGGTAAATCCTAAGTTATAATCTTCATTTGCTCTCTTTAATAATTTATAATTTGCCTTAGAACCAAGAGCAGGAATGTTTACATCTCCAATCTGTGCCCATTCTTCTTCATTTTGCGGAAATGTTCTATATCCATAATTTTGATCCGAGCCCACTCCTGTTATCATAGCTCCTCCAGCTGGATTCTTTGCTATTCCTGCCTCTTGCATCTTGGTCATAGCATCAATATATTCTGCTCGTGTTTGAGGAACATGATCGTAACCAACCTGTTTTAGCCAATCCATACGTACAAAAGTCTGGAATGTATATCCATTGTTATAATATGGCCGCTCTGCCAATGCAAAATAAGTCTCGCCATTCATAATGGTATATGGAAGCTGTTTATTCTCATCCATTTTGTTATAATAGGTGGGAGCGACTTTTGCAAAATCATTCATATTAAACGTAGTTAAATAACCTTCATCTGCCCATTGAGCAACTTTGGGATAATCATACTCCATTAGAATAGTAGGCAGCTCGCTAGAAGCGGCCAACAATGCATAATCTGTCATAACATCCGTTCGGGTGATTGGTACATATTTAACTGTAATATTGTACTTGTCTCCAAAATTTTCTTGTACCCATTTAGTCCAATAGTTATCATTAACCGTAGGTACTCCTTCCACTCCTCTGTCATATACAGGGATTTTTATGGTAACATTTTCATCAAACGCCTTCCAACTATCCATCCCTGTTTTATCTGCTTTTGTACCTGTGATGTCAGATACATTGTCAGTATTTGCCACCGCTGTATTTCCCGTCTGTTCATTGGTCGGATCCTTTGTATTGCCACACCCTGCCAAAGTAGTGGCTACCATACTTGCAATCAAGCAAAGCGTAGCTATTTTGTTTTTTCTCACATTCAATTCCTCCTTTACCTTCTCTATATAAACCCATATCACAGCCAGATAGCGGACACAGAATTTATATCGCTTAGTTATTTGGTCCATTCCCTCTTAGCCTTTGATTGCACCAACCATAACCCCTTTTACAAAATATTTCTGTAAGAAAGGATAAACACAAATAATTGGAATGGTAACGAACATAATTGCCGCCGCCTGTAATACCTCTGGTGTACTAGTTACAGCCGCCGCTTCTGACAATGTTTGTGTCTGTGCTTCTGTTGCAGATGCGACCATTTGATAAAGCTTATATTGAATCAGTTTCAATGTTTCTGTTTTTATGTAAAACTTATTATCCGCATAAGAATTCCATCGGCCTACTGCATAAAATAAAGATAGTGTAGCAAGAATCGGCTTTGACAAAGGTAATACGACCCGAATCAATATCGCAAAATTGCTAGCTCCATCTAAAAAGGCAGATTCCTCCAGACTATCAGGTATGCTTGACTGGAAATATGTCTTCATGATAAGCATATTGTAAGGCGAATAAATCAATGGTAATATTAATACCCAAACGGTATCAAGCATTTTCAGATTCTTTAAAAGTAAATAAGAAGGAATCAATCCTGCACTAAAATACATAGGAAACATTAGTAGAAATGTAAAAAGGTTTCTGCCCCATAATCTTTTTTTTGATAATGGATAAGCAGCACATATACAGCAAATCATACCCAGCATAGTAAAAAGAAAAGTTACAACCACACTATAAATCATGGAATAGATCATGGAACCGTCCTTAAAAATAGAAAGATATGCATCAAAATTTATCTCTTTAGGAAATAAATATACTTGCTTTGCCAATACAGAAGAATTGGATGAGATTGATTTTGCTGCTAGATGTAAAAAGGGAAGAATGCAGGTCGCACATAGTATAACCAAAACCAACATCATGATCCCATCACCAATTCTAAATCTTATAATTGCACGGCTGTCATCAGATACTACCTCGTCCCCTTGAATTACCCGAATACTTTTTACACTCATTATACTTTCCTCCTAAATCAATCCTTCTTCACCTAACTTCTTTGCCACCCTGTCTGCCGCCAATACCAGTCCAAGACCTACCAGCGCCTGAAATAGTCCGACCGCCGTTGACTGGCTGAATTTACCCCCTCCAAGACCTTTTTCATATATGTAGACTGCTAATTGATATTGAAAATCTCTTACCTGCGTGTTGCCAAATACATCAAGTCGTTCGAAGTTACTTCCCATGATACGTCCCAAATTCATAATCAGCAATGTTACTACCGTTCCTTTTATCCCTGGAAGTGTAATATGCCATATTCTTTTCCATCTTCCAGCACCATCAATCATGGACGCCTCATACAAATCTTTGCTGACACTTGATATTGCAGCCAGATAAATAATGGTCCCCCATCCCATACCTGCCCATACACCTATAAAAAGATAGGTCACTGCCCAGTGCCATTTTTCAGTCAAAAAGGGAATCCCTTGTGTAACAAGCCCTATGTTGGTCATAACCATATTTACCAAGCCGGTACTGGGCCGAAACATGGTGTATGCAACACTTCCTATAATAACCCACGATAGAAAATGGGGCAGATATAATATTGTTTGCGTTACTTTCTTAAAACGCTTAAAACGAAGCTCATTTAACATCAAAGCTAATAGGATTGGAACAGGAAAACTCACAATTAAATCAAGAATATTAAACGTAAGAGAATTACGAAGTGCTCGAAGAAAATCTCCATCACAAAATATTTTTTGAAAAATTTTTAAACCTACCCATTCGCTACCTTCATACCCTCTTGCTGGTTTATAATCCATAAAAACCATCTTAAGCCCTGGATAAGCCGCATAATTAAAGATAATTACCATTAATACTGGAAACAGTAGCATTAGATATAATTGCCAGTCTCTTTTCAATCGTTTTTTTAATTCAACTTTATTTCTGCCCATAATGTGAATCCTCCTTTGATATCTGCGCTTCTTAATCATTTCTAATTTTTACGACTCTACATCCATCCATTTAATTCCATTATTGCCGACTTTGAAGATATTGTTTCAGATTGAAGATATGTATTCCTCCAAACTCTTGGTGATACGCCAATGAATTTGATAAAGCAACGGTTAAAGCTTGAAACTGAGCGAAACCCTACCTGCTCTGATATACTTATTATGGTATCTCCTGTACTTCGTAACAGCTTACAGGCCTCGTTTATCCTTGTGCTATTTAAAAACTCCAATGGAGCCACCCCAATAATAGAATGAAAGGTTCTTCTAAAATGACTTACACTTAGATGGCAATTATCTGCCAAATCCTCAATATTGATTGGATGCATGTAATTTTTGTAAATGAAGTCTATCGCATTGGCGATAATTACAATTCTTTCATCTCTGATAGCGATCCTCTTTGTTTGTTGCCTTTTAGCATCATGAATTCTCATAAATTCAATATAAAGAGAAAGCATAAGACCTTTTACACTGGTCTGATAATCAATTCTTTGATTCTTTAATTCATTTACTATACTATTTGCCAAAAACCAAACTTGGGGAAATTCTTCCCGATTCATGATATAGCGGTGATTTTCACAAAATGATAAAGGGCCTTCAAAACTTTCAACAAACTCCTTAAACATATCTCTAAAAAGCTCCTCTGGATCCACAAAAATGTATTCCCAAAGGCTTTCTTCACCTGGTGAGCTATACGTAGTGTGGGGAATGTATCTTGGAATACAAGTAACGTCACCTTCCCGAAATGATTTCGAAACCCCCTCAACATCAATCGTCCCGCTTTTTTGAAGACAAATTCCTATTTCAAGACAATTGTGAAAATGCAGATTAGAGCTTTTGATTTCGGAAATTCTCCACCTCTCACCAGTTAACAGCAAAACAGGAAAACTCAGCGCCAGATTATAATGTCGATATTCAACAACCGGCCTCTTTTTCCTTGGCATAAGCATCTTCCTTTCTGTCATAACTACAATCTTTGAAATCTAAAATTGAAATCGTACAAATCCGCTTTATCTTTTGAAATTATTTTGGTTATTTCTAATAAATATTGTTTTTATATTATTAAATTATTATACATTTTACTAAAATTTTCTACTCCTTCTCATTACAAAACTATGCAAAAACGACTTATTATACAAGATTTAAAAAATATAGTTTAATTTCAATCAAAAAAACGGATGGTAAAGTCACTTTACCATCCGCATAAAAAAATGATCTCGATTACTATCAAGATCATCTTTATCTCATTATAAATTAGTCAACTGTAATGATTTCTTTTTTGTTGTAAGAACCACAAGCCTTGCAAACTCTATGAGGCATCATTAATTCGCCGCATTTGCTGCATTTTACTAAGTTTGGAGCACTCATTTTCCAATTAGCTCTTCTTTTATCTCTTCTGGATTTGGAAGATTTATTCTTTGGGCAGATAGACATGGTCACACCTCCTTATTATCAATAAGTTACAAATAGTTTACTGATTATTTCTATGTCAATCATTTTGAACTATTGCTTAAAATTATTAAATATATCACGGATAGCTGCCATTCTAGGATCAAGTACTGTTCTATCACAATCACATTCTCCTTGATTAAGATTCTTGCCGCAGTGATTGCATATACCTTTACAATCATCACTACATAGACTCTTCATAGGCCAATTAAGTAGAATCTCTCCGTAAATTAGTTTATCTACGTCAAGCTCATATCCCATAATATAATTTGTTTCATCCAGCTCATTTATCCTATCTTCATCTATCAACGCCAGATCTACATCTTTCGTAATATCAATATCAAACTTAGTCTCTACAGGTTCTAAACATCTATCGCATGGGATAGATATCGTTATATACGCCTTTGCTTCAATCGTAATGTTCTTCTTACTCGTATGAGTAATCAGTAACTCAACATCACTCTTGTTAACAATGGGAAATGATCCTAATTTCGAATCAAAACTTGCCATCTCCAAAGGAGTCTTTATCTGCATGACTTTATTATCATAGGCTAAAACGTCTGTTAATTTAATTAGCATAATAGTCTCCTATACACACTTGTATTATTATACCTACCTTATGCCGCTTTGTCAACATATTTTGTTAAATTCAGCCATATACAGTAAAATTAAAATCAATTCTATTAATTCAAAAATCGTTTTAATCTACTGTATATGGCGTTGTGTCAGCGAAGCACTTTCAAGCTGGTATCTGTAACTTATTTTGTTACTAAAGCTAAAGTCTCTCTTGCAATTGCAAGCTCTTCGTTTGTAGGGATAAGCAATGCTTTTACTTTTGAATCTTGTGTTGAAACATATGCTTCTTTTCCTCTTACATTTGTTGAAGCTTCATCGTATTCTAATCCTAAATAGCCAAGGTATTTACAAATATCTTTTCTTACCAAACCATCATTTTCACCTACACCTGCTGTAAACGCAATTACATCTACACCATTCATAGCTGCTGCATAACTACCAACTATTTTAGCAACTTGATAGCAAAATGCTTCTCTTGCTAATTTTGCTTTATCGTTACCTTCTGCTGCTGCATTTTCAAGATCTCTAAAATCACTAGACACTCCTGAAAGTCCATAAACACCAGATTCTTTGTTTAATATATTCATAATGCCATCGATATCAAGATTTTCTTTCTTTGCAATAAATTCCATAATAGCTGGATCAATGCTTCCAGAACGTGTTCCCATCATTACTCCTTCTAAAGGTGTAAGACCCATAGAAGTATCAACTGATTTTCCACCATTAACGGCACAGATACTAGAACCATTTCCTAAATGACACACTATTGTTTTTAATGATTCAAGTGGTTTTCCTAAAATTTCTGCTGCTTTTTTTGATACAAAGCTATGGCTTGTACCGTGGAAACCATATTTTCTAACTTTGAATTCTTCGTAATATCTGTAAGGAAGTCCATAAATGTAAGCTTCTTTTGGCATTGTCTGATGAAATGCCGTATCAAATACTCCAACCATAGGAGTGTTTGGCATTAAGGCTTTACATGCATTTACACCTATAATATTTGCTGGGTTATGAAGAGGTGCTAAGTCGTTACATTCTTCTACTGCTTTCATCATATCATCCGTGATAATAGCAGAGCTTGCGAATTTCTCTCCACCATGAACAAGTCTGTGACCAACTGCTCCAACTTCATCAAGGCTCTTGATTACACCTGTTTTTTCATTCATTAATGCATCTAAAACCATCTGAATTGCTTCTTTATGTGTTGGCATAGCCGCATCTGTGGTCTCTTTTGCACCATCCGCAGGTTGATAAACCAATCTTCCATCAATTCCGATTCTCTCGCAAAGACCTTTTGCTAAAACTGACTCTGTCTCTGAGTGAATCAACTGAAACTTAAGTGATGAACTACCACAATTTATTACTAATATATTCATTATAAACTTCCTCCTAAAATAGAACTAATTAATTCGCTTGTGCCTGTACTGCTGTAATCGCTACTACTCCAACAATGTCATCTGCATTACATCCTCTTGATAAATCATTTACTGGTTTTGCAATACCTTGTGTTACTGGTCCGTATGCTTCTGCTTTTGCCAATCTTTGTACTAATTTGTATCCGATATTTCCAGCATCTAAGTCAGGAAATACTAATACATTTGCATGGCCTGCCACTTTACTATCTGGAGCTTTTGATTCACCAACACTTGGAACAATTGCTGCATCTAACTGTAACTCGCCGTCGATTTCAATATCTGGATATTGTTCTTTTGCAATTCTAGTTGCTTCTACCACTTTGTCAACGTCTGCATGTTTTGCACTACCTTTTGTTGAATGAGAAAGCATAGCTACAATTGGTTCTTCCTGAACTAATAATTTAAATGATTCCGCAGAGGAAGCTGCAATCGCTGCTAATTTCTCAGGATCTGGATTCTGCTCTAATCCAGCATCACTAAAGATAAAGGTTCCATTTGAACCAAATTCGCAATTTGGAACTACCATTAAGAAAAATGCTGAAACTAATTTTGTACCTGGTTTTGTTTTAAGAATCTGTAAACATGGTCTTAAGGTATCAGCGGTTGAATGGCATGCACCTGAAACCATTCCATCTGCATCTCCCATTTTAACCATCATTACACCATAATATAAGTAGTTAGTAAGCAAAATTTCTTTGGCCTGTTCTTGTGTCATTCCTTTACTTTGTCTTAATTCTACTAACTTATCAATATATGATTTTGTCTTCTCGCTGGTTGCAGGATCCACAATCGTTGCCCCTGTAATATCTAATCCCTTGCTTCCTTCTGTAACTGCTGCTTCGCTACCAACTAAAATGACATTTGCAATACCTTCTTTTAAAATAGTTGCAACTGCCTCATAGGTTCTACGATCTTCAGTTTCTGGCAAAACAATAGTCTTCTTATCTGCTTTTGCACGTGCTTTAATTGTGTCAATAAATCCCATTATGGTATGACTCCTTTCATGTGTAACTTGTTATTATTACCTCTTTCATGAGGTTATTTATGATATCCAGTAAAAAAGCATAACCCACTCAAATAATAGAACCCCTTCTATCTATTATCATGAATTATGACTTGTTCACATTTAACTTGATTATACTACTAATGTTTATTGTATACAAGAAGTATTTTATTTTGAACATTTAATTAAATTTTTAACAAACTATTTTCGTTCGATTACACTATTGTAGTTTACTCCAAAAGAGCATTTTTTACACAAATATTGTATGATATCTTTTCTAGTAACTAACCCGATAAATACTTCCTGATCATCAATAACGGGTATAAAGTTCTGATATAAAGACATGTCAATCAAGTCTTCAATGTTTGCATCTATATTAACAGGCCTGTTATTCACTCTTCTTTTTATCTCTAGAACTGAAATATGCTCCAAATCGCTTAACTTATCCATTTTATTGGTAAGTGCCCACAAAAAATCACCTTCCGTCACAGTGCCTATGTATTTACCATCTCGATCAATCATTGGGATTGCTGTATACCTGTAATGCTTCATCTTCTCCAAAGCTTGTCTTACAGAAAAATCACTATATATGTATGCAGTGTCGCTTTTTGGTATCAAAAAAAATAATATGTTCATTTACAATTCCTTTCTTTATCTAGTGAATTAATCTTATACTATTATACAACTTATTTCATTACAACAACATACTTTACATATATTTTTTTATTGTGTTATAGTAATTTATAAGTATTTCCTATTATAAAAAGTAAGAAAGGAAAGATAATGCGATGAACATTGTCGGTTTAATAACGGAATATAATCCATTTCATAATGGACATTTACATCATATAAACTTAGCTAAAAAATTAACAAACGCTGACTATGTCGTAGTAGTTATGAGTGGCAATTTCTTGCAAAGAGGAACTCCTGCTATTATTGATAAATATAAGCGAACTGAAATGGCTTTAAAATGTGGTGCAGATTTGGTAATTGAGTTACCAAGTGTTTTTGCAACAGCAAGCGCTGAGTCCTTTGCTTTGGGTGCCGTATCCCTATTACATCAGATGGGCTGTATAAACTCTTTATGCTTTGGAAGTGAATGCGGGGAAATAAAACAATTAGAAGATATTGCAGAGATTTTAACACACGAACCAAAGGAGTTTAAACAATCCTTAAAACATTTTTTAAAAGAAGGATATGTCTTTCCAGTTGCTAGAAAGATGGCTTTGCTTCAGTACATGAAAAAAGACTTTACTTCTCAAACTGAGTTAGATACCATTTTATCAGAACCAAATAACATTCTTGCGATTGAATATATCAAAGCAATTAAAAGACTAAACAGTCCTATCAAACCAGTTACAATCAAACGTATTGTATCTGGATATCATGATACGCAGTTACATGATACAATTTGCTCTGCTTCTGCCATTCGTTCTTCCTTAAAGTTAAATGGCATGGATTGTTTTAAAAATCAAATTCCTCCAAGTGTCTATCATATCTTAGCAAAAGAATATAAAATCACTTTTCCAATTGAAATGAATGATTTTTCTTCTTTATTAAAATACAAGCTTTTATTAGCACAAGATAAGCCTTATTCCGAATATCTTGATGTATCAGAGGCTTTAGCAAATGCTATTAGGAATCATTTAAGTGATTTCATCAATGCAGAGAGTTTTATGGAGCTTTTAAAAAACAAGCAATATACATTAACAAGAATAAACCGAAGTTTGATTCACATACTGTTAAATATAGAAACTGATGTAGCAAAAGAATATGCAGATAATGGCTATGCACAATACATTCGAATACTTGGCTTTCAGAAAACATCCCATGCATTATTATCAACCATAAAAAAGAACGCGACAATTCCAATCATAAGTAAATTAGCTAACTATAAAAAGATATTAAACCCACTTGGCATCTTGATGCTTGAGCAAGACATCTTTTCCACCGAAGTCTATCAAAGTGTTGTAACACATAAATTTAATCGTCCCCCTATGAATGAGTTTAAACAAAAACTAATTCTACTTTAAATTCAATCGTCATACAACAAAAGAACGTCTAATGTGGTGAGTTAGACGTTCTTTTAATTTTAATATTATGATTCTTAATTTTTAAAACTATGAATTGGTGCAGGAATTCTACCTTTTCGATTAACGAACGCATCACAGGAATATTGATTCACTGGCATAATTGGAGCATATCCAAATAGTCCGCCAAATTCAACCGTCTCTCCAACATCTTTTCCAACAACTGGAATAATTCTTACAGCTGTTGTTTTTTGATTTATCATTCCAATTGCCATTTCATCTGCTATGATTCCAGAAATCGTCGTCGCTTTTGTATTTCCTGGAATTGCAATCATATCTAATCCAACAGAGCATACACAAGTCATAGCTTCTAATTTTTCTAACGTCAAAGCCCCTGCCTGAACTGCATCTATCATTCCCTGGTCTTCGCTGACTGGAATAAATGCACCACTTAAACCGCCAACATAAGAGGATGCCATTACGCCACCTTTTTTTACCTGATCATTTAACAGTGCAAGTGCTGCCGTGGTTCCTGGTGCTCCAGCGTATTCCAAACCGATTTCACAAAGGATATCCGCAACACTGTCACCAATTGCAGGAGTTGGTGCTAACGATAAGTCAACGATTCCAAATGGAATATTTAAGCGTTTAGAAGCTTCCTGTGCCACTAATTGACCTACTCTTGTTACCTTAAATGCAGTCTTTTTAATGGTTTCACATAGTACTTCAAAATTCTCACCACGTACCTTTGATAACGCTGTCTTTACAACACCTGGACCGCTTACTCCTACGTTGATAATTGCATCGGATTCTGTAACACCATGAAATGCTCCCGCCATAAAAGGATTATCATCTGGTGCATTACAAAACACCACTAATTTCATACAAGAAACAGAATCAATATCCTTGGTTAACTGCGCTGTCTCAATTATGATTTCACCCATTAGTCGAACCGCATCCATATTAATACCAGTCTTTGTAGAGCCTAGATTGACAGAACTACATACCCTCTGTGTTGTTGCTAATGCCTTAGGAATGGAACGAATCAGTAACTCATCAGCCTTCGTTGTTCCCTTTGATACCAATGCAGAGTAACCACCTAGCAAGTTTACTCCCACTTCAACTGCTGCTTTATCAAGTGTTTTTGCAATAGTCACAAAATCGTCTGGCGTTTTACAAGCCGCAGCACCAATTAATGCAATTGGTGTAACAGAAATTCTTTTATTTACAACTGGGATTCCAAACTCTTTTTCAATCTCATTACCAACTTTAACTAAATCTTTTGCTGTTGTGGTTATTTTTTCATAAATCTTTGCATTTAATTGATTCAAATCCGAATCAATACAATCTAGCAAACTGATTCCAAGTGTTATCGTTCGTACGTCTAGATTTTCCTGCTCTATCATTTTATTGGTCTCATTGACCTCAAATATATTAATCATGCTTTTAGTCCTTTCCATTCATAAACATTTCCATTTGATTCTTATTTCGCAAATGATAACTTTTAACTAGGCAAACGGTTATTAAATTCTGTGCATTTTATTAAAAATATCTTCGAGTTGACAAGTAATCTTTACTCCAATGTCTTCTCCAATTTTATCAAGTTCCATCGCCATGTCTGAAAAAGGCTTTGCTGATTTATTTGCATCTACTATCATCATCATGTTAAAGTAATCTTGTACAATAGTTTGTGAAATATCCAAAATATTAATATTGTTTTCTGCTAAATAAGTACAAACTTTTGCGATAATACCAACGGTATCTTTTCCAACGACTGTTATAATTGTTTTTTTCATGTTAATCTCCTCTTATTCACTTACTAGCTTTATATCAATCACATGCTTGTGATAGGTATCATTATGCAATATTTTTTGAATTTATACAATATGTTATATCGTAATTAATTCAGAAATACAATCTCTCTTTGCCACGGTAATATAAAAATCATCTGGGTTATAGGCTGCTTCTCCCATGGAAATCTCTAATCTTACAGTTTCATAAGCAAGCTCTTCATAATTGTTTTCTTGGCTTAAATGCCCTAACACCACAGCCTTTAGCTTATCACTTATTAGCTTGCAAAGTAATCTTCCAGAAAGTTCGTTGGATAAATGTCCCCTATCCCCCAATATCCTCTGCTTCAAATAATATGGATATGAACCAACCTGAAGCATATTGATATCGTGATTGGCTTCTAATAATAATACATCTAAATCCTTTAAGTTGTCTATAGTATAATCATCATATTTTCCTAAATCGGTCGCAATGGCTATTGATTTATCTTCTCGACTAATTCGATAGGCTACCGGTTGTGCCGCATCATGAGAAACTGAAAAAGGATGAACCGTAAGTTCATTTATCATAAATTCTGTATCTTCTTGTATTTCTTGAAACAAATCATCTGGAATTGCTCCTACTGATTTACTTTTTTTAATCTCATATATCGTACCTTTGGTTGCATAAATTGGAATTCCATATCGCCTTGCAAGAACCCCTAGTCCGCTGATATGGTCTGAATGTTCATGGGTAATAAGAATTCCGTTCATATCAGCTGTTTTTAGTCCAATTTGGTTTAGACCATTTTCTATTCTTTTTCCACTTATTCCTGTATCTATTATCAAGTGAGTGTTATCTGCTCCAACATAAATGCAGTTTCCACTACTTCCACTTGTTATACTACATAATCTCATTTTATCCTCCAACTGTTCAATTGCTCTCTGCAATTCTTCCTTTTATTGTGGTACATATTCACCATCAAAAGTAATTCGTCCTCTTCCGCTTATCTTGGAATGGTACATTGCTTTATCTGCCCTATCTATAAGTTCAGCTGGATTATCACAAGTAGCAGGATAAGCTGCAACTCCAATGCTTACATTGAAAAAAAGTGTACTCCCTCGATAAGACACCTCCGTTTGCTTAATCCTAGAATGTAACATATTTGTTAAATCCCTTAGTTCTTGTATCGAGAGAGGCTTACATACCATTACAAATTCTTCTCCTCCATAACGAGCCGCAAATCCATTGTGTTTTTCTGCAATATCCTTTGCCAAATTAGCGCATACTCGGATGACTTCATCGCCAAACAAATGTCCATATGTATCATTTACTTTTTTAAACTTATCAATATCAAATAATATGACAGCTAACGGGCTCTTATTTAAAACTACATTGGATATGTATTCATTGACTTTTTGAATCATATACGTTCGATTGTAAATTCCAGTCAAGCCGTCCTTCATCGCCATATTTTCCATCTTAGTATAAATTCTAGCATTCATAAGTGCAATGGAAAATTGTGTACTTACTCTCTCGAAAAAAGACATATTATCTACAAAATAATTATTTTTATCCTTTCCTATTACAAGCATACCAAGCCAATCTCCCTCATTCATAAGAGGATAAATGAGTAATGATTGTATCTCTGCGCCAGATAAAAAATCATATTCTCCAGTCTTTACTGCATTGTCTACATATGGCTCTCGAAACTTCTTAAAACGTTCCACCAAGCTTCCATTTTCGATATATGAATTAAAATAATCCAAATCAATACAATTACATATTGCCCTCGAATTATACTGATAGGTATCTTCATGCTCGACTTTTACAATAATACTGCACAAATTAACAACCAATGCCTCTGACAGACTTTCCAATATTAATTTCATTAGATTTGAAATCTCCAAGGATGATGAAATATACTGTTGAATCAAATTCTCTATTAACATCTCTGTATTTTCGTGACTAAGTTTTTCATACACATTATCTTTTGGGAAACCTTGACTATTCATCTCCTGTCTAGTACTTTGCTTGACTTTCTTTAATTCCGTTTTTAATTTTTCTAATTCCAGATTATTTTCCGCAAAAACTTGAGATGTTATTATAATAAATAATGTCATATAAGCGACCAAGATGAGGTAAAAAATTATACCTTGTATCATTGCATCTACGCTTTTCAATAATATAATCCGAGTGCATGCCGTTATAAACATTGGAATTGTTGTGATATAAAATAATAACAATTTATCTCGCAATCTTACGACGTTTGTTAAGTACAATACTTGTACCAAGAGAATCACAAAATATAACATAAATAAAGCCGCAATATATGGTATTTGACTTAAGACTACGTTTGCTAAAGCCCACATAGCCATTGGAATTCGAATTCCTAGAAGGATTCGAAAATTAAATTTATAACGAAAACATGCAAATATATAGTCGCAACCTACCAATACAATAATAAAAACTCTTGAAAATATTAAACGGGATAAATTATATTCCCATATATTAGCAAATACACCTAATACATATAAAACTATAAAAACAGTTATAAACAAAATACGAATCTTGGCAATCTGTGCATGAATTTTAAAAAGTTTTGCAGAATTCACTTTGATCTATTCCTTCCAATAAATTTCAATTACATCCAAAGAATTTAGCTCTTGTGTATATTTTGCCTTTTCTCCGTTTAACAATGTTACAATTTCTCTGCCTCTTGAACTTCTCAAATCAAAATCGATCCAATCAAAAATATCTACAAACACATATTTGCTCTTTCCCTTTAATGTAACCAATTTATTATTAACCGTAACATCCAAAGAAATCTGCGTTGGTTCACTCTGATTTGCTTTTGAAGAATCTTGAACGATTACATCGCTTTCTATTTTATCCATCTTACTTTGTTCCATATCTTGGCTAACTTCTTTCACACAGCTTACTTCTTCCATAAAATCAACGTCATTTATTTTTTTTAAAGAGATAGAAAAATTCTCATATACTTTTTCATCCAAATCCGCAGGATTATTATTGACGAACAATTCTACATCTTGCTCTATTTCAATGTCCATAAATGCAAGAATCTGGGCTACTGTGTAATAATTTCTCATAACTATGTCATCATTTTCTTGTATGTTATAATAGTTTGAAACAATTTGTCCATTCACTTGTGCGTATTGAGGGCATTTTACCTTTTTGCCATCGACAATAATATCAATGGTATTATGATATTCAGGTATTTTTTCGATTGTAAGTTCTGCATCTTTTCCAGCGGTTGATCCAATGATTTGAATTTTATCATTTGCTTCTATTCTAGTATTAATACCAACTGGATTACCATTTAATGTAACAATAGCCGCTTCACCTAGCTGACCACGTATCATACGTTTTTTCCCATTTATCGTAAAGTTTAATTCCTTTCCTCTTCTTGGAAATAACTCCTCGTTAGGGAAACCAGTCTGAATGGCAACATCAACAATGGTTAAACGGTTGTTATTATATAACTTTATTCTTTCGCCATTAAAGTTAACAAAAATAAAATTATTCTTCTGGTCATAAAAGTTCAAACAAATTCCAACTGGTGTTACCAATAATGGATCTTTTTTAATATTCTCTTGAAAGAAATTAACATCTCCTAATACTTCTTCTCCACGAAGTGCAACCCTTTCTTTTGGAAGTCCTAAAAAAACAGAAAGACTTTCTATAAATCCACTTATTTTACCACCACCACCAACTACAAAAACTGCACTTACTGTCTTTCCACCGTTTAGTTCAATGATTTTATCTGCGATTTCCTTTGTAACCTCTTCTACCATAGGCCTTACCATATCTTGTAACTCTTTTTGCTCAACCTTTATCTTATTGCCCATAATATCTTTGTATGTAATGGTCTTTTTTCTTGTTCCCAGCTCAAACTTTATTTTTTCTGCTGTCTTAAAATCAATCAGACAATGTCTTGCGATGACTTCTGTTAATTCGTCTCCCGCTCTTGGAATCATTCCATATGCAATAATACTTCCATCTTTAGTAATAGAAATATCTGAGGTTCCTGCTCCCACATCCACCAACGCGATATTTAACATACGATATACCTGTGGAATTGCAATATTAATAGCGGCAATCGGCTCTAATGTTAGGTTCGCGACTTCTAGATCCGCTATTCCAACTGCTGTATTTAAACCAGATACCACCTCTTCTGGCAAAAAAGTAGCGATTATTTCAGCCCCAATTTTATTTGCTTTGTGGTTCTCAAGGTTACCAATGATATAATTATTTAGGTAATATTTTACAACTGTATATCCTACACAATAAAAATTAATACCTGTATCGTTGTTTGCACGAATTACATCATGTGCCTTCTCAACTCCCAGCGAATCCAATGAGTAAATATGCTCTTGATTGATTAAGGTTTCTTCTCCAAACTCATACTCAGTTGTTACTGTAACCGTTCTAAGTACTCGTCCCGCAGCAGCAATACAAACTTGTGATAGCTGGCGGCCAATTTGTTTTTCTAACTGTTTTTTTACAATGGATATTGTTTCGCCAACTTTATTGATGTCATGAATCTGACCATCCATCATTGCACGGGTATCATGTTCTTTTACATATTGAGCTACTACATTAAATTTGTCCCTCTCCTTATACCCTACGGTTCCTACAATACTTCTTGTCCCTATATCGAGTCCAAAAACTAAATGTTGTGGATACTTAACCATATCTGCCAATTTAATGCTCCTCCCTTAATGCCTCATCTATTTGTATCTGTGTATCATATTCTTTACTATTGTTGTCTATTACAACCGTACATTTCTTTCGAAAGTCCTCTTCTGTTAGCTGGCTTTTCATGATGTAATCAATTTTGTCATCACTATAACCTCTTGCCATTTTCAAACGTTGCCTTCTTATGTCTGCATGCGCATAAATATACCATACTTCATCACATATCAAATCATATCTATCTTCTAATAACAACGCCGCTTCTATAATGAAAAATGAAAGTTTCCCTTTTTCTCTTTCTCTCTTGATTTCTCCTACAATATATTCCTTCACTTTTGGATGAACAATGGCATTTAACTTGAGTCGTTTCTTTTCATCTTCAAAAACGATGTGAGCCAGACGTTGTCTATTGATTGTCATATCTGCATTTAGTATATTACTTCCAAACTCCTCGACAATCGAATAGTAGCAAGACTGACCAGGCTCCTCAAGCATATGAGCAACCTGATCTGCCATTATCACTCTGGCGTTATAGTTTTTTTGTATATAATTTAATACACTACTTTTACCTGCTCCGATACCGCCTGTAATTCCAATTATCTTCATCTTAACACCTTACTTTGTCTCGTACCAGTTATTGCCAGTATTCATATCTATTTCTAATGGTACAAGTAGTTTTGCTGCTCCTTGCATCTCTTCTTTTAGTATTTCTTTTACTTTAATGATTTCATCTTTATGCGTCTCAACTAATAACTCATCATGTACTTGTAAAATTAATTTTGATTGTAATCTCTCTTCTTTTAATCGCTCATTGACACGAATCATAGCTATCTTAATAATGTCAGCGGCGGTTCCTTGAATCGGTGCATTCATTGCAACACGCTCTCCAAACGATCTTTGCATAAAATTACTTGACTTTAATTCTGGTATTGGACGAATTCTTCCAAACATTGTAGTAGAAACTCCCGTTTCTTTTGCATTTGCAACTGCTTCGTCCAAAAATTTCTTAACTCCTGGATAAGTCTCAAAATACTTTTCTATATATTCTGATGCTTCTTTTCTAGAGATACTTAAATCCTGACTTAGACCAAACGAACTAATTCCATATACGATACCAAAGTTAACCGCCTTTGCATTCCTTCTTTGAAGACTTGTTACCTCTTCTAGTGGTGTATGAAATACTTCTGAAGCTGTTATTTTATGAATGTCTTGTTCCTCTTGATAAGCTTGTATTAATTTTTGATCTGCTGAAAAATGTGCCAGTACTCTTAATTCAATCTGTGAATAGTCTGCATCAACAAACACGAAATCTTCTCTTGGTATAAAGACCTTACGTATCAATCTACCAAGCTCCATACGAATCGGAATGTTTTGCAGATTTGGTTCTGTACTACTAATTCTTCCCGTGGCAGCAATCGTTTGTTTAAAATTACTATGAATTCTCCCATCTTCTGCAATGTAATTCGCCAGTCCATCTGCATAGGTGGATTTTAACTTTGCTAACTGTCTATATTCTAGAATATATGCTACAATTTCATATTCTGGAGCAAGCTTTTCTAAAACATCAGCGGCTGTAGAATAACCTGTTTTTGTCTTTTTACCGTAAGGAAGTCCTAATTGTCCAAACAATACTTCCCCTAATTGTTTTGGGGAATTAATATTAAATTCCACATTTGCCATAGAATAAATCTGCTTCTCAAGCTCTGCAATACGAATGCTTAATTGATCGCCATACTCTTTAAGCGATTCCTTTTCAACTGCAATTCCTTCCTTCTCCATATCATACAAAGTAAATATTAATGGCATTTCTATCTCTTTGAATAAATCCCACTCACCGATTGACTTTAATTTATCTTCAATCAAAGGAGCCGCAGAAAATGCCACATAACTCATATAACAGGCTACCTTGCACAATTCGTTTGGCATCTGTTCGTAAGCACTATGAAATGCCAATTTACCTAGAATTTCTTCCTTTTCCGGTAACATAAGACCTAGAATTTCCTTTCCAATATCTGTAAAATGATATACTGGATTCATAGGATTAATGAGATATGCACCAATTTCTATATCAAAATATTTATTCGAATCGTCTACCTCAATCAAAGAAAGTTGTTCTTTTAAACCAATCGTTGCAACATACTTTACATTTCTTAAAACCTCATTTGTTTTATCCAGCAAATACTGCTTTGTAATAAAGCCTTCCACTGCGATAAAGTAACTCTCCTTTGCTTCATTTGTAAAGGAAACTCCAACTAAGCCGTTATCTTGTAACAACTTCATACCAATTCGATTTTGCATTTTTAATTTTGCAAAAATACTCTCTGCTTCTTCTAAGGAAGTAATAAGTGAAAACGCTTCTTCTAAGTTATTATCTTGACTTACTGGTGCTTCAAATCGATTCAACAGATTCTTAAATTCTAATTCTTTAAACAAATGATAAGCATCATCGGTATAGACATTGCCAATTTCTGCTTCCATCAAGGAAAAGTCAATGTCACAATCAATGTTAATTGTTGCCAAAATCTTACTTAATTTTGCTTTATCAAAATGATCTCTTAATGCTTCTTTTGCTTTATTTGGCTTAATATCCTCTACATGCGCATAAGCATTCTCAATATCACCATATTCAACAATGAGCTTTGTAGCTGTTTTCTCTCCAATCCCTGGTACCCCTGGTATATTATCGGATGCATCTCCCATCAAGGCCTTTAATTCTATGAATTGTTTTGGCGTTACCTGATATTTTTCCAATACATCTTTTGCATTATAATCCTCTATTTCAGTTGTTCCTCGTTTGGTTTTAGGGATTCTTATCTTAATGTCCTCTTCCGCCAATTGCAGCAAATCTCTGTCTCCAGATATAACAGATACTTCTAAGCCCTGCTTTGCCGAACGTTTTGCAATGGTTCCAAGTAAATCATCTGCTTCAAGTCCAGCTTGTTCTATAATCTTAATCCCCATTGCCCTTAAGACCTTTTTCATAACTGGAACCTGTTCTCTTAATTCCTCTGGCATTTGCTTTCTTGTCCCTTTATATTCTGCATACATTTCATGGCGAAACGTAGGGGCATGCACATCGAATGCAACCGTAAGGTACTTTGGTGTTTCTTCTGCTAAAATCTTAAACATGATATTTAAAAATCCATAGATTGCATTGGTATGAAATCCGCTACTATTTGTTAAATCTGGAACTCCATAGAATGCTCTATTTAAGATGCTATGCCCATCTATTAAGACGATTTTTTCTTTCATTTTGTTTTCTCCATTAAATTTATTTTAAATCCATAACCTAATTTGTATTATCACTACTATAATAAGTGCTACCATAGCTGCCGTATACAGCGCATTTTTGAATTGTTCAAATGCTTTTTTTCTTATTATATACTTTTTAGATGCTTTTAATTGTTCTAAAAGCATGGCACTCATGTCATAAGAAGCCCCAGGATTATCATCCAATTGCATCAAAGCTGCGTAAATCGTATAATTGATTTCTAATTCCTCATAACATTCTTTGCAATTTTCAATATGATTAAGAAAATGTTCTAATTCTTTATCATTCATATCCTTTGCAATATATTTTGTAATTAATTTTTGTACTTCTTTACATTCCATGATAAGCCTCACTACTTCACCTATTGCTACTTCAAATTATACATAATTACTATACACTAAAATAAATAAATTTAAAACAATTTTTACGAAAGTTGTTAAGATAATGTTTTAGTAACAGGATTTATAAATAATGAATATTATAAATTCTAAAAAATGCCACCATTGCTGGCGGCATCTTGTACTTTTGAAATTAATTCATATTATGTGCAAATACTATAGACTAAGTATGGTTATTTTGTACTTACGGTTAATATAGTTTCTAAGTATTCAGGTCGGTTAAGGATGGTAACAGTAATAGGTGCTTCCTCATTATCATATTGTGTGTAATCAAGAAATAAATAACCTTCCCCTTCACATAGAGTAGACATAATAGCTTTTGTATTTACATCTGCATAAGATTTTACTTCTAAAATTTTATATTCTTCAGCAGAATATTTGGATTCTGGTATCGTAAGAATAATTTCATAGCCACTATCAGGAATATGAAAGATTTCTTTATTTAGAGCTAAGATATAACTTTGTTCAAAAATAGAATCAGATACAAGTTGAAAGCTATAACTATCTTGAAATGCAATATTTTCATCTACAAGATACTGCTTTAGTCCTTTTGGCATTTCAACCACCTGTAACTGTCCCACAGCCATAAAAAGTCAGGCAAAAATAGATACAAATTTACATCCATTTCTGCCTGACAACTTACTGCGGATAGTGGGACTTGAACCCACACGGGGTTGCCCCCGTCAGATTTTGAGTCTGATTCGTCTGCCATTCCGACACATCCGCAAATTATTAAAAATTTTTCATTCGTGATTTGTTAACCGAACAAAAGATATATTAACATATTATGTAAAACATTGCAAGCTATATTTCGAAAATAATTATATTTTTTAATCAAATATTGTTGCTTGCAATGTTAAAACTACCTGTGATGGCAAATAAAAAAACCAAATTAGGTTTTGTACTGCACTCGTTAGTAAATTAAGGAGAGCAAAACCAGAATCTCTGTCATTAAGTATAAATTTTAAACCTACGTTAATATCACATAAATAAAATAAAGTAAGTCCGATTGCTAGCATTGTAGTTTGTCTGGTTATGATATTCTCCTCTATATTCCTATTTTTATTTACTTGAATCCATATCCGAATTAAATTTCCCGTAAAAAGCAAAAAATACAAACCAGCTAATGCGATAACTGGAGTTAAATTTATCTCATTTTTCAAAACTAATATCAATATATTCCATATAAAAGTAACTGAAAGTATCTCTATCATATATAACTTGCATCCATCCATACAAGTTGCCTTAATCTTACGAGAATAAAGTATTTGAACTATGATAAAGGATAAAATGCCATATTCAAAACGATTCGTAAATAGTAAAAATGTATCCGCTATTACTGTAAATAATAAAATACCAAGCATGAGGGCTCTTTTATTGTTCTTTATTTTTGTATAGGTTAAAGCAAAAAAAATAAGACAGAGCCATATCGAAATGTATTTCAATATATTCGATAGCGTATTCGCTATTTGTAATAAATCAAGCACCAAAAATAATAAGTAAAGAAATAGCTCAAGACGAATAAATCGTCTTGTAAGCTTATCTTTTCCTGTCATATTTTTTATATCAACTATCCACTTCATAAATTATCACCTATTCTATACTCTCCATATTTTCAAAGGATTTTGAAGCAATGACAGCCAAAAGTGCTGTGATTGCCACTGATATTATAATCATAAATAGATACCCTACTTCTATACGAAAGAAAGCACCTCCTAATACTGCACTAAGAGCACATATTCCAATAATCATTCCTTGTACAAACACTCGAAACATTTGTTTTCCAACCGTTCCAAGGAATCTTTGTATTACAGCATCTGTAACAACATTTAAATATAATTTGTTTGCTTGAAGACACATATATACCAAAATAGATAATATAATTTGAATTAAATTAAGTCGAAGAAAAATGGAGGCTGGTATTGTAATTAATGCTCCATCAACGAGAGCCCTAATGTGCTCTACTAATGTCGCATACCATAATTTTCTAGCTGGCGAATCAGGAAGCAAAAAGGTATATGGATGACTTATTTCCTTTCCCCATTTCGTTGCGTAGCCGCTAAAAATAAAAGTAATATAAGCACTTACACCAGGAATGATAAATGCAGACATCTCTTTTACCTCGTCATAATTATAATATCCAAACACTGCAATTGCCACACCAGCAATTAAATTTACAAGCGAAACGACTCCAAATATAAAGAAACGATTCTTTTTATATTCCAGCAATTGTCTGTAAAATATTGCCTTTGCATACTTTCCTTTATAAACAATGGTTGCTTTTCCTAGTTTTTGTTTAAAAGGAAGACCCATTTCTCCTTTTTTATTCTTTGCTATCCTTACAGCATAATCATCTGCAAATTGCATCGCATCCTCGTAATATTCTCCACCACATTTCATTTTATAAGCCATAACAAATAATACGAGCGTTGTCAAGACATATAAAATGGTACCAATTACATTTAAGGTGGTAGGACCTAGTATAATTAATCTTAAAAAGGCTATGTTCCAACCAATGATTGGCACACTTTGAACGACTGGATGAGATAAAAACAACTGAACAATCTCCCATGAAGCTTGATACTTAAAAAATAAATAAGCCCCAAAACCAAGTAGTGCAGCAATAATTAAATATAAACTTCTGCACAATAACGTCAAATGCTTCTTTGATAATGTCTCATTTCCATATAATATGATTGTTAAACTACATTCTAATATGGATTCTACTACAAATGCCAGAACAAAATATAAAAGCATCTGAAGGATGGAAAGATTAAAATAAATCACTCCAACTACTGCTATTATACTATTTAATAACAATGCCAACAAAATCTGCTTAATCTTTGCATACAATAAAACCCATTTTGGACTTACTGGTGACGGAAAAACAAAGTGTACTTCACTTTGTTTAAAAATCAAACCCTTTCTTTTTGCATAAGTAACAATATTGGCAGGCAAGAAGAAAAAAATTCCAAGGGATGCAATTAAGGTATATCCTTGCGGATTCCCTAGCTTCATCGTGTCGATTAAAGTTCCCAACGAACCAACAATCATAGCAATATAAGCCACTGCAAAAACAGCCCATAAATAGGTAGCTGGTTTTTTTAAAGATTTTTTAATTCTATTTTTTGTGGTTTTTACAAATAAATATAAAAGTACTCTCATTATGCTTCACCACCTGTTATCTCAAAGAAAATATCATCAATGTCTTTATCATTGGTATCTTTTTTAAGATATTCGCCAACAATTTTTCCCTTATTCATGATAAACATAATATCCCATAAATCCTTTACCATATCAAGCATATGAGTACTTACCAAAACAGTAATGTTATTATTTTTTAATTCCTGTATGGTCTCTTTTAGTTCTTTAATGGCTTTTGGATCAAGCCCTACCATGGGTTCATCAAATAAGATAACTTTGGGTTTAATCATTAGGGCACAACATATACTAACCTTTTGCATCATCCCTTTTGATAATTCATTTCCTAGTTTATCCTGTTTATCTGTTAATTCAAAACGCTCCAGTAATTCTTCCATATAATGTTCTGAATCTGAAACATCATATGCTTTACAAATGTATTCCAAGTGTTCTCTTACCGTTAACGCTTCAAACATAGCTGGCATCTCTGGAACATAAGCAAATATTTTCTTTGCATCAATTTCTCTTGATGGTATCTGTTGGATTAATACAGTTCCTTGAAATTTCAAAAGTCCTGCAATACTTTTTATAATGGTTGATTTACCAGCTCCATTTGGCCCTAATAATATCCCCACTTGCCCGTCTGGAATTGTAAAGCTTACATCTTCTACCGCTAACATTTTTCCATATTTTTTAGTTAAGTTTTTTATCTCTAACATTTTTATCCCTCACTAATTAAATTTAAAAGAAAACTATATGTAATAATAAATTGTATTATTGTATTACTCTCTTAATACAATAATATATTTTAAGTTAATTGTCAATCAATATAATAATATTTGCAGACACTTAATTCGTACTCTACCTCGAAAAATAAAACAACAGGTAGCAAACTGCTCCTTGTGGTTACAGTTTGCTACCTGTTATTTAATCTTCTTTTTTTACAATATCCTCTTGTTTTTTGAATATACTATTCTCACTGACATATCCTCTCACTGAAGAAAGCGGATACACATTGCTGTCTCTTCCAACAACAGTTCCTGGATTTAATACACTGTTACAGCCAATTTCAACACGGTCACCAAGCATCGCTCCAAACTTCTTAAGGCCAGTCTCAATTGTTTTTCCTACTGACTTTATCGTAACTAGCTTTTTATCAGACTTTACATTGGAAGTGATTGATCCAGCGCCCATATGTGCTTTGTATCCAAGTATGGAATCTCCTACATAGTTATAATGAGGTACTTGTACCTTATTAAATAACACCACATTCTTTAGCTCGGTAGAATTGCCTACCACAGCTCCTTCCCCTACAATCGCGTTTCCTCTAATAAATGCACAGTGCCTTACCTCTGCATCCTTCCCAATAATCGCCGGTCCATTGATGCATGCACTTTTTGCAATCTTTGCTGTTTTTGCAACCCATACACTATCATCTATTTTTTCATACTCATTAGGATCTAAGGATTCTCCTAATTGCATGATAAATGCGCCAATTTTAGGAAGCGCTTCCCATGGATATGTAATTCCTTCAAATAAATCTTTTGCAATTGTTTCGTTTAAATCATACAAATGTCTTATTTTTAAACCTTCCATTCTAATCTCTCCGTTCCTATCTTATTTATAATTTTTTGCTATGTAATCAAAACATGCTCTTAACTGATATTGGTTATTAAGACCTAATACCCCAGCTGTTCTACTTACAATAAATTTCTCTAATTTCTCCATATATTCTTCCGAAGAAATTTCTCCATTTGCAACATAAGTTAATCCTTTTTCCCAACTTGCTGTTAACTCTGGATTCAACAAAGAACGTATGGATGAATTCACAACATCATAAATCATCTCACCAAGCTGGGTAGGTGTTAATATCTGTGTTTTTTTATTTAGTGCCATGTATTTATTATTAACCAATTTCTTTAGTATCTCTGCACGCGTTGCACTTGTTCCAATACCACTTCCTTTGATTTGGGCTCTTAACTCCTCATCTTCAATCAGTTGACCTGCATTTTCCATTGCTAAAATAATAGAACCAGAATTATATCTTTTAGGAGGTGACGTTTCTCCCTCTTTTATATTAAATTCTTTTATAGGCATCTTACCACCTTTTTTAAGCGTCTTAACCACTTCAATCATTTCTGCATCGTATTTTGAGTCCTCTCCAGTATCTTCTCGTTTTTTATCAAAAGAATTTGGGACAACCTTTAAATAACCTTCCTCCAACATAATCTTAAAGTTAGCAAATAAGCTTTCTTCCTTTACTTTTGTAGTGATTGAAATCTTTTGATAAACGGCTGGTGGATAAAAGATACTAAGAAATCTTCTAACAATGGTTTCGTATACCTTTAAAGCAGTTGGTGGAATCGCACGAAGGGCACTTAATCCCTGCCCCGTTGGCACAATCGCATAATGGTCTGTAATTTGCTTATCATTTACATAACGACTGTTACCAATTTTTTTATAAGAACCACTCGAAAGAATTTCTTCTGCAAATACACTCGCATGCTCATACGCTTTTAGTCCACTAATATTTTTATATATTTCTTTTGCAACGGCACTTGATAAAACTCTTGCATCCGTTCTTGGATAGGTCACTAGCTTCTTTTCATAGAGTTCTTGCACAATACGAAGAGTCTCATCTGGACTAATCTTAAACATTTTAGAACAGTCATTTTGAAGTTCTGCAAGATTATACAACAAAGGGGGATTTTTATTTTCTTTCTTTTTTTCTATATTTGCAATTTCTCCAATTACTGGAGGTTCACTGTTTAAATGCGAGATTAGTTCCTTTGCATCTTCTATTGACTTGAATCCATTTTCTTTGTAAAGCTTTGGACTTTCAAAATATTTTGAACCCGCAACTGCTTTCCACTCTGCCTCCAAATCTTTTCCACTGCAATCAAAGGTACCAAGAACTCTAAAAAAAGGAGTTTTTACAAATTCTCGTATTTCCCTTTCTCTACGCACAATCATTCCAAGTACACAGGTCATAACTCGTCCAACGGATATAACACAGTAACGTTCATTCAAATAATTGGCAATGGCATTTCCATACTTTAAAGACAATAGCCTTGAAAAATTGATTCCCATCAAGTAATCTTCTTTTGCCCTAAGGTAAGCAGCATTCGCTAAATTATCATATTCCGATAAATCTTTCGCTGTATGAATTCCTTTTAGAATTTCTTCTTCTGTCTGGGAATCTATCCATACTCGCTTACGAACCTTACCCTGTACCTGTGCTTTTTGCTCTACAAGACGGTAAATGTATTCTCCTTCTCGTCCAGAGTCCGTACAAACATAGATGGTATCAATATCTTCTCGGTGCAATAAGTTTTGCACGGTATGAAACTGTTTCTTTACATTTTCAATCACTTCATACTTAAATTCTTTTGGAATAAAAGGTAAAGTCTCTAGACTCCACTTTTTTAGTTTCTCATCGTATTCTTCTGGATAGCTCATCGTTACTAAATGCCCTACACACCATGTAATCACAGCTTCTTCCGCCTCTAAATAGCCATCTTGTTTTCTTGTTTTTAATTTAAGTGCTTTTGCAAATTCTTGTGCAACACTTGGTTTTTCTGATATATATAAAGCTTTCGCCATTTGTATCCAACTTTCCTTTTTTTACTTATATCCCTTCTTTAGGTATGAAAACTCTATTGACACGATTATCCTCTTTTGCTTTTCCTGCCTTAACTGCTTCCTGACAAAAATAATCTTGAGAATTAAATTTTTGCTTCCCCCTACGATCAACTTTTTCATACGTTCCATCAACATTAAGAAGATGGGCTTTTACATTGTCTTCTAGTTGAAATTGTAAAATCTTAATCACTTCCTTTTTTAGTTTTTCATCATCTACTGGAAATAAGATTTCAACACGTCGATCTAAATTTCTTGGCATCCAATCTGCACTTCCCATATATACTTCTTCCATACCATTATGGTAAAAATAAAAGATACGGCTATGCTCTAAGAAATTTCCTACAATCGAACGTACCGTGATATTCTCACTCACACCTTCAATTCCAACTTTCAGACAACAAATTCCCCTTACAATCAATTCAATTTTTACACCTGCTGCAGACGCTTTATAAAGTTCAAGAATGATTTCTTTGTCACATAAAGAATTCATTTTAGCAATGATGTGTGCTTTTTTTCCTAATTTAGCATTTTCTGTCTCTCGTCTAATTAGATAAATAAACTTATTTCTAAGCCAAATAGGCGCCAAAGACAACTTATTCCATGATAATGGTTCAGAATAACCAGAAAGCATGTTAAAGACAGCCGTAGCATCTTCGCCAAACGCCTCAGCACATGTAAATAATCCTAGATCGGTATAAATTCTTGCTGTAGAATCGTTGTAATTTCCTGTTCCAAGATGAACATATCTTCGGATTCCATCTTCTTCCTTACGAACAATTAACGTAATTTTACTATGTGTCTTTAAACCAACTAGACCATATATAACATGACATCCAGCTTTTTCAAGCATTTTTGCCCAAACAATATTATTTTCTTCATCAAAGCGTGCCTTTAATTCAACCAAAACCGATACTTGTTTTCCATTTTCCGCTGCTTGCGCTAGCGCTTCAATGATTGGAGAATTCCCACTTACACGGTAAAGAGTTTGTTTGATTGCCAAAACCTTTGGATCTTTTGCAGCTGATTTTATAAAATCTACCACAGGGTCAAAGGTCTGATATGGATGGTGAAGTAAAATATCTCCTCGTCTTATTTGTGTAAAGATATCCTCCTCCAGTGTCATTCCTTTTACTGGTTGCGGTTGATACTTCGGTGTCTTGAGATTTTCATAGCCTTCAAAGCTATACATCTTCATTAAAAAAGTCAAATCTAGGGGACCATTAATCATATAAATATCATCTTCACTAATTTCTAGTTCCTCTTGCAAAACCAAAAGTAATCTCTTATCAATTTCATCCTCCACCTCAAGACGAATCGCCTCTCCCCATTGCCTTTTTTTAAGTTGTTTCTGAATTTCTTTTAGCAAATCAGAGGCTTCATCTTCATCAATCGTTAAATCAGCGTTACGCATAATACGATAAGGATGTGCGCAGATTACATCATAATTAAGAAATAGTTTATCCATATTTCTTTCAATGATTTCTTCTAATGTAATGACCACTTGTTCCCCTTTCTTACCCGTTGGTAATTTAACTACTCTAGGTAAAACTGACGGAACCTGAACAGTGGCAAATTCTAACTCTTCTTTTTCTTTTTTCTTCTTAAGAAGTGCTGCAATGTTTAATGTTTTGTTTCGAATTAACGGAAACGGTCTGGAGGAATCGACCGCCATAGGTGTCAAAACGGGATAGACATTTTCTTTAAAGTATTCATCCACAAATTCTCCTTGTTGTTTCGAAAGCTCTTCGTGTGCCTTTATCACCTTAATTCCATTCTTCTTCAACATTGGAAGTAAAGAACGATTATAAGTGGAATATTGTAAATTCACTAATTCATGCATCGCTTCATTGATTTGTTTTAATTGTTCCAAAGGTGTCATCCCAGCAATATCTGTTTTTTTATATCCTGCATGAACCATGTCTTTTAAGGAAGCTACACGAATCATAACGAACTCATCTAAGTTGGAAGCTGTGATACTTAAGAACTTAAGTCTTTCAAATAATGGATTACTTTTGTCTCTTGCTTCACTTAAAACTCTTTTATTAAAGCTAATCCAACTTAGTTCTCTGTTCTGATAAAAAAGTGGATTATTGTATTCTAGCTCTTCCATTTATTTCCCTCCAATCACTTGTAATCTTCCTAAAGTCGTTATTCAAATTTCTTTTTTTGCTGAATTACAGGTTTTATACTAAAAACCTCTTCAAAAAATTCGGCTTTTTCTTTAAATAACCCCTTCTCCAATAAAACATTACTCATGGTATCAAGGGTTAAAACAAGTTCTTTTTCATTTAATGTAATTTTTACATTTTTAAATTTTTGCCTATGGCTTCTGTCAAGTGCATTGGCAACTCTAAGTATAGCCGTAATCTTTTCCAATAAAATATAACTTTGTCTATCGAATTTTCCAGCAAGTTCATCATAATACACAAATTCCGTTGTATTAAACTTTACTACATTTGCAATAATTTCACGCTCCAGATGCGAAAGTCCTATGATTTCTGTAGCCATTATTATATTATACGAACATTCCGCAAAGGAAGACAAACTAATGTATTTCCCACAATCATGCAAGATTACTGCAATTTGTAAAAGAAGTCTTTCTCGCTTACTCATTCCATGTATCTTGACTGTGCGATCAAATATTTTAAGAGCCAGTTCCTCTAACATCTGTATATGCTCTTTGTTATTAATATAACGCTTTCCAATATTTCGAGCTGCTGCAATGATATCATGCTCAAAGTCATGCTTCACTTTTATTATTTTATTATTCTCGGCATAATCATATGCAATTCCATCGGATAACTTAACACCAGGCGTCCAGATATTTTCAGCCCCTGTCTTTTCTATCACTCGTTTGTATATCATTAAAGAAGGAATTAATAAGGTTGCATCTTCGGCAGGTATTCCTAGTTTTACAGCAATTTCATCCGTAGACAGTAAAAATAGCTTTTCGCAGGAATTAATAAACTTCTCGCGCGTTAGAAACCCACTTTTATCGGATTGAAAGTAGTTAATATAATCTCCAACCACTATAATATTCTTTATTGTATAGTTCTTAATGTATTGTAAGTAGAGGTTTGATATGTCACTATCAATTAACTCTTCCACTAATGCTGGTATATTCGTTGTATATTTTCTAAGTCCAGCAAGCTTTTCTCGAATTCTAAGTGAACCCAGCCTAATATTTTGCGTCGCTATTAATTTGTCCTTATCATAAAGAGAGAATTGACTGCTCCCTCCCCCTACATCAAGAATGGCTGTTCCAGTCTGAATAATTCTCTCAAAATGGTCGACTTGATACGCAATCGATTTGTATCTAAGAAATCTTTGCTCTGAATTACTCAATACTTCTACTACAATTCCCGTTCTTAGCCTAATCTGATCCAAAAGCATAATGGTATTCTTTGCTTCTCTAACAGCACTTGTTGCACATGCTCGATAAGCATCTACCTGATAGCTTTTCATTATTTTGGTAAAATCACATAGTACTTCACACAGTCGATCGGTTAAGTCACAACCAATCTTACCTAAAACATAGGTATCTTTCCCAAGTTCAATACGATGTCTGATAAAATCAATTTGCTTCATGCCAGATTTAGAAGATAATTCAAATATCTTCATTCCGACTTCATATGAGCCTATATCGATTGCCGCAAACGTAGTGATATTCATAGGCTTCCTCCTTTTTCGAAACTCTATCTCATTAGTACTTACCTAATAAATAATCTATGAATTGTTGAGCCGTTCTCCCTGACAAGCCTCCATGACTCAACTCCCATTTGTTTGCTTCTAAAAAAAGTTCTTCTTTTGGAATTTCAAGGCTATATTTTTTTGCTAAAACATCCACAATGTTCATATATTCCTTCTTATCTGGTGCAACAAAAAATATGGAAACACCAAATCGATATGCCAAGGATAATTTTTCTTGTACGGTATCAGAGGAATGTAAGTCATCCCTACGCTCTTCTTTATCACTGAATTTTTCCCTTACCAGATGCCTTCTGTTAGAAGTCGCATAGATAAGCACATTATCAGGTCTCTTTTCTAATCCGCCCTCTATCACTGCTTTTAAATATTTGTATTCTACTTCAAATTCCTCAAAAGATAAATCATCCATAAATATTATAAACTTATAATTTCGATTCTTTATCTGTGCAATGATGGAAGTCAAATCTTGAAACTGATGCTTATAGATTTCAATCATCCTAAGTCCTTGCTCATAATACTCATTTAAAATAGCCTTAACACTAGTTGATTTACCTGTACCCGCATCTCCAAATAACAAGCAGTTATTTGCCTTTTTCCCTTTTACAAATGCCTCTGTATTGGCAATAAGTTTTTTCTTTTGTAGTTCATATCCCACTAAATCATCTAGGTGAACATGGCATATATTCGTAATGGGAACAAGCCTTGTCTCGCTATCTATATGTTCGATTCGAAATGCTTTGTTAAGGCCAAGTTTACCCACTCCAAAATCCTTATAAAAGCTTGTGATGACTTCTTTAAATTCTTCTTCATTTAAGCTTGCTGCTAATCCTTTGCTAAGCTCACAGATACGCTCTTTAATTCTTCGATTGTAGACTTTACCTAAAGAATGACTTGTCTTATAATTTTTCAAATATGATAGGCATGATACATCAAGAACTTTTTCTATTATTTCGAAATCAAAATGAAATAATTTCATAAAAATCTTAAAATCGTTCTTTACTAATTCATTGATACTACCATCCACATGACCTATTATTTCGCATGAAGTACTATATGCATTTTCATTATTTGCTAATAAAAAGCCAAGATAATTGTGCCATACATTTCCTTCAAAACCATACTTTTCTGTGAACTCTACCAATCTATTTACTTGTTCGTATAATAAGGCCTTGATATCGGTAAGATTATAGTATTCATTCTCATAATTTTCCATTATCCATGTCACGTCATTTAGTATTTCACCATGTTCAAAATTCTTATATATGATCAATTCACTTATCATTTCCATCATTTAGTCCTCGTATTTTTTGTAATTTCCTATAATCTTTAAATCTATTGTTTCAGCCCTAAGGCCCATGAGTGCATTTTTAACTGCACTATCCAAAAGATTTCCTTCAAAATCAACAAAGAATCTTGATTCCCATGGTCTTGCCTCTAAAGGCCTTGATTCAATTTTAGTCATGTTAATTCCGTTATAAATAAAGTGCGACAATGCGTTGTAAAGAGAACCACTTTCATGAGGCACTTCAAAATAAATACTAATCTTGTTCGAGTCCTCTGTAAATAATGCCTCATGTGAGACAATAATAAACCGAGTTGAATTGGATTCACTAAAATTAATTGCTTCTTGCAATACTTTTAGTCCATATATCTTAGCGGCCTCCACACTAGCAATCGCTGCTTGTGTCTTATCCATGTCATCTTTCACTTTTTTAGCACTGGTTGCCGTATTTTGCATACTAATCTGCTTCCACTCTCGAAAGGATTCAAGAAATTTGGCGCTTTGCATCAATCCTTGAGGGTGTGAAAAAACTGTCTTTATGTCTGAAATCGTAGCATCCATCGTTCCAAGTAAAGCCTGCTCTATTTTTAATATATGTTCGCCAACAATATAATTGTCATACTCTACTAGCAAATCGTAGCTTGTATTCACAATTCCAGCTGATGAATTTTCAATCGGTAATACCGCATAATCTGCTTTCTTATTCTTAATTGCCTCCATTGCATCCTTAAACGTATCTACATAAGAATTGTCTATGTCCTCTCCAAAAAACTCTGTCATTGCTCTTTGACTATGGGCTCCTGGAACTCCTTGAAAAATAACCTTAGCTTTCTCTTTTTCCTTAATTGAATGGACTAAGTGAAATGAATTTTTATCTTGTACTCCATTTTGATTTAATAACTGATACTGAAGCTTCCTACTCATGGCCATAATCTGAGTAAACAACTCCTCAACCCCATGCTTCGTAAATTCAGTCTTAGCAAGAGACTTGACTTGCTCTATCTTTGCACATTCTCTTTCTTTGTCAAAAACAGGTTTACCAGTGCTAATTTTATAATTTGCGACTTCTTCACTGATTTTCATTCGTTTTTCATACAGCTCTACCATTTTTGAATCAATTAAATCAATTTCTTTCCTTAGCTCTTGTAAATCCATCATTTCATCTTCCTCTTACATTAAGTATTTTGGCTACAATTCAATCAGAATGCTTGAATGTAACTATTTTTGAGGTTAATTATAACATAATATTTAGGTTTTCACCAGTTTATATATTTTCTTAACACATTTTTTATAAAGAATAATTGTTGCAAAATTATGTCGAAAATTATATAATAAACTTAAATAAATAGTAAGATATCTTTAAGATTTCAACAAAATATTCAATATTGTGCACAAAGTGCAGTATTTATATAAATTAAATATCAGGGGGGATTGAGTATGAAACAGAAGTCAAAGACAAAATTTATTCCACTTCTAGTTGTTATGGCTATTTTAATCATAATAGTTTCACTTTCAGTTTCATATCGCTTAAGCAAAAGAACTTTTTTAAATATAGGTAATATTTCAGGTAATACGGCTGGAAATTTATATAACAAAGGTATATTTTGTGAATTTGATAACAAAGTATTCTTCAGTAATTCTTATGATCAAGGTGATCTTTATGTCATGAATCCAGATGGGACTCATATTTTAAAACTTTTTGATGATACTGTTTCTTACATCAATGCTGCTGGTAAATATATTTACTACTCTAGAAACAATCTAAATGAAGATAATATCGGAGAAATTTTTAGAGGTAATCTATTTGGTGTGTATCGAATCGACCAAACTGGAAAGAATTTATTTAACTTAAGCAAAGAAACTTGTGGAGTCGTAAGTCTTGGAAACAATCAAGTATTTTACCAAAAATATGATACAGAAACTGCATTGACCTTAAAAAGCATTTCCATAGATGGTGTCACGAAAAAAGATTTGGAAAATTCCGCTATCAATCCTTCCTGCATTGTTAACGGAACTATGTATTATAATAATGTGGTTGATAACTATAACCTTATGGCAATGGATATTGAAACAGGAAGTACCTCACTTGTCTACGAAGGAACATGCTGGAATCCAATTTATGATGATAATTACATATATTTTATGGATATAGAAAATAATTATACACTCTCACGAATCAATCTTACCACCCTCGAAAAGCAAAACCTTACTTCTGAAAGAATTGATACCTACAATTTGTATGGAGAATATATTTACTATCAGATAAATGATGCAACTGATCCTAGTTTATGCCGAATGAAAAAAGATGGTACTGAGACAGAAATAATATTAAACGGTAATTTTTGTAACATTAATGTAACTTCAGAATATGTTTATTTCAACCGATTTGGTTATGATACACCAATCTTTCGTATGAAAACCTCTGGTGAAATTGAAGTATCAAGGTTTGATGAAGCCGCAGATGCCATTAAAACAAACTAAAGAAAAAGTAGCTTGTGTAAGATGAATCTAGTGAGTCATTTACACAAGCTACTTTTTTCTTATCACATTGATTTTATACAATCTGTAAAATGTGCTAAATAAGACAAGGAACCAAAGGCTAGAATCACATCCACATCTTTTTGTTCTAAACATACGCAAGCAGCTTCTTCTATGCTTGTCATATACCGCACATTATTATGATATTTCTCTGCCGTTTTCGCAAGAATCTTGCCATTCAATGCTCTTTTATTATCTGGTATGGTAACAGTAAGAATCGAACAAGCCAAAGGTGCTGTAATCTTTAATATCTTTTCATAATCTTTATCAGCAAATACGCCAATTACAAACATTAGCCTTTTATGTTTGAAATGTGTTAAAATGGTTTCTTTCAGGCAAATAGCTGCTGCCTCATTATGCGCACCGTCAATTAAAACCAACGGTTCTTTTCGTATTACAGTGAATCGTCCAGGCCAAACCGCTTGCTTTAATCCCAATCGAATTGCTTCGCTATTGATATTAAAACCCTTTTCAATTAATGCATGTGCCGCTTCAATGGATAAAATTGCATTGTCCATCTGAAAATTACCAAGTAAGCCAATCTCTATCTTTTTATAATCTTTATATTGAAAACAAACGCTTAAGTCTACATTACAAATTTGCTTTACATTGCTCTTTCTTGCGATTAATAGTGTATTATTTCCCTCACTACATTTACGTTCTATAACAGCCATTGCATTGAAACTTTGTTCCATACTTACTACGATTGCATCCTTCTTAATGATACCTGCCTTATGAAAAGCAATCTCTTCTAATGTATTTCCTAAAAATTCTACATGATCCATGCTAATCGAAGTTAATACAGCTACCAAAGTATTCTCTACAATATTGGTAGCGTCTAATAGCCCACCTAATCCTGTCTCTAGTACTACAACGTCGCAGGATACTTGTTCAAAATACAAAAAGGCAATTGCAGTCTCCACCTCAAATATAGTTGGGTGAGATAAACCATCAAGACACATCTCATCAATCACATCTTTCATTTTTAATGTAATTTCTGCAAACGTATCTTTTGAAATATCAGAGCCATTTACTTGTATTTTTTCTCGATAAGAAAAGACACTCGGAGAGGTATATCTTCCAGTTTTGTAGCCTGCCGCCCTAAGAATGGATGTGATAAAAGCAACTGTAGATCCTTTTCCATTCGTTCCTGCAACATGAACAAATTTTAAGTTATTTTGTGGATTATTCAGCCTTTTTAAAAGCTCTCTTATGCTATCGAGTCCCAAAACACTTCCATATTTCGTAATTTCTTCTAAATATTCTTTTGCCTCTTGATATGTCATTTTTTCACTCACCTACGTTTATCCAAAACATCATGACTGGGTTAATAAATAACCACCATTATAATACCTTATTCAAAAACTGTTTTGTTCTCTCACTTTTTGGATTTGTAAAAATCTGTTCTGGTGTTCCAATTTCTTCAATCTCACCCTGATACATAAATACGACTCTATCTGCAACTTCTTTGGCAAATCCCATCTCATGAGTTACAACTAGCATCGTCATACCATCTTCTGCAAGTTTTTTCATTACGTTTAAAACTTCACCTACTAGTTCTGGGTCAAGAGCAGAGGTGGGTTCATCAAACAACATAATCTTTGGCTTCATTGCTAATGCTCTGGCAATCGCAACTCTTTGTTGCTGACCACCTGAGAGTTTGGATGGATAGGCATCCATTTTATCTTCCAACCCAACTTTTTTTAGCAAATCTTTTGCTGTCTCTTCGGCTTCTGCTTTACTTACTTTTTTTACATTCATTGGTGCTATCATTACATTTTCAAGAACTGTCTTATGCGGGAACAAATTAAATCTTTGAAATACCATTCCCACTTCTAATAAGATATCCGCTCTTTCCTTTGATGTAACTTTATTGATACGAACACCCTTTTCTCTTTGTTCTAATAATTTATCCTCTATATAAATAGAACCTTCTGTAATTTTCTCCAATCGATTCAAGGAACGTAAATACGTGGATTTACCTGCCCCGGAAGGTCCGATAATACATAGTACTTCTCCTTGTTCCACTGTAAGACTAATATTTTTTAAAACCTTCAAGTCCCCAAAATCTTTACATACGTTTTCCGTCTTTATCATTGCCATATTGTCTTACCTCCTATTCGTATACGGAGAATTTCTTCTCTAAATAATTAAATACATATGTAAATACCGCTGTTACAAGCAAATACATAATCATTGCGGGTATATATACCAATGCGGTTGATGCAGATGACTGTATCTGTGAGGTACGCTTCATCAAGTCAACCAAGGCAATCGTAGATACCAAGGAGGTATCTTTAATAACCATAATAAATTCATTTCCTACTGGCGGAATAAGTCTTCGATACGACTGTGGTATAATAATAAGTCGCATGGTTTGTGCATGGCTCATTCCAAGAGCTCTTGCTGCTTCAAATTGTCCTTTATCTATGGATTGGATTGCTGCTCTTATAATTTCAGCCTGATAAGCTGCAGAGTTTAATGCAAAAGCAATAAAGGCAGCTATAAATCTACTTTTAATTGTAAAAGCTGGATTAATTTGAGGAAGCGCATAATAAACAAAATACAATTGCATTAATAGAGGAGTTCCTCGAAAGAAGAAAATATACGCTCCACTTAATCTTTGTATAATCTTATTTTTTGACATCTTTCCTAATGCTAAAAACAAACTGAGTATTAACCCTACCAATACAGAAATGACGGATAAGGATAATGTAATTTTTAAACCTTCTAATAATGCTGGTAACCAGCCAATCATTTTTTCTAATGTACCTGCCATACTTAAATTCTTCCCTTCGCTTTCATATGTTAACTTTCATTCATTTTCTATTGTCATATAAAATAGATGATACACTCCATTGTATATGACAATAGAAAATGCCAAGGACATGATAGTTTCATGTCCTTAGACAAAGTAGTGCTAACTAAGTGGCTTATCTATTACTCTCTAACACCATTGGTTACATCTTTACCAAAGTATTTAGTCGATAACTCTGCCATTGTTCCATTCTCATAAAGTGTATCTACTGCTTTTTCAATTTCTGCTAATAAGGTATCATTTCCTTTTTTCAAGCAGATGGCCATTGGTTCTGCTTCCTCACTTTCCCAAGCAGTTACATATTTATCTGCATCGGTTCCCATGTAGTAAGCCGCAACAACGCTGTCTGTTACAACTGCTTCGATTCTTCCAACCTTTAAATCATCAAAGCATTGAATGACTCTGTCATATGGTAAAATTTCTACATCAAGTCCATTTGCCTGTAATTCTTTCATATAGTCATCCGCAGTCGTTTCTGTTTGTACTGCAACACTTTTGCCACTCAAGTCTTGTGGTGTAGTTAACGCTGAATCCTTTGCAGTCACCATAACCACTCGGTTCGCAATATAAGGTTTTGATAGATTATAATTAGCCTCACGATCTGGCTTTATACTTACACCTGAAATAATGCAATCAAATCGATCACTGTCAAGAGATGCAAAGATTCCATCCCATGCGGTATTTAAGAATTTAACTTCAAGTCCAAGTTCTGCTCCAATCGCTTTTGCAACATCCACATCAAAACCAATTGGTGTTGTTCCGTCTTCATCTAGATATTCCATTGGAGGGTATCCCATTTCCATACCAACTTGTAATACTCCATCTTCAATGGTAAGGGAGTTAGATGCTGCTTTCTCTTCTGAAGTTGTGTCTTCTGAAGCTGTACCTTCTGTCCCTTGTGTTGTTGTACTCTCTGATTCTTTTGGTTGTGTGTTACTTTGGCATGCCGCTAAGGTAAATACCATAGCAGTCATTATGGTAACTGCTGTTAATTTTCTTAATTTCATAAAATTTCCTCCTCGATATATTTTTATATAGCAAAAGACAACCAGATTTTGACCCAGTTGTCTTTACTAATTAATTTACCACTACTCTGGTCCTTCGTCAATTCCATTGACCAATGAGTAGTACTATCTCTATGAATTGCATGTGTCAAGAATTTCTTAAAATCAGCTCTTCCACATCTTCTTCACTCATAGGACGTCCTAGTAAATAACCCTGAATATTATCGCAGTTCATTTTCTTAAGATATTCAAACTGTTCTTTGTTTTCTACTCCTTCTGCAACGGTCTCAACACCTAACTGTTTCACCATGTTAATAACCGAAGAAGTTATGATTGCGGTAGAGGAATCGGTAGCAATTCCATCTATAAATGATTTATCTATCTTTAAGGTATCAATTGGCAAATCCTTTAAATACGCTAACGAGGAAAAGCCTGTCCCAAAATCATCTAGGGAAACCTTAATACCATATGCTCGCATTGTATTTATTTTTGAAATAACGCCTTCTAAGTCTTCAATCAAAACACTTTCCGTAATTTCAATCTCAACATCTTCTGGATTTACATAATACTTATCAATGGTTGCCTTTAATTTCCGTACAAAATCTTCTTTTCGAATTTGTAAAGTCGAAATATTAATGGACATAATTCCATCGTAGCAAAGCTCATTCTTCCATTTTGATAACGTTGCAATCGCCTTATTGATTACCCAATCGCCGATTGATATAATAGAACCATTCCGTTCAGATACTGGTATAAATACATCTGGAGAAATTATTTTTCCATCACTTTTCCATCGAACCAAGGCTTCCACACCTCTTAATTTTCCAGACATTGTATCAAATTGTGGTTGATAATAAAGTACAAAATCTTCCTTATCAATTGCCATACTCAATTGTCGCTCTAATCGAAGTGCCTCTAAAAAACTACTGTACATTTGCTGATCAAAATAACAAATATGATTTTTACCATTCTTTTTTACATCAAATAAAGCAATCTCTGCATTTTTTATGATGCTTAGTGCATTGTCTCCACACTCTGGATATTCTGCAACTCCAATACTTACGGTAAAGTGCGTTTCTCTACCATTAATGAGCTTATATGTTTTTTTGGTAAGTTCACAGATTTGAGTATATATTTTATCAATCGTACGATTCCCGACTGGATTAATCACTGCTATGCAAAATTCATCGTTGGTCATCCTTGCCGCAAACATATTTTCATCTAATAAGCCCTCAATATCCTTTGCAAACATTTGAATGACTTCATCTCCAGCTACAATCCCCATGCTGTCATTGATTACTTTAAAATCATCAATATCAATGTATAATACAGCTACGCTTACTCTTTCCTTATCCGCTATCAATAAAGAATCATTTAATCGTTTTACAAAATAATTCCGATTGAATAAACCCGTAAGCAAATCAAAATAAGCCATATATTTTAATTCTTCATTTTTCTTTTTTACCGAAGTGATATTTCTAAAAAATATAATCTTCTCAGTAGGTTTATTCTCTTCATCGTTTGTTATTTTAACGTTCGCCATAATCCAGGTTTTATTATCCGATAATCTAAATTCAATGATACGATTGGAAAATTCATCTGATTTGGTGGACAATAATCTGCTTATAATGGTTTTATCATCTTCACTGATTGATTGAATTAGGATATTTTGATTAAAACTTTTTTCTTCCTGCAAACCAAACATACTGTTGAATCTTTCTGAAACAACAACGACTCCATTCTTGATGTCCTCATATATAAAAGCATCTTCTGACATATTTAATGCGGCTTTATAAATATGTTCATGATACATAAGTTTTTCCGTTTCTGCTCTCATTAAGTCAATCTTAAATTTTAATGACTCATTTGAACATTCCATATCCTTATCATCCAAATCCACAATCAATCACCTCAATTACTTTAGCGTAATGTATTTTAAATTTATATCTTTTACTATTATAGCATAAATATAAATACATATTTATTAATTTAATTTATAAACCTGCTTTATTTATTAATTTAAAGTATTTGGCTTTAAATTAACACTAATTTTACAAATTACCTAACATATAATAATTGATTTCGCTTATAAATGCAACAATATTTTACAAATAAATCTTACCAATTTGTGCATAAAAAAACAATAGATTAACATTTTATACTAATCTATTGTTTCTTTATTGCATTTATTTAGCTTGAATATATCCTTCGGCTTTTAGTAGCTCAGCGCATAATACTGCCCCACCTGCTGCTCCTCTTACCGTATTATGGGATAATCCAACAAATTTATAATCAAATACATTGTCTTCTCTTATTCTTCCAATTGAGATACCCATTCCATCTTCATAATTGATATCTGCTTTTACCTGTGGACGATTCTCTTCTTCCATATATTGAATAAATTGCTTTGGTGCGCTTGGAAGTTGATATTCTTGTGGAAGTCCTTTGTACTCTACTAATTTTTGAATTAATTGTTCTTTTGTTGGTTTTTTCTTAAATGAAATATACACAGAAGCTGTGTGTCCATCTAATACTGGGATGCGAATGCATTGAGCCGTAATTGCTGGTTCATTGGCTTTTACAATTACACCATCTTCTATTTTACCAAATACTCTTAAAGGCTCTTCTTCACTCTTTTCTTCTTCTCCCCCAATAAATGGTATTACATTTTCTACCATTTCTGGCCACTCTAAAAAGGTTTTTCCTGCCCCTGATATTGCTTGATACGTGCTAACAACTACAGTTGCTGGTTCAAACTCTTTCCATGCTGCTAAGCAAGGAGCATAACTTTGAATCGAACAGTTTGGTTTTACCGCTACAAAGCCTTTCTTTGTTCCCAAACGTTCTTTTTGAAATTTTATCACATCAAAATGTTCTGGATTAATTTCTGGTATCACCATCGGTACATCTGGTGTCCAACGATGAGCACTATTATTTGATACAACAGGAGTTTCCGTTTTTGCATATGCCTCTTCAATTGCCTTAATTTCTTCTTTGGACATATCAACTGCACTAAAAACAAAATCTACCTTTGCTGCAACTGTCTCAACTTCATTTACATTCATTACCACTAGTTTCTTAACTGCTTCTGGCATAGGAGTTTTCATTTTCCATCTGTCACCAACAGCTTCTTCATAGGTCTTCCCTGCCGAACGTGGACTTGCTGCTACTACAACCACTTCAAACCACGGATGGTTTTCTAATAATGATATAAAACGCTGTCCTACCATACCTGTACCGCCAAGGATACCCACTTTCAATTTCTGACTCATAACAAATCTCCTCTTTGCATTATTTCGAAGTACGCAGAAAGTGAGATTCAAGCCCTTTGTTCTCCTACCGCGCACATTTGTCTTTGTAATAAATATATTATACTATTATTCGCAATAATGCAACACTTTTTTATGATTTATTCCTCTAAATATTTTTTATATTCACTAATTACCTGTTCCATAACACTCTTACCAGGTGCTCCTATTGTCTCTCTTTTATTTACACAAGTGGTCAAACTAATAGCATCATAAATGTCTTTTTCAAACAATTCATGTTCGTTTTTAAAGTCTTCTAGTTGTAAATCATCTAGCGCACAATTTTTTTCAATACAAAGTAGCACTAGTCTTCCCGATATGCTATGCGCATCGCGGAAAGCAACCCCCTTATTTACTAAATAATCTGCAACATCTGTTGCATTCGTAAATCCACCTTTTGCACTTTCTTCCATTATTTCTTTACGAAAAGTTGTTGTCTTTATCATACCCGTAAATAAAGCAAGACACCCTTTTACTGTATCAATTGCATCAAAGGTTAATTCTTTATCCTCTTGCATATCTTTGTTGTACGCCAGTGGAATCCCCTTCATTGTTGTAAGCATTGACATTAGTGCTCCATATACTCTTCCAGTTTTACCACGAACTAATTCTGCAATATCTGGATTCTTTTTCTGAGGCATAATGCTGCTTCCAGTGCTATATGCATCATCTAATTCTACAAAGCGATATTCGTTGGTATTCCATATAATAATCTCTTCCGAAAAGCGACTCAAATGCATCATAATAGTAGACAATGCTGACAGTAATTCTATCAAATAGTCTCGATCAGAAACAGAGTCCATGCTATTTCTTGTTGCACCATCAAATTCAAGTAACGAAGCCGTATATTCCCTGTCAAGTGGATACGTCGTCCCTGCCAAAGCTCCTGAACCAAGAGGGCAAAGATTCATTCTTTTGTATATATCACTCAGACGCAATCGATCCCTTTTAAACATTTCAAAATAAGCACCAACATGATGTGAAAGAGTCGTAGGTTGTGCTTTTTGTAGATGTGTAAAGCCAGGCATGAATGTTTGTATATGCTCTTTCATAATTGTTAGAAGTGCCTGTAATAGCTCTTTTAAAAGCTGATCTAGTTCTTGAATTTCATCTCGAACATATAATTTCATATCCAAAGCAACTTGATCGTTTCTACTTCTTCCAGTATGAAGCTTTTTCCCTGTTTCACCAATTTTTTTGATTAGATTTGCTTCTACAAAGCTATGAATATCTTCATATTCCTGCGTAATTTCTAATGCTCCATTTTCTACCTCTTCTAATATTTCATTTAAACCTTTTATAATATCTTCTTTTTCAGCCTCTGATAAAATATTTTGTTTTGCTAGCATTGTAACGTGTGCTATGCTTCCAGCAATATCTTGCTTGTAAAATTTTTGATCAAATGAAATTGATGCATTGAAATTATAAACTAATTGATCTGTTTCTTTTGTAAAGCGCCCGCCCCACAATTGTGCCATATCGTATTCCTCTTTTCTTGTTTGTATATTATTTCATTATAATAGCATAATTATTCATATTTAACAATCTATTTTTCTTCCTTATTTCTTATTGAAAAAATACATCCACAATAATCTTGTCGGTATAAATCAAATTCCTTTGATAATTCAATAGACCTTTTATAACCATTCTTTTTCTTAAAGTCAGAGTATAAATAATTTACTTTCAACTCTTTTTCCAATATACTTCCAATTTCATTTAATTTGCCAGCATTTTTCATAGGACTGATAGATAAAGTCGTTGTAAAATAATCAAAGTTTTTTTCTTTTGCGAGCTTTGCAGTATTTCTTAGTCTTAATTCATAACAAGAAAAACAACGTTGCCCACCTTCTTTCTCATTCTCTAATCCTTTTGCTATCTCATAAAAGGCTTTTGTATCATATTCTCCTGTCATAAATTGAATTTCATGTTTGGCTGGAATTGCTTTTATAAGTTCCTTTTGTTCAATGACACGTCTTTCATATTCACTTGCAGGATAAATATTAGGGTTATAATAAAATATTGTAATTTTAAAATATTGTGACAAATATTCCAAAACATAACTACTACAAGGTGCACAGCAACTATGTAAAAGTAAACTTGGTGTTTTTTCTTCTGTTTGTAATTGTTGAATCACACGATCCAATTCTTTTTGATAATTTAAAACATTCATAGACAACCTCCATCATTTGCATCTATGTGAAACACTCTTAATAACACATATTTTGCTTAGTCAATTATAGTATAGCTTGCTTATTTATTCAATATGTGTTCTATATCCAATATGATAGGGATTGATTTACTTTTCTTAGATATGTTCAACTTTGCACATTCTAGCCCTCTTTTCATACAATAATGTATAAATATAATGGAGGACTTATATGAAACCTTTACTTGAACTTGAATCTGTAAGCTATGCTTATCACAGTTTGTCTGGTGAAACACCAGCTTTAAATAATATATCATTTGACGTAAAAGAAGGAGAATTTATCGCAATTGTGGGGCCCAGCGGATGCGGAAAGTCAACTCTTTTATCTTTAATTGCCGGACTCATCTCTCCTGAACTAGGAGACATTAAAATAAATGGAACCAATGTATCAAATGCTCGCGCCAGTATTGGTTATATGCTTCAAAGAGATCATCTTTTTGAATGGCGAAGCATCTACAAAAATGTGATTTTGGGACTAGAAATTCAAAAAAAGCTAACACAAGAATATTTGGATAGTGTAAATGAAATGCTTATTAATTACGGACTTGAAGCTTTTAAAGATAAAAGGCCTTCTGAGCTTTCTGGGGGGATGAGACAACGTGCTGCTTTGATTCGCACCCTCGCCCTAAAACCTTCCATATTATTACTTGACGAGCCATTCTCGGCTCTTGATTATCAGACACGCCTAACCGTAAGTGATGATATCGGTTGCATTATAAAAAAAGAGAAAAAGACCGCTATTTTAGTAACACATGATTTATCAGAAGCCATAAGTCTTGGCGATAAAGTAATTGTTTTGTCTAAGCGCCCAGCTACAATTAAATCTATTTTCCCTATAGAATTTGCATTAGAAAACAAAACCCCGCTCGCTTGTCGTAATGCACCTGAGTTTAAAGATTATTTTAATGCAATTTGGAAGGAGCTAAACGATTATGAATGACATATCCATTCGTCAACTTGAATTTATCAAACAAAAGACAAAATACAGACGTAGCGTTACAAGGTATCGCATTGCTATCTTTTTTGCGTTTATTATAATTTGGCAATTAACTGCAAGTTTTGGAATCATTGATTCGTTTATTTTTAGCAGTCCTATTAAAATCTTTGCCTGCTTTTATTCCATGTTAAAAGATGGAACCATTCTCCACCATATTTTTATTACACTAACTGAGACATTTTTAAGTTTCTTTTTGGTCATTGTAATTGGAATTCTTATTTCAGTCATTTTGTGGTCGAATGAAAAGTTATCAAAAATCCTGGAGCCTTATCTGGTTGTCTTAAACAGCCTTCCCAAATCAGCATTGGCTCCTTTATTGATTGTATGGCTAGGTGCAAATATGAGAACGATTATTGTCGCAGGTATTTCAGTTGCAATCTTTGGTACAATTATTAATTTATATACAGGTTTTAAGGAGGTTAACCTAGATAAAATCAAATTAATTTATACTTTAGGTGGGAATAAGACTAACGTTTTATTAAAGGTTGTTCTACCTAGCTCTATCCCAATTATTATTAGCACGATGAAAGTAAATATTGGCTTATCTTTGGTTGGTGTTGTAATTGGAGAATTTCTAGCCGCAAGGAAAGGACTTGGTTATCTAATTATCTACGGTAGTCAAGTCTTCAAGCTTGATTGGGTTATTATGAGTATTGTTATCCTTTGTATTATTGCCATGTTACTTTACAAAGCAATCAATCTATTAGAAAAAATGTATCTCAAGCATATTTAATGATAAAAGGCTTATAAGAAAATCGCGAATTCTTATAAGCCTTTTTATATGAAAATGTCAAATTATTTTTTTGTTTTCCTTATCTTACATGGTTTGAATCATCTGATATGCCTTTTCCTTTGTAATTTCATCTACTTTAGATAACATACTAATACAACCTACAAATAATCCATCATATCCCATTAGACGGTCTGAAAGAAGATGATTGATATCTGGTATCCATCCTCTATCTTTTTCATAAATATAATATACAAAATCCTCCATTTTTCCAATTTGATTCAAATCATGCATAATAAAATAATACACTAGCTCATCCATTTATTTCACCTTCTTAATATCCTTAGGGACTACGGCTCCTTTATAGCCCTCAAACATTTTACGGTTTAGTTCCTTCGCTTTCATCGAAGTTTCTGGCAGATTTCTCCACTCTTCATATAAATCGTGTATTTTTTCTCTTATTTCGTAGCTTTCCATTGTATGATATTGTAATTCAAATTTTAATCCATTTGGAGAAACAATGACTGTATTGATGCCGTTATAAGGGTAAAAGTTCATAAGCCAATAATTTTTTATTTCAACTGTCTCATAGCCCAAACTCTTATACATCTCAATGACTTCTAGTGTCTTTTGTGCTAGAGTGTCTGCAGTGGTAATATACGTATAACGTAAGATATCAGATATTTCACAATTCGTTTTATGAAGCAAATGGTTTTTTTTTAGTTTTTTTAAATAAGCTATCTTTGTTTTTAATCTAGAATCAAAACTTCGAGTTTCCATTCCAGATTTATCTGCTATTTCTCTTACGAGTGCGGATATTTGCGGTTCTTGTTCTAGTGCCATTTTATAATATCCCATCCATAATCATGCCTTAATTTCTTTTTCTTCCATAATTTTTATAAATGTATGCGAACAAACTTGAAAACATTCAAGACACTTTCTTTCGGAACAAATATTTTTTTATAACTTGTAAATACTATGTTTGAAAGGTGGTGTATTCATGAATAAAAAAAGTAATAAAGAAATAACCGTAGATAAATATACGAACAAAGAAAAAACACAGTTGCCAAAAACTTCAATTGAACCTCTCCCTGAATCAACTAGACCAAGACAAGACGGTCCAGGTGGAAACTAATGTTTCATAATGATACTATAGACACAAATAGGTCATATACTTCTTTTCGTATATGACCTACTCCACTAGAAAATTCCTCTTTCCATATTATCTGATGAAAGGTGGTGTATATATGTTGAAAGATGAGAATGAATCTGTTCAAAACAAATCAGGTGATGATGTACCTTTTATTCCAATTCCGCCTGTGAATCCGCTAGATCCAATGCCTATGCCGATTCCCCTTGTACCAGATACTACCCCAGACGATGATATCGCTGAATAACTTTAAGAAAATCTATTAGATTTTACAAAGGTACCAACTTTTATCCTTGTACCTTTGTAAATCTACTGGTATAAATTAACCTCTTAGCAAGGTTCCCCTTAACATGTATATTTCCAAATTATCCAATTACTTTCTTGTTTACCATTCATTATCTATTACATATTTGTTACAATAATGTTACAATGAATTTGTTCTTAAGAAAACAAAACTTAAAGGAGGTTCTGGGATATGTGTTTTAACTTTAGCTCATGTAACTTAAACGACCTATTAAATTTGATCGCTAAATATTGTAAATAAATTCTAAAAGGTTCTTCCCGTACTTGGGAGGAACCTTTTCACTACTCTATACCATTGAGTTATGCATTATGTAACTTCGTATATATTTCACGTAATAATTTTGTTGCCCATTGATAGGAATTTGTCGTTTCATATCCTCGATAGACAGGTTCCTGTGCAACAATCATGAGTAAATAAAGATCGTACCAAAGAATTCTTCGTTTTTGTTCTTCTGTAAATTCCTCAATTTGGTATCCCCTTAAAAAGTCTGTTGATTGGGAGTAGGATCTGAAACCAACTTCTAAAAGAGGATCACCCCACAAACAACGTTCCCAATCGATTAAACCTGTAATATTCCCATCTTTTACAAAGACATTCCCGTCCCATAGGTCCCAATGAACCAAACGAGGGACTGTAATACTTTGGAAACACTCCTTATCTTTTTCAAGTAATTTTAAAAGTTCACTCGAAGATATTGTAAGATCAATGTTTTCTTTCTCTGCATCCAGTATAACAGCCTTTATCATTGCACAAAAAACATCAAACCACTTTTTACCTTGCAATAAACTTTGACCAGGATATCCAAAGTAATCATTTGTTATTTGATTAATTTCTTTGTTAAGAGAACCCACTCGAAAGTTAATATGACTCACTTGCTCCTTCGAAAGCACAGATTTTTGAGAAGATAGGCTTTTACCAGGTATCTTTTTCATAAAAAAATAAGAGGCACCACATAGTGTACAGGATGAATCATAAAACTCCACTTCCGGCAACAAAACCTTAGTTTTTTGTGCTACTAATTGCATGGAACGTACTTCCACTTCCATAATATTTTTTTCATAGGTCATAACCGTTACTTTCGGATCAGGTGCTATCTTTAGAATACTTTTTGTTCCATCCTCAAAAGATACTTCATAAGCGATATTGAAATATCCTTCTGTCAACTCATGCAATCGTTCCAGCTTTCTTTCAGGAAATGCATGACAAATTAACTTCATAAGTGTAGATTCACTTTGAATATTCTTTGTTAAGTGTGCCATCTCTATGAACGCCTCCTTTTCTAAAAATAAGTGCTTTTTGGTTTTAAGAATCTTACAACACTTATTCCTGCAAGTTCATGCAAAGCATGGTTATACTGAACTTTGTTTGAACATGTTCAGTATAGCAATTTAACGATTATATGTCAAATATTTTAAAAACAGCCATAGGTTAAGTTCTGCGAGTTTTCTTAGTACTAAAAAAGCTGCATTCCCATTGGTTTATTACCAAGAAAATACAGCTTATAACTTTAAAAGCTTCCGATGGGACTCGAACCCACGGTCTATTGATTACGAATCAATCGCTCTACCAACTGAGCCACGGAAGCCTGTTGAAAAATCAACCATATGTGATTATATATTCTTTTTTATAAATTTGCAAGAGTTTTTTGCTATTTATTATGTAAAAAACCAAAGCCAAGGAAATTTTTAGACTTTGGTTTAAATTTGTTTGTAATTTGTAGTTTTCTTAAGTTCTTTCTATTATCCATTCACAATGGTACCGCCATTGATATGAATGGTCTGACCCGTGATATAAGTGGATGCATCTGAAGCCAAGAACACATATGCTTCCGCTACCTCAACGGGTTGACCAGGTCGTTTTAAAGGTGTGTCCTTACCAAATGTTCCTACCGTATTCTTATCTAATGTAGACACAATTAACGGAGTCCAAATAGGCCCTGGTGCCACTTGGTTTACTCTTATCTTTCGGTCTGCCAGATTCGTAGACAACGATCTTGTAAAGGCGGATATTGCACCTTTTGTTGAGGAATAATCCAATAAATCTGCATTTCCCTTAAAAGCGGTAATAGAACCAGTATTAATGATTGCACTATTTTCTTTCAGATGAGGAAGTGCCGCTCTGGTTAAATAAAACATAGCAAAAATATTCGTCTGAAATGTCCTTTGTATCTGCTCATCCGTGATATCTTCCAACTTCTTTTGTAGATGTTGTTCTGCCGCATTATTTACGATAATATCCAAGGTATGAAATTCTTGTAATGTTTTATCTACTATTTGATTACAAAAATTACTATCCCCAACATCACCCTTTATCAATAGCGCTTTACTTTGATATTCTTCAACTACTTGCTTCGTAGTATTTGCATCATTATCTGCTGCATTATAGACTATGACGACATTGCAGCCTTCTTTTGCAAACGCGACCGAGATTGCTCTGCCAATTCCACTATCACCACCTGTTATGATAGCTGTCTTTCCTTTTAGTCTTCCTGCACCTTTATAATCTGGATTATCATAGATTGGCTCAGGATCCATCTGACTTTCCTTCCCTGGAATTGGTTGTGTCTGACCTTGAATTTCCTCTGTGGTATACATTTCATTCTCTTTCATGAAGCATTATCTCCTTATTGTTTTATAACTATATTGTGTTTCAATATGGAGATATTTATTTATATGAATCAAACTTTTAACATAATAGATTTTTATATATCATTTATAGATTTAAAACATAGTTCTTTGCGTTATACCCTATGTATATCTTTAATTTTCAAAATCAACTGTAACTGTCCAATAACTTGGACCTTCTTCAACCTTACTTACCATGCCTGTCGATTCGTACACCTTATCGCTAAACGGAATATTTCCGCTCATTGCCACTGCCGGCTCTATCGTATAGCAATACATTAATCCTTGCAAGGTCTGAAGTTCTCTTGCACTTACCTCAACTTGATCTCCAACTTTTACTAAGTTAGGTCGTTCCATTCGAAATTCAATTTGTTTCACTTTTATCACTACCTTTTTATTACTTCACAATTATTTCAATAATTTTTCAAATCCCCTACACAAATTAGAGGTATATTAGATTCATACAAAGTGATTCAATACTTTGATTACATAAACACTTTTTTCAAAAAGCCCGGATTCCCCCAATCCGGGCCCTCCTCTTTTTATTTCAAGATTTCATCGATTGCATCAAGTTCTTCTTTTGTAAATTCAAGTTTCTTAACAATTTCAACATTATCTTCTATTTGTTTTACTTTACTTGCACCTATTAATACTGTTGTTACACGATCGTTTCGCAGTACCCATGCCAAAGCCATCTGCGCCAAGGTTTGACCTCTATTTGAAGCTATTTCATTTAGCTTAACTACTTTGTTAATGACATCTTGCGTTACATCTTTGCTTTGTAGGAAAACACTTTGGTTTGCTGCTCTAGAATCCTTTGGAATACCATTTATATACTTATCGGTTAACAATCCTTGCGCCAATGGACAAAACGCAATAGATCCAATCCCTTCTTCTTCTAGTACATCTAATAGACCGTCTTCCACCCAACGATTAAACATATTATACTTTGGTTGATGAATAAGGCAAGGTGTACGATTTGCCTTCAATATTTCTGATGCTTTTTTGGTTTCCTCTGCCGGATAATTCGATAAACCAACATACAAAGCTTTTCCACTTCGAACAATCTGGGTTAAAGCATCCATTGTCTCTTCAAGTGGAGTCTCTGGGTCTGGTCTGTGATGATAAAATATATCAACATAATCAAGTCCTAATCTTTTTAAACTTTGATCTAAGCTTGAAACTAAATATTTTTTTGAACCCCAATCTCCGTATGGGCCTGGCCACATGGTATATCCTGCTTTTGTAGAAATAACTAATTCATCTCGATAACCAGATAATTCATTTTTTAGCATTTTTCCAAAATTTTCTTCGGCGGATCCTGGAATCGGTCCATAGTTATTAGCGATATCAAAATGTGTGATGCCAAGATCAAACGCTTTAAAAATTAATGCCTTTTGATTCTCATAAGAATCAATCGAACCAAAATTGTGCCATAACCCAAGTGCTACTCTTGGAAGCTTAAGCCCACTTTTACCACATCTTTTATACTGCATTTTGTCGTATCTTTCTTCGCTTGGTTGATACATCATCATTCCTCCTGTTGGTTGATTTTTATATACATAATCTTATTCTATTCCCTAGAGCTAGCTCTATGTCAAGCTTTTTATTGTACTTCAATCCCTTTTATACAAATTTTTCATCAATCATTTGTAAATCTGCCGGAAAAATAATGTTACTCTTTTCTCTCGCCTTTGTTTGTATCTCGCAAACTAGTAAACTATGATCAAGCATTTGATAGCAGGATGTAAAATCGTTATTTGTTATCATTTCTTCAAAAGCAATAAATTCACTTATCATTCTATGATCATTCCTGTTTTCATTTACCGTAAATACGGTTCCATCATTCATAAGAACTTCAAAGCTTTTGCAAGTATTTGCAGGTGTATTTTGATGAATGCATCCTTTGTCACCTTGAATGTTGATGGCAATGGGAGCTTTGCAGTCTTTTGCACCAATGCAAACACATTGAAACCCATCATAACTCATTATCAATATTCCCGATGTGTCAATCCCATTTACGATATTCGGATAATACTCAACTTGATTTGGTTTTCCAAATAAACCAACTACGTAATGAATATTATAAATATTCAAATCCATAAGCGCTCCCCCTGAAAACTTAGGGTCAAAGGCTGGCAATACATTTCCTTCCTTAAAGCTGTCGTATCTGGAAGAATACTGTGAGTAATTACATTGTATAATTTTTACATTTCCAAGGCTTGGTATCCATTCTTTGATTTTTTTATAATTTGGAAGATACTGATTCGTAATTGCCTCAAATAAAAACAATTGCTTGCTACGCGCCAAGTCACTTAAAATAATAGCTTCTTTATAGTTTGTTGTAAATGGTTTCTCAACAATCACATGTTTTCTAGCTTCTAATGCTTTTTTTGCAAAGCTAAAGTGCAAATGATTAGGTAGAGCAATATATATCGTATCCACATCACTTGCTAACAATTCTTCAAAATTATGATAACCTTCTTTTATATCGTTCTCTTTTGCAAATTGTACAATTGTATCCTTGCTGGCTCTAACATTACAAACCGCTGTTATCTCAATTTTATTAAGCTTTGAAGAAATAGATAAAAATTCCTGTACTATCTTACCAGTTCCTAAAATCCCTAATTTCATGCAAGTACCTCCAACTCATTTCATCCATTGAGTGATTCGTCAATATGAAAAATACCAATTTCTTTGTAATGTTCTAATTTATAATTAACAATTTCCATACTTTTATTAAGTTGTTTGATTTGTTCTTCAATGTTTTTCTTATGCGCTTGTAGCATAATCTTTCTCTCTTCTACACCTGATTGACCTTTTAAACAGCAGTACATAAATTCCTTTATATGTTCAATTGACATCCCACTGTTTTTTAAGCAGCAAATCAGGTTAATCCATTCAATATCATTATCTGTAAATTTTCGTATTCCCGATTCACTTCTTTTTATTAAAGGTAAAAGACCTTCTTTATCATAGTATCTTAGTGTATAAATAGAAAGATTCGTTTTTTCGGACACTTGTTTAATTGTATATTCCATACATTTTTTCCTCTCTCCTATTTGTTCTTTCATAAATTAATTATTAAATATTATCTATTACTTTAACTTTTCTTATAAGCAATTTTTAGCCAATTCGCTGTCTATAAATGAAATATCGAAATGATATTACGATTGAGTTCTTTTGCATTTATATGAATGATTAATTCTTCTACCCCAGAAATCGTCGCTAAACAACAAAGCAAGATACCCGTTACCTCCATTCCAATCCAAACAAAAAAGATTGGAAAACAAAAAAGCAGAAGACCCGTTGCTTTATTTAAATACGTATGTAAAAAGGCAACCGTATGAAATCGGAACAAAGCCACAATTATAGAACTAAAACGTATGACGCAAATCACTGCAATCCATATTGTTAGTAGCTGATTCAACCTTATATAAGGATATAGCAGATATAATAAAACGAAAATAAAAATAAAATCCCCTATACTATCAAGTAATGCTCCAAACTCACTTGTTAGTTTGTACTTTCTTGCTATATATCCATCTAGTATATCACTTATCCCACCCCCAAGATAAAGGAAAAAAAATTGGTTTGAAAATGGTTTTGTAAATAGTAAGATAATGGATAAAATGATTCTGATAATTGATACAAGATTGGGAACTTTTTTTACCATATACACCTCTTTTAGATCTCGTTCATAGAACTTTATATAATAGGACGCAGTTCTTATTTACATAATAAAAATACTTCCTAAATCAATTATACAATTGAATCATTGATTTAGGAAGTATGATTTAAATGAAATATCATTATTTCTTTGATAAGTTAAATCATCCAGAAATTATCGTTGCATACAATTCTTCGGTATCCTTCAAACCTTGACCACTTATTTACGAAGGTCATTTTTTTATCTGAGGATAATTGTTTATACTCATATAGATAGTTATCGACATCAGCCTGTGATTTGATATGTAGTGCAAAACCTCTCTCGTCTAATACCGGCAAACCACCATACTCATAGACATCAATAGAGATTATATCTGCAATTTTTGCGTTTCGAATTAACACAGCTACCGAATCTTCAACCGAAAGAATATCGAAGAAATCAGGATATTTAAAACTGTCACCTTCGGTTGGTATGCTATCTCCTACATGATAGGTCTTATCTTTCGTCTTGGTTCTAGAAAGAAACGCATTTTCTAAGTTAAAATAAAATTCTTCAAAAATATATCCTTTTGCCTTCAAAGACTCTTTCTCAAAGTATGGCTTTTCGCCATGTGTCTCAATATGCTCAACAACACCGCAAGCAGAGGTCATGTGACTGATACGATCTATCATGATTAGCTCGCCAAGCGTCTTATTTTTATGAAACTCATCTACTACGATTTTTTCAGTAAATTCTATTTCACATCGGATGATTTCATTCTTTGTAACCTGAGCAATGGATAGGTGTTCTCCAGTATTTACGTCAATCTTATACTCAATGTCTTTTACTATGGCAGGTATCATCTTAGTTCCTACTTTAACCAGATAATCTTTTCCAACATGAAGCGGCTCATCATCCATCCACAAAATTGTTGTTACTATATTCTTTGCAACCGGAAGATTCTCACAATCAGATAAAACGCATCCTCGGCTTACATCGACTTCTCGATCTAGCTGTATGGTAACTGCCTGACCAGCAACGGCTTCTTTTGCATCTTTATCACCGACTAAGATACTTTCTACTAGTGCACTTTCGTTGCTAGGAAGAGAAAACAACTTTTGACCTACCACCACTTTCCCTGCCTCAATCTGCCCTTGAAATCCTCTAAAATTATGATTCGGACGGCAAACTCTTTGAACTGGCATATAAAAATCAGTGCTCTCTACGCTTTCTGATACATTGACACGTTCCAAATGTGTCATTAAAATCTCATCTTGATACCAGCTCATGTTTTCTGACGGTTTAGTTACGTTATCTCCTTCTGTCGCACTAACTGGAATAATCTTACTATTTTTTAAAGATAATTCTTTTACAAGCATATCAATGTCTTCTTTTATTTCAAGAAATCTTTGTTGACTGTAGTTTACTAAATCCATTTTATTCACTGCAAATACAAAATGATTGATTCCCATAAGTGAACAAATTCTTGCATGGCGTTTTGTCTGTATAAGTACTCCTTGTTTTGCATCAACTAGGATAATGGCAAGCTGTGCAAAAGATGCACCAACAGCCATGTTTCTAGTATATTCCTCATGTCCAGGTGTATCTGCTACAATAAAACTTCTCTGTTCGGTTGTAAAATAACGATAGGCAACATCAATGGTAATTCCTTGTTCTCTTTCTGCCATTAAACCATCTAAAAGTAAAGAATAATCTATGGCTCCACCTCTTGAACCAACTTTACTATCAAGGAGCAACGCTTTTTCTTGATCGGTATACAAAAGCTTTGAGTCGTACAGAATATGCCCAATCAGTGTTGATTTACCGTCATCTACGCTTCCACATGTTATAAATTTTAGCAATCCATTCATTAGAAATACCCTTCCCTCTTTCTCTTTTCCATACTAGCTGCACCACCGTCTTTGTCAATCACACGACTGGTTCGTTCTGACTCAACGGAACTTAATGTTTCTTCTATGATTTGATCCAGTGTATCCGCCTCCGATAATACCCCTCCTGAAAGTGGGTAACATCCCAGTGTACGAAAACGCACTTTTTTCATCTGTGGAACTTCTCCTTGATCTAATTTCATACGATCATCATCTACCATAATGATATTTCCATCGCGAAATACAACTGGTCTTTCTGCCGCAAAATAAAGTGGAACAATAGGTATATTTTCTCTTTGTATGTACTGCCAGATATCTTTCTCTGTCCAGTTTGAGATTGGAAATACACGAATACTTTCTCCTTTATTAATTTCCGTATTGTAAAGCTTCCACATCTCTGGTCTTTGATTTTTTGGATCCCACGCATGAGATGCATTTCGAAAAGAAAAAATTCTCTCCTTTGCACGACTTTTTTCTTCATCTCTTCTACCACCACCAAATGCGGCTGTAAAACCATACTGATCAAGTGCCTGCTTTAAGGCTTGCGTTTTCATAATGTCGGTATAGGCAGAGCCATGGTCAAACGGATTGATTCCTCGCTCTACTCCTTCTTGATTGATATATTCAATCATTTCAATGCCAAGTTCCTTTGCAGTTTTGTCGCGAAACTCTATCATCTCTTTGAATTTCCAGGTTGTATTTACATGCATAAATGGAAAAGGCGGTTTCTCTGGATAAAATGCTTTCATTGCCAAATGAAGCATGACCGAACTATCCTTCCCAATGGAATATAGCATAACTGGTTTTTCACATTGTGCTGCTACTTCCCTTATAATATAGATTGCTTCTGCTTCTAACTCATCTAGATGTGATAATCCACTCATAATCATCTCTCCTAATATTTGTTTGAATCTTTGCTAAATACATCGATTGTCTTAACAGTTCCATCACTTTTCTTAATCTTCCAATGAAGTATATCTCCTTCATAAGTGACATTCATGGTACTAGCATTTCCTCCAATGTCTGCTCCTAGATAAAAATCAATCGCATCAAACTTACATTCTTTCACACAGGAAACACAGCCCCAACAGTCTTTTGGATACTTAATGTATGCCTTTTTGTCCTTCTCTTTAATTAAACTTCCCGGACAGACCTTAATACATTTTAGACAGCCTACACAAGCTTCTTGATTAATTCGTATGCTCATAATCTGCCTCCTTAATGATGTCTCTTACTATTATCTTTAACTCATCATTTACAAGAATCGAATTAATATATTTAAAGTACCCTTCATCTGTATTTGGGTAATCAAGATTTTCATTAAAGGAATGCCATCTGGTTTCTTTTCGATGCAATAAATGAGCTATGACAGATTTGCAAACCGTTAATCGTTCCTTTAATTCATAAACAAACATCAGCTCGTGCATATCATTTGCTCTTACATGCTTCGTCATTTGCCTAATCTGATCAATTTTTTCATCCGCCAACTTTAATTGTTTTTCATTAAATTGATAATGAGTAGAAATTCCTCCTGCGTATTCATCCATTACCTTTTGCATCGCTTCTTCTAGTTCTTCTACTGTAAAAAAATCGCTTTGGTTATAGAGAATATCCTCATACTCCTTCATTTTTTTGCTTACAAATGAGGAATTTGTTTGAATACTCTTCGTTGCATCAAACTTATCTATGATATCAAGTGCAGCAATTTCTCCTTCCGCTAAGGCTCCCGTTACATATTTTTGAGGACATCCTCCTGCTACATCTCCTGCCGCATAAAGTCCCTTAATGGTTGTCTCTCTTTTTGTGTTCACCCAATACCCGCTTGCAGTGTGACCACCTACAATATAGGGTTCTGTTCCAGCGATTTCTACATCTTGCTCACTTGGATTCTTTCCGCTTTCAATCCACTTTAATGTCTGGCTTGGTGCCATATTTAGATATGCCTTTAATAACTCCTCATCCTTTTCTTTTTCGATCTTACTGGTTTGTAAATAACATGGGCCATTTCCTAATTGATTCTCTTTTACGGTGCCATATACACGTTCACTCGTGGTAATGCCATATTTTTCTTCATATACATCACCTCTTGAATTCACCTGCTTTGCACCAACCCCTTGTGCAATCGTACCCGTTGGCGCAATCGTATCCTTACAGCGAAGTGCAATAAAACGCATTTCAAAAGAGGTCATTTCCGCACCTGCTAAGATTCCCATTGCATAACCAGCACCTGTGTTAAAAGGTGGATACCACATCTTATGACGAGAAAATCCTGGATTATTTGGCTTATAAAGACCTGCCGCTCCTCCCGTTGCCACCAATACTTTTTGCGCTCTGATTTCATACACTTTTTCGTGTGATATATGAAAACCGATTGCGCCCATTGCTTCATTATTTTCCACTAATAAATCTGTAATATTTAGATTGTTTAAGATTGTAACACGCTTTGCTTCTTCCACTGCCTTTGTCAAAATAGGCTTAAAATTTTCACCATTAATCTTAATATTTCGATTACCTCTTGCTACGTATTTTCCATTTTCATCCTTTAAGATTACTAGACCAAGTTGTTCCATTACCTTTGTTGTAGCGTTAAATTTCCTTGCTGCGGTTAATAGCAGGTCATGACGAACAATTCCCGCTGCATCCTTGGTTGCATAATCCACATAATCTTCTGGTTTTCTACCTTCAATAATATATGCATTTATCGCATTTACACCTGCCGCAAGGCATCCACTTCTTTTTACATTTGCCTTTTCAGCAACCACTACATTTAAGTTAGAATTTTTACTTAAGGTCAAAGCGGCAAAACATCCAGCCGTTCCTCCACCGATGATAAGCACATCGGTTGTAATGACAATATGTTCTAATTTTTTACTCATAAGTTTCACCTTCCACCATCCATTTACTAAAAGGTTACGATTTCTTTGCCAATTAGTTCTTTATTCTCTAATAGATACGCTCGTTCATCATCATATGCATAAAGCCGATAAACAATGACATGCATTTTCTCACCAATTTGTATCGGTCTTCTCTCTAGTGAACGTTTCGTCGTCAATAAAATATCTCCAACTCGTAGTTTCACTTCTAAACAATTGCCTCGAAACGATATGTCTTCGATAATGCCATCCTCTGAATATGCAATGACATCTTTAAATTTCATATTGTCACTTTTAAAGCTTTCTACAAATTCAGGACGAATGATAGCTCCTTTATAGCTTCCTTTTTCAAAGCCTCTTAAGTTGTAGTAGCCTTCTACTTTTGATGATTGACCGATAAATTCAGCCACAAACGGTGTCTGTGGATTCTTGTATATTTCAATAGGTGTTGCTATTTGCTCAATACGCCCTTTATTGGTAATGATGATTTCATCTGCTACTTCAACGGCTTCATCTTGGTCGTGGGTAACAAATATACTTGTGATGCCTACTTTATGTATCATTTCACGTAACCAGCTTCTAAGTTCAGCTCTTACCTTTGCATCAATTGCGGCAAAAGGCTCATCTAGTAAAAGTAAACTTGGATTGGGTGCCAATGCTCTTGCAAAGGCTACACGCTGTCTTTGACCACCTGATAATTGATTCGGATATCTTTTTTCAAGTCCTTTTAAACCAGTTAATTCAATCAATTCAGATACTCGTTCCTTTATCTGTTTTTTCGGTACTTTCTTAATCTCAAGACCAAACGCTAAGTTTTCATATACCGTCATGTATCGAAACAAGGCATAATTTTGGAATACAAATCCGATGCCTCTTTCAGAAGGAGCGATATCATTTACTCTGTTACCATCAATAATAATGTCCCCTGCATTTGGTGTCTCTAATCCAGCAATCATACGAAGTATTGTTGTCTTTCCGCTACCACTAGGGCCAAGCAATGCAACCAGCTTTCCTTTTTCAATTCCTATATTAATATTATCAGACGCCTTATAACTACCATAGTTCTTATCTATATTCTTTAACTCTACGTACATGTTTACCTCCTGATTCTAGAATCTGATATCTATCTATCTTCCATCTTTCTTTTTGCTTTATATTCCACTATATTTCTGGCTACGATTACGACAATCGCTATGATAACAAGGATGGAGGATACTGCAAAGGCTGCTGTAATTGAATCACTCGATCCTGCCAAATATAAGGCATCTATCTCTAGAGGTAATGTAAATGTTTCTCCTCTTGTTTTTGACAAGGCATTTACCGCTCCAAATTCTCCAAGTGCTCTTGCCGTACATAAAATAATTCCATAAAGCAAAGCCCATTTAATATGTGGAAGAGTAATTTTACGAAATATTGTAAAACCACTTGCTCCCATCAAAGCCGCTGCTTCCTCTTCATCCTTTCCTTGTGCGTTTAGTACAGGAATAATTTCTCTTGAAATAAAAGGAAAAGTAACAAAAATGGTTGCAAGAACAACACCAGGTATGGCAAACACAATCTGAATATTCGTTCCTAATAAATCATTTATCTTTGTAATATAAGAACCTGCCCACCCAAGTCTTCCAAATGTCATAATAAAGGCAAGACCTGCTATGACAGGAGAAATTGAAAAAGGAATGTCTATTAACGTTGAAAGAATGTGTTTTCCTTTAAAGGAAAACTTGGTAATGAGCCAGGCAGCCATAATTCCAAAAAAAGAATTCACAATCACTGCTATTACAGTTGCAAATAGTGTAACCTTAAGAGCTGACAAGGTGTATTCTGACTGTAAGGATTTAAGGTAATAAACAAAGCCCTCACTTAAGGAGTTTATAATCACTGAAATTAATGGAATTACTAACATAAATGTAATAAATAACACACTAATTGCAATCAGAATCATTTGAACTGCTTTCTTATCTTTTTTATTCTCTTGCATCGTAACCTCCTATATATGATTCGTACGTCTTGACTGATGGATTTGAACCATATTGATAAAAAGTAAAATCAAAAATGATAGAATAAGCATTACCAAGGCAATTGCAGTTGCACTGGCGTAATCTACATAATTTAATTTCTGCATAATGACATAGGAGATGACCTGCGTCTTTTCCTTTGCACTATTTCCTGCAATATAAATGACACTTCCATACTCTCCGATTCCCCTTGCAAAAGCCAATCCAAATCCAGTTAATAACGCAGGTCTAAGCTCTGGTAATATGACTTTAAAAAAGGTTCTTGTTTTACTAGCCCCTAATATATACGCTGCCTCTTCGTATTGGGAATCAAGCTTTTCAAGTACTGGCTGAATCGCACGAACCACAAATGGTATTCCTACAAAGATTAATGCTATCGTAAGACCAATTTTTGTATAGGATACCTTAAGCCCTAGCTGTGCCAATGGTTTTCCAATTAATCCTGTATCAGAATATAGCTTTGATAAGGTAATACCTGCAACTGCAGTTGGAAGTGCAAAGGGTAATTCAATCAAACCATCTAAAACTCTTTTTCCTGGAAATTCATATTTTATCAAAACCCACGCAAGAATCGTTCCAAACAAACAATTAATAATTGCTGCAAGGAAGGAACTAATGATGCTGGTTTGAAATGCATTCACCACGTTATCCTTCGTAATTAAATCAAGAAATTCAGCTGGCGAAAGCTGAAAAGAAAATACTAACACTGATAACAAAGGAAGTAATATAATCAGCGAAAGCATGAGCAAAGAAATCCCCATAGTCAACCCAAACCCTGGAATTACTTTGTCTTTTCGTATATACTTTTTTACGATTTGCTTTATCATATTATCCTCCCTCTAAACTTGGTTTTCTTTTTTAATTTCCATAGATTTCATCAAATACTCCACCATCCACAAAAAACTTATCGTATACCGCATTCCAGCCACCAAAATCATTGATGTTACATAGCTTAATATTTAAATCAAATTTATCGGAGAACTCTTGTAATATTGTCTGATTGGTTGGTCTGTACCCATACTCACCAATCATTCTTTGTGCCTCGTCTGTATATAAATATTCCAGATATTGCTTTGCAACTTCTTGTGTATTATTTTTATCTGCATTTTCATCTACGATAGCAACACTTGGCTCTGCCAAAATACTAATACTTGGAGATACAATTTCATAATCCTCTGGGTACTCCTCTACTGTCATAATGGCTTCATTTTCCCAAGCAATTAGGACATCTCCTTGCCCATTTTCCACAAAAGTAGTAGTCGCTCCTCTTGCACCTGAATCCATAACAGTAACATTGGCATATAATTTTGACATAAATTCTTTCATTTGTGCTTCATTATCCTGAAATTGTTGACTAGCATAATACCATGCAGCAAGAAAATTCCAGCAAGCACCGCCACTACTTTTAGGATCAGGGGTAATGACTGCGACTCCCTCTTTAATCAAATCATCCCAGTCTTTAATCTGTTTTTCATTTCCTTTTCGTACAAGAAAAACGATACTTGATGTGTAAGGAGAAGAATTTCCTTCAAATTCACTAATCCAATCTGACTCAATTAAACCTGCCTCTTCTATTAGGGTAATATCATGCGCCAACGCGAGTGTCACAACATCAGCTTTGGCTCCTTCTATTACAGATCTTGCCTGACCACCAGATCCTCCATGCGACTGAACCACTAACACCTCTTTCCCAGTTTTTTCCAAATAGTATTTTTCAAATAAAGCATTATAAGCTACATAAAATTCTCTGGTAGGATCGTAAGAAACATTTGTTATCGTAATCTTTCCAGTTGTACTTGCCTGTGTTGCTTTTTGGCAAGCTGTTAAGGAAAACACCATACTTACTGCCAAAAAAATTGAAATCATTTTTTGAAATTTTTTCATAATATCCTCCTCTTGCGCTTTCTTAACGCATCCCTATAAAACTTACCCTTATTCACTACTTATCCTATATACATATCATATATATATGTTTATAAGTTAAAAAATATTTATTTCTCTGAATTTCATTTATTATATAACTTTTATTTCGTTTATACTTACAGCTTTATCTTTATCAATATGAAATGCCTTTAATACTGGATTTGCTCTATCCATAAGTGATAGAATTAAATATTCACTACTAGAATCATAAGCAAGTCTTTTATCTTCCTCAGAAGGTCTAGATGGCGACTCTGGATGCGAGTGAAAATTACCTAAAAGTACAAGGTCATTGGCTCTTGCATCCTTCATGGCTGCTAATTGTTCTTTCGGGTCCATAGAAAAATGTTCTTTACTCGCATCCAAATTAGTTAAAAGATAAACCTTTTTTACTGTTTTTGTATCACCTTGTATCGTACCAGCAATTAATCCGCAAGCCTCATTTGGAAGTTCTTCTATACAATGCTTCAACATTACATTATAATCATCTTGTTTTAATAAAAGCATAATAACCTCATTCCTATCTTTACTTTAAATCACACTCTGCCTGTTCATAGTCAATTAATTTTGTTATTTCAGGATACTCTCCACATATTGCACAGTGATTGTCTTTTGGTAATTTTACCGTTCTAAATTGCATCTTTAGCGCATCATAGGTTAGTAAGCGACCCGTTAACAATTCACCCTGACCAACAATGTACTTAATGGCTTCCATTGCTTGAAGACTCCCAATTACTCCACCCATTGCCCCAATCACTCCTGCTTGCTTACAGGTTGGAACTGCATCCTTTGGTGGTGGATTCTTGAATACACAGCGATAACAAGGTCCTTCACCCGGAACATACGTCATTAACTGCCCTTGAAAACGAATGATACCAGCGTGAGAAAATGGTTTCTTTGCCATAACACAAGCATCGTTGATTAGAAATTTTGCAGGAAAGTTATCCGTTCCATCAATGATAAAATCATAATCTGCAATTAATTCCATAATATTTTCAGAGGTCACAAACGTTCGGTATGTATTAACAATGATATCAGGATTAATCGCTTTCATTGTTTCTTTTGCTGATTTTACTTTTGCTTTTCCTAAATCACTGGTGGTATGAATCACCTGTCTTTGAAGATTGGATAAATCGACTTCATCTGCATCAGCAATCCCGATTGTACCTACCCCTGCTGCCGCTAGATACATAGCAGCGGGTGCTCCAAGTCCTCCTGCTCCAATAATAAGAACCTTCGCATTTAATAGTTTTTTCTGTCCTTTTACTCCTACTTCCTTTAAAATGATGTGTCTGGAGTAGCGCTCTAATTGTTCATTCGTAAATGCCATTAATATGCTCCTCCTCCCATGAAGTACAAGAACTCAACAACATCACCTTCTGTTAACTTGGTTTGGTCAAAATTGGCTCTTTCTATAAATTCATCATTTAACGTAACGGTTACATATTCTGCATTTTCCACATCTTCTACTTGTATTAGCTTAGTTATTGTGATTCCTTCCTCATAAATTTTTTTGTTCCCTGCAACTGTTATATTCATTCTCTTATCCCCTTTTCTTATTTGAAATATGCCGTAACTAATTCAATTAGTTGATCTTTTTTTACAATCCCTGTTACTCTTGCTTTTTCAAGTCCATCATAAAATAGTAAAGTTGTTGGTGAAGACATCACCTGATATTCATTTACTAACATTTCGTCATAAGTCACATTAACCTTACAAACCGCTATTTTGTCTTCATAATCCTCTTCCAAGTCTCCTAATATAGAAGCCATCTGCTTACAAGGAATACAAGAATCTGAGTAAAATTCAACTATGACTGGCTTTGTTTCCTTTAAAACGTTAGCTTCAAAGTTAGCTTGCGTTATTCTTAATGCCATTTAACTCCTCCTAACTCAATCCGTTTTAATCTTCAACTTTTCGAACGATTAATGTATATGTTCCATCTTCGTTTTCATTTAACTTTAATATCTGATGCCCTTCTTCTTTGATACTTCTTGGTACATTTTGTACTGGTTCTCCATCATTTAGCTTGATTGCTAAAATTTGTCCCTCCTCCAATTCCTCTAATGCAACTTTTGCTTTTACAAAGGTAACTGGGCAAACAACATCTGTAATATCTACCGTATCATCAATTTGAAAATCAGCCATGATAAGCTTCCTCCATTTTCTTAATAAATTTCTCTTTACCAACTCGATCAATTGTGAATCTAAATCTTTCACTTGGATTCCCATTCTCAGCAAAAAATTCGATTGCTGCATCGGTCACACGATAAAGCTGCTCTTCCTTTGTGATAAGTGGCAGTGGTGTTTCACCCTTTGCGATATTATTTCCAAACAAGCCTCCAAAAGAGACGATATATGCAGGCACTGCGTCCCATGCATCGGTAGGACATGATTTGACACATCTTCCACAATTGTTACATTTATTATAATCGACAGTAATCATTCCTTCTTCTATTGTAATAGCGTCTTCTCTACATACTTTCGCACAAACGCCACAATTGATACATTTATCTTGTATCCATGCTATCTCTACTCCACCTTTGATGCCCACATCATTTTCTTCTGCTTTCAGACAATTATTCTGACAGCCAGTAACACCAAATTTGAATTTATGAGGAAGCTCTTTTCCAAAATATCGTTCGTTTAATTTTTTCGCTATATCATAGGTATCAATATTCCCACTTGGACAAACCTCACTTCCCTGACAGGCAGTAACAGTTCTTACTCTTGGACCGCACACACCTGGCTTACAACCACCTTTTGCAAGTTCATCTTTTACTATTTCTACATCCTCTAGTTTAATAAAGGGAATTTCAACACTTTGCCTAGACGTTAAATGTACATGCCCATCTCCATATTTTTCTGCTACTTCTGCAACCTTTTTTAAATTCTCGGCTGTAAGATACCCACCTACGACTTGTAGTCTTAAGGAGAAATTATTCTTTTGCTTCTGACGCATGAAGCCACCCTTTTTTAATGTAGCGTAATCTACTTTCGCCATTTTAGTTTCCTCCCTTTAATGCATTTTCAAAATCTGCTTTTAAATCTTCTATGTCTTCTATCCCAACACTAATACGAATTAAATCATCATATACACCAGAAGCTTCTTTTTCTTGCTCCGTGCAATAAAGGCTAATGGTAGAGGCAGGATGAATCACCAATGTCTTTGTATCCCCTACATTTGAAATAATAAGGGGTAATTTTAATGAATTAATGATTTGAAACGCTCTCTCTTTACTACCTGTACGAAACGTTACAATACCACCATATCCATTGTGAAGTTGACTCTTTGCTAGTTCATGATAGGGACTACTTGCTAATCCTGGATAGTTTACAGTGATATCGGCATCAAGCTGTTCTAAAAATGTTGCTAATGCCAAAGCATTCGTGCAATGTCGTTGCATTCTAAGTCCGAGTGTCTCTAGTCCGATACAGTTTAAAAAGGCATTTTGTGGAGACAAACAAGCTCCTGTATTTCGAAATAGCCCTTTTCTAAGTTTTGCTATGTATGCCATCTTCCCAAATTTAATATAGTCCGAAAGCCCAGGATATTTTTCTTTTGACCAGCGATAGGTTCCTGCATCTGTAAGAATTCCACTAATGGCATCACTGTTGCCATTTATATATTTAGAAGAAGAATTTACTACGATATCTGCCCCTAATAAAAGTGGCTTTACTAGATAAGGAGTAGCCGTTGTATTGTCTATAATCAATGGGACATCATATTGATGTGCAATGTCAGCCAAACCTTTTATATCTGTGACATCTAGTTTTGGATTGCCAATTGTCTCTGCAAAAATAAGTTTGGTTCTTTTTGTGATTTGATTCTCAAAAGCCTTTGGTGTATTTTCTTTTGCATAAAAAGTTTTAATTCCAAAGGCTTCAAAATCACGAAATAAATCAATCGTCCCTCCATATAATCCAGGTGCAGCAACAATCTCATCCCCTGCTTGTAAAATATTTAGAAAGGCATTGGTTAACGCCGCCATACCTGAAGCACAAGCAACACTACTAATACCACCTTCAAGCATTGTAATCTTTTTTTCAAAGGCTTCAATGGTTGGATTGTTGATTCTGGTATAAGAAAATCCTGCTGCTTTATTTTCGAATAATCTTTCCAAAATCTCGGCGCTTTCGTGTTGAAAAGCACTTGATTGATAGATTGGTGGTAGCGTAGCGCCAGTATTTGGCTCGCCATTTGGTGCGTTATGCAAAATCGCAGTATTAAAACCTATCGTTTCCATATATGTCTCCATTCTTTTTCATTCTCTCTATCATGTAAAACTCCCCTTGAAATATAAAACAAATCAACCTGTATAAAGGCTGGTAGAAAGATATCTGTCTCCCATATCTGCATGCAAAATGACAATTGTCTTTCCTACATTCTCTGGTCTTTTTGCCAATTGCATGGCAGCCCATGTAGCTGCTCCAGAAGATATTCCTACCAAGATTCCTTCCAGCTTTCCAATATTCTTTCCGATTTCAAATGCATCTGCATCTGCTACACGTATAATTTCATCATAGATACCTGTATTTAATACCTTTGGTACGAACCCTGCACCAATACCTTGTATCTTATGCGGGCCTGCAATTCCTTTTGACAAGACAGGAGACATTTCAGGCTCTACTGCGATAATTTTGATATTGGGATTCTTTGACTTTAAATATTCACCTACACCCGTTATGGTTCCACCTGTTCCAACCCCTGCAACAAAATAATCGATTTGTCCATCTGTATCCTCATATATTTCAGGTCCAGTCGTTTCTAAATGAATCTTTGGGTTTGCAAAGTTATCAAATTGACTCGGTGTAAAGCTATTAGGAATCTCTTTTGCCAGTTCTTTTGCTTTAGCAATGGCTCCATTCATTCCTTTGGTGCCATCCGTTAATACCAGTTCGGCTCCATATGCCCTCATTAACGTTCTTCTTTCTAGAGTCATAGTCTCTGGCATTACAATAATTATTCTGTAGCCTCTTGCTGCCGCTACCGATGCCAAACCTATCCCTGTATTACCAGACGTAGGTTCTATAATTACCGTATCTTTATTTATAATTCCTGCTTTCTCTGCTTCTTCTATCATTGATTTGGCAATTCGATCTTTTACTGATCCTGCAGGATTAAAATATTCCAGTTTTGCTATTAGCTTTGCCTTTATATTGTATTGCTTTTCTATATTTACTAGTTCAAGAAGGGGTGTTTTACCGATGAGTTGATCTGCCGAGGTATATATCTTTGCCATAAGAATTTTTCCTTTCATCTGTGAAATCCAGTATTTTACATATTAAAATTTATTTAATATTAAACCTATTAACATACTTTGTCAATAGGTTAGTATGGATTAATTTAAAAAAATATAAGCGTAACATAAAATATCTGCTTGCAGACACTTCCTGCGCCATTCTTATTCTATAAAAAGTATCGCTACCAAATTTCTCACTATTTTTATTATATAATAATGAAGAGTAAAAAATAGAAAATAGATTATTTATATAATCTATTCCATAGGTTATTAGGAGGATATTTAAATGTTAAATAACAGGAAAGTTTTACATGGTATTGCAATTGGTATGTTACTAATCTGTACCATATATTTAGTATACTCTATAATATCCAATCCATTTGTGGACAAGATATTATGCTTGCACTCGCTGTCGCAAAGGTACTGCTTACGGTATTCTTTGGAGAAACGTCCTTGATGCTTGCATTCCTAAAAGATTCCAATACCTCTAAGTCATTAATTGATATTTATGATGAACTATATAACCGGCTTGAAGAACAAGATTTTCAAAAGTTGTTTCCAATTATTTTGACAGACAACGGAAGTGAATTTTCTAATCCCAAGAGTATGTGCGCCCAAATTATCCTGTTACCAGAGATTATACCATGAAAAGCAATAGAAAAACGGGAAAGTCATAACAATTGTGGAATTTCGATTACAAATTTTGAAGGTTGATTACAAAATGTGAAACTCGTTTACAAAACGGGAATCTCGTTTTACATTTCACCTCAAACAAGAACAAGTGTTTGCAAAATTACTATTCGAGTCATTTAAACGTCTATTTGTGTAGTTTTAATTGTTTTAACATCAATTATAATATATTATGAATTAGAGAAAACTATAACGCAAAAACTTAATGTTGTATATCGTTTGACATTGAAATCAAATTGAAGGGAGAATAAACAATGAGAGAAATAAAAAAAACTACTATAAGCTTATTATTGTGCTTTGTTATGTGTTTAAGCTTATTCAATTCTTCGCTAATGGTAAGGGCGGAAACTGTTTTAGAACCTAGTTTAATTGTAACAACTTCTAATGATACACTTATAATAAAAAATGAAACTACAGGGGAAACAGCATTAATAATATATACTAATAACCATAGTTCTGCTATAATAACGGACTTTGATGGAAGCAGACATTATGCATATACTGATTATAATGGTAATATATGTTTAGATGGAAAAATAGTTATAGAAAAATTGAAAGATACTAGTGCTGAAAATTCGAAAACTAAAATTTTCTTACAAGCTAGTGATGGATACGAATACGTTACCACTTATTATACTTCTACTGATGTACAAGCAGGGGCAGGAGCAATTGGTTTGGCTTTGATTGGATTAGTACCAGGAATGGCAATTCCTGCTGCACTTATTAGTGTCCTAGCAGGATATAAAGCAATGGTTACTGATAATGTATATATGAAGGTTAAACAATACTATAATGAAAATACTCATTATATTAAAAATGTAGTTTATATGTATAAATATTCTGATTATACAGGGTATCTAGGATCATATACTGAAACACATAAACTATTTAATTAGTTAGATTGGAGGAAATGTCAAATGATGTATTTTACTTTCTTATTACAGTTTATATGGTTTGTAGTTTTCATAGTCTCTTATTTTACTAAGGGGAATGTTCTTCTATTAGTTGCAGCTGCGATAGTACCATTAAATTCTTTTGCGACTTATTATTATTATAAGAAAAAAAATAAAGATTTGTCTAATAAAAAATCAAACAACGAACAGGGTAATTAAATTAATAAAACATATAGTAAAATAATGAGGTCAGTTTTTTATGGCAAAATGAAGGCTTATAGTTATAAGCTGAAAGATACAATAGACAAATTAAAGAGAAACTAGGATGGATGAGTCCTGTAGAATACAGGCTCAGCCTCTTAGCTGCATAAAATTATTGCGTAGCAGTTAAAACTACTACGCAATAAAGTCTAACTTATTGGGGTCACATCAAACTCTGGTAACGATACTTTTTATATCACATAATGATCTGAAAAATTATGATCATCTAACAAGTCTGCAATTGTAATATTTTCTAAATAGTCATCAATTAACTTATTAAGGCCTTCCCACATCTCTACTGTCTTACATGACAATGCCCTTGAGCAATTGTTGGGTTTCTTCTCCAGACAGGCAACTGGCGCAAGCGACCCTTCTGTTAGTTTTAATATACTGCCTACTGTATATTTATCTGGGGCTTTTGCTAATTTATACCCGCCACCTTTTCCACGTAACGATATTAACAGATCGTTTTTACTTAGGATGGATACAATGGCCTCAAGATATTTCTCTGATATTTCCTGTCTTTGAGCAATATCCATTAAAGTTATAAATTCTCCATTATTATGTTCTGCAAGATCAATCATAACTCTGATCGCATATCGCCCTTTTGTTGAAATCTTCATTTTAACAACCTCCGTTATAACATATATTATAACAAGGTTTGTATGTTTTTCAAGATTTAATTTATTTTTCTATAATAATTATATCATAAAGCTATCGTTTTGATAAAGTTATATGCTTTGAACTCTTCTTAGTTATGGAACGTAACACGAAAGGTTGTCCCTTCCTCATCATTACTTGTAACAGATATCTTTCCCTTGTGCATTTGCGTTATGGTTTTTGCTATGGAAAGACCAAGTCCATAACCGCCTTTTTCTCTCGCCCGAGATTCTTCCACCCGATAAAAGCGTTCAAACAGATAATTTAAATGCTCTTTGGCAATTGGCTTGCCTGTATTATTAACGGTTAAATATATCTTGTTTTTTTCCACTTTCTGATACAGACTCACTTTTATGCTCCCTTTTTTCTCGGTATATTTGCATGCATTATCTAGTAAAATCATAATCAGTTGCTTTAGCTTACTTGCATCACCTTGCATCATGATATCAGAAGATATATCAGCTTCCAAATGCTTTTCTTGTTCAAAAGCCAAGGATTCAAATGGAAGATAGCAATTCCACATAATATCACTTAAATTAACTTCTGTAAAAACATTATTATCTCGTGCTGCATCTGATTTTGCTAAGAAAAGTAAATCATTCACCAACCCACTCATATGAGAGGCCTCTGCTTTTATATATTCAATCCACTTATATTGGTGTTCAATGGTATCCTTTTTATGGGCACTTAAGATATCTGCATTGGCTAAGATAACGGTAAGTGGAGTTTTCAATTCATGAGATGCGTCTGCTATAAATTGCCTTTGGCTTTCCCATGACGCTTCAACTGGACGTAGTGCCCAGATTGCCAAATACACACTGATAAGAAGAAACGCTAAGAAACTTGCCACTCCAATAAATAGACAATTCTTAATCAAATGAAACATGCTAGAAATATCATTGCTTAAATCAAAGAAAATAATCTCATTTCCCTCTTGATTATGATTTTGCATGTATCGAAGTGAATAATCCCATAGAATTCCTGTTGATTTATTACTTTCAAGACTTTTTGTTACGATTTCTTTAAGCACTTCATCTGATACTTCTACGTCATCCCCCAAAAGCACATCAATCTGATTAAACTCATTCAATTTTACAGTAAATATCGTAAAATTTTTCGGTTGCTTTTCAAAACCTTTTGGTTCACCAATTTCAAGAATCGGCTTATTTTTGTCGTCCATTCGATTACTTCTATCAGCAAAAGTTTTAAGCGCAAGACGACTATCCCTTTCCATTCGTGCATAGGATGAGATTAATACTGCTCCAAAGGCTAATATTAGAATAATTGTAACACATATCATATTAATAAAAATAAACTTTTTTTTCAGTTTTGATATCATTACTTTTCTCCCTCTAAGAAATATCCTATTTTTCTTTGCGTTGCAATATTTACTTTTGACCCTAGATATTGTAATTTTTTTCTTAGAAAAGAGATATAGACTTCCACATTATTATCTTCTGCGTCTGACTCTTCCCCCCATATTTTACTTATCATTTCATCCTTTGATACAACCACACATGGATTGGTAATTAAAAGCCGCATTACTTCAAATTCCTTATGTCCTAAGCGGATTGACTTCGTATCTTTTTGAAGCATATACATGGATAAGTTCAAAGTTATGTCAAAAAAGCTTAGTTCATTCATTACGACCTCGCCTTGCCTTCTTGTTAAAGCTCGAATTCTAGCCAATAATTCATCTGGAGCAAACGGCTTTGTCAAATAATCATCTGCCCCTGAATCCAAACCTGTTATTTTATCACTTACTTCATCCTTGGCAGTTAGTAAAATCACAGGCGTCGATATCTTAGCCTTTCTCAGCGCTTTTACAACTTCAAAACCGTTTCGTTTGGGTAACATAACATCTAATACGATAATATCATACCGATTGCTCATAGCATAATCTAGACCATCTGCGCCATCATGCACGGTATCAACTAGATATTTATTCTGACTCATAATCTGACTTAATGTATCCGCTAATCTTATTTCGTCCTCTACGATTAGTACCTTCAACTTTTCTTTCTCCTCCCAAACATTTAATTATGCCATATAATACTTTCCTTCTTCAAACATAATTATAATTTATCAAACTTAAAATAGTCTGAAAATCAGCTGAAATACATATGATTTTAGCTTTCTTTATTCTGCTTCAAATCATTTTTGATTGTAACATCAAGCTGCTGATATGGGATCTGAATATTATTTTCATCAAAAGTAACCTTAACTAACTCTATAATCCTCCACTTGGCAGGCCAATAGTTCTCTGTTTTAACCCACATACGTCCACCAATTAAGACCGAACTATTGGTTAATTCTGATACAAATACATTTAAATCTCTATACTCCAATCTAGCTTCATCTTTTATTAAAATTTCTTCCATTAATTGTTTTGCTTTTTTTAAATCACTATCATAGCTGATATCAACCGTTATATCTAATCTTCTTATGGCTTCATTGGTTACATTTGTAAGGGAACTGTTGATAAGGTTACCATTTGGCATGGCAATCATCTTATTATCAGCGGTTAACAATTTAGTATAGAATATGTCAATATTCGTTACGGTTCCTTCATTCCCATTGCTATGTTCAATGATATAATCACCAATTTTAAACGGCTTTAATATTAATAGTAAGATACCGCCCGCAAAGTTCGAAAGACTTCCCTGCAAAGCAAGGCCAATTGCAATACCAGCAGAACCCAGTATGGCAACTACAGAAGTACTTTGAATCCCAAAAATATCTCCTATTATCAAAGCTAATACAATATAAAGTAAAATTCTTATTACAGAAATAATAAAACGAATAGCACCCTCATCTACTCCTGTTCGAACACAGGATTTCTCCACTATTTTTAATATTATTTTAATTATCTTCTTACCAATAAAATAGATAAGAATAGATAACAAGATATTCACTGCAAAATTAGTAATGTTGGGAATCCAACCTTTAAAATATTCTAAAATCACATTTGGCTCTTTCGCAATTTGTTCTTGAAATTCTTTAATCTCACCAATTGTATCCTGCGTATTTGCTACAGTTGCTAATAACATATATTTTTCTCCTTACTTTTACTAAATATTTCTTTTATCGATTCATTCTATGTATGGTACTTACCTTCTATTATGTTACTATCTTATCATCATAAAATGCGAAAAACAATCACTACGAGTCAGGCGTTGAATACTGTACATCCCATAAAAATAATGGTATACTATAACCCATGAATACAAATTTAAATGAGTTGAGATAGAAAGAGGTAGTAGTAACAATGAATGAAGATGAATTAAAAGTTTTAAACCAAATCAATGAATATGCCGACCAGGTATTAAAAGGAATGGATTTAGAAAAGACTCCTATTTCTGTGCAATTAGACAAGCTAAAGCCTGCTATGGAACAAATTGCAAGAGAAAAAAATCTTTCTTTGGAAGAAGTCTTTATTTTGTATATGGATTTAAACTTAAAAGCTCAACTAGAGCAAGAAAAGAAGTTAAAAGAGAAACTAGGAGACATATAATTGTCTCTTGTTTCTCTTTTTCTATCCTATTCTTTAAAGCCTTTTATTCTAATGTATGAATAAATAGTCCACTTCGAAGCTTTGGTTCAAACCAAGTCGATTTAGGAGGCATAAGCTGATTGGCATCTGCAACTTCAAACAACTCACTTATTTTGGTAGGATACATGGAAAAAGCCACTTTCATGTCTTCACAAACTCTTCGCTCCAATTCCTTTACCCCTCTGATCCCTCCAATAAAATCAATTCTTTTATCGGTTCTTGGGTCTTTTATATTTAAGATCGGATCTAACAAATAATTTTGTAAAATAGACACATCCAATCCTTCCACCGCATCCTTTGAAATCAAATGATGTTTCGCAGTTAATTCATACCATGTATGATTCAAATACATTCCAAACGTTGCTTTTTTATTTGGCTCATATGGTTCTTTTCCCATTTCTTGAACCTCAAAGTTTTCTTTTACTTTGTCTAAAAACTCTGTTTCACTATATCCATTTAAATCTTTTACCACACGATTATAAGGTAAAATCATTAACTGGTCATCTGGAAATAAAACGGATAAAAAGAAATTATATTCTTCTTTTCCTGTATGATTTTGATTTAATGCTCTTCTTTTTAAGCCAACTTTAACGGCCGAAGCTGCTCTGTGATGTCCATCCGCTATATAAATTTGATCAATCGTTTGAAAAGCCTGCTCAATTACTGATACCTGTTTACTTTCCTCAATCTTCCAAACGGTATGAGTAACATGATCCTCTGCGACAAAATGATACATGGCTTCTTCTTTCATTTTATTCTTTACTAACTCATTAATAATATCATTGGAGCGATACGCTAAAAAGATAGGCCCCGTTTGGGCATTACAAGTATCAACATGCTTAATTCGATCAATCTCTTTATCTTCTCTCGTCTTCTCATGTTTTTTAATGATATTATTCTCATAATCATCAATGGAAGCACAAGCTACTAATCCTGTCTGGGAGCGTCCATTCATAACTAATTGATAAACATAGTAACATTTTTTCGTATCTTTTTCAAATGAACCTTGTTTGATCATATCCCATAAAATATCATGTGCTTTTTTGTATACCCTCTCATCATAGGCATCTACACTTTCGTCAAATTGAGTCTCCGCTCTGTCGATTCTTAAAAAAGACATCGGTTCTTTTTGTACTTCTCTTAATGCTTCCGCCCTATTATATACGTCATATGGTAATGCAGCAATTTTGCTTACATATTCTTTTTTAGGTCTTACGCATTCAAATGGTTTTATGATAGCCATCGTTTCCTCCTAACTTTATGCTTCTCTTAAAAATGCTCGATATCCTTTTAAGGCTTCATATAAATCTGCCTTACTCCCGATTTCCCATGGGGCATGCATATTATGCAAGGCAACACCACTATCAATTACGTTCATATTATAATTTGCTAAGATGTAGGCAATGGTTCCGCCACCACCTTGATCTACTTTTCCAAGCTCAGCCGTTTGATAGGTTACTTGATTTCTTTCAAAAATATCTCTTAATTTTGCTACATACTCTGCATTTGCATCGTTTGAATTGTATTTACCTCTAGAACCTGTATATTTATTAATAACAAGCCCCTTACCAAAATAGGCAGAATTATTTTTTTCCATTGTAGACGGGAAATTTGGATCAAAAGCAGCACTTACATCAGAAGATAACATCATCGAATTTTGAAATGCTCTTCGAAGTATAATTTCAGAATAATCTCCCGTGCAATTAATAATTTCTGCAACTGCATTTTCGAAAAACTTAGAATGCATTCCAGTTGCTCCAACACTTCCGATTTCTTCTTTATCAACCAGTAAGCACACGCAGGTTTTATCGCTTTCTTCGAGTTCTAACAACGCTTTATAAGAAGGGTAAGCACATATTCTATCATCATGTCCATATCCCATTATCATACTTCTATCCAATCCATAATCTCTGGCTCTACCAGCTGGGACTGCCTCTATTTCTGCTGATATAAAGTCATCTTCCTCAATATCATACTTATCTTTTAAAAGCTTAAGAATATTCGCCTTTACTGCATTCTTTTCTTCCCCTTGAAGTGGAATACTTCCTACTAAGATATTTAGATTCTCACCTTCAATTACTTTACTTGCCTTTTTATCCATTTGTTCCGCTGCCAAATGAATGAGTAAATCAGATACACCAACTACTGGGTCAGTTTCCGCCTCACCAATGACGATCTCTACCTTTGTTCCATCTTTTTTCACCACAACTCCATGAAGAGAAAGCGGAAGTGTAACCCATTGGTATTTTTTAATTCCTCCATAATAATGTGTATCAAACATAGCCAGTTCTGTATCTTCATAGAGTGGATTTTGTTTCAAATCAAGTCTTGGAGAGTCAATATGAGCGCCTAAAATGTTCATTCCATTTTGAATTGGTTCCTTACCTATCAAAATCAAAGCAACTGCCTTATCCATATTGTTTACATATACCTTATCTCCTGCTTCTAAGACTCCCTCATTTAAGATTACCTCATTTAAGTCTCGATATCCTGCTTTTTTGGCTTCCTTTATAATTTTTTTAACACATTCTCTTTCCGTCTTGCAATCGGAAATAAATTCTTTGTATCCTTCACTAAATTCAAACACTTCTTTTAAAGTAGCTTCATCATAGCTTTCCCACGTTGTTTTTCGCTTCATTTTATATTTTCCTCTCTTTCTTTTTGTTGGTCAAGTAATGCCTGTAGCGCTTCATCACTTTCTTCGATCCAGACATCTTCCTCTTCTTCATTTAATCCTAGATACTCTCTTAAGGTACAAGTTTCATCACTATGGTTCCATCTGCTTACATAGCGATCAATTTCTTCAAACTCTATCTCTCCTAAAAGGTATAACTCTTTAAATTTTTTATCCATGCATATCTCCTTACATCTTTGTAGAATGATTATGATTATTATATCAAGTTTTCCTAATTTTAACTATACTTGTTTACAAACTTACTTAAAAAGCGAAATAGATTTCTTGCATCTATTTCGCTTTTTCTAAACTATTTATTTAACTACTCTTACTTTCAACACTCCACTAATAGAAGCCAATTCCTTTACTACTTCTTGTGTAATTGGTGATTCTGTATCAATAATGGTATAAGCATAATCACCTTTGCTCTTATTAATCATATCTGAAATGTTGATATTAAATTGTGCTAACTTACTCGTGTATTGTCCAATCATATTTGGAATATTTTTATGATTGATGCAAACACGTCCTGCATTCTCACAAACACCCATATCACATGCTGGATAATTAACAGAATTCTTGATATTTCCATTTTCAAGGAAATCTCTAATCTGTCTAACAGCCATAACTGCACAGTTATCTTCAGATTCTTCTGTAGAAGCTCCAAGATGAGGGATTACGATAACCCCTTCTTTTCCAGCCGTTGTTGGATTTGGGAAATCAACTACGTATTTTTTTATTTTATTTTGCTCAATTGCTTTGATAACAGCCTCTTCATCAACAAGCAAATCTCTTGCAAAATTAAGAATTACAACATTGTCCTTCATTAAGGCAATGGCATCTTCATTAATCATTTTCTTTGTTCCATCTAACAGTGGCACATGTATGGTAATGAAATCACATTCTCGATAAATTTCTTCTACTGTCTTACTATGTTTAATTCCTCTTGAAAGATTCCAAGCAGCATCAACTGAGACATAAGGGTCATAGCCGTATACTTCCATTCCAAGATGAGTTGCTGCATTGGCAACCAATACACCTATTGCTCCTAGTCCAATTACTCCTAGCTTCTTTCCCTGAATTTCTGTACCAGCAAAATTACTCTTTACTTTTTCAGCTACTTTAGCAATGTCTGGGTTATCTTTTTCGTCCTTCGCCCAATTGATACCGCCAATGATATCTCTTGATGCCAAAAGCATTCCAGCAATTACAAGCTCTTTTACTCCGTTTGCATTTGCTCCTGGTGTATTAAACACAACAATACCTTTTTCAGCACATTTTTCAAGTGGTATATTATTTACTCCAGCACCAGCTCTTGCAATTGCAAGTAAGTCCTGTGGTAATTCCATATCATGCATTGCAGCACTTCTTACTAAAATTGCCTCTGCTTCTGCCACATTATCAACTTTATTATATTCTTCTGAAAATAAATCCAAACCAATATTAGCAATTGGATTTAAACAATTATATTTAAACATGTAATTCCTCCATCTAACTATACACTATTTATTGTCTGCTTCAAACTTCTTCATAAACTCTACAAGCTTTTCAACACCTTCCATTGGCATTGCATTATAGATACTTGCTCTCATTCCACCTACTGATCTATGACCTTTTAAGTTCTCAAAACCTGCAGCTTTTGCTTCTTTTACAAATTTAGCATCCAACTCATCGTTGCCTGTTACAAATGGAACATTCATAAGGGAGCGATCTTCTTTTGCTACAGTTCCCTTAAACATTTCACTTTGGTCAAGGAAGTCATAAAGGATGCCCGCTTTCTTTTCATTGAGCTTTTTCATCTCCTCTAAGCCGCCCATTCTCTTTATCCATTTGAACACTTTCCCACAGATATAAATACCATATGCAGGAGGCGTATTGTATAAAGACTGATTGTCTACATGAATCTTATATTTTAACATAGTTGGAGTACCAGGTAGTGTATCCTCCGTAATTAAATCCTCACGAATAATTGCAATTACTACGCCTGCTGGTCCTACGTTCTTTTGAACTCCACCATAAATAAGTCCATATTTGGTTACATCAACTGGTTCAGACAAAAAGCAAGAAGATACATCTGAAACCAATGGTTTACCCTTTGTATTTGGTAATGTCTTAAATTTCGTACCATAAATTGTATTGTTTTCGCAAATATAAACATAATCTGCATCCTCGCTGATTGGCAAATCTGAACAATCAGGTATGTAAGAAAATGTTTTATCCTCTGAAGAAGCTATTTTGTTTGCTTTTCCGTAAATCTGAGCTTCTTGATATGCTTTTTTTGCCCATTGTCCAGTTACAATGTAGTCTGCAACTTTATTTTTCATAAGATTCATAGGAATCATTGCAAACTGTTGGGAGGCGCCTCCCTGTAAGAACAATACTTTATAGTTATCTGGTATATTCATTAAATCGCGCAAATCTTGTTCTGCGTCGTTAATGATTTTTTCAAAAGCTTTCGATCGATGACTCATTTCCATTACCGACATTCCGGTACCTTCATAGTCTAACATTTCTGCTGCTGCTTCTTTTAATACTTCTTCAGGTAGCACTGCTGGTCCTGCTGAAAAATTGTACACTCTACTCACTTTTGTTTCCTCCTAAATTTTAATTGCATTTTACTTTATTGAAATGACGTGTCACACTAGCAAATCATCCCGTCACAATAGGCGGGATGTCTTATGTGTTGTTCGTCACTTAAACCATTTTACAACCTTGTTATTTTTTAGTCAATAGAAATTCGCGAAAAACTTACATTTGTCCTTCTACGGCGAACATTTCAATAATAAAGTACCACAGGAGTACCAACCTCTACCTTTTCATAAAAGATTTTCATTTTATTATGAGGGGTATTGATACATCCATGAGATCCGTTTCTTTTATAAATCTGTCCACCAAACGAACTTCTCCATGAAGCATCGTGAATTCCAATATTATTATAAATAGGCATCCAATAATCTACTGCTGCACTGTAGTTTTCTCCTTTTAAGGTTGCATCTCTTTGCTTATACTGAATACAAGCTACCATTGCAGGTGTTCCATAACCTTTGCTCATATTACCAGTTACAACATCAGTATCCACGATTAAGCTACCCTTTTCAAAGTACCACATATGTTGTCTGCTCAAATCTATTTCAATATATGTATTTCCAATATCTGATATGCCTCTTTGAAAGGCTCTTGTCACATACTCTGGCTCTCTGACTGCCCACATCCCATTGGTAATCGCCTGTGTCAGCCATTTGGTTTCTACCTCTCTTGCAATATCAAAACCATAGTTTCCCTTTGAAACCTCAATTTTCCTACCATCTGACGTAACAAAATCTCTTGGAATACCTACTGTATCGTATTTATCTTTTAACTCAACAATGTAGTTTCTTACCTTATCCTCAGAGATTTGTGCTATATTGTCTTTGATTTCAATGAAGGAATCAATCTGGCCTTTCGTTAATTCTACTTTTTCAATCTCAAAGTCATATGTAATATTTGCCGTTTCAAAGAATCTTATTGCTTGCATGGTATCTAGCAAAATTGGAGATTCACTTGTTATTTCTGGCATATCATAACAGCCATATTTTACAAGATCTATGTTTCTCTCTCTTAGTTTGAGCGCATTTACAATTCCTTCTTCTAACTTATTTTTATCGATAGCGTTACCTGGAACTTCTGGAATAATGAGATATCCGCTATCTTCTAAACTTATATAAGCATTCAAAGGTTCAATTGGGTCTGTTTGATTTAGTAGCCCATATTCCTTGATTTTTTCTTGCAATAGTTTCTCATCATATGTAACATTTATTTTCACTTGATATCTAACTTTATTACTCGACGCGTTTAAAATCCAAAAAAAACAGTTTTGATTCTCTTTTATCTTTTTAAGCTGATCACCGACATCCCAATTCAATCGAATATCACGCCCAGCCATTCTAAATTTATTCCCTTCTCTATCCTTTATTACTAACTCATACTTCTCTAACCCTTTTATTAATTCATTTCTAATATCAGATTCCTTTTTCCCCGTACAATCTACCCCATTGATTACGGTACCATAGCAAAAACTGTTTAAGAATCTCAGAGATATTCCAATATAAATCAATAAAATAAATACAAGCGGCATCCCCATAAACAGCCATAGATACTTTATCTTCTTATATTTCATGAACCCTTCCCCTATATAGCAAGAGTGTGAGCTTTGCTCACACTTTTTTCTTGCTTATATACATTAATTTTTACTTTTTAAATCTTCTTCTGAAAAAGCCTCTTCAATTGCACCGTTTGGAGCTACCATTGGCCATACCTTTTCATCCGCATCTATCTGGCAATCAATTACAACGGGTTTATTTAAAGTTAACGCCCTTTCAAACGCTTTCGCAAACTCTTCTTTCTTCGTTACACGAATGCCTTCTGCTCCCATTGCCTCTGCTAATTTTACAAAATCTACTGCATCATTTAATATGGTATGGGAATAACGTTTTTCATAAAATAATGTCTGCCACTGTCTTACCATTCCTAAAACATGATTATTCACAATAACTTGAATAATCGGTATATTATATCTGGTTGCGGTTGCTATCTCGTTCATATTCATTCGAAAACAACCATCACCTGCTACATTAATTACGGTTTTTTCAGGACATGCTACTTTTGCACCGATGGACGCACCGAGTCCATATCCCATCGTACCAAGACCTCCTGAGGTTAAAAATGTTCTAGGATGTTTGTATTTATAAAACTGTGCTGCCCACATCTGGTGCTGTCCAACCTCAGTCGATATAATCGCATCACCATTTGTGAGTTTATAAAGTTGTTCAATAATATAAGGTCCTGTTAAGCCTGTATCATTGTATTTTAATGGATGTTTGGTTTTTAGTTCCATAATATGTGACACCCATTCCTCATGATTTAGATTATCAATTTTCTCATTTAATCTAATTAATACTTCTTTGATATCACCAACGATACTGGTATGTGTCATGACATTTTTATTAATCTCTGCTGGGTCAACATCTATTTGTAGAATTTTTGCATTTCTAGCAAAGGATTTTGTATTTCCTGTAACACGATCGCTAAAGCGTGCACCAATGGTAATTAATAAATCACATTGCGTTACACCTAAATTAGCATACTTGGCGCCATGCATACCTAACATTCCAGTATATAACTCGTTTTCTCCATCAAATGCACCTTTTCCCATTAAGGTATCGGTTACTGGCGCATGTACCTTACGAACAAATTCTGCAAGCTCTTTTGAAGCTTCTGATAAAATTACTCCTCCACCCACAAAAATATATGGTTTTTTGGAATTATTTATGAGTTCAATTGCACTTTCGATGTCTTTTTCTTTAATTGTTTTTGTAACTCTTTCAATCTTCTTTGGTTCTACTTTTTCAAATTCGGTCACGTTTGCGGTTACGTCTTTTGTAATATCTACTAAAACAGGACCTGGACGTCCGCTCATTGCAATCTGAAATGCTCTTCTAAGTGTGTCTGCAAGTTCTGTTACATCCTTTACAATAAAACTATATTTTGTAATCGGCATAACAACTCCAGCAATATCAATTTCTTGAAAGGAATCTCTTCCTAGCAAAGAAAGACCTACATTACAAGTAATCGCAACAATAGGAATTGAATCCATATAAGCAGTTGCAATGCCAGTTACTAGATTCGTAGCTCCTGGTCCTGAAGTTGCAAAACATACACCTACTTTTCCAGTTGCTCTTGCATATCCATCTGCCGCATGAGATGCACCTTGCTCATGCGATGTTAAAATATGTGTAATTTCATCTTGATGTTTGTACAGTTCATCATATACATTTAAAATGGCTCCCCCTGGATAACCAAAAACGGTATCAACATTCTGTTCCTTTAAACATTCAATTACGATTTCTGCTCCTTTTAATTGCATACAAATTACCTCTCTATTTTTTTGGAATCTCTAATACTGCACCTCGATTACCTGATGTAACCATAGCGGCATAACGTGCCAGATATCCTGTTGTAATCTTTGGTTCTCTTGGCTGCCATTTCTTTCTTCTTTCTTCTAGTTCTTCATCCGAAATAACGAAATCTAATGTATTTTGTGGAATATTGATTTTGATTATATCTCCTTCTTCCACTAAGGCAATATTACCGCCTACTGCTGCCTCAGGCGAAACGTGCCCAATTACTGCACCTCTTGATGCTCCACTAAATCTACCATCCGTAATAAGTGCAACTGATGATCCAAGTCCCATTCCACAAATTGCAGAGGTAGGGCTTAACATTTCTCTCATTCCAGGACCTCCCTTTGGTCCCTCGTAACGAATTACTACAACATCACCTGCTACGATTTTACCTGCATTGATTGCTTTGATTGCATCTTCTTCACAATCAAATACACGTGCTGGTCCTTCGTGAACCATCATCTCAGGGGCAACCGCAGAACGTTTTACAACGCCTGAATCTGGTGCCAGATTACCTTTTAATACGGCAATTCCACCAGTCTCGCTAAATGGATTCTCAATTGGCCTAATTACCTCTGGGTTATTATTGATACAGCCCTTTATATTTTCACCTACTGTCTGGCCTGTTGCAGTTATTAAATCCGTAATGATTAAGCCTTTTTTATTTAGCTCATTCATAACTGCGTAAACACCGCCCGCTTCGTTTAAGTCCTCCATATAAGTTGGTCCTGCTGGAGCCAAGTGACATAGATTTGGAGTCTTTGCACTGATTTCATTTGCAATGTCAACATTCAAATCCACACCTGCTTCATGTGCAATCGCAGGTAAATGAAGCATACTATTGGTACTGCAACCCAGAGCCATATCTACTGTTAATGCATTTAAAAATGCTTCTTTTGTTAGAATATCTCTTGGTCTAATATTTCTTTCCAGTAATTCCATTACTTTCATTCCTGCATGCTTTGCAAGTTTAATACGCTCGGAATAAACAGCTGGAATGGTTCCATTTCCTTTTAATCCCAATCCAAGTACTTCAGTTAAGCAATTCATACTGTTGGCAGTATACATTCCAGAACAGGAACCACATGTTGGACACACTTTATTTTCATATTCCTCCACATCTTCTAACGACAGGTTTCCCGCAGTATAAGCTCCCACTGCTTCAAACATACTGGATAGACTTTTCTTTTCTCCTTTTACACGTCCTGCAAGCATTGGTCCACCACTTACAAATACGGTAGGTATATTTATTCTTGCTGCCGCCATTAATAGTCCAGGTACATTTTTATCACAGTTTGGTACCATAACGAGTGCATCAAATGCATGTGCCATTGCCATACTTTCTGTAGAATCGGCAATCAAATCCCTTGTTACCAAAGAATATTTCATTCCTACATGCCCCATCGCAATACCATCGCATACTGCTATTGCTGGGAAAACAATTGGTGTACCACCAGCCATTGCAACTCCCATTTTAACAGCATCTACAATTTTATCCAGATTCATATGACCTGGCACAATTTCATTATATGAACTTACAATCCCAACCAATGGTCTTTCCATTTCTTCTTTGGTAAGTCCTAAAGCATTAAACAACGATCTATGTGGAGCATGCTCTACTCCTTTGGTTACTGAATCACTTCTCATCTTTATACCTCCAGTACGTTTTTTCTTAAATCTTCGTTAACTGTATCTTCAAACTAATTAGTTTCAAATTCGTTTGGCAATCAAGTCACCCATTTCTTTTGTTCCAACTTGATTGCATCCTTGTGACATGATATCAATCGTTCGATATCCTTCTTTTAACACCTGCTTTACTGCGCTTTCAATAGCATCTGCTTCTTGATCTAAGTCAAAAGAATATCGTAACATCATTGCTGCGGATAAAATAGTAGCAATTGGATTCGCAACATTTTGCCCTGCAATATCAGGTGCTGAGCCATGACTTGGTTCGTATAAGCCAAGCTTGGTTTTACCTAGACTTGCAGACGATAACATACCTATGGAACCTGTTATCATACTTGCCTCGTCTGATAAGATATCACCGAACATGTTCTCTGTTAGTATGACGTCAAATTGTCTTGGATGTTTCACTAGCTGCATCGCACAGTTATCGACTAACATATGTTCAAGCTCTACGTTTGGATAATCCTTTGCAACTTCATTTACTACTTTTCTCCAAAGTCTGGAAGAATCTAGCACATTGGCTTTGTCTACACTGGTTACTTTCTTTTTTCTCTTCATAGCTATGTCAAAGCCGCGAATAGCTATTCTTCTGATTTCCTCTTCGTCATAGGTTAAGATATCCGTAGCCTTTAATATACCATTTACTTCCTGCGTGTTTCTTTCTCCAAAGTAAATGCCTCCTGTAAGCTCACGCATGATTACCATATCAAAACCATCACCGATTATATCATCTCTTAAAGGACACGCTGACTTTAACTCATCATAAAGATAGGCAGGTCTGATATTTGCAAATAATTCCAAACCTTTTCGAAGTGCAAGAAGTCCAGCCTCTGGTCTTAAACTTGGTTCTACACCATACCATTTTGAATTCCCAACGTCTCCACCAACAGCACCAAGTAAAACAGAGTCACTTTTCTTTGCTTCTTCAAGCGCCTCATCCGTCAAAGGAACCCCATGGACATCAATGGATATCCCTCCCATAAGGACTTCTTTATATTCAAACCTGTGATTAAATTTATCCTCAATCACACTTAATATTTTTTTTGCTTCTGTAACGATTTCTGGTCCTATTCCATCACCGGCTATCACTGCAATCTTTTTATCCATGGTAATCTGTCCTTTCCAAATCAAAATTCTATTGTTGTAATCATAGCCTATTTCTATTTATTTTTCAACTATTATAACATATTTTTATTATTTTTTTGTTTAATATAACCAAGAGGAATAGTAAGCATAACTTTGAATAATGTATTAATTCATAAAACCTCCCAATTATGTAAAAAAGTACCTCTTTTTTGAAAGAGGCACTTTAAAGTCAGACTGACTGTTACAAATATATCGAAACTGTAACAAATGATCTATATGTTATTCTGCATCTGGTTTTTCAACCTGAGTAATTGCTGATTTTTGCATTGGTATTCTACAGTTCTTATTGTTACCAAATTCAACGATTACAGTGTCATCTGAAATATCAATTACAACACCATAAAAACCGCTTGAAGTTAAAACACTATCTCCATTTTCAAGATTGGAAAGCATAGTTGCTAATCTTCTTTGTTCCTTTTTCTGTGGTCTAACTGCTATAAAATACATAAAACCACCAAATACAGCGATATATAATATCATAATACCTAAACCGCCTGCTGTTGATGCCGTTGGTCCCATTGCTAACAGATTCATCATTTTTCCTCCTAATTGTCAAAAAATTAAACTATATTTTTTTGGCCTGTTACCATTTTACACAAATAATATCGTTTCATCAAGTACTTTGTCTGGATTTTTTTAGAAATATATTATAATAAAACATTATTTCTTGTCATTTTCTAAAAATCCCTCTAATTTGGCTTTTTTATAAGCCGCAAACCTGCCTTCATCAAGTGCATTTCTTATTTCTTCCATCATATTATTATAAAAATATAAGTTATGAAGTACACACAGCCTCATTCCAAGCATTTCTTTTGCCTTTAATAAGTGTCTGATGTACGCTCGGCTATAGGTCTTACAAGCTGGGCATTGACAGCCTTCTTCTATCGGTCTGTGGTCAAGTTCATATTTTGAATTAAATAAATTAAGCTTTCCTTTTCCAGTATATAAGTGTCCGTGTCGTCCATTTCGACTCGGATATACACAATCAAAGAAGTCAATGCCTCGCTCCACACCTTCTAAAATATTAGCTGGTGTCCCCACTCCCATAAGATAGGTTGGCTTATCAACTGGTAAATACGGAACTGTCTCTTCAAGTATGCGATACATTTCCTCATGAGATTCTCCAACAGCCAAACCTCCTACGGCATAACCATCTAAATCCAATTCTGTTATCGTCTTAGCATGCTCGATTCGAATATCCTCAAACGTTCCACCTTGATTAATTCCAAATAACATTTGGTTTTTATTTATGGTATCATCTAAACTATTTAGTCGATTCATTTCTTTTTTACATCGATGTAACCATCTTGTGGTTCTTTCAACGGAATCCATAATGTATTTTTTCTCAGCAACACTTGAAGGACATTCATCAAAGGCCATGGCTATAGTAGAGGCAAGATTCGATTGAATTTGCATGCTTTCTTCTGGCCCCATAAATATTTTCCTTCCATCTATGTGAGAATTAAAGTAGACTCCCTCCTCTTTGATTTTTCGAAGTCCTGAAAGAGAAAATACCTGGAATCCACCAGAATCCGTAAGAATTGGCTTGTCCCATACCATAAATTTGTGAAGTCCCCCAAATTCTTTGATTAACTTATCTCCTGTTCTCACATGTAGATGATAAGTGTTTGACAACTGTACTTGCGTTTTTATTTCATGTAAATCTGTGGTTGCTACTGCACCTTTTATGGCTGCCACAGTACCAACATTCATGAAGACTGGAGTTTGGATGACACCATGAACTGTTTTAAGCTCTCCTCTTTTTGCCCTACCCTCTTGTTTTAATAATTGATACATAATTACCTGCTTTCTTGCAAATATGCTTTTATCATTTCTATTGCTTCATCATAATTTAGTTCTTCCATTTGCATCTTTAAGTTATTTAAAAATTTATTTACTTCTTCATTTAATCTATAGGATAATAAATAATCTACTTTTTCAACTGCCAATGAACTTTCAAAATCGAGCAACATTGCTTCAATTTTTTTTAACTCTCGTATGATATCACTTTCTAAAATTATCGTATTTTTCACTTCAACACTGGATTCTTTCAATGCTTGTACCATATATTGTTCAATTGCTATTATTATTTCTTCATAGGTATGTAACAGTATTTCTACATTATTATGTATGTATTTATAATTTTCTTCTTTTCCTGCAAACTCATGATTTTTAGCGATTGTGCTCAAATCTATTGCTCCGATTGCTAGCATCGCTCCTTTTATCCCATGAACTTCAACAATATAACGTTCATAGTCTTCTTCTTTTAGACAACGCTTTAAGAGGGCACATTTTTCTTTCCCTTCTCTTGCTACAACCTTTAAGATATTGATATAATTTTCAACATTTCCATTGCAATTTTTAATCCCTATTTCGGTATCAATCCCTACAATATCTACAATTTTTATCTTGTTATCTTCCGCTTCGTTTCGATGTTCACTTGATATTTGTAAGACATTTGGTGGTAGGTAGTTAAGTAATACAAATTCTAGTTTCGATACTTCAATAGGTTTTGTGATATAGCCTTGAAACCCAGCATTTAAAAACATTTCTTTCGCTCCGCTTACTACATTTGCAGTTAATGCAACAACTGGAACTTTTTTATAATAGTCTTGATTTTTACTTCGTATTAACTTTAATGTTTCTATTCCATCTAACTCTGGCATCATGTAATCAAGAAAGATTAAATCATACTTTGGATGTTGTAATAATTGAAGTGCTTCTTTACCATTACTTACTGCAGTAACATTTATTTTATAGTAATGTAGTAAGCCTTTAATCACTTCTAGATTGATTAAATTATCATCAATTACCATAACTTCAGCCCCAATTGCTGTAAATCGCTTATATTGCCTCATTCTGTTATCGTGTAATAAATTTGTTTCTCCATTTAAAGCTGCTGCAATTGTCATACAGCAAAGTGGACGTCTTAATACAAATGCATTGCCATAATTTTGAAGAGGCTCATTATAATCTATTAAGATAAATAAATTAGAGCCCTTCCTATGATTTCTTATATAGGTTTCTTCTCTTAGATACATACCTTTTGATATGAAAATATCGGAATACACTTCACTTTTAAGAGCACTCTTTAACTCTTCTATGTTTTTTGCAACCAAAGTTTCTATCCCTAAAAGTAAAAAAAGACGATTTAAAACATCCGCATGCTGTCTAGTCTTTTCAAACACCAATATTTTTCGTTTTTTTGTATCCTTTAATTGAATCACTGGTTCTTTATTAACAATTTTTTGAGGTAATAAAACGGAAAAAGTGCTTCCTTTTCCATACTCACTTTGTACGGAAATACTTCCATCCATAAGCTCCAACAGTTGCTTGCAAATCGCAAGCCCAAGTCCACTTCCCTCGATATTACGATGTTCAAATTCTCCTACTCTTTCAAAACTTAAAAAGAGCCTATCTAAGTTTTCTTCTTTAATTCCAATTCCCGTATCAACTACATTAATAAACAAATACACATTATCCTGTCGGAATCTACAACCGATTGTTAAGGTAATAGAGCCAGCATTTGTAAATTTCACTGCATTATTTAATAGGTTGATTAAGATTTGTCTAACCCTAACCTGATCGCCCATTAATTCACTCGGCATTTTAGGATCAATATGAACAAACAGTTCAACATCTTTTTCTAACAACCGAACACAAATCATATGAATGATATCGTTTAAGACAGAAGAAATATAATATCTCTCGAGCGTTATCACCATTTTACCCGACTCGATTTTTGAAAAATCCAATACATCATTAACAATTGAAAGCAAGGAAACACTTGCATTTTGAATATTGTTTGCCTTCTCTCTCACTTCATCACTTGTATCTGCACGAAGAATTAATTCTATCATTCCTAGAATCGCATTCAAGGGTGTACGAATCTCATGAGACATATTTGCAAGAAACAAACTTTTAGCCCTATTCGCTTCTTTAGTCAATAATACCGCTTCCTCGGCTTTTTTTCTCTCTTGTAAATATATCCCATCTTGAAACTTAACTACTATACCAATTACAACAGCTGACACCGTGACACAGATTACAACATCAACGAAATAACGTACCTCACTTTGAATTTGAATAATTAAACCTGGATTCGAATGTTCTGCCATTACCATTAATACTAGTAAAAAAAACTGCAAAAAACTGATGCCAAACAATTTAATTCTATCATAACTTACAAAGTAAGTCATAACCATAAGCAATACCCAACATGCTGGCATTCCACTGTGAATTCCACCACATGTAATATATAAAATCGGATACACAATAATTGATATTGCTATCACAATAATATTACAACCCATACGAAACTGACCGCTTTTGTATATAAAAAAACAAAGGGTCAGTAAAAAGAATAGCATTCCAACAATCGCTAGTACAAGTGGCATTGGAGCTTTTCTTAAGTATGAGGAAATGGCACCAGCAACACAAGTAAGTACTCCTGCAATCACAGTAACATGGAATACTCTTTTATCCAATGCCAATTCTTTTCCGAGAAATTCATTCAAAAATTTCTTCCACATACATCTCATCCTTCGCCAAATATGCGTTTTTTACTCCCATGGTAAATCGGAATGTTCAATTTTTTTATCTCGAATCATTAATTCCTTTACTGCCTCTGAAGCTGGTTTATTGTGAAATAATACTTCATTTACCTGTTCAATAATTGGTAACGGTACAGAATATTTCTTAGCAAGTTTTACAGCCGCCTTTGTAGAATATACACCTTCAACGACCATCTTTACCTCATCCATAGCTTCTTCCATGCTATGTCCTTGCCCAATTAAGATACCTGCCCTTCTATTTCTACTATGCATACTTGCACAAGTTACAATCAAATCACCTATTCCAGTAAGTCCAGAAAACGTTTCTTTCTTTCCTCCCATGACAATACCAAGTCTACTAATCTCTGTAATTCCTCGTGTAATCAAAGCCGCCTTTGTATTATCACCATATCCAAGTCCATCTGCGATTCCTGCCGCTAACGCAATTACATTCTTAAGAGCTCCACCTAGTTCAATTCCTAAAATATCTGGGCTGGTATATACGCGAAATACTTCATTCATAAAGGCATTTTGTATAAATTCGGCACTCTCTTTCGTTTTTGCTCCAGCTACACAAGTCGTAGGGATTCCTCTTCCTACCTCTTCTGCATGGCTAGGTCCAGATAAAACGGCCGCATTTACCCCTTTTATTTCTTCCTCTATGATTTCGGTTAAGGTAAATAGTGTGCTCTCTTCAATTCCTTTTGCTACGTTTACGATTAACTGGTTTTCTTTTACATACTCTTTTAATAATTTACTTGTACTACGTACAAAAGGAGAAGGCACTGCCATCACAAGCATATCTTTATTTGTAGCAGCTTCCTTTAAACTACTTGTAATAATGATATCCTCTGGTATCTTTACACCAGGTAACTTATCTTTATGTTCTCTTGTTTCATTTAACATAGATACTTCATCTTCAATAATTGACCAGATTGTTACCTTATGTCCATTTTTGTGTAATAAAACTGCTAAAGCAATACCCCAGCTTCCAGCTCCAATAATGCTAACATCAATCATATTTGCACCTCGATTTTTATTTTTTCCCGAGCTTATTCTCAGTTTTGTTTATTAGTCTTACAATGTTTTGTCTATGCTTATAAAAAGCCAAAGCAGTCAAAAGAAAACTTACTGCATATAATTCATACAAATACGGTGTAGCTAGATGAAAAACACCCTTGCTGCCTAGAATCACAATTTCGATTAAAAATCCCGTCATTAATAATAAGGAGCCAAGCGATACATATCTTGTGATTGCAACAACAATAACAAAAGTAAAAAATCCAATCATAGCCATAGTTCCATTAAACGCTAAAATCATACCTGCTGTTGCAGCAATCCCCTTTCCTCCCTTAAAGCCCAAATAAAAAGGAAAGTTATGTCCTAAAACAGTACCAAAACCTGCATATAGTACCAATAAAGGCATTATATCCAAATGAGATCCTTGAAAAAGTTTTCTAACGATAAAAGCCGCAAATACTGCTTTTAAGCAATCTCCTAAAAAAGTGATTAGGCCAGCTTTAAATCCTAATGTTCTAAGAGCATTCGTTGTACCTGCATTTCCACTTCCATGCTCTCTAATATCAACATGATTTACTTTTCCGTATATGTAACTGGTCTGAAACAAACCACACACATAACCTATTATCACACACACCAAACGTTCCATACTACTGATTTTCCTTTCGCTCCCTGGTTATAAATTTTAATGAAGTCCCCTTAAATCCAAATGCTTCACGTATTTTATTTTCCAAATATCTCGTATAAGAAAAATGCATCAACTCTTTGTCGTTTACAAACACCACAAAAGTAGGCGGCTTAACAGCTACCTGAGTAATATAGTATATTTTCAAACGTTTTCCTTTATCAGAAGGTGGTTGCTGTAATGCAACTGCTTCTGCAACGATTTCATTTAAAACACCAGTCGCTACACGTAGTGTCTGATTTTGAATCACAACATCAATTTGATCAAATAATTTTGGCAGTCTTTGACCTGTTTCTGCTGAAATAAAGATAATCTCTGCATAAGGCATATAAGCAAGAACGTCTCTGATTCGATTGGTAAATTCATAGATAGTCTTATCATTTTTAACAATTGCATCCCATTTGTTGACTGCAATAATCACACCTTTTCCTCTTTCATGTGCGATTCCTGCAATCTTTGCATCTTGTTCGGTAATTCCTTCTGTTGCATCAATCATAACTACAACTACATCCGATCGATCGACAGCTGTTACCGTACGAATGATACTATAGCGTTCAATCTCTTCTTTTATTTTATTTTTACGTCTAAGTCCAGCTGTATCGATAAATACGTATTCTTTATCTTGATAGATGACTTCGGTATCGACTGCATCTCTGGTTGTACCAGCTATATTTGAAACAATAAGTCTATTCTCTCCTAATAATTTGTTAATAAGAGAAGATTTTCCAACATTCGGCTTTCCAACAATGGCAATACGTGGTCTTTCATCTTCCTCCTCCATAAGCTCATCTTTATTAAAGTGAGAAGTTACAATATCAAGCATATCACCAAGACCTAATCTGGATGCGGCAGATACAGGAACTGGATCTCCAATTCCCAGATTATAAAACTCATATACATCTGGCATAAATTTTTCAAAACTATCAACCTTATTGACCACTAAGACAACTGGCTTTTTCGAACGTCTTAAAATATCTGCCACCTTTGCATCAGAATCGACCAAGCCTTGTCTTACATCTGTGATGAACATAATAACATCCGCTGTTTCGATTGCAATCTCTGCTTGTTCACGCATCTGTGATAAAATTATATCACTGCTATCAGGCTCAATTCCTCCCGTATCAATTAAAGTAAATGACATATCAAGCCAAGTCACATCCGCGTAAATTCTATCTCTGGTTACTCCTGGTGTATCTTGAACAATTGAAATGGTATCACCTGCTAATACATTAAACAACGTTGATTTCCCAACATTTGGTCTTCCAACGATTGCTACAATTGGTTTACTCATATAAATTTATTTCTCCTTTTCTATAAACGTACGATTCCACTGTTTGTCGTATTGTTTTATAACCTTAACGCTCACACGTCTCAATTCAAAATTACCGCTTCTATAAAATCGCGTCCGCTTGATTTTACAATATCTGTTTTCACTTGTAAAGTATTTTCAAACTCTGATAATGTGATATCATCTAAAAATACATCTTCTCCACTTCTTAATACATTACAAGGAAGCAAAAGCTTATCTCCTAAATCCTTTCCCTTTAACTGGCTAATTAAATCTTGCCCCGTCAAAAGACCAGATACTGTGATTTTGGGTCCAAAAAAATGATTGATAATGCGGTACACTTGTATGGTAAGATTCGGAAACTTTACTTTTAGTTGCTCTGTCATTTTCTTAATATAAGGATATGCCGAGACACCTGTTGCAATACTAACAAAACGTTTCTTATCATCCCCTACTAAACCTTTGTATTCCGCTTCAAATTCTTCTAACAAAAGTTTGACCATACCAACCCCATTTTCTAGTTGAACATAGCCATCATATACCGAAGAATCGGGAAATTCTTCCTCAGCCATAATATACCACTCATCTCCTGCATGTACAAAATGAGTGCCGTACTCTTTGTATATTTTTTCCTGCCATCCATGAATTTGCTTAAGAACTAATGCACTATCTTCTTTTGAAAAAGCTTCAAGAGGCTCTAGTTGATTTCTAAATTTCGTCAAGCCAACTGGAACAACAGAAACACTTTTTAAATGCGGAATGTATTTTGTTAAGTCAGCTATACTTCGGTCTAGCTCTTTACCATCATTCATTCCTTTACACAATACAATTTGTCCATTCATTTCTACTTCGGCTTCAAAAAGCTTGTCTACCTTCTTTAGCGCATCTCCTGCAAAGCGATTATGAAGCATCTTACATCTTAACTCTGGATTCGTGGTATGAAAGGATACGTTAATTGGTGAAAGCTTATATTCAATGATTCGATTGATATCTTTTTCACTCATATTTGTTAAGGTAACATAGTTTCCTTGTAAGAAAGATAGCCTAGAATCATCATCCTTAAAGTATAAGGTATCTCTCATTCCCTTTGGCATCTGGTCTATAAAGCAAAAAACACATTTGTTATGGCACGATTTATAATCATCCATCAAACCATTTTCAAATTCAATTCCGATGTCTTCACCAAAATCCTTTTCAATTTCTAATTCCCATTCCTCACCGTTTACTTTCCCTACTAACATGAGAATGTATTCATCTTCAATTAGATACTGATAATCAAACACATCCTCTATTTCTTTATCATTGATGGCAATCAGACGGTCACCCACTTCAAGTTCTAGCTCTTGTGCTATACTTCCTGGTACAATACGACTGATAACATGCCCTTTTTTATTCATAATATTACTCCTTGATTTTTCTGCTGCGAGCACTTAGTACGAACGTACTCAATTTTCTTTTGATAAGTACGCTATAAAAAGCATAGAACGCTTTTTATACCACTCTAGAACTTCGTTCTCTCGTTAACTTATCAAGAAAATCAAATGGCTGCTTCGCATCCGCTTGATTTTCTTTTGATAAGTACGCTATAAAAAGCATAGAACGCTTTTTATACCACTCCAGAACTTCGTTCTCTCGTTAACTTATCAAGAAAATCAAATGGCTGCTTCGCATCCGCTTGATTTTCTTTTGATAAGTACGCTATAAAAAGCATAGAACGCTTTTTATACCACTCCAGAACTTCGTTCTCTCGTTAACTTATCAAGAAAATCAAATGGCTGCTTCGCATCCGCTTGATTTTCTTTTGATAAGTTATATCATACACAAATTAAGAATAAAAAGCAATAAATCTTGACGTTCTTTCCTTTGGATGTTATAAATGAAAGGTAATTAATTTATATATTTACCTTATATATTTCATTTCGGAGGAAAACTATGCCTAATCTTGCTTTATTTGAAAGTTCAATTCCCGTTGCACCGTTAAAGATCGCATCTTTAGAAGGTTGCATGGAGTTGGCATCTAATGTTAACAACTATATGATAGAATTTAGAAATAACATGAAATCGGACTTAACAAGTCATTTAATAAAAGGTTACAAAGAGCCAACATATTTAGCAAAATGTGCCTGCCCTCGTTTTGGTACTGGTGAGGCAAAAGGTGCTTTCTATGAATCAATTCGTGGAGCTGATCTTTTTATCATGGTCGATGTATGTAATTATAGTTTAACCTATACGGTGTGTGGACATACCAACCATATGTCACCAGATGACCATTATCAAGATTTAAAGAGAATCATTTCTGCTGCAACAGGTAAGGCTCATCGCATTAACGTTATTATGCCATTCTTATATGAAGGAAGACAGCACAAACGTACGAAGCGTGAATCCTTGGACTGCGCAATTGCATTAGAAGAATTGATTGAAATGGGTGTAACTAACATTATTACGTTTGATGCACATGACCCACGTGTACAAAATTCCATTCCTTTAAATGGTTTTGATAATTTTACAGCATATTATCAGTTTGTAAAGGCTTTGCTTCGCGCTGAAAAGGACTTGAAAATTGATAATGAACATTTAATGATAATTAGTCCTGATGAAGGAGCGATGCATAGAGCGGTTTATCTATCTAATGTGTTAGGCGTTGACATGGGAATGTTTTATAAGCGTCGTGATTATTCTACGATTGTAAATGGGAAAAATCCTATTGTAGCACATGAATTCTTAGGTGATAGTGTTGAAGGAAAAGATGTTATTATCATTGATGACATGATATCTTCCGGTGAAAGTATGCTTGATGTAGCAAAACAATTAAAGGAACGTAAAGCGAACCGTATTTTTATCTTTTCTACCTTTGGTTTATTTACAGATGGCTTATCTAAGTTTGATGAATATTATGAAAAAGGCTACATCAATCGAGTAGTAACCACTGATTTAATTTATCGTACACCAGATATTTTATCAAAGGAATATTATCTAGAAGCAAAAATGAGTAAGTTCTTGGCTACCATTATAGATAGTTTAAATCATGACATTCCAATCGGTCATGTGTTAAGCCCTACTGAGAAGCTTCATAATGTTATAGATAAATACAGAAGAAACATAACATTCTAATAAATTTAAGACAACAAAGCGGCCAATTTCTATTCCTTATTGAATGAATTTGGTCGCTTTACTTTACAACTCTTACTTATTTCATATTTCTTTATCCTTTAAATCGAAAAAATGCTTCGTATTTTTCATTTGCCATCCTTTGGGATTTCTCACGAAGCTCTTTTATCATTTGTAAGTTATGAATCAAAATATCGACTATCTCTTTATCCAGTGCATTATTCTGCACCATATTATTTAATACTTTAATCGATTGTTCGTCATCCATTCCTAAGCGATAAGGCCTATCTTCCGTTATCGCTGTAAAAACATCCGCTACTGCCATAATACGGGCTCCTGTTGATAATCCATCTCCTTTTATATGAAATGGATAACCACTTCCATCTAATCTTTCATGGTGGTATGCGGCCCATTCTTTAATCTCTTCAAAACCTGGTATGGAATCAAGTAACTGATAGGTATAATATGTATGAGATCTCATTTCATTAAACTCATCCATAGTAAGGCTTCCTGGCTTTTCTAAAATATCATTACTGATTACAAGCTTTCCTAAATCATGTAAATACCCAGCTACCAACATCATTTTACATTGAATACTTGTAAAACCTTTTAACTTTGCTAGTTGATAAGCAATGTTCGCCACTCCTGCTGAATGCTTTGCGGTAAACCTACTTCGAAAGTCAATGATACGAGAAAACAAAAGTGTTATTTCAATGACATCATCTATATCCAGTAAATCCATATGAAATTGCTCAATATCTATTCTATTAACTGGATAACTTGACATCAAGTCAAGCCATGTATATTCTTCAACACTTAATTCCTCTAGTGCCTCAATAACTCCTGCGACAAATACACTATCTTTGTTCGCTTTTATTGTAGCAAGGATATGAGGCAGCTGCGTTAAAATATTTTTATCTTTTTTTATCATAGTACATACACGATCTGCTAGATGTATGATATGACTTCCAAACGATACTCTCTCTCCCTGGTGACTTGTTCCTTTTCCATGATTCCACGGTAAGTGATGATATTTGATAATCAATGCTAAGTCTTGTATTGGTCTACATTCTTGCATTAATTTTGCTCCAATAAAGGCATGATTATCAATATTCATTGGCTCTTTCTCAATAAATTCCAGACGTTTATCACTTGACAAAGCACCAATATCATGTACTAAGCCAGCTAAAAAAATATCTCTTTGTTCTTCCAATGGCAAGCCTAATTTCTTTGCTAATCGAAAGGAAAGGTACGCTACTTGCTGATGATGATTGGAAAGCAGCGGCGAAACTAAATCTTGTGCATTTGAAATGCTTTTTAATAGTGCGAATAAATTAATTCTTATTTCATCCAATTGAACCACCCCGGTACCTCAAACATTTATCAAACTGTAGTGCAGTTAACATTTACTGCATTTTTCTATCATAACCTAAAATTGTCTTTGAGTAAATACAAAAAAGGAAGATTTTTGTCGATTTTCTCATGTTTAGCGGTCATCCCAAATAGATGTTCAATCAACAGGTAAAGTGGTAAATCATTTTACTTGACACAACGAAAATAGGTGCGATTTTACTCGCACCTATCTAAAATATCTATTATTTTATAATAAAAATCCTACGTAAATTTTTTATACTTCTTTTTTCCACAAACCATGGAGATTACAATACTCGTATGCGGCTATTGCTTTCTCATCATGAAGTGTAAACTTTGCTTTTGGCTTGTCATCAGGAGTTAAATATTTCATTTGGAATCCCTTATCAGTCTCCAAATAAATCCATTGAATATAGTGTTCTGGTGTCATTGGATGTTCTACACTACCTATCTCTACCGTAACGACATCCTTTTCAATGGTTACTACAGGAACATGCTTCTCTGTTGCTGCATCCACTGTATTCGGAACAACCTGAGTCATTTTATCTCCACAACAGACCAAAGGAGCACCTGACTCATTAATAAATGTAATTAAATTACCACAATGCTTACAAACATAAAACTTAGGCTCTTTCTTCATTCACATTTCCTCCTTGACATTCCACATTTTAAACAAGCGAAGTGGTTATCCACTTCACTTGTTCTAGTTCATGACAGATGAAGCAGCAAGCCGCTTCATCTGTCTCAATGTTACGATTAAATTTCAGTAAATGCGTCTTTACCTAATCCACAAACTGGGCAAACCCAATCTTCTGGGACATCTTCCCATGCGGTTCCTGGAGCAATTCCTCCGTCTGGATCACCCACTTCTGGGTCATATACATAACTACAAGGACATTCATATTTACTCATTCCAAACACCTCCATTTTATTAATTGCTATGCTAGCATTTTCAATTTAGCAAGTCTCATTATACCATAAAAACGAAAAAAATGGTATATATTTGCCAAATATTTCGCTTTCATTTTTTTAAGCTTAAAAAGGCAGCTAAGTTTCCTCTTAGACCTTTAGAGGCTCTATGGGAAAACAACAACTCAGGGTTACAACACGTACAAATATTTGAAATCGAAATATTTTCCTTTTTTATACCTGCATCCCTTAATACATATTCATTTGCTTTCCATAAATCAAGCTGATACTTATTATTATCTTTTTTATAACAAATATCCATAAATTTCTTTTGTTCGAAATTTTTTTTAAATTCTTCGGCTACATCCTCACTTACTTCATAACAATCAAGGCAAATAGAGGGACCAATTGCAGCTACAACATCCTCTGGCATCGTACCATATTGTTCATGCATCTTTTCAAGAGTCTTTTTTCCAATTTGATTCACGGTTCCTCGCCATCCTGAATGACTAAGGCCAATTGCATTATGAATTGGATCTACAAAATACAACGGAACACAATCGGCATAAAATGTTACGAGGGTTACGCTAGGATCATTTGTAATAAATCCATCTATATCTGTATAATCCCTTTCTTTTATAATCCCTTTTCCGCGGTCATTCTTTGTTACAACTCGTATATTGGTTGTATGTGTTTGATAGGATAGAACTAGACTTTCATATTCAACCCCTAAAGCATTCGTTATTCTTTTGTAATTTTCTATTACAGACTCTTCTTCATCTCCTCTGGTAAAGCTTAGATTCATAGTTTTTAAGTGTTCCTTACTTACTCCTCCTAGCCTTGTGGAAAAGCCATGTATTACCTTATTCGTCTTTTCTATATTTTGAAAGAATAAATATGGTACTCCATTATTTATTCTTACGTTTATATCACTTTGATTTGTTTTCCTTACAAAATTTAGTTCCATTTAAAAGCCTCTCTTTAATCACAATATTCAAATGCATTTTCATAAAGCTTTATTTCATTGCCTAAAATTGCTACAACATCAAAACAGCAGGGTGTATCCATAGAGTATTTCTGTTTCATCATATAGTAAGTGGCTGTTTTGCAAATCTTTCTTTGCTTTTGAAAGGTAACGGCTTCCTGTGGTAAACCTGCCACTGCATTGCTTCGATATTTCACTTCTATAAATCGAAGATAACCATCTTTTTTAGCAATGATATCTATCTCTCCCAGTCTACATTGAAAATTATGTTGTATCACTTCATATCCTTCGGCACGTAAATAAATCGCAGCAATATTCTCATAATCATCTCCAATATATCTCTTATTCAAATCATTCTCCACCTAACTATTCTTTTAAATCTAGTTTTCGCTTTAATTGATCCATCTCATCAATAAACACCAATACATCCGCTACCACTTCGTAAAGTTCAGGTGGAATCATATCTCCTACTGAGAGGCTAGAAAGCGAAGCTGATAATTTTTCATCTTTATGGATTGGCACATTTTCTTTTGAAGCCACCTCAAGAATCTTATCAGCAAGGTAACCTTTACCAGAAGCAATTACTTTTGGTGCATTATCTTCTGGATTATACGCAAGTGCTACTGCTGTTTTGTTTTGATTTGATTGAGTCTCATTCGCGCTCTTTTTCATTGTATCACGTCCTTACATCAAATGCATATCGCTTCAAAGAAGTAGAAACCTTATCTTTTTCCAAAAAATCTTCTACAAAATCTGGCTCCTTTTCTATTTTTCCAACGGAGGCAGACATTTGATAACCTTTTTCTTTTAACTGGTCAACTAATTGCGCTAAATTATTTGCAACTAACTCCATTGCTTTGTTATCTTGTAGGTTGAACTTTGCACTTACTTGGTTACCCTTCATGTTGATATAGATATCTGTCATTCCTAGTACCTCCATATCCAAATGAAGTAATACGCTTAAATTTCCATTATTTTCTCTTAGACTTTTTTTATTGGTATATACATACAAATCACTATGCGCTTCCTGATTGGAAAATTGAATCGGTATTTGCAGATAAGTAACATTTTGATTGATTTGTTCCATAAAATTCAAATTACTTCTTATGTTCGTAATATCCTTCATGAGTGGGGAAGCTTCTTTTCCAATCTTCTCCAAAAACGAGGAAAGCTGTTTGGTTTGTTCCTCCAACTGCTTATAATATCGAGTCATTTTATCTGGCTCTTTCAAATCTTGCGGAGTCACGAGCCACTGTTCTTTTAAGGCTTGTTTTAATACTTTCACATACTCCTTACTATGAAATAATAATTCGTTGTCACCCAAATCAGACTCCATTACTAAGCTTTTTAGTTGATTCATTAGCTCATTGTTATTTATTTTTCCTTCTCTTACCTGATTCTGTGTGACTTCATCTACTCCTAGCCTTTTCAAAGTATCGGACAATGAATACCTTTCTTCTTCATTTAAAACAAAAGAAAGCATTTTGCTTTTCGAAGATTCAACGTTTGTTTTTTGAGCTTCTTGCACATTCTCTTTTAATACTGTTTCCTTTATCGTTGAAACATTTTTTACATCTGTGCCTTGCAAGTTTTCATCCAAAGACAAATGCCCTGTTTCCTTTAGAGAATTTGCAGTATCTTCTACCTTTATAAGTTCTGTTTTTAATGGGATATCAAAGGAATCACTTTTCAATTCTCTTGGCTCATTTATCATTACAGGTGATTTACCATCATCAATTTGAATGTTTGGTATCGTTTTGTTTTGGTCTATGGCTTGATTTAGGCGTGGCTCATTGATTAGACTTTTGGGTTCATTTTGTAACAGTTTAATAAGTCCAAGCTGCAATTGATACGAAGTATGTGTATTTTCATTGGAAACTTCATTGATTAATTCTGATAAGTGATTTAATACATTACCAACCTCTTTTACAATTCTATGCTCGTAATTTTTATAATTTTCAAATTGAGTTATATTTTCTTTTGTCACTTCAATTCCAAGCTTATCCATCTTAACAAGGGTATCAATATCCACCCCTTGATTCATATTAAGCTGTCTTAACATATTGGTTAGGGATTGTTTATTGATTGATAATCCTTCTTTTAGCATAGCATTGACAAGCAGTAGATTCTTTTGTGTAATAGGAAGACTTGCCTCCTGTAATGCCTTTTGTAAAACAGGATTAATCTTATAGTCAAGATCAGCAGGCTTGATGGTAATTTTCGTACCAGTATTTGACTCGACTTCAAAAGCAACTTGTTGACCGATTGTCAAGTTAGAGCTTGCCTCTAGTCTTGCATTTAACACCTGCCCGTTTTCTAATCCAATGGAAACTTGTAATCCTTTTATATCTAAAATCTCTCCTTTAAATTGCGTACCTGCACGAAACATGTCTGTATCTGGTGCTTGCAAATGTTCTTTTCCTTGTGCCACCACCTGACCTTGGACTTCGCTTGCATTAACAGTCTGGTTATTTGAAGATATATTAGAATAACTAATTTCCATAAGCTTTACTCCCTATATAAGATTCTTAATAAATGATTGTCTATGTATCGGTGATGCACCGTATTTTTTCAAAGCCCCTATATGTACCGATGTACCATATCCTTTGTTTTCAGCAAACGAATACTCTGGTATCAATTTATCATATTCTATCATCAAGCGATCTCTAGTCACCTTGGCTACAATACTTGCCGCAGCAATCGATATACTCTTTGCATCGCCTTTGATGATTGGCACTTGCGGTATCGTAATATCTGGAATTGTAACTGCATCATTTAGTAATATATCGGGTGAAACACTAAGTTTCTTTATAGCAATTCTCATGGCTTCATATGTCGCCTGTAAGATATTAATCTCATCGATTACCTGTGGTCCTACAATGCCGATTCCTACTGCTACTGCTTTCTCCATTATCTCATCATATAATTCTTCGCGTTTCTTTTCACTTAACTTCTTTGAATCATTGATATATAAGATATCACATTCCTTTGGTAAAATAACAGCACTGGCTACCACTGGTCCAGCAAGTGGTCCTCTTCCTACTTCATCAATTCCACAAATATGGGAATAATCTTCGTATTTTTTCTCATACTGTTTCATTAATTCTATTCTTAATTTTTCCGCTTCAAGCTTTTGAATTCTTCCTTGATACTTTTTTATTAATGTTACAACACCATTTCTGGTATCGCTTTCGTATTTTCTTATTATTACAGGCAGCATATTCATATCTGCTGCCTGCAATTCTTCTTTTATTTGATTTATCTTCATTTCCATTTTATCACCTATTGATGTTTTAATACGCCAAATTTATTAAGTGGCCAAATTCTTACCCAGGCTCTTCCAATGATATCTGATCTATTAATATTACCAACATCAGGTTCTCTACTATCTGCGCTGGCATTTCGATTATCTCCCATTACAAAATATTCGTCATCTCCCAATGTAATTAATTCACTTGCTCTTCCTGGTGATTCGATTCTTTCTCTACCATACGTTTCTGAAAGAATTTCTCCATTAATTAGAATATCTCCATTGTCTGTTATTTGCACGGTTTCTCCTGGTAAGCCAATTATTCTTTTAATGTAATAAGTATCTTCCTCATATTGGTATGGAAAAACAATAATATCATATCTTTGTGGGTCTGAAAATCGATAAGTAATTTTATCAACAATTAAATTATCCTTATCACTTAACGTGCTTTCCATAGATGATCCACTCACCATAGTTCGTTGACCTACAAAAGTTACAATCAAGCCTGCCATAACCAGTACAACTGCCATATAAGCCACTAATTCCAATAATTCTCTTATCACACTTTTCTTTTCTTCCTCGCCCTTATTATGCTCTTCCTTCATGTCGCTACCTGCACCTTTCTATCTGTCTATGTTCCCCCCACTTATCTTATTACGATTCGCCTGGAAGTTCAAGAGTAATTCTGCCTAACTTTCCACTTCTAAAATCCTCAATCAATAAATTCGATGCTTTCATTAGGTCTAATTCATTTCCTCTTAATTTACATTGTCTGATTTGGGCAATGTTATGAAGTGCTACCACAGGATCTTCTACATCCTCTATTTTATATCTCTCTTCCAGTAATCCCTTATAATTGCTACTTAAAAACTTAATTAATTCAATGGCTAGTTCTTCCACATTTAATATCTCATCTTTGATAGAGCCTATCAAAGCAAGTCTTAATCCAACGATTTGATCTTCGAATTTTGGCCATAATATACCAGGGGTATCTAACAATTCTACATTCTTATTTAACTTAATCCATTGTTTTCCTTTTGTTACGCCTGGTTTATTACCTGTTTTCGTTGCTGCTTTTCCCGCAAACGTATTAATAAATGTCGACTTACCAACATTTGGGATTCCAACTACCATAGCTCTTACAGGTCTGTTTAAAATACCTCTTTTTCGGTCTCTTTCAATCTTTTCCTTACACGCATCTTGGATTATTCCATTTACATTCTTTATTCCAAGCCCATTTTTTGAATTCACCTTTACTACAAAAAATCCTTTGTCTTCAAAGTATTTTTTCCATTCATCATTTACTTTCTCATTCGCTAAATCTGATTTATTTAGCAAAACAATCCTGGCTTTATTTTGACTCAAATCATCTATATCAGGATTACGACTGCTTAAAGGTATTCTTGCATCTACAAGCTCAATTACTAAGTCAATCAGCTTAATATTTTCCTGCATCATCCTCTTTGCTTTTGTCATATGTCCTGGGTACCATTGAAAATGCATTTTATGTCCTCCGTTATATGTCTCATAGTCAAGCTTTAACACATGTCCATCTATTCTACAAAACCAATTTTATTTTTGGGTGATATACGAAACCACGCTTTTCCTTCAATATCATCTATATTAACATTACCTATTTCGGCAAATCTACTATCTTCGCTGTTATTACGGTTATCTCCAAGCACAAAATATTCATCTACTCCAAGCTTAATTGGCTTACTTGCAAGTCCTGGGTTTTCGATAGCAACAACCTCAATCTTTTCTTCTAATATTTCGCCATTGATATATATTTTTCCTTCTACAATCTGTATCGTCTCTCCTGGTAATCCAACTACTCTCTTAATATAGTAGTGTAGTTTCTCATTCCCATATGGTTTAAACACTACAATATCATTACGTTTAGGAGAGCTCACTTCATAAATAAATTTATTAATGATAACAATATCGTCATTCTCAAGTGTAGGTGCCATTGATTCACCTATAATACTTGTTTTTTCCCCTATAAAATGCACGAGTGCAAATGCAATAATTAACACAACTGCAATATCGAATATCCAAACAAATATTTCCCTCAAAAGCGAAGCACTTATTTTCTTTTTTTTTCTATAAAAGTTAAGTTCACCCATTTTCACATCATCCTTAGTTCATTATACATTACTATCCCGTTATTCATCATTTACTTTGAAAAAAGGGACAATATACGTTAAGTACTTGTCCCTGTAAGGTCTCATTTCAGTTATTTCACTAATTCTTTTACTTTAGCTTTCTTACCAACACGATCTCTTAAGTAGTAAAGTTTTGCTCTTCTTACTTTACCTAATCTTACTACTTCTACTTTCTCTACGAAAGGAGAATGTAAAGGCCAAGTTTTTTCTACTCCGATTCCATTGGAATTCTTTCTTACTGTAAATGTAGCTCTTGAACTTCCGCCTTGTTTTTTCAATACAGTACCTTCAAAAACCTGAATTCTTTCACGAGTTCCTTCTTTAATTTTAGCGTGTACTCTAACAGTATCGCCAACATTAAACTGAGGTACTTCTTTTTTTAACTGTTCTGCTTCGATATTCTTAATAATTTCGTTCACTTGTGTGACCTCCTTAATATTTGGATGTTCTTAATACGTTCTCGTAACAGAGGACCATCTATTTGTTCTCACAATGATTTATTTTAACATAGCTCATGTTTTTTGGCAAGCATAAAAAATAATACTTCGTTTTACAAATTCCTTACTTTTTCATTTATATTCAAATTTATATCAATCTTATATTTACCGTCTATCAATATGTAATCACAACCATATTTTTTACACATTTCTAAACAAATACGGTTGTCCCTTAGCAATATCTCTTTTTTACAGTAATCATCTGTTACACGGTTCTCAATCACACTGGCATATTTTTTTATATCACTAAAATGCTCTTCAATATAGTTTGATGACATTACTAAGCATATAAATTTAATATGCTCTAGATACTCTGGCGTAAAATATGTCTTCCAATCATATGGAATATAGCAACCTTCAATTATCATATTCTGGTCATTTTCAATTGCAGTTTTTATCATTTCCTTTACAATCGGCCAAAGCAAATCTGTCATTTTACTATCATCATTAGGCGTAAGATTGGTTAGACCGCTACGGATCAGTCCCATTTTTAGATGGTCAAGCGACATACTAGGATAATGATACTTCTCAATTAATTTCTGTGATAATAGTGTTTTGCCTGTATGTGAGCTTCCTGTAATAAGTATAATCATAATTTTCTCCTATATTCTCCCTCTTCCCCATTCCTCAAGTACTACTTATTCATATTATCTTTGAATTCTTTTTGTGATATCACAGTTGCATATCTATTGTTCCAGATTTTATATTCATAATACTTGGTTAGTTTTTCTCCCTGACTAAAATCATTATCAAAAGTGGTAGTTGAATTTTTTACAATTGTTATGTTATAACCATATTCAAAGGCTACTTTGACTGATACATCTATACAATACTCCGTTTGCATACCACAAATTATAATATTTTTAGCATTTATTTTATCTAGTTCTTCCTTTAAAGCCGTTTGGCGAAATGCACTGTTGAATTTCTTTTCTATCATAATATCACTTAGAACAGGTTCAATCTCTTGATAAATGCTCCACCCTTTACTACCATGCTCCAGGTCATCTCCAATTCCTCCGTTATGTTGAACATAAAGAACTGGCTTGTTATTGGTTCTAAAGCTTTCAATTAACTCTTTTATATTTTGAATAAAATTGGCTTCATTGCATGGATGTTCTTCCATCAATGCAGTTTGGACATCAATTACTAGCAAAGCATCATACATTTTGTATCCTCCTGTGGTAACGACATTGCATCGTTACTTAGCGTAAAAAGGAAATAGAATCTTCTATTTCATAATATATTTCATTTCTATTATAATTACTATTTCGTTTTTATTCAATATTACATTAAAAAAACCATTGATACCTGCTTGCTATTTAGGAATCAACGGTTTTTTCTTTTATTAAATTCTATCTAATTATTTTCTACGGTTTTTATAATTTTCTTCTACTTTCTTCCAATCAACTACTTCGAAAAATTCCTTCACGTAATCGACACGAAGATTCTTATATTTCAGGTAATATGCATGCTCCCACACATCGATTCCTAGGATTGGTTGCCATTCTCCTTCTGTTTCTAATAAAGGATTATCCTGATTTGGACTTGCCATTACTCTAAGATCTCCTGCTGCATTGGTTGCTAGCCATGCCCATCCTGATCCAAATTGTCCAACTGCTGCTTTACTAATTTGATCCTTAAATTCAGCGAAACTGGAAAATGTATCTTTTATTTTATTACCTAACTCTGCACTTGGTTCTCCACCACCATTTGGTGATAAGTGTCCAAAATATAGGTTATGGTTATAAAATCCACCGCCGTTATTACGTATTGCCGCTTTTACGTCGTCAGGCACATCTTTTTTCCATCCTGCTAAAACATCTTCAATTGACTTTCCTTCTATTCCAGCCTTTTGGGCAAAATCATTAAGATTCTTTGTATAAGTTGCATGATGTTTGGAATAATGAGTTTCCATTGTAAGAGTATCAATATGTGGCTCCAAAGCGTCAAATGAGTATGGTAATTTAATTTGTTCAAACATAATAATTCTCCTCTCTTCTATTTAAGTTTTATCTTTCTATCTTATGTTAGTCTTTTCTAACTTCGTTTTGTAGTTAAATTATAACATACTAAACCAATATGTCAACCCCCTCAATTTAATATTTTACAATTAAATTTTACACTTCCTTTTTTATGTAAATTTTGGACGATTTCTCGTCCGTTGAATGATTCATTTTTAGGTATTTCCTTACTTAATGAATTATTTTTTTTAATATTACCGTTATTCCTTTTACAATAAGAGGAATGAGAATAACAATAATTTCACTTATATGATAAAAGTAAAGAAAACAAGTGATGATAAGAATTGTAAAACAAAACAGATAATTAATGATATTTTGTATTAAATATTTATGCTTATAATTTTCCAGTCCATAATATTTAATAAAAAAGCTATCTCTTGAACGATTTAATAACCCCAAAATTAAAATACAAAAAAATAATAGTGATAGTACAATTATTATTAGCTCCACAGTATCACCCTTCAATCTATGTAAATAAATTCGATTCTTACATGAGGTATTTTATAATTTTTGTCTATTATTGTCAATGTCTATTTATACAATCAACTATATCTTTGATTATATTTAATATTCTTTAAAATTAAATCTAATTTAGTAGTTGACTATTCCACTCGATTATGAGATAAATAATATATATTAATAAGGGAGAATTTAAAAAACAAGGAGGCTCTTTATGGCACAATCTAAATTAATCCCATTAACAAACAGTGAATATGAGGTAATGAAAATCGTTTGGGAAAGCGATCATGATATTACATTGCAAGAAGTATTATCCCTTTGTGCAGTGAAGTATCAAAAAATCTGGAAGCGTACTACCGTTGCTACTTTCTTAGCTCACATAATCGAAAAGGGTGTTGCAACCTCTTATCGTAAAGGTAGGTATTTCTATTACAAACCTACTATTAGTGAGGATGAGTACAAGAAGCTTGAAACGGGCAACATGATTAATTTTTGGTATGATGGTTCTGCTTCTAACCTTGTGGCATCACTTTACAAACAAGAATTCTTAACAAAGGATGAACTAAACAATATCAAGAAGATGATTGATGACATGGATTAGTTTTTTAGAATTTTTCATTATCAGTACATCTTTTGGGGGAACTCTTTTAGTATGTTTGTGGTGTATCTTTAACAAATTGATAAATCAATTTATATCAACCAGTGGTAATTACCGTATTTTTAAAGCAATTATCTTGTTTTATATCACTCCCATCGTATATTGGGAAAGATTGTATGATATAATTTCAGACGAAGAATTATTAAGTTCGGTACCTATCATTGGATTAATCAATCCACATATGAGCAGAATATTATTTTTACCATTTATCGTCTGGTTTATTGGGGCCATTATTGTATTTCTTTATACTCTATATACTTATATTTATTTTTATTTTCATGTTTTGAAATACAATGCTCGTATTACTGACCCTACTATCATCGATATGGAAAAGCATATTAGCCAAAAACTAAAGTTAAAGAAATCATTGCCGCTCTATTACAATGATACAATATCTTCACCTATGTTAGCAGGAATTTTGGTTCCTAAAATACTACTTCCAAGTGGTTTTCCCAGCGAAGATTTAATGGTTATGCTATATCATGAAAATATTCACTACAAGCAACATGATCTTCTTTTTAAGCAATTAGGAAATCTTATTCTTTGTTTACATTGGTTTAATCCATTCGTTCATAAACTAACGAAATTAATCAATGAATGGTGTGAATATAATTGCGACAATCTCTGTTGTAAGAATCATGATTTGTTTTCACCAAAAGAATATGCTTCCACATTGCTCAAACTAGCAACTCTTCCTAGTATGAGTTTTCATCTTAATTACTCTGCCTTTTCTGAAAAGACAGGACATTTGGAATCTCGTATCAAGCGAATCGTTACGGAAAAGAAATCGTTTCAACATGCTTCTGTTCTCGCATTCGCAACAGGAATATTCTTCTTTGGTTTTGGTACATTATCAGTGAATGCAGCAAGCAATGAATTTCTTAGTTATTATTATGATTGGTATTACGATACATCAAACTATATAAAGGAAGAACCTGTACATTTTTTAGTTTCACCTGCTCATGTGATTCCTGGTGAAGAATATGTAGAAACTGGTGTTCGTACTGAAGACGCACCAACTGAAGATACCAATGTTACGACTTATTTTTGGAAAATCAAAAAAAATAACGGCATTAATAGTATGAAAATCAAAGTTAAAAAAGGAGATGTTCTTTTCATCGCACATGCTATGATGAAGCAAGGGGTTTCTTTACATCATGGCATCATTGATTTAGAGGGAAATATACACTACGTGGATGGCTCCTCTTATGTATTATTTCGCTATGAAATAACAGAAGATGGAACTTATACGATATTTTGTCAAAACCCATCGAATGAAGATGTTAACATCAATGGTTTTTATTATTTTGAATAACCAATAAACTAAAATAGTAATTAATAAGGGGGATATAACTATGAATAAAAAAACACTATTTTACACTTTTATCATGACTTTTGTAATTTTCTTTACACCAATCCAAGCGCTTGCTACTACAACTAATATGCGTGCCAAAAGCAATGATGACATTATATCTGTGCAAAGTGCTGATACTTCTATCGTTTGGAAACTTGCATCAAATGACTCGAAAACGAGAAAAATCTACTTAAGCAAAGATCAAACTATAACCGTTAGTTGCACAGTTACCTCTAGTACTGCTATGTCACGCATCGGTATTATTGACTTAGAAGATACCTATCATGTAAAAAGTATCCGTGGAGGCGGCTATTGTTCCTTTACAGCTCCAAGTTCAGGAACATACAAAATATATGTAAAGAATACAAGTAGTATCTCTCTAACCGCAGTAGTTAATTATGCGATAGAATAAATGATACAAGCCAATACATTTTGTGTATTGGCTTTTTTATATGAGAAAAGAATTATTTATCATACAAATGACATGATACCATATGACCGTTGCCCATATTCTTTTCATTTGGAGCCTTTGTCTTACATATCTCCATACACTCTCTGCATCTTGTATGAAATTTACATCCTTTAGGTGGGTTTGCAGGAGAAGGAATGTTTCCTTTTAATACGATTCGATTAAGTTTTGCCAAAGGGTCTGGAACTGGTATCGCACTAAAAAGTGCTTTGGTATAGGGATGTAGCGGATTCGAAAAAATATCCTCTGTACTTCCCATCTCAACCAAACCTCCAAGATACATAACTCCAACTGTATCACAAATATGTTCTACGACCGAAAGATCATGTGATATAAATAAGTAAGTAAGGCCGTATTCTGCTTGTAAATCTTCTAACAAGTTGATAATCTGCGCCTGTATCGATACGTCAAGTGCTGATACAGGTTCATCGCAAACGATAAATTCTGGATTCAATGCAAGTGCTCTTGCAATGCATATTCTTTGGCGCTGTCCGCCCGAAAATTCATGCGGATATCGATCCTTATGATAAACTTGTAGTCCGCAAGAAAGCATTATCCGATTCAAATGTTCTTCATATTTATCCTTTGGAACTAGATTATGCTCTTTTACTGCTTCACCAATAATTTCACCAACTGGCAATCTAGGTGATAGGCTAGAATAAGGATCCTGAAAAATAATCTGCATTTTGGTACGAAGCTCTCTTAATTCTTTTTTATGCAAACTATGTACCTCTTTTTCATAAAATAAAACTTCTCCTTCAGTCTTATCTAACAAACGAAGAATCGTTCTTCCAGTTGTTGATTTTCCGCAACCTGATTCCCCCACCAATCCCATGGTAGTCCCTTTCTTAATTGTAAAGCTGACATCATCTACGGCTTTTACTGTACCCTTTCGTTTTCCTAAGGGACCGCTTTTAATTGGAAAATACTTCTTTAAATGTTTCACTTCTATTATATTGTCAGCCATTAGCCCTTATCCTCCTCTCGAAATATGTCATAGTGGCGATAGCAACTTACAAAATGAGTTGGCGATAATTGCACTAATTCAGGGTATATTCCCGCACAGACCTCTAAACACATTTCACATCTATCTTTGAAATAACAATAATCTGGCATATTAATTGGATTGGGAACTTTACCTGGTATGCTGTATAATCGACCCACTTTCTTACCTACTGCTGGCTTACTATTCATTAGGCCTATTGTATACGGATGACATGGATTGGAAAATATTTCTGCCACTGTTCCTTTTTCTACAATACGTCCCGCATACATGACTACTACATAATCAGCCATTTCTGCTATGACTCCAAGATCGTGCGTAATTAGCATGATGCTACTGTTGATACGAACCTTTAAATCTCTTAAAAGATCTAATATCTGCGCCTGAATCGTTACATCAAGTGCGGTAGTTGGCTCGTCTGCAATGATAAGTTCTGGATCACAAGCAAGGCCCATGGCTATCATGACACGCTGACGCATTCCACCTGATAATTCATGCGGATACATTTTGTAGACCCCTTCACTATTTGCAATGCCAACTAGTTCAAGCATTTCTATGGTACGTTTTTTAATATCCTCTTTGTTCATTTGCGGGTAGTGCAAAGCAATTACCTCATCCACTTGAAGACCAATTCGAAATACGGGATTTAAACTAGTCATTGGCTCTTGGAATATCATTGACAGCTTATTTCCACGAAGCTTTTGCATCTTTGCCGTTGGCATTTTGGTCACATCAACTACTTCATTACCTGTATTAAAACGGATTGCACCTTCCACAACTTGCCCTTGCGGTCTTTGTACAAGCTGCATTAAGGATAAACTAGTTACTGATTTTCCACATCCTGACTCACCAACTACACCAACTGTTTTTCCTTTTGGTATATCAAAGGATACGCCATTGACTGATTTTACAACACCAACATCAGAGAAGAAATATGTATGGAGATTGTCAAATTCAACAACATTGTTTGGATTCTTCATTTTTGTCACATATTCCGCTTTGGGAATCACTTTTCGATTTCTCTTCTTCTCGTACCCGTTGGTAATCTTTCGGTTTTCTTTTGAAATTCTTCTCGATTCTTTTGCTGATATATAATTGGCATCTTTTGCCCCATTTTTTATAAATATAGCCATACTTACCTCCTACCGTTTCATCTTAGGATCAAATGCATCACGAAGACCATCACCAATAAAGTTAAACCCTAACACCGTAATAAGAATTAAAAGACCAGCTGGTATCCATATGAACCAGAAGTTCGTCATTACATAAACATCATTTACTGCATTTACGATATTCCCCCAAGATGCATACGGGTATTTTACACCTAGACCAAAGAAACTAAGAGTTGCTTCCAGTAAGATTACATCACCAAGTCCCATAGTTGCCATTACAACAATCTGTGGAATTACATTTGGAATTAAATGCTTAAATATTCGTTTTGAAGTACGAATTCCTGTAGCTTCCGTGGCAATCATAAATTCTTGTTCTCTTAATGATAATATCTGCCCACGCACCATTCTAGCTACTTTAGGCCAGGTTAAAATTCCTAGTACAACGCACAAGAAATAGATTCGAATACTCGGATTAATTTTCATAAAATCCATAATAGCACCTAAAATAATATACAAAGGCATGGACGGTATACAGTTGAAAACATCTACCATTCTCATACAAAACGTATCCATCCAACCACCAAAATATCCAGACACTCCACCAATGAGAATTCCAAGAACGATTTCTAATATTACTACCACAAAACCAATTAACAAAGAGATACGTCCACCATACATTAATCTTGTCATGACATCCATTCCATTTCCATCTGTTCCAAGCCAATGCTTTAAAGACGGTGATTCATAAGTATTATTTACCTGTGTACTCACTTCTCTTTTTACCGTATATTGTGTATGATTGCGTTCGATAACGTACTGTTCAATCTCTCCTAACTCATTTGTGAATGCAAGCTTTGTTTTATTACTTCTAATTGCTTGTTCCAATGCTAATTTAAAATCGATGCTTAAGAATACATCCGAAGCAATTGCCTTAATACTATATTCGGATGCGCTTGCATACTCTTTTCCTTCTAAGTAAAACAATGCCGATTGATCTCGAATTTCCAGTGTATAAGTAAGTCCATCCGCTTCAAAAGATGTTTGGTTTTTGGCGATTGCTTTTTGTGCTTCTACTTTAAATTCCGAAGTAAGACTTGTATCTTTTGTATAAGTATGAAATATCATTGTTGTTGCAATCGATACTTCTTCTGCCAAAGAAATTATATCCATCTTTCCGCTTTTTGTAATGACATATGTAACATTCTCTACTTCAAATGACTGCCCATCTGCTGCAACTGCGTTTGCATAGGCTTCTTTCATAGAATCCGTAAACAAAACATCACCTGTTTGGTTAAAGGAGGTGATACCTTTTACCGTCATTACACTTCCCACTTCTTTTAATTGTACAATCCGATACATCCTTTCCGTTTCTTTTATTAATGTATAGACAACGTCACCAGAAGTAAATGAGTCACTGTCTTTATTAATTGCTAATATCATATCGGCCTTGGCGAGTGCAGGAAATTCTTTTTCCTTGGCATCCGTAAACTGATATTCTTTATTTATACTGGCTCCTGCATAATCTTTTAATGCCGTTTCATAAGTACGAAATACTTCTCTTTCTCCATATGGAGACAAGACTCCACCAATGAAAGAAAAAGAAAACATGAATACAATTATGATGAGTCCAACTAATGCCAAGTGGTTTCTTAAGAATCTCTTGGTAACAAGCATTCCAGGAGATAACACCAAAACTCTTTGCTCATCATCCAAAGCATTGGCTTTGTTACTATCTTGATTGTTGTTTTTTTTATTCTCTATATTTGCCATAGCTTCCCCCTCTTAGTTTATTCTTACACGTGGGTCGACAACTGCATACAAAATGTCTGCGATAATTGTTCCAAGTAGCGTCAAGAATGCTAAAAACACAATATAAAACATAGTAAATGGTATATCTCCTTGAATCATTGACTGATAAGAAGTATATCCAATCCCTGGAATCTGAAATATCGTTTCTGTAACCATAGCTCCCGCAAACAAATTGGGGATCGAACTTCCAAGTAAGGTTATAATTGGAATTAAAGTATTACGAAATGCATGATAATTAATAACCTTTTTTTCCGCCAGTCCTTTTGCTCTAGCAGTTCTTATATAATCCGCATTCAAGACTTCTAACATATTTGTTCTTGTATATCTCATTAAACTTCCCATACTGATTATTGTTAGTGTGATAACTGGTAATACATAATGCTTTGCTATATCTAAAAATTGTCCAATAGCACTCAACTGCTCATGCATTCTTCCCACGACTCCAAACAAATCAAACCAACCTAATTTAATTGAAAATACATACTTTAAAAGAGTTGCTAAAAAAAAGCTTGGAATAGAAATACCTATCAGTGCAAGTACTGTAACCGCATAGTCTGTCTTACTATATTGCTTTTTTGCGGATAAAATACCAAGCGGAATGGCAATGATAATTTCTAAAATAAAAGATGCGAATCCAAGTGCAAAGGAATGCCAAATAACTTTACTAAATTTAACTGTTACTGGAAGATTCCAATACCACGAATCACCAAAATCACCAACAATTGCCTTACTAGCCCATTTGATGTATCCTTGCAATACTCCTACGTCAAGACCATAAGCTTTATTTAACTGGTCAATCCACTCTTGATACGTCTTAGCACCTGGCTTTGTTGACAAGATTCTTGCTTGTGTCTCTACATAACTTGAAGGCATACATCTCATAATGCCATAGATTATAAAAGAAACAAAAAATAAGATTACGATGCTTTGCAAAAGTCTTCTTATAACAAATTTCTTCATCTATATCCTCTCCTGATTTTTATTCATTGGTTAACAACACCAATTTGGACATGCGTTCATATACAAATTGGTGCAGTTAACACGACAGTTAACTGCACCGTTAAATTACTTTTTCATTTCAAAGTTCTGAATATCTCGATACCATTCATAGTAAGTAGATATGTCTTGTGTAATACTATCAAGATTTACCCTTTCTGCACTAAAAATTACGCAATTTTGTCTTTGGTATATTGGGATTTCTACTGCCCAATCTAAGATAATATCAAGGCATTGTTTGTAAATGGCTTTACGATAAGTCTGATCATCACTTGTTCTTGCCGTCATAATCAATTGATCTAACTCTTCATCATCAATGGAATAACGATTATCAATTCCAAATCCGTTTCCTGGAATATTATCGCTATGATAGATCTGATACATATCAGGATCATTATCCGCTTGCCAAGCCGCACACCAGATTTCCTGTGTTCCACTATCCAAAGTGGTCCATAGCTGGCTGGAATCAGAAAAATCATTAATTGTTAGAGTGATACCTATTTCTTCTAAAGCTGCTTTTGTATCTGTTAATACACCAAAAGATGGGTGATCTCCTGTTCCATCGGCTCCAATTAATACTTCATATTCCAATTTAGCACCATCTGGGGCCGCAGTTACTTTATTGTTGTCAACGGTATAGCCTGCTACTTGTAAGAAGGATAGTGCTGCTGTTTTTGCGGCAATGTACTTATCTTCTGCTGACATGGAGTCGGTATAAATGGTATTCCCTTCTACATCTTTTGCAAATGCTATCTGGTAATCAGAGTCAGATTTTTGTGGTGCTGCCCATGATGTATTCGAAATCGGATACTGAATTACACTTGCTGCATCTCCATAATAGGAATCAACAGAAACTTCACGATACACTGCAAAGATAGTGGAAAGTGCTTTTCTTAAGTTTTTTGAAGCATCAGATGCAGGATCTCCACCTACATTTACCGTGTTTGCATTGATACCGATATAGCCATATCCACGATTATCCACTGTACTTAAATAAATCTTATCCCCTTGTGTTTCGCCATTGCTATTTTCACTTTTAATTTGGTCAAAATTAGTCTTACTTCCGTTTGGATCTGTAATATCAACTGTTCCTTGCACTAAGCCTGCAATCTTATCTGCATCCGTTGATTCTTTAAACTGAAGATATTTAATCTTTGGTGCACCTAAGAAATAATTTTCATTTGCTTCATAATAAATTACTTTATTTTCGTATTTTATAAATTTATATGGACCTGCTCCAAGCGGAGTTGTTGTTTTTTCCTTAACACTTGAAATATCTCCTCTAGTAAAACCAAATTGATTTTCATTGTAATTATAAAGGGATTCATCTCCATAATAATGCATTGGCGCACACTCTAAGTCAAAAGCATAGATAACGGTTGCGTCAAATCCATTTGTTTGAATCTGTACTTCATAATCACTTATTTTTTTAATACCTTCAATATTTGGAACTTCTTCGCCTTCACCTGCGGCCTTTTTTTGTTCTACTATGTAACTTTCTGCTAACTTATTTACGTCTGCATCGTAGTTGGACTCATCACTTGCATATGCTTTTCCTAATGCTTTATAATCTGCACCATACATTTCAATTAAATCTTTTAGTACCTGCTGTTCATCGGCTGCTTTCGTTGAATCATATGATTCGTCTTTTGAATAGAAAAAGGCAAACAAATCTTTTGTTTCTGGATACTGCTGTGTATAAGTCTTATAAGACTCATCTCCATAGAGGGAAGCTGCCCATTCTAATTCACTTGTAAGCGTTGGCACAATAATGGTTTCTTTGATTTGTGTTGCTAAAGCTTCTGGCATTACTTTTATGGTTGCTTGAATCTCATCTGTTGTAATTGAGTCTGCTACAGTACTGTTTGCACGATAATTTTTCATACCAATAACTGGCTTTGAATTAAAGGTTAAAGGGCCGTCGTAAGATGGATCCGAGATAACGTAGAGGGTAAAAATAATATCATCCGCTGTTAGTTTTTCTCCATCACTAAAGGTCACATCATCACGAATTTGAATGTCATAAGTAGTGATGTTAGATGCCTCATCATAGGATGTTGTGATATTTGATAGACCATTATATGTATAATCTGTACCATTAAAGTTTTTGGTTTCCCCATCTTTTGCTTTTTCTACTATCGCACCTGCTCGGTCAAATGTGCCAATCCTAGTCTGCGTTATGGTTTGTGCATGTTGGTCAAATACTGTACTTGCAAAAAAAGGACTGAATTTTTCACTAAATGGACTATATCCAACCACTAACGGTGTTTCATCCGAAGTGGATGTTGGTTCTTGTGTATTGTTCGCATCTTCACTTTGCGTTACTTCTTTTGTCGCATCTTTGGAACCACACGCCGTTAATAACGTTATCGTCATCGCAGTGGCAAGAAAAAGCGAGAAAAATTTCTTCATAAATAATACCCTCCTTTATTTTTGTTTATAGTAAATTGCGTTAAGAACTAACCCTTCGCATACTATACAGTAAGTACAACATATATTTTTTAAAAAGAGGTGATTTGTATTAATCATCACCTCTTTAATTTTTACTTAATTCTCTTTAAAAAGCTTTGTAGAAAGTTTCATAACAATATCTTCTACGCCTCCATCCTCAAAAGGGCTTTTTAAGCCTACTTCTTTTATCATATTGGTAAAGAAGTCACTTGCAGAAAGTTTGCATAGTTTTAAATAGCTAGACCAAGCTTCTTCAAAGTTTTCATCCATCCAAACTTTGTATTGGAACGCACAAGTTTGAGCAATACAATAGTCAATATAATAGAGCGGATAATCATAGATGTGTAATTGCTTTTGCCAAAATCCTCCCTTTTCAAAATATGGACTACCAGTATAATCTATATGTGGTCGATATATTTTTTCTAAATCAATCCAGACTTGATGCCGCTTGGCACATGTCATTTCTGGATTTTCATATACAATATGCTGAAATTCATCCACCATACAACCATAAGGGATAAAAGCGGCCGCTTCTTCTAAATGCATTGATAAATAATCGTTTGTTCTTTCTCCAAAGAATTTCTCCATCCAAGGTTCTGTAAAAAATTCCATCGACATAGAATGTATCTCTGCTGTTTCCATTGTAATGTCCGCATGCTCTTTGATTGGATCTTTACCAGAAAGATATCCTTGAAATGCATGACCGCATTCATGTGTAATAACATCAATATCACCGCTTGTTCCATTAAAATTAGCAAAAATAAAAGGTGCTTTATATAATGGAAGATAAGTCATATATCCTCCTGCTTTTTTTGTTTTTCTCCCTAGTACATCAAATAATTGATTTTCTGTCATGAAATCAAAGAATTCTTTGGTCTCGGCTGATAGTTCACGATACATTGTCTGACCATTTTGCATAATTTCATCTGGAGTCCCAACTGGCTCCGGATTACCATTTAAGAAAAATACAGCTTCATCAATATAGGATAATTTATCAAGGCCTAAACGCTCTCTTCTTCTTTCATGCAATCTTTGCACAAAAGGTACAAAATATTCTTTAATCTGATTTCTAAAGTATTCTACCATCTCTTTGTCATAACAATTACGATTCATACGATAATAGCCTAGTTGCAGATAGTTATCATACCCCAACTCTCTTGCTTGTTTGGTACGATTTTGAACTAATTTATCATAGATATCATCTAGTTCTTTCGCATTCGATTCAAAGAAATCGCAATATTTATCATATGCTTTTTTTCTTACCAATCTATCTTTAGCCGTTAAATATTTTCGAAGTAAGGATAGATTAAGAGTCTCTCCCTCCCAATCTATTGCTGCACTTGCAATTAATTTATCGTAAGCTGTTGTTAACGTATTTTCTTCTTGCATTAGCTGTATGATTTTTTCATCAAATGCTTTTAGGCTGATTTCAATATTCTTAAATGCGACCTTACCTATCTTTTCTTCTAGATATTCTTTGTACGAAGATTCATATAATTGTTTCACGTAACTTACTTGCATATTGTGAATGAGAGGCGATATTTCATCATAATATGCTTGCTCTTTATCATAAAATTCATCTTTTGTATCAATATCATGTCTGATTTGAGCAATTGTCATCATTGTTTCAATCTCATTTATCAGATCATAATATTGTTTGTGAATCTCAAATTGCTCTTCGCCGCTTTTCGCATTTACAAAACTTTTCTTTATTTCTTCAAACCTAACTTTTACTTTGTCAAAGTCTATTCTTTGATATGGCATTTCACTAAATTTCATTTCTTTTCTAACCTCCAGTATGTTATAAGTATTATTATTACTTTATAAAGATGTTTTTATTGCTCAAATCTATTCTTTGTTTTTGTAATTTTATAATGTCTTCTATACACATACATTTGTATGTCCAATTATCAGATTTTATTACTTTTCATACTCAAACCAAACATTCATTTTTTATAATTATTAGTTTTTAAACTTTTTTTATTTTATTTTTGCAACGTTTCAATTATGCACTAATTTGTACAAAAATAAATTATAAATTTAACTAATTGAATTATTTTTACATTTTTCACAAAACGAACCTATATTTGGGGTATACTATTTACAATCAACAATGATTTGGAGGTTATTATGCAAACTTATCTAACCAGATCCATTAAGGAATTTTTCCTTATTAATATACTGCTACTTATGCCACTTATTGTATTTGGGCTTCTCTTTTTTGTTATGAAAAAGGGTTGTAATCGTAATCTTCGAAAAAGTATAGGGTATATTGGAACGGTGATATTTGGTATCGTCGGCGTTCCAATACATGAAATAAGCCATCTTATTATGTGTCTAATCTTTAGACATAAGGTAACACAAGTCAGTCTCTTTCGCCCCGTCAAAGGTCGTTATGATAATATTTTAGGATTTGTGAAGCATAAATATAATGCCAATAGTCTCTATCAAACTACTGGTTGTTTTTTTATTGGAATTGCACCGATGATAGTAGGGTCAAGTATTATTGTATGGATTATCAATTTTTTATTTCCTCCTCTTTTAGCCAATTTGGATTCATTTATTGGGATTGATTCCTTACGAATCAGCACGTTGAGCACTGCCTTTTTTCATAATGCTAGTTTAATTTTTTCCATCATGTTTTCTTCTGAGAATTTTTCGAATCTTTCTTATTGGATTGCAATTTATGTTATCATTTCTATTGCGCTTCATATGACAATAAGCAAAGCCGACTTCGATAATGCATTAAGCGGCTTTGCTCTTTTAGAAATCATTATATTTGCTTTTTCTTTAATAGGAAGTATATGGGAATCAAATAGCTTACCAATTTTTCATTATGTGGAACAAATTTCTTCCATTCTTTTTAGTGTGTTATTTATCGCTTTCCTTATGTTTGGTATTGTCTATCTCGTCAGTTATTTAATCTATCGGATTTTTCAATAGCATTCGTTATATTTTGCTGCTTGCAATATACCGATACAAAGACATAATAAGTATAAGAATGAGTATTACGGTAGCAATTTGAATCAATTGATAGGAAATACTTGGTAAGAGTAATACTGCTCCAAGTGGAATCAATGCAAAAATAGGTCCTAAAAGCATCCCAAGCATAGATGCAATTCCTTGTTTAATCACTGCGGTTTCTGATGTCCACTCATAATTAGGCAGTTTTATATTGATAAACATTCCCCAAACAGCTATAAAAAAAGAATAGGTGATAGGTATTACATAAAAAAATGTTCTTGTGATAATGTCTGTTTCAAACTTAACATTCATCAATGTTCCAAATATAATTGAAACAGGCAAGGTTATGGTTAAATTAACTAACATCTTACTATCTAGTATTGTCTTAGTTGAAATTGGAAGTGATTTTAAAATCCATAAATTCTTTCCTTCAAGCGATAAGGCTACACTTGTTGTACAACTCATACAAAGTACCATAGAAAAAGCAAATGCTATAACTTTACTTAAAAGCGGTTCTAAATTCGTCATTTCCAATGCCTTTTCTAAAGTGGCAGGTTGTAAAACAAATACTGATATCGCCATTATTAACGCCATAACCGCTCCAATTCCAATATTAAGAACGTATGCATAAGATGAAAAAAATCGTTTCAACTCTTTTTTATACAAAGCCATTCGTATTCCTGATATTTTCATTTTTTTTATTTTATAATTGGATTTGGCCTGAAAAGATAAGATAGCAGTATTAATCTTTTTATATTGTAAGGATAGTATTTTAATAAAAAGCAAATAGATTGCTATGGAAAAAGCAAGGAATCCTACAAATGAAAACCAGCTTTTATTTACTACCGCTTTCTCAAATAAGCGACTTAATGGGTAAATCGTATGAAGTTCTTTGGAAAGCATTTCAAAAAGCTTACTTAATTGCGTTGTTTGCATTACGCTTTCATCCATTCCTCCCAATCCAATCGAAGAAAGTAGAATTCCTACTACAAGAATAAAGGAAAGTAGAATGGATAAGGCGTTTGTATATTTAAAATGTGAAGAAATAAACGCAATGATTCCACCAATTATGGTTGCTAAAGTCGTTGGAAAAAGAGTTGAAAAAAACATTCCAACAATCCAAATAAATGCAAAAGAGGTTGCTGGTTTTTCAAATATAACATACACAAACCCGAGCGGCGCCATAACCAGAAATGCAAAGTAAGTATTCATCAAATACATATGTAAGAACCTACTTGCAATAATCTCACTTGTTTTGATGGGTAAAGACATTAGGCTTTCATAATCGGTTGTTCCAAATAATATACCATTGCTTTTAAATACAGTAAAAAATAGTGTAATAATACCTACTGTCGTTAAAGCGTAGCTTGGAATAACCTTGGCAATCCCAATCATTCCTAAACTATAACCAATTCCATAACTATAGATGATTAGCATGGTACTTAATAGAAGTATTACAACTCCCATTAAAACGATTCTAACCCTTTTTTTACTTCTATCTTTTAACTGGTTTATCTTAAATTGATTCATGAGTAAAAGCTTTAATAAAAGAATCGTATTATTCTTCATCACCAGATACCTCCATAAAAAGCTCTTCCAGCGTTTGCTCTTTTACTAGCTGTTTTGTATCTCCACTTACAACCAATTTACCGTGATTGATGATTGCGATTTTATTACATAACTTTTCAGCAACCTCTAATACATGTGTCGAAAAAAACACAGCACTCCCTTGTTCACAAACCTCTCTCATCATATTTTTAAGTTGTAAGGAGGCTTTGGGATCGAGTCCGACAAAAGGCTCATCAAGAACCAACAGCTTTGGCTTATGTACCATTGCTGATATAATTGCAAGTTTTTGCTTCATTCCATGAGAATATGATGAAATCAAGTCTCCCAAGGCACCAGTAATTTCAAAGTCATTCGCATACTTTTCAATTCTTTGTGTTCTTTCTCTCAAAGAAACTTGAAAAACATCACATATAAAGTTTAAATACTGTATGCCAGTCAAATGTTCATAAAGGTCTGGATTATCTGGTATATAGGCAAGTTGTCGTTTACATTCTAATGGATGCTTCTTTATGGACTTACCATCTACTATAATCTCACCTTCTTCAAAGTCGAGAATTCCCACCAAGGATTTAATGGTCGTACTTTTTCCAGCACCATTGTGTCCAATAAATCCAAATACATCTCCTGCCTCTACTGTAAGGCTTAGAGAATCCACAGCCTTTTTATTTCCTTTATATACTTTTGTTAAATTCTTTATTTCCAGCATTTTATTATTCCTCCTACTCTTCACAAGGTGAAGATATCCATGTGATTCTTCTTACTTTTCTTGCTTCATTTTTCTTGTTATGGATTACTTTATTAAAGGCTTCTCCAATTTCTTTTGTAAACGCTGTAAATTCTTCATCTGATAACAATAAAGTGGACGTAGTCAAAAAAAGCATATCTTTTTGCGGATCATTTTCTTCATGTTCCAAATATCTAGAAAACTCGCTCATCAAGCTAATAAGACCTGCTTGGATTACCTGATTGATACTCGCATTTGTTGGATTATCCCCAATGGGACTTTCCATATTCATTTGATAAACTCTTTCAATCACTCCTCGTATTTTATTCTCTTTCACAATCATTATTACCTTTGCCTCTTCCAAGGCCTTGATATGTCGATAAAGGCTTGCAGGTGGAATATCGGTTAATTCCTCCTTAATTTGTGCTGTCGTACCCGTCCCATGAAGAATTAGATATTGAATAATTCGTAGTCTTACAGGGTTCATCATTGTTTTTATGATATCTTGTTTTTTCATTGGAATACCTCTACTATATTATCACTTTTGATATTATTATCAAATATGATATCATTAATAACCCTTTTTGTCAAGGAGGCTACTCGTACTAAATACTTGTAATTTCCTATCATATAAAAAGCTAGCATTTAGCAACAATTGTTTCTTTGCTAAATGCTAGCTTTTATCCTACATCATAAAACAATGATTCAAAGGCCCTCTTCCCTTTCCTAGATCAAGACCTGCCTTTAATGCATTCGTGATATAGTGCTTAGCTTCTTTTATACTTTGCTCTACACTTAATCCTTTTGCCAAACCACAGGCAATCGCGGATGATAGGGTACATCCTGTTCCATGTGTGTTTGGATTTTCAACTTTTTCTTCATAAAACCATTGGTATTCGCCGCTTTTATAGAGGAGGTCATTGGCATTTTCTTGTTTATGACCACCTTTTATTAAAATGGCTCCCTTGTAATTTTCTGCTATCATTTCTGCCGCACGAATCATATCCTTTTCTGTCTCTATCTTTTGACCACTTAATACCTCTGCCTCAGGAATGTTTGGTGTAATCAAATGAGACACTGGAATCAAGCGTTTGATTAGTTTGGCTGTTGCATCTTCATTTAACAGTCTGCTCCCACTTGTTGATACCATAACAGGGTCTAATACAATATTTTTTGCTTCATATTGGATTAATTTATCCGCAATCACCTCTATGATAGCATCATTTGATACCATCCCTATTTTAACAGCATCTGGAATGATGTCAGTAAAAATACAATCCAGTTGCTTGGCAACAAATTCAGGCGAAACCTCCATAATGCCATAAACTCCTGTTGTGTTTTGTGCAGTCAAAGCAGCAATGACACTCATGCCATATACCTTTCTTGCTGTCATCGTTTTTAAATCTGCCTGAATGCCTGCTCCTCCACTACAATCTGATCCTGCAATTGTTAATACTTTCTCCATTTGTCCTCCTTATAGCAACTCTTTCATACTATTAACATAGACATCGGCCTTTTCTCTTAATGTAATCTCATCTTCCTTTGATGCTTCATCATAGATGGCTATCACTGGAAACCCTGCTTTTTTAGCTGTTTCTACTGCATAGAGGGAATCTTCGAATACATAAGTAGCCTCCTTTGTCGTACCAAGCTGTTGTAACGCATATTCAAATATTATAGTGCTATCCTTTCCTACACCGATTTCGCCACAAGTATAAACGCCTTTTAAAAGCTTTAGAATACCGATTCTTTCTAAGCAAAGCTTCGCAAGTCTACTATCAGACGCCGTTGCAACGCACATGATAATCCCTCTTTTTGCTAGTTCTTGCACCAATTCTATTGCTCCCTCTTTGGGTTTTAATTCTTTTTCATATTTTTCTATTGCAAGTTCATTGATTCCATCCAAAATCTCTTTTACAGTTTCTTTCATGCTGTAGGTTTTAATTACATATTCCGTACCCTGTAAAAGGCTCATAGTCTTTAATAAAGAGCCTAAATTTGCTTCTGGCTGATAACCATTTTTCTTTAGATAGTCTGATGCTATATTTTCCCACATTGACATGGAATCAATCAATGTTCCGTCCATGTCAAATATAACACCCTCTACATGATTCAATTTATACATCTATTATATCCTTTGCCTTTTTTAGTAAATTCTTAGTTGCTTGTCTTATATCATCACTTCCAAAAATCGCTGAAACAACTGCAATTCCACTGATTTTTGTACCTTCTAGTTTCTCTACATTATCATTAAAAATGCCTCCAATTGCAACAACTGGAATCGAAACGGATTCGCATATCTGCTTTAACGTAGCATATGACACTGACTTTGCATCCTGCTTGGTTGAAGTAGCAAAAACAGCTCCTACTCCTAGGTAATCAGCTCCTTGGCTTTGAGCCAGTTTTGCTTGTTCTACTGTTTGAACAGATACACCTATTATTTTATCACTTCCAAGAACTTCTCTTGCTTTGACTATTTCCATATCACTTTGTCCTACATGAACACCATCTGCATCACATTTTTTTGCAATATCTACATCATCATTAATTACAAAAGGTACATGATAATAATCGGTCAATGCTTTGATTTTAATTGCTTCGTTTAGAAAACTCTCCTCGTCTAATTCCTTTTCTCGTAATTGTAAGAATGTAACACCAGCCTCTAGAGCTTCCTTTACTTGTTCTTCTAAAGGTTGGGATTTTCCAAAGCTTTGATCGGTTACCGCATATAATAATAATTGTTTTCTATCGAATTTCAACTTTCATTCCCTCCTTAAGACTTTCATCTGTCATAAGACTCACCTCATCAATCAAGCACATGCGAAGGGTTGATGTCCCTGCCTTTAACTCTAACATCTTTTTATATGCCAATTCTCCAGCATATCCAACACATGCGGTGGCACTTACCACGGCTTCTAAAAGATTCGTCTCGTTTGCTGCGCCATATGCTGCAATAAGAGCTGATAACATACATCCAGTTCCTGTTATCTTTGACATCATTGGATGGCCGTTTCTGATCAAATATACCTGATTTTCATTTGCAACAATATCGATAGCACCAGTAATTGCAATTATTGCCTTCGTTTGTTTACTAAGTTGCTTTGCAAGTTCAATGGCCTTTGATACGTTTTCTTCTGTAACCATATCACTTATATTTGCATCAACGCCTTTTGTACTTGCGCTGCCTTGGTACAATGTCTTTATCTCTGAAATATTACCTCGTATGACAGAAAAATCTATCTCATCTAAAAGTTGAAAGGCCGTCTTTGTTCTAAGCTTTGAAGCTCCTGCACCAACTGGATCAAGAACGGTTATTTTGCCGAGTTTATTTGCTTTCTTTCCTGCTAGTAACATAGATTCAATTGTTCTGGTATTAAGCGTTCCTATATTAATTGTTAGTCCGTTACATATAGATGTAATCTCCTCTACTTCTAACGAATCATCTGCCATAATCGGAGAGCCTCCACTTGCTAATAACAGATTAGCCACATCATTTACTGTGACATAATTGGTAATACAATGAATCAGTGGTGTTTTATTTCTCACATTTGTAATTATTTGTTTCATCCTTCATCCTCCGCGTTGTAATTTTTATGAGTACGAACCTTACCTGTGCTTTTACAATCCTTTCGAGGGTTTTATAATAGGGGAAGTTCCTATTATAAAAAAAGGCAAGTCACTTTGAAAAGATGACTTGCGTATATCACGTTATCTTTCCCTACGTTGGCATTATCCAAATCAGGTTCTAGGTCGAAGTTCACAACTTCCTCTCAGCCTGTTTACAAGCTCCCTTTTTTATTCATTGTATCATTGTTATGAAATCTGGTCAACCATTGTATCAAAATCATTTAATTGTCTAGATATTGTACAATCAAATCCTTTAAACTTCTCTTAGGTACATGATGAACCCCTTCTTCATCACGATAATACTTAATATCTTCATTCGTATTTAATGTTTCTAGTACTACCTCTTCCTTTGGATAACCCAATGCAATTACTAATGCAATCTCATACTCTTCGCCTAGATCAAGGACTTTCATAAGCTTTGGTTTATTAATCGCACCAATAAAACATCCTCCAAAACCCAGATCAGATGCTCCCAGAAACATACTTTGTGCACATATACCTTCATCTATAGACATTGCCTTAGAGATACTTTTATCACGGAGCATGATAATGTAAGCGCTTGGTCTTTCTCCTTCAATTGGACCATCCCAGTCCTTTAAATATCCTGCCCAAGCTAATGTATCAAAGATTTCTTTATTTTTTTCTCTCGATGCACTCAGCACATACTTAAGTGGCTGTCTGTTTGCTCCACTTGGTGATAGTCTAGCCAATTCTACCAATTGCTTTAATTGTTCCATCGTAATTTCTTTTTCTTCATAAAATCTTCGATAAGAACGGCTTTTTTTAACCAAATCCTGAAACATCCGATACCCCCTCCTTTATAAATCCTTTAAATAATCTATCTCTTTTTTTGATAACTTGGCCTTTTCAAGTAAATCTGGTCGTCTTTGTTTCGTTCTTAGAATGGATTGTTCCCTTCTCCATTTATCTACATTTCCATGGTGTCCAGAAAGCAAAACATCTGGAACCTTCTTCCCTCTCCATTCAACTGGTCTACTATATTGAGGATATTCAAGGAGATTATCTTGAAACGACTCAAATTCTGCCGATACCTCGTTGTTTAGAACTCCAGGTACCAGTCTTGCTATGGCATCAATCATGACCATGGCTGGCAATTCTCCACCAGTCAATACATAATCACCAATTGATATATGATCGGTCACAATTTCCTCTAGTACACGTTCATCAATACCCTCATAATGACCACATAAAAATACAAGATCTTCTTCCCTTGCTAAGTCCTGTGCAATTTCTTGATTGAATACCTTTCCTTGAGGTGTTAAAAATACAACCCTTGGCTTTTTTCCTATCTTATCTGTGACATGCTGATAGGCAAGGTATACAGGTTCTGCCTGCATCACCATACCTGCTCCACCGCCATAAGGATAATCGTCTACTTTTTTATGTTTGTTTGTCGAAAACGCTCTGATATCAATTGCTTCAAGTGAAATTAGTTTGTTTTCAATTGCTCTTCCTATGATGCTTGTACTTAGACCATCTATAATCATCTGTGGAAATAACGTTAAAACATGATAATTCATTCGTCTATTAATCCCTTCATGATGTGCACCTTCATAAGGTGATTTTCAATATCAACCTCTAATATGCATTGTTTGATTGCTGGTAACAGCACTTCTTTTCCGTCTATGGTTTCAACTACGTAAACATCATTGGCACCCGTTTGCATTACTTCTTTTAAGATTCCAAAGTCTTTCTCTTCGTCCGTAACAACCTTCATACCTATCATATCGGCTATAAAATATTCATTCTTTTTTAATTTTACTGCATTTTCTCTTGTAACAAGAAGACTCTTTCCTTTGTATTTTTCAACATCGTTTATATTGTCAATTCCCTTGAATTTTAAAATAACGTATTGTTTAAAGAACTTTACGCCCTCTATTTCAAGTTCTATATTTTCATTTCCAGTGTCTAATAAGACATGTTTTAACTTTTTAAAACGTTTTACATCGTCTGTTGTAGGAAATACCTTTACTTCCCCTTTAATACCATGCGTCTGAGTAATCACCCCAACTTGTAATAAGTTCTCCATCCTTTATACCTTTCATCTATATGCTATATATAAATAATAGCGCTTATATTTAGTCATGCCAGCTCGAATACACTTCGCTACTTCTCGCTGTGGCAGAACGCCATATACAAAAACATAAGTAGCCCTTTGCAAGCAAGCTTGCACAGCCTTCTTCCATTTTTGTGCATGGCTAAACTATATTCAAAAAGGCGACCATCGTCGCCCTTCCATTCTATTGCACTATATCCACTATAACTTTTTTATCATCTTTGGAGGCTGCTGCTTTCACAACAGAACGGATTGCTTTTGCGATACGACCTTGCTTTCCAATTACTTTTCCCATATCTTCTTGCGCTACACGTAACTCAACAACTATAGAATTGTCTTTTTCTGTTTCCGTTACAACAACATCTTCTGGACAATCAACAAGTGACTTTGCAATGACTTCTACCAATTCCTTCATTATGAAACCTCCTTATCAAACAGTGAAACATTAATGGTCTCACCTGTTTACACTAGTTGAAAGGGTAACTGTTCCGTTTCCTTCCCAGTTACACGCTTTACTAAAATAAAACTTACAACTTTCAACTGTATGAAATTAAACTACAATTATTTTGTAATTCCTGCTAATTTGAATAACTTTCCTACAACTTCTGTAGGCTGTGCACCGTTTGATAACCATTTCTTAGCTAGTTCTTCGTTAATATGGAATTCGCTAGGATTCTTAGTTGCATCATAAGTACCGATTTCTTCAACAAATCTTCCATCTCTTGGAGATCTTGAATCAGCTACAATTATTCTATAGAAAGGAGCTTTCTTTTGTCCCATTCTTCTTAATCTGATTTTAACTGCCATTTGTATTTCACCTCCTAAATATTTTCTAAAATATATGTTAAAAAGGAAGTTTAAACTTACCTTTTTTACCCATTAAACCACCCATGCCGCCTCCCATGAGTCCAGGCATTTGCTTCATCATTTTTTTCGCTTGTTCAAATTGTTTTACAAGCTTATTTACTTCGCTGATATCAACTCCAGCTCCATTTGCAATTCTTCTTTTTCTGGAAGGATTTAAGATATCTGGATTGGTTCTTTCAGACGGTGTCATTGATAAAATAATGGCTTCTGTTTTACTTAAAGCTTTTTCATCTATCATATCAAGATTGACCTGTCCACCCATACCTGGAAGCATCTTAAGTATTTCTCCAAATCCGCCCATTTTTTTCATCTGGTTCATGCTTTCTAGATAATCATCAAAACCAAATTGAGCCTTTTTGAATTTCTTTTCCATTTCTTTGGCTTTATCTTCATCAATATCAGACTGTGCCTTCTCTATCAATGTTAAGATATCGCCCATACCAAGTATTCGTGATGCCATTCTGTCTGGATAAAACTGTTCCAAATCAGATAACTTTTCTCCCATACCAACATACAGAATCGGGCGTCCAGTCACTGCACGAATGGAAAGTGCTGCACCACCTCTGGTATCACCATCTAGTTTTGTTAAAATAACACCATCAATTCCAATTTTTTCTTGGAACATACCTGCAACATTCACTGCATCCTGTCCCGTCATAGCATCAACGACTAAAATGGTCTGATGTACTTCAACATTTTCTTTTATCTCTACCAGCTCATTCATCATATCTTCATCTACATGAAGACGACCAGCTGTATCTAATATAACAACATTATGTCCATTCTTTGAAGCATGCTCGATAGCTGCCTTAGCAATGTTAACAGGCTTATGCCCATCTCCCATGGAAAATACTTCGACTTCTTGCTTTTCACCATTAATCTGTAATTGCTTAATAGCGGCTGGTCTATAAATATCACAGGCTACCAGCAATGGTTTTTTTCCTTTGCTTTTTAATTTACCTGCAATCTTAGCGGTTGTGGTGGTCTTACCTGCACCTTGAAGTCCAGCCATCAATATAACTGTAATCTCACTTCCTGGCTTTAAGGAAATCTCGGTAGTTTCAGACCCCATTAAATGAATCATTTCTTCATTTACAATCTTAATAACCATCTGTCCTGGTGTAAGACTTTGCAAAACATCCTGACCAACTGCTCTTTCCTGAACGGTTCTGATAAATTGCTTCACCACTTTAAAGCTAACATCAGCTTCTAGTAAAGCCATCTTTACTTCTTTTAAAGCAGCCTTTACATCTTCCTCGGTTAATCGACCTTTGCTTCTTAAATTTTTAAATACATTTTGTAATTTATCTGTTAAGCTTTCAAAAGCCATATACTAAAACTCCTCTAAAATCTGATTGGATAGTTTTTGAATTTCTTCTATCTTCTTTGTCTGTTTTGTTTTATCTAATTGATTCGCTAATTGGTTAATGCGATTGATTTTTTCCTTTGTCGATATGAATTTGTCAACTAAATGAAGCTTTTCTTCATAGCCTGCCAAGATATTGTTACATCGTTTAATTAAGTCATGCACACCTTGCCTGCTAATTCCTTCTTGTTCTGCAATTTCACTTAAAGATAAATCATTTAAAACAAATTCTTCGTAAATATGTTTTTGATGGTCATTTAATAATTCACCATAAAAATCATATAATAATGCCTGTTCCACTATTTTTTCCATTTCAATCACCTTAGGTATCATATACCAAAATAAATGTGGTGTCAAGTATTTTTTCTTTACAACAGGATATACTTATCCTAGTTTATGAATGTAACAGTCGGCCATTAGAGCTTTAGGTTACATAAAATTGTTAACTTTGCCTAGAATCTATTTCCAGAAAGTGGTATACTAAGCTTTGTATAGATTAATTGGTTACAGTTATACAGAAAGGATATCGTTATGATAAAACTAGCACATTACTTAAAACATTACAAAAAGCAAGTTATCATTGGTCCATTCTTTAAATTGCTGGAAGCTATTTTTGAATTGATTGTACCACTTGTTATGGCAAGTATCATTGATATAGGAATCAAGAACAGTGATGTTCCTTATATTATTAGAATGGGTGGCATCATGATTCTTCTTGGTTTTATGGGACTAATCTTTGCTCTCATCTGCCAATACAATGCATCAATTGCCTCTCAGGGTGTAGGTACTATGCTTCGAGCAGATTTGTTTGAACATATTAACGCTTTCACATATAAGGAACTAGACAAGTTTGGAACCAATTCTCTTATCACAAGAATTACAAACGATGTCAATCAGCTTCAACTTGCTGTTGCAATGCTAATACGCCTTGTTATTCGCGCTCCTTTTTTGGTTATTGGTTCAATTATTATGGCAATGATGCTTGATTTGAAATTATCACTTATCTTTATTATTGTTGCTCCACTTGTCTCGGTTATTTTATATTGTGTCATGAGTCGTTCCATTCCCTATTATAAAGTAAGACAAGCAAAAGTTGACAAGATTTCTCTGATTACGAGAGAAAATCTAGAAGGTGCAAGAGTCATACGTGCTTTCTCTAAGCAAGAACAAGAAATGAAACGATTCGAAGAGGCAAATCAAGACGTTACTGATATTGTAATTCGAGTTGGAAAACTATCCGCAATCTTAAATCCAGCTACTTTCACTGTTTTAAATGGTGCCATTATTGCAATTATTTGGTTTGGCGGAAAACAGGTTGATTTGGGGTTTTTGGCACAAGGACAAATCATTGCATTTGTTAATTATATGACACAGATTTCACTTGCACTCGTTGTTGTTGCAAATTTAGTTGTTATCTTTACAAAAGCAAGCGCTTCTGCTGCCAGAATTAATGAAATATTTGATACGCTCCCTTCTTTTGAGGAAGGAAAATCAGAAATTATCCATTCCTTTGACAGTACTACTCCAAAAGTATCGTTTCATGATGTATGCTTTTCGTATACTGGTTCGGATGTATACTCTTTAAACAATATAACGTTTGATGTTTATACAGGACAAACAATTGGAATAATTGGTGGAACTGGCTCAGGCAAGTCTACACTTGTTAATCTGATAGCAAGATTTTACGATACAACAAAAGGTGATATACAAATCGATGGCGTATCTATCAAAGAATATACGTTTGAACAACTTCGTGGTAAATTTGGAATTGTTCCGCAAAAATCGGTATTATTTAAAGGTACAATTGCAGAAAATCTACGCTTTCGAAAAGAAAATGCAACGGATACCGAATTAGAAAAAGCAGTTGAAATTGCACAGGCTTTGGAAATCATTCGTAACAAACCAGATCAATTTGACAGTATCATCGAGCAAGGTGGAAAGAATTTGTCTGGAGGACAAAAGCAACGTATCGCAATAGCAAGAGCATTGGTGGGTAATCCTGAAATACTAATACTAGATGATAGTTCCAGCGCTCTTGATTATGCTACCGATGCAGCGCTTCGAAAAGCAATCAAAGAACAGATTAAAGATACTACGGTATTTATTGTTTCTCAAAGAGCAAATTCAATCAAATATGCGGATAAAATTATTGTGTTAGACGATGGACAAATGGTGGGAATTGGCACGCATGACGATTTACTTGAAACTTGCGAAACCTACAAAGAAATTTGTTTATCCCAGCAAAGTAGTGAGGAGGTTAATCGAAAATGAATCAAAAGCAAATAATTGTATTAAAAAAACTTCTTCAATATATCAAACCATATAAAATTCACTTAATATTTATCTCTATTAGTGCTTTGTTAAGTGTGGTCTTCACTTTGCTTACACCAATTTTAATTGGAAATGCAATTGATTACGTGATAGGACCAGGAAATGTTGATTTTCCTAATATTTTTAAAATATTAACTTATTTAGCCGCTTCTATTGCAATTAGTGCAATATTTCAATGGTTTATGAGTTACGAATCCTCTAAGCTAACTTCTTTAACTGTGAGTGATTTACGCTCAAGTGCTTTTGGTAAATTTAATCAAGTTCCATTAAAATTCATTGATACAAATTCTCACGGAAATCTTATCAATAGTATTGTAAATGACATCGATCAAATATCAGACGGGCTATTACAAGGATTCTCTCAATTATTTAGTGGTGTTATTACAATTATTGGAACGTTACTTTTTATGCTGTTCATTCAATATAAAATTGCATTCGTTGTCGTTCTTTTGACCCCGCTTTCATTTTTTGTTGCTTCCTTTATATCAAAGCATACGTATCATCAAATGAAAGAACAAGCAGAAATCAGAGGGGAATTAAGTGGCTACATTGAAGAAATAATTGGAAACGAAAAGACCATAAAGGCGTTTGGGTATGAAAAAAGAGCAATCAACACATTCTCAACCATTAATCAACGTCTTTATGATTGTGGTTGGAGAGCTCAATTTTACTCCTCTTTAACCAATCCAGGGACACGCTTTGTAAATGGAGTGGTCTATGCAGCCGTAGGTATATATGGCGCAATTAGCGCAGTAAACGGTACATTAAGCGTAGGACAATTATCTTCCTTTTTGTCTTATGCAAATCAATATACCAAGCCTTTTAATGAAATATCTGGTGTATTTACGGAATTTCAATCGGCTCTTGCTTCAGCCAGCCGAATTTTTAGTATAATTGAATCAGAAAATGAAATTTCTGATGAGAACCTATTAACTGAGGTAAATTGTGAAGGCGAAATAGATATCAATCACATTAGCTTTTCTTATGTCCCAGAAGTTCCATTGATTGAAGATTTTAATCTTCATGTAGCAACTGGGCAACGTGTTGCCATTGTTGGGCCTACTGGATGTGGTAAAACAACCTTTATCAATCTTTTGATGCGTTTTTATGACATTACCTCGGGGCAAATAAAAATTGACGGTATTGACATTCGTGACATGAAACGAAAGACACTGCGGGAACAGTTTGGTATGGTACTACAAGAAAGTTGGCTTTTTCAGGGAAGTATTTTTGAAAACATTGCGTATGGGAAACAAGATGCTACCCTTGAAGAAGTAGTTGAAGCTGCAAAATCTGCACATGCTCATAGCTTTATTAAACGTTTACCAAATGGGTATGATACAATTATCACAGAAGACGGAAATATATCACAAGGTCAAAAGCAATTGCTTTGTATTGCTCGCATTATGCTTACCAAACCTCCAATCCTTATACTAGATGAAGCCACTAGTAACATAGATACGCGAACAGAAGTAAAGATACAAAAAGCGTTCTTAGAATTAATGAGAGGACGTACCAGCTTTATCGTTGCTCATAGACTCTCAACAATCAAAGAGTCCGACGTCATTATTGTTATGGATAAAGGGCATATTATTGAGCAAGGTAATCATGTAGAGCTATTAGAAAAGGGAGGTTTTTACTCCAACCTCTATAACAGTCAATTTGCAGTAACCTAATATGTTATGTATAACGAAAGGCATTTAAGTCACAGTATAGCGACTTAAATGCCTTTCATGTATAAGTTTAATTATCTTTTTTCATCAACAACATTTCCTGCTGCATCTACTACTTTTTCATTGATCTGCTTATCAATGCTTTTCTTTTCCTCTTGAATCATGGCTTGATACATTTCTAGTATCTTCTCATCTTCTCTGGAAAGTTCAGCATCTCTTTCCTCTTGCAATTCATGTTTTAATTTTGAAGTGGTTTCTTCAATTCTTTCGTCCAATGCAACAATCTTTTTATCATATTCTAACATACGTTGCTGGTATTCACTTGGCTCTCCCAATTTGCTATAAGCTTCAAATTCTTCAGGAGATGGCATCTGTCCACCACGGTTAAAGTCCTCAAATTTTCTTCTAAGCTCTAATTCCAATGCCTCCTGACTACCTGGTTCAACTTGATATGTCGAATTTAAATCCTCCTGATATTTTGAAAGGGTGTTCTTCGTCTCTAAGGTAGCGTTAATTTCATTTTGATAACCTTCTATTTCTTTGGCACGCTTTTCTTTTATTAAGTCTAATTTAGCTTGCACGTCTAATTGCCCGCTTTTTTTATCAAGCTCTGCCTTTTTATCTAATAAATCTTTTATGGATGAATCATTTTGGGGTACTAGATTTAATTGACTGGCTTGTATCGAACCACTTTGTTCTACTGAAGCCTTCTCTTTTTTAGCTCCTAGTACTGTATTATTGTTGTTAACAGAATCATTTATTATCTTAGACCAATTTGTATTATTTTCTACCTTCATAACTTCCTCCTAAGTAATGTATTGAATAAGCCAAATTTATTCTAAGATGGATATCGACATATTTACAAAAATATATTAACGATATTTATAAACTTAAAGAAATTGTAAGTTTTTCTTTTTGTGTTTTAACCTATTTTACTTTCTGAGATTTTAAATATACAGGAACTTCATATAATAGCATTGCAATCCAGCCACAGGCACAAGCATAGGCAATTCCTTTAAAGCCAGCCACTGGTATTAATAAATAAACAAAGACAACTCGAAATACCATTTGAATACTGGTTGAATAAAAAGTTACTTTCATATTACCCATTCCTCTAAAATAACCCTGAATCCAATTTGTAAAAGCAGGAAACAAATAAAAAAATGCCATGTATCTTAGATAACTGCTTCCTAATACAATTACATTACTAGCTGGATCACTCACAAATAATCCCATAACATTTTTTGCAGAAAAGAACACTACAAGAACTAAAAATAACCAGTAAAAAAGTTCTATTACCAAACTCTTTTTAAACGCTTCTTTTATTCGAGACGTCTTTTTTGCTCCTCTGTTTTGTGCAATACATACAGTCATTGCCTGTGCAATGCTTTGTTGTGGGATAAATGCAAAATCATCGACACGATTTACTGCATTAAAAGCTGCTATACCATCAATTCCCAATGGATTCACCGCTCCTTGTACAAAAACTTTTCCGATTTGTAAAACCGTTTGTTGCATTGCGCTAGCCCAACTATAATGAATCGTTTTCCCAATTAATGATTTGTCAAATATCATTTCTTTTAAACCTAGATGAATAAAAGGCATTTTTTTATAAATATATACGATACATAAAATACATGAAACTGATTCTGCTATGATAGTAGCGAATGCCGCTCCAACGACTCCCATTTGCATACCTGCAACGAATATAATGTCTAACCCTGCATTAATGACTGCAGAAATAATCAAAAAATAAATAGGGGTTTTGGAATCTCCGATGCTTCTTAATGCTGCCGCATATACATTATAAAAGAACGTAAAAATCAAACCAATAAATATTATTCTTAAGTAGTTAGTTGCCATTATTAGAACTTCTTCTGGTGTATGGATGATTCGTAGTATAAACGGAGCAAAAATGAAACCTAAAATCGTAATCAGAATGGTAAAAAAACTACCAGCAATTATAGTAGTTGATATTTCTCTCTTTAATTTATCAAAATCCTTTGCCCCATAAAACTCACTCATAAGTACAGATGCACCTAAACAAATTCCAATGATAAAAAAGATAACTATATTCATGATAGGATTCGATGTTCCAACTGCAGCCAATGCTTCTTCGCCCGCATATCTTCCTACAATGATAGAGTCTACTGCATTATAAGTTAACTGAAAAATATTCCCTAAAATCATGGGAACTGCAAACCCAATCATTTGTTTTGTAATATTTCCTTCCGTCATATTTGACTGCATAACAATCCTCCTAAATATCCTATTACCATAAAAAACGCTTCTACCATAAGGCACAAGCGTTTTTAAGAGAAACGGCAAATATTCGCTTCAACTTGTTTATAGTATTTGCTCTAATGTAGTACGTACTGCTTTAATAAAGCCTTCACTACTTAGTGTAGTTGGATTTTTAATTGATGTAATCAATGCCAAATCTTTTGTCATCTTTCCATCTTCTATTGTCTGAACACATGCTTGTTCTAACTTATCTGCAAATTGTATCAAAGCATCATTCTTATCCAACTCACCACGTTTTCTAAGCGCACCAGTCCATGCAAAAATAGTAGCAACAGAGTTGGTAGATGTTTCTTCGCCTTTTAAGTGCTTATAATAATGTCTTTGAACCGTTCCATGTGCCGCTTCGTATTCATAATAACCTTCTGGTGATACTAATACAGAAGTCATCATCGCAAGTGATCCAAATGCAGAAGATACCATATCACTCATAACATCACCGTCATAGTTTTTACATGCCCAGATAAAGCCGCCTTCTGCCTTCATGATTCGTGCTACTGCATCATCAATTAAAGTATAGAAATATTCAATACCAGCCTCTTCAAAGGCTTTTGCATACTCGTTATCAAAGATTTCCTGAAAAATATCTTTAAATGTATGATCATATTTTTTAGAAATCGTATCTTTTGTTGCAAACCACAGATCTTGCTTTGTATCAAGTGCAAAAGCAAAGCAGCTTCTTGCAAAGCTCTCTATTGAATCGTTTAAATTATGCATTCCTTGTAAAATACCTGCACCACTAAACTCATGAATCAATTCTTTTATTTGTGTTCCATCTTCCGCTGTAAATACAAGTTCAGCCTTCCCTTTTGAAGGAACCTTTATTTCAGATGCTTTATACACATCTCCATAAGCATGCCTTGCAATCGTGATTGGTTTTTTCCAGTTTCTAACGCAAGGCTCAATCCCTTTTACGATAATTGGTGCACGAAATACGGTACCATCCAATATGGCACGAATGGTTCCATTTGGACTCTTCCACATTTCTTTTAATGTGTATTCTTTCATTCTTGCGCCATTAGGTGTAATGGTTGCACATTTTACAGCAACTCCATATTCTTTGGTAGCTTGCGCTGCATCCACAGTCACCTGATCGTTTGTCTCGTTTCTATACTCAAGTCCCAGATCATAATATTTTGTATTGAGTTCAATAAATGGATGAAGCAATTCATCTTTTATCATTTTCCAAAGAATCCTTGTCATTTCATCTCCATCCATTTCCACAAGTGGGGTTGCCATTTTAATTTTTTCCACGCTAATGTCCTCCTAATAATTCGTATTCTATAACAATTCCCTCTTGATTCAAGAATTGTTATATTACTCTTCTGCTTGTTTCAAAATATTTTCTAGTCCATAATCACTAATATTTTTAATGGTATTCATAATATGCTCATTTGCCAAGACTTCCGCCTTGTCTGGGTTCTTTTCCCTTAAAGCTTCCACAATTTTTTTATGTTCATCATTTGTTTTTACTACCCTTGTATCCGAGGAAAGTGTAATTTTTCGTACACGTTGCACATAATGATGAAAGTCAGAAAGCATATGATGTAATTGCTTGCTATTAGAAGCTTTATAGATAACTTCATGAAATTTGTTATCTAGTTCTAATACTTGTTCATAGTGTTTTCTTTGAGCATGAAATTCAAACAGATAAGTAATCTCCTCTAATTCCTCAATCTGTTCTGTTGTAATATTCTCTGTTGCCCATCTAGCACTTAACCCCTCTAATAAAGAACGAATGATATAAATATCTTTGATATCTTTTGCTGTTATTCCTGTAACATAAGCTCCTTTATTTGGAATAATATTTACCAATCCTTCCAATTCAAGTTGTCTTAATGCTTCTCTTACTGGAGTTCTGCTAACACCTAAGTCAAGAGCAATTGCAGTTTCTTTTAATTCTTCTTTTTGTTTGTATTTACCTGCTAATATATCCTCTCTGATTCGATTGAACACGCGCCCCCGTAAGGAGTATTTATCTGTAACTTCATTTTGAAGTTCGTGAATTGCCAAGTTAAAATCCTCCCAACAAATAAAATCTGGCTACCATTTGCTTAGAGTCTTATCAACCCTATGCTTTGATTAAATCGTCCTATTGCATATCATAAGAATACACTTTTATCTAACGTTAAAATACAAAGTTTTTAACGCCACTCTATCATAATAAAAGATTTCTACTTATTTTTCAATGCAATTCCTAATTTATTGCAAGTTTCTTCAATAATTGCAACTAACTCATCATCTGTCATGACAGTGACGCGTCCGCTTTCATATTCTTCGTCTACCCAATCTTTAATCACTTGAACTAAGGCTGAATTTTTATCAACCTGACTATCTTTTGATAGTTTGTAATAGGTATTAATCCAATGGGCAATACCTGCCAGTCCTGAAGTATTTGAAACTGCTACCAGTACTGGTCTGTTTAGAAACTTTTCGGTATCAAAGATATTATAAATCTCTTCATTTTTAAGTAATCCATCCGCATGTATCCCTGCACGAGTTACATTGAAGTTTTTACCAACAAAAGGAGTTCTTTCAGGAATTTTATAACCAATTTCCTTTTCAAAATACTCTGCTAACTCTGTAATTACCGTTGTGTCCATTCCATCTAATGTACCTTTTAGTTGTGCATACTCAAATACCATCGCTTCAATTGGAGTATTACCTGTTCTTTCTCCAATACCAAACAATGAACAATTAATACCACAAGCTCCATAAAGCCAAGCCGTTGTAGAATTAGATACCGCCTTATAAAAATCATTGTGTCCGTGCCATTCAATCAATTCGGACGGAACACCTGCATGCGTAGTCAGTCCATATATAATTCCTTGTACGGAACGTGGTATGACAGATCCTGCAAAGTTTACTCCATATCCCATGGTATCACAAGCTCGAATTTTAACTGGAATGTTATACTCTTCTTTTAACTTCATAAGTTCAAGGCAAAAAGGTATCACAAAACCAAATATATCAGACCTTGTAATGTCTTCTAGATGACACCTTGGGCTTACCCCTGTTTCCAGACATTCTCTTATTACACTTAGATAATGATTCATAGCTTCTTTTCTTGTCATCTTCATCTTGTAAAAAATATGATAATCAGAACAGCTAACTAAGATACCTGTTTCTTTTAATCCGATTTCTTTTACTAACTCAAAATCTTTTTTATTGGCACGTATCCAGCTTGTAATCTCTGGAAATTCATATCCTCTTTCCATGCATTTATATACAGCATCACGATCTTTTTTACTATATAAAAAGAATTCACTTTGTCTGATGATTCCTTTTGGTCCCCCAAGTCTATGTAGATCATCGTAAATCCTTACAATCTGTTGCGTCGAATAAGGTGCTCTTGATTGCTGTCCGTCTCGAAAGGTTGTATCTGTAATCCAAATCTCCTCTGGCATATTATGAGGCACGATTCTATCGTTAAATGCTATTTTAGGCACCTCATCATATGGAAATAAATTTCGAAATACATTAGGCTTTTGTACATCTACCAGATTATAGATATGTTCTTCTAATTGTAATAAGTTTGTTTGACGGTTCATTTTTACTGATCTGTTTTCCATCTTTTCTCTTCTTTCTATTTAGATTAAGAATATATGTTACGCTAAAATCAATAACTTTTTAGCGTATTAACGTAAAATATTTTAGCATTATTGTATACAATAATACCTTTAATTGTCAAGTCGTATTTTATACTAAAATCATAAATAATTATGCAAGAGATTTAAAAAAAGGCTTATCTGTACGATGTCACAGATAAGCCTCTTGATAAAACAACTTTACCTTCTTTCATATACCAAAGTTTCGTATGGTTGTAACAGTATTTTACCTTCTTTTTGTTGGTGTAGAGTGTAATTGCTAAGTAATAATTGATACCTCTTACAATCAAATTCACAATCCAATTGTATCTTGTCATGGCTAAAATTATTGATTACAATAATCTGGTCTTGATCCGTATATCTTCGATATGCAAATACTTCTGGTTGCGACAGATACATAAAGTCAATCCTACCTTCTGCAATTACTTCTTTTGTTTTTCTTAAGTGAATTAATTTTTTATAATAATGAAAAATGGAATTGCTATCTTCTTTTTGAGCCAGAGCATTTTTATCCCCTTCCATAGATGGAATTAAAATCCATGGTTCTTTTTCAGAGAATCCTGCATACCTTTCATTTGACCATAGCATCGGAGTTCTTGCATTATCCCTTGACCTTGCCGCTAAAATCTCTAATGCTTCTTCCTTGCTCTTTCCTTGCTTTATCATTATTTCATAATAATTTAAACTTTCTACATCGCGGTACTGCTCAATCGAATCAAAGTAAGCATTGGTCATACCAAGTTCTTCGCCTTGATAAATATATGGAGTTCCTCTAAGAAGATGAATACTGGTTGCAAGCATTTTTGCAGATTCTTTCCAATACCTCTTATCATCTCCAAAACGTGAAACAACACGGGGTTGGTCATGATTGCACCAAAACACTGCATTCCATCCATTTTCTTTTTGCATACCCATCTGCCAATCCATCAGTATTTTTTTCAATGTGGGAATGTCTGGTTTGGTAACCTCCCATTTATCCCCATTTAGATAATCTACTTTAAGATGATGAAAATTAAAGCACATGGTGAGCTCTTTCTCTTCTGGCTTGGAATAGCGAATGCAGTTTTCAAGTGTAGTAGAAGACATCTCACCTACTGTCATCAGATCCTCTATCCCAGTATCCTTCACTAACTCTTTTAAGTACTCATGCACATTTGGACCGTCTGTATATAATCTTCTCCCGTCACCAAGCATATCATCTTCTAACACTTCAGGCTTTGAGATTAAGTTAATCACATCAAATCGAAATCCTTTGATGCCTTTTGATTTCCAAAATAAAATTACTTGCTTTAGTGCATCTCGAACGCATTTATTATTCCAGTTCAAGTCAGCTTGCGTCACATCAAATAAATGTAAGTACCATTTACCAAGGTGTGGCACATATTCCCACGCTGAGCCTCCAAACTTTGACTCCCAGTTGGTAGGAGGCGTATCTTTGCTTCCTTCTTTGAATATATAGTAATCCTGATACTCCTTTTCACCATTTAGGGCACGCTTAAACCAATCATGTTTTGTTGAAGTATGATTAAATACCATATCAAGCATAATGCCAATGTTACGTTGATCTGCTTCATCTATCAATTGCTCTAAATCTTTCATACTACCAAACAAAGGATCGATATTGAAATAATCTGCAATATCATATCCGTTATCTCTTTGAGGAGATACAAAAAATGGTGTAATCCAGATATAGTCAATTCCTAATTCTTGTAAATAATCCAATTGTTGAATTATCCCTTTTAAATCTCCAATTCCATCTTGATTGGAATCTTTAAAAGATCTTGGATATATTTGGTATATTACCTTATCTTTAAAATCTGACAATTCTTTTTCCTCCAGTTTGCCAAAACCCTATCACTTACGCTGTAATTACATTCCCTTCTTCTTTCCTACGATTACGGTTAGTACAAAAGGTACAATAATCGCTATTAGCATGCATATGGTAAACAAAAGCATATACACAGGTTGTATGGATAAAACACCAGGTATTCCACCTACTCCAATTGCATTGGCTGTAACACTTCCGCCGACACATACAATTGCTGCGATTGCCGAACCTATCATACCACACACGAATGGAAACGCGTATTTTAGATTAACACCAAACATAGCTGGTTCTGTTACACCAAGATAGCAAGAGATAATTGCTGGTATATTGACTTCTTGCGCCTTAGCATTTTTCTTTTGCAAATAACTCATACCCAATACGGCTGAGCCTTGTGCTATATTTGATAAGGCAATCATCGGCCATAACATAGTTCCGCCATAATCTGCAATCAATTGTAAATCAATTGCATTTGTCATATGGTGCAATCCTGTAATTACAAGAGGTGCATACACAAATCCAAAAATAGCTGCAAATATAACTTTTACTGGTCCTGTAATTCCAGCATACACAACACTCGATATAACAGAGCCGATTTTCCAACCAATTGGTCCTAATATAAAGTGTGCTGCTATTACTGATAATAAGAGACTGCAAAATGGTACAACAATCATTGAAACTACCTGTGGCGTAATTTTGCGGAAAAACTTCTCTAGATACACCAATGTAAACGCTGCTAAAATCGCTGGTATTACTTGAGCTTGATACCCAATCATATTAATTTTAAAAAAACCAAAATTCCAAAACGGTATGTCTGCTGCCGCTGTGCCAGCTACTCCATAAGCATTTAGCAATTGACCAGACACCAAGGTTAAACCAAGTATGATTCCAAGCATTTGAGTTGTACCCATCTTCTTTGTTACCGACCAGCATATTCCGACTGGTAACATATGAAACACTGCTTCACCAATTAGCCATAAAAAGCTATCAACCCCTGCCCAAAACTGACTTATATCAACAAGTGTCTTTGTTCCATTTTCAAATACGTATAAACTATCAATACAATTTCGAAAACCTAATATCAAACCTCCAACAATAATGGCTGGTATCAAAGGTGCAAATATTTCTGCTATTGCTGTTACCGCTCGTTGCATCACATTTTGATTCTTCTTTGCTGCTTGCTTTACTTCATCTTTTGATACGCCTTCTACTCCTGCTAGCGCAACAAAATCATTATAAAATTCCCCCACAGAATTACCTATAATCACCTGAAATTGTCCTGCTTGTGTAAAGGTACCTTTGACAACTTTCATTTCTTCAATCTTTTTAATGTCTGCCACCGAAGGGTCATTTAAGACAAACCTCATTCTTGTCACGCAATGAGATACTGCATTGATATTGGACTTACCACCTATTAGTTCCAAAAGTTCCTTTGCATCCTTTTCATATTTACCCATAGTGTTCCTCCTCTTATACTTGTTTAAACAAGTTCTATATTTTATTTATATCATGCTTGTTTAAACAAGTCAATCTCTATTTTCATTTCTGCTCCTTTTTTTACATTGACTCTAATACTTTTCCCATTTATAATGAAATAAGATTGTTTAAACAAGTTAGAAGGAGTCATTATGCCAAAAAGTAAATTTGAATTAATTTATATAGATATCAAGAGAAAAATAGAATCACAGGAATACAATTATCAAGATTTATTACCATCAGAAAATACTTTATCTAGAAATTATAAATGTACTAGAAATACAATAAGACGAGCCATCCAATCCTTAGTCAGCGAAGGTTATGTTCAGACCATGCATGGAATAGGTGTAAGAGTTATTTATCAGCCAGTGGATCAAAATACCTTTACGATAGGAGGTATTGAGTCCTTTCAAGAATCTGCCGCCAGAAATCATAGAGAATCGAAAACGAAAGTAATACAATTTACAGAATTAATCGTAGATGAAAGAATTGCAAAACATAGCGGCTTTCCAATTGGCACCGAATTGTATTACATACAACGCGTTCGTTACCTTGATGGAAAGCCGCTTATATTAGATATTAATATGTTTTTAAAATCTTTGATTCCAAATCTTACAAAACAAATTGCCGAAAAGTCCATTTATGAATACCTGGAAAATGAACTTGGTATGTCTATTGTCACAAGTAAAAGAAAAGTGACCGTAGAAAGAATTACTGAAATTGATGAAAAATACTTGGAGCTAAACGACTATAACTGCCTAGCAGTAATCAGCAATCAAACTTACAATTCGGATGGTATTTTATTTGAATACACCAAATCCAGACATCGTCCTGACTATTTTTGTTTTCAAGATACTGCTACCAGAAAACGTACAAGCTCTTAAAACCTTAAAACTACACAATATTTGCAAACTGTGCCATATAAAGTTCATAATAAAAGCCTTTTTTTGCCATAAGTTTTGTTGCATTGCCTTCTTCCACAATGATCCCATCATCAATAACAAATATTCGGTCAGCATTTTGAATGGTTGACAATCGATGTGCAATGACAAAAGAAGTTCTGTTTTTTAATAAAGCTTCGATTCCTTCTTGCACTAATATTTCAGTATGGGTATCTATACTTGAAGTTGCTTCATCTAGTATAAGAATCTTTGGGTTTGAAACCATGGTTCTTGCAAAAGCCAATAATTGTTTTTGCCCCACAGATAATCCTGCCCCACGTTCTTTTAGTACCGTGTCATACCCTTTTTCCATTTCCATTATAAATTCATGTGCATTTACTGCTTTAGCCGCTTGAATCACCTCTTCATCGGTTGCATCTAATTTACCATATTTGATATTTTCTTTTATCGTTCCAGAGAATAAGAAATTATCCTGCGTCATAATCCCCATTTGTTGTCTTAAGCTCTCTATCGTAATCTTCTTTACGTCATAACCATCTACGGTAATTCTTCCTTTTTGGATATCGTAAAATCGACTAATCAAATTCACAATCGTTGATTTTCCAGCTCCTGTTGGACCTACCAAAGCAATTGTTTCACCTGGCTTTACTTTAAAGCTAACATCATTTAGCACTTTACTATTTGCATCGTATTCAAAGGAAACATTTTGAAATTCTACCTCTCCTTTGATTTCTGGAAGCGTTGCAACATCTTTTTCATCTGTGATATCTGCTTTGGTATCCATGATTTCAAAGATACGCTCTGCCCCTGCAACATTCGTAATCAATTGGTTATAAAAATTACTAAGATTTAAAACAGGGCGCCAAAACATTGAGATATATGTTCCAAATGCGATTAGTGTTCCTACTGGTACTTTATCTGCACCTATCATTTTAACACCAACATAATAAAGCATTAATGTACCAATTCCCCAACAAAAATCAACAATAGGTCCAAATGCATCTGCATATTTTACTGCTGCCATAAAGGAATTCTTATGCTCCGTAAGGAGCTCTTCAAACGTCTCTTGTGTCTCCTCTTCTGCTCCAAAGCTTTGAATAATATACATACCCGAAATATCTTCATGCACAAATGCATTTACATTCGAGCCTTTCTTACGAAATATTTGCCATTTCACATGTGCCTTTCTTTGGATGATGAATACACCAATTATCATGAACGGAAGGCTACTTAATGCGGCAATTGCCAATCTCCAATTCTTTATAAACATAATGAGAACTACGGATGATATCGTAATGAAATCTGGAATCAAAGTTGTTACACTATTTGACAATACTTCCTTTAACGAGTTTACATCTCCAATAATTCTTGCCAATATCTTACCTGTTGGTCTGCTATCAAAAAACTGAAAGCTTAAGGTCTGAATGTGTGTGTATAGTTCTTCTCGTATGGTTAATAATACCTTATTTGACACTTCTGCCATAATATACATTCTAGTTTTAATCAATATTACTAAAATAATATTAATGCCCGCCGCAAATGCACCTAATCGTAAAAGACCAATTCTATCCTTTTGCTTTATATAGACATCAATGGCTCTTTCTATAATAAGAGGATTGACTAACGTAATTGTTACACAACAAAACATAATCAGTAGTACAAATATAATCTTCTTTTTATAAGCCAGTAAATATCGAAACAGCCTGATTAATGTGACTTTTCTGGAATGCGACTCTAAAAGCTCATCTTCTTTTACTGAATTAATTGCCACTTTTTCCTCCTTCTATGCACGCATTACTTCTTTGTATTGTGCATGAAACGTCTTATAATATAATCCTTTCATTGCCAGTAACTCATCATGTTTACCACGTTCTGCTATTTTTCCTTTTTCTAAAACAATGATTTCATCTGCATTACGTACCGCTGAAATTCGATGGGCAATGATTATTTTTGTTACATTGTCTAATTCATTTAAGTTATTTTGTATCTTATATTCTGTCTCCATATCAAGTGCAGATGTAGAATCGTCTAATACAAGGATTGGCATTCTCTTTGCAAGTGCCCTTGCGATACTGATTCTTTGTTTTTGCCCTCCTGATAAACCAACCCCACGTTCTCCGATTAATGTTTCATACTGATTTTCCATTTTTTCAATAAAGTTCGTGGCATGAGATTCTCTAAGTGCCTCTCTTACTTCATCATTTCGAACTCTGTTTTTCTTACCAAGCTTTACATTTGAATTAATCGTATCGGAAAACAAGAATACATCCTGCATAACAAGTGTAATATTCTTTCTTAATTCCTTTAGACTTAATTTTCGAATATCTACACCATCTAATAAGATCTTTCCTTCTGATACATCATAAAAACGCTGTAACAAATTGATAATAGAGGTTTTTCCTGTACCTGTTGCACCCATAATACCAATCGTTTTTCCTGCCTCTACCTCAAACGAAATGTCCTTTAATATGTACTTTTTATCAATTTGAAGGGATACCTGTTCAAATTTTACATTTCCTTTAACCTCTCCTAATGTGATAGGATTTTCTTCTTCTACAATTTGAGGCTTTTGATTATAAATGGTCTTAATCTTTTTATTTGATGCGATTGCGCTGGCAAGGTCATTAAATAACCAGCCAAGCATTTCCATCGGCCATACAATATTATTACAGTATTCTGCCGCCGCTCCTAGTGTACCAAGCGTAATCTCACCATTAATGACAAGAACTCCTCCATAAACTATCGCAACTATTGGTAAAAGCTTTGTTATCATTTGAAACATAGGTTGATACTTTACCAATACCTTTGATTGTCTCATATTAAGATCATAGTATCTTTTGTTATGCGATAAAAATTTTGTAATCTCAAATTTCTCTCTTGCAAATGCTTTGACCGTTCTCACTCCTGCTAGATTTTCTTGTGCTACGGTATTTAACACAGCATTTTCTTCACTAATTTCTTCGTATACTCCACCCAATTTATTTTCCATCAAAATAGCCAGAAATCCTACAACTGGCATTGCAATGACTGGAATCATAAATAATTTAAAATTCAAATGAAACATACAAAATAATATAATGGTCGTATGTATGACAACTTCTATAATTAGCATACTGATATATCCAAGAGCTGACCAGATTTTATCCACGTCATCCTTAACTCTTGCCATTATTTCACCTGTGTTATTTTCATTAAAAAATCCAATGGATAATCCTTGAATATGGTGAAACAATCGCTTTCTCATATCAGAAGCGATACTTGCGCTTATTTTATCAAATATATATTCTTTTATATATCCAAACACACATCGCCCCGCACCGATGAGAAAAATCATTAGTAGTAGCTGGGTTAATATTCCTATTTGTCCGTTTCCAATCACATCATCAATGATTTTCTTTGTCAACTGCGGCGAAAGCATATCTAATCCAACCTGAAATACCATGCAAATAATTGCAATGAAATAAAAATACCAATGCTCTAGTATATAGCTTGAAATTTTTTTCATTTTTTCCCCTTTCCAATCTTTTCCTCTCCAAAGCACAAAAAAGCCATAGCAAGATGCTACGGCCTTAACATTAATTTAAATAAAAAAAACATAAATTTAATGTGATGCAATAGAGGTAATCTTACATTCATAATTCTTTATTAAGTTGATATTTCTTAAAACAATTCCAATTATAGACATATTTTTTACCTCTCTTTCTTTATATTTTTATTTCACTTTTGTTATTATATCCTTTGGACAAACACTTTGTCAACCAATTTCATAATATCTTACTTTTTCTAAATACAATACCTCAAATTATTTTAAGTATTGAATAAAATTTCACTGAATTATTATGGAAAACACACTCTCTTTCCGTTATAATGAATAACAAACATAAGATAAGGGAGGTTTAAATCTATGGAACATATGCAACATAACAAAGTCATAACACAAATCAAAGAATCTGGGCATTTACCAAAAATACCAAAAGCTTTTGGCGAAATATTAGACATGCTATTAGATCCATATGAATATGATTTAGACGAATGCATTGATAAATTCATAAAATATCCCCAGCTTGAAAAAATTATGATACATTCTTTGGATTACAATTCTAATTTAAATCGCAAATTTTTAACTATCAGAGATGCCATTACATATCTTGGTGCTCGCAATGCAAAGATAGTAGCAATTTCTTATATCACTAATCTATTAGTTCCTATAGAAAAAGGTAGAGCAAAAGTATTCAATAATAAAAAATATTGGAAACATTGTCTTGGGACTTCGATTGCTGCATACAAAATTGCAGAAAAATCAAATTTGTCGGATAAAGATAAAATGTTTATTTACGGTCTGGTTCACGATATTGGTGTTACTGTTTTAGATATATGCCTCCCTGATGAAATGGATCAGATTCATCAGTTACAAAAAAAAGGAGTTCATCAAATAGCAGCTGAAAAACTTGTATTACAAGGAATTACACATGCAGAGATCGGCTCATGGCTTTGCTTTGAATGGAATTTACCTGATGAAATGCAAACCATCATAGCCAATCACCACACTCCTTTGCTAGCCACACGACATAAAACAGATGTAATGATTATACATCTTGCAGATAGCATTAGTACCACTTATTATGAATCCTTACTTGGATGTGAATCTACTTTCATTTACTCAAAAAAAATCATGGAGTCACTGGGCATTGATGAAGATTTTATGAAAGAAATCATACATACTCTTCCACAAGAAATTGAACGTCTTTACAAAATTGTGGTGTAACTAAATCGTAAATTGTGACTTTCCCTTATCTTTTCCCTTGCGGGAGAAAATAAGGGTCAAAGCTTTCACAAATCATTGATGGTTGCAGTAATCGCCATATTGCGTATCCGTTTTGCCGGGGCATATACCGCAGCGACAGCACAAACAAAATCAAACACAACAACAATGACAAGCAACACTATCGGTAAGCTCCATGTAGTTCCAAAGTATCGCGTTAAAAGCTTGATATGCAAAAATCTACTCAGTGCAATTCCCACTCCACAACCAACCACAAGGCCTGAAATAGCGTAAGTAAAGGCTTCTGCGGCTATCATCTGGAGAAGCTGTCTACCGTCCATACCAACAGCCCGCATAGCACCATACTGTTTTATTCGTGCGCTCACGCTCATCGAAATGCTGTTGATCATATTAAACATCGTAATCATAGCTATAATTGCCAAAAAACTATATATAACAAATTGTGTAGCCAAATAGGTACTTGCATCTTCTTGATTTCTTTTGCGCGCATCACTATAAATCACATTGCTTTCAACAAGACTGTTAATTTGCTGTATCGTTTCATCGGTCGCATCTTTGCCTAGTTGTATGCCAAGCAAGCTATAATTTTGTTCTCCCGTCAGCCGCTTTAAAGTTTCCATGGAGCAAATGATACTGTATTCACTGGGATATAAACCATTAGATGCAACGCACGTAATTTCAACCTCTTGCCCTGCAATCCAAATGATATCTCCAACTTTTAGTGGATTGTCTTTATTGATGATTGTCATAACTTTATCGCTATCTCCATAGATTTCTAACAAATCCCCTTGAACCATACTATCTTTTGTATTTTCAAGCAGATAGTCACTATAAGCCACCAGATTAACATGGTCAATTTCTTGTCGTGAAGAAGTTACTGGAACATTTTGAATATAGGAGCTTCCAAAAACATAATCCACACCTGAAATTGAACCAATCGTATCACTCAACCTTTGACTTAGTACCCGTTCATTCGCATAACCGTTGAGTGTAATATCTGGCTGCCATGACCGTAAAGATGGCACCAATTCGCGTGCAAAATCAAGCCCTACCGAGAAACAAAGAAACAAAATGATACTAAGGGAGAAGCTGGCTGTCATCAGAAACCAGTTTTTCTTTGACGATGTTGCATGATGGACACCTAACGTCTTTTCAATCTTACCAAAACTTAACTTTGAAGCATGCCGTATCGATGATACGGTCTGCGTATTACCTGAAACTGCTGCCATCGGAGAAATCTTAGCTGCCCGTTTGGCAGGAGCCTGTGCTGCCAACAATACAGTTGCAACCCCAACTGCTGCACCACTAACAAGTCCGACGGGGCTAAGAGCAAATACAGGGGTGTTAGTAAATTCACCACCAATCCCGTAATGTAACAGCGCACAAACACTCCAACTGATTGCTGTCCCCAAAATCAAGCCAAATGGCACCGCCGTTTTACACCAATTCAATGCTTCCAACCTTACATACTGAATGATTTGCTGGCGACTTGCACCAATACAGCGCATCATACCAAAGAATTTTGTCCGTTGGGCTACGTTGCTGTTCATACTGCCAGATATCATCAGCACACCAGCAAGCAGTACCAGAACAAACAAAATAGCCGCCATTCCATAAACATTTTTCATCGATTCATTGCTACTTTGCCCCGAAATACCCATGATAGCAGTATTTTCCTTAATGCTTCCTTCCTTCAAATCATACTGCTGTTTGATTTGTGAAATTGCTTTGGAAGCCTTTGAAGCATTTTGAAACTGCACATAGCAGATTGGGCTACTAGAAATATCATTTTGCTCCATAAGTGTTGCAAAAGCTGTTTGTGTCATATACACAGCAACCAAATATGTTTGATCTTTATAATACTCTTTGTCATCCGCTCCAAAGCCTGATACTGTAACATCAGTATCACCAGCAGGGGTTTTCAAAGTTACACGGTCACCGATTTGTACATCCAAAGCAAGCTTAGCATTGAGACTAAGTAAGACCTCATTATCGCTTTTTGGAAAATCTCCTTCTTCAATAGCACTGGCAAGCCTGGTCATATATATATTGTCTGTACCATATAAAACGGCTTTTTTCTCTCCGATATAGTATGGTTGATCTGCATTTGAATTGAATGCCTCTGACCAGCCAATTGCCGTAACATCAGGACGCCCACTTATTTCTGTTGCAATGTCAAAAGAAATATTTTCCAGTTGAATGTGCCAGTTTCCATGATTGTTTTTCATATCTTCACTTTTCGTTCGAATCATCATGTCCGCCACGCTGAAAATCGTTGTCACAAGTAGTACCGAAATAATAATACACATAATTGTCATGCGATTTTGTCGTTTTCTCACCTTTGCACAAATCGGAATAAGGCTAAGATAGCTTCTCATTCGCAACACCTCCCAAATCAGTTAGAACCCCGTCTGATACTAAAAATACCCGATCAGCGGTCTGCGCAATACTTCGGTTGTGGGTAATCATAATAATCGTCTGCTCGTATTTTTTAGATGCCTCTCTAAGTAATGCAATGACCTCGCTACTGTTTTGCGAATCCAAATTACCAGTCGGCTCGTCAGCCAGAATCAGTGCTGGACGGGTGATTAGCGCACGTCCAATTGCCACTCTTTGCTGCTGGCCACCAGATAACTGGCTTGGCAAGTGATTACGGCGCTCTTTCAGATTTAGCACTGTGAGAAGTTCTTCCAGATACTTCTTGTCAGGTTTTTGATAATCAAGGAGCATCGGAAATATAATATTTTGCTCTACGGTGAGTTCTGGTACAAGATTAAACGCCTGAAAAATAAAGCCTATGTTCCTTCGCCGAAAAACGGTGAGCTTTCGGTCATTCATCGAAAAAATATCCTTGCCGTCAATCTTTACCTTGCCCGATGTAGGAATATCCAGCGCTCCAATCATGTTTAAGAGCGTACTTTTGCCGGAACCCGATTCTCCGACAATCGCCACATATTCGCCCTTTGGGACAGAAAAGCTGACATTTTTTAGTGCGTTTACAGCAGTTTCACCGCTGCCATATGTCTTACAAATGTTATTAACCTCTAATAAGTTCATAGTGCAAATACCTCTTTCTTAATGATTTTGCTACACAGGCAGATTTCTTTGTCTATCCTGCCTGTGTTGAAAGAATAGCACATGAATATTACTGCAAGGCTACAATCAGCCTACAATTTTGTAGGAATTAAAAAATTCATTGTAAAGGTCGTTCCCTTACCTAATTCACTGTCAACCTCTATGGTGCCACTATGCGCTTCAATAATGGCCTTTGCCATAGGAAGTCCCAACCCAATCCCTTGCTTATCCTTCGAAAAACGACTACGGTAAAATCGTTTGAAAATATGATGCAAGTCCTCTGGATGGATACCTTTGCCATTATCTTTTACCGTAATCTGAATGGCACTGGATAAGGCTTTCCATTCAATGCAAACCTTGTCGCCTTTTTCTGTATGATCCAGCGCATTTTTCACAATATTGTCAATGCCCTCGATTAGCCAATCACGGTCACATAAGAGTGAAATATTATCTGAGCCAGACAAAACGATTTCTTTTTGCTCCTGTCTTGCCCTATACGCAAAATGTAGTTCGATGTCTCGCATTATGTCCGCTATGTTCTCCATGCTCTTTTCAATGATAATAGAACCAGCATCTAGTTTTGTGATTTTTAACAAGTTTTGTACCAACGTCTCAATGCGGTCAAGTTCCTGCTCTGACAATGTGACAAATTCTTTTACCACAGGCATTTCCTCTGCTTCGTCTTGCAGTAGTCCATTATAAATGTTTAGAGCTGCGAGCGGCGTTTTTAGTTGATGAGAAATATCAGAGATGGTATTTTTCAAAAAATCCTTTTCCCGCAATTCATTTGCCGCATGGGCATTTAAGATTGCAGCCAGTGAGTTTATGGAATGGAACAGTCTATACAACTCGCCCTCTTCATCACATTCAATACGGGCATTCTCATTACCGTCAAGGTAGGCGTTGATTTGCGATACCGCATTCTCCATGATCTTGTTTTGCCGACAAAAAAACCAATAAGAGACTCCCCATATTGCGATTGTTGTCAACAAAGAAAGCAACAACAGCCAAAAGAAAACCTTCTGATACAGCAGCCAGACAATGCCTTCTGTCAGTAAAAGGAAAGCCAATAAAATAACCGTTAGAACAAGGAAAAAGTGTTTTATGTCTTTGTTTGCAAATATTTTCATAAGCTACCTCAGTCCACGACATTCCATTTATAGCCCATGCCACGAACAGTCAAAAGCATTTGCGGTTCACTTGGATTGTCCTCAACCTTCATTCTCAATCTACGCATATACACTGTAAGCGTACTGCTATCAATATAGTTGCCCTCACTATCCCACAGCTTATCTAATATTTGATTCTTAGAAAGTACCATATTCGGATTTTGCATGAACAGGCACAATAACTTATATTCTGCCGCGGTCAAATCCAACAGCTCCTCGTTCTTAAGCGCCTGTCCCTGTAACAAAAGCACCTTGATACCGTTTGATTGCAGTATCGTGTCTTCTGAGCCAAAGTCCTTTGCCCTGCGAAGCAAGGCGTTGATTCTTGATACAAGTACTCCCAGCTTAAACGGCTTTGTGATATAATCATCACCGCCTATATCTAGCCCCATAATAATGTTCATTTCTTCATCGGAAGCTGTTAAAAAAATAATTGGCACCTTGGAAACCTGCCGCACCTTCTTGCAAAATTCAAAACCAGACCCATCAGGCAACGCTACATCCAAAACCAGCAGATTATATTTACCATCAGCCCACAAAGCATCCGCCTCTTTGAGTGTTCTGGCAACGTCCAATTCAAATCCCTGCTTTTTGAAAGCAAAAGAAAGTCCGTTAATCAAACTTAAATCATCTTCGAGAAGTAATATGTTACTCATGCTTTAATTCCTTTCCCTGTTTCGCTTGACTATTTAACAAGCTTTTTAGCATTCTTTGGCTCAATTGTCATCTTCACAGCACAATAATCCACCACTGGGTACATTATAATTCCTTTGTTTCAACAATGCAAGATTGCCGTTACCGTTACTAATTATAAAAGCAGTCATACGCTTTTGTTACAATGCGTGTGACTGCTACTGATTAATGAATTGAGATTTTCATTACACTGCAAGGTGGAATTTGAAAAGTAATTTCTCTACCTGTAATCTCAATCTCTGTAAATGGTTGAATTTTTACTTGATTTGGATTAGAAAATGTATTATGCGCCGCCATATCATTTGTTAATATATCTGCCTTTACATCTATAATATTCTTTTCAGTCAGTATCGTTTCAATATCATAGGACTCTGTAAGTGATAAATTATTTAACGTTATATGAATAACACCATCTTTATCTTTTGAAACAGACTCATGTAAGTTTGGTACTTTATATTCTTCCTCGATTCCTATTTCAGTTGTTTTGATATAACTTTCTAATAAAGTTGCCTCTTGATGGCAACGATACATATGAAAAATATGATACGTTGGGGTAAGTATCATTTTCTCTCCTTCTGTTAAGATAACTGATTGCAATACATTCACCATCTGTGCAAGATTAGCCATTTTGACTCTGTTACAATGCTTGTTAAATATATTCAGTGTGATTCCAGCAACTAAAGCATCCCTCATCGTATTTTGCTGATACAAAAATCCTGGATTCGTACCAGGTTCTACATCATACCAACATCCCCACTCATCTACTACCATAGCAATCTTTCTTTCAGGATCATATTGGTCCATAATTGCTTCATGTCTGCTTACTAACGTTTCCATAAAAAGAGCTTTGTTTAGAGTTTGATACCACATTTCCTTCGTAAAATCTGTTGCACTTCCTTTTGTCGTCCAGTTGTTTGGAACCGTATAATAATGCAATGAGAGTCCGTCCATAAAACCATGAAGATGTGGTGGGGTATTTTCATGTGTCACCTTAAGTACTTTGTCTGTCCAATCATAATCGCCTGAATTAGCACCACAGCAAATCTTTTTAATCTCATCCCCTGCTTTATAGTTTCTAACATAGGTTTGATATCTTCTATACTCGTCTGCATAGTATTCTGGCCTCATGTTGCCTCCACAACCCCAATTTTCATTGCCAACGCCAAAATAATCAACCTTCCATGCCTCTTCTTGCCCGTTCTCTTTTCTTAAGTCTGCCATAGGTGATACTCCATCAAACGTCATATATTCCACCCACTCAGACATTTCTTGCACCGTACCACTTCCAAGATTCCCATTAACATAGGTCTTACAACCAAGTTGTTTGCATAACTCCATAAATTCATGTGTTCCAAAGCTATTATCTTCTACTACACCGCCCCAATGTGTATTTATCATTTTTTTACGCTTTTCTTTTGGTCCAATACCATCCTTCCAATGATATTCATCCGCAAAACATCCTCCTGGCCAGCGAAGTACTGGTACATTGATTTCTTTTAACGCCGCAATAACATCATTTCTCATACCATTGGTATTTGGTATGGCTTTATCTTCCCCTACATAGATTCCACCATAGATACATCTTCCCAAATGTTCTGCAAAATGCCCATAGATTTCTGCGTTAATATGCCCCGCCTGTTTGTTCTCATTGATAAATAATTTTGCCATATTTAACCTCCATTTCGTGTGCTATGCACTCTTTTAATTAAAATCAAAAATGGGTTTGTTTTCTTTATCCCATTTTAGTTTCATAAACATCGTATGCCGATTGGGATCATTTAATGGATCTCCTACTATCTGATCCGTTACTCTTGCATGATAGACCATAATATCATTTCCCTCTTCATCCACTGTAAAACAATTATGACCAGGACCAAATATCTTTTTTGCTGGATTCGATTGCAATACTGGTTCTTGATATTTCATCCAAGATAAAGGATCTAACAAATCCAAGTTGCCATCTGCCTCTAACATTCCAATACAATAACAAGCTCCCGTGGCACTTGCAGAAAACGTTAAAAATATTTTATTTTCTTTTTTTATTACAAATGGACCTTCATTTACCCAAAATCCTACTCTTTCCCATTCATAATCTGGCGTTGTTAAAAGTACTTGCACTGTTTTTAATTTCCATGGGTGTTCCATTTTCGCGATGTAGAGATTGGAAATCTGACTCTTTACTCCAACTTTCTCAGCCCATACAAAGTATAACTCTTCCTTATGCTCAAATACTGTTGCATCCAATGAAAATCCTTCAAAAGAAAAAGGATCTCCATCTGCACTTTGCATCATTCCAAGTTCTTCCCATTGTCCAGTTACTGGATCTTGGTCCTTACAAGTTAAAACATAGGGTCTAATTCGCCACACATCATCTGCATCTCCTGCTGCGAAATAGATATACCAACGATTCTTTATATAATGAATCTCTGGAGCCCAAATGTGACTCCCCATATTTCCTTTTTCATGCTTTATCCATATTGTATGTTCACTCGCCTCTTTTAATCCTGCCAACGTCTTAGATCGCCTAATGATAATTCTATCATAAGCTGGTACACTTGCAGTAAAATAATAATACCCGTCTGAATGTTTTAAAACATAAGGATCTGCTCTTTGCAATATCCATGGCTCATTATACTTAAGTTCTTGACTATTCATTTCTTCCTCCAAACCGTCTCATTTACTTTTATTTAAATTATTTTATGTATATCTAAATTATAATACATAACAATCTATATTTCAAACATTTATTTATAAAAGCTTTTTTATTTTGTAATAGCAAAAAACCTAATGAAATGTGCATGAACTGCACCTTCATTAGGTTTCAAAGATTTTGCTTTATATTAAATTCTATATTTACTTAAATCCTCTTGGAAATTCTTAATCATTTTATCAAATACAACAATCTGTTGTGTTAATTCTGTAATCTGGTCAACATAAATCGCTACATTTGAACTAGCTTCTTCGGTTGCCGCTGAATTTTCCTCTGCGATAGCAGCAAGATTTTGAATTCCATCAAATACTTCTGTAATATTATCTGCTTCTAGCTTTAAGTCTTGTGAAGACTTAATCATAAGGTTTGCTACCTGTTTTAGTCTATCATTTGATAACATTGATGTTCCTACTGCATCTGTAAGATTGGTATTTTGCTGTTCTAATACTTCATATTGTACATCAATTGCTTCTACCACATTACCAATACTGGAAATAAAATTCGTTAAACTACTATTAATCTGTTCCACTGCTTGATTGGTTTCTTCTGAAAGTTTCTTAACCTCATCGGCAACCACTGCAAAGCCTTTTCCTGATTCGCCAGCTCTTGCTGCTTCTATGGAAGCATTTAGCGCCAGTAAATTAATCTGATGTGCAATTGCTGATACAATGGAAACAATTTTCGTAATATTGGTTGCATTATCCTTTAATTCATTACCGCTTCTTCGTATATCATTGAATTTATGTAATACAACATCTAATTCAGATGCCGTTTGCTTTACATTCCCAAAGCTTTCTTCAATGCTAACCACTACATCCTCAATTTTATCTTTGTTATCCTGACTTTGGTTTGAAATATCCGTCACATTTTCAATACTTACACTGAGCACAGAAATTGCTTTTCCTGTATCTTCAGCTTGACTGGTTGCAGCCATTGCCACTTCATCTAATACATCTGTAATATCGTTTGACGCACTTTGCATGGTATTTGCAATATTTTCTATCGCATGATTGAACATATTCATTTCATCCACGATAGCATTAAAGCCCATGAAATCCTTTTGAACGCCGCCCTTTAACTCATTAATCTCGCCCATAATATCTTCATAGATATCCTTGGATTGCAAAATAACCGCCTCTGTATATTTTCGTTCCTTTAGTTTTTTAATCTCTTCTACAACAATCTTCATCGGTCTGTTAAGTAATTTACTTCCTACCATCGATGAAACAAAAGAAACTGCACCAAGTATAACAGCATACAGGTTATTTACTGGCATAATAAGTCCTGCCACAATTACCAAAATCGAGTTAAACAGTGCTGTTTTCATCGATATGTCCTTTAGCACACCAAAGGAAAATAAGAGATTTAAATGAAACTTTTTCTTTACCTGTATTTCTTTTTCAAATGTTAACTTAAGCTGTAGTTCATCTCCATTTTGACTGAGGAATGCAACATCTATCTTTTCGTTAAAATAATTTGATACTCCACTGATTAAACCAGTTAAGTAATCGCCCATCCCACGTTTGGATCGATAAGTAAAGATTATCTCATGTGAGGATATCGGTGTTACATCAAGGATTGGCGGAACTGCTCCTTTGAAACGTTTCATAACAATCACATGAACATCATTCATGGATTTTAAAAACTCATATGCCGTATCATGTCTAAAAAATCCAGGATAGTTAGTACTAAACGTCTTAATATTTTGCTCGCCTACTATTTTCCAAATCTCTTTCGGCTCTTTTCCAACATTGCTTCCTATTTTTACAACAATGCCTTTTGCAATGTCATCTTTTACATCTTCCAATGGTGAAAATATATAATCTTTTGACAAACCATTCGCAACTAGTGCATCATCTACCACTTTATCTCCGAACAACCTTCTGCTAGATTGCACCCAAGTTGAAACTACTGTACCTTTCATAATTTTGCTCCTTATCCAATAATAATTGTGAATAACATAATTAGTATTATATCGCAATTATTTTTGATTAGCAACCTAATTCGACAAAGGCCATAAGCAGGTTATACAAGTTATAATCTACGTTAGGACATAATTATAATGTATTTTCTTGTGCTTATTACACTTTGTTTCGATATTTCTCACTCTCAAACAATAGAGGCTTTTGTAGTGATGCCCTGCTTATGATTTCATCATTTTCAAATATCACAGTGGGTATATCGTCTGCAACAATCTCTCCATCTGCAAAGACGATTACCCTCTCGGCCCATTCCCATACAAAGTTCATATCATGGGTAGAGATAAGTAAGGTCACACCCCTCTTATGCAGCTTATCAATCTGTTCACGAAAAAGAGCTGTATTTTTACAGTCAAGACTGGCCATTGGTTCATCAAACAAAATGATTTCTGGTTCCATCACCACCACATCAGCTATTGTGACACGCTTTTTCTCCCCACCGCTTAAGAAATGAGGCGGACGCTTTGCATACTCTGTAAGATTCATCTCTTGCATCACGCCATTCACTTTCGTACGCACCTCCTTTGTTTTCATCCCGATGTTAAAAAGACCAAAGGAAATCTCACCTTCAACCGTTGACGCAATAATCTGATCATCAGGATTTTGAAACACCATTCCAACACTTTTACGTAGCTTTACAAGATGATTTCGTGAATAATCTAGTTTCTCTCCATGAAAATACAGCTCACCTTCTAACAGCTTTACAACACCATTTAACGTCAGAAAAAAAGTCGATTTTCCAGCCCCGTTACTGCCTATGACAGCTATTTTCTCTCCTTTGTTTATAGACACGTTAATGTCATGGAGTGCATAGCGTCCTTCTTCGTAGGAAAAATACGCATGCTCTACCTTCAAAACATGTTTTGTCATACTCATATTAATATCCTTTCTACGCCAAGCAAGATAATTATCACTAGAAAATACCCCCCGCATAATCCCAATTGCTTTTTTGTGGCAGGCTTTTCACTCTCCAAAAACCTGAGATTTCCGTCATACCCTCTCGCCTCCATCGCATCAAAATTTTTGGATGCCTTTTGAAAGGCAATGACAAAAAGGTTGGTGCAAATTCCAAAGAAGGATTGATAGGACCTTCTTAAATTTACGTATCCAAGTCTTGTTTTTGCAGCGGTTTTCATGTTGTAGTACACCTCAAGCAATACAAAGATAAAGCGATAAATCAAAAACATCAGTTCAATCATAATTTCTGGTAGCTTCCATTTTCGAAGCACTTTTATAATCTCATGCATGGGTGTAGATAAGCTAATCATATAAAGGCAAGTCACACTACACATTGCTTTTACACTGATTTTAGACGCTGTAAAAAGTGATTCCCTCGTGATAATAAGATATCTATGTAAAATAGAAATGAATACAATCCCTTCCTCTATCCTTGAAATGTCAACCAAAAGCACAATGCCGCTTAGCAATATAAAGGTAAATGGTATACGCAGTAAATGCCAATATTCCTTGACATTTACCTTACCAAAGAAAAGAATAACACCTATCATAATTACAGCAATAACGATTGAAGTAAAACCGCAAGATAATAAGCAAAGAACCAATGAAATGATTCCTACCCACAATTTTAAATCAGGATTAACATAAGCTAATCCTGATTTCATTGCATAATGATAAAAAGCAAGTGTTCGGTGGTTGTGATGCTTTTTGTTGTGATAATGATGCATCTTTATTTATCCTTCTTTTAAGTACTTTTTTCTAGCTACTAAGAATCCAAAACAGTAAAACAAGATACCTGAGCCGATTGCAGCTTGAAGGCAAAACAATAAGCTCTCCGTCTCTCCTGGAAGTTCTCCGCCTAATATTGTTTCTAGAATTGGCGCAGCCCAAGGCTCATATCCTGGTGAAAGTTCTTCCACAATAGCTCCTGCTGCATCGTCAGCTCCACCAAACTTTGAGCCTGATGAAATAACAAACGGTATCACGGTCATTACCACACATACTAAAATTAAAGCAACAATTATTTTTGTATTTTTACTCATATTACTTTGCCTCCTTTAAAAATCCAATTTCAGAAAGCTCTGGTTTTGCATAGACTTCAAGTCCGATAAAAACAGCAACTGTTAACAAACCTTCGATGATTGCAAGCGGAATCTGAGTCAGAGCGAAAATCCCTAAAAATTCGCCAATCGCACCGCCAATTCCTTCTGTTACACTTGGGTGAGCAATACCAAGCTGTACACTTGTAACACAATAGGTAAATAAATTACCGAGTGAAGCAGCTAAAAATACAGTTACTTTTCTATTCCATTTCAGCTTTGTACCCAGCTTATAAATACCAAAGCTTACAATAGGACCTGCAATCGCCATGCTAAACGTATTGGCTCCAAGTGTTGTAAGACCGCCATGTGCCAACAAAATCGCTTGGAATAAAAGTACTATAATTCCGATTACCGCCATTACATTTGGTCCAAATATCATCGCACCTAGTCCAGTTCCTGTCGGGTGACTAGAAGAACCAGTTACACTAGGGAATTTCAAAGATGAGAGCACAAAAGTGTAAGCACCTACCATAGCAAGTATCAATAACGTCTTTCTGTGTTCCCCTACCACTTTGTTAATTTTGATGATTCCCAGTGCCAAGAATGGAATACAAAGTACTCCCCAAGCCACACAATAGCCTGGTTGTAAATACCCCTCCATAATATGCATGGCATTTACTGTAGGAATCTTACTAAAGATAAGAGCAAAGCCCAAAAGGGCAATAAATAAATTTTTTTCCTTTTTTCTCATTACTTCCTCCTTAAACGTATGTATTACCCCGAAAATCAAAAAAATCTATTTACCATCAGCACATCACGTGACAGTAAATAGACTCCTAGCCAAAATAGGGGGCACCTTACGGTGCTATCTATTATAAAATGCTGTGCTCCGCAGCTTTTATAATCACGTATCAAAAGGCAGGTCTTCTGACTCAGCTATCAACACCACATCTTACCTTCCCACGTTTACACGCAGTGGCTTATCAAAATGTAGCTCCTTCTTTACAGCGGCGGGACCGTATGGGATTCTCACCCATTTCCCTATTATCCTAATCCTATACTCGGATAGATTAGGCACCTTTTGCACCAACAACATGAAGCAAAACAACTTCATTTGTTATTATTATTCAATTCTATTGATGAATATAACATGAAAGTATGTAAACGTCAAACAATTTACGCCGTTTGCAAAGCTTCTGAGACATCCTTCATAACCTCACTGATTATGATGTGTTGCGGACATTCGCCTTCACAATGTCTACATGACATACACTCGCTTGCTTTTATTTCTAACTCCTCATATAATTCCTTCGCCTTTTCTTCGCCAAGAACTGCGCTCTTATTATATACCTCAAAAACCTCAGGAATATTTATCCCTGCTGGACATGGCAAACAATATTCACATTTTGTACATCGAACCAAAGCCTTTGTATCAAATACTTCTTTCGCCTTTTTTAACATCGCAATATTTTCTTCGCTTAACATTCCTACGCTGCTTCTTGAAGCATATAATAAATTTTGCTCCACTTGCTCCATCGTACTCATTCCACTTAATAAAAGAGCCACTTCTTTATGATTCCATATATAATCAAGTGCCCATTCCACTGGTGACTTCTCTTTTGAAAGTACACTTGCCACATTTTCGTATGGGTTTGCTAATTTACCACCAAGAAGTGGCTCCATTATAATCACACCAATTCCTTTTTCATAGGCGTATTTAAGACCTTCCAGACCAGCTTGATAGTCTGTGTTTATGTAATTAAACTGAATTTGGCAAAAATCCCAATTCTCATAATAGTCAATAATTTCTTTGAATACAGGTAATTCATCATGAAAAGAGAAACCAATATAAGATATTTTCCCAGCCTCTCTAGCCTCTTCCATGTGCTTAATTAAATTAAATTTCTTAATTTTATTTTCAAACCTATCTTTATCTAGTGCATGTAGTAAGTAAAAATCAATTTTTTCAACTTGAAGTTTATCTAGCTGTTCGTCTAGTAATCGTTCAAAATCCTCTTCTTTATTAATTTCCCATACTGGACATTTGGTTGCAAGATATGTTTTTTCACGATATCCATCTTTTAATGCTTTTCCTACAACAATTTCACTTTCTCCTTGATGATATGGATAGGCAGTGTCTACATAATTAACCCCTGCATCTATCGCATGGCGAATCATTTTAATGGCTTCCTTTTCATTAATATGATTATCTTCTACAGGGAGTCTCATTGCACCAAAACCTAGTGCAGATATTTCATTGACAACATTTCCAAATTTCCTATAATTCATCATCTTTTCCTCCTATTGACCCATTGTAATAAGTGAATTTATAAATGTAAAATTTGATTGTTGAGGCCCTTTTATAAAATGTGATTCTGGTATTACCTGCAGCCAATCTTCAATCACCTTTGAATTTTTTGACAAATCCCTAACTATGTTAATCTCCGTTCTTGGTTCCTCAAAATATGAAAATAAAATATTTTCATGTAAAGCAATGGATTGGTATTTGTCTCCATGTAAAAGTCCTTCTTTGGTAATCGCCACATGGTAATACACATAGTCAAATAATTTATCTGGTTTTAAAAAAGCAATTCTACCTCTTTGAAGTTCTGGTTTTCGTTCTCTTTTCCAATCCGTTATTCCTTCTGGAATGGCATGGTAAAACACATGATTCATTTGTACCCAATCACGCATGTACTTTTCTCCTGGCCATTTCAACAAAGAACTAGAAAAGGGGGCAAAAAGTTCCTCTGGTTTTATTTCTTCACCAATTGACTCATAATAAGCAAACAACATATTCTCATGCTCATACATACATGCTGTCATTATCTTTTCCTTTTTGATGTATTGATGAATGATTTGCTTTGTATCATTTATGATTTTCTCCAAATCAATCGAAACGCTTGTGTTTCGATGACCTCTATAGTGATATCGATATATCGTATCTTTCATATGTCCTCCGCTTATGTCTAGGTATCACGTATTTTACTCGTAATTAAATTCTTCTCTTTAAATTTTATGCTATATTACAATATCTGTAAAGATTTTTCTATAAAGAATTAAAATAACAGGCAAAAGCAAAACATTTAAACTTTTACCTGCTATTATTCTACCTTGTGGTTCATTACAAAAATGCACGTAGGTCATTCATAAAATCTTGTTCAATTCGAATCAATCGATTTGCTAAATCCACTACTTCTTTTGAAGCATTTACATATTGATTGACATACTCACTCAGTGATTGAATCCCCATATTGCAACCATCCATCATGATTTTGGCTATTTTATCAGAACTATCATTCATCATTAATTTTACTTCTGTACTAATCCATGAAAAAGTTTTTGCCATAGGGGTTGGGTCCTTATCTTCTTTCTTTTCCTCTTTTAATAATCGAGTACACTCTTCTCCTAACGCAATATGAGGCTCGTTATAACGATCAATTAGTTTACGCAGTTCATCGTTTTCAACATATTCCATTACCTGTTCCATGCTGTCTGTTGCCATTTTACAGCCTGCATTGCATTCCTTTAAAAGACAAATGGTATCTTCATTCATTGAATTCATCCTTTCGCACTTTGAATTTTTCTTTAACAATTAGTATCTGATTTTTGAGAATCATTATACATTCTAAATTGCGAATTTTTGGAATACCTGTTGAAAGCACCACATAAAATCAATTCGATTCACACTGTCTGTTAGTACTACATTCTTTATCTTCCATACTTCTCCGTTTAATAAATATTTAACCGTCCCCACTTGATCGCCAACCTTTACGGGTGCTTCTAATTCTTTCGTTATATCATATTGCACCTCTATCTTTTCATCGTCTCGAAGAAGTAAGCCCTCCTGCTTATCTTTATCAGAAGTAAGTTCTAGAACACGTAGCCCGCTATAAGCCTTACCACCTATATACTTCGTCTGCCCGTTCTTTATCAATATAGGTTCAAACTTTGTTTCATCAACAACCGCCTCATCAAAATAGTGAAACGAATAATTTTCAAGTCCATAACTCATTAGCTTTTTTGTATCACTCCACTTATAGCTTTTATTATTAGGCCATCCACATGCGAGTAATGCTACAACAAACGTTTTTCCGTCTTTTTTCAAAGCTCCTACATAACAATATCCTGCATTGTTTGTAAATCCAGTTTTTCCTGATAACGCTCCGTCCATCATATTTAAAAAGGCATTGTGATTATTACAAGAAAACGATCTGCTTCCATTTTCTGTCGTTCCATCTTCTTTTGTTACCATATTATGAAAGCTGTAATTTGCTGTTCTTGTAATCTCAAGAAACTGCTCTTTCTTTGGCGATTCATTTATGCAGTACGACATGATTCTTGCCAGGTCTTTGGCTGTTGTAGAATGAACTGCTATACTTCCATCCTCCATATTCATTTGGGCATCTAAGCCATTAGGAGTAATAAAATATGTATTAAAGCAACCAATATCTCTCGCTTTTTGATTCATCATCTTGGCAAAAGCCTTGATATATTCTTTGCTTTGTTCCTTTGTAGCATCTTTTGCATCCACTCGGTCTGTAAATGCAGTTGATCCCACATACTCTGCAATTGCCGTCGCACTGTCATTATGTGATTCTAGCATTAATGAATATAACAAATCTCTTAAATAGAATTGTTCCCCTGCTAAAGCATTTAGCTGTACATCTGGCATAGACGATGCATATTTTGAAAAGGTAACCAAATCATCGGTATTGGTATTTTCTAACGTTACAATCAATGTCATTATTTTAGTTGTACTTGCCATAGGAAGCTGTTGTGTTCCATTTTTTTCAAATAAAACTCTACCTGTATCAGCATCCATAAGTACTGCTGCTTTCGCATAAAGACTACCTATCTCCTCTTGTTGTGTTGAGGTATCTTGCTCTACTGCATATACTGAGGTAACATTCCATATTACTAAGTATAATATAAAAATGCATAAAAATATTTTCTTCAATGGGACCTCTATAAAAGCACTTATTAGTTATTATTTATGACAGAAAAAAAGTTTTTATGTATCAAATGTGCAAAACAAAAGAACATGAAGAAAATTCCTCATGTTCTTAATTCTTAACCTAACGCAACATCAAGAGTCATCATAATTAAGAAACCAATTGCAAAACCAATCGTTCCAATATTAGAATGTTCTCCTTGTGAAGATTCAGGTATTAATTCTTCTACTACCACATATACCATTGCGCCCGCCGCAAATGACAACAAATATGGTAACAATGGCACAACATAACTGGTAAGTAATATCGTTATAAATGCCCCAACAGGCTCCACAACACCAGACAAAATTCCATATAAAAAAGCTTTTCCTTTGCTTTTTCCTTCTGTTTTTAATGGAAGAGAAATAATTGCTCCCTCTGGAAAGTTCTGAATGGCAATACCGATTGCTAGTGCAAATGCACCCGCTAATGTAATATTACTATTTCCTGTCATTACTCCTGCAAATACAACACCAACTGCCATTCCTTCTGGAATATTGTGTAGCGTAACAGCAAGCACTAACATTGTACTCTTTTTTAGTGAGCTCTTAATTCCTTCTGGCTCATCACTACTCAAATGCAAATGTGGTATAATCTTATCCATTAATAGCAAAAATGCAATTCCGATTGCAAATCCTACAACCGCTGGTACAAAAGAAAATTTACCCATAGGTTCTGACATATCAATCGCTGGTATCAGCAACGACCATACAGAGGCTGCTATCATCACACCTGATGCAAAACCAAGCAAACATTTTTGAATCAGCGGGGATATTTGATCTCTTAAAAATAATACACAACCAGCTCCAAGTGCTGTACCAATAAATGGTATTAAAATTCCAAGTGTAATATACATTTTATCATCTCCAATATATTCTCGTATTAAGTGTTAGGATACACCAAAAACAATTTTCTTATTTGCTAATTATTGTTAATTCAAACAAATAATTGCAAGATTTAAATAACCTGCAAACATGACCCACAGTAAATACGGAATTTGTAATTTTCCAGCGGTCATATAAATTGCACTAAATCTTTCAATCATAATGTAAATAGCAAACCATAATAATATTAAAATGATAAATGCCAGTAAGTACGCTTGCATATTAAAAAACACCAAAGACCAAACAAAATTAAGTAATAGCTGTATACCATATACTCTTAGTGCGTCTTTCTTTTCCTTTGTGTCAGCATCCGATTGATATACCAAATAGGCCGAAATCCCCATTAGTATGTAAAGCAACGTCCACACCACAGGAAATAGCCATTGTGGTGGTGATAAGGGAGGTTTTTCAAGCTCACTATAAATAGCTACACTGTTTCGCGTTAAAAATCCTGCCAGTGTTCCTACTCCCAAACTAATTGCTATACTTATCATCAGTTCTTTCCATTTAAGGCACATGATACACCATCTCTTTTTTTCTATTTTATGAAAAATGAGACTGGTTTATAACCTATTTATCTAATCTAATGATGACACGAATTCTGTGTCGAAGCATGGCTGCATCCATCACACCCAGAGCCTCCACTGCAACAACTCTTTCCTTGTTTTTTATCTTTTATCATCTTTCGGATTATCATGGTTACCATTGTTATTAGCAATAAACTAATAATAATAGTCGCTAAATTCGATATTATAAATTGTAGCATAAAACATCCTCCTTTTCAAATAAGGCTTTCAATTGAATCGATAATGAAAGTGATTATCATTTTCTTTTATAAGTATATTCCAATTTTTATTGAATGTCAATGCTAGAACAATGAAATATCAACCTTATATAGTAGGATTGGAAGCTATTATCGTCATATTTCCATCTAACTTATACGTTCCAAATTGATATGGCAATATAAAATGGTCGCCTTTTTTGATGTTGGTTCCATTTATACTCCCCTCACCTTCTACTACACTCATTATCTGAAATGCTTTATCCTGAAGGAATTCTTCTTCTTTCGTAATTTCGAATTTGTATACTTCATAGTAATTGCAAGCAATAAGCTTTTTGCACTGTGATTTTACGTCTTTATCTTCCTGATACTTTTCTTCTACAAAAGGTACATGAATTACATCAATACTCTTATCAATATGTAGTTGCCTTGGCTGTCCATCCGTCAAGCGGTCATAATCATAAACACGGTAGGTTATATCACTGTTTTGCTGTGTTTCTAATATCAACGTACCACCTTTTATAGCATGTACTGTACCAGGGTTAATCTGGAAAAAATCTCCCTTTTTAATAGAATGAGTTCGAATGAGTTGATTCCACTTTTTTTGTTCAATTAAGGAAACTAATTCTTCTTTTGACTTTGCATTGTGACCGATTACTATTTCTTGATCTTCTTTGCAATCAAGAATATACCAGCATTCTGTTTTTCCAAGTGAACCATTCTCGTGCTCTTTTGCATAGGTATCATCAGGGTGAACTTGAATACTTAAGTCATCTTTTGCATCTATAATTTTAATAAGTAAAGGAAATTTGTCTCCACCTATATTTCCAAATAAAGCTTGCTGTTCTTTCCATAATTTTGCCAGGCTCTCACCTGCAAACTGCCCATTTGATACCAAGCAATCACCATTTTCATGTGCACTGACTGCCCAGCATTCTCCTGTCGTATTACTAGGAATCTGGTAACCATACTCGGTATTCAATCGGCTGCCGCCCCATATGTTCTCTTTGAAAATTGGCTTGATAAATAAAATTTCTTTGTTTACTGACATGATATTTCTCCTAACATTTACAGTCGCTTATTTATTTTGTAAGTAATACTATATCACATTACGTTTTAAAATTAAATGAATTATTCATAGGAGGTTATAATAGAACTGATGTATAGAGGTTGTAACCCATTATTCGAGCTTTCTATTATTTGTATTTTTATTTGATATACATGCTCTTCTCCATGAATTATTATTGGCTGGGTATATAAACAATCGCCCCAGTTTTCTTCAAAATTAGCATCCAAGATAATATCTGTTTCTTTTTCGTTAACGAATACTTTCGCTTTAGGTGCAGGCCTTTGAATCGTCTTTTTGTATTGTATTGCTATTTCAGTTCCTTCTAGATAAAAGGTTAATGTATCTCCTTTTCTTTCTCCAAACCATCCAGATTTGAAAATGTCTTGCAGGTCTTCTTTCTTGGACGAATCACAGATAAATCCTTTTGCTATAAAATTGCTATTGCTATTTTGATAAATCCTTGCTTTTTCATATGCATTTCTTGTGAATGGCTTTGGTAGATCTATCTTATCTTCTTTTTCATTTCTTTCTAGATAAATATGCTCTAACACTCCATTTACAATATCAGATACTAGTTTATGTCCCAAATCGTTTGGATGTAAATCATCGGGAGTGATATCTTCTTTTAACAACAATTTCGATTTCACACAAGGATATAAGCTATTTTTTAAGCTGATACAAGGTAGTCCATAGTGCTTGGCGATTTTGTTGTGACTAAACTGCGTGTTTTCTCCACTTTCATAATTCACATGATTTATTACGATTATCCCTGTCCCTATATTATAATCTAATATTTTTCGAATTAGACCTTCAAACGTCTCCTCATTTAATGTATTTATGTTATCGTTAACACTAAAATCTATAATCAATATATTAGGTTCAAACCTAAGCAAATCCTGTTCTACCCGTGCGCAACCAAAATGAGATGTAGTTGCACCAATTCCAGCGTTTCTATATTTTACAGACGCCTTTGGAAACTTACTAACCCACCACTGGTATACAAGGTAAGCATAGCAAGTCTTTGGCGAGCTAGCTAAAGAGCCTTGTGTAATAGATCCTCCAATAAAACCTATCGTAATTGGTTTTCCATTTTCACCATTTCGCATTACCTTTTTTATATTTTCTAAATTTCCCCTTTGAACGATAGCATCCTTCACAAGTTCATTGATTTCTCTCATAGGCCCTCCTTATTTTAGTAGCTTCATCAATGGATTTTAACGAATCCCTATCTCCAAATCATTGTCAGTTACTACACTATGTTTCATTATGTAAGACACCACCTCATCTACCGTCGTAAAGGCTAATCCGACATAACTATCTGCCGCACCATAATAAATGGCAATTCTTCCCGTATCCGAATCAGTAAGCGTTGCACAAGGAAATACCACATTATTAACAAAGCCTCTTTCTTCGTACCATTCCTCTGGTGTGAGTAAAAAGTTTTCACAACGATAGATTACTTTAGAAGGGTTATCAATATCAAGGATTGCACCGCCAATACTATAAACAAAACCATTACAGGTTCCACTTACTCCATGATAGAATAAAAGCCAACCAACGCTAGTTTCAATCGGTGCTGCTCCACCTCCAATTTTAACGGATTCCCACCAGCTTTGTCCTCTTCCCATTACATGTCTGTGTTTTCCCCAATAGGTCATATCTGGACTTTCACTTAAGAAAATATCTCCAAACGGTGTATGCCCACTATCACTTGGTCTTGAAAGCAGTATATAATTTCCATTTATTCTTCTTGGAAACAAAACTGCATTTCGATTAAATGGAATGAAGGGGTTTTCTAATCGTACAAATGTCTTAAAATCAGTCGTCTTTGCTAAACCAATCGCTGCCCCATAAAAATCTGTACACCATATGAGATAATATGCCTCTTCCACTTTCACAAGTCTAGGATCATATGCATAGTGAGGCTCAAATTCCTTTCCCTGTTCGTCTATAAAATGAACTTTTTCCTTTTCAAAGTCCCACTTAATCCCATCTTTGCTATAGCCTAAATAGATATAAGGAACACCATTTACCTGTTCACCACGAAAAACACCTATAAATGCATCCTTATATGCTACCACTGCACTATTAAAAATTCGTGCAACATTTTCTAAAGGATTTCGGTCTATGATTGGATTGTGTTCATATCTCCATATTGGTGTATGGTTCGTACCTTCTTTTTTATCTTGCCATGGAATATTTGGTAAACTATCTCTTGCTACTATTTTTATCTTACTCATTTTTAACCTCCTGTTATTCCTTTACGGAACCTTGTGTAAGTCCACTGTATATCTGTTTTTGAAGTAATAAAAATATAAGTAGTGTAGGTATAATTGTAATGATAACACCTGCACAAATCACTTCCCACTGCGTTCCATATGGCCCTTTGAACTTAAATAATGCCGTAGAAATCACCGCCAAATCCGTACTTGGCATATAAAGAAATGGTGTGTAAAATTCATTATAGAAATTAACCCCTTTAATAATTAGTACAGTGACAATTGCTGGTTTCATTAACGGAATTAATATTCGAAAAAATATGGTTAAATAAGATGCTCCGTCCATAATAGCTGACTCATCCAAAGATCTTGAAATGTTATTTAAAAACTGTAAAAAGATATAAATTGAAATAATATCCGTCCCCGCAAATAATATGATTGTTGACATTCTCGTATTAAAAATCCCTAATCTAGAAATAATTTGAAACGTACTCATCTGCATGGTAATACTTGGTATTAGAGACGCAATTAAAAATGCCGCCTGAACCAATTTTTTTAACTTAAAATCAAACCGACTTAATATATAAGCTGTCATAGTACCTGTTAACAGAGTTGCCAAAATGGAAAAGAATAAAATAAATAAGGTATTTGCAAAACCAAGCAACATCTTCCCCTCTACAAAAGCCCTTATGTAGTTATCAAAATTCAAAAAATTATGTGGCAATTCTAATACCTTTGTCGTGCTAAATTCCTCCTTTGTTTTAAAGGAACCTAAAAATACAACCATTAGAGGTACAATTGCAATCAGAGCGGCAAAAAGCAGAGAAACGTATTTCATAAAAACTACAACTACTTTAGAGATTTTGTGGTGAATACTAAGTTCCATTCTTACGCCTCCTTGCCTTCAAAGAATTTTTTTTGAATCAACGTGATGATAAGGATAAATATTAGTAATACAACACCCATAGCAGATGCCAGGCCAACTTTTTTCATTGTGAAAGCAGTTTCTAATGTCTTAGTAACAAAGGTAGCAGAGCCATTTCCTCCATTTGTCATAATATATGGAATCTCAAATACACTAATCGCACCTTTTACCGCTAATATCATATTCAGACTTACTACCAACTTAATATTTGGTAAAATGATATAGCGAAATTGCTGCCACCTATTTGCACCATCTAACTCAGAGGCTTCATATAAATCACTATTTACAGAAGCCATCGCACCACTAAACATAACCATATTTTGCCCCATGTACCTCCACACAGAAACAAAGGCTAAGGATACGTTAATCAAACTTCTATTATTTAACCATAACGGTATTTTTTCTTCTGCCACTCCAAAAGCCGTAAGAATGGAATTCAAAGTACCACCACTTTTAAAAAAATATAAAAATACAAAACCAATCGCAACTCCATTGATCAAATAAGGAAAAAATATGGCTCCTTTAAAAAAATTGGAAAAGCGTACTTTAAAATTAAGTATGGTAGCAAAATAAAGTGCCAACCCAATTTGAACAAAAGAACCCACCAAATAATACAAACTGGTTTTCAGTACGCCAAAATATTCAGGTCTTGTAAAGACTTCGATATAATTTTTTACTCCTATGCATTTCATGGTTTTACTCGTTCCGTTCCATTTAAAGAAGCTATATCTTACCATGTCCGTAAAAGGCATGTAGGTAAAAACAATCAATAAAAGCAAAGGTGCAAATAAAAATAAAATAATAACAACATTTTTTTGAACCTTTCTTGATGAAAATCTTTTCTTTCCCATTTCATGAAAAGTCAATTTGCTATCTGTTACGTCATCCATACCATTCCTCCTAAATATACAGGCTTCAAACATTTGCATAAACACATTACAAATTATAAGAAACCTGTATTTTCAAAGATTATATAACTAGTTTTGATATAAAATGTGCATTATTCGACTTCTAAACCTAATTCTTTTTGCCCTGTCGCCCATTTTTCATTCCAATCGTTCATAATATCATCAAAGCTTTCATTCGTGTTACCCATTGCAGCTTCCACAATTCGTTTCTTTTCTACATCTGTGTTAAGACTTACTTCTGACGTATTACTCAATTCATCGAATAATCCCTCATTTTGTGCAGTGGCAGGTTCATCTACAATGAAGGTAACTTCTGAAAAATCTTTTAAGGTTTCTGGCAAAGGATCATTTTTTAATATGGAAATACTACCTTCACTAAGCGCAAAACCAGATTCATCAACCATAAAATCAATCCAAGCTCTTGCAAGCGCCTTTTGTTGGCTGTTTACGTTGATACCAAAGCAATAATCCGCACCAGCCGTTGCATATTGTACTCCATTTATATTCGTAGGGAATGGCATATAGCCTATATCATCGCCATTGCTGCCAGCTCCCTTCATCTGAGAAATCGACCAAGAACCAAGCATCATACATCCGATTTCACCGTTATTTAGCATAACCTTTGACTGTTCCCAATCGGTTGTTACAGGATCTTTTTCGCATAAACCTTTTGAAACAATATCATATAAAAGCTTATAAACAGTATAATGAGAAGTACCTTCTCTAAATGGATCTTTTTCATGAATAATCACATTGTTATGATAATTGGCATCTCCTGTTACAGAACCCCAAGCATGATCTTCCCATGCAGTCAAGGTCCAACCAGCCGCATAGTTTGTATAGTATGGAATGGCATCTGTATTATCTTTTATTTTTTGTAATGCATTTAAGAATTCTTCTGGTGTTTTGGGCGTTTGTGTAATACCTGCCTCTTTAAAAATCCTCTTGTTGTATACAACACCTTGGGCATTTGCACAAGAAGGTAAGCCATAAACCTGCCCTTGACTAATTTTCGCATTTAAAAATTCTTCTTTATACTTATTTGACAATTCCTCAACACTTCCCAATGGTTCAAAATAATCTGCAAACTCATTACTTGGAACAGAACCTGGCAGCATTAATACGTCTCCATAATCTTTGGTTCCCATTCTAATTGCTACGTCACCTTCGTAATCCGTTATTGCCTCAAACTTAATTGTTACATCAGGATATCTTGCTTCAAATTCCTTTTTGTAGTCTGCAAACTTTGTGTCAATCAAATCAGTACGATGTGTCAATACCGTTAAGTCTCCGCTAAACTCCGAAGTTTTTGATTTTACTTCCCCGCTTGAATCTGAAGTAGCAGTTTGTTCATCTTCTGACTTTGTCACCGCTGTTTCCTTATCTGTTGTGCACCCTGAAAATAAAGCAGTTGTCATAGCAGCAGTTAATAAAACACTTACTAATTTCCTTCCCATTGCTTACCCTCCATTTAACCAAAACACTTTTGACATTAAGTTATTTAGGTTTTATTTAAGTTATCGATAACTTATATTTTAATTATATGATTTGTTATATTTTATGTCAATATACTTTTTATATTTGGTAGTATTAAACAATTTTTCTTCTATTATTTTGTTGTATATGAATAATCGTATTCAAATGCTTTTGATTGTAGAACGCTATAAAGTCCTCTTAAAGAAAGCTAACGTATTTTGGGTACAAAAAAGGAAGATGTAAAATACATCTTCCTTTACCTAATTTTACTTAATTCTTTTCACAGATTCCCTTATAATTAAATTCCCACTTACTACTTTTCGCCCCATCAAATATTCTTCGTTGACAATTTTTTTAGAAATTGCATCTACAGCGATTTCTCCCATTGCCTCCATGTCCACACGAAATGTAGTTAATTGCGGAGAGCATATCGTAGAATAAATATAGTCATCAAAGCCAACAATCGATATATCCTCTGGTATTAAATATCCTCGTTCTTTTAATTGCTCCATTACATGATAAGCAACTTGATCGCAGTTGCACACAAACGCAGTTGGCATTTCTTCTGGAAATTCAATATTAATATATTTGCCTGATTCATCTCGATCACTTATGAGCCATTCTTTTTTCATTTCTATATTATGAAATAAAAGGGACTTGTAATACCCCAGATAACGATCTAATATACTGCTTGTTGCAGTAATATTTCCTATAAAAGCGATTTGCGTATGCCCCATTGATATCAGATAATTCGTCAATAGATAACTGCCATAAACATTATCACTTACAATCGCTCCAATCTGTGAATGCTCATCATAAAAGTCAAGAAAAATATAGGGTATTCCCATCTCATCCATATGCTCAATGTAACCTGTACTTATTTGCCCCATTAGTATAATTCCATCTACCTTATTATTTACTACCATATTTGGCATATTAAGTTCTACTTCATCTTCATATGAAATGATTTCTAATATCCCAGAATATTTGATTCTAGTTAATTCCATAATAATCTTCTTATATAAATCCGAATAAAAGGAATTACTTGAAAAAAATTTCTCTGATACCAATATTCCTATATTATAGCTGCTACCTTCTTTCATCGCTTTTGCTAATGAGTTATAGCGATATCCCATCTCTTGTGCTTTTTGTTTTATTTTTGCCCTTACTTCGTCACTTACGCCTTCTTTATCAGAGAGAGCCTTAGATACCGTTACTGTACTTACCTCCAGCGCTTTTGCGATGTCTCTCATTGTTATACTTTTTCCCATACTTTTCATATATGATATAAATATTAGGGGTCAAATGATTTTCCCCCTGATACCCGTGATTCGTTACGCACATTGTGGTATCTTTCCTATTCATATTTTCCTTTCCGTATTTCCTTACATTTATCTGATAGGTAATAGTATATCATATTTTTAAGTTACAGGATATTTTTTTACTTAATTTTTAAAAACTATTCAAAATAATCAAATGGATTTTTTTTAAGCTCTTGTTTGATTAACTCCAAGGCAACTATAATATTTAAACACCACTGTGCAGTAACATTTGTGCTAATCCATGGGATTTCTAGCAATCCTTTTGAAAAAATATTTTCTTGTACTGTAACAGGTTCAAATCCCTTTTTATCACTAAACGTATAAATCACATCAAACAAAGATTTCCATACCTTGTTCGCTAACGTACTATCCTTATAATAATGAGCTCCATATGCAGCCATGGATGCAGCCATGTATCCATGATCAAACTCTCTGCTTTGTGTTATCCCTTTACTTTTTCGTTCTTTTTCCTTTGGAGTATCAAAGTAAAAAACTCCAAAATCCGCTATCATTTTCTCCCACTCTTCATCTTCAATTATATCTGCAAGTTCCATCCATATTTGAGCCGCCCCCATACAAAGTGCCAGATGCGACCCTCCTGTTGCAAATTCTCCTATGTAACGCAAATGACCACTTTCTGGATCGTATTCATAATCAGAGCCAGACGTTAATTGAAGCGGTGCTTTTTTTAAATCTTCGATGCCTACTAAAATTTTATTTTTATAATGCTCATCTTCCTTTCGTTCCCACTGTGTCATCCAGTTGGCAACATAGCTAGACCAATCAGGCCCAGACCTTGCATGCGTTTTAAATACCATTTTATCCTTATCATAAAAAAAGCGTAAAGGATCCATATGTAGGGAGGAAAAGTCTGCATCTTTTACATCTTCAAAGATATCTTCCATTCGATGATCCCCAGTTAAATAATAGAAAAATCTGTGATGTCCTGCCATCGCAATTCTTGGCTCCTTACAAGAACACCCCCAATGAATTACATTATGTCTGGAACCAATTCCTCTGTACTCACCTAAATGATACACATCTACTTCCGAGCAATGTCTTGCCATCGCTTCTGCTAGTGAATAAATATCTTCTCTTCCTGTTCTTAAGAATGCATACCAAAGCCAATACGTTGGGACCAATTCTGTGTTTTGCCATGCATATCCCCCCATATCATACCTCCAACAGTGCCTATTCCTATCATAAGTATGCATAAAATCTCCATAATGAAACAGACCATACCAACTTCTTTGTTTTACTTCGTTTTTGTAAAATTCAATTGCCAAATCCATTTGCTTTTCAAGCCACTTTTGCGATGTTGTTTCATAGGAAGGCAAACTCCATAGTCCAAAAGCCTTTTTCTCATAATAATACTTAGGGCTTGCTATAAGTACTGCTGGCTTTTGAATTGTTTCGTACAATTCATCCAATTCAATATCCGTTGCTACACGGTTTGTAACCCCCTTTAATATGATTTCATTTGTATTGGCTATTCCATAAGGGGTTGCGCCTAATTCATGAAATCCCTCATAATAAGCATTTGCATGTCCTATATCATCATAATGTCTAAAATCCATTGCTTCATGCTCTGGTGACCAAATCCACGTAGTAATTTTACAGGAATCTTCCTTCATTTCATCTATCCAGATTGAAGAAGGATATTTCTCCCAAAAATTTCTCATTCCAACCATAAGACCACCATTTTCACCAAATACACCAGCAACTCCTTTTGCCTTTTCTCCATCTACACAAGAAATATAGCAGCAGTTCTTTTTCTCTGTACTCTTTTGAATCAAGTAATGGTTGACACTATTTTGAATCACTCGATAGCTACTCCATATTGTCATATCCTCGATTGCTTCTAATGTTTTATTATCTCCTTCATGATCGAAATGCAAAAAAGTACCCTCTAATTGTTTTTGATAGATTGAATCTGCAATAGGGGGCCTCCAGCTAAGAAGTAATTGCATTGCTTCATGAAACACCCCATTTTCTCCAAGGATTTTAACATGGCGATTATATAGTTTGCCTTCTAGTGGACAATTTATTTGAAATCCAATTCCTTTTAAGAAATCAAATTCTGGTATACCGTCATAGAAAAAGGTATGTGTCATATGTATTTCATCGGAATGATAATATAGTGTAAAACGTACAATAAAAGGAAGCACTTCTCTTTGCGTCACCTCATTTTTATGAACGCCGCTTATTCTAATTACAATCTTTTGACTCCCTTCCTCTTCAATCATCGTTTCTTTAATAATCGATTGATAAGGTACTTCTTTCTTTATTATAATCTCCTCATCTTCACTTCTCTCCTCAAGTATGGCAATCAATTGTCCCTGACAAGCACTTTTTTTTCCATCCAGATCCATCTCTTGTATCAAATAGTTGCCTTGGTTTGCAAATGCAACTTTCATTTTACCTGTATCTATCACAATTGCCCCTTGCGTCTTTGTTAATTGAATGAAAGATTTGGGTTCCATTTGTTTCGTACTGGCTTCCAATGTAATTTGTTGTGCCTCTTTTTTTATATTTGCACAGTGAGCTGCCCATTTGACACTCCCATCTGGCCAATAAGCGGTGACTCTTGACTGCAACTCGCACTTTTCTTCATTTACTTTTAGTACAAAGCTATCGCTTCTATTTACTTTACCTTTTTCCCATACACTTCCAAAATTTACATAACCATACTGTTTTCTATTTTCTAAAAAATGCATTTTTATTTTTTCCATTGTCTCTTTTCCACTTAAAAAGCGGTGAAATACATTTCTTTCACCGCTTTCCCTTCCTATGTTCTATTTCTAGATTTCTATTTGTTTTCCAGAAGGAATTTCGATTATTTTCTCATCCACACTAATCCATACAGACATTGCAGACGGATTATAAACAAAGCTAGCATCTGCTGCATATTGCAATCTACTTGCTGCCTCCATATAGTCGTAGATTTCAATGTTAGTAGCATACCATATATCATCTTTATGACTTGCTAGTTTACAAAAGTTCTCTATAACATCCCAATTATCTCTATCGGTAAACTCATAACTATGTCCCCATACATACATCATATAGAGATATTGCTTCTTAAATAAATCAACAAACTGCTGACCAAGTTCTAATAGATTATGGTTATGATGGCAAGTAGATTTCCATGCTGTATAATCAGTTGGCATACCAAAATTATCAGAATTTCCAACCACTCTTGCATATTTAATTCCAAGCTTTGGTAGAATCTCTTGAATTTCCTTTGTATAGGAGCCATTTGGATAAGCCATTCCTCTTACTGTATAGCCCATTGTTTTTTCCAATACTTTTCTATCTTCAATTACTTGAGCAATCACTTGATCGATTGGACACCTTTCAATGGTCGGATGGGTATAGGTATGACACGCCACCTCATGTCCTGCATATAACTCTTTGTATTCACTAAGAGGAATTCGCTTGTCATCCCAATCAATTCCACCATTTAAGTTAAAGGTTCCTTTCATTCCATAATGATTCAATAATGCTACTAATCTACGATCTTCTTCCTTCCCATCATCATAACTAAATGTTAGAACTTTGTGCTTTCCCTCTGGGAAACAAGTGTAAATATTTTTTAATAATCGACTCATTTTCTCCTCCTATTTTAGCAATTGGGGCAAGACATATTCCCACTCCATATCGGATGCATAATAAAACTTTGTATAACATGGCTGATTGTAGCAATTGTTTTGCCATGCTACTCCCGTTCGATATTGTATATCATGCATCAAAGTAAATAATTTGTGTGTTGTAATATCCGTATTTGTATATATGCGTATGGCACTATTGTCAGCTTTTCGAAGAATTAGTTCTTCTCTAAAATCTCCAAAAATGTCCGCGATCAAACATGGGTTTCCTTTGGTACCATTATTGGTAGCCATTTGCTCTGGAATTAACATACTGCCGTGAATATTATCATTAATTACACCTTGATGTTTTGCAAATAAATCCGTTCCATCTAATATCTGCGTTGTCAAATCAGCAGCCCAACGAATGCTTTGATTCGTACCAAGAAGCTTGTCAGAAAGAATCTCTCCCGTACAACTTCTTACATCATATACCCATACTTGTAATCCTCTGACTTGTGGGTTGATATCTCCTATCATACATCGTCCCAAATCTGTTTCTGCATATTCTCCAAAGATTACTTCACCAGTTTGTGCATCCCTTAGTGCAAAACCGTATGGAGCATATCTTGCTCCTTCAAAGACTTGGAATATTTCAAGACCTGGTTTATCTGGATCAATATTTGCAACATGCATGGCATCTCCATGGCCTAACTTTGCATAGGTTCCATCTGGCAGATATCCATAACTGCTATATAAGATACTTCCATCATGGTCAATCACAGCACCGCCATATATGATTTCTTGAAACCCGTCACCATCTACATCTGCTGTCGACAAGCTATGATTTCCTTGCCCTGCTAATATTCCATACTCACTGTTTGTTCCCACTCCCATATGCGGATTATCCTGAAATGGATTTTTCATTGGAACAAAACCAGAATCAATACTAAAATACTCTTTTAATTTTCGTTCAAAGAAACTATATGCAACGATAGTCGTTCTTGTATAATATCCTCTGCAAATAATCAAGTATGGACGCTCTCCATCTAAGTATGCTACTCCTGATAAGAATCTGTCAACCCTATTACATGGTTCGATTCGATTCATAGCATAATCTCCCCACATTAATCCATCATCGACACGGCCGTATTTAAAAGGAATTGTTTCAATTTCCTTTCCATCTCCCGCAAACATGGTCAGATATTCTGGACCTTCATAGATAAACCCTTCAAATTTATCCAATTCATTCTTGGGACTTTTTTCTTTTGCAAACACATGAATAAAATAATACACCAATTGACTGGCATCTTCTTTTGACAATGGATATTCATATTTTTGTTCGATCCCAAAACACTCTTCTAAGGTTTTTGGCCAATTACCATTTCTTACTTCTTCGTGATTATGCCAATTCATAAATACCTCAACTAAGTGATCTACATAATCTTTTGAGCTACAAACATAATTATCAAAGTGGCGATACCCCTTATTTATATCTTCTTTGGGCATTGTTATGTATTTTTCTGCTTTAATACTTCCATCCTTATTGTACAACGTCATTTTTGTACCAGGTGCAGTCTTTACAGCCATCTCTGCCTTCCCGTCATTATCAAAATCATATACCATAAATTGCGTATAATGAGCACCAGAGCGAATATTGACCCCCATATCAAGACGCCATAACAACGTTCCATCTAATTTATAGCAATCAATATAGCAATTACCAGTATAGCCTTTAATAGACACATCATGTGAATTTGTTGGGTCCCATTTGACAATATATTCATATTCTCCGTCTCCATCCACATCTCCGATGCTCATGTCATTCACATGATATTCATATTCTTCTCCGACTGGTGTTACCCCGCCTTCTGGAATTTGCATGGGTATATCAATATAGTTTTCATTTGAAGCAAAACAAGTTACTTTATCCGACTTGTCATGTTCTACCTCATTAAATATAGCCGCAACTTGATAAGTATCCGCTTCACTTCCTTCTTCATCAAGATAATTCGTACTATCGGTAACCAATGCCAACCTTTTTTCATTTTTATATATTATAAAGTCTGCTCCAGTTAACCCTGTATCTGAATATCCATCCACTTCATCTATCATCAATCTCCAACTTAAAAACACACCTTTTTTTGTTTTGGCAGCAATTAAGCCTCTGGATAATTTTTCTCGTTGTTCATGAAATACTTTTTTTACATCTGTCTTTAGTATCTTGGATTCTTCTTGTTCCACTCCATTCATGACAGGTGCCACTTTTAGAAAATGTGGAACATGAGTACTTTTATTAAGCTGATACTCTGTTTCCTTTGTTTCTGTTAGGCATTTAAATTTCATAGTTGGAATATTTTTATCTGCCCAATACACGCGATAGCATTGTGCTTCTTTTATACTATCCCAACCTATAACTACATTTGAATCATTCAGTGCTTTCACTTTCAGATTACTTATCATGATACTTCCTCCGTTTACCAAATCATTTCCCTTTGAAACGTTTGATTTGAAAGAAAGGGGGCAAATAACCCCCTTCTTTCTTTCTGATTATTTTGTTGCAGTGTACTGTGCGTTAACTTCTTCAATTACATTCTTACCGCCTTGTGTCAACCAGTTGTCCCAAGCTGCCTGAAGGCCAGCCTCATCAATCTGTCCACAAATATATTGTGTTCTTGCGTCATCGATAATTTTATCTAATGTACTTCCACTTAATGAATAGGTATCTGAATTATTTAAGTATGAAATTGCAGGATTAAATACTGCTACTGCCTCATTTTCTTTCTTTACCTTTTCTTCTAATTCAATTCTTTCATTTGTCTTTACAACTGGACTTAAAGCTTTTAAGTTAGGAATAAATGGAATTGTCTGATTTAAAGCTTGATATGCTTTTGTCGACACCTCATCACCTGCATCAAGGTCAATTAAATAGCCCTCTTCATCCAGATTCCAATGTACATCTTTTATCCCATAGGTTGCTAAGGTAATCATTTCGTCAGAGCACATTTTGTCTAAATAATTCAAGCATGCAGCTAATTTTTCTTCTGTATCTGCCGCTTTTGTAATTACAAAGAAACCATTGTTTCCTGATGTAGCAAGTGTTTTACCTTCAATACTTCCAATTAAATTCATAGAAGCTGGTTTACTTGCATCTACTACAGATGGAACCTTTTGATCTTCAAAGTAATCCCAGATTTTTCTTGCCCCATCTAAAACATCAATGAACATTCCACATTCACCATTTTTTACACTGTCTGCCCATGTAGCTGTATCACGTACTGCCCAGTCTTCATAGACTAAACCATCATCATACATTTTTTTAATCCATTTTAATGCTTCCATATATTCTTCTGTTTGGAATGTAGGTACTAATTTACCATCTTTTTCTACCCACTGATTTCCTACTCCAAACCATGTTTGCATAATATCAAATGGACCTGTATATTTACAAAGAGCTAAACCATACGTATCATCTACACCATTTCCATCTGGATCACCATAGGTAAACTGATACATCATATTATAGACATCTTCAATTGTTGTAGGAGCACTAAGGCCTAATTTTTCCGCCCAATCTGCGCGATATCCCAAACCATTTCTTCCGATTGGTCTAGCTTTATACACACCGATTAATTGTCCATCAATGGTAACACCTTCGTTTACAGATTCGTTCGCTTGTGATAAATTTGGATACTTCTGTGCGTCAAACATATAATCTTTTAGATCCCAGAAGGCACCTGCTTTTGCAGCACCAACGATTACCGCTGACATTTTACTTACTGAAATGATCATTGGCATATCATCAGCAGAAGCCAATGTTAAGCTTAATTTATCTTCATAATTATCATCTGGCACCCATGTAAAATCCACCTTAGTATTGGTGTATTCCTCCATCTGAGCAAGAACTTCATCGGAATGCTCGCCTGATACAGGACTACCTGAATAATCATAGGTCATCATTGTAATATTTGCTTTTTCAAAAGTCCCAGAATCTGTCGTTTTTGTTCCTTCCTCTGTTTTTGTTGTACTTGTAGCGGCAGAACCTCCACAACCAGCTAAACTTCCCACTGCAATTGCAAGCGTAAGCATTAATGCTGTAACTTTTTTCAATTTCATACTTATCCTCCTTAAAAAATTAATAATTTATAGTATAACGGTCTTAGCCTTTTACGGCACCAACCATAACACCCTGTGCGAAATACTGTTGAACAAATGGATAAATCATTATAATTGGAACAGTTGCAACTACGGTAGCAGCCATTTTAACAGCTTTATCCGGAGGTGCTCCATTTGTATTATAGGTCATCATTTCTGCTTCAATTTTACCTGTTAATAAAACAATTCTTCTAAGTACAATCTGAACCGTTTCTTTTGCTGGATTGTTTAAATAAATCATGGCATTAAAATAGTCATTCCAATGTCCTACAGCGTAAAACAAAGAGATGGAAGCAATAACAGGCTTTGATAAAGGAAGTGCAACTTTATAAAAAATTTCTAAATCATTTGCACCGTCGATTCTTGCTGCCTCATCCAGTTCTCCTGGTAAATCTTCAAAGAATTTTTTCACTATTATCATATTAAATGGACTAATGGCTCCCATAAGCATTAACGCCCAAAATGAATTATATAGCCCCAACTGCTTAATCCATAAAAAGGTTGGTATCATGCCACCTGAAAATAGCATGGTTACAATTACTAGATTCAAAACTAAATTTCTTCCTTTAAAATGTTTTTTTGACAGCGGATAGGCAAATGTTGTAGTAAAAAACATTTGAATAAATGTCCCTACTATGGTTAAAAAAATAGAATTTTTTAATCCTTTGAAAACTTCACCCGTCTTTACGATATATTGATACGCATTAAAAGAAATTTCTGTTGGTATGATAAAGAATGCCTTTTCTGTTAATTCCCTTTCTGTTGCAAAAGAGCCTGCTAATACATAGAGGAAGGGAAGTAATGTAGCAATTCCGACGATACCAGCGATTAGATAAATTAATATCTGAACAATCCGATCTCCTGTACTTGATTTTATCTTGTTGTTTCCTGTAACTTTATTTTTTGTATTATTATAACTAGCTAAATCTGCCATTACATCATCCTCCTTTCTAATAAATTCCACTCTCACCAGCACGTTTTGCCAACCAATTTGATCCAAGAACCATAATCAAACCTACTACTGATTTGAATAATCCTGAAGCAGTACTGTATGAATATTGTGCATTGGTGATACCTTTGTAATAAATATAAGTATCAAAAACCTCTGATGTTGATACGTTTAAAGAATTACGCATTAAGAAAATTTGTTCATATCCTGTATTTAAAATAGCTCCCACTTTCAAAATTAACATTATGATGATAGTGCCTTTAATTGCTGGTAATGTAATGTGCCACATAAGTCTCCATCTTCCAGCACCGTCTACTTTTGCAGCTTCATATAATTGTGTATCTACTCCTGATAAAGCCGCTAAGAAAATAATCGTTCCATACCCTGTTTCCTTCCAGATACTTTGACCAACAATCAGACCTCTAAAATATTGTGGTAATCCAAGAAAATTAATTGTGTGTCCTGTTATTGAATTGATGATTTGATTTACAATACCATCATTAATATTGAACAATGTATAGGTAAGACTTGCTACTATAACCCAAGAAATAAAATGTGGTATATAGATGAAAGTCTGTATTAGTCTTTTATATTTATCATGTCTTATTTCATTTAATAAAAGAGATAATATAATTGGTGCTGGGAAAAAGAACATTAGGTTTAGTATTGAGATACCTAATGTATTTTTTAATAACATCCAGAAATCTGCACCGCTAAAGAAATTCTTAAAATGAGTAACACCAACCCATTTACTTCCCATAATTCCTGTGAATGGACTATATTGTTGAAAGGCAATGATAATCCCTCCCATTGGAATGTAACGAAATAATATGAAGTATAATGCTCCGGGAATTAACATAATATATAACCATTTATGCTGATTAAAATATTTTATAAATTCACCTTTGTTTTTTGTCGGTTTATGTACATGTACATTTGCAACCTTATTCATAAATGACCTCCTTGATTTTAGTACCGAAACTTTGTTTGTGTAATTTGTATATCAAATCACATGTAACTTTATGTTTCTAGTGCAACTATACTATCACATATGTATTACAGCAATAATCATTTCGTATACTTTATATGGAAAAGGATTGTCCATATCGATATTAAAATATAGTATTTACAGTAAATGCATTATGAAGTAATCATTCTCTTTCTTGCTTTTTTGTATCAAAAAATAAAATGATTATTCAACTTCACGAATACAAGCGTACAAAAAAACCGTATACTCATAAAATTGACTGAGTATACGGTAGAATAGATTTTTAAGATATCACTTTTTACCAATCTAAAATTCAATTCTCTTCCACTAATCTAATACTTTATTATAATCTTGTCTGAATTTGCCTGGCGTTGTTCCTACATGCTTACTAAAAAACCTTATAAAGTTTTGTGTATTGGTGTAATTTAGAGTTGCTGCAATATCTGCAACGGTTAGACTGGTAGTTGTTAACATTCTCTTTGCTTCTAAAACTTTGTATTCAGCAATATAATCACTAAATGTAATATTTTTTTCTAGTTTCATTATTTTCCATATGTAACTAGGATGATAACCTAATCTTTCTGCACATTCCGCAAGTGTAATATCTCCTTTTGTTTCTTCGACAAGCCTTTGTATATTCTCCATTATTTCAGTCGTTCGATTCGTTCTAAACTTACTCAATTCTAAAATTATAGGAGTCACTACTTTATATTTAAAAAAGCTGGTCATTTTATCCATATCATAAAGCTGATTAAAGTTTAAAAATATATTATTTGCTTCTTGTCCAAAAATATCATTAATGACTAATCCAGCGTTACTTGCAATTAATATGATAGAAATCAAAAAACGATGCATATAAAAGGAGCATTCATTCGATGTGATTTTCTTACTTGTTAACTCTTCGATAAATTTATCGACTGTACGAAAAGCCCTCTCTCTATCACATAAATCAACTGCCTCTTTTATTTCTCCCTCAAAAGCGGTATTATAGACAAATCGATTTGCATTATTCGTAATATCGGAGTAAAACATGATTTGACTGTCTGCTTCGAATTCATTTAATTTCTGATCTTCTTGTTTATCACAAAATACTTCACTATTCTTTAATGCTTCTAAGCTTTCATGATATGCCGCTTGATAAAGGTAGAGATCTTTGAAAATCTTACTTACACCAAAATTAATCTCCATATGATAGTGCTGCTTTACATACTTAGCAAAGCTGTCAAAAATTCTAAGTATATTTGCCTCAAGTTCCTCTTTATTATCATGCGTAACTGACATTACCATCACTTTCGCACTGCAAATAGGTGACATAAATAGCTGCTCTAAAATTTCTTCTGGCATATTCTCAATCACTGCGATTCTTACGGCATCTTGCTTCGTCTCGTCATACTCTTCAAAAGCGTCTTGTGAACGTATATTAATCGAAATTACTCCAAGATACTTTTGAGGCCTTAATTTTAATCTGGTTAAATATTGTTCTAGCTGATTTTTCTTAATCTCATTTCTCACTAACCTTAAATGGAAAAATTCTCTTAGTTGACCTTGCTGGCCCTCCATTAACTTTTCTAAGGCATTGTTCTTTCCTACAAGATTATCAATGCTTTTTGTGATAAACTCAAATTCATTTTCTTTCTTTTTCGTTCGATTTACATTTGCCATTTCATGCACATGATCCGTTAAATCTAACACTGGCTCATAGATTCTTTTTGTTGCAAGAATTGCCATTCCAAACCCTAAGATTACGATCGCTATCATTACAATTGAAAAAGACAAAATTTTATCAGCCGCATTCTTTATGTTGTTCGTATCATAGCTGACAACATATTTCCAGCCCATTTCATCCGAGGCTGCAACTGCAACATTATAAACCTGACCATTCTCAAGTTTTATGGTTTGTACCTTTTCACTACTAAGATTTTCACCTCTTTGTTCACAATATTTATATATCTCTTGATTGGTCGTATAAATCAAACTGTCATTACTATCCAATACGGTTATATCGTTATTGCCTAAATTATCTCCAATCATCTTTTGTAACTTAGCTTGGTCAATATTTATAATCATTAACGAATATGGTTCTTTGCTCTTAGCTGGTAACTTACAGATGAACGACAAATTATTTAAATTAACTATTTCTCGTTTCATTTTGATAGGTTGAGTGAAACCAATTCGATTTAACCAAAAATTACGCACCAATGTATTTGCTTCGTATCGATAAAGCATATCGATATCTTCTTTATTTTCAACATCTTTATATTCATAAAGACCACGATTGCTTAATATCCACCCCGTATTAAAGTTAATAAAGGTGAATCCATCAATATATTCAGATAAATAAGTTGACCCATCTAATACATCAATTGCCTTTACAAGTTCTGTATAATCAGAATAACTAATAAAGGTATTTAGCAACCATTTCACCTCGTCTGTATCTTCTACTTCCAAATAACTCTTTTTAATATTAATTAATACGCTATCTACTTGGTTTTTAACTTGATTTGCCGTTGCTTGCGTAGATAAATTCACATTTCTAGTGACTTCGGTTACATAGGTACGATAGGAAAAGAGTCCTAAAATTATAATAGGGGCAAAAACAATCACGAGTAAATACCATAAAATCCTATTTCTATAATTTATTTTTCCAAAAAAAATGCTCATCCACTCTTTCTGTTTTATCTTCTCTAACATCGCATATCCCCAATCTATATGGCAAATTAACTGCATTATTATGCACATACTTGTCTATTATATCTAATTTATGAAAAAAAAGAAAGCTTAATTCCATATTTATATATTTTTATGGGAGTATTGCATAATAGCTTCTCATTCGGTATTATAGTAGTGTTCGTATAAAATGTCAAAGCTTACTTGGAGGCACATAAGATGAAAAGAATATTTTGGGCAGGAGATTCTACCGTCAAAGATAACTATATTGATACCTATCCACGCACTGGAATTGCACAAGGACTACGTCTGTATGTAAAACCAGATGTTGTTATTTTAAACCACGCTGAAAATGCAAGAAGTACGAAGAATTTTATTGCCGAGGGTCGTCTTGATCGTATAAAAAATGAAATACAAGAAAACGATTTCCTTTTTATTGAATTTGGCCATAATGATTGGAATGAAGATCCAAATAGACATACTCAACCTTTTGGTGATTACCAGCGTAACCTTCTACAAATGATTGATGTGGCAAGAAGTAAAAAAGCTTATCCTGTGTTAATCACTCCTCTTTATTGTCGGTTTTTAGATGAGAGACAATCATTAAAAGAAAATGTTCATTTTGACTACCCTGCTGCAATGATTGCCCTTGCCTTTGAACAAAACGTACCCTACATAGATCTTTGTAAAAAAAGTGAAACGCTCCTACTGAAAACTGACCTTGAGGTATCAAAGGGTTGGTTTATGAATCTAACAAAAGGTCGATATGTGGCCTATCCAGATGGCATAAAAGACGATGCACATTTACAGCACGAAGGCGCCGTCGTTTTTGCAAAGCTAATTGCAGACGGTTTGAAAGAATTAGGTTCTATTTATGCAGAATTGATTCGTTAGTTCCATAAGTTCCATAATAAAAAGGCATTTGCTCAAAGTTCAAGCGAATGCCTTTCTTTTTATAATTGTATTATTACAAAGATATCATAAATTGCTTTAATTGCAGCTTCAAAATCACTATTTTTCACACCAATGATTATATTTAATTCACTCGAACCTTGGTCAATCATCTTAACATTGATATTTGCATGTGCTAAGGCTGAGAAAATTCTTCCTGCAGTCCCTCTTGTTGCTCTCATACCGCGACCAACAACAGCAATTAATGCCAAATCTGTCTCCATATCAACGGAATCAGGCTCTGCTAATCGATGAATATCAGATAAGACTAGCTGTTCTTTTCCTTCAAATTCTGGTTGATGAACAAAGACTGTCATTGTATCAATGCCTGATGGTACATGTTCAAATGAAATATCATGCTTTTCAAACGCTTCCAGCACTTTTCTTCCAAAGCCAATTTCTGAATTCATCATATCTTTTTCTATATTAATAGCTACAAAACCTTTTTTACCAGCAATTCCTGTAATTGTATATTTAGGTTGTCTACAAGTACTTTCAACAATCATAGTTCCACTATCTTGTGGAGCATTTGTATTTTTAATATTAATTGGAATTCCTTCTTTTCTTACTGGAAAAATCGCGTCTTCATGTAAAACAGTAGCCCCCATATAAGACAGCTCTCTTAATTCTCGGTATGTAATTGTCTCAATTACTTCCGCTCCCTCAATAATTCTTGGGTCTGCGATTAAGAATCCTGAAACATCCGTCCAATTCTCATATAAATCAGCACGAACGGCTTTTGCTACTATGGAACCTGTTATATCAGAACCGCCTCTGGAAAAAGTCTTTACCTTACCATCTGGAAGCGCACCATAAAAACCTGGTATTACAGCTCTTTCTAAAGTAGAAAGTCTTTTTGAAAGTATTTCATTGGTCTTATCCGCATCAAAACTAGCATCTTCATCAAAAAAGATAACTTCTGCGCTATCAATAAATTCATATCCTAAATAATTTGCCATGATGATGCCATTTAGGTATTCTCCACGGGAAGCTGCATAGTCACTGCCTGCTTTTTTCTCAAATTCTTTTTGAATGATTTCGAATTCTTTATCTAAAGATAAGTCTAGGGATAGACCTTCGATAATTTCATCATAACGCGCTTTAATGTTTGCAAGCTTTTCTTCATACGGTTTTTCTTCAATTACTGCTTTATAGCAATCATAAAGCATATCCGTAACTTTTATATCTTCTGCATAACGTTTTCCTGGTGCTGATGGAATTACATATTTTCTATCCAAGTCTGCATGAATAATATCTGCAACTTTTTTAAACTGCTGAGCACTTGCTAATGAACTTCCACCAAACTTAACTACTTTTTTCATATTGTACTTCCTCCATATCCTTTACACAAAAATGCGTCTTATAATAAAATCCCACATTTCTGTCTGTTTTGCAAGTGTTTTTTTTAACTTCCTAAAAAAAGAATACGAATTCTATTCACAGAAAAAAAGAGCCTTTCAATGAAGACTCTTTTTTTATTCGTCAACTTATTTCCAAATGGTATTATAAAAAATCTCAACTTGCTCCTCTGTCAAGAACCCATGTGCTGCACTTGGATTTCCTATCTTATAGGAGGCAAATAAAATAGCTGCTTTTAAGGAATAATAGGGATTTCCTGTTTTTTTATAAAAATGAACAAATGCAGACAATTGAGAATCACCTGCTCCTAGTGTATTCACAATTTTACGGGTACGAACAGTTGGAAACGTTCCAATAAAATTATCCTTTTTAACATATAAGATTGCACCCTTTTCACCCATGCCAAGGATAATTATTTCATTATGATATTTATTTTCTATTTCTTTTATAAAATCTTCGTAAGGCTCTTTTAGGTTCGCATGATTCAAGCATAATACATCTGCATACTGCATAAATTCTTTGTTATATTCATCATCCATATCTTTTATGTCATGAACATCCGTCACAATCATTTTTCCCGCATCTTTTGCCTTTTTCAAAAATGGTCTTGCATAATTGGAATTACAAAATACAACCGTATCACAATCTATGATTGCCTTTTCATAGATTGATTCATCGTATGCCACCTCGTTGCTTTCTTTTAAGTCATTTATGATTTGCCTGTTTTTTTCATCTGAAAATAATACAATGGTATGAGGTGTGGCATCTAAACAAGGTATTACATACTCATTTGATATACCTGTTTTTGCAAGTTCATCATCTAACATTAATTTAAAAGAGTCATTTCCACAAAAAGATAAAAAACGAACAGAGTCACCAAGTTTTTTTAATGCACGGGATACGTTGTAACCATGCCCAGAAAAACCAGTTATAATACCAAAATTATTATCGATTAAACGATTATCTGGTAGCGGAATACTTGAAACTTTTACCGTTGTCTCAGCATAAATCGGTCCCATTACTAATATTTTGCTCATATATCATACCTCCCGTCTAAATTTTGTTACATTCCTACTTTTATTATGCAACATTTGGGAGATTTTCTCAATATATATCCATTATTTTATTACTTTTTTACTATACATCTAGTTTTAATTGGACTTCCTCCTCTGCCTCAGCCTTAAATCCTTCTACTTGCTCTTGATTAATGAGTGGTAACTCGTCAATTGATTGCACGCCAAAGGCACGCAAGAATTCTTCCGTTGTTCCAAACAAAAGAGGTCGTCCTGGTGCATCTAATCTTCCTAGTTCATGAATTAGATTGTACTCTACTAATTTATTCACTGCATGATCACTTTTTACACCACGTATCTTTTCAATTTCTAATTTGGTAATGGGTTGCTTATAGGCAATGATTGATAGTGTTTCTAATAATACCTCTGATAGATTATGTTTTTTAGGCTGTCTTGCAATTCTTATCAGATACTCATACATTTCTTTTTTGGTACACATCTGATAAGAATTCTCTAATTCAACAATTTTAATTCCTCTGTCCTCTTTCTCGTAACGATCCATCATATTATGTATTAATTTTTTTGTTGTCTCTTCATCGTGTTCAATGGCTGCTGCAATCTTACTTAATTCAACAGATTCTCCCATTGTGAATAAAATTGCTTCAATAATTGCTTCCAATTTTTGTATCTCCACTGTAAACCCTCTCTTTACATACTTTAAGTAGTAATAATCAGAATATCATCGAATATTTTTTCCTGCGATATTGCTATCAGTCCCGTCTTCATTAACTCCAAAATCGCAAGAAACGTTACAATTACTTCCATTTTACTGCATTGTTCTTCTAAAAGTTTTCGAAAACTGAACTTATTGTTTTCAGTAGCAAACACCTTGATGTACTCAATTTTTTCTGAAAGGCTTACTTCCTCCTTTTCAATTTTCCCAAAACGACTTCGTATTGGATCAATTTTATTTTCCTGCTTTCTAATAATCGACTTAAATATACTATGTAATCTGGCAAGTGACAATCCATCAAGTAATTCTTCCACATTTACTGGTTCACTATATTCTTCTATTTCTTTTGGTATCGTTGGTTCTTTGAACAACACCTTTTCTGCATCTATTTGCCTGTCCTTTAGTTCATATGCCATGTATTTATACATCTTATACTCAATAAGTTTTTCCACTAATTCTTGTCTAGGATCTGTTTCATCTCCTTCTTCATTGACTTCTCTTGGTAATAACATTTTTGATTTAATATCAATCAAAGTAGCAGCCATCACAAGGAATTCACTCATAATATTTAAGTCTTCTTTTTCCATTTGTTGTATATAGTCCAGATATTGCCTTGTTATTTCAACAATAGGAATATCATATATATTTACTTTATTCTTGTCAATCAAATGTAAAAGCAAATCCAAAGGTCCTTCAAATGCCTGTAGTTTAACTGGTATTCCCATTTTCTCATTCCTTTATTTTATTTTACTTTTGGGATAATCTTATACTGATTAATTCTGCGCGATTATTGACACGTATATTAATGGTATGCGTTCCTAATCCTCGACTTAATATCATAGTACGCTCGCCTTCATAAAACTGGCCCCCATCATATTTTGGGAAAAACTCCACCTGCGGAGAAGCAAGTCCACCCAAATATGGAAGTCTAATCAATCCTCCATGAATGTGCCCTGCCAAGGTCATATCAGCGCCCCATTTGGCATACGCTTCAAAATATTCAGGATTATGTGCGAGCAAAATATTATACTCCTCTTTATTCGGATTTCCTAATAATGCATTCAAATAATCATCTGCAAGCTTAGCTTTTTGAAACCTTTTATAATACTCTTTTTCTATCTCAAGTCCATGAATGTTTAACGTTGTACCTTTTATAGTTATTCTTACTGATTTATTGTCTAAAATAATCACATTGTCGTGTTGTATTTCTTTTAAATAAGCCTCATACATTCCAACGTATTGTTCTGGATAAATCTTCATTCGATATTCATGATTTCCCATTCCATAATAAATCGGATACTTTTTTGCTAGTTGCTGTAGCAAATCAATTGATACTTCCATACTCTCACGTGGTTTGGCCACAATCATATCACCCGCTATTAAAATGATATCTGGTGCTTCTTCTTCAATCGCCTTTATTAATTTTTCATTTTGCTTTCCATATACATGATTGTGCAAATCCGCTAGTACGACTATATTAATTTCTTCTTTTAAGCCTTTTAATTTTTTTGATTCTATGTGATATCTAGTAACTTTAAAAACATGATTTTCATAAATAATATAAATAATAAATAAAATTAAAACTATATATTTTAACATATATCTCCTTGCTTTTTTTACAGGATTTATTTTATAATTTCAGTTGTAATACTAATTTTTATGTTATCATCCAAACGTTTTGCTTTATTGCAACCTATATAATACCATAATCTTGTAAGGAATGTCCATATAAAAACAAACGCCAGAGGAAATGAAACCTCTGGCTGTTTTTGTATCATATTTTATTTTATCGCTGATATTTTATTTATGAAATCATTTTTTTCGTCCTCAGCATCTGATGCATAACTAATAATAATGGAAGCCATATATTTTCCCATTTTGTGAGCATAGTATTCTTGATGCATCGCTCCTCCATAGGCTGAAAGTCGAATCATTTCGAATTGTTTACCAGCCAACTCAACTGTATCTTGATTCAATAACTCATACTGAAAAGCCTCTTGCTGTAACAACATATCAGATAGTTGATTCATGTATTCAGATACCGTATATTTTGTTCCACCTATTGTCATTGCCAGATTTTCAAATACAAGTTGAACATTAATTGTATTACTTGGATTACTAACTAAAAAAGGATAAGCAGCTTTTAGTTTAGCCATAGCTTTCAGTTGTTCTTCACTAGTTCCTTCGACGTTAAGTGTTTCTGCACCTACTCCAACTAGTTCGTTAATCTCTTCTTGTGTTGCAATTTTCCAATCAGTTGGAACTTCAAATCTCATATTAATCCAACTGTTCTCATATTGATTCTCTTTCCATTCCCCTAAGGTAAATTCAGTTCGACTTTTACAGCCACTTAAAAGTGTTAACAGTACTACTAATAAAAATATTATCTTTTGTTTTTTCATAATTTTCCCCTCTCGATTTATCTTCATATATTAACAAATCGTGAAATAAATGTCAAATTTTGTAAATACTATTTCATTCACAACGTAAATAATTTAAGAGTACGCATAAAATAATCCATGTATTTTGCTTCCTCTACAGAGTTCGTAAATAGGATTTTTGTGTAACCAATCTCTTTTCCATTGAGTTTGTAAACTACTTTTCCTGCTACATCTCCCTTATTAACTGGTGCATCAACACTTTCCGATAGTTGTGTTTCCTTTTCAATTGTTGATAAATCAGCACCTGTAACATCTAAGTATTTAAAGTTATCTGCATACTCGCATCCAACACTTCGTTCTTTTCCTTTTTTTACTGCCAACTCTGGTAAAGGCTCTTTTGAATCGTCTGCATATACTTGACATTTCCCATATCCAAAGTTAAGTAGTGTAGTGGCATCTGCAAATCGAATTTTATAATCGGGTGCCGCCATAATGACGGCAATTAGCTCAATATTATTTTTAGACGCAGTGGCGGATACGCAGTATTTTGCAAGACTAGTGGAACCTGTTTTAAGCCCAGTTGCATATTCATACTGTCTAATTAGCTTATTCGTATTCGTTAAACCAAACTCAGTAGAACCTTTCTTTGTTACGTGTGTAATATTCTCCATCCAAATCGTAGAATAATTATGTATTTGTGGATATTTTACAATCAACTCTCTTGACATTAATGCAACATCATATGCACTTGTCATATGCCCATCCACATCTAATCCGTTACAATTGACAAAATGAGTGGAACTCATTCCAAGTCCCTTTGCTCTCTCATTCATTTGATTTACAAATTCAGCTTCACTTCCATATATGTATTCTGCCATTGCTACACACGCATCATTTGCGCTTGCAACTGCAATACATTTTATCATGGTGTCGACCGTTTGTACTTCACCTGGCTCTAGAAATACTTGGGAACCTCCCATGCTTGCAGCATATTCAGAAACTGTAACCTCATCCTCTAACGATATCTTTCCTGCTTCTAGCGCATCAAAAATGATAATCAATGTCATGATTTTCGTAATACTGGCTGGTCTTAACTGTTCTTTCGAGTTTTTTTCATAAATGATAGTACCTGTAGATGCTTCCATTAAAATGGCAGAAGGAGCCGAAATTTCGATACCTGCATTATCAAATAAGGCAGTACTATCTGTATTTTCTGCTCCTTCTTGCATATCGGATTCTTCGCTTTGCGTATCTTGCTCTCCTGACGTATCTAACTCAGTGGCATAAGTATGTAAAATTGGACATAAAGTATAAGTAAAGAATAATAAAATGACGACGACCCACGTCTTAAGCTTTTTCATAGCATTACTCCGACTATGTTGATTATTACTATCATATGTTTAATTTGTTAAAATATGCTTGAATAAATCTTTTCTATTCAAAGTACACCTGCTTTGCATTTTGATAAAAGATTCTTTCTTTCTCTTGCAAAGTAAAATTTGAATCCTCCATAATATAATCAATCAGATGACGGTACGAATCCTTTGTTAATACAGATGGAATATCCGACCCATATATCAACCTTTGTGCTCCTACAATTTGCTTTGCCTGATTTAAGAAATACCTTGCATTTGTATAAGGATAGGTATCTGGTCCACAATTATGGTGAACTGCCGCCAAATCAAACCAAACATTTGGAAGATTTAATCGTCTCAAACCATCTTTCATTAACTCTTCCTGCTGCATATTGGCAGCAAGTAAATGGCATACCACAAATTTCATATCAGGATATCTTTTGATGGCTTCTCGTAGATTCTCTATCTGCCAACTTTCTGAACCACACTTTCCAATATCAATCACAAAAGTATGTCCCATTTGATTTGAATAGGAATAGCACTCGTCCATGACTTCTCCATTTAATGCTATTGTAGGGTGATTTGCCATTAAGCCTGAACCAGTACTGCATTCAAACTTTACGATTTTAAAATTTAGCTGATCAAATAAATGCTGACGTATTTGATCTTTTTTTCTAGAAAATGGATCATAAGAAGCCGCTCCAACAAAACGATTGGGATATTTTAATACCGCCTCATGCGTATATAAATTTTGAAATCCAAAAAAATTCCCTTGCAACAAAACTGCCTTTTCGACCTGATTTTCGTCCATTAGCTCAATTATTTTTTCTGGTGTAACTTTATCATCATTAAATTCTTTTGGAATCATTTGATAAATCTCTCCACTGGCATACTGCGCTTTTCCATTTCCAATACTTCTCATTTCTCCACCAGAACCAGTACCAGCAATATATTGAACCAAATGAACATGTGCATCAATTATTTTCATTTTTTCCTTCCCTTTCTATGTTATCACTCATATTGTAAGGGAAAATGAATGATACGTAAATACATGAGCCTTATTTTTATAATCTAACGCAATAGAAACGATTGTCTTCTTTGTTGTTCCACCTCAACCTTTTGCAGGTGCATAATACCTTCCGCTCCCATGTCTGGCCAAGACTCCAGATAAACTTTTGTATCTTTGGTAAGTAAATACACTTCTAATGTGACTGACTTTGGAAATCCTAGACGTCGCAATCCAATTTCCCATGCATCACCATAATAAAAGTGATCTGCAACCATTTTTCCATCTATATAAAGTTTTGCACTTTCTCCTAGATAATCTAACCTTAAGAAATAATCCATTGCATCATCCTCATAGGAAATCTCAATTGTATAAGTAGTCTTTTTGTCATCTTTCCCTTCAAAACAATGCTTTACATCTACAATTGAATTGCTTTCAACGCTTTCATAGATCGTAAAGATACCCTGTTTTCCAACCTTTTCAAACCCGTTCACTCCCTTATTGATTTCTGGATAAACAAGTAACTTTGCCTTTCCATTAAAAATCACCTCAATAGAATCATTTCTTTGAATTACTGTGTCCTCACTTATGATTAAGTACTCTTGTTCACCTAATATTTTCCATGCATGCTTTGCTTCTTTTCTGCTTATTGTAATAATTTCCTTATCTTCTAAGTCTCCTTCTATCATATAAGAAGGATTCTTATCTGTGTAAAAAACAAAGCTTTTATTATTTAATATACATAATGGCGTGGCAAGTGCTGTTTTTAATGTTGCGCCTCCAATCTTCATGTTAAATGGTAGGAAAAAGTATTCTTCATTCTTAACGTCAAAATCAGGCAATTGAAGCAGCTCTTTTTCTAGTTGAATGGAGAGCTTCACCTTTTTATGCTCCTTCATAATCTGATGTCTCTGATAATTATTAATAAAAACAAATCCACTTTCACCATTATGTCGATACGAATACCTTAGATTCGTCATATCAAACGGTGTATTCGGATTTTCTTCTGGAATGATAGCAGGCATATCACACAGCATTTCACCAAAGTCTCGTAAAAACAGTGTCAGTAATTTAATTTCTCTATAACTATCTGATATTTGCCCATATTCTCCAATCGGCGCCTGAAAATCATAAGATAATTCTGGTAAATCATTTGGGTATCCCGTATCCCTTGATTCCTGTAATGTAGAAAGAATACCGACTGGGTTCGTTCCTCCTGCATACATATAGTATCCCAAAAGATTAACTCCACTTCCAAGCTTTGCCAAAGACATTGCGCCAATATCTTTACTTGTTACTCTTGGTCTTCTATGCTTTGTAACTTGAAGACCTCCTCCTAATTCCGCGGTTAGAAATGGAAAAGCATTGATATCAAAGGTAATTCCATGTCCTAAGCCATAATCACTTCCAATGTTGTGGTCATTTCTTTCATGTGTAAATATAAAATTTCCACTTGGTTCAATCTCAGTCATTCTTGCATCCCATGGTGCATCGCAATAACCACCCATCACAGGTATAAGCCCTGCGGTAATGGCTCCTCCCCATCCAGTTGCTGTATAATATGGGACATCAAACCCTACTTCTTTGGCAATCAAAGTAAGTCTTTTCATGTGTTCTTCACCAGCTTCACCTGTCAAACCACCTGCATGCCCGTATTCATTTTCAATCTGAATCCCTATAATTGGACCACCTTGTTTAAAAAGCATCCCATCTACTTGTTCATAAATCTTTGCATAGAACTCATGTACAGTTTCAAAATACATCTCGTTATTTTCACGAAGGGGAAAGGGCTTTTTTAAAAGCCAGTCTGGAAATCCACCATTTCGTACCTCACCATGGCACCATGGTCCGATACGAAGGAAAACCTTTAAGTTTGCATTTTTACAACGATTGAGAAACTCTCTTACATCTTTATTCCCTTCAAAATCATATCTACCTTCTATTTCTTCATGATGAATCCAGATACAATAAGTTGACACAACAAAAACATTGCTTGTTTTCATTTTGTATAAATACTCATCCCATTCATTTCTTGGTACTCTCGAGTAATGTATTTCACCCATAATTGGAAACCAAGGCTTTTCATTCTTTGTCAAATACTTTGCGTTATATCCATATCTAGTCATTGAAATCCTCCATAAATCGTCTACAATTTACATGATTTTTATCGAGTGCCAATGCCTTTTCAAATGCCTTTTTGGCCTCTTTTATCTCTCCAAATCCTAACTTTCCTAATCCAATTAAATAATAACAATGAACTTGATTGCGAACCTTTAAATCCTCTTCAAAAATCAGAAAATCTGGCAAAGAAACAGCAAAATACTCAATTCTTACTTCATCATGCAAATGGTTTTGCCCATATTCCACTAATCTTTCAAACCTAGCCTTCGCTTTTTCTTCTTCTCCTAATTTTTGAAAAGATAGACCTTGATACAAAATCATATCTGCTGGCTGATCATTATAATACATCATTCCTGCTGGTTCATTCGTTCCAATGGTTGCTAAGTGAAGGTATTCTTTTGCCTTTTCTAATTGTCCAAGTTCTTGCATCACACATCCAAGATAATAGTATATATCATTATCCTTTGTACCTTCTAGCTTACCTTCTCCCAAATTATATGGATAAATGAGTGCTTGTTCTAAGTATTCTTTGGCTTCCTTTAATCTTTGTTCCTTGATTGCTATCTTGGCTAGCTCAATCAAGCATAGCTTATATTGGGAGGTTACTTTTCCTTCTCCACCTTCCCATGGGTGAAATTTACGCTTCATTAATAATTCATATGCACATTGATAATGTCCAAGCATATTGTGAAGTACTACATATTCTAAATATAAATCATCTCGACTCATAAAGGTATCATGATATGCTTCATAATTAGCGAGGCGGATTTTAATGTCTACTCCAAGCTTTTTATAAAGTTGATCTAATTCAAGAAATACTCTGGCATCTGTCGTATCAAGGAAAAAAGCTTTTTCTAATACCTCTTTTGCTTTTTGCTTCTCATAAAACTTATTATAATAGGCAAGTGATAGATTACGAAGAACGGTTGGATACCTATCATCCAGTGCTAGCGACTGTTCCCAAAGCTTTGTTGCTTTTTTATACTGAAGCTTATCATAATATAAGTTGCCCAGATAATAATATGCTTTCGCACCTTTTTGATTTGCATTTATTGCATAGCTAAGCACCTTAATATCTTCAAGCTTATTTGGAAATGTAAGGCTTGGCTCTGTCTGCTCTGCCTTTTGTAGTAATTCTTTGCTATCTTTTCCAAATTTACTTAAATAATATGCTCTATAATAATATAACAACGGCTTTTCCTTCGTACACTCAAGTAAAATCCGAATCGCTTGTTCATATGCACCAAATTCTGCATAATCTCTTGCTGCCTGAAGATAATTTTCTTCAAAATTACGCATGATTTGATTCATTTCCCCTAGTATCTCATCTTTGTTTTCTGGCGATAAGCAGGCAAGTTCAAAAAGAGACACATAATCAAAGGAATCTATCCTCATACTTTCTTTGATCAATGCAATGGCTTCTTTTTCTTTTTTAAGCATTCTAAGTAAGTATGCCTTTAATCCTCTCGCCTTTACATGATGAGCATTTTTAATGAGACTTTTTTCTACAAATTCCAATGCTTCTTCATATTCTTTACGAAGTGTACTGATTGCACTTAAATAATAAAAGGACATTTCTTGTTGTTCACTCGACCAAGAGGCTTTATAAAATGCATCAAAGGCCTCTGCCATTTTTTCTTGATAAAAAAGAGACAACCCCAAATTATAATAAGGTTCACTGTTATAAGGATTGGGATTTTTCCATGTCAAACGTTTTATAGCTGTCCTAAAATAATGCTCTGCTTCTTTAAACAGTCCCCTTCTCATTAATAATGCGCCATATGCATTGTTAATTCTGATATCTTGCTCATCTCTTGCTAAGCCTTCTAAATAGTATGAATCAGGTAAATAGGTTGCATGGCGGTATTGTTCAATATGAAGACCTGTCAGATACAATTCCTCATTTGTTTTTATATCTTTTGGATCTTTAGCAGGCTTTGCAGGCTCTGGAAGCTGTTCTTGTGCTTTTTCCTTTGGCTGATATTCTACTAATAAGCGTTCTTTGTGCCAAACTTCAATTTTTAAATCTGTTTCATTTTCCACTTCTAGAGCATGTATTGTTTCAAAAATATCCGTTGGAGATATCCGTACCACTTCTTCAAGGACTGTTTGATTATTCGCAATTAGGCGAATGATAGCATCTTCAAATGGCATCGTTGCATACACGCAAATATAAATTCCTTCTTGTCTTTTCTCAAGATTTAGAGCCGCATATATCGAGGCATTTTTCACCATTCCAACTTTTTTATAAGGCATAAAATACTGTTTAAAAGTCTTCTCTTCAAAAGGTTTTAACCACGTAAAATCTGGCTGATTATCAGTAAATACACCTGTCATTAATTCAATATATGGCCCGTCTTCATCCGTTAGATTACGATCCCATGCCTTTCCAAAGTCACCACACCCCCAAGTCCACTGTTTTTTACCTGGTGAAATATGATGATCTGCAACATGTAGAATACCCGCTCTTAATTTATGGTCATATCCTCCTACAAAATCATAATCGGATTTTTCAGCCATATAAGAGGTTGGAACTGGAATGTTTTTATACCTAGAGATATCAACTCCCTCGCTATAATCATGCTTATAGTATACACCCGTAGCAATTGGAAAACTTGAAACATCTCTTTTTCCATGATCCATTACAGCGTGTACATCTGGTGGGAAAATAGACTGGGTATGCTCATTTGCTGCTATGGCTGGATTGGCCCACCATAGAAAAGTCTGTGGCATAGGGGTCCTATTATAAAGTTGTCCTTTAATTTCAATGTATGCCCTATCTGGATATAACGTAAACCCTGCAATCCCTTTTGTTCCATACATTTGATCCACGTCATTAACAAATAAAGTCTTACTTCCATCTTGGTTATTAGAAAGTTTGTAGTCTACTGGTGAAAATGTAGTAGGTCTGTGATGCTGTGGCCAGTTAAATTCTATTCCACCTGATATCCAAGGCCCAGTAAGTCCAACTAAGGCTGGTTTAATTACTTGATTATAATAAACAAAATCATAATCATTTGTCTTATCGTAAGCTCTTTGTATTCTCCCACCTAATTCAGGCAGAATCATCACTTTTATATATTTATTTTCTAAGAATACGGCCTTGTATTCCTTATCCACTTTTTCATCACTAATTGTATCAATCGTTGGATATGGATATATCTTACCTGTGCTTCCCTGATATACCCTCTTCTCCAAAAAAATGGGGTTTTTGTCTGCTTCACCTATCTCATAAGTTGGAATTACAACGATTTCTTCCCATATGTTTACACCTTCCATAATAACCTCCTTTGTTATAAAAAAAACAACTATAATCTACTTATATATTCCCTATCATATCGAATTATATCGTAATATTCATTCTTTATTTTTGCTGATTCATATTAAAAAATTGCTTTAAATCATATTGACCTTTTCATCCATCCCTCTTATAATACGCATAAGAGGTGATTGAATGCAAACTTACGAAACAGGTGTTTCAAATAAATCAGAGTATTATATTTATACAGCTGGCTCTCAAGCCAAAAGCATGTACTTTTATCCTTTATGCACTGGACATTTTTATTATGCCCCTGGTTACAAGCTAAGCAGAAACCGCTATGATAGTTTTTTATTTATGCTAGTTCTAGGCGGAGAATGTAACATTATTGTTAATAACAAGACCTATACTGCAAAAAAGAATCAAATTGTCTTTTTGGATTGTTACCAGCCACATATTTATTATTCGGACAATGGTTGGGAAGCCAAGTGGTTACATTTTGACGGCCCTGTTGCTAGACAATATTTTGAAACCATTACTGACAACTTTAACGTGGTATTAACACTTAAAGATTCCTACTTATTTCAAAAAAACTTAGATAAACTTTATCGAAATTTTCGTGATAATCTTCCCATAAAAGATGCTCTTATTTCCCAATATATTACAAATATGTTGACACAATTGCTAATAGACAAAGATATCCCATCCAAAATTAATACAAGTGCGGATGTAATCGAAGAAACGACCGCTTATATTAGTGAGCATTTATGTGAAACACTAACCCTAGAACAGTTAGCCAAAAGAGCCTCTCTAAGTCCTTATTATTTTACACGAATTTTCAAAAAAGAAACTGGTTATACACCTCATGAATATATCATCGCCACCAGAGTCAATCATGCAAAGTTTTTGCTAAAGAACACAAATATTTCTATCAAGGAAATCTGTTTTTTATCTGGCTTTGCAAACGAAAGTAGTTTTTGTTCTACCTTTAAAAAATGGGAAAAGTTAACTCCTGGTAATTATCGCTTAACTACCACTCAAACTACGAATCAATAAATTACATCTCATATAATCAAACAAATTTTTCTGTTCTTGTATTCATTTTTCAATGTGGTACATACTAACAGCGAAAGGTGGTGTCAAATGTCTCATATGAAAGAAAAGAATTCGTCAAAAGATGTCTATGATGATGATAACATTCCAGAAATTGATTTACCTAGGAAAAATTCCGTATCTCCCAAAGAAGACACACAAGAAGAAGGGCAATAACCCTTCTTCTAATACTTTTATTATACCTTAAGCATATAGTCAAGCAAACTGTTATACAGTTGTCTTACTTCTGGCAACTCAAGATTTTCCAATAAATCACTGGCACAAACCAAAAGTCTCCCATTTTCTACTTTCTTTTCATAAATGAATCCTAATAAATGATTTCTATCGAAATTATCAATTACCTGTGCAATGATGTGATAATTTACCTCATCATCAAGGATAACACCTACTCCTTTACTTACTATTTGTTGCCATTGCCACTGTGAATAGGTTCTAGTTGGGAAATGTTTCATGGCAGCATGCTCGGACTCAATCAATAACCCCATTGTACCAGGTGCTACTGGATTACCACTTTTGATACAAGCTTCGCAAAACATTGGATAACACCAAAAATCAGTTGGAAAAAATCCCTCTATGCTCTCTTCATGCTTTGAAGTACAAAGCAGTACTTTTCCATTTTCTTTCAGTACGTTTTTAGCCTTCTCATTATAAGTATTCGTAACCCACACTTCTTGATTTTTGTTACTGCCTTTTGCAAACTCAATTACAAACTCTTGCTCTTTTTCTTCCTTTTTAGAATCTATTAAGCTATCAATATACCCATCTATTTGTGGATAGAGCCAAACAACATATTCATTTTCATATTCTCCATATGTTATTTTAAGCTTTGCTTCGCATGCTCCTAGAAAGTCACTTGGTACTATGATTCCCTCCATGGCACGTGTTAGTTTTTGTTTTTCACTTACGACATCCTCTTTGTAAATACTTGTAATTACCTTATTAGCAATTAGTAATTCAACCGATAAACAACTCTTCTTACTATGTCCACTGTAATTATAGATAAAAATTTCAAATGGAATATCTTCTCCAAACTCAAAACAATATTTTGGCAGGGTGGCCATTACTACTACTTCATTGCAAAACCTTCTAAAATCCTTGGCTTCAATAAATCCTTTATTATCCAAAAAACTATCCAATACACCTACCAAAGCAGTTCCTTGACCTGTAAAATCTTGCAGTCCCAGAAGTTGAAAACCACTCATTCTCTCAGTTCTAAGATTTGCTTCAATTTCTGCCTTATAACATTCTACCAGCAGTGCTCCACTTGCATAGTAAAAGGCTTCATTTTTTGGAAGTAGCCCTTTTTCCTTTAATTTTTCTTCAAGTATAGTATATACATCTGCTCGTAACGGACCTTTGTATTTATTATAATCCGACAATAAAGGAAAAGACTGATATTGCCCAATTTCATGTGCAATCAAAGGGATGTCTATGCCTTTTATCTCTTCATCATAGGTTGGCAGCGTTCCTACTCTATCTTTTGTCTGAATGCTTCCTAGTGGTAAGTCATTGTGAGAAAAAGAAGCTCTAATATTATTACCTGGTTTTGTACGCATGGTTACAAAAAATTGGTCTTCTTCACAAATTTGTGGATTTAGAAGGAAATTATTTGCTCCTTGGCAATACATGATATCTGTTCGGATTTTTTTTAGAGACTTTATCAATTTATTATATTCGTTTAAATTCCCTACCATTTCATTTCCAACTGCAAATAAAACAAAACTTGGATGATTTCCAAATGTTTCTATTACCTTAACTGATTGATCATACAAGTAGTTATTTAATGCCGAATCATACTGCGGTTCATCCTCGTGATACATACCATTTGCAAAACAAGATAATTCAACCTGTAAGTACATTCCTAATTGGTCTGCTGCCAAAAAAGCGGCTTCTGGAGGACACCAGCTATGAAAGCGGTAATGGTTCATCCCAAACGCTTTTATCTTCGATAAAATATTCATCCATTCTTCGACTTCAAAAGGACATGCTCCTGTAAGTGGATAGATGGCACAATCCAAACTCCCTCTTAACGATATTCTTTTTTGATTGATTCTAAGTTCGTGTTTTCTTGTTTCAACAAAACGTCTTCCCGTAATAACTACGTAATCTTCGCATAGTTTTTCTTCGTGCTGATTAAGTATACTTACTTTTATTTCATAGAAAACTTGTGCATATTCGTCCCATAGTTGAAATGTCTCATTTGAAACAGAAATACTAATATCCTTCCAATTAAACAACGTTTTATATTCGTATACCTGATTTTTTGTATTATACTCTGTCATCGTTACAGAAACATATAATTTTTCTTTTTGTTGTTTTACTGGGCAAATTTTAATGTCGATATCTAAATACTTTTCTAATCTATGGGTTAACACTTTGTCAACATAAATACCCTTATGGCTTTCTACATATATGTCTCCTAAGATGCCATTCCAATTCGTTTGCGTATGTTGTGTATATTGATGTCCATTCAGTAAACTTTTTGGAAAATAATCATATTGTTCAAGATTATTGTCCACTCGTATTAATATTTCATGTTCTCCTGCTTCAAGCCTTCCCAAATCATATTTTTGTGCAATCAAGGTCTCGTAGGACTCACCTATTTGCCTTTGATCCAGCCATACTTTAGTAAACTTACTTCGTTCCAAGCAAAGGCGTACATAATCATTATCCCATTCCCTAGGTAAAACAAACTTTCTACGATACCAGACAGCGCCACAAACAGGTCTTTTCCTACCCAAATACAATGAAGTCTTTTCGTTGTTTTCCTTACCAATGCCAGCTTGTTCGGTAGTTGATGGTAGTTGAATTCTATCGTTATAATGTAATTCTACATCACTTTCTTCAAAGGCAACTTCCCATATTCCACTTAGATCTAATCTCATTTTCCCCTCCAATCGGATACAAGACTAACGTAAATGAAACCTTTCCTAATTACTTAGCAAATTCTTGCATCCTTTATATTAGATATATCATATCAATATTTTACATCATTATCATTACTAGTTCTTGCTTTTTCATGTATAGTTCTTGCTCTTAATTTGGGTGAAGGAGTTGCCTATTATATATATAAAAAGTCCTTGTAGCACAAACTACAAAGACTCTTAATCACTAAATAAAAAGATATATCTCTTTTTCTTCTTTTAAAATACGATCCTCGATTGCACAAATCACTACTTTTGCTTCTTCAACAAACGATTCTTTCTTTTCTAATAACTTTGACTTTACATTATATTTATCTTTGAAGCTCTTAAAACGTTCTTGTAAATCTCCCATCTCATTTTGATAATCTATTGCCATTTGTTTGATAGCCATATCTGGATTGGCTATTAGTGATGGATATAAGAACTTGTCTTCATTCATTAGATGTATCTTAAGTTTACCAGATAACTGATTGATATGGAGTGCTATTTCCTCAGCATGCTCTTCCACTTTTACTGTAGTTAAATTAGATTGAATCCAGTTTATTTCATCACGTATTGATTTATGCTGTTCTAAATAGCTTGAAAGGTTCATTCTAAGCCTCCCGCTCTTCAATCGCTGACACAGGGCACATATCAATTGCCTGCGCTACATTTTCTTTTGTCTCATCTGTCGTAGCTGCATATCCTTCTGCTCTTTCATCCTCATTCATTCTAAATACACTTGGTTCTATACCAACACAAAGTCCGCAGCCTATACACGTATCTTGATCAACAAATGCTTGCATACCATCATTCCTCCTTCTTGGATATAACAAAAATTACTTATAAAGGTAAAAATTTCATTTCCTTGTTATATGATAGCATGCATCAATAATTTTTTCAGTAACATTTGAGACATTATTAAGTATTTCTCTTTAATCTCTATAAATAACCGCTTTAATCGTTTCCTGCCACTCACTCACGCTTTTTGGCATACTATCAACCTTGGCTTCTAACAAACTAACTGTAAAATCTAACGTAAAATAAACGATTACAATCGTTCCAATTCGAATACCAACAGACATCGGATAACCTTCTACTACCGCCTCCACAAATTTTTGCAAAAACGCAAACATAAATATAGTATAAAATCCCCAAGCGATCGTACTCTCAAGGCATAATATCCCTTTGTAATTGAATGGCTTGTTATTATAATCCCACCACACTTCTCCAAAGATACGTATCATAAGTTTGGCTGTTACATATTCAAGAAATGTTGCAAGAATCGCTCCACAAAAATAAAGCAAAATATAATTTTGGCTGAATGGCTTTAAAATAAAATAAACCGATAATGCACCCACTCCATAAATAGGGCAAATTGGTCCTCTAATAAATCCCCTGTTCGTAATCTTTTTATTACAGATTGACATGTATATTGATTCAACTAACCAGCCTAAAATACTATAAACAAAAAACCAATGAACAATATGATATACATCAGTTCCTAGTAGTTCTCGACTCCACATTAGAAATCCCCCTTTGTATCTTATAAACATAGTACTTTTAAAAATTCATATGCTATTATAGCATAGCTCTTTCTATAATACTAGTAGTTATCTTCGTCATAATTTTACGATTATATTACAATAACCTTATATTTCTTGTCACCCTTTGTATTTCTTATTTTCAAAGCAAATCTACCTCTTAATTTTCCTTTATTTATTCTTATTTTTGACATATAATGATAGGGGACAATGCGTTTGCTTGCGATTTTCCCTGAGGGGTTTTACATAGAAAAGTACGAAGAACTTTTTTAATGCAATAAACACTCTTAATCTAGAGTTACAAAGGAGCAATTATGAATTTAATCTATGATATATGGACAGAAAAGGAATATAGCGCTTTTCTAAATGACTTAAAACCTTTTTCCAATCGTGAATTTAGTCAATTTCAAAATACTCTTATGCCTGGAACAAGAAAAATTCTCGGAATCAAAATGCCTATTCTTAGAAAAATAGCAAATGAAATATTAAAAGGAAATTGGCGTTCTTTTATCGGATTATGTTCCAATACTTATTATGAAGAGACTACTTTAAAGGGTATGATTATTGGAATGAGTAATGTAAGTCTGCTTGAATACACGCATATGATTGAAACATTTTCCTTAGGATTTCGAAACTGGTTAACCTGTGATACATTTTGTACAACTTTAAAAGGAATCAGTAATTATCCACAGGAATTCTGGATTTATTTGGACACCCTATTAAGCTCTAAACGTCCATGGCAGGTTCGAATGGGAGTTGTTATCATTCTCAATCATTATTTAAATGATGACTATATTAATCAGATTTTTTTAAAAATAAGTACAGTTCGTCTTGATAGCTATTATGTGAAAATGGCTGTTGCATGGTTGTTGTCATCTGCATATACAAACTATCCAGGTGTTACATATGGTTATTTAACAAATTGTACGTTAGAAACATGGACTTATAATAAAACGCTCGAAAAAATCTTAGAACAAAAAGATGTTCCAAACGAGCAAAAGCTCATGATACTCACACTTAAAAATGCTAAAAAAAGACCTCAATTAAAGTAATTGAGGTCTTTTATAATTAATTATATTTACGTTTTCTAGCCGCTTCAGATTTCTTTTTACGTTTTACACTTGGCTTTTCATAATGCTCTCTCTTGCGAATCTCCTGCTGAATACCAGCTTTCGCACAGTTCCTTTTAAATCTGCGTAAAGCGCTATCTAAAGTCTCATTATCTTTTACGATTACATTTGACATAGTCTCACACCTAACCTCCCTCCAGTTGCGTATTGTGCTAAATACAACTGTTTGGGTATTTTTATTGCACTATTATGATTATATTGCCAATTAGCTTATCTGTCAATATATTTTTTTATTTAATTTGCTCTTGTACTACTTCTTTGACTTTTGCAATCGCAGCATCAATTCCAGCTGGATTCTTTCCGCCAGCCTGTGCCATATTTGGTCGACCACCGCCGCCTCCGCCAATCAGTGAAGCAATCTCCTTAACAATGTTGCCAGCATGAGCTCCTAGCTTAATCGCACCATCTGTAGCCGTAACCATTAAGTTTACTTTGTCATCAAGTGCGGATGCAAGAACTACAATACCTTCTGAAAGCTTATCCTTTAACTGGTCACCAAGGTCTCTTAAGCCGTTCATATCTACACCTTCTACTTTTGCAGCCAATACCTTGACACCTTTTACTTCAATTACTTGATCCATTACATCACCAAGTGCATCTTTGGCTAACTTACTTTTTAGGCTTTCATTTTCACTTTGTAATGATTTCATTTCCATTAATAAATGCTCTAATTTTTCTTCTAGGTTAGCAGGAGTGGCTTTTATTAGTTTGGCAACTGTCTTTAATGTGCTCTCTAATTCATTATAGTAGCTTAACACGCCATTTCCCGTAATTGCCTCAATTCTACGAACGCCTGCTGCAACACCATTTTCAGAAATAATTTTAAATGCCGCTATGGAACCTGTATTATTTACGTGCGTACCACCACATAATTCCGTTGAGAAATCTCCCATTTTAACCACACGGACTTTCTCACCATATTTCTCACCAAATAATGCCATTGCACCGCTTTTCTTTGCTTCCTCAATATCCATAATACTGGTTACAACATCGATATTCTCTGCTATTTTTTCATTTACTAGTTGTTCTACTTTTGTAATTTCCTCATCTGTCATTGCTGAAAAATGACTAAAGTCAAATCGAAGACGATTTCCATCAACAAAAGAACCTGACTGTTCTACATGCGAACCAAGTACGCTACGAAGTGCTTTTTGCAATAAGTGAGTGGCACTATGGTTTTTACAAGTATCCAAACGATTTTGCTCATCAACGATAAGGAATGCCTCATCACCTGATTTTATCATACCTTTTGTAACCTTACCAATGTGTCCTATTTTACCTCCCAAAAGCTTTATTGTATCTTCTACAATAAATTCACCTTCTGCTGTTTTAATGGTACCAATATCTGCATTCTGACCGCCCATTGTAGCATAAAACGGTGTCTCGTCTACTATAATTGTTCCATTTTCTCCATCTGTTAATGCATCAACAATTTCAGTTTCTGTTGTTAAAACTGTAATTTTTGACTTATGAGATAACCTGTCATACCCAACAAATGTAGAAGTTATACTTGAATCAATGGATTCATATACCGTTACATCTGCTCCCATATAATTCGTAGCTTTTCTTGCTTTACGTGCTTTATCTCTTTGTTCTTGCATTGCTTTTTCAAAGCCTGCTTTATCGACACCAAAGCCCTTTTCTTCCAGAATTTCCATGGTTAAATCAATTGGAAATCCATACGTATCATAGAGTTTAAAAGTATTTTCTCCTGAAAGAATCTTTTGATTTTTTTCTTCCATTTCACTTTGCATTTCAGAAAGAATCACTAATCCTTGGTCAATTGTTTTATTGAATTTACTTTCTTCTTGGGTTAATACATTTAAAATAAATTCTTTCTTTTCTTCTAGTTCTGGATATCCATCCTTACATTCCTTAATTACTGTTTCACTTAATTTTGCTAAAAACTGTCCATCTATTTCTAGCAAACGTCCATGTCTTGCTGCACGTCGAATCAATCTTCGAAGTACATAACCTCTCCCTTCATTGGAAGGCATTATTCCATCAGAAATCATAAACGTAGACGAACGAATATGATCTGTTATTAATCGAATGGATATATCTTTTATCTCATCTGTTTGGTAGGTAACATCTGCTAACTGACAGATTCGGTCACGGATTGCTTTCATTGTATCAATATCAAATACGGAATCTACATCTTGCACAACAACTGCTAATCTTTCAAGTCCCATTCCAGTATCGATATTCTTTTGTTCAAGCTCAGTATAATTGCCTTTACCATCTCCATCAAACTGTGTAAATACATTGTTCCAAACTTCCATAAAACGATCGCATTCACAGCCTACTTTACAATCTGGTTTGCCGCAGCCATATTTGATACCTCTATCATAATATATCTCTGAACATGGACCGCATGGACCAGCTCCGTGTTCCCAGAAATTATCACAATTCCCATTCTCATCTCTGTAAAATCTTGTAATTCTAGATCCATCTACTCCAATTTCTTTTGTCCAAATATCAAACGCTTCATCATCTTCACTATAGATAGATGGATATAGTCTATCTTCCTCAAGTCCAATTACCTTCGTTAAAAATTCCCAACTCCAAGCAATGGCTTCACTTTTAAAATAGTCTCCAAAAGAAAAGTTTCCAAGCATTTCAAAAAAAGTAAGATGCCTTGCTGTCTTACCTACGTTTTCAATATCACCTGTACGAACACATTTTTGACAAGTTGTCACCCTTTTTCTTGGTGGGATTTCCTGTCCTGTAAAATATGGCTTAAGTGGTGCCATACCTGAATTAATAATTAATAAACTGTTATCATTATGAGGAACCAAGGAAAAGCTTTTCATAACAAGATGTTCTTTGCTTTCAAAGAAATCCAAATACATTTTTCTTAGTTCATTAACGCCATAATTTTTCACAATATTTCCTCCTAGGTTATCATTGTATCACTAAGGTCGCAATTAAGCCCCATTGCCTCCCTGCAACATTACTTCTTTCAATCAATAATAGAAAAATGCTAGCATAGGCTAGCATTTTCTATTATAAAATCATTTAATTTCTTTGTCAATTGCAAAAGCTAGAAACAAAGCCTCATTTGTTAACAACCATTATAAGAATTGCTAAAACCATCATTGGAACAGCGACAATCGAACTACAAATCGTTATAATAGCTTTAATCTTTTGTTTATCTTTGACTGCTAAACCTATTACTTGATATAATAATACTCCTATCACTCCCCCAAGACAATTCAGCATGACATCGTCAATATCCGTTGCACCAATACCAAAAACAAATTGTATTAACTCAATCATAAGACTCACGATACATACAATAATAATACTGTTAAAAAATCTATTTTTTCTTGCTCGAAATAATTGCAAATAGATTCCAAGAGGCATAAATAAACATATATTTCCTAAAATATTATACCAAACCACTGTCTGTGAGACCACAGACCTGCCTGACATGTATCCTATTATTGTTTCAAACGGAATGAAATTAATACTTCGATTTATTACTCTATCTTGATGAAATAAATCCAGTGGTGTTACATATTTAAATATAGTAACTGAAATTAACAATATAAGATAGAAAGCAAATATGCCATAAAGAAAACAGTCTTGTATCTTTCTCTTACTCATTTTAGCTCCCTTCTCACAGCACAAGAAGCGGCAAACAACCACTTCTTGTATTGTGAATCATTTATTGAATTTTTGAACGTATATCTTCTGATAATTTATCTATTACCAAATAGGCACGATCGGTGTTATTAACCGTGTACTTATATTGTATATCCACTACATAATTATAATTTAAATCAATATTATATTTCATTCCATTGGTAAAACGATCTAAAATCAATGCCTTTGTAATCTTTTCAATGTCTTCTTTATTTGTAAATACATATTCATTTGTAACAGGTTTTTCTATTGTTATATTATTTTCATCCAATTTACCATCCGTATAATTCGTAATTATGATCGATTGTATATTATCTGCGTCTATTACGGAGTCTAAATTAGCACCTATTGACTCCATATATTTGATGGTATCGGCAAATGATGGATAAATATAATAATTCTGAACAACATAGGAATCATTTTCGCCTATTTCCAAACTGATTTGTGTCACTGGAAAACTTTCCACCATTTCAGTGGCAGTAAGATTTCTTAATTCATTTTCGTAAATTGATAAAAATTCATTCATTTGTTCTCTTGTAAGCTTGAGTGTTTCGTCCATTCCTTCTACGAGGTTATAGTAGCTAACAGAATTTATAATATTCTTATCCATTGAAAAAATTTGATAAACACCGTTTTTATAATTTTCATCTGCATAAAGACTATTAATATATTCTAAAGCATCATCAAATTTAACTGTGTAATTACGATAAGTCTCTTTTTTATTCTTTAATGTATACTTTACAGTAAAGGATATATAATTAATGGAATTATCGATTTGTGAATAATCTATACGATTCACATTGTTTGCAATCGCGTATTCAACAAGTGGGTACACCATTGATAAATCTGTAATATTCATATGATCCAATCGATATGTTGTATGATATACATATGGGTATTTTTGATAGCTATTTGGATACTCATTCTCAAAATCATAATACTCATAATTGGATTCTAAATTATCGAAGGAAACACCCATCGATTCTATTTTTCCTTTATCTGGAAGGTAGGAATCGTATTGGAAAATATCTTCTTTTGCAGCACCTGCTATACCTAAAGATATTACAATACAAATTACTAATTGTAATTTATTAGCAACTATACTCTTGAAATCACTGTTATATATAATTTCTATGATTCCATGTGATAAAAACCCAACGAATAAAATTCCAAAAATAGTCCAGCCAAAAGAATTAGACTCTGACATACTCATAAAAAGCAATCCGCCAACAATAGCAACTGGTATTACAATTAAAATCTTTATCACTGCCTGCGTTTGATAAAATGCCATAGATTTTCCAGCAGCTTCAGAAGGGCGAAGTTTATAAAGAAATATTCCAGCAACAACAGCTAATGCTGCGACAATGAAAACGCCAATGAAAAACATTCCAAATCCTTTTTTGCCTGCTAAAGTAACTAAATTAACGTAAGCAAATATTGGAGATACATAAATTATATTATCGCTTACACCTTCTGTTGCATAATAAGTATGAAAAAAAGTCTCACATATCGCATTTTTTAATACAATGATTGCTGGACCGTATAGCAAAAATACTGTCGTTCCCATTAATCCTACGATTAGATTACCCGTTAACATGACTGCAATGATTGTGATACTATACACAAGTAAATATCCTGTCAAATTAATAAGAAGCGCTTCAAATGCACCTGTAAATGCATAGCCTGTCAATAACCCATTTGCGGCCCCTATGATAAAATATAGTAATAGATTAATTAAGTATGGTATTACGTAAATAAAAATTCCATTTATATAGATTGTAAAAAAAAGTTTTTCCCTTTTAACAGGAATACTATGATAAGAATCCACTTTACTTTTTGAATACAAGTAAAAGAAACCACTCATTGCACATATAATGGCTCCACTAATTGCAATTGTCATAAGTAATCCAATGTTATTTGTATTTGATATTTTTGCAAAATATTTCTGTGCTTCCAAAAGACTGGTATTATTTATTGCCTCTTTCATTCGAGCTAATCTTAACATTGTAAAAATGGGTAAAGCAATTACAAAGGACAGCATCATAAGTGAAATTGTCCATACCCTACGCTTTAAATCCTCTCGAATCAAATTAAAATATAAGCTTTTTGATGTCATATCCAACGACCTCCGTTTCACTAATAAATATTTCTTCCAGAGAAAGCGGTAGTATTTCATGAAAGAGTGGATTTAACTGACTAATTACATCCACAATTTCAACTTGTGTTCCTCTTGCTGTTATTGTAATAAGTGATCCTCTTTTTTCTGTTTTCAATATATCAAGCTTATGATATAGTACTTCCTCATCGTTTTCATTCTTTAATACACATTGTATTTTGTGAATATTGAATTTCATTTCTTCCAAATCTTTGGATAAAAGAATTCCACCTTTATGCAAAAGTCCAACATGATCACAAATATCTTCTAATTCTCTTAGATTATGAGAAGCAATTACTGGTGTAAGTTTTCTCTCTTCCATGTCATTGGCAAAAATACTTTTGACTGCTTGACGAACAACTGGATCTAGCCCATCAAAAGTCTCATCACAAAACAAATATTCCGTGTTGGCACATACACCACATAAAATAGACACTTGTTTTTTCATTCCTTTCGAGAATGTATTGATTTTACGATTCGGATCTAATTCAAACTTTTTCATTAACTCGTCAAATCGAACTGAATCAAATTTACTATAAAAACTTTTGTAGTAATTTTTCATATCATTACTTGTGGCGTTCGCAAAGAAATATTGATCATCTGAGATATAAAAAATCTTAGACTTAGCTTCTTCGTTTTCATAAACTGGCAATCCGTCGATTGAGATTTCACCATGATCTGGTTTCAAAACCCCACATGCCATTCTAAGAAACGTACTTTTCCCTGCTCCATTTGTACCAATAAGTCCAAATACAGTGCCTTCTTTAATCGTAGCTGATATATCATCAACTGCTTTAATATTTCGAAAACTTTTTGATACGTTTACAGCCTCTATCATAACCCAACCTCCTCAAATACATAATTTAAATTCTCCATAAATTCTTCTTTTGTAATTCCCAACGACTTTACTAGTCTGACAAGATTTTTTGACTGCTCAGCAACCGCTTCCTTTTTACGCTTCTTAATCTCTTCATCATCAATTACATAATTACCCTTTCCTTTTACGGAATAAATATAACCTGACCGCTCTAGTTCTGTATATGCTTTTTGAATGGTGTTTGGATTAATGGATAAATCAATTGCTAGACTTCTAACAGATGGAAGCTTACTTCCACCTTCTAGTACTCCTCGAATGATTAAATTCTCATATTTCTCTATAATCTGCTCATAAATTGGCCTTTTATCCTTATAATCAATAACAATCATACTTAACTCCTTTCCGACTCTCACCGTATCCACTGTACTATTAGTCTTAATACACTTAATATATAACGAATCTCTCATAATGTCAACGTATCATTTCTTACTATTTTCTTACTATTCCCCGAACAATCATTTTCAGTCAATAGTGACAGATAGTATCGTTCATCCAATAGGAATCAAAAAAAGATATGATGTAAAAGAATTATCTTTCGCATCATATCTTTTTTTCATATAATAGAAAGTTCTTTGAACTTTCCAATTATATAACCGCTTCATGCACACGTATTACTGTGTAGCATCTTTCTTATCTCTTAGCTTTTTACCTATTACAGTACCACAAACTATAAGTCCTGCAAAAACAATCATTACTAATCCTGATGTTAGAAATGCTCTTATAAATTCCATTGAATCGCCTCCTAATCAACCTTTATCTGGTGATAACCTTTTTTACCCTTTTTGATTAACAATGCTCCATCACTGTCTAAATCATTTATGGCAAATTTTTTATCAAATTCAGTAACCTTTATGTCATTTACGGTAACTCCGCCTTGCTGAATTACTCTTCTTGCTTCCGAACGAGTTGGTGCAAGCTTTGTATCAACCAAAAGTGTAATCAAATCAATTCCGTCAGCTAACTGTTCTTTTGTATAAGTAGTCGTTGGAATATCTTCGCTTCTTGCTCCGTTAGAAAACAATGCACGAGAAGCCTCCTGTGCTTTTGTTGCTTCTTCTTCCCCATGTACAATCTTCGTGATTTCAAATGCTAACACTTCTTTTGCTTGGTTGATTGCTGCATCTTTTAATGCACCTAATCTTCTTACCTCATCCATTGGTAAAAAGGTAAGTAGTCCCAAGCATTCTTCTACTTTCACATCTTCAATATTTCTCCAGTACTGGTAAAACTCATATGGTGAAGTCTTTTCAGGGTCCAACCAAACTGCGCCTTTCATTGTCTTACCCATCTTAATACCTTCACTGGTCGTTAACAATTTAAAGGTTAAGCCAAAAGCAGGCTTTTGTTCTTTTCTACGAATCAACTCTACTCCACCAATGATATTAGACCATTGGTCATTTCCACCTAATTGTAGTTTACAATCGTATAATTGATTGAGTTTCCAGAAATCATAAGATTGCATCAGCATATAATTAAATTCAAAAAACGTTAACCCCTTTTCCATTCTTTGCTTATAACAGTCTGCTGTTAACATCTTATTTACTGAAAAATGTACACCGATTTCTCTTAAAAATTCTACATAGTTTAAATCCAAAAGCCAATCCGCATTATTGGCAACTATTGCATTGTCATTGTCAAAACTGATGAATTTTGAAAGCTGTTCATGAAAACGTTTTGCATTATAGTCTATGGTTTCTCTTGTCATCATGGAACGCATGTCCGATTTACCAGATGGATCACCAATCATTGTGGTTCCTCCTCCAAGTAAAGCAATTGGTCTATGACCTGCTCTTTGCATGTGCATCATTGCCATTACTGTAAGAAAATGTCCCGCTGTTAAACTATCTGCAGTTGCATCAAAGCCTATATAAAAGGTAACTCTTTCCTTACCTAGTAATTCTCTAATCTCCGCCTCATGAGTTGTCTGTTCGATAAAACCTCTTTCTAGCAGAATGTCATATACATTTGTTGACATTGTTACTCCTCCTTAAACTTTCGTGAACTAACATTTATCGTAACACATGCCATTTTTGTTTTCAATACTATTCTTCAAAATAAATATCCACCAATTCATATGTTCTTTCCTTTGTAAGTTCTGTCATTACAGCCATATATTCCAAACTTTCCATGCTTCCACCTGCATATTTGCTACTTGCTAGTGCCGCTTGTTCATCTCGTCTGGTAATCCATTCTCGCTCTTCATCTCTAAGAACAATAAACTTATCCTCAGGTAATTTTTTCTTAATAAGCTGATATATCGTATTTAACTCATCATCCCACTTCGTATATTCTTGGTTTTTAAGTTCTTTCATATCAACCATAGAAAAAGAATCTGTCCTACTCCACAGGTCATCATAATAAATCGTAATACTATTGAGTCTTTCTATATACTGCTCTTTTTCTGTTTTTTCCGGTTCCTTCGCCTTTTCATCACTCAGTTCATCCGTCGCAAACAAAGTATATTCTTGTGCATCTTCCTCTGTTTGGGTAACTTCTTTCGAATCTGGGACTGATGTGTCATCACTCATATTGCTTTGCATTGACTGCGTAGAGTTATTAACTTCATTTTTATCGTTTGTATCTGCAAGTTCCTCTTCCTTCGTTTGCTCAACTACTTTTGCCGACTCATTCTCTTCATTTGATTTTTTAAAATCATTAGATAGCGACCCATATTTTGAATTATTTCTTCCAAACTTAAGATTACCGTTAGCAAGTCCAAATATACCTACACCAATAATAAATAATATTGAAACGATAAAAATTGCTTTCATATTCTTTTTCATACATCATTTCTCTTTCATTTTATCTTTATGTATTTTAACATATCATAAATTTTTTTGTAAATAAATACTTGGTCAAGAATAGTAAGAATATTAAGCTTTTTTTAAGAAACATTATCTTCCAATAAATCAGTTCCATCCGCTGCTGACATGGCAAGATAATCATTTACATTGTAATCCCCATACATTCTTTTCTTAACTATTTTATCTGTCAATAAATTACATTTTACTACCACAATCTAAGAAAAGCAATATTTCAGGTTAATTAGAATGCCTTGGATATTGCAAATGGGAAAACGGTAACACTTTACCAGAAACAACCTTGTTACCTATCTTATCTTAGATATTTTTTAATATGAGAGATAAAGCAATAAAGGCTTATGAGACGTTTGTCATAGATGATAAATAGAATAATCATAAAATATAGTCAAAAGTATTTTTTAGGGGATAGAATTCGAATCCCGTCTCGCACTTAATAAAAAGGGCTCTTTAAACGAAGAGTCCTTTTCTTGTTAAAATACTTAATTTATTTTTTATTTTTTAATAAATAAATGATAAAATTATTCTTTTCATATTCGCTTAATTTATTAATCAAATTGATGCCTTCTTCATGGTTTTCTTCATAAATTTTGATTATATTACTATATTTTAATCCACTAACTTCGCTTACATAGTTATCCGTTTTATTATTTTCAATTATAATTATATTGCTTTCATATTTAGGTGCAATTTTTATAATCTCTTTTTTAATTTCTAGATTATCTACATAAATAACATTAGATGCAAGCCATTTTTCTACTACCTTGCTTGAGGAAATCGATAATCTTTCTTTACAAACTTCATCAGCAAGTTCATTAAATAAATCTCCGGTGTGGCTATCAATCTTAACAAAAATAACTTCAATGCCTTTGTTCATTAAATCATTCACTTGATTATAGTATTCAATGGAGGAAGGTTCTCTTCTTTCCCAAAATCCTGTTGCATGATGCGCAACTCCCTCATAATCATAGAATAACACAACTTTTTTTTCACCTTTATCAAGTGCATATTGTATTCCCCTTATAGAACCTTTTAACTCACCAGCAATCTGTCTAATATCTTTCATAGAATTATCTTCTGATGATGAGCCTTCAATATACTCAATTATATTATTACGTACAGCCACCATCCCATAGGAATATCTCTCGGTAGCAGAATTAAAACTGCCATCTACATATATATGTAAGCAATCCTCTGGATAATTACCTTCACCTTTTTTTAGGATTTTACCATCCCTTAAATATTGATTTGCACTTTCAATGTTCTCAAAACTCTTATATTTAGCACCTTTTACGCCTTTTACATATTTAAGACATTCATCCCAAGTTGCAACAATTTTGTTTTCTATAATTTCATTCTTAACTGGGTCAAGCCCTTCTTTAATTGCATATACTTTTTTACCCATGTAGATATAACCTCCTATTCTAAGTCCACTCTTCGTTACTCTTGTGTATTTAATCTAGTTGTTCCTTATCCACCTGGTCCATCGGGATTACCTCTGCTGCTCCATCCGTATAGATGTTTGCTTTCATCTTATTTTCTCCCATCTGTTATTTGTCATAAAGGAAGCTGCTGATTCTTCTGCTTTATTTATAATCTTGTCTTCGTATCCTATGATACTTAACAGCTTAATAGCATTACGGCTCGTCGCTCTTCCTTCTTTTAATTCATAAGAAAATAAAATATCATCATCTCTAATTTCCTCTTCGAAATGATAGTTGTTATAGATATCTTCTAAAATATGAGTTAATTCAATGTCGTGAGTTGCCGCAAAGCACATAACATGATTTTGATTCAAACTACTTAGAATCTGTGCTGATGCAGCAATCCTTTCAACCGTATTCGTTCCTCGTAATACTTCATCAATAAAGCATAAAATTGGTGTTGCTTCTTTTGATGCATCTATAATTCGTTTTAATGATTTAATTTCAACAATGTAGTAACTTTCATTATTATAAAGATTGTCCGTTAGTGCCATAGAAGAATAAATTCGATAAAAGTTAGCCTCGTATTTTTTTGCCATTGCCATATAAATGGTCTGAGCTAAAATTGCATTAATTGCTATCGTTTTTAAGAATGTAGATTTACCAGAAGCATTAGAACCTGTAATTAACACACTCCTATTTTGATTGATGCTATTTAATACTGGATTTGTAATCAATGGATGATAAACATCCTTTATTTGTATTTTTGTCGTGTTTTCGTTTGATAACGTAGGAATAGAGTAATCATCAACAACGCCTCGAAAAGATGCTATTGCAAGATAAGCTTCCATGCTTCCCAATAATTCAATGAGTTCATCGATATATTCAACTTTGTCCTTTACCTCTGCTAATACATAGTTAAATTTAATGAGATCAATATGAAAAAACATTTTAATGTAATCAAATATTACTTCATCGATTGATCCTGTTGTAGGTTTGCTACCTTTCACCCACCTTGCATGTCTTTTATAATTTTTAAATTCTTTCTTTATTTGTCTGGTACGAGTCGCATATTCTTCACATGCTTTTGGTAATGCTTTTGCAAATGCATCCGCTCCATTTAAAATTCGATTAATATAAGCAATTGAAACAAAATAGGGTTCAATCTCACCTTTTACTTTAAAATACTGACCAATATTAACAATTGCAGCAGCAACAAACAATAAAACCCCGTAAGTTGGAATAAGAAGAGCTGATATTATAGAAAGTATGCCAAGTATGAGCATACCGTACTCCTTCATATTACTTCTTTGTTCCAAATCTGCAAGGTTGTAAATGTAATCACTTAAGGAGTAATTGCCTGTCCTTCCAATTTCTCCATAAATACACTGCAATTTGACTCTCTCTTCTTCATTCTGTTCAAAAAAATCAATGATTCGTTTTCGTTCTTCCAGCTCATTTTGATCAAACTGTGGTGTTCGTAACAGATAATATAAATATTGTTCCCCAACAGAGGAATTCGTATTATTTATTAACTGATAGATTGCATCCATATCAAGATCATTCCAAGTTATGTCATCTATATAATATTCTGTATTTCTTTTTAATAAAAAATATCGTTTGATTCCTTCTAATTGTTCATAACTTAAATTTCTAGTAGGCTTTTTCCCCCATTGTGCTTTCGCCTTGATTACAAATTCTCGTTTAATTTTTATCTGATTATATTTAAAATATATAAAGATGATCAGCAAAGCCCCCGCTATCATCAGCATATATTTTAAATTTATATCTCCCACTCTTGTCCATCTCCTTTCACTTTATAAAGCTTTCTCTCATATCCATTTTCTTTTGCAATTTTCTCTAATCGGTCGATTACTGTGTAATCCTCCCAAAAATGCATTGGAAATACTATCTTGGTATTCGTATGTTTCATAAAATAATCAAATCCCCACCAAAAGTAATCTTCTTGCCTTGCATCAACAGGTAAAAAGGCAATATCAAACGCTTGATTTTCAATTCCCTCTAATTGCTTTTTAAATTGTCTTTCCATATTTAAATTATAATCTTCTGACTCCTCGCTCCAGTGCCACCAATTAAGATCTCCTGCATGATAAATAGATTGTCCCTCTACTTCTATGCAAAAGGCAACTCCTAAATCTGTTGATTTTAATGTTTTTATTTGCATCTCATCTACACAAATACTTTGATTGGCTCTGATATTTATAATTCTTTCTTTTACCTCTAAATCAATATCATTCTTTTCTAAGTACTTATCGTTTAACTTTATATCATTGGATAAAATAAATTTGACTTTTGGATTATTCTTAAATATCTGAAATATCTCTAAAGAAAAATGATCATGATGTTTGTGACTAGAAAAAACATAAATATCTTTATCCGTATTAATTTTAGGAATAACTCCTTTAAAATAATCAAATATCAAAACAGTATGTGATAATTCTACCATGAAACTACTATGATAAATATAGGTTACTTTCATAACTTTCTCCTTCTCGCCAGCCCCAACATACCTGCAAAGCAGACACTCTTTCTTTTATGGTTTACCTTAATAATACTACTTATTCTAATTCTTTCCTTTTATTGATAATGTTATAACTAAGAAAATAACACCTGTTAATACAATCGTTCCACCAGGCTTTAATCCCATATAATAAGATATACTAAGTCCAATAACCGTAAATGCAATAGCAAAAAGAATTGAATAAATTAATGTCTGCCTATAGCTTTTTCCATACTGCATCGCACAAGCGGTGGGAATTACCATAAGAGAAGAGATAATAAGCGCCCCAACTGTTCTTGAAGCAATTGAAACTGTTAGTGCGGTTAATATTGTAAATATAATGTTAATTGTCTTAACGGGTATACCAGCCATCTTAGCACTCATTTCATCAAAGGCCATATGCATCAATTCCTTATATAACACGACGAACGTTATCATAACAAGAACACTAATTATAATAACTAAAATTAATTCAAAGTCTGTAATTGCAACAATACTTCCAAAAAGAAAACTATTAAAATTTGATGCATTGCTTACAAAACCAGATAACACACCAGCAAGCCCCACGCCTGCTGACATGATAATAGCAATTGCCATCTCGGAATATCTTTTAAACTTCTTTCGAATAAGTTCAATTCCAAAGGCTGCAACAATGCAAGCTAGCGTAGCTCCTAGTACTGGATTAACTCCTATAATCAATCCAAGTGCAACGCCTGCAAGTGACATATGGCTTAAAGCATCTCCTGTCATGGAAAGTCTTCGAAGTACGACAATCAGACCAATGCAGGGTATGATAATTGCAAGCAGTATGCCGACAAGAAATGCTTTTCTCATAAAATCATATTGAAATAGCATACTACTTCCTCCTAGTCACTAATTTATTTTTTATAATGTATATTTTATTCATAGATTCCTCAATATTTTCAATGTTGTGAGTCACCATAATTATTGTTAAATTTCTTTCTTGATTCAATCGATTTAGTAACTCATATAACATCTCTTCGTTCTTAGCATCTACTGATGCAGTTGGCTCATCCAAAACAAGAATTTCAGGAGAAGATACCAACGCTTTTGCAATCATTACTCTTTGCTGTTGTCCACCTGAAAGTTTACCGATTTGTCGATTAGCCATGTCTAGCATTCCAACTGTAGCAAGAGCTTCCTCTACCATTTTCTCGTGCTTTTTAGTAGAACGTTTAAATAGCCCAATCTCTCGAAAGAGATTGAGCATAATTACTTCCTTAACCGTTGCAGGAAAATCGGCTTTTACTGCAAAGCCGACTTGCGAAACGTAACCCACATTTTGATAATTGCACGTTACACTACCTTCCTTAGGGGTAAGCAAGCCTAATATTAATTGAATTAAAGTACTTTTCCCAGTACCATTCGCCCCAATGATACCAACGAAATCACCTCTATTGATGTCTATATTAACATCTTTTAAAACTAAGCCTTCTTCATATCCAAAGCTCATGTTTTTAATTTGTATATCACTCATATTATCACCTAATCATGGTTAAGCGCTTGTTCCAATGCGTTTATATTCGCTTTCATTAATGAAAAATAATCTTCTCCAGAATCAGCTTGTTCTTTTGTCAATCCTTCTATCGGATTTAAAACAGCTGTAGCGGCACCAATTTCATTTGCAATTACAGTTGCAACTTTAGGACTTACCAATTCTTCAAAAAAGATAGTAGTCACATTATTTTCTTTTGCAAACTCTACGATTTCTGCTATTCTATTTGCATCTGGTTCTGCATCTGCTTCTAAATCTCCAATCGAGGTTTGCGTTAATCCATATGCTTTGCATAGATAAGAAAACGCCTCGTGTGATACAATAATACTCTTATCTTTTAATGCTCCAAGTCGTTTTACTAATTCTTCATTTAACTCATCAAGCAAAGTTGCATACTTTTTAAAATTTTCTTCGTAATAAGATGCATTCGCTTCATCGGCTTGTACAAGTGCATTTTTGATATTTTCCATTTCAATTTTTGCATTTTTAGCATCTAGCCATACGTGTGGGTCGCTATGTTCTTCTTCCTCTCCACTTATAATTTCTACACCCTTTGAAGCTTCTACTAATATAATATCATTTTGTAGTGAATCAGAAACTTGCAAAACCCAATGCTCCATTCCTGCACCATTATAAACCAATATATCTGCTTTTTCAAGTGCAACCATATCCGTTGTGGAAGGTTCCCAGTCATGAGGTTCCGTGCCATCTGTAACTAAATTAATCACCTCTGCCTTATCCCCTGCTATTTTACTTGTAAAATCATACATCGTATAAAAGCTTGTATAAACTTTTAATTTAGAGCTATCTTCACCAGCTTTATTTGATGCACATCCACTTAATATACTTAATAAAGTGACAAAAAGAATTATTGTATATATTTTTTTCATATTATTTACGGTATCCTCTTAATTGGATACTTATCCTTTCTTAAAACATAATGCAAATGCAAATCATTTGCATTTAATATACTTCATAAATTTATATGTGTCAAGTTATTTTATAAAAAGACTTATGGATATTGACTTTTCAAGCATACTAGCCTATTATTTAGTTAAAAGTCACCAATTTACATAGTACTTATTAAGTATGATGTCAGGAGCAATATATGAAAAATAAAATTATAGAAACAACTGATTTAAAGCAAACAAAAAAACGTAATTTAATTATTTCTATACTTGAAGAGGCGCCTGCTCCACTTACTGCAGAAGAAATTATGGAGATAGCAAGCAAAGAAATAAAAATGAGCTTTTCCACCGTATATCGTGCCCTTAACGCATTGGCAGATAGAAACATTGTATCAAAAACAATATACCAAGATGGAAAACTTTACTATAAAATTCAAACCCATTCGCACCAGCATGTATTAAAATGCATCAAGTGCGATGAATGTATTTCCATAGATGCCTGTCCATTAGAAAGTTTAGAATCTAATTTATGTTCGGAAACAAATTATAAGATTACGGGACATAACCTTGAATTTTTTGGAATATGTCCAAAATGTCAAAGTAGTAACAGCAATCACAAAGATTCTGCCAATTGCTTTACATGTCATAACTAAAGGCAGGAATATCATTTTTATTGATATTCCTGCCTTTCTCACATTCGCTTTTTTTTGTTATGAAATATTTTCATCTACCTCGATTACGTTATCAAATATTTCTTTTGACTCTAATGTTGGAAGTTGCGATACTTCCCTAAGCTTACTATTGATTTTTCTGGTTCTAACACCAATTAGCTTATCTAATTCTGCCCCTGTTTGTTCAATTCGCTTTTGTGCCGCCGCTAAAACCTCTTCGAATCTTGTAAACTCCGTCTTAACTGCTCCAAGAACATTCCATACTTCACTGGAACGCTTTTGTATTGCAAGTGTCTTAAATCCCATTTGTAAGCTATTTAACAAAGCTGCAAATGTGGTTGGTCCTGCAATATTCACACGATATTGTCTTTGTAATGTATCAATAAGCCCTCTGCGAACCACCTCTGCATAAAGTCCTTCAAATGGTAAAAACATAATTGCAAAATCTGTTGTATAAGGTGGATCTATGTATTTATCATGTATATCTTTGGCACAGCCTTTAATTCTTGCATCAAGTGCCGCCTGTGCTAATGCGATTGCATCGTTGTCTCCTTGCTCATAGGCATCTACCAATTGGCTGTAGGTATCACCTGGGAATTTTGCATCGATTGGCAGATAAACAACTTGGTCATCTTCTCCAGGTAATCGAATGGCATATTCTACTCGATTCAAAGAGCCTTTCTTTGTCGCAACATTTTCTTCATATTGTTCCTTCGTTAATATTTCTTCGATAATAGCACCCAATTGATATTCACCAAGAATTCCTCTTGTCTTTACATTGGATAGCACTTTTTTTAAATCCCCTACGCCATTTGCTAGCGTTTTCATCTCTCCTAGTCCAGCATACACTTCTTGAAGTCTATCATTTACCATCTTAAAGGACTGTGTAATTCTTTCATCCAACGTTTTTTGGAGTTTTTCATCTACCGTAGAACGCATTTTTTCAAGTTGTTCATTATTATCGTTTCGCAATGACTCTAATCGTTCTTGTACTGTATTGCGTATGCCCTCTAAAGAATCTTTGTTTTGATTGGTAAACGTTTTAAACTGTTCATCTACTAACATAAGACGTCTTGAAACCGTTGCTTCTAATTTCGTTTGTGTATCACCTAACAATGTCGAGATATCATGTAGCCTTTTATCTTGCATTGCAAATTGCTTTGTTTGTGCTTCTGTAAGCATACTAGTCGTTTCTCGCACACTACTTTGTAAGGCCTTCAAGCTCTCTGTTTGGCTTACCTGAAAACCAGCTAATTTATCCATGAGATCTGATTTTAACACTGCTTGATTGTATGAAATACGATCGGTTAATTCTTTTAATCTCTTATCCTGCAACTCAGTCGCCTGTCTTTGACTAGCCATTATCGAGTTAATAAAGCTTTGCGTATTATTTGTTAATAAGGTCTGTTGATTCATAATTTCGCTTAATAATTCTTTTTTTAAAGTTTTCGTGTTTGTAGCAGATAAATTTCGTATCGTAAGAATTAAATTAATGATGAGTAATATTAATATTACAATACTTAGAATAATAAATATCTCCATTCTATCAACCTCATATCTTTCTTTTGTGTCATACTCTTCTATCATTTTAATATATTATCAAATAGATTCCAATCCTTTTATCATCTCTTTTTATTCATCATAAAAAGCGTGGTAATGATCCACGCTTTTCAACTTTCTCGTTTTCTTTAGGAAGTAATCTTTCCTTAGTTGCCATTAAATATTTGAGTGATTGGAGAGTCTTCTGATAGAATCAATGTCTTGTTATCACCTTTTAATGATGCTTTTGCTGCATCCAAACTTCTAACAAAAGCATAAAAATCTGTTCTACTTTCGTCCGCATATGCTTCTGCCAAGATTCTCATATATTCTGCTTCCCCTTCTGACTTTAATATTTCTGCTTGTTTGTTTGCTTCTGATAAAAGTATTGTTATTTCTTTGTCTGTTGTATTTTTAATCTTTTGTGCCTCTGCTTCTCCTTCAGCTGTATAAGTAGCTGCGATGTTGCCTCTTTCTGATATCATTCTTTCATACACTGCTGCTTTATTATCACTTGGAAGATCCAAACGTTTTGTTTCAATGGTAATAATTTCTATTCCGTATTGTTCCATTGTAGTACCAATATTATCCATGATTGCTTTCGTTAGTTCTCCATCTCTTTCTGATATAACCGCATCTTGATTTCTACTACCAATGATATTTTTAGTGGAATTATATACCACCGTATCCAATCTTCTTTCTGCATTCAGGATTGAGGAGTTTAACGACTGTGCAAATTTTAATGGGTTTGTTATTTTCCATAATACGTAACTATCTGTTATCATCGTCTTCTTATCTTTCGTAATTACATCTGAGGAGGCAAGATCATATAATAAAATTTCATTTGGTAATGTATCTACACTTTGAATGAAAGGTATTTTTAAACCAATGCCTGCTTCTGTTATTACTCGGTCTACCTTTCCAAATCGACGGATTAACTTAAATTCATTTTCAGCAGTTACTACAACTGAACTAGATGCAACGATTACAAGCATAAATGCTATTACAACGATTCCTATTTTTTTAATTTTCTTCATTTTAATTCCCCCTGTTTATTGATTTGACTCTGTTGTTGTAGATGAACCTTGATTATTGTCTGCTCCTTGCATACTTACGAATGGTTCTAGCGGCAATACTTTTTGTACTCCATTTGATCCATCAATTACAATATCAATGTTTGGTAAGATATCTTCCATTGCTTCATAGAACATTCTTTGCTTTGTCACAGTTGGATTTTTTACATATTCTTCATACATTGCGTTAAACCTTGCTACCTGTCCAGTCGCTTCGTTAACTCGTTCTTGTTTGAATGCTTCTGCATCTTTTATAATCTTATCGGATTCTGCCTGCGCGTTTGGAAGTTTTTCATTTCTATATTTATTTGCGTTGTTTAAGGCTGTTTCTTTTCCTTGTTTTGCTGTTTCTACTGCTTTAAAAGCCTCCATGATTTCAGTAGTAGGCGGTTCTGCATCCTGTATTGTAACATTGACAAGCTGAATACCTATATCTTGTTCCTCTAATTTTTGTAATATCATCTCTTTGATTGCCGCTTGTATTTCATTCTTACCAGTCGTTAAAACGCTATCTACATCATAGCTACCGATAACAGTTCGAATACAACTTTGCGATAAATTCTTAAGTATCTTTTGTGGCTGCTGTGATTCATATAAAGCCTTTACGGGATCAGAAATCTTGTATTCTACGAAGAAATCTGCATTAATAAAGTTATAATCGCTTGTAATCATAACAGCTTCTTCATCAATTGTTTCATTTGTATCTGAATTATAACCAATTGTGAACCCTTGAATGGTTGTATCTACTTTTCGAACCTGTTGAATCAGCGGTATCTTAAAATGCAAACCTGACTCCGTAACGGCTTTTGCTTTACCAAATGTAATTAATACTGCCTGTTCTTGCTCTTTTATTTGATAAGTGGAACCAAAAATCAAAATAAGAGCTATAATTGTTATCACCACACCTGTTGCAACTTTTCCTGCCACTTTCATACCATTCTTAAATGAATTATTTTTTGTTTGAAATTCCATATCCCTCTTCCTTTCTAATTGTTACTATGTTCTTGATATTGGGGTAAAAGTATCTTGTTAACTTAATGCAGGCTAATGTTACTTAACCAAATAGTAAACAAAAAAGACCTTTATCACAATAAATATTGCAATAAAAGTCTTGTTATTTACTCATACGACGCGGATTGATTTTATCAATCGTTATGACGCCTTCGTATAACATCAAACTGATGCTAACTACTCCCTTTTATCATTTAAAAAACAAATGAATGAACGTTCATGTTCTTTTGTTAAAATAATCCTACCATATTGTTAACAAAATGTCAATAGTATCATTCTAAATTTTTAATAGTTGTATGATATATCTTTCGAAGAAAAATAATACTAAAGGTTACAGAAAAGATATCTGCAATCGGAAATGCATACCAAACTGCATGTAACCCTCCAAGCTTGGCTAGTATAAATGCCACAGGTAATATAACTACCAACTGTCTGATTAAAGAAACGATCAAACTTAACATTCCATGTCCTAATGCTTGAAAAACGGATAAAAGGATGATACAAAATCCTGCAAAAATAAAACTAATACTAATAATTCTTAAAGCATAAGTTCCAATTGTTAACATGTCATCTGTGGCATTAAACATTTTAAGTAATTGTGCTGGAAATATCTGGAAAATCGCAAAACCAAATAACATAATTCCTGTCGCAATCACAATACTCATCTTGACCGTTTGTATAATTCGTTTTTTCTTTTTTGCTCCATAATTATATGCTACAATTGGAACCATACCATTGTTTAGACCAAATACTGGCATAAAGACAAAACTTTGCATTTTAAAATAAACACCAAATACAGAGACTGCTGTACTTGTAAACATAATTAATATTTTATTGATTCCAAAAGTCATAACAGAAGTAATAGACTGCATGATAATAGAAGGCAATCCAACTGCATAAATCTTTTTTATGGTCTCTAAATGAGGCTTAAACCCTTTTATTGTTAAATGAATGTCTTTGTTTACTTTAATATTAAAAATAATTGACAAAGTCATACCAACAATTTGTCCTGCAACAGTTGCAATCGCTGCGCCCGTAACCTCTAATCTTGGAAATCCAAATAAACCAAATATTAATATAGGATCTAAAATAATATTAATAATAGCTCCAGTCCCCTGTGTTATCATATTATAGAACGTTCTACCAGTCGATTGAAGCAAGCGATCCATGATAATTTGTAGAAACATTCCAAAAGAAAATACGGTACATACGAATAAATATTGTGTTCCATATTTAATTATCTGCGGATTGCTCGTTTGACCTACAAAAAACCGCTCTGCAAAAATAAAACCAAAAATCGCAAATACAATATAACTTAATACTGCTAAAAAAACACCATTTAAGGCACATAGATTGGCTTCCTTAAACTTTTTTTCTCCCAGACATCGAGATAATAATGCGTTAATTCCCACACTTGTCCCAACAGCTACCGCTATCATTAAATTCTGAATTGGAAATGCTAAAGATACTGCAACTAATGCATCCTCTCCCAATCTTGATACAAATATGCTATCAACGACATTATACATTGCTTGTACAAGCATAGATATTATCATAGGTAGTGACATTGATATCAGTAATTTATTTATAGGCATAGTTCCCATTTTATTTTCTTGTACTTCTTTTTGCTTTTCCATTTCGTATTCCTCCTATTTCTCCAAAAAGCGACTAACTTTTATTCTATGATACCAAAAAATTTTAGTCAAGGAAGTTTTATTTAAATACTGCTATTTTATCTTTGTTGTGCTATAATCGTTACAGTTTAACCTTTGTTTAATGATTCAATACGTTATTAAGAAAAACAGAAACAAACTTTTGGAGATATTTAATGAATAGAACTTTTATTTACAAGATTGATGATGCTTATGATGGTTACAAAATCGGAGATTTTCTTCGAAAACATTTGTATTCAAGACAACTCATTATTCACCTAAAGAAAACAGAGCAAGGTATTTTGTTAAACAATACATGGGCCTATATTAATGATTTACTTCATACAAATGATGTTTTAACCATTCAGATTATAGAAGAATCGTCTTCTGACAATATTGTTCCTGTCAAAATGGAGTTAGATATCGTTTATGAAGATGAAGATATCGTAATCATCAATAAAGCTTCAAACACACCCATACATCCTTCCATGAACAATTATGATAATTCACTTGCAAATGGATTGGCTTATTATTATGAGTCGCAAAATCTTCCTTTTGTTTTTCGTTGTGTAAACCGCTTGGACAAAGATACCTCAGGTCTTGTTCTTCTTGCTAAAAATATGTATAGTAGCTGTATCCTTTCTGAAATGGTACGAAATCGTGAAATTCATAGAGAATACCTGGCACTTGTAGAGGGAAAATTAAATGATAATGGTACCATTGATGCTCCAGTCGCCAGAAAAGAAGGCTCTGTAATTGAACGCTGTATTGATTTTGATCATGGACAAACTGCAATTACCCATTATTCACGACTTGATTATAAGAATGACTTTTCGCTGGCTTCAATAGTCCTAGAAACAGGCCGTACACATCAAATCAGGGTGCATATGAAGTACATTGAACATCCCCTACCAGGTGATTTTATTTATAATCCTGTTTTTACACATATCAATCGGCAAGCATTGCATTCCCATAAGCTTTCCTTTGTTCATCCTATCACAAAAGAGGCAATGGCTTTTGTCTCGCCACTGCCTCAAGATATGAAAAAATTAATTGAATAACAAATTCTAGCGTAACCTAATGTATCACTTTGTATATATTGGGTTACATTGCTTTAATCCTTGGAACTTCGTCTACATGTAAGTATTTGCTGATGCATTTAATTAACAAATCATGATCCGATACATGATCAAGACCTGATATGATAACAGCTCCTATTACACCAACTTCTTCAATTCGAATTGGGAAGCCACCTCCACATGCGGCATATTCTCTTGGATTTAATCCCCAATCTTCAAAACTTTCTTCATTTTGATTAAGCAACATATACGTATAAAGACTACTCTTTTCAGCCATCATAACGGTTTTAAATTTTCTGTCAATCCATTTTTCGTTTAACAAATTGGTACCATCAAACCCGTGTTGAAATACGGTATATCCATTGTTTAATCGAATACTAATTGCAATGGATACGTCAAGTTTTTTACCTGCTGCAACTATAATGTTACCTAGTTCCCATGCATCGTCATTTGTAAAATGAGAAAACTGAAGAATTTCTTCTTGCATTTCTAAAACTTTGATTGCCTCATCCATTGTTAAATTCATATAGATTCCTCCTTTTAGTTACCCAATATAACTTTGATTCTCTTTTAGAAAAGTAACATAGTTTTATTTTAACGTTCTAGTTTACCTAATTCTTTCTGGAAACCCTACTTTCTTTTGTACCTTACGAAGTGTCTTGGTCGCAAAATAGCTTGCTTTTTCCGCATTATTTTTTATAACACCATCTACGTATGCTTTATCATTTAGTAGCTCTTTTTGCCTGTCTTGAATTGGTTTTAAACACTGTGCTACTACTTCTCCTACTGCAAGCTTAAAGTCGCCATATCCTTTGCCATCGAATTCTTTTTCCACTTCCTCTGATGACTTACCAGTTGTTGCACAATAGATATCAATTAGATTCTTAATACCTGGTTTGTCTTCTGAATATCTTATTTGGTTATCCGAATCGGTTACCGCTCGTTTGAATTTACGAATAATCGTATCCGTATCATCCATAAGATAGATGCTGCCATTCGGATTCTCATCTGATTTGGACATCTTTTTATCTGGATTTTGTAAGGACATGATTTTACGCCCAACTTTACCCATGTAGATTTCTGGAACGGTAAAAACATCACCATAGATTCCGTTAAATCGAGTAGCAATATCTCTTGCCAATTCAAGATGCTGCATCTGGTCGATTCCAACTGGAACCACATCTGCCTGATATAACAAAATGTCTGCTGCCATTAATACAGGATAAGTAAATAACCCTGAATTAATGTTATCTGCATTCTTTGCTGATTTGTCTTTAAATTGTGTCATTCGATTCAACTCGCCCATATAGGTGTAACAATTAAGAATCCATGACAATTCTGCATGTGCCGAAACATGAGATTGATAATAAATACAGTTCTTCTCTGGATCAAGACCTGCTGCAATATATAGTGTAAGAAGTTCTCTTGATCTCTTTCTAAGTGTAGCCGCATCTTGTCTAACCGTTATGGAATGCATATCTACCACACTGTAAAAGCACTCATACTCATCACATATATTTACCCAGTTCTTTAATGCACCTAAATAATTCCCGAGTGTTAAATTACCGGTTGCCTGCATCCCGCTAAATAATACTTTTTTATCGCCTATCATTTTTTCCTCCATGCTACTATTCATTATCATATTCTAGCTATATATTCTATTCATTTAAAGTGTCACCTAAAAAGGCATATTCACTTATAAAATAATAATCTTTTATCATAATACAATATATGATATAATATTTCAATAAAATGTAAAAATAAACCTAACGATTCAGTATACTGAATCAATAAGTATTTTGCAAAGGAGCATTCTTATGGAAAAAATTACAAGTTTTACCATTGACCATATTAAATTAATCCCTGGGGTATATGTGTCTCGAAAAGACCCTGTAGGTACTAGCATTATCACAACTTTTGATATCCGAATGACAAAACCTAATGGTGAACCAGTCATGAATACTGCTGAAATGCATGCAATCGAACATTTAGCGGCAACATATTTAAGAAATCATAAGGATTTTGGTTCCAAAATTATTTATTTTGGTCCTATGGGCTGTCGTACTGGTTTTTATTTACTGCTTGCTGGTGATTATGAATCAAAAAACATCATACCTTTATTAACTGAGTTGTTTGAATTTATAAGAGATTTTAAAGATGAAATACCTGGTGCAAGTGCTAAGGATTGTGGCAACTATTTAGATATGAATCTTCCAATGGCAAATTATCTTGCGAATAAATTCTTAAATGAGGTTCTTTACCACATAGATGAATCTAGATTAGTATATCCTAATTAGTTTTTATAAATTATGGAATTAAAAACAAGGTTTTAAACCTTGCTTTTAATTCCATTTTTATATTCCTTTCACAGTTTTTACTTTTCTAATCTTTCCTTTAATTGTCTTATTTTGCAGTTCATTCATTACTTTATTTCCTTTGTTATTTAGAATCTCAACATAAGATAAACTGTCCCTAATATCTATGATACCAATATCTTCTGCACTTATGTCATCAATACTGCAAATAGCACCTACAATATCAACGGTTCTCATTTTTGATTTTTTTCCACCACCAATGCATAATCTGGTAATCGTCTTGTTAAAAACAGCTCCCTTCCTTTCCTTTCGAACTGTTTTTTCACTTTGCTTTTTCCAAAATGCCTTCTCATCAATGTCTTCTCGTTTTGGACATACCTTTTCTTCTAACTTTCTTAATGTATATGCCTCAACCATCTTTTTCATTTTCTCTTCATCTGGTGTGACAAGACTAATTGCTTTTCCATTCTTGCCATTTCTACCTGTTCTTCCTGTTCTATGAACATAAGTTTCTCTTCCAGTTGGAAAGTCATAATGTATCACATGAGTGATTGTATCAAAATCAATTCCTCTAGCTGCCACATCCGTACATATCAGAAAATGAAATCGGCCCTCTCTAAATTCTTCTATCACTTGTAGTCGTTGCCTTTGATCAAGTTCTCCATGAAGCATTCCGCATTTAATTTTATCTCTAGTCATCTTATGATATAACGTATTTACCATTTCTCTTGTTGCACAAAATATCATACAATCCTTTGGATTCTCCATTAGTAAAATGGAAAAGAATGTATGATATTTTTCTTCACTGTCTACATAGTACAACTCTTCCTTTACTTTTGATACCGTTTGAGTCGTTGATTCAATTGCGATAGTCAAAGGATTTGTCATATTCTCATTCACCAGTTCTTCTATCGCATCACTCATTGTTGCCGAAAATAACATGGTTTGCCTTTTATCTGGTAGTTGCCTTATAATCTCACTTACTTCTTCTTGAAATCCCATATCAAGCATTAAATCAGCCTCATCAATCACAAGATATTTGATGTTTTCTAATTTAAGATTTCCACGTCTTAGATGATCCAATATTCTTCCTGGTGTTCCCACCACAACATGGGATTTTTGTTTTAACGTAGTCGTTTGCTTGTCAATTGGCATTCCACCAAATAATACAGGGACCTTTAATCTTTTCTTACGTCCTATATGAAACACCTCGGTTTTTACCTGAACTGCAAGCTCCCTTGTCGGTTCCAGTATCAAGGCCTGTGGTAAATACTCATCCCAAATAATTTGTTCACAAATGGGTATTGCAAATGCTGCCGTTTTTCCTGTACCTGTTTTTGATTTTCCTACAATATCTATGCCCTCTAAAGCTTTAGGAATCACCATATCTTGTATTTTTGTAGGCTCTAAATATTTCAACATGGTCAAAGCTTCTAAAATTTCTTTTGATAAGTTAAAACTAATAAATTTATTTATTTGACTCATTTCTTTCTCTTTTCTTTTTGATAGGTTACAGTATAACATCTTTGTCCTATTAAAAAAAGCAACAATTGATAGTAGGTTTCAATCTATTCCATTAGATAGCCTCGATAGGTATCAAATGCAGAAGGCAATGCATAGTCTTCTAACTCTTTTGCATGTATCCATTTTACTTCTTTGCTTTCTTGATTCTCTGCTAATAGAAACTGATTTATCATATCTTTTATTTCTACTATAGAAGAGTCATCTTTGGATGTTAGTTTAATTCGATATCCTTTCATATGCCATTCAATATGGGAAAAAATATGTTTTCCTTCACCAAGAGGTTCTACCAATATACCAAAATCTAGTTGCTGTTCTTGCATCATCTTGCTTATATATTCTTCTATCTCTAAAGCAGTCTTCTTTCCTTCCAATGAAGGTAACTGCCACAATCCCGCAAGTAATCCTTTTTTATTTCTTTTTTGAATCAAATAATAGCTTAACATACGATGCGTTTGCTTTTTATTGGTTAATTCTTCTCGCTCTTCATATTCGAACAAAAGAATTGTCTTATGTTCTATCTTTCTTGATTTCTTTGGTGTTTTTACAGGAATTTTCATTTCTATTCCTTGTTGATGCGCCTTACATAAATGAGACACTGGACATTGTTCACATAGAGGTTTTCCATTTGGAATACAAATCACTGCACCAAGTTCCATTAGCGACTGATTAAAGTCACCTGGCCTATCCTTTGGCATGATTTCTCTCAAATCATTTTCTAATTGCTTTTTTACCGAAGCCTTTGTAATATCATCAAAACTTCCAGCAATTCGTTTTGCAACTCGAAGTACATTTCCATCCACAGAAGGCACTGGTATCTTGTATACATTTGATGCAATGGCTCCAGCCGTATAACTACCTATACCTGGTAGCTTTAGAAGCTCTTCGTAACTATTTGGCAACCGTCCTTGGTAATCACTCATTATTATTTTTGCTGCTTTTTGCAGATTTCTAACGCGATTATAATAGCCTAATCCTTCCCAAAGCTTTAATAATTTCTCTTCCTCACATTCAGCAAGTGCTTTTATATCTGGCAGTTCTTCCACAAAACGATCAAAATATCCCTTTACAGCTTCTACCCTTGTTTGTTGAAGCATGATTTCAGATATCCATATGTAATATGCCTTTGGTTCAAGACGCCATCTTAAAATTCTTGCATTATAATCAAACCAATGTAGTAAATATTCAATTATATTGCTGTAATCGTATTGCATTTGTTTTTCCTTTCCTAACATCCCCTATCACATTATAGAATAAAGGAAAAGCATTTACCAGTCTATTTCTTTTGGTATTTTTCTACCAAGTACGGAAATTGTGAATAAGGAATCACATATTCTTGGATTCCTGCCGCATATGGTGAGACAATATATACATTACTAATCACAACAAATCCTTCATCAGAGAAATACCAAGTTTGATCTGTCAAAATATCCTTTACATAGTTTTCGTAATCTTCAAAAAAACCTAACTCATCTTCAGATTCCTTCATTTTTTTTAGCAGAAATTCGTTAACAAATGCTATTCCCTTTTCTTCATCCGTCAAAACATCTTTAAGAGTCAAAAGATTACCTGACTGAGTGTCAAAGTTTTGTGCTGTCCTTGTAGTATTAGGATGCGCTCCGCCTGCATACTCATAGGTATCATCAACAATACTAATTGCTGCTTGATCCACTCTTTTACTGCCATAAATATCCCCTAATCCGTATCCGTTCCAGTTCTCAACCTGATCGGTATTTAACAAGGAAAAGTGATCGGTTGCATAATCTATGTATTCCTTTATTTTTTCTTCTTGCTTTTTTTCACTTTCTTTGTAGTAAGCATTGATTTTTTGTGAAGCCTCTTCATTACCTTGTATGGTTACAACTGGTATGTTACTTGTTACTGTTAATAATAAATTACCCTTTTTATCTCTTTCTTCTCTAGATCTATCTTCAAATACAACGGATATGTTTGAATTATTTTCCAAATTCTTCTTATCTTTGATATATTCATTATTTTCTGTTGTTACTTTTTGAGCGATTTCTTTTTGCATTATAGGTTCTGTTACAAGATCTTCTTTCGTATCCAATTGATTTGTTTCTATTAACTGCCTATTTTGACAAGCAACAAGTGATAAGCTTACCAAAATCCCAAGTGTTACTATTTGCTTTTTCATCAAGTCCTCCTTATCTCTTTTAATTCCTAGTATATGCTTGACGTAATGTTTTGTAAACACTTAATCAATTAAACCATTAGACGAATATGTATAAGGGGGCGTTGCAAAATCAATTGCAACAGTCCCTTTAGTCTTTAATTTTTTAATAATTGTTCTATGTCAAGTGCTCCCCATCCTTGCCTATTTCTTGGCAAGCCTAGATTAACTGCACTATCCTTGATTCGCATTTTAACATCTCTTGTTCCCATATCGGGGTGTTTTTCTAATAACAATGCCAAAGCTCCTGTTACAACGGGCGTTGACATAGAAGTACCACTCTTAATGGAATAGGCTTTACTATCTCTCAAATTCATTGCGTTACATGCAGTAATATTCATACCAGGGGCAACAATATCAGGCTTACATATACATGACATCGTAGGCCCTCTCCCTGAATAATTTGTTTTTACTCTTCCAAATACATCTTGTAATCCATCATCGGAGGAACCTACTGTTATTACTTTTCTACTAATCCCAGGTGTCGTAATGGTATAGCCTCCTGGACCACTATTACCTGCTGCTGCTACAACAACAATTCCATTGTCCCAAGCCTCTTCCACACTATCTAATATTGCAGATTTTTCTTCTGCACCTGTTCTAGGTAATGTACCAACTGATATATTTAATAATCTTATATTATATCTATTCTTATTCCGTAAAATCCACTCTACACCTCTTGTAATGGAGTTAGACTCACCATTTCCGCCATCATCTAGAATTTTAATCATAACAATATTACTACCTGGTGCCATTCCTGCATATTTACCAATGGATAATTTACCATTTCCAGCACAAATACCTGCTACATGCGTACCATGTGAATTGTCATCATATATTCCTATTCTATTATTCACTAAATCCTTAAAACCTATTATTCTATTATCAAAGTCACTGTGATGGTATATCCCAGTATCCATTATGGCAATTGTAACTCCTCTGCCTGTAATGTTATTTTGACTCGCATAATTATAGTTTACTTTCTTCTTTACATAATACACTTGATTTCTCCAGTCAACTCATTAATATATATTATGAAGAACACTGGTACTTTGAAACACTGTTATAAGAATATCTTTTTTGTTGATTGCATATGTTAATGTTATGCCCTTCTATTAAGAACTAACCGAGTATAAGAAAAAAGTGCCAGAAAACTGACACTTTCTTAACACTTTATAAAAATTATCGAAACTCATCTAAAATATCTTTTACATGAACCATTTTATTAATACGATAAACATTTTCTCCACAAAATAAAAGTCCATGATCAATATCACCTTTTGCAGCATTGATTAACGCTTGTGTAATGCAATAAGGTATGGTAGCAGGATTACAGTGCGATAGGCATTTTCTACAGCTTGAAACCTTAATCGGACCTTCCTTTAAACGTTCTAAAAAAGGGTTATTTATCGCTCTACCTGGAAGTCCTACTGGACTTTTAACAATTACCACATCTTCTTTTTTTGCATTGATGTAAGCTTGCTTGTATTTCTCGTCTGCATCACATTCATAGGTTGCAACAAAGCGGCTTGCAATTTGTACACCACTTGCTCCAAGTTCTAGGTAATGCATTAAATCTTTCTGGTCAAATACACCACCAGCTACCACCACAGGTATTTGCTTATTATATTTTTCCCCATATTGGTTTACAAGTGAAATGATTTTTTCAATTTCTTTGTCATATTCGCTTTCATCAAATTGTTCAATTTCTTCTACCGTAAAGCCTAAATGTCCTCCAGCCTTAGCTCCTTCTATTACAACCATATCTGGAGACTTTTTATATTTTCTATCCCAAATTTTACAAATCACATCTGCTGATTTTAAAGAGGATACAATTGGTGCAATTTTTGTTCTTGATCCTTCAATCAGCTTAGGTAATGTTGTTGGTAACCCTGCTCCAGAAATTATAAGGTCAACACCTGCTTTGACAGCCGCTTTTACATATTCTTCATAATCTTTTGTGGCAACCATAATATTAACACCTATGATGCCTCCCTTTGCAATTTCTTTTGCCTTTTTAATTTCTTCTCCAATGGCTTTTAGATTAGCAGCAATGGGGTTTTTATCAAAGTCAGGGCTTTGAAATCCGATTTGTGCTGTTGATATTATGCCTACTCCGCCTTCTAGTGCAACTGCACCAGCAAGTCTAGACAAACTTATTCCTACACCCATGCCGCCTTGAATCACAGGAATTTTTGCAACCAAATCTCCTATTTTTAATGGTTTTATTTCCAATCCTTTATCCTCCACTACATGCTTCTAAAACGTTTATAACGTTCTTCCATCACTTCATTTTCCGTGAAGCTTTGGTATTTCAATAAGAATTCACTGATATGACATAAAAAATATTCTTTTAGTTTATTTAGTGTTGTAATATCAAGCTTTTCTGGCTCTGGAATCACTCGTTCTACTATATTTAACTTTTTCAAATCTTTTGCAGTAATCTTCATTACTTTAGCTGCTTCATCGGCACGTTTGCTATCCTTCCACAAAATCGAGGCAAAACCTTCTGGAGAAAGAATTGAATACGTTGCATTTTCCATAATCCAAACTTCATTTCCAACTGCTAACGCCAATGCTCCACCGCTTCCGCCTTCACCTATGATGATACTTAAAACAGGTACCTTTAAACTAGACATTTCAAATAGATTTTTGGCGATTGCCTCTCCTTGTCCTCTCTCTTCTGCTTCTAGACCGCAAAAGGCTCCTGGGGTATCTACAAAATTTATGATTGGCCTGTTAAACTTTTCTGCCTGTTTCATCAAACGTAGTGCCTTACGATATCCTTCTGGAGATGGCATTCCAAAATTTCGTTCGATATTTTCTTTCGTCGACCTACCTTTTTGTTCGCCAATTATGGTAACTGGTATGCCGCGAAAATATCCAATTCCACCCACCATTGCCTTATCGTCCTTATATAATCGATCTCCATGGAATTCTTCAAAGTCGTCAAAAATAAGTCCAATATAATCAAGAGCCGTTGGACGGTCTGATAATCTTGCAAGTTGCACTTGCTCCCATGCACTTCTTTTTGCTTTTGATTCTTTTAACAAAGCAGGTGCATTTACGGATTTTATGTCTGTAAGAGAATTGGATTGATTATGCATCCTAATTAATTTTGCTAAGACTTCCTTCATCTCTTCCCTTTTTACAATGCGATCCACAAAACCATGTTCTACTAGAAATTCTGCCCTTTGAAAACCTTCTGGAAGCTTTTGACCAATGGTTTGTTCAATGACTCTTGGTCCTGCAAACCCTATTAAAGCACCAGGCTCAGCAAGAATAATATCTCCTAACATGGCAAAGCTTGCAGTGACTCCACCTGTTGTTGGATCGGTTAAAACCGTAATATATAATAATTTCTCATCTGCATGTTTTTTAAGCGCAGCAGAAGTTTTTGCCATTTGCATCAACGATACAATTCCTTCTTGCATTCTTGCTCCTCCAGAGCATGCAAAAATGATAACAGGTAATCTTTTCTCCGTCGCTTTTTCTATCATTCTCGTAATCTTTTCACCTGTTACATAGCCCATACTTCCCATCAAAAATCCTGCATCGCAAACTCCAAGTGCACATTTTTGTCCTTGTATTAAAGCTTCTCCAGTCATGACGGATTCATCCAAATTCGTCTGTTCTTGCAGCTTTTTGATTTTTTCTTTGTATCCGTTAAAATCTAGTGGATTGCTATTTTCTATTCCTGTATCCCATTCTATAAAACTTCCTTTATCAGCTATCATACTGATTCTGGTCGTCGCATCGATTCGAAAATAGTGTCCACATTTTCCGCATGTATGGTTTTCATGAATCACGTCTTCGGTATATATCATACTCTGACATTTGTTACACTTCTTCCACATACCTTCTGGTACATGTGGCTCGTTAAACAGTTCTTCTTCCCCTGTTTTCTTTAGTGGACGCTCAATGCTCCTATTCACTGTAATATATGTTGTCTTTTTAAACTTTAACATATGACTATCTCCTAATCTCAATTAGAATTATCCAGAAAAGTCTGACTAATAAAATCTGTGCTGATATCTCCACTTTGAAAATCAGCATGGCTTAATATTTCATACTGAAAATCAATATTTGTATCAATTCCCTCTATAATAAATTCTCCAAGTACACTTCGCATTTTGTTGATTGCTTTTTCTCTTGATTTATCATGTACGATTACTTTTGCAATCATAGAATCGTAAACAGCTGGTATTGTGTATCCATGGAACAGGGCGGTGTCTATCCTTACGCCTTTTCCTCCTGGTATGTGAAGATTTGTTATCTTTCCAGGACTTGGTGTAAAATTCTTCTTTGGGTTTTCTGCGTTAATTCTACATTCAATGGAATGTCCATTAAGAATAACTTGTTCTTGCTTGATACTTAATGGCTCACCCATTGCTATTTTGATTTGCTCTTGCACTAAATCAATACCAGTTACTGTCTCTGTTACTGTATGTTCTACCTGGATTCTTGTATTCATCTCAATAAAATAAAATTCTCCACTTTTGTCTAGTAAAAATTCTATCGTTCCCGCATTTTCATAGTTTGCGGCTTTTGCTGCTAAAATGGCTGTATCACCCATTTTCTTTCGTAGTTCATTGCTAATGGCAATGGATGGAGACTCCTCAATTAATTTCTGGTGATGTCTTTGTATGGAGCAGTCCCTTTCTCCAAGTTGTATGACATTTCCATACTTATCTGCTAGAATCTGGAATTCTATATGCCTTGGATTTTGAACATATTTTTCGATGTACATGGTGTTATCACCAAATGCATTTACTGATTCAATTTGAGCTGTGTTAAATTGCTGTTCAAAGGAATTATGGTCTTCTACAATTCTCATACCTTTTCCGCCCCCACCACTGGAAGCCTTTATGATGACTGGATAGCCAATCTCATCTGCAAATTTTATTCCATCCTTTGCTGTATATACGGGCTCTTTTGTTCCTGGAACTACAGGAACAAGAGCTTCTATCATTGTTCTTCTAGCTTCTGCCTTATTTCCCATCTTATGAATCACATTAGCACTTGGTCCAATAAATGTAATGTTACACTTCGCACACATATCTACGAATTTACTATTTTCTGATAGAAAACCAAATCCTGCATGAATCGCATCTGCTTTTGTGGCAATGCAAGCACTAATGATTCGTTCCATATTCAAATAACTTTCTTTTGCTGGTGCAGGTCCAATGCATATGGCTTCATCAGCAAGTAAGGTATGAAGCGCTTCTTTATCAGCCGTCGAATAAACTGCTACTGTTTGGATTCCCATTTCTCTGCAAGCACGAATGATACGTACTGCAATTTCCCCTCTATTTGCGATTAAAATTTTCTTAAACATCTACCTGCACCTCATTTATCCGATTGCAAAGGTCAGTTCAGCTACTGCTGCAACTTTACCGTCTACATAGGCTTTTGCACTACCAACACCCATCGGTCCTTTTTGTTTTATTATTTCAACTTCAAGCGTTAATACATCCCCTGGTACAACCTTCTTTTTAAACTTTGCCGAATTGATAGCACCAAAGAATCCGATTTTGCCTTTGTTTTCAGGTATGCTAAGCATAGCAACCGTTCCTACCTGCGCCAATGCCTCAATAATTAAAACACCTGGCATAACTGGTTCAGCTGGAAAATGTCCTTGAAAGAATGGTTCGTTATAGGTTACACATTTGGTTCCAACTGCTCTTTTCCCTGGCTCTAGTTCTTCAATTCGATCGATTAACAAAAAGGGATGCCTATGGGGTATAATATCCATAATTTCTTTAATGTTTAACATAGTTACACTTCCTTTATTCGAAATAGTGGCTGGCCATACTCTACCATATCACCATCTTTTACTAGTATTTCTTCTACTACACCGTCACAATCACACTCAATCTCATTCATCAGCTTCATTGCTTCAATAATACCAATGATTTGACCTTTTTTCACAGTGTCTCCAATTTTTACAAAAGCTTCTTCTTCTGGACCTGGTGCACTATAAAACACCCCTACCAAAATAGAAGAAATTATTTTTCCTTCTTTTTCTATCGACTGCTTACTAATCTGCGCTTCTGTAGCAACAATTGGAGTAGCCCCTACTGCTGAAACAATCTGTGTTTGGGTATTCTTTTCTAAAACAAGCTTTATATTTTCTTCTTCATATACAAAATTTGTGATAGAAGAATCAGATACCGCTTTAATTAATTTTTCTATGTTATTCAATTCCATTTGTTATACCTCACTGTATTTTTTCACTAAAATACTGGCATTGTGTCCACCAAATCCAAAGGAATTACTTAAAGCATAATCTACCTTGCAATTCTCTGCCTTTGCCATATAGTTTAAATCTAATTCTTCATCTTTGATTTGATATCCTACTGTGGCATGAATGAATTCTTCTTGTATTTCTTTTACGCAAGTTATAAACTCAATTGCACCAGCAGCTCCAAGCAAATGCCCTACCAAAGATTTGGTTGAGTTAATTTTCATTTGATACGCATGTTCGCCAAACGCCAGCTTAATTGCCCTAGTTTCAAACAAATCATTATGATGCGTACTAGTTCCATGTGCATTAATATAAGTAATATCTTCTGGTTCCAATCCAGCTTCCTTTACCGCATTCATCATAGCTCTTGCAGCTCCTGAACCATCTTCTGCTGGAGATGTGATATGAAATGCATCACTTGAGGTACCATAGCCTACTATTTCTGCATATATCTTCGCACCACGTTTTTTTGCATGTTCTAATTCTTCCAAAATAACAATTCCTGCGCCTTCTCCCATGACAAATCCACTTCTTTCTTTATCAAATGGAATGGAACATCTTGCTGGGTCTGTTGAATCAGAAAGTGCTGTTAATGCTGCAAAGCCTGCTACTCCAATTGGGGTTACACAGCCTTCTGTTCCTCCTGCCACCATAACATCAGCCTCACTACACTGGATGCTACGAAATGCCTCACCAATAGAGTTAGCACCTGTTGTACATGCCGTAACTACATTGATACTTTTTCCTTTCAGACCAAACTGAATCGATACGTTACCAGCCGCCATATTAGATATCATCATTGGAACCAATAATGGATTTACTCTTCCAGGTCCTTTTTCTAATAACTTTTTATGTTCTCTTTCGACTGCCTGTAGACTACCAATTCCAGAGCCTACTGACACACCAATACGATAAGGATCTTCTTTTTCCAAATCAAGCTTGGAGTTTTCTAATGCTTCTTTGGTAGCAGCGATTGCATATTGGCAAAATAGCTCCATCCTCTTTGCTGCCTTAGCATCCATATAATTTTTTCCGTCAAAGCCTTTTACTTCTGCTGCCAACTTTGTTTTGTAATCAGAAGTATCAAACTTCGTAATTTCAGCAAAGCCTATTTTCTCTTCTTTTACGCTATTCCAAAATTCCTCTACACTTAATCCAATGGGTGTGATTGCACCCATACCAGTAATTACTACTCTTCTCATACCATACTCCTTTTTACATTGCCATTCCGCCATCAACACTGATTACCTGACCTGTAATATAATTTGCTTTGTCAGATGCTAAAAAACAAACCATATTAGCAATCTCTTCTACTTTTCCAAATCTTCCAAGTGGTATCTGCTTTGTTGCTTGTTCTCTTACTGCCTCAGATAAAACCTGTGTCATATCTGTCTCTATAAATCCTGGTGCAACTGCATTTACCGTAATCCCTCTGCTAGCAAGCTCTCTTGCAGCTGATTTTGTAAGACCAATTACTCCTGCCTTTGAGGCACAATAATTTGCCTGACCAACATTGCCAAGTATTCCAGATACAGATGAAATATTAATAATCTTTCCAGATTTTTGCTTTAACATCTGTCTTGATATATGTTTCATACAATTAAAGGTACCTTTTAAGTTAATGTCAATAACTTGGTCAAACTCTTCTTCCTTCATTTTCATAAGAAGATTATCTTTTGTAATTCCTGCATTATTTACTAAGATATCGATTCTTTCATGTTCTTTGATAAGATCTGCTATTAGACTAGAAGCCTCTTCAAAATCGCTGACATTGCATTGATACGCTTTTGCCTTGCCACCAAAAGAAATGATTTCTTGAATCACTTCTTCTGCCTTTTCTTTCGAGCCATTATAGTTAACGGCTACAAAAGCACCTTCTTTTGCGAGTGTAATGGCTATTTCTTTTCCTATTCCTCTGCTTGCTCCCGTTACTAATGCTATTTTTCCTTTTAACATACAACTCTCCTATCCTAGCTACCTACATCTATAATTCAGCCAGTTTACCTAAATCCTCATATTTTTCTATGTTAATTACCTTTACCGTTCTATCAATCTTTTTAATAAAGGAAGATAGTGTCTTTCCAGGTCCAATTTCTACAAAAGTATCTACGCCGTCCTTTATCATTGTTTCTACACTCTGCTGCCATTTTACAGAAGAATATACCTGCTTTTCTAGTAAGTCGACAACCTGTAACTTATCCGTTACATAATTTGCCGTAACATTACTAACATATGGTATCGTTACATCACTAAAAACAGCCTTATCTAGTACTTCTCGTAGCTTCTTGCCAGCCTCCTTTAACATAAGAGAGTGAAAAGGTCCACTTACATTAAGTCTAATTACCCTTTTTGCCCCAGCTTCTGTTAATTTTTCTGAAGCAGTATTTACGGCTTCTTCTTCACCTGATATTACAATTTGGCCTGGGCAATTGTAATTAGCAATTTGAACAATTCCTTGTGTACTGTTACAGACTTCTTCGATTCTGATAGTATCAAGTCCTAGTACGGCTGCCATCGCACCACCTTCTGGTACTGCTTCTTGCATAAATTTACCCCTTTGCTTTACTACCTTAAAGGCCTCTTCAAAGCTAAGCACCTTGGATGCTACCAAGGCACTATATTCACCAAGACTTAAGCCTGCGCTGATTTGGGGTGAATAACCTCTTAATTCTATCTCTTTTAACATAGCACAGCATACCGTAAGCATTGCAATTTGCGTAAACTCCGTAATGTTTAGCTTATCATTTTCTTCAAACAAAAGCTCTGCCATATTTATATTTCCTAATTCGCTGGCTTTTTCAAATATTTTTCTTGCTTCGTCGCTGTTTTCATAAAAATCTTTACCCATTCCAATGTATTGTGCCCCTTGTCCTGGGAAGACAAAAGCTAATTTATTCATGTTGCTCTCCTAAATCGACATTTATTTTGATTATCAAAGTATTTATTTAAAAAAATTTCCTGCTGTTCCTATTCGCCACCGTCTCTTTTAAAGTGACAAATAGGAAACTAACTAATTAATCTTTAATAATTGCTCTGCTTCCTTTATAATCTCTTGTATAATCTGGCTACATGTTTGCTCTTGTTTAATAAGCCCTGCAATTTGTCCTGCCATTACTGTTCCGTCAACAATATCACCTTCTACAACTGCTTTACGCAATGACCCAAGTGTCAGATACTCTAACTCTTCAAAGGAAGCACCTTCCTTTTCCATTTTTAGGTATTCTCTTGTCATTTTATTTCTAAGTTGTCTTACTGGATGACCAGTACTTCTACCAGTAACTTCAGAATCAATATCCTTTGCTGCAATCACACGTTGCTTATAAGCATCATGAACCACTGCTTCTTTTGCAACCACAAATCTTGTGCCTATTTGAGCTGCCTCTGCACCAAGCATACGAATTGCTGCAAATCCTCTGCCATCGCCAATACCGCCTGCTGCTATGACAGGGATATTTACAGCGTCAACCACTTGTGGAACTAGTGTCATTGTCGTTTGTTCTCCAATGTGCCCACCTGATTCGCATCCCTCTGCAACAACTGCATCTGCTCCATAACGCTCCATACGTCTTGCAAGTGCAACCGAAGCTACAACTGGAATTACTTTGATTCCTGCTGCCTTCCACATTTCCATATATTTTTCAGGGTTTCCTGCTCCTGTTGTAACAGCGGCAACTCCTTCTTCTACTACAATCTTTGCAATCTCTTCGGCATGCGGACTTAACAACATAATGTTTACACCAAATGGCTTGTCGGTTAACTCCTTCGCCTTTCGTATTTGATCTCGAACTACTTCTGTCGGGGCATTTGCTGCTCCGATTAATCCAAAGCCTCCTGCATTTGATACAGCTGCCGCAAGATTATGTTCAGCAACCCAAGCCATTCCCCCTTGGATAATTGGATATTCAATACCCAAAAGCTCTGTTACTCTGGTTTTCATATTATTCAACGCCTTTTCCTTTTAAATAATCTACCACATCACCAACAGTCACTAATTTTTCTAAATCTTCTGAAGGAATTTCTACAGAGTATTCATCTTCTAGTGCCATAACTAATTCAAATAGGTCTAAAGAGTCTGCACCTAAATCTTCTTTAAATGATGTTTCTAGTGTAATCGTATCTTCCTGTGCGCTTAATTGCTCTGCAATAATTTCTTTCATTCTTTCTAACATAATAGGTTCTCCTTTATTTTACATTGTTTTGATTTGCAAATAGTTTGATATTCAAAGTATATATAGTTTCATTTTTTTTGTCAAGATTTTTTTTATAAACTTTCTATATTGAACAATGAGTAGCCTTTTACATAAAAAATAATGCAATAATTCTCTTCCTATGCTTCTTTGGATATGAGAATTATTGCACTTTTTAATCAATATTAATTTTCTTTCGTGGACATTGAATATACGGCACAAAATCCACCAAACAAGATTCCTGTAAGAGGAAATACAATCCAGTTAATCTCCCATTTATGATAAACAAGCCCTGTAAATAAGAAAATGCAAACTGCAATTGGCCATATAATGCTGGCTACAATACCTATTACTTTACTTTCTTTGCTTTTTTCGACTTTGTATTCATCGATTTGTAGTAATTGTTTGCATGCATTTGCTTTACTACCTGTGGTTATTAATATATAGACTGCTATACTTATCATAAAAAGAAGTATTGATCCACCATAAGTTGTTGCATCATCACTAATCATATTAGAGATTAGTGCTGGCACTAGCGAAAGAAAGCACACACTTACTCCAATGATTACGCCTTGCGTTTGCTTTGTTTTTTCCTGGTTGTAATAGTTTTCAACATATGCTCTTGTGGCTAATGTAGTTTTAAATTTATTCTCTTCAATAAATTTATAAGAATCAAGCTTAGTACCACTATAGATTAAAATCGCAACCGCTGGAATTAAGAAAACAAGGAAAATCAAAGCTGGAAACGTATTTTTTGCATTACCAGACAACTGTGTTAAAAATAAATTATCTTCTAATGCCTGGTATACAAAAGCAAGAATAGAAGTACTAAATATAATCATCCATACACCCAATCCTACCATTTTATCTGACTTATGTTTTAAAGACAAATACTCTTTTGCTGGTTCTAAATCTAGCGTTGGTAGTTGGCTTTGATTCATCTTTGTTTGAACCTCCATCTCATTTAACAGTTCATCAATATTTCCAAACTCAGATATTACAATTCCAATTGCTTCATTTTCCGTCTTTCCCTCTCTTTTTAATTCTATATATTTATCTTCCATGCTGTCTTGTAAATCAGATTTCAATCTCATAATTTCTTCTGACTCAGGTAATCCAATAAAGATACTATCTAAATAGTTTTTGATTGTCTCCATACTATCCCATCTCCTTTATAAATTTATTAATAACTTCCTTGGTTACTTCCCATTCTTCACATTTTTCCTTATAATACTGCAATCCTTCTTGCGTTATTTTATAGTAGGTTCTTCTTTTTCCTTGTGTTTCTTCACCAAAAAACGATTGAATATATCCATTCTTCTCTAATCTTGCAAACGCAGAATATAGGGTTGTTTCTTTCATTACGTACTCTTCATTCGTAATCTGTCTAATATTTTTAGATATCTCATATCCGTAAGAAGAATCCTCTAATAATAAATACAAAATTATAATATCATTATAGCCACGAATGATATCGCTACTTATCAAAATTTCATCACTCCTTTCGTTTAGTGACAAATATGGTATTTCAAAAATTACTTCATCTATCATACTACGGCTGTCGTACTTTATCTGTCGTAGTAATTGTAACATAACTACTACGATAAGTAAAGTAATTTTTCAAGAGAAATTATATAATGAGAAAGTTTTAATAACTTTCCCATTATATAAAAAAAACAAGAAATAGTTAACTATCTCTTGTTCAAATCTTCCTATTTTAATTTCTTTCATTATATAGAAGGTAGGCTGTGAATTAATCCTTGTTGATGTAACGCATTTTACCTTCTAGTTTTCTTGGAATATCACCGATTTCACTTTCTTTAATTTCAATTGCATTGGATAAGTCTCTAATTAGTTCTGTAGCGCATTCCTTGCAATACTTACCAAACCGTATATCAACACCACATTTCTTGCATTTTATAAATATATCAGATCCTTCAGGAATTTCTAACTGACCACTTCTTAAAAAGTTATCAATTTTTCTTATTGGAACACCACATTCTTTCGATACAACTGACATAGTTGTAATTCCATTTTTTTCTATATATTCCTTTACAATTCCAAAGGTACTTTTCTCTTCAAATCCGCAACTAGGACACTTTACTAATTCAGGAACTATTTGTTTGTAATCCGCTCCACATATAGGACATCTAGAAGGATCTGCTCCTCGTTCTATACGTATACCTGCCATCCTTTCACCTCGTAATCTTCATTTGTTTATGTAAATCGAATGTCTTGTCATTATTTTACCATATTTTATTATATCTGCAAGCTTCTTTTGTATTATTATACGAAAAAAAGCCAAAAACCGTACTGTTTATACGGAATTCGGCTTAATATATTAAAATTCTATTAACTGGCTAAAACATATAAAACATATCATCATCATCAAATGAATCATTTTCATACTCTTTTGTCCAATCAATATTATTTGTTCTTTTTACTTTTACCTGTGGTCTGGCATTAGCAGCCTTCGCTTTTTTGTTACTTGCTTCTGTCTTTTTTTGCATCGCCTTTTTTTCTTTTTCTAAGCGCTTAACAATATCCAGCTTATCTGGTTGTTGTTCTTTTATCTTCGTATCTTTTTGCGAAGCCATTCCACCCTTTGAATCATTACCTCTTGATCTAAAATCTTTCCCGTGGTTATTCCCCGACCTAGAACCTTTAGACTGACCATAATCATCATCATCTTTATTGAATCTGTTGTTATAGTTTGGTCTATCATTTCCATCTCTTTTTTTATAATCTTTTCGTTCCGTGTTATTTTGGCCTCTGTATTCTCTTTTCTCGCCATTGTTATTTCTGTAATCTTTTTTGTCTGCGCCTGTACCAGATTTAAAGTCCTTATTATAGCCTCTGGATTTGTATTCTTGTCTTGGTCCATTATTGGTGTTTGTATAGCTGCCCCGACTGGTACGTTCTTCACTTGTACTACTGCTAACCACGAAAGTTTCTCCTCTCAAATTTTATAAAATTCTACCACTCTCATTTTATTATAAAACTGAATAATGTCAACACATTTTTTTCAATTTTTTTTCTTTTTTTATATATATTTAATATTGCGATTTGTAATAAATTCCAAACATGCATATAAATGGCTAATTTTATTTCTTATTTTCATTATCATCCACATTCTGGTTGCAATTCATAAATAATTCTGATACATTAAGAATACCTATAGTTATTTATAGGTATACTATTGATAGAATGAAAAGAGGAATATTACATGAGTAAACATGATGAAAATTGTGACTGCGGCTGCAACGAAGAATATGGCTTTGACGTAAACTCAACCGTAACTTTAACACTAGACGATGACACTGTTGTTGAGTGTGCTATTCTTACCATTTTTCCTGTTGATGAACAAGACTATATTGCACTTCTTCCATTGGATGAAAATGGAGAAAATGAAGAAGGCGAAGTATTCTTATATCGTTACACTGAAGATGAAAACGAAGAGCCTCAATTATCAAACATTGAAGATGATGACGAATATGAAAAGGTTGCCGATGCCTTTGATGAATTGCTTGACTCTCAAGAATTTGATGAAATAGAAGAATAATAATATCTAACACATTCTATTTCATTGAATTTAGAAAACACATCAACCAGAAATTATTAACTTCTGGTTGATGTGTTTTTTATTTGTAAGGATTCACGCTATCCCATACTTCTTTTTTCGTTTCGTATTGCTCATTTAACCAGTCGACTGCCATGTCCTTTCCTTCGTTGCTAAATTCAAACACAACAGATTGTTTTTGTTCTTCGTTTGTTACTTCAAAGCAATATGGTTCTGGCCAAATTGTAACTTTTAAGAGAGATTTCTCATCTTGTACTTCTTTGCATAACCGATATCTCATCCCTTTTAAGCTTCCCGTAAACGTTTCTTTTTTTAAAAAATTTAGAGAAATAAATTTTTCTTTTTCTAGCATATTCATTCTCCTTATCTTACGAGCGTTTGATTTCTATATATTGATTGCTAATACAAAAGCTGCTATCTAGTACTAATACCTTTTCAGATTTTTTAAAGTAAATAATCAATTTTTCTTTATCAACTGCTTTAATAATACCTTCTCCATACTTTTTATGAATAATTTCTGCGTTCGGTATCAATTCCTGCTTGCTAATCATTAATTCACCAACAAATCTAGATACCTCTAACTTCTTACCCAAACGCTCCTCTAGTGAGTAAACATACAGTTCTTCCTTGGCTCTTGTAAGCGCAACGTAAAACATGCGTCTTTCTTCTTCTAAGTCGGCTTCTTGGATTGCTTTACGAAAAGGTGTAATCCCTTCGTTCGCATCAATTACAAAAACAACTTTATACTCCAGTCCTTTCGAACTATGCATGGTTGCTAATGAAACTGCATCCTCTTGGTGGTTTCTATTTTTCACTTGTGATTTTAGCTCGTTTGTATACTCCTCCATGTGAAGGAACCATTCTCCATAAGTCTTGTATGGCTTTGCACTTTCTTGTACTTCATTTAAGGTGTCTATTAATTCATCTGGCTTAATTCTTCTAAATTCTGCATATTCCTTTAGGTAATTTTCATAACCAATTCCTTGACGTATGTAGTTAATTGCTGCATAGGGAGGCATATTTGTTAGCATCTTTAAATCATATTCTAACTTGTTGATTCGTTCTATCATCCAATCTTTGTCTTTATAAAACTCTCTTATATTTTCAAAAGATATTTGCATATTATCAATGCATTCCCTGCTAATATATCGTTTTGGACGATTAATAATTTGCAAAAACTCTTTTCGTTCTCTAGAACCAGTTGCCAAATTAATATAGGATATTAAGTTCTTTGTTATCCAATGTTCGTAGATATTTGGTAATACATCTTTCATTTTGAATGGAATATTATATTCCATAAGCTTTTCGACTAAGGTACGTGGCTGTGTATTGGTACGATAAAGTATGGCGATATCAGAAAAGCTTTTGCCTGACTTTTTATAAGCTAATATCTTATCTATAATTTCCATATTTTCTAGGTTTTGATCTTTAAATTTCTTGATTACAATCGGAACACCTTGACCATGTATGGTGTTTATCTTTTTATCGAATCGACTTTTATTATTCTTTATGACTCTTACTGCTCCTTCGACAATTGACTGTGTAGACCGATAATTCATATCAAGTAAAACCTTGTTTACCTTCTTAAAATCATGCTCAAAATTTAACATAATTTCTGGTTTTGCTCCTCGAAACCGATAAATAGACTGATCATCGTCTCCAACAATAAAAAGATTGTTGTTTGGTTTTGCGAGCATTTTTACAATGTCATATTGGATTTTATTAATATCTTGAAACTCATCAATTAAAATATATTGATATTTATTTTGCCATGCCTTTAAAATATCTTCTCTTGCCAAAAATAACTCATAACAATAAACAAGCATATCGTCAAAATCGATTAAACGAGATCTTTTAAGCTTATTATCATACTCTTTAAATATCTTTCGAAACACATCCTCTGGACAATTGGTCGAATAATAATTTTCTAGTGATATTCTATCATTTTTAATTAAACTAATTTCACCTGTGATGTCTGAAATAAATTCCATTTCATCATCGATTTCTAGTTCGAATTTATGTATGATATCTCTTAGGAATTCAACTCTTTGCTCATCTCTTAGAATGTTCTCTGCACGAAATCCATAAGCATGTTTTAAAATGGTAAAAAATATAGCGTGAAATGTACCAAAAGAAACTGGTACACTTTTACCCATTAAGCGTTGAAAACGCTCCTTCATTTCCAAAGCTGCAGCCTTTGTAAAAGTAATGACCAAAATATTGGCTGGATTTATCGCACATTGCTCAATCAAATATTTTGTTCGTTGTGTAATGACCATCGTCTTTCCACTTCCTGGTGGAGCAATTACAATACATGGTCCTTTTACGTGGGTAACAGCTTGTAATTGTCCTTTATTTAGACTAGACTTCATGTTGCCTCCAATTCTTACTCTCTCCCTGGTAAGTAAATCGTTTCACTTACCATCCCTATTATTCTACATGAAATCACACAAAAATCAAAGTGATTTTAAAAGGAATGTATGTACAAATAAGTACTTGTAAGCTATACTTTAGATAATGAACATACGAAAGGAATATTTTATGGACGTAGAAAAGCGCAGAGAACAAATTCTAACTACATTGCAACAATTGAAAACTCCTGTTTCAGGGGATGCTCTCTCTAAGCAGTTAGGGGTAAGCAGACAAATCATCGTACAAGATATTGCTGTCCTTAAGGCTCGCAATTATAATATATTATCCACTAACAGAGGATACTTACTATTTCCTGATTCCCCAATGAACGTTTCGAGAGTTTTTACTGTATCTCATGATACCAGTCAAATCAAAGAAGAATTATATTGTATCGTTGATTGTGGCGGATTTATTCGTAATGTAATGGTGAAGCATGAGGTATATGGTAATATTACTGCGGATTTAAATATTGCCTCTAGACGAGATGTTGATAAATTTGTCAACAAGGTTGAAACCTCGAAAGCAGTACCTCTTAAGACTCTTGGAGGTGATATACATTCTCATACCGTCGAGGCGGACAATGAATCGATTTTAGATGAAATCGAAAAACAATTGGATGCTCTTGGATTTCTAATTTAAAAGTATACAACAACTCCCCTACCCTTTATAAAAGAATAGAGGAGTTGTTGGTTCTCATAGCAGTTATGTGTTAAATTCTTTTTTTAAAAATATATTTGAAGAAATCAGATAAGAAAGTAGCACAATTAAAAGCGAAATAAAACATAAATATTTTGCATCTATTAAAAATATGTTAAAAAACATTTCATTCAAGTTCGTACTTTTTTTAGAAAATAATGCAATCAAAACTCCAACTAGCATAACACTAAGCATCATTACGTTAGATGCCTTAATATAATCAAAACGAATAAAAAAAGGAATCATGATTGACAAGACTATTAAGCCACCTGCAACACCATATAGAATACCTTTTCCTGACCATGTATCAATTCCAGATAAATACATGCCTGCCAGCAAAAGAAGATTCGTTGCATAATACAAGGTGTTTATCAGCAATATGCTTAAGTATTTGGCAGTTATAATATTTTGTCTTATATATGGTAGTGTTATAATTGTAGCTCCTGCCTTATACTTTCCTTCTGCCTCAAAGGATATGATGGTATTAAAGTAAGAAAACAGCAATCCTATTGCACACACAAGCGCATTTTCAATAACCGTATGGTCAATCAGCAGTTTAAACAACAACGTAATAAATGTACATAAAAAACCATATGCTAGCATTTTATTTTTTACCAGCATAAAATCTTTTCGAATCAGGTTCATACTATCTCCTCCTAAAATTCCATACTTTCAAAGAAATACATAGATACACTTCTTGATATAGTTATACTTAAGAAAATCACTGCCACACAAATGATTGCATAATATTCTTTTAACCAAGTCATAGAATCGATGAGAAATCTTATGTTTGTATTATCCCAAATCAGGACCCCTAAAATGGTGACTCCTAAGATAGAAAACAAAGAAATACCACGTACTACGCTGTCTTCAAACTTAAGATAAAGTGGCAAGGTAACACTCGCAAACAACGAATATGCACAGAGTGTTAAAAAGAAAACTTCAATGCTTAAAGGCTTAAATAAAAACACATGAAAAAACTTTGTAATTTCAACGATTACAATATAAAAAAGGCTAACAAAAGCAAATCCTAACATGACACTCATATATCTTGCATTCACAATTGTCTTTTTCTGAAAAGGCATGGATAACAAAAGCGACATGGAGTGATTCATTTTATCTTTTGCACTTACTGTCATTAATATTTGCCATCCAAACGATACGGCCATAATTGCATATCCCATGATTCCAAGATTTGTTGAAACAATAATTAAAATAAATAACATCTGTGCTATTAACAATCCTATATTGTTTCGAAGCACAATACTATAATCTTTTCTAATTAATGATAAATACATAACATCCCTACCTCTCCATATATGCAATCATGACATCTTCAATTGTTGGTTTTTCAAATAAGGCGTTCTCCATTTCTCTTTTTAACTTTTCTTTTTGGCCCGTAAGCCCTTCAAAGGAAAAGCCTCGTTCAGAAAGCGAGATAAACTGTGTTCGATTGCTACTGTTTAGCATTTGCTTTTCTCCCTTTACCAAAGCATGTTCTTCCAATAATACATCTTTTTCTTTATTTAGAATGACTTCTCCTTGATTAAGCATTATAATTCGATCTGCAATCTTATCCAAATCTGTTGTAATATGAGTTGAAAAAAATACCGTTTTTCCGTCTTCTTCCATGAAGGTACGAATCATATCTATAAATTCATTTCGAACCTTTGGATCTAATCCAGAGGTTGGTTCATCCATAATTAGTAAATCAGCATGATGTGACAAAGCCAATGCGAGAGAAAATTTCATTTTCATTCCCTTTGATAACTGCTTTATTCTTTGTTTTTCATCGAGCTGAAACAGGGTAATATATTTTTTATAATTATCCTCATCCCAATTGCTATAAGCTCCCGCAAATATTTTTTTCATATCTGATAATTTCAAATCTTCATAAAGATATCCTTGGTCAAAAACAATACCGATTCTATTTTTTATCTCTTTTTCATTTTCATTTAAGTCTTTGCCAAATAATTTAATCTCGCCTGCATCTTTCTTTATCAGATTAAGCATTAATTTAATGGTAGTGGTCTTGCCTGCACCATTCATCCCAATAAATCCTGCCACAATTCCCTTTTCTATTTTAAAGTCAATCCCCTTTAATATTTGACTTCCTTTTGTATAACTTTTTTCTAAACCGTTGATTTCGATTACATAATCCATTTAACTACCTCCATTTTCATCATACAAAATATTCATCATTGTCTGCATATCATCTTTTGTTACTCCAATCGCCTTTCCAATCTGGTACGCTTCTAATAACTTCTCTTCAACTTGCCTAAGCCTCGCTTCCTTGAGTAATTCGAGATTGTTCGATATTGCAAATGTCCCTTTTCCATGTACGGTCTTTATAAATCCTTCTTCCTCAAGTTCATCATACGCTCTTCTGGTTGTAAGAACGCTTACTCTTGTTTCGTTAGCAAGATTTCGAATCGAAGGCAATAATTCACCATCTTGAATTTCACCTGTTAAAATTGCTTCTTTAATCTGATTTTTTAATTGTTGATAAATAGGCGTTTCACTCACATTTGATATTATTATATTCAAGATAACCTCCAACTGTGCTTTTATGTGTATTACTGTATATGTCTTTAATACACAGTATAATTTCTTTTTAAGCTTTTGTCAATGATAAATGAGAGAAAACAAATATCTATTTTAGATATTTATGTACAAAAAAAGCAGTATCCATTTGATCCTGTCAAGGTTGTAGACTGCTTATTTTGGTTAATTATTCAAATTGTTCTTTCGAATTTTTAAAAAGTCATAATAAATACGTACCGTCTCTACTATATATATCATAATGACTCCTTGTTTCAATACATCATAACAGATTATTTAATCATTTGGTTTTATATAAAAATTACCTTCAAGTTGTTCTGTTTTGATAATATTAATAAATACCTTATCATCAACCTCCCTAATATTAGATACCACTTTTTTTACTTCTTCTCTTCCAACTACAGAATAGATTAATGTTCTTTCTTTTTTTTCATAGGTTCCAAAACCATGAAATGTGGTAGAAGCGTGTCTGGTTGTTTCACTTATTGCCTTTGCCACTTCTTCTGGGTATTGCGTGATGATAAACAAAGTATTTTTCTTATATCTTTTATAGCATAAATGAAGCATCTGCGTAGAAGTAAATTGAAAAATAATGGAATATAACGCTTTATTCCACCCAAATAGATATCCTGCAACAAGTAAAATAACAGCATTTCCTATCAAAATATAGTTCCATGCATCAATACCATATCGTTTGGATAAAAATATAGCAATAAAGTCAGTTCCTCCACTTGTAGCATCTGCAAAAAGGCACATACTTATGGCAGTGCCAGATACCATTCCACCAAAAATACTAATCAACAGAATATCATACGTAATGGGATACGAAGGAATGATATCTGTAAATATACTGGTTAAAATTATCATAATACAAGAGAATATCGTAAATTTTTTACCAATACACTTATAACTTACAAAAACTGGTATGGAGTTTAATAATATATTAACAAAAGCAAACGATACTTTAAATCCCAAGAATTCTTTCGTGATTTCTTGTATCAAAATTGTAAGCCCTGTAAAGCCTCCTGGCAGTAATCCCCCCGCATCTACAAAACTATTTAAGTTTATAGACATTATAACTGAAGCAACAATGATCAATAGAATTCGAAAGATATCTTTTCTTAGTACTTTACGTTTTTCTTGTATATTCATTCAAATAACCTCATTATACGTATTTGTGACAAAAGACACATGTTACATTTTTTTACTATTTATCTCCTAGAACTACCCTTATTATACTCCATCAAGAGTGCAGAGAAAAGAATCAGTTGGTAATATTTGCTATCTTTATCTGCATCTTTCCTATTATATAATAAAGTGTCTGCTTCGCAGACACTTTAAAAAGGGTTTATTTACTTAGCTTTTCAATTGCAATTTTAATTCTCTTGATTGATTCTTCTTTACCAATAATCTCCATAATTTCAGTTGCTCCTGCTGGAGTCATCTGTTTACCAGATACTGCTGTTCGAATTGGCCACATAACATACCCATTCTTATAGCCTTTTTCTTCCACATATCTTAATAATAAAGCATATAGAGCATCATTGCTATAATCGTCTTGTGCTTCCAATACAGGTAGTAGATCTGTTAACACTTCTAATGATGTTTCGGTATTTGTTTTCATTTTTTTATGAGTAAACATTGCGATATCATACTCTGGCAGCTCTTCAAAAAAATCAACCAACTCTAAAATATCAGGAAAAACTTCAATTCTAGTCTTTACCATATCGGCAATCTTTCTCAAATCAAAATCTTTGGTAAGTACTTTTTTTAAATAAGGCTGCGCTTTTTCAAAAAACGTATCAGAATCCATTGCCTTCATGTATTCACCATTCATCCACTTTAGTTTCACAACGTCAAATACAGCTGGTGCTTTGCTCATATGATGATAATTAAACTTCTCAATCAATTCTTTCAAAGAAAAAATTTCTTGATTGTCTTCTGGACTCCAGCCTAACAATGCAACAAAATTAACTACCGCTTCCGTTAAAAATCCTTGCTCAATTAAATCTTCATAGGAGGAGTGCCCACTTCTTTTACTTAACTTCTTATGTTCTTCATTTGTAATCAATGGACAATGTACATAAGTAGGTACTTCCCAACCAAACGCTTCATATAAACGATTATATTTTGGTGAAGAAGATAAGTATTCATTTCCTCGAACCACATGTGTAATTCCCATTAAGTGATCATCTACCACATTGGCAAAATTATAAGTTGGATAGCCATCTGATTTGATTAAAATCATATCATCTAATTCAGAATTATCAACCGTAATGTCACCATAGATATCATCAGAAAATGTTGTGGTTCCACTCGTTGGATTGTTTTGCCTGATTACATAAGGTACACCAGATGCTAATTTTTCCTCCACTTCCTGCTTAGAAAGTGAGAGGCAATGCTTGTCATAAACTACAATTTCTTTTCCCGCCACTTCTTGCTTTAAGCTTTCTAATCGATCTTTATCGCAAAAACAGTAGTAGGCCTCACCCTTTTCAACTAATTCTTTTGCGTACTTTAGATATAAGCCTTGTTCATGCCTTTCACTTTGCACATAAGGACCAACTCCACCATCTTTATCTGGTCCTTCATCATGTACTAACCCAGTTTTTTCTAAGGTACGGTAAATAATCTCTAATGCACCTTCAACAAATCGTTCTTGATCTGTATCCTCTATTCTTAAAAGAAAGTCTCCACCTTCATGTTTTGCAATTAAATATGCATACAATGCTGTTCTTAAGTTTCCAACATGCATTCTTCCTGTTGGACTAGGTGCAAATCTGGTTCTTACCTTTTTCATTTCACAAATCTCCTATTCACAATTTATTCCTGCTTCGTTTACGTTATAGCAAAACCAAAATCAAACTATAACACTATTTAACAAATGAAACTTCTTGCTGGTTCATCTTGTCGACCTATGTTGGCTATTATACACTTTATTTTGCCAATCATCAAGATAAAGTATTAGCCTCTCTTTTCAAAAATTAACGAAATACAATAGAAAAACCGCCAGAATTTAATCTGACGGCTATCGGCTTATTCATATGGCTGAATTTCATAGCCTTGCGCTTTAACTGCATCGATGAAATCACCTAATACCTGAACATTCGTGGTTGAAACAGCATGAAGTAAATATATTGCTCCTGGATGAAGTTTTTCCTTCATAGTCTTTAGTGCTTCTGTTTTATCAGGTTGGGCATCTGTTAGCCAATCTTTATATGCAAAACTCCAAAAAATGGACTTATAACCTAAATTATGAACAATAGCAAGTGACTGCTCACTAAAGGCGCCCGTTGGATAACGAAACAGGCTCATTTTATAATTATAATTTTCAAGCAGGTAATCATGAACGCCTGTTAATTCATTTTGTTGATCTTCAACCGTTGCCAAAGATGGTAATCCGTTGGAAGGGTGATTCACACTGTGGTTACCAATAATATGTCCCTCGTTAATCATTCGGTTGATTAAATCTGGGTTCGTTTTTGCATATGGAAGTGTTACAAAAAATACAGCCTTTACATTTTTTTCTTTTAAAATGTCCAATATTTGAGCCGTATTTCCAGTTGGGGAATTCGCTTCTGGATACTCATATCCTTCATCAAAGGTTAAAAAGATTGCATCAGAATCCGTACGAACAAAGTCAGCTCCCAAATGCCCATATTTATTCTGATACATAGTAGCACCTGTCGGAACATTTTTATCATTGACATTTCCGCCTGGACCCCAGCCTTTTGTCTCCGTATCAAGTCCGTCTAATGAAATTTGTTCAATTTCTTTTGTTTCTTCTTGTTCTTGCTTCTCCTCTGGCTCGCTATCTTGTTCCTTCGTAGAATCAGGTACTTCATCATTGTTAGGCTCTGTAGCTTCTACACCGTTTTCCACTTCGTCTACTTCATTCTCACCTGTAGTGACGTCGTTTTTGTCTTGAATTTGCGTTTCTGCCATTGTATCAATTGTTTTTGTCTCTTTATTCCCACAGCCTGTCGCCAAAGCTGCTGCCATTACTAATAGAACTAAGTACTTTTTATTCTTCATACATTCTCCTTTGTTTTATATAATTCATACCTGTCATGACATAAATTGACAAGTTTTAGTATTATCATAGACGATATATTTTACAATCCAATTACTTAAGCATTACATAATCCTTAATTTTTCCATGTAGACATCTTTTTGATTCTTATGTAATATACGGGTATAATTGGAATCAATGCACTTACCCATGCGACAGGATCTGCAAAGCATACTCCTGCATACCCCATAAATTGGGCAAGTGTAAATGCCACTACTCCTCTGGCTATTAGTTCAAAAATTCCTCCTATCATTGGAAAAAAGCCATCTCCAAGACCTTGCAGCGTATTTCTATAAATAAAAATAAGTCCAAGCGCTGGGAAGAAGCCCACTACAATATTAAAATAATGTTGTGCCGCATCAATAACTTCTCTTTCTCCTCCTGAAACAAACATTTTTACAGGTAATTTCCCAAAAAATATTAAAAACACAGCTGCAAGGACACTATAGATTAATGTGATCTTAATACCTTCTTTCATTCCTTGTCTGATACGATCAATTTTACCAGCTCCAGTATTTTGTCCTACATAGGTAGCCATAGTTGCCCCCAAGGAAGCAAATGGCTGTGTAACAATTTGTTGTGCCTTTGAAGCTGCTGTATATGCTGCAATATAAAGAGAACCTAGAACATTTAATGCTGCCTGAATAATCATAACCCCAATGGCTGTTATAGAAAATTGTAATGACATTGGAATTCCTATTTTCATTAAATTAAAAGCACTGTTACTTGAAAATTTTAAATCTTCTTTACCAATTCTAAGTATTGGATATTTTTTAATCATATATACAAGACATAAAATAGCTGATACCGCTTGTGCAATAACGGTTGCATACGCAACACCTTCTACTCCCATCTTAAAAACCACCACAAATAGCAAATCTAACACTACATTTATAACAGAGGCAATGGCTAAGAATATCAATGGTGTCTTACTATCTCCTATTGCCCTAAGTATAGCCGAAAGCATATTATATAGCATAGTTATTCCTATGCCTGCAAATATTATTTTTATATACAAACTTGAATCTGCAAAGATGTCATCAGGTGTCTTCATTAATCGTAGTATGCTATCAATTCCTAACAGCGTTCCTACCGTTAGTACAATGGTGATTATAACAGATAAATAACCTGACATTACGGTAAAATGACGAACTCTTTTTTCATCTTTTGCACCAAAACTTTGGGCAATGAGTACGGAAAATCCACTCGTCATTCCCATTACAACTCCCATAATTAAAAAAACTACAGAACCTGTTGCTCCAACTGCTGCAAGTGCATTTACGCCAATAAAACGACCTACTACTGCTGAATCAACTACATTATAAAATTGTTGAAATATATTCCCAATGATGAGTGGTATTGCAAATTTTAAAATAAGGCTTCTTGGATTGCCCACTGTCATATCATTTGTCATTTTTACTATCTCCTCTTATGTTTCTTCTTTCTTGGTCTAAATATAGTCATTCTGCCTGTCCAACCCACAATACGTACAAAAATTACTCCGCATATTATACCAATTGAGTCAATTGCCACATCTTTTACTGACCCTGTTCGTCCAGCGACAAAGGATTGGTGATATTCATCCAGTATGGCAAAGGATACACACACCGTTCCTGTCAGAATTAAGAGTCCAATTCCTCTTACACCATATACATAGAGTGGAAAAGCAATCGAAATAGCAAGAAGTGCATATTCTGTCATATGCGCAGCCTTTCTTACAGGATAATGTATTCTTTGTTTATAATAATGAATTTGTTCACTACTTAAATCAAGCTTCATCACTTTATCTACGGTAACTACAATTTTTTCACTTACTTTAAAGCTCAGACCTGACGATTCTACACCATTGTCTGATGAAAATGAATAAATCATATATATCATTAAGAATGCAGGTAAAAAAGAAAATGGTTTTAATAATCTAATCATATGTTTCTTCCTATCTTGTTATAATTTTTAGTAGTTCTATAAAACCTGCACCATTTTTTTCACTTGCATATACTTCTCGTACGGTTACAGGTCTGTCTGTTATAATGTTATCTACTTCTAGTAACTTCATTCTCTCAATATCACTTCTTGAATTTACAGTCCAAACATGAACCTCTTTACCAGAATTATGAGCAGCCGTTATTACTTTTTTTGATGCGTAGGTATGTTTTATGCTAAGAAAATCTGCATTGATCTTATTTTCAAAATTACCAAATGCCATTTTCAAAATATATCCCGTTATTATACTGGGTTCTTGTTCTTTAACTTCACTTAACAAAGAATAGTCCATTGAAGTTATAACACAAAAATCTTTCGCATTGTTTTCTTCTATTACTTTTAATACATTTTCAACAATATTTTTATTATGACCATTACTTTTAATCTCTATATTAAGGTTAATTTTTCCTTTACAATACTTAATTACTTCATCCAGTGTTGGTACTTTTTCTCCTTCAAATTTTCTTCCAAATCTTATACCAGCATCTAATTTTTCTACCTCTTCATAATTCACATCCCAAATAAATTTATTATAACCTGTCGTTCGTTTAAGATTGGAATCATGAAGCAATACAACTACATTATCTTTTGTTTCTTGCACATCAATCTCGGCATAATCAGACTTTACTTCAATTGCGGCTTTCAGTGCTGCCATTGTGTTTTCAGGGGCATAAGAAGCACCACCCCTATGTGCTGTTATTTGTGTTGTTACCAATACTTCTTTTGCTATGGTTGTGCTCTTTTCTAACATCTGATAGCTATAAAATCCTTCGACACAGACCATAAATAGACCAATCATAATGGTAACTTTTTTTAATGAATGGTTTGTAATTGCGGTATAATCATATAGTTCATCTATTTCCTCTACAGCTACATGAAAACGATACAAATGATAAGTACTATAAATAAATGCAATGTTTCCTGCTATTCCAATTATATTACTCAGTATTCCTGCTATTAATTTTAACCAATCACATAAAATCAATAGATTCGCAAGTGCAACATCTTCTTTATATACAAGAGATACAAAAAATGCAGCAACGACTATAGCAATTCCGTAGATCATTAATATAACGGCTGATAGCAATATATTCCATTGAATTAAGTATCGAAAAGATTTTTTTGCCTTTTTTCTTGTAACCTGAAAACTAATTATAATCGCATCTTTAGCATTCTTTTCCCCTAATACAACAAAAGGCATAATAAATGCAGATAGTAAACTAACTATGACGATTGCTGCAATAATAAGATAGAGAATCTCTTTATATCGAAAACTATCATATACATATTGTGCTAGATAATTTAGTATTTTTATATTTGCAATCTCCTGAATAATAAAGTGGATGCATATAAATGGAAGTATAAGTAAACCAGGTATTAAATTTACCAAATTCCCTTCTTTTATTATTTTTCCAGTTTTAAAAATTCCGATCAATAATATATCATAGGCTTTTAACTTTACATTATGGTTAACTGCCCTATAATTTTCCAATAGGCAGATGATTTCAAAACCAATTAATAACAACATAATCAAAAAGTTAGCTATTATTAGCATGACTGAGATTGGATTGTTGATAAATTGGATTACATTTTCTACTGTTATATAGCTATATCCAACTTTCTTTAAAGCAAAATCTATGCTTGATGAATAAAAGTTATATATGATTAAAATGGAAGCCGCGTGATAGCATAATAAAAAAACAACTAATTCTGTAACGTTTCCTTTTAAAATTTTCCAAGTATTTTTTATAAGAAATAACATTCCACATATTCCCACATCTTTAAAGGATTTATTGATTCTTAATATATTCTATCATCTTTTTTATGATAGTCAATTTTATTTCTTCATTTCTCTCAACTTTTATTAACCAATTATAATCCCCTACATAAACTAACAATGAAATAAAACATTTTAAGGAGATTTACTTTTGGATAACTACAATAAACAATCTTATTTAAACCCTAGAACCGCAAATCCATCTTGTGGCTGCGGATATAAACAAAAAATGAGTCCAACACAGGTTATGCCAAGTCATGACTGTTTGGATGATTTTGCTTTAGCAATGTGCTATGTCCCATGGCAACATTGGAATAAAATATATGATTTAGATAAAGGTTTGGAAGTTGGTACTATATTTCCTGAATTAAATAAGCCTTTCTTGGGAAGTAGGTGTTGCTAAAGTGAATAACAATAATAGGATGGATAGAAAAAGTCTACTCAATAAGATTGATATGGTAAGCTTTGCAATTAATGATTGTACTCTCTTTTTGGATACGCACCCAATGGACGAAGAAGCTCTTATATGCATCAATGAATTATTACCAGTAAGACGCAGTCTTTTAGAAAAATACTCCCAATACTTTGGTCCATTAACAATCGATACTGCTACGCCATCGAAAAAGTGGGAATGGGCTTCTGGTCCGATGCCTTGGGAAGGAGGATGTAAATAATGTGGAATTATGAAAAAAGACTTCAATATCCAGTAAATATTACACAGCCTAATGCTAAATTAGCGCAGATTATTATTACGCAGTTTGGTGGTCCAGATGGAGAATTAGCAGCTTCACAACGATATTTATCACAAAGATATAGCATGCCATATAGTAATGTAAGTGGACTATTAACAGATATTGGTACAGAAGAAATGGCTCACATGGAAATTGTTTGTGCTATTGTACATCAATTGACGAAAGATTTAACTATTGATGAAATCAAAGCAAGTGGCTTCGATAAATATTATGTGGATCATACGCTTGCTCTTTATCCAGTCGCTGCTTCCGGCACTCCTTTCACTGCAACATATTTCCAGTCAAAAGGTGATCCCATTACTGATTTAGTAGAAGATATGGCCGCTGAACAAAAGGCGCGAACGACCTACGATAATATCTTAAGATTAATACATGACCCTGAAGTATGTGATCCTATACGCTTTTTGCGTGCAAGAGAAGTCGTTCATTTTCAACGTTTTGGTGAAGGACTTAGAATTGTTCAAGACAATCTTGACGCAAAAAACTTTTATGCTTTTAACCCTGAGTTTGATACATGCAAAAAATAGAGAAACGATTATGAATATTTTAGAGCATTGCTGCTTTTGCAATGCTCTTATTCTATACAGATATTAAATATATACCTAACATTGGGCAATGTACAAATATGTTATTCCATTAAAAGTCTTAATAGGGTCATATTCTTTTCCTCCCTTTTCTGAATACGTTGTTCTAGGTTCAATATTTTTTTATTCTGTTCCTCAGTATAAATCCTTAACGCATTTCTTTCCGCAATCACCTCATCAAGTCGTGCTTTAGGAATTGAATCCTTTAAAGCTTTTTTATATTCTTCTACTATTTTATCTGCTTGAACCTCATTCAAGCCAAATTTTATTAAATCTTTCTTTTTCATGTTTTAATTCCTTTCTTAATCTTATTAATAATCAATAAACTTTTACAACAAAAATATACCATATATGCATGTATCATTCTGTATCCTATTTTTGATGTCACAAAACTAGAAAAGGATTAGAAAACAGCAAAAAAAGAGCACCACCTAGGTACTCTTTGATTGTTACGCATAGAAATAATTATTGCTTCTCTTCTTTTATCTCATATTTGATATCTCTCACATCAAACTTTTGTTTTTCCAATGCTTTTAGTACTTTATGGAAATCTTTACATTCGATTCGATAGAAAATCTCCACCAAATCCATTGTTTCAGTGCGAGATACTATCATATTGCGAACATCTCCACCTGCTTTGGCGATTGTCTCCATAATTTTAGCAACCACACCTCGATAATCATACGTATAAATAACAAAAGAATTGTGCCTGTGCCCAAACATCTTTTGATATTGTTTAAAGACTGCTTGTTGAGTTATAATACCAAGTAATTTATCATTGGAGTCTACAATCGGAATAAATCTTACCTTTGTATGAATAAACATAACTGCAACTTCTTCAATACGGATGTTTTCAGAGATTGTCTCTACTTTATCTTTCATTAACATAGAAACTGGCATTTTTAAGAATTTTTCTTTATCTTCCTGCCAATTTTTAAAAAAATACTCATACGTGTACTGTTTTGATAAGACACCGATAAATTTTTTTCCATCCACTACTGGCAAAGATAATAAATTATTTGCATCGATTACTTCCATTGCCTTCTCCAACGTATCTGTTAATTTAATACAGGTTAAGTTGTGGAAGGGAATCATAATTGCCTTAACACGCATAAATTCTACCGTCCTTTCTTTAAAAGAAACATGTAATATCATTTATACTTATATTATACCTTATTTTTATATCCTTAGCAATTTTATGCAATAACACTTTCCTGTAATGATGTTTTAGCGTGCTTCTCCCATGAAAAATAAAGCTAAAATTCCTGGTCCTGTGTGAGCACCAATAACAGGTCCTACATAATCAATTAAGAACGAATCAATTCCAAATCGCTCTTTAATTAAATCAGCAACAAACTGTGCATCTTCAGGCGTATCACCGTGCCCAATAAACACACCATCACGTTTATTTTCTTCTACATAAGCACCAATTTGTTTTTCCATATTATCAACTAATGTCGTCAATGATTTTTTTCTACCTCTTACTTTGCCAATCGGAATTAATCTTCCTTCATTATCTACATGTAAAATCGGCTTAACATTTATCATTGTCCCTAAAATAGCTGCAGTTTTAGAAACACGTCCACCTCTGTATAGATGAAACAAGTCCATAGGAGTAAAGTTATGGCAAACATGAAGTTTATTTGCTTCAATCCACTCTACTACCTCATCAATTGTTTTTCCACTTTCTTTTAGCATGGACGCCTTATGAATTAAAAGACCTTCTCCCAAAGAAGCACATAAAGAATCAACAACCATAATTTTACAATCTGGGTACTCCTCAGTCATCTCATCTGCTGCTATTTTAGCACTGCTATAGCTGCCACTTAAAGCTGAAGAAAAGGCAATATGCAAAATATCAAATCCTTCTTTATATAACTTTTCAAATATCTCTTTGGCCTGACTTGGGTTCACCTGGGATGTGGTTGGCATTGATCCATTTTTCATTTTTTCATAAAACTTTGAAAATTCCAAACCATTATCCTGTGTATATGTAATACCTTCTAGAACATAAGTTAAAGGTAATACTGTTATGTTATGCTTACTAATATAATCTTTCGGTAAATCTGAAGTCGTATCTGTTGTTATTACAAAATTACGCATGCTCATCCTCCCACTTAAGTACTAACTCTTTTAGTTATTAAATGAAACTATCTACTGTGTTAATCAATATTTTTAACCGACAACTTATAAAGCTGTCGGTTTCAATCAAACTATATCATATTTTACTAAACATTACCACTCTTTCATCTAAAATTTGTTCCTATCGAAGACCTTTATCGTTATGTGGTAATCTTACTCTAATGAAGCGTTTTAAGAACTGCCTTAAATTAAATGGAAACAGAGGATATAAATAACTTCTTCCAGCAATTGTTTTATTAAATACAATCGCTGCAATTGTTATAATCCAACCAATTACAAACCCCCATACATTAAAAATAGCTGTTAACACTAGCGTAATCATTCGCATAAATTTAAATGCATAGGCTAATTCGAAATTCGGCTGTGAATAATTAGCAATGGCCACAAATGCCATATAAAGCATAACCTCTGAATTAAACCACCCTGACGAAACACTTAAATCCCCCAAGACCAGAGCCGCCATAATACTTAACGGGGTGGTAAGCATATTAGGAGTATTTACCGCCGCAAGGTGAAGTCCATCAATCGCAACTTCTAAGATTAAAAACTGATAGATTAACGGTACATTAATCATTTCGTTAATCATGATAAATTTAAGCCACTCTGGTACCAAAACCGAATTCTGCATCAGCAATAACCATACCGGAGTTATAGCCATACTAGTAAAATTGACAAGGAACTTAGTCAATCGAAGATAACTCCCAGTAACAGGCGGAAAATAATAATCATCTGCCTCTTCTATAATATCAAATACTGAAGAAGGCGTTATCATTGCAGATGGCGAATTATCAACTAAAATGACAACATTTCCTTCTAAAATACAAGCTGCTGCTGTATCTGGTCTTTCAGAAAACTTATATTTTGGAAAAGGATTATACCAAGGATATTGATAAAGACATTCTGCCAAACTTTGGCTGTTCATGGTAAGAGAGTCTACCTCAATATCATTGATTCTTTTTCTTAATTTATCTAAAAATTCATGGTCTACTCGGCTATCTAAATAGGAAATAACTACATTTGTTTGAGACTTTTCACCAACATATAACATCTCCATTACGAGTTCAGGAGATCGTATTCTGCGCCTAATTAAAGCGGTATTAAATGCAATGGTCTCTACAAATCCATCTCGTGAACCTCTAAGCACTCGATCTTTTACTGGCTCTTCCACACCTCTCATCGGGTAGTTTCTACAATCAATCATAATTGCTTCTTCATAACCATCTATAAAAAGGCAGGAGATTCCAGATAAAATAGCAGTAATTATCTTTTCATAGTCATCTGCTAAACTAACTGAACCATATGGAATATATTTCTTAGAAAATTCATGAGGTGTCTCTGGCATATCTTCATTTTTTATGGTTAAGAAGGTTTCCATCAATCTCTCCATTGTATGATCATCTAAAAAACCATCTATAAAATAAACGCAAAGATCTTTTCCACCTACATGGAGTGTACGATACTTTAGATCATAATTTTTTCCTACAAACAAGGTTTGATTTAATCGATTGATGTTTAGCTGTAATTCACCGCTGATTTTTTCATTCATACCAATACATACCTCTTTTTCATTTAATTGGTATATATTGTTCCAGATTCCAGACGAATTATGCATTTATTTTTTAACATTCAATCAGTGCTGCTCCCCACGTAAGACCTCCTCCAAAGCCTGAAATAACGAATTTATCTCCTTTTTGAATACGATTGTCTTTGTATAATTCATCCAGCAGTATCGGTATGCTAGCCGCTGAGGTGTTGCCATATTTATCAAGGTTTATTGGAAATTTCTCTTCTGGTTGCTTTAGTCTTTTGGCAACCGAATGAATGATTCTTTTATTTGCTTGGTGTAGACAAAAATACTTTACTTCATCAATATCTACATTGGTTTTGACAAATAACTCTTCCATACACTCAGGTACTTTCTTAACTGCAAACTTAAATACTTCCTGCCCATCCATAGAAATATAGGAATTATTATCATTTAAACTTGTCAAAAGATTATTCATGCTTTTACCATAATAAGTAAGAGCTCTTCCCTTACTTCCATCTGATCCTTGCACAAAAGTCATTTTACCCGATTCATCTGCTTGCACCACCACTGCACCTGCACCGTCGCCAAATAAAACACAAGTTCCTCGATCAGTCCAGTCAATTGTCTTTGAAATGGTTTCTGCCCCAATAACCAACGCATTTTTATACATCCCTGCATGTATATAAGCATAGGCACAACTTAGTGCATATACAAATCCCGTACATGCTGCACTGATGTCAAAACAAACTGCGTTAGTCGCTTTTATTTCTTGTTGTACAAGACAAGCAGTACTTGGCATATGACTATCTGCGGTAAACGTTGCTACGAGAATAAGCTCTATTTGATCGCTAGACATACCAGCACTTTCAAGGGCCTGCTTCGCAGCTTTTGACGCTAAATCGCTAGTTGTCTCACCCTTTGAAATCCTACGTTCTCGAATTCCAGTTCGTTCTCGAATCCATTCATCGCTAGTATCTACCACTGTCGATAAATAATCATTCGTTACTATATGTTCAGGAAGTCCGCTTCCGGTTCCTATAATTCTTGCTGCCATAAATGCTCCTTTCGGCATATGTTTATACTTTAAATATCCAATTTTAGATTCTTCTATAAATTACTTTGATAATCAAACTATTTTGTGATAAGTATATTGCTTTCTAGGAATTTTGTCAAGCGGAATTAAACTGGAATGCTTTGAGGACTCACAGAAATGAATAGAAATCTCAGACCATTCCAATATGGTTCTACTATGATTTAATTGTATAAATTATTCAACATAAAACTGGGTTTACATTCCATTATGGTTCTACTTAATAAAAAATATTTATATTATTAGCAGATTTAAGTTTCACATTCCAGCATATTCCTTTATTATTCTACCATGTTGTATATAAAACTTCCTTAATAAAATGTTTTTTGTCGAAAATTCTTTCATATGAATTGATATCAAAATGTATTCGCTTATTCTAATTATTTATTTTAATTGATATGTAAGTATTCTTTCGAAATACTCCTGTTTCCCACATAAGATTAAAGTCACTATTTTCCCTTTTTACGCTAAAAATAATACATTTTGATCCTCATCCACCAAAACCTTTGATTTTCTTGTTACTCTAACTTGTGAACTATAAATTACTTCTTTTTTTACCCACTTTCGAAAAAGTTTTGGTTTTTTATTTGTTCCTACATTTACAATCTCATAATTCTTATTTAGTGTATACCTTGTCCCACCATCTTTTAATTCACTTTTATTTTCACTCTCTAAATCAATTGGAATATATGCAGCATAACTATTTGGTAAATTCATCTGTATAGTTTTGTCTTTCCAGTCAACCTCCACTACTTTCAACTCACGTATGACCGCAAGGTCTTCACGCCTGCCAAGAGCAGGATATTCCTTTGGAAATTTTAATCTTTGCTCTATTTCATCCAATAATTTGTGATTATCTGGTACAATATGTATTAAGAGTTCAACTTCACTAAGAAGTTCTGCCGTTGCTACTCCTTTTCCTATTCCATAACCATTGATATCTAGTTGATGTCGTCCCTTTTCATATTTTAATCCTGGCTTAAATTCATACCTTGTATATAAATCGTTAACTTTGGAATGATAATATCCTTGAATACTAATCTTCATAGGCTTATATTCCTTGTATCCACAGAGATTATGAATCATGCCAATAACCGTAGAATAAGGGGGAAGAGGATAGGTCTCCTTCAATTGAAAACTAGTCGGTACCTTATAGTTTACAAGTTCTTGTTCTATCTTTAACCTAATTGCTTTCATAGTATTCACTAACCTTTACTTTTAACTTTTTAAAAAGTTCCGGCATACTAACAGCCCCTAATTCTTTTATGATTTCTTCATCGTTACCAAATTTCCCTTTAATTAATCCACATAATGTGTCTTTTTCAATCGAGTCAAACATAACATCTTTAATTGCTTCAATTACAATTTTATTCTCTTTGACTTCTAAAATATTTTGGAAGATTGGATTTTTCACATCATACACACCTCCAATTGCAAACAACGGCTTTAAATCCTCTCTTCTTCCTCGTATATCGCGATAAAGTAGTGCTATGGTATCCAGTAGTTTATTCACCCTTCTTGCCTTTTCCTCCTTCGCTAGTTCGATTTCATCATCAATTCCAATTTGCTCTAAATCTACCGTAATCGTATAACGATAGTAGGATCTGTGAATTTCTGCTTGTGCAATATTCATCCCTTTCATTCCAGTTGTACGCTCAGCTAAACCTTTATTGGTAAGAAAATCTAAATCACCCTTAAATGTTTCTAGGGAAATAGCATTTGATAGACGTACAACTGCAGAGCGTATTTTGCTATCCGCTCCCTTTTCCGTCTTCATATACCCAAAAAAATCTATTTCTGGATAATCTTTTATTGTTGCATCTGGTGCAAATTGTACCACATCTTTCTCTACTCTGGTGGGTGTATTTTTTTCACCTAATTGTTGAATAATATTATAACGAATTGCCTGTCGTGAAATATAGGTATACTGTTCTCCTGCCCCTCTTGCCATTTTTTTTAATGACGCAATATTTCCAACTCCTTCTCCATAATTTGCACTCTCTGCCTCAAAAATCATTGATAGCATTAACCCTTTATTTTCCATTAATATTCTCCTCTACTTTCTCGGTCGAATCTTCCCCATCAATCAAACCGCTTACAAATGAATAGCCAATCATTTTAAATCGTTCCTTGTCCTTTAAACAATCTGTAAAAAAGTAAGGTACCTGCTTCTTGATATAGAGATAACAATTTAATATCGTATCCATAAACATTCCCTGATTGTTTGTTTTTAAGGCATTTAATAAACGATAAGTAATTCCCTTTAGTTTATTTTCAGAATGTTTATTCTTATAGTCTTTCTTAAGATAATATCCTGCTCTACTATAAGCCTTTAAATCTTCTTTTTCCACATCTCTCATGCTTGTAATTCCCTTCAAATAAGTAAAATTAATCGTAATTACATCCATAATGTTTCCGACATTATAGAAAATCTCGTTATTTGGTTTACTTAATTTATATACCAAAAGTCTATGTATAAGTAAAAATTGATTTTCATTATTGAAAAGCTTTTTTACTACTTCCTCATATAACCGTATATACTCGTCGCCTTCCTTATAGCTTGACTTAATAATTCGATCTAATTCTTTCTTTGAATCCCTCACTACATTTACACATTGTCTAGATAAAATATTGAAACGGTAAACTTCATTTTCATATCGTACCACTTGAATATCAGATAATTCGTATCGAAAAGAATCATTTGTTTTTTCTTGGATTGCTGCAATAAGACTTTTATAAGTTGTATTAGGAGTCAAACCTTCATCTTTTAACATCAGTTCTCTCATTTTTTGTGATATCCGAACTATACTGCTTGCTGAATTGTTGGCATTTACAAAAATACCTCTATTGTATACATACGTAAAACCTGCTGGAACACAAGAATAAACTAATTTACAGACTGGGCAGATTGCAATATCATTATTATAATTCCACACATGCGATGGCTTTCGACTTGAATCAAATCCGCTTGCATTCAAAAATCCCATCTCTATATTTAAATTTTCAATTGGAGCATGACAGTTAAAACACTCATATTTAAACTTACTTTTATCTGCTTTCATATAATTTAGGGCATCCTGCGGAAAATATTTTTTATAATCCTTATACATATTTTTTTCTTTTGTTTGCGGATTTAAAATAGATACACCATTCCATCCATTTCTAATCACATTATAAATTACATTCTTTCCTGCAATATACTTTTTCGCTTGTGGCTTCTCATAAAATCTAATTATTTCTTTTATTTTACTTATTTCTAACTTAATCTCTGGAATTTTATCTTGCAATAGTTCCTTTTTCTTTAACTGTATTTTTTTAAGTTCTTTTTCTCTTTCTAACACAGGATATTTTTCCTCAATTAATTCATAAGCAGCGACATGACTATTGCTTTTTAAATAGCGTTTTAAATTTTCAATATATTTATTAAATTCTTCTAGGGATTTTTCGTTAAAGTTTTGAAACTTTTCCCCTTCAAAGACTTCGATCTGACTTTTATATGAAATCACCTTTTTCCAAGCAATCATTGGTTCATAGGTATCAATGAAATAATTAAAAAACTTTTCCTCAAAGTTTTCTAATTCACAGATATCAAAACTTACTTCCCTTCCAGCGTATTTTGCACTATCCTCTCTTTCATGCTCTAAAATATTGACTATTCCAACAATACCTGCATTGTATAACCAATCCCCCAGTCTTAGCTGAATTATACCATCCTCCAAAATATCACCTCCAACTTACCCCACTAAATTGCATAACCCAAAACCTTCACTTTTTTTGCTTGCCACTCCTGACTTATAAAAATAATCCAGCAGGTACGGTTTCCCTTTCAGTTCAAAGCTACCTACATTTCCTGTCACAAAAACTCCATAATGATTGATTACTAATTTCTTTACATTTAGTGGAATAATATCCATTTGCTCTACATCATACTCTGCATCTTTCCCAAAATACTGAACCGCTTGATATTTCATATTTCGTTTTAAAATAGAAATACTTTCTTCATCTTCAAAACTATAATACCAATCCTTATTGGTTTCTTTATTATGCTCTCGGATTAAAATCGGGGAAATTGTACGAAATATAACTCTCTCCTTTATAATTGCCTTTTCCTGTATTAGACGTAGTTCTTCTAACAACATACTGTTGGTCTTCTCAATATAAAATTCTTTTCCTTTCATTCCTAATACTGCATTGTAAAAATGTAATCCTGTTTCTATATCAATGGTTGAGAAAGTAAAGTGAATTTTATTTTTTTCTAATATCACCTTATCTTTTGAAAATAATGCTTTTCCTAAATACACCGAAAATGTATAGGGCTTTTCAATCGGATCTTTGTCTCTATAATATTTATTAAAAATATCCTTATCATAATTTTCAAATGATTTTTTTAAAAAGGATATAAACTTTCTTCGATAATCACTTGGTATTTCTTTTTCTTTTAGCTGAAATGTTATTAAAAATCTCATCTATGCACCCCCTTGAGTCTTTATGTGTTCATTAACATTATTTTAAGCTCTTTATAATACACTCTTTTTCTTTCTTTATCTGGTTCCATTTACCTTTTTTTCTATTACTTTAGACCATATAATACATTTTAACCCAAGTTCTGGAAATTGTATAACGAATTATCAACAAAATAATTGCTTTATATATTAGACTAATTTTATTAAATTATATTATTTCACGATATGTATTGCAGTTAAGTAATTGGTACAAATAACATCAAAAAGGGTCAGTAGTTTTTGTTCTACTGACCCTTTTTCACCATATTTTTTATTTATCTATCTCTTTTTACCATATATCTTTACTAACTATGAATTGAAGTTAAACAATGTACGTTTATCCCATTAAAGTCTATCAAAGAGTTATCCAGTATCGCTTTATGTGTTCTCCGTCCACAATAACTTCCTTTTCAAAAATACCACCATTAGAAAGAATGACCTTTTCACTTGCAGTGTTGTTACGGCTACAAGTAATCATTATTTTCTCAATATTTCTTTCCCTACAATTTTGTAGATTAAGTCGTAGCATTTCTTTTGCAATTCCTTTCCCACGTTCAGATGGACGAACTGTATATCCAATATGTCCACCCCAAAGTCCCAAAATAGGATGATCAATGTGGTGTCTAAGGTCAATTATACCAACAATTCTGCTATCCTTAACTTGAACAGCAATATATGTATTGCATGGAACAATACCATCAGGGCAGGTGTTTTGACTCATTAATTTGGAAAGAACATTCAAGTATTCTTTAATATTAGAGCATTTTCTCAAACTTCCACATCCAGCAAAAGAATCTACATCATTTGCTTCAATCAGTTCTTGCCTAAACTTAAAAATATCTTCTCCATATTTTAATGATGGTATAATCAATTTGATTTCGTCCATAAATCAACCCCCTTACAAATTCATTGCGATGGTTAAAGTCTTTATTAATAGCCTAAATTTATTACATACCACTATGGTTCTACTTATACATATTTAGTTTTTTACAACTAATAATATCATATTTACATTCCACTATGGTTCTACTTATATCCAAATCTAACATATCTGACTATGCATTTCATATATTAAGTATAACCTATCTCCTCCATCCTGTCTATTAACATCTTCAAGTAACTTATTTTGTATGCTAACTAATACAATTTTTTATTTAGTAATGAAAATGAATAAATTGATAACACAATTACTTATTCAATTTATTATAAATCAAATTATCTTTCGTAAACACTGTCATAAAAAATATGCTTATTTCAGTTATGTAAATACTGATAATAAGCATACTTTTTAATATGAAACTCAATATATAAGCTCTTAATTTCTTTTTTTACTACAATAACGTATCAATTGCTGCTCCAACACTTTTATTCGCCTGAGCAACTGCACCAAAGGAATCACACCTTACATCAAAAGAATTTGCCTTCTCCTCCTGTGTGGCAATTGTAAACGTGTCGTATTTCTTCTTGTCAAACACATCAGGTGCATTTAAAGCGTCTACGACTTCTTTTCTTTTTCTTCCCATGCGCCTTTTAATTAGCTCACTTTTAAACCTTGCTTCTTGCTTTTTATTATTTGCGCTTTTTGCAACTTTACGATTATTATCCAACCGTTCTTCTTTTGAGAGAGCCATTCTTTTTGCATTTGCTTTCTGTATTACATATTTCATAAGCCTTACAGCCTCTTCACTTCCAGCTTGTTTTTTCATTGCAGGTAATTGGGCTCTCACCATGCGCTCAACTGCACTTACTTGTGATTTTGTTCGTGCACTTGCCAACTGTGCCAAGGTCCTAGATGCGTTAAAGCTTCTTTTAATGGTAATCGTTCCACTTTTTTGCGCTTCTTTAACCTGACTTTTATTTGATTGATAATAACTTCCTTGTATCAATGCTTTTATATTTGATATTCTCATCTAGGATCCGCTTCTTTCCATTTATTTACTAATTATTATTTCGGCAAAAAGCTTTTATTTATTAATAGATATATATGTTTAAGTGTTTAATTTTTTAGTTTTTATAATTGACCCGAAAACAGACGGCACAATTTTGCCATCTGTTTTAATTCCCATTAACCTTTAATTCTCTTCTAATATTAACTCTTGTATTTCATTGTCATCCATTTTTCTTGTTTCTCTTTTAGATTCATTCATCTCTATCTCTCTATCCATTTTTTCAACATATTTTAGAACATATTGCTGTCTACCGTTAAAAGTAATATTTAACAATGCCTTGTCATATCGTGAGAATGTCAGCTGAGCAACCTCTCCGTTTTCTCCTGTAATGTCAAAAGTAATGTCTGGATCGTCGTTTTGAGTCCCTTGACAGTTATATTTTACGGACGCAACAGTACCATTGACTATATTAAACTTTTCCGCTGTTTCTTTTACAAGTGTTTGATACTCTCCCCCATTATCATTATGAAGGTCTAAATCTAAACCCACAGCTACCTTTTTTCCAAGTGTTCGATTGTAAAAAACACTAAATATTTCCCCTGTTACAGAATCAACTTCAAAACCATAAAGTAGTTTCCCTTCAATATAAACATCTCCACACCAAGAAGAACGAGGATAATCTTCGTTTGCTGGTTGATATCCCATTTCAACCACTTCTCCTTCTAGACTAATGCCATAAATATTCCACAACCCCTGTGCGCCAGCTTCTGCTGCCTCTTCTTTTGTCATATCCTTGCTAGTTGGTGTCTGTTTTCGGTAGTTTTCAAGAGCGTTATCTTTTACTGTGTAATTTGTTTTTTTGTATCCTTCCGATACCATTTCTTTCTTTGTATCAATTGATTTCTCTTCTAAAGTGGCATAACTTGTTGGAACTATACTAGTCTTGTTATATTCTGCCGCTGTTGCAACTTGTGTGAATCCTTGAAATAACACTGTACTAACTCCAAGTATTCCTACTGCTAGAAGTAATCCTTTCATTTTCTTATTTACTGGTTTTTTTGTTTTCCTCATGTAAATATCTCCTTTTTCATTTATTTGTTTTACAAGAACCAGTATATAAAACACAAATTATGAAATTATCATCAAGTTATTATTAAGTTGTAAAACATATTTTTGCTGTTGTACCTTCTCCTAGTTTACTTTCAAAACTTAATTTTGCATTGTGGCTTAATGCAATTTGTTTACAAAGTGCAAGTCCCAAACCTGCCCCACCGTCATTTCGATTTCGTGATTTATCTGCCCGATAGAATGGTTCCGTAATCTGTACAAGCGTTTCAGCGCTCATGCCTTTCCCATTATCTTGTACCATAATAACCTTCTTTCCCTCTTCATTTACTGCACTTACTACTATACTTCCACTCTCTTCACATGCTTTGGCGGCATTATCAATTAGATTAATGAGTAAGCTTTCCATTAAATAAGTGTCTCCCCTGATTGTTTTTATCTCATTTACAAATTTTATTTTTATATTTTTTTCCCTGTACTTTACATAAATCGTCTTTCTTACCACATCAAATAGGCTCATTAACTTCAACTCTTCAATCGCAATTTGATTGTTTTGAAGATTCGCAAGTTCGAGTAGTTGAAAGGCAACCGTTTGCAAACGCCTACTTTCCGACATAATATAGTTAAGTGCTGACAATCGATCATCTTCCGAAATCACGGCCTTTTGCATATATTCCGCATACCCATAAATCGCTGTTAAAGGGGTGCGAAGCTCATGGGCAAAATTATCAACAAATTGCTGTTTTTTTTCTGCTTCCTCTCTTAGCCTCGTCATCTGTCTTTGAATTTCCTCTGCCATATGGTTAAAGCTTTGTGCCATTTCAGAAAGCTCATCCTGTCCAGATACCAAAAGTCTCGTATCATATTGTCCGTTAGCAATCTTTTTGAGGTCTGAGATATCTGCATAAGTGGTCTAAAAATACGGTTCAATACTAGCATAAGCCCAAGAGCTAGAAAAATGGATAGAATAAATCCAATAAAAAACAATATATTCTTAAGATGACTCCAAGCTTTTATGATATCAGTTATATCATGAATGTAAACCAACATATAAGATTGATGAGGGGTTGGTAACTTACCATAAACAATAGCGTATGACATTCCATTTGATTTTTGTATGGTTACCAAACGGTCTCCACCATCTGGTGGCTCTAATAGATTACTCTTTTGTACGATCTCATTTTGACTGGAATAAAAAAGCTCTTTATCTTTATATAACTCAATACAATCCGAATTCCCTAACAGGTATTGATAAGGTTTAAGCAAATCAATAATAGAAGAATCGATATCAATATCTCTTTCTTTCATTGCACTAAAATCTTTGATAATTGCAGATGTTATAAAATAGTGCTCTCCTAAGCTTCTTTCTTTGGCACGCTTAATCTCTCCTTGAAACATAATGACTGAAACAATAAAAATACCAAGATTAAAAAAGAATAGAAAAAGCAAGAGTGTGGTTAAAAAAGTCCTTTGTTTCACTCTTGCACCTCCAATCGATACCCTAGCTTGTACACAGTTTTGATTCTGTCTTCCCAACCTAGTTTTTTGCGCACCTTTTGGATATGGACATCAACGGTTCTTGTATCTCCTTCAAAATCGTACCCCCATACTAATTCAAGAAGCCTTTCTCGCGATAGCGCAATGTTTCTATTATTGACAAGAACTTCTAATAATTCATATTCTTTTGGTGTACACTCAATTAGTCTGTCTTTGCAAAACACCTGATGACTATCAAAATCAACTTTTACATCTCCCTGTTCAAAACGGTTTGCTGTCTTTTTGGTTCGTCTCAAAACGGCTTCTACTCGAGCCAGTAACTCAAGCATCTCAAAAGGTTTCGTCAAATAATCGTCTGCTCCAAGTGAAAATCCCTTGATTCGGTCCGACAAACTGTTTTTGGCAGTCAAAAAAATGGTGGGGGTATGATTGGATTGTCTGATTACCTCGAATCCATCTAGTCCAGGCAACATAATATCTAGAATTAACATATCGTAAGTTTGCCTATTCATTTCGGTTACTGCTTCTCTACCATCATATACAGAATTACATTGATGCCCCACCAATTGTAAGTTTCTTTTTATCAATTCATTAATTGCAACTTCATCCTCAATAATTAAAATAAATGCCAACGATATCAACCTCCCTATCTCATCTATATTATCAAGGCTTTGTTATGAAGTTGTAAAGTCTTTTCATCATTCTTAATAAATTGTTATGATAATTGATAGAGAATAAGAAAAACTAAGAACGCAAAACGACACCGCCCTAGTCTCCTAAGTCGGTGTCATATAACGCGTTTATTTTATTACTTTATTATTCTCTTTATTATTCTCTTAATTCTTACCAGTACTTCCAATTCCGCCTCTATCTTCATTTCCTAATGTTTCAACCACACAAAATTCAATCTCTGGTTGATGTTCCATAATACGAAACTGGCAAATACGGTCGTTCACTTCAATTACTGTGTTTCTTAACGCATACGCTGGGAAAAACCATTGATCGTTATCACCGCAATAGGTTTCATCCACAATTCCCATTGAATTAGTTTGAATGATTCCAAAATTTTTATAGGTTGAACTTCTTGGAACAATATGTGCCTCATAACCGATTGGTAACTGCATTGCTACTCCAAGTGGTATTAACTTAAATTCTCCTGCTTTTAACTCTACTTTCTCAGCTGCTCTAAGGTCAATCCAATCTCCTTTTACAATTTTCTCAACCTTGTTAATTTCCTCCGTAAAATACTTTATCTTTATATGTTCCATCTTATCTCCATTCTTCTATCTCACATTGGGTGGCATGTCTTAACTCTTAAGCATGCAATACTACCGTTCCCTTTTTTAGCGTCTGTTGTACGTCAATCACTCTTTGATTTGAGCTTCCTTTCCAATGAAGCTGCACATTCCTTTTGTCTAATTCAAATCTTCCATCTACTACCACATCAAGGCTTTTTACAATATCCCAATCCGCTATATCCTCCCACAGGTATCCCGTGTATAACCATATAGTCTTTTTTGGGTACTTTTGTTTGATTTCTTCTGCTAGTTCTTTGATTTGTTCTCTATTATTATTATGTAATGGATCCCCACCACTAAAGGTGATCCCGGATATATAATCTTTGTCTAATTCGTCAAATAATTCTTTTTTTGCTGCGTCATCAAAAGCAAGTCCACCATTGGCATCCCAGGTAATCGTATTATGGCATCCCTTACAGCCATGGCTGCATCCTGCTGTCCATAACACTACTCTTAATCCATCTCCATTTAACATATCTTCCTTCGTAATATTATGATATCGCATTGTGTCCTCCATGTTATTCTTCCGTATATTTAAAACTAAAGGCTTTGATGTCACAATAAGAACTCTAACACCTTGCTGTTAGAGTTCTTATTCATGCTTTTACTCTATTTCCATATTATATTTGGGTATATATAATTTTTCAATCCCACATTAGTCCTACAAATACTATTTACATTGACTTTCTTTCAGCAATTTCAGCCATTTTTGCATCATTTAATCTGGTATCACCTTTTACTCTGGAGTAAGATAAGTAGCCATTCATACGATCAATTTTGGTTAAGTTTTTACTTCCACACTTTGGACAAATATCCATCTCAAGCTCTTGGTGTCCGCAATCATCACAATAAGCCAAGGACAAATTAACGCCTTCGTAAAAGCCCATATCCATTGCACGACGAATTAATGTCTTAATTGCCTCCATGTTATAATTAATTGGGTATTTTACATACTGAATCTTACCGCCATTTGATAGCTCCCAAAAACGATACTCTTTGTTTTGTTTTTCAATCGGTGTAATATCCTCTGTTACATGGCAATGGAATCCATTGCTTACATATTCTCGATCCGATACATTCTCAATGATGCCATATTTTTTACGGAATTGCTGTATCTGTAATCCACATAAGTTTTCAGCTGGTGTTGCATAGATAGCATATAATTTGCCATCTTCTCTTTTAAATTCTTCAATCTTCTTATTAATATACTCAAGTACTTCTAACGCAAACTGACCATCTTCTACCAACGATTTTTTATTATGAAGCTGTTGCAATTCATTTAATGCCGTAATACCAAAGGAAGCGGTTGCCGTCTTTAGAATTGGTTTAATCTTATCATGAATACCAAGATGTCCGCCATAGAAACCTCCTTCACAATAAGCAAGAGGATTTGTAGAAGCCTTCATCTCGCCTAAATAATCATAGGTTCTAAGGTGTAAATTACGAATTAATTCTAGATAATAATCTAGAACCTGATAAAAATCTTTCCCCTCTTGTTTTGCTTTTGCATAAATCATCGGCAAATGAAGACTTACTACACCAATATTAAATCGACCAATAAAGACTGGTTTGTCATTTTCATCCTTTGGCTCCATTCCGCCTTCCTTAAACCATGGAGACAAGAATGCTCTACATCCCATAGGGCTGATAATCTCACCGTACTGCTTATACATACTTGCGATATAACCTTGTCCAGTAAGGCTTAGCCAATCAGGATACATCGTCTTTGAAGAACATTCCACTCCTGCTTCAAATACTTCTTCTAGCAAGCCGCCTTCGCCATGTAGCTTCTCATCATATAAAAATACAATCTTTGGAAATAAAACTGGCTTCTTACAATTTTTCTTACCTTGCCCATTCTTTCTAACATTTAACATCGTAATACTTGCCAACTTAGCAAATCTTCCTGTTCCTGTTCCAATTGTTACCGTGATAAATGGATAATCGCCTCGACTAGAAGCTACGGTATTAAACTTATATTCCCATCCTTGAAAGCCTTGTTCAAAATCATTTAATACATCCGCCCATGCTTCTTCTTCTGCTGCTTCTTTCGTTAAGCCCATTCTCATGTATTTCTCAGTAAATTGTGCAAAGGATTTTTCTGCGTAAGGCTCCAAAATAGTATCAGCACTTGGGACTGTGAAACCACCATATTGCTGACTTGCCGCACTCAATACAATATCACCGATAACGTCAAATGCTACATTTAGGGTTTTTGGCTCATTATACCAAAGATTTCCCATTTCAAAGCCGCCTTCTAAGACCGATTTCACGTCAAATAAACAACAATTCATGGTATCTCTTCTAGCAGACATATCATGCACGTATAAATAACCATCTCTGCAAGCCTGAATCTCTTCTGTTGTCATGAAAAACTTTTGATACAGTTCTTTATTCAACTGATTAAAAATTAAACTTCTTTTGGTGGATACCAATGCACTATCTGTATTGGAATTTTCTTTATCTCCAATGTACATGATGGATTGACTCTTTTTATAAACCTCATCCAACATATGAACAAAATCCTGTTTATAATTTCTATAATCGCGATAACTTTGTGCTACCGTACGATTTACTGATTCCAACGCACTTTCAACAATATTATGCATTTGAGAAATATGGATTTCTTCAACATTCATTTGTTTGGTTTTCTCTTCAACAAATTTACAAATATAATCTAATTCTTCCTCTGTGAATTTAATTAAGGCTCTATATGCTGATTTATTTACTGCAACTACCACCTTTTGCACATTAAAATCTTCCTTGGTACCGTCTTTTTTGACTACAACCATTCTTCATCCCTCAATTCTAATAATTTTATCCATGTGTATTAATTTTTTAAATATACTACATTTGGTATATCTGATATTCGCACATACTATATAATGTGTTCACCTAAGATATATTAACACTTATACCTATCCAAGTCAAGATTCATATTCACTACATTTTGTAATATAAATTAGTACAATATGATAACTAATTAATTGAATTCTATCACTTTCTTTATAAAAAAATACACTCATATTCTGAGTGTATCCTTTTTAGTGAGCTACCTTTCCAGTTCGAATATCCTTTACTGTCTCTCTTATAATAAGCTGTGTATCCAGATATATTCTTTCGCAGGAAGTATCACCACATTCTATCTTTTTTAGCAATACCTCGGTACCAGTTTTTGCAATTTTAAGCATATTTCGTTCAATTGTAGTAAGTCGCATATCAGAAAATCTAGACGCATCTAAATTATCAAAGCCAATTAAGGAAACATCGTCAGGAACGGATAATCCTGCCTCTAATATTGCCTTTCTAGCACCATGCGCCATCTCATCATTAAAACATAAAATCGCAGTCGGTTTATGAACTAATAACTCTTTTGCAGCCAAATAACCACTATGGAAACGATAATTCCCCACTGCAATCGGCATACTCTTTGGATCTAAGCCACAGTATTCTACTGCTTGAACCCATCCTCTATGCCTTGCTCTGGTAGAATCTAAATTTTGTGTTGATTCAATAATGGCAATATTCCTATGCCCATTATCTAGTAGGTACTCCATTGCCTTTTTCATTCCCTGCGCTTCATCTGTCAAAACATTAGATACGCCGTAATAAACCGGTCTATTTATTACAACCAACGGAATCTTCTTGGCTATGGCCTCTTCAATAAAAGCTGAATCATCAGTTCTCTGACTTAAAATCACTAGACCATCAAATATAGCAGAATTTAATGTGTTTGGCTCCTGCAAATCAATTCCTTTGACAATTACGCTATAACGACTACCAACGGCTGAATAAATACCTGATACTACGTCATGTAGTACGTAAGGAGATGTTGATTTACTAATGGTCGATAAAAACAAACCTAAAGTATGTGCCTTCGAAAGCTTTAGGTTAATCGCGGCTTGATTTGGAACATAGCCCTCTTCCTTCGCAATTTTCATAATCAATTCTCTTTTATCAGGTTTGACATTCTCCCCTCCGTTTAAAGCTCTAGAAACGGTTGAATAAGAAACCCCTGCTATTTTTGCTATATCCTTGATTGTAACTGCCATTTCCATTCTCCTACTTAATTTTTATTTAGACAGCTATTTATATTCTATAAGTTATCCCATATTTCTTGAATATGTTTTCTTGCTTGCACTGCATTATTCGGGTTGGTATCCTCGAGGGTAGCATGAATATATGGCTTATCCTTTTTCATAAATCTTAATAAATTCTCGTAATTCATGATTCCTGTTCCAGCAGCAACCGAAACCAAATCATCTTCGCCAACTATGATATCCTTTATATGAACTACGGCGGTATCTTTTCCTAATAATTCGATTGCTTCGTTAATAATAGCATCCCTATCTTCATAATTGTTGATATCAAGTAGATTTACTGGATCAAGAATAATTTGCAAATTAGGAGACATAATCGTATCTAATACACGTCGTGCTACTTTCGGACTATGCACAATATGTCTTACTACAGGCTCAATTGCAACAATGACACCCATTTGTTCTGCATATTTTACAATTGGTTTTAGATTCGTAATAAAAGTTTGTAATGCTTCTTCACTTTTACACTCTGGAACCGTTTTATATTCTGTATTTGGCGCACCAGTTTCAGTACCAACTACTCCGCAACCTAAGATAGATGCAAATCGTATATTGGCCATATACGTTTCTATTGATTGTTTTAATTCGCTTTCATCTGGTGTTGCCAGATTCAAATAGCACCCTAAAACTGCTATATCCACGTCATTTTTTGCAAATAACTTTTTAAGATACATAGCAAGTCCTGGTGTCAATGCAGCATTTTCTGCCGAATACTCTGAAATTACTTTTTTTAATGCAACATGTGCACATTGAAATCCTTGTTTATTTACATTAGCAAGTCTCTCTTCTAATGGTAAATCTACCGTATCGTGTAATCTTATACCTAACTGCATAAGTCTACCTCCTATTTTTTATTTATTGAGTTAATATTATTAAGTATATACGGCTCCCCCATTTGCCCCTTAATGTCTACATTTTGAATGACTAATTGTTCGACATTGTTTACATAGATGCCAAGTCTACTACAAGGTTCTATTCCATCTAACATGGCAGGTACATCACTCTTACAGTTTTTTGAAAACTCAAAGGAGATATTTTCCATTTCAATCAGCTCAATTTTTTGCTCTGGTAATCCATAAAAATAAGCAGCCGCTACATGGCAATTCTCGCATTTGATATTTCTAAAAAACAGTTTTTTAATCAGTGGGGTTCTTTCATCCACCTCGTGATATTCTTTTGACCAAACATATTCTGTATGACCATCTGGATCACAAAAATAATAGCAATTCAATACCAACGGGGTCATAACATGATCCATAACGATATTTTCAAAGATTATATCATCTATGATAGCATCTTTTCCCCTACCTCGTCTTGTTTTGATTCTAAGCCCTCGATCGGTATGAACAAATCTACAATCTTTTACGAGAAGATTCTTAACTCCACCTGCCATCTCACTTCCAACGGTAACGGCCCCATGTCCATTTTGCATAAGGCATTGCTTAATCGTTATGTTTTTTGAAGGTTTTTTATACTTTGATCCCATATAAATCTTACCTGATTTAACAGCTATACAGTCGTCACCTAGTGAAAACTGTACTCCGTAAATGATAACATTTTCACAAGATTCAGGGTCTAATCCATCTGTGTTAGGTGAATCTTGAGGATTCTCAATTCTTAAATCAATAAATTTAAGATTATCGCTAAAATATGGATGGATATTCCAAGCAGGGCTATTTTGAAATTGAATCCCTTGTATCGAAACTTCATTACATCGGTTCAAAAATAATAATCTAGGACGAAATGCACCCTTCATCACTTTAGCATTCTTCCACCAATTGTCAAAACTCGCATTACCATCTATGAGACCTTCACCATATAAAGTAACATTACTAACATTAATTCCTGTAAGAATACCTGCAAACATAGGAAGAGGATTGCCCTCCCACGTCCCTAAGTTATATTCGGACTGTTCGTCATAGCTTTCAATCAAACCTTCTAACTTAGCAAATTTACTTCTATCTGTTTCAGCTAAGATAACAGCATCTTTTGCTATTTCAATATTTATATCACTTTTTAAGAAAATACTTGTTACTTTATAAATACCTCTTGGAATCAGTACTCTACTATTAGGAGGACAAGCCATGATTGCAGCTTGGATGAAGCTAGTATCATCGTTAACACCATCTCCCTTTGCCCCCATATCTACAACATTTAATGTTACAAATTCATAGTCAGTTGTAAATTCAAGAATTTCATACTGTTCATTATCATTACATACCGATATTTTATAATTTGTATCTGGCTTTAACTCAAATAAACTATTTACAACTTTATTTGTCTTTGCATAGAACTCATCATTGATGTAAATATAATAGTTCTGATTTGTAAATACTACACTTCCATCTTCTATTTCAAACGATACACTTCGTGCTGTTTTCATAAGTAAATTAAGTCTCATAAATTTTACCACCTATTAATTCATTCATGCTTTTCATTTGTGATGCAAACCAAACCGTAGTGCAACTTAAATTCCCAGTAAATTATACCATAAGAATACACTTTGCTAAACTGTTTTTCTATTATTTATAAAATTGATTAGTCAAAATGGGATATAGCTTTTGCTACATCCCATCTTCTTTTTTCATTGCATTATTTATTACTTAGTTATTAACCCTTTACTCCACCAGCTGAGATACCTTCAACGAAAGTATTCTGAGCTAAGAAAAATACTACTAAAGATGGAATAATTGAAATCAATGAAGTTGCCAAAACACGGTTCCAATCAAATCCTGTATCAGCATCCATGGACAACTTAACAAAGATTGCAGCAGGATATTTAGCTGGTGTGGAAACGTATAACAATGGTCCCATAAAGTCATTTGATGACCACATAAACTGGAACAATGCACAAGAAACCATAGCTGGTTTGAGCATTGGTACAATAATCTTCCACAAAGTCTGTACCACATTACATCCATCAATCTTAGCTGCTTCTTCCAATTCTTTCGGTACGTTACGAAGGAACTGAATTAACATAAATACAAAATAAGTATCTGTTGCAAATATGGTTGGAACGATAATTGGTAAATACAAACTAGAATCTACCCATCCAAAATTATTAAACAAAATGTATTGAGGAACATTTAATACTACTTGTGGTAGGAATAAAGTGGACATCAAAACAGCAAATAGGAAATCTCTTCCCTTAAATTTAAATCTTCCAAATCCATATGCAGTAACGGTTGCTGATACAACAGTAAATACTACTTTAGGAATAACATACGAATAGGTATTGAACATTGATTTCATAAGATTAATTTCGCCACCATAACTTTTCATGGCATTTTTATATCCGTCTAAAGTTGGATTTTTAGGAATAAAACCAATTCCGCTAAAAATCTCATTGTTCACTTTAAAAGTTGCACCAAACATCCAAATTAACGGATAAACCATTAATAAGCCAACAGCTGTTAGGACAACATATCTTAAAATGGTACTAATTATTTTTTTCTTACCTAGTTCCATTAATTTCTACCTCCCATCATCATCTGAGTAATATACCCAATGCTTCTGACTTACAAATGCAACTACAGTAAGAATCATTACAATAATAAACATAATCCAAGCCATAGCACTAGCCATACCCATTTGGTAACTCTTAAACGCATTACTATAAACGAGTAAAGAAATTAATGTTGTAGAACTTCTTGGTCCACCTTTGGTAATAATAAATGGTCCATTAAATTCTTGGAACGCCTGACATAGCTGTGTTACAAGATTGTAAAAAATTACTGGTGTAATTAATGGAACTGTAATACTAAAAAATTGTCTCCATTTTCCGGCTCCATCAATGGCAGCTGCTTCATATAAATCTCCTGAAACACCCTTTAACGCTGCAAGGAAAATTACCATTGCAGAACCAAATTGCCAGACTCTTAACAAACAAATAATGAATAACGCCCATTTGGTATCTGATAACCAATTAGGTCCATCTACACCAAAGAATCCTAAAAATGTATTAATAAGTCCTTCATCTCTAAATAGCGCCTTCCAAAGAACAGCGATTGCTACAGACCCTCCAAGAATAGACGGAATATAATAAGCTGTTCGATATAAATTAACACCTTTAATCTTAAAATTTAATATGTAGGCGATAAATAAAGCCGCTGTTAATTTAAGAGGAACTGTAATAAATGCATATTTAAATGTTACATTAAAAGCTTTCATAATCTTAGCATCGGTAAAAATATCAACATAATTCATTAGTCCAACTTTCGAAATACCATTGAACAAATGATAATCTGTAAAGCTATATACCAATGATGAACCAAATGGATATAGTTTAAAAATGATAAAACCTATCAGCCAAGGAAGAATAAAAAAGAAACCTATGTTTTCTTTCAGAAATCTTTTAAATCCTTTTTTTTGAGTAGGCACAACGTGTGTAGCATTAGCTTGTTTGGCCATTTTAAATCCTCCTTATATAAATATACGAATTACGCTTCTCTAAGCATAAGCATCTGCGCATATGCCATCATAAAAGCCCCTGATCCTTTATGATCATCACACACAATTGGTTCTGAAAAATAGTATTCCACACTTCCGTCTCTTTCATTCTTAGGTCCAAGGCCTGCAACCGAACAAATTTGACTCAGTTTTGGTACATTATCTTCCTCTATTAACATTCGGTCGATAATCGAATTGAGTATCTCTTCACCAATACTTTGATATTTCTCTTTTGATAATGCTCCGATTCTACATCCCTTCATAATTGCATATGCAACCATGGCAGAGCCTGAAGTCTCTAAGTAATTACCCTCTATATCACCTTTATCAATTAACTGATAAAATAATTTGCTTTCCTTATCCTGATACTGTAAAATTCCCTTTACAGCTTCTTTAAAAATACCTTCTAATGTTTTATATTGCTCAAATATCTCTTTTGACATTACATCCATTGTATCCACAAGAGACATTAAATACCAACCCATCGCTCTTAACCAAAAGTTAGGAGACTTTCCTGTTTCCTTATCTGCCCATATTTGGATTTTCGCTTCATCATAAGCGTGATAGTATAAAGATTTTTCTTCATTATAAATATATTTTCTTACATTTCTAAACTGATTTACAATATCTTCATAATGTTCTTTGTTCTCATATTTTGTCTCATATTCCATATAAAATGGTTGTGCCATATACAAACCATCTAACCAAATCTGATTTGGATAAATTTTCTTATGCCAGAAGCTACCACACTTTGTACGTGGATGATCTCTAAGCTGATCCATCAAAATTTCAATTGCTTGTCTATACTTCTCTTCTTTGGTTTCTTCGTATAAAAAGAATAATACTTTACCAGTATGTATACTGTCAATATTGTAATTTTCTTTTTCAAAATGATTGATTGTTCCATCATCATTAATAAATTTTTTCATGTATTCAATTACAAATTCTTTATACATGCTCTTTCCTGTTGCCTGATATAATTGAACACATCCCACCAAAACACATCCATCTTCATAATTCCAATCAGATTTCGCATTTTCGAAATGGGCCAAATGATATTCTACATATTGGTCGAACTTCATAATTTTCTCCTTATCTTTAAACATGTCGCAGGAAACCGTAGCATCCAGCGACATGTTTGGTTCAAAATATAATATTCTTAAAATTAGTTACCTAATACAGCGTTAATTCCATCAATCAAAGTTGTAGTAGCAGTAGCTAAATCATAGTCACCATAACTTAATCCTTGCATTACGTCATAGTAAACACCATCTGGGTTGTTCTTTAATTTAGCATCTTCAAATTTAGGATCTAATGCAAATTGTGTCCAAGCAAGAACTTTTCCATTTGCTTCTGCAACTGTTTTATTTAATAAATCATTATCAGTACAAATCTGTAAACCAGCTTTGCTTAGAGGGATACCTCTTTCAGAAGCCATAATCTTAACGCCTTCTTCTTCATTTAATAAGAAGTTAACCAATTTTGCACATGCTTCTTTGTTTGCTGCTGATTCAGCAATAGAGAATCCTAAAGAAACTTTAGAGAATCCACCTTGGTACTCACCCATATCTTTAAAATAATCACCAACAACAAATTCCTGTCCTTCTTCTAAAGCTGACTCAAACTTAGAAGCTGATGAATCCCATTCAAAGATACCTGCATAAATGCCATTCATCCATTTAGGGTTCTTATCAAGTGAATCTGCACCATCACCAGTAATTGTTTCGATTGTAGGAATTACATGTGAATCTTCAAGTGACTTAATGAATTCTAAACCTTTTTGAACTTCTTCTTCTGTATACTGTAATTTATTATCTTCTACCCATGGTTTTCCATATACAGACTCTAAGTAATAAACCATAAGAATTGTTCTGTCAAGTTCACCCATAGCAAGTGGATAATAATCATCACCTAATTTAGTCTTAAAAGTTTCACCAGCTTTTTTCAACTCTTCTAATGAAGTAGGTACAGCAATACCAGCTTTTTCAAAAGTAGCTTTGTTCCAGTAGAAAATTCTACCTGTCATTGATACAGGAACTGCTTGTAACTTACCTGCTACTGTACATAAGTCTAATTTTGTCTGATCAAACTGTGTTAAATCAATAATATCTTTATATTCGTTCAAATCAGCAAAAACATTTCCGTCTGAACTAAATGAAGTAAGCCAGTTCCAGTTGATCTGTGTTACATCGGAACCTGTACCAGTTGCAAAGCCAGTTGCCATCTTTTCTTCCCAACCGTCCCATGCACCGTAGTTTACTTTTACTTCAATATCTTTGTTAAGTTCCATAAACTTATTAACAGCTGCTATTGTAGCTTCATGTCTTGAATCACCACCCCACCATGAGAACGTGATTACTGTTTTACCATCTGCTGAATCTGTAGCAGTGTCTTTTGCATCATCTTTTGATGTATCAGCTGCTGCATCTTTTGATGTATCAGTTGTTGCGTCTGACGTTTTTGAATCTGTTTTAGATCCACAAGCCGCCAATGATAGTGCCATTGTTGATGCCATTAATAGGGCAACTAGTTTTTTAGCCTTTTTCATAATACCATTATCTCTCCTTTTGTTTTATCTTTGCAAAGGTTTGCAATATTTTGTAAAAAATAGGCATAAATGCTATTGAATTAGTTATTTAACCGTCTCTTTAGTCATTCATGCAAGTTTCTTTTTACTTTTTAACTATAACATTACTGTTTTATAATGTCAACTGTGCATTTTACTATATGTAACACTTATTTTTTGTACAAATTCACAACACTTTTTTTGCATTTTGCAAACGTTACCAATGCTATCAAGGCTTTTTGCAATGTTTTATAATTTGATAATTACTGACAAACCACTCCTTATTCTTCAACAAAAATCGAGTTTCACTCATGGTTTTTGTCTTTATAAGATATATCTGTCTTTAATTGTTGCAATCGTTGTCAAAACATTAGGTAAACTCTCAAAGAGATATGCACTAGTTGTTTTATCAGTACTATTTCTAATTTCAAAAGAGAAAGTATACCTTGTATACCTTCTCTCTTACTTTAAATAATTTTTAAATTTAATTTATTACTTAAATCACTTAAAAAACGCATAACAAATACTGTATAATTCAAATCATCTTTTACCATATCTTCCAAATCAGACTCTTTTAAAAGATTAATTCTTGCATAAATTGAATTTAATTTATATAGTGTTGCTGCTACAGGGTCAGTTTTATTGAGCTCATCAATTCCTTCTCTTACATGCTTTAAAAGATTTGCAAATATTTTGACATAAATCTCTGGACATTTATCAATCAGACTACCATATGTGCTAGCTTGTATATGATAAACAATTGTTTGATCCATCAAAGCCTTTACGGTATAGAGTCGAATCGAATCTTGAATAATTGGTATCCCTCCAAAATATCCTCCAGTTTTTATGTGAAAAATAGAATTTCTAGCTTTTTCTGTTACTTCTACTTCACCTTGCAATACAATATAAATTGTAGTATCCGTACACTGTTCGTCTAAAATGATATTATTTGTATCATAAACCTTTGAATGACCTACCTTGTTCATTTTAGACAAGTCCATAAAAATGCCTCCTTGATGTTAGAATACTTCTAGCTATTAACATTCTAACGCTATTGAGAACATTATAATATACTTCATTTAACTTCATCAATAATCTTACTTTGTTAAAAGTTATTATATTCCGCAGTAATTTGAGTATTAATCTATTACACTTACACGCATCATATTACTAATTGGTGCATCTGCACATTCAATACTAGGTGCAGGTGAACCTGCTGTTAATACAACGACATCTCCGCTTTCCACATACTTTTTCTCTTTAATAATATTTAATGCTCTTGCAATAATATCTTCTGTTGATTCTTCTTTCTCTGTTGAAATAATTGGTGTAACTCCCCAGTAAATCTGCATTTTTCTTAAAGTTCTCTCATTAGGCGAGATACCGATAATAGAAACACTAGGCTTAAAGCTTGATACTAATCTTGCAGTTGCACCAGATATGGTAGGTGTTACAATTAGCTTAGCATCTAAGTTATGTGAAGTACTAACAGTTGAATATCCAACTGCACTTGCTATACTTTTCTTTCTATGCATTGCTTTATTTTGAATTAATCTTTCATAATCTAAATGTTGCTCTGTTGAATTAGCAATCTTAACCATCATCTTTAAAGCTTCAACAGGGTATTTACCTGCAGCCGTTTCTCCGGATAGCATAACTGCATCTGTTCCATCATAAATAGCATTGGCTACATCTGTTACTTCTGCTCTGGTAGGTCTTGGATTACGAATCATAGAATCTAACATTTGAGTTGCAGTAATAACTGGTTTGTACTTTTCATTACATTTTTTGATAATCATTTTTTGTAAATAAGGAAGTTCATCTGCTGCGATTTCAACACCTAAGTCTCCTCTGGCAACCATGATACCATCTGAATAATGTATAATTTCATCAATATTATTAATACCTTCTGCATTTTCAATCTTGGCAATAACATTAATATGCTCTGCATTATGTTCTTTTAATATTGCCTTAATTTCCTTAATACATTCAGCTGAACGGACAAAAGATGCTGCAATAAAATCAATGTCTTGTCCAATACCAAAAATGATATCTTCTTTATCCTTTTGTGTAAGTGCTGGAAGCTTAATAATTACGTTAGGTACATTTACACCTTTTCTCATTCCTAGCTCACCACCATTGATAACCTTACATTTGATTTGTTTTCCATTGATTTCTAATACTTCAAATTCTAACAAACCATCATCCACAAGGATTTTGTTTCCAACCTCTAAATCCTCTGCAAGTCCTTCATATGTGATATGTCCTATTGTCTCATCACCAATTATATCTTCACTAGTAAAAGTATAAATATCGTTTTCTTTTAATTCTACTTTTTTATTATCTTTTAAGAGACCTGTTCTGATTTCTGGACCTTTTGTATCTAGCAATATAGCAATTGGAATCTGAAGTTCATCTCTAATACTTTTAACCAAATCCATTCTGCCCTTTTGTTCCTCATAATCACCATGAGAAAAATTGAATCTTGCAATATCCATTCCTTCTTGGACTAACGCCTTTAACAAATCTCTATCGTTTGTGTTTGGTCCCATTGTACAAATTATTTTTGTTTTCTTCATAATTTTACCTCCTAAAGCGGACACATAAATCGTGTCTTTATCGTTGACATTATGCATAATATGAGCCTCTTATATTCATACATCATTGTATAAGAGGCCAATTTAAACCTAAATGAATCATTTTTTTATGTGCTTATGTGTAAATAGATGATCTTGGCAATATTCATAGTTGCCGTCGCATTTTGAACAAAATCGAAACTCTAACTCATCACCATCTTCTTCTGTACGGCCACAAATAGCACATTTATGTTTGGTAATGCCTTTTTGTTGTGAAACGGCTCTTTTATACACTTGCTTACGATGTATCTCATGTGGAGACATCCTTTTATAGTTTCTTGTAGCCAGAAAAAATATAAGAAAGTTTGCAAATGATAGCACGACACAAATCTTTGTGGCAATATTCCCAGTTATTAGCATATAAGCAAAGTATGCTCCATTAAACAATGCTAACCACTTGGCCTTTACCGGTATAATAAAAAACAATAAAAACTGCATATTGGGATACGTGGCTGCAAATGCAAATAACAGTGAAAAATTCAAATAAGATGTACCCAATAAATATGACTTTCCTGTAATTAAATAGACAATAATCGCCGCCAAAACATGTCCTAAAATTCCAACCAGAAAATACATATTAAATCGAAATGCTCCCCATTGGTTTTCTAGATTGGTGCCTATCATGTAATACAAATACAACGCTAATATAGCAAATAATCTACCACCTGGTCCTTGAATAAGGAATGTAAAAATTCTCCAAACCTGTCCTCTTAGTATAGCTGCAGCATTTAAAGATAAATAATTGAAATAAATCTCAGGTGCAACCATATCCAACACTGTTCCAATACCATATAATATGATAATATAATACATTAGATTATGTATTGCATATTTACCAAATTTTCTTTCAAGCTTGTTTAATAAATTCATGTTATTAGCACCTTTCTACAAATTAATTAAAACAAATCTTTTTTGGCAAAGAACAATGCCAGCATAATTGTAATCACCAACGAAAATACAATTACATATGCAAAACCAAACGGACTTGATGCTCCAGGCATACCATCTGGATTTACATTCATACCATAAAAGCTTGCTATCATAGTTGGTATTGACATAACAATTGTTACTGTAGCTAAGAATTTCATCACAATATTTAAATTATTGGAAATAACTGAAGCAAATGCATCCATCGTACCGCTTAAAATACCACTATAAATATTTGCCATTTCAATTGCCTGCTTATTTTCAATAATTACATCTTCTAATAATTCTCTATCTTCTGGGTATTTTTTTATACTTTCTGTTTTCAGTAATTTCTCCAAAACAACCTCGTTAGATCTTAATGATGTCGTAAAATATACTAGGCTCTTTTCCAATTCTAGAAGCTCTATTAATTCTTCATTTTTCGTCGACACATGAAGCTTTCTTTCAATCACTTCACTTTTTTTATCAATGATTCTAAGATAGTGCAAAAACATTGTTGCATTTTTATATAACATCTGTAGTATGAATCTTGTCTTTTTGTATGTGTAAAAATTCCTTACTCGTCCATCCATAAATGCACCTAACACTGGTGTATCCTCTAGACAAATTGTAAATATCAATTCATCTGTAATAATTATAGCAAGTGGAATCGTCACATACCAATCCTTATTATTCCTCTCCTCAATTATAGGTATATCAACTAAAATCATGGTATACCTGTCCTCTACTTCAATTCTCGAACGTTCTTCTTCATCTAAAGACGCTCTTAAATGCTCCACATCAATGTTATATTGATTCGAAATATCAAGTATCTCCGTAGCTGTCGGATCTGTCAATGCAACCCAGCATCCCTCCTGAATTTCATTCACTTCTTGTATTCCTTCATCAACTGTTCTAAAAATCCTGATCATGGAATTTACTCCTTTCATTGTCTTATTAGTTTACTAGAATAAGACAATGTCAGTCTGTGCCAATGTCTTACCCTAATTATCTGTTTAAATTTAAGTAATTATTCCTCGGCACACCTTCCATGAGAATACACTTCCTTTCTTCTTAATTAATAGATTAAATAAGTGATATATCTTGTATTTCTTACAATTATTCTGTAAAAAAGCTTTCACATGAAGTGAAAGCTCCATTACACAAACTTTCTTGTCGCTACCATTATAATTTCTGCGTCCACTTTTGTCAATCGTAAGTCACATATTTTACATAGATGTACGAATATTTACATAGATGTTTCGACAGAAATCATCTTTGGAATACAGATTTCATCATTTATCTGGAGATTATAAACATTGATGTAAGGGTTTGCCATAATTAAGTCTGATACACTCACTTCATAAGTTCTACTAATCTTATAAAGAGTATCTCCTTCTTTTATTACATAATAAAACCCTCTGCATCTGCAATTATTAATACACCTTGTATAAGCTTGGGAGTTATTTGTGTTTAAATTATTGTAATTATCCATAAAGCATTCCTCTTTTTCATTTCTCTATATAATATTCTTTTGACCATAATTTGTTGCAATTTTACACAATTTTATATGTATTTTTTCTTATTATAATGCGTGATCAAACCGCTATACAAATTTAGTATTTGTAATTGCAGAATCAATGTCGTATAATAGTACCGAATCTTGTATTTGTCTGATGACGACTACCAAGCCCCATCTAAATCAAGTTTCACTTAATTTTGCTAGGAGGTAACAGTAACGAACTGTAATAATTATATGAAAAATCAAACACTATATCCATTGGGCATTGACATTGGTTCAACTACTGTCAAAATAGCCATTTTAGATGAAAAGAATAATATATTATTCTCTGATTATAGACGACATTTTGCTAATATTCAGGAGACTTTAGCATCCTTACTAGAAGAAGCTTACAAACAATTTGGAGAGCTTACACTCACACCTGTTATTACAGGTTCTGGTGGTTTAACTCTTTCGAAATATTTAAATATTCCCTTTGTTCAAGAAGTAATCGCTGTATCGACTGCATTACAAGACTATGCGCCTCAGACTGATGTCGCAATTGAACTAGGTGGAGAGGATGCAAAAATTATTTATTTTTCTGGTGGTTCGGTTGAACAACGTATGAACGGTATATGCGCTGGCGGAACTGGTTCTTTCATAGACCAAATGGCTTCTTTAATACAAACAGATGCTATGGGGCTTAATGAATATGCAAAAAATTATAAAGCAATTTATCCAATCGCTGCAAGATGTGGTGTATTTGCCAAATCAGATATTCAACCTTTAATCAACGAAGGGGCTACAAAGGAGGATTTATCTGCTTCTATCTTTCAGGCGGTTGTCAATCAAACAATCAGCGGTTTAGCTTGTGGTAAACCAATTCGAGGTCATATTGCATTTTTGGGAGGCCCACTGCACTTTTTATCCGAACTAAGGGAAGCATTTATTCGTACGTTAAATCTTGATGAGGAGCATATTATTGCACCTAGTCATTCCCACTTGTTTGCTGCCATAGGATCTGCTCAAACATCTAAAGGCGATGCAGTAATCTCTTTATCTGATTTAAAAAATAAAATGAAAACAAGTATCAAGATGGAGTTCGAGGTTGAGCGTTTAGAACCTCTTTTTTCTTCCGAAGAAGAATATGCAAAGTTTGAAGCACGTCATAATCATCACCATGTAAAAACGGGTGATTTAGAAAGCTACAAAGGCAAATGCTTCTTAGGAATTGATGCTGGTTCTACAACAACTAAGGTTGCTTTAATTGGCGAAGACGGAGCTTTACTTTATTCGTTTTATAGTAGTAATAACGGAAGTCCCTTGGCAACGGCAATGAAAGCTATAAAAGAAATATATGCAAAACTTCCTAACGAGGCTCAAATCGCATATTCTTGTTCTACTGGTTATGGTGAAGCACTTGTAAAGGCTGCTTTATTACTGGATGAAGGTGAAGTTGAAACCGTTTCTCATTATTATGCTGCTGCATTTTTTGATCCAGAAGTTGACTGCATCTTAGATATCGGCGGACAAGATATGAAGTGCATTCGAATTAAAAACCAGACAGTTGACAGTGTACAACTGAATGAAGCTTGTTCAGCAGGTTGTGGTTCCTTTATTGAAACCTTTGCCAAATCATTAAACTTCACAGTAGAAAATTTTGCAACAACTGCTCTATTTGCCAAGAATCCAATTGATTTAGGAACACGCTGTACGGTTTTTATGAATTCAAAAGTAAAACAAGCACAAAAAGAAGGTGCTGGCGTTGACGATATATCTGCTGGTCTTGCATACTCTGTTATTAAGAATGCTTTATTTAAAGTTATAAAAGTTTCAGATCCAAAAGAATTGGGAAAGAAAATAGTCGTACAAGGTGGAACCTTCTACAATGATGCTGTTTTAAGAAGTTTTGAAAAAATATCAAAATGTGAAGTAGTTCGTCCTGATATCGCTGGAATTATGGGGGCCTTTGGAGCTGCCTTAATTGCTAGGGAACGTTATGAACTTACTGATACAAAAGAAAGTACCATGCTTTCGATTGATCAAATTAACGCCTTGGAATTTGATACTAAAATGAGTCGTTGCAGAGCTTGTACTAATAGCTGTGTTTTAACGATTAATCGATTTACAGGTGGACGCCAATACATTACAGGCAACCGTTGTGAACGTGGTATTGGTAAGGTTAAGAATAAAGATAATATACCTAATCTTTTTGAATACAAATACGAAAGAACGTTTTCCTATGAACCATTGCCTAAAGAAGATGCAATTCGCGGAACTGTTGGTATTCCAAGAGTTCTTAATATGTATGAGAATTATCCATTTTGGTTTACATTCTTTCATACTTTAAAGTTTCAGGTTGTCTTATCTCCTGATTCCACACGTAAGATATACGAGTTAGGCATTGAATCCATACCAAGTGAATCCGAGTGTTATCCAGCTAAATTAGCACACGGTCATATCATGTGGTTGATTAAACATGGTGTAGACTTTATTTTTTATCCATGTATTCCATATGAGCGTAATGAATTTAAAGAAGCCAACAATCATTACAATTGTCCGATTGTAACTTCTTATGCGGAAAATATTAAAAATAATATCGATGAAATTGCTAGAGGAGACATTAATTTTAAAAATCCGTTTCTTTCTTTTGAAAGCAAAGAAACGATTATTCCTCAATTGGTAAAATCATTAGATGCTTTTAATCTTTCTTATGATGAAATAAAACAAGCGGTTGATTTAGCGTGGGAAGAATTAATTCGCTCTAGAGAAGATATCAAACGAAAGGGAGAAGAAACCTTAAAATATTTAGAAGAAACTGGAAGACGTGGTATTGTTTTAGCTGGACGTCCTTACCATATTGATCCTGAAATCAATCATGGAATTCCTGAGTTGATTAACTCCTATGGAATAGCTGTTCTCACAGAAGACTCTATTTCCCATTTAGAGCCAGTAGAACGTCCTCTTTTGGTTATGGATCAATGGATGTATCATTCAAGGCTCTATGGGGCTGCTAACTACATTAAAACCAAAGAGAATTTGGACATGATTCAATTAAATTCTTTTGGTTGCGGCCTAGATGCCGTTACAACAGACGAGGTAAGTGATATTTTGTCAAAATCAGATAAAATATATACCGTTCTTAAAATAGATGAGGTAAACAACCTAGGGGCTGCTCGAATCCGTATTCGCTCACTTATTTCAGCGCTACGTGTTCGTGAGCAAAAAAAGTTTAATCGACAAGTTCACTCTTCTGCATATAACCGTGTTGTTTTTACAGAGGAAATGAGAAAAAATTATACTATACTTTGCCCTCAGATGTCACCAATTCACTTTGAATTAGTAGAGCCTGCGTTGGTATCTTGTGGTTATAACATTAAAGTACTTGGAAATGACAATAAGTCATCTGTTGATGTAGGGCTTAAATATGTAAATAATGATGCCTGTTATCCATCTCTAATGGTTGTTGGACAGATTATGGATGCCATATTATCTGGTGAGTATGACCTTGAAAAGACCGCTGTTATTATCAGCCAAACAGGTGGTGGATGTCGAGCTTCCAATTACATTGGTTTCATCAGAAGAGCATTAGAGAAAGCCGGTTATCCTCAAATTCCTGTCATTTCGCTAAACCTAAGCGGTTTAGAAGGAAATCCTGGATTTAAGATTACATATGATATGGTAAAGAAAGGTGTATTTGCACTGATATTTGGCGATATCTTTATGCGTACTTTATATCATATGCGTCCATATGAAAAAGTTCCTGGCTCTGCAAACGAGCTACATCGTAAATGGGTGAAAACGTGTTCTGAATTTGTGTCAGGTAAAAATCCTTCTTACTTTAAATTCTTTCGTTTGTGCAAAGAGATTGTGAGAGATTTTGATAATCTACCAATTACAAATGAAGTGAAACCAAAGGTTGGAATTGTTGGTGAAATCCTTGTTAAGTTCTTACCATCAGCCAATAATTATTTAGTTGAATTACTAGAAGCAGAAGGCGCGGAAGCGGTGGTACCTGACCTAATTGATTTCTTCTTATACTGCTTTAAAAATACAGAGTTTAAAGCAAACGAATTAGGTTTTAAAAAGTCAACCGCAATCAAAGGCCGCTTAGGAATAAAAGCAATTGAATTTCTTCGTGGCTCTGCATACCAGGCATTAAAGAAAAGCAAAAACTTTACACCTCCATCAAACATTGATAAGCTTGCTGATATGGCAAAAGACTTCGTTTCCCTCGGAAATCAGACAGGTGAAGGATGGTTTTTAACTGCTGAAATGCTAGAACTAATACATAGTGGAACCAATAATATCGTTTGTGCACAACCCTTTGCTTGTCTTCCAAATCATGTTGTTGGTAAGGGTGTAATCAAGGAACTAAGACATCAATATCCTCTTTCAAATATTGTTGCAATTGATTATGATCCAGGTGCTAGTGAAGTAAATCAGCTTAATCGTATTAAGCTTATGCTTTCCACTGCAAATAAAAATCTTTACACAAAAAATTAATGTTCCTAAAATTCTCAAACCATTATCTTTTTATAGATTAAATAAAGCTAGATTTCTAATGAATGGAAATCTAGCTTTGTTTATGTATTATATATTTTCAATTTGCCAATCAATTGGCTCTAATTCCCTTGCCTGTAAAAATGCGTTCGTCTTACTAAAATGTTTACATCCAAAAAATCCTCGATAAGAAGATAAAGGACTTGGATGAGGCGCCTCCAAAATAAGATGATTGGGGTTGTTTAGCATTACCTTTTTACTTTGTGCAGGCTTTCCCCACAACAAATATACGATGGGGCGATCTTGTTCATTTAGGATACGAATTGCCGCATCTGTAAATTCCTCCCATCCAATCCCACGATGAGAATTAGCCTGATGTGCCCTTACTGTAAGTACCGTATTTAGCAATAACACACCCTGTTTTGCCCATTTCACTAAATATCCATTGTTTGGTACATAACAGCCCAAATCCTCTTGCAGCTCCTTATAAATATTTACTAAGGAAGGAGGTATATCCACCTCTGGCTTAACTGAGAAGCAGACCCCATGAGCCTGTCCATTATCATGATAAGGGTCTTGTCCTAGTATAACAACCTTTACCTTACTAAGAGGGGTTAGATGAAATGCGTTAAATATATCATCTGCTGGTGGAAATATCAGTCTTGTATTATATTCCTCCACAACCTTTTTATGCAAATTCTTGTAATACTCCTTGCCAAATTCTTCTTTTAATGGTTCCAACCAATCATTTGTAATCGGTGGCATATTATCACCTCTCTTGCTTTAATTATAGCCTTACTGGAACATTTTTGTCCCTTAAGTATTGTTTTACCTGATTAATCTCTAATTCTTTATAATGAAATAAGGAAGCCGCTAAAGCAGCATCCGCTTTCCCTGTTGTTAATGCTTCATGAAAATGTTCCATTGTTCCAGCTCCTCCTGATGCGATGACTGGTATCGACACCTTTTGTGCGATCAACTGAGTTAGTTCAATATCATATCCTGCTTTTGTCCCATCGCAATCCATACTGGTCAGTAATATCTCACCAGCTCCTAGCCTATCTACTTGCATTGCCCATTCTATTGCATCAATTCCAACATCAAGCCTTCCACCATTTTTATAAATATTCCATCCAGATCCATCTTCTCTTTTTCTGGCATCTATTGCAACCACAACACATTGACTTCCAAACTTGTCCGCCGCTTCACGAATCAAATTGGGATTGTTTATTGCTGATGAATTAATGGAAACCTTATCTGCACCTTCTCTAAGAATCGCTTTAAAGTCCTCAACGCTTCGAATCCCTCCACCGACTGTGAATGGAATAAAAACCTTCTTAGCAACCTTTCTAACCATATCTATCACGGTATTTCTTGCATCGGATGTAGCCGTAATATCAAGAAATACTAATTCATCTGCTCCTGCTTTATCATAAGCTGCTGCTATTTCAACCGGATCACCTGCATCCTGTAAATTTACAAAATTAACGCCCTTAACTACCCTTGCATTACACACATCCAAACAAGGAATGATTCGTTTTGTATGCATCTATTTTTCCTCCTTATTTAGTTTTGCGAAATTCTCAAGTATTTTCAAACCAATCTTACTACTCTTTTCTGGATGGAATTGGCACGCAAACACATTTTCTTGTTCTACCGATGCATGAATCGTCGTGCTATATTCTGTAGTTGCAGTTACAATCCTGTCATCCATTGCCTTTAGATAGTAGGAATGTACAAAATATACATAGGATTCGTTCTCAATTCCTTTAAACAATTTCCCTTGATTCATAAGGGTTAGGGAATTCCATCCAATATGAGGAATTTTTAAACCTGCTTGCTCTGGTATTCTAAGAATTTCTCCCTTTAACACCCCTAATCCTTCTTCACCCGTACTCTCATCACTTCGTTCAAACAATAATTGAAGTCCTAGGCAGATTCCAAGAAAAGGTTTATTACTTTCCACTATTTCATAAATCACCTTATCTAGTTCAAACTTTCTCAAATTACTCATAGCATCGCCAAATGCACCTACTCCAGGTAAAATTACTTTATCCGCACCAAGTAGTATTTTTGCATCGCGAGAAACAACTACCTCTTCTCCTAAAAAATTTAAGGCTTTTTCTACGCTTTTTAAGTTACCAGCATCATAGTCAATTATTCCTATCATTTTAACCTCCACAATCCTATGAGTGATTATACAATATTTTTATTAATTATACTTATTATAAAACACTCTCTCTAAAAATCCTATATTTTTCTTGCTTTTTTTTAAGTACTAACGTAAAACAAAGCAGATGGACATCTGCTTTGTTTTATAAATGATTTTAGTGGTTATTTGTAATGTTCTTTATTTGTACAGAATATGACGTAGCATCTTCAGCTAAATTTATCGTTCTTGCCATTTCTAACGATACATTATACTTTTCAGTTAGTTCTTTCTCGATTTGGCCTAATATACGGTCATAAAAAGCATCTGCTCCATATTGCTGTGCTCTAGCATAATGTTCGTCATACTTTGATACACCTTTTAATAACGCACTAAGCGCCTCTTGGTTTAACCCAATTCTTTCATAGGTATAAAAGGAATCCAGTTGATTTTTTAAAAACATAATCGTTTGTAATTTATTATAAAAGGTCAAATCCTTTTTCTGAATCTCTAATCCTTCTAGTTCATAATAGGCCTTTGTATATTCTTCTCTTTCATAATAACCTTTTGCAGTAGAAATACTAATACTATAAGGAATCAGATTGGAACCAGATATAATTAGGATGACAATTGAAATACACAAAACAAATATAGCTATTACCTGGCCTTTATGTAAAGGTACTGAAGGTTCTTCAATAATTTCTGGTTTTTTTACCTTTGGCTTCTTCGGTTTTTTTTCTTTCTTAGCTTTCTTTTCCTTTGGAGGCTTAACCTTTTTTTCTTTTTTCTTTTTTTCTTTAGCCGTTATCTCTTCTAGGGGTTGGTCATTTGACGATTCTTCATTGTTTTTAAATAGTTTTGCAAACAAACCAGGCTTTTTGTCATTCTTCAAACTTTTTGTTTCTTGTGCTTTCGCATCTTTGTCCTTTGCAAGCTCTGCTTCTGTCTCATCAACACTTAAAAAGACTTCTTCCCCTGAAAGATCCTCTTCACCTAATAACTTCATCAAATCGTCATCAAAAAGACTTTGTTCAGCAAAATCTTCTGATTGACTCGAAACCTCAATTGAGTCTTGTGATTCACCTAACACGGCAAATATGTCTTCTTCATTTGATTCATTAGACTCTTCCTCTACTCTATCCGTAGCACCTTCTTCTACCTCTGTATCAAGGCTTCCCAATATATCATCAATACTGTTTAATAAGGTATCACTTTCCTTTTCAAGCTCAACTGTTTCATTATTAATATCCTCTTCGTCTTTTATAGAAATATCACTTTCAACAGTCTCACCTTCATTCACAGATATGTCCTCTAACAATTCTTCCTCTTGATTATCTGCAAATACATCTATCAATCCTTCTTCTTCCTTGGTATCTGTAATTACATCTTCTAATACTTCTTCATCCGTATTTACAAATACATCTACCAATCCTTCTTCCTTCGTATCTGCAATTACATCTTCTAATACTTCGTCTTCATTCGTATCTGCAAATACATCTACCAACCCTTCTTCTTCCTCAGTATCTGCAAATATATCTACCAACCCTTCTTCCTCAGCATCTGCGAATACGTCTTCCATTCCTTCTTCTTCCGTATCTGCGAATACATCTATAAGTGCTTCTTCTTCCGTATCTGCAAATACATCTTCCATTCCTTCTTCTTCCGTATCTGCAAATACATCTATAAGTGCTTCTTCTTTCGTATCTGCAAATACATCTTCCATTCCTTCTTCAGAATCTGTAAATTCATCTTTTAACGCATCTGCTTTCTCACTAGTTAATGCATCTGCCAACATTTCTTCTTCTTTTTTCTCTGTTTTTTTGCTCTCTTCTTTTCCATCCACAATAGAATTTAATAGATTATTTAAGTAATCTTCTTGTCCCATATATCTTCCTCCGCTCAATATAACAAGTTAATACCCTATATTATCTTAATAAAAAAGCTTTCGCACTCTCTTTTACTGTAATAGCCTTATTTGCTAACTCACTACTAACTTGGTTAAATTTTTCATTTATTCTAATAAAATGAGCTTTATTATTAATAAATGCAATCTTTTCGAAAGGCCATCGAATCACAGTTGGATACTTAAAGTTAACTCCTAATTCAAGAACACATAGCTCTTGATTCAGTGTTAGTGAAGTCCATTCTGTATATCTCTTCCATTGTTCTAGATATCCTTCTTCACAGTAATTACTATTTTGAACGCTGTTATATACTAGATTTTCGCCGCATTGAATACATCTAGGTTGTTTAATATCTCTTAGCTTAACTTGTTTATCACAAATCAAAGCTATTATTTCTTTATCAATTTCATCAGCGTCTACTACCTTATTATTGCAATTGTTGCAACATTGATATTGATTATGTCTACCACATGGATATACAATTTTCTCATGATTAAATCCAACTTTCTCAAGTAATCCATCTGTATTCATATTTACTATAAAGTAATCTTTATCTTGAATTATATTGAACAACTCTCGATAGGCTTGTCCTGTTTGTAAATGATCAATACCAATCTCAGAATGGATATAATAATTTTTTATTGTTTCTATCATCCAGTCAACTTTGTCATCTTCTAACTCTTTTTCTTTTTTTTCTTTAAAAATCTGATATACATTACTGGATTGATAGGAGATATCTTTATTCGAAAACTCTTCTCCAATTCCGATTAATATCTTTTTTGATTCTTTTATCCGATTAACTATATCTTCTTTTGATGCTGACATACTTTTTTCCTTTTCTTATTACTATTCTTACCAAAAAAAGTTCTTATCGTTTTCACTTCTGATAAGAACTTTTCTAGCTCTATTTTGCTAACAGTTTATCAATTTCTGAAACTAAATTACCTATTTCTGGCTTAGAAAGCTGTGCATCTGCACCTAACTGTTCGCCTTTTCTTCGCATTTCTTCATTAACAAGTGATGAGAAGATAACGACTGGAAGTCTTGATAATTTTTCATCTGTCTTAATTAATTTGGTTAATCTATGTCCATCCATAATTGGCATTTCAATGTCTGTAATAACACATTTTACTTTTTTATCTAACGTTCCTTCTCTTTTAAATTGCGATAGTTTATCCCACGCCTCTTGTCCATTATCTGTTACAATTAAATTATTATATCCTGATTTCTTCAATGAATCTGTAATTAATTTACAAAGAAGGGGAGAATCTTCTGAAATGAGTATTGGAGAATCATTTCTTTGCCTTTCACCTAATGCATCAATATCTGAAATCTTAAGACCTGTTTCAGGACTTATATCTGTAACAATCTTTTCAAAGTCTAATATAATAATTAGCTTATCCTCTATTTTAATAATACCGGTTGATACACCATTTCCAGCTGTATTAATCGTCTGGTCTGGTTTTATTATATCTGCCCATGATATTCTGTGAATTCCTAGCACTGAATCCACATGGAATGCAATATTTAATTTATTAAAATTGGTTATAATAAATAATCCTTCGTCATCTGCATTACTATTTATACCAATTGCCTTTTTTAGATTAATAACAGAAATCATAGTATCTCTTGGCATAAACACACCTTCGATACAAGGATGCGCATTTGGAACCGGAGTTACTTTTTGAAACGTTAAAATTTCTCTGATTTTGGCAACATTAATTCCATAATGATTACCTCCAAGAGTAAATTCTAATACCTCTAATTCATTTGTACCATTCTCTAGTAGTATATTTGTATCCATATCTCTACCTTCCTCTCTTTGTAACTTTCCAAAAACTCATATTTGTCTTATTATAGCATAAAAAAGCGAAAAGATATATCCGATTTTATAAACAATTTATAAAATATAATTTAATCTTTCTGCTAATTATGAGATTTGATTCCCCAAAAAACTGGTAACGTATTTCATAAAAAAAATCTAAAAATTATATTGAGATACAGATGATATAACAAAAATAGACATTCTTATTTTATTAAGAATGTCCGCTTCTATCTATTAAATATAAATTACTATATTAACATACCTTCAAAACTGCACATGAAATTCGAATAATGTATGACGACTCCCTTAACAAGCTCTCACCTGCTAAGCTCTTTGGTCATGCCCTCGACCGATTAGTAACAGTCAGCTACATGCATTACTGCACTTCTACCTCTGTCCTATCTACCTTGTAGTCTTCAAGGGGTCTTACTAGCCTGCGCTATGGGATATCTCATCTTGAGGGGGGCTTCACGCTTAGATGCCTTCAGCGTTTATCCCTTCCGAACTTGGCTACTCTGCCATGCCTTTGGTAGACAACAGATACACCAGCGGTTCGTCCAACCCGGTCCTCTCGTACTAAGGTCAGCTCCTCTCAAATATCCTGCGCCCGTGCCGGATAGGGACCGAACTGTCTCACGACGTTCTGAACCCAGCTCGCGTACCGCTTTAATGGGCGAACAGCCCAACCCTTGGGACCTACTTCAGCCCCAGGATGCGATGAGCCGACATCGAGGTGCCAAACCACTCCGTCGATGTGAACTCTTGGGAGTGATAAGCCTGTTATCCCCAGGGTAGCTTTTATCCGTTGAGCGATGGCAATCCCACTTTATACCACCGGATCACTAAGTCCTAGTTTCCTACCTGCTCCACCCGTCGGTGTCACAGTCAAGCTCCCTTATGCCTTTGCACTCTGCGAATGGTTTCCAACCATTCTGAGGGAACCTTTGAGCGCCTCCGATACTCTTTCGGAGGCGACCGCCCCAGTCAAACTCCCCGCCTGACATTGTCCTCCCACCAGTTTATGGTGGCTAGTTAGAAATCCAATACTGCAAGGGCGGTATCCCAACAACGACTCTGGTATGACTGGCGTCATACCTTCCTAGTCTCCCGCCTATCCTGTACATGCAGTACCGAATCCCAGTATCAAACTGGAGTAAAGCTCCATGGGGTCTTTCCGTCCTGGCACGGGTAACCAGCATCTTCACTGGTACTTCAATTTCACCGGGTGCATTGTCGAGACAGTGCCCAAATCATTACGCCTTTCGTGCGGGTCGGAACTTACCCGACAAGGAATTTCGCTACCTTAGGACCGTTATAGTTACGGCCGCCGTTTACTGGGGCTTAAGTTCAAAGCTTCGCTTGCGCTAACCTCTCCCCTTAACCTTCCAGCACCGGGCAGGCGTCAGCCCATATACCTCACCTTTCGGTTTTGCATAGACCTGTGTTTTTGCTAAACAGTTGCTTGGGCCAATTCTCTGCGGCCTGGCTTTCACCAGGCACCCCTTCTCCCGAAGTTACGGGGTCATTTTGCCGAGTTCCTTAACAATGCTTCTCCCGTCGGCCTTAGGATTCTCTCCTCATCCACCTGTGTCGGTTTACGGTACGGGTACAATAAAAACAATAGCGGCTTTTCTTGGCAGCTAGCTCACACACTTCCCTACTTTAATTTCGGTCCAC